>SUXZ01000008.1 GCA_015060685.1 Mediterranea massiliensis | reverse complement strand
AAGAGCCGAATGAAGAAAAAGAAAAATCAATTCTTCCATCGCTATTTGATTTTGACAAAATGTCACATTGAAAAGCTTATTATAATATAAATCGTATCGTTAAATATTTCTTTGGGACAGCAGTGCATCATGATGCGTCCCTACATTTTTTTTGTAAAATAATCTTTGCATACTTGACTAATAACAACTACCCCCTCTCAGAAGTGTTTCTGAGAGGGGGTAGGATCAGTCATATACTGAAATAGGCTCGATGATATACTGAGCCTATCTCTGTCATATACTGATTGTGGCTCTGTGATACTTTCATCTTTCAAATATGAAACAATGATTGGAAATTGTACGGATAATTTATTTGAATCGTTATTACGCTAAAGCAATGGGAATGGTGAGAATAAAAGCTAAAATAAAACGCCCCTTGTGCACGAAGCAACAAGGGGCGTTTGCATCTGTATTAATTAGGGGGATTATTTTGCCAATTCTTCAATAACGGCCATTACTTGCTGACCAATCTCTTCGGCCTCGGCCGGCGAGAAGGCTTCGCTATATACACGGATAATGGGTTCGGTATTGCTTTTGCGCAGGTGTACCCACTTGTCGGGGAAGTCAATCTTTACACCGTCGATGTCGTTGATCTCTTCGTTCTGATAGATTTCCTTCACTTTGGCAAGGATGGCATCGACATCGGTTTCGGGAGTCAGATCGACACGGTTCTTAGCCATGTAGTAGGCGGGATAGGTGGCGCGAAGTTCGCTTACCTTCTTGCCTTCGTGTGCCAGGTGGCTAAGGAAGAGTGCAATGCCCACCAAAGCATCGCGTCCGTAGTGGCTGGCAGGATAGATGACACCTCCGTTGCCTTCGCCACCAATCACGGCACCTACCTCCTTCATCTTGGTGGTTACGTTCACCTCGCCTACGGCTGCTGCCGAGTAGGTTTGACCATACTTGGCGGTAACGTCGCGCAAGGCACGGGTAGAGCTGAGGTTGGATACGGTGTTGCCGGGGGTGTGCTTCAGTACATAATCGGCCACGGTGACAAGGGTGTATTCTTCGCCATACATCTTGCCGTCTTCGCAAATCATGGCCAGACGGTCCACATCGGGATCGACCACAAAGGCTACATCGGCCTTGCCGCCCTTCATCAACTCCATGATGTCGCCCAAGTTCTTTTCCAAGGGTTCGGGGTTGTGTTGGAAGTCGCCGGTGGGCTCGCAATAGAGTTTCTCGATGTGTTGCACACCAAGGGCTTCGAGCAGTTGGGGAAGGATGATGCCGCCTACCGAGTTGACACAATCGATGGCTACACGGAAGTTGGCTTTCTTGATGGCCTCCACATCGACCAAGTCGAGCGCAAGGACGCTATCAATATGTTTTTGGTTATATGACAAGTCTTTGCGATAGCTGCCCAGTTTATCTACTTCGGCATATTCGAAGGCTTCGGCCTCGGCAATGCGCAGCACTTCCTGACCTTCGGCAGCATTAAGGAATTCGCCCTTTTCGTTGAGCAACTTCAAGGCATTCCATTGGCGTGGGTTGTGCGAAGCGGTCAGGATGATACCTCCGTCGGCACCCTCCATGGTTACGGCCAGCTCGGTGGTGGGGGTAGATGCCAGGTCGATATCGACTACATCCCATCCCATGCCCATCAAGGTGCCTACAACGATGTTCTTTACCATTTCGCCCGAAAGGCGTGCATCGCGTCCAACGATGATTTTATTGCTTTTTATGGTAGATGTCTGACGGATAAGTGTTGAATAGGCAGATGTGAACTTCACGATGTCCAAGGGGTTAAGTCCTTCGCCCACGTGTCCGCCGATAGTGCCTCGGATGCCCGAGATTGATTTGATTAAAGCCATATTTTAGTGATTAGTGATTAGCGATTAGCGATGAGTGATTAGTGATTAGCGATTAGCGATGAGTGATGAGTGATTAGGGGTTAGTATTCTTGTCAATCACTAACCCCTAACCTCTATTTATTATCTCCAGAATGTTATCTTGCGCATGTCGTAGAAGTAGGGCTCTACACCACTAAGGGCATTGTCGTGGCCCATCTTGTGGGGCACAATGAGTTTGACATGTGCGCCGTCGCGAATGTATGCCAGGGCGGCAAGCCATCCGGCCGGTACGGTGGTTGAGCCATAGTAGTAGTACATGGCACCAACGTCCTCGGTAGAGAAGATGCCGGCAATAGACGATGAGGTTACCACGTAGCGGAAACGATCGACCATATAGGGCAGTTCGAGGTTGGATACAGTAATCTGCTTATCGAAAAGGCTATATTCCGAGAAGCGCACCAGCACCTCTTCGTTGGGGCGGATGGTGTCGGCCAGGTTGGTAGAGCCTTTCTTTACGATTTGCATATATACGCCACTGGCCAGTTGCACGTACTCGTTCTTGGATACGTCGGTAGTGGAGTCGTTGGCATAGAATTGGCTTTGTGAGATGACGGTGATGCTACTGTCGCGAATGAATTCTTCGATGGCATTGTCTTCGTCTTCCATCATTTCGGCATAAGTCTTTGTGTCGTCGCAAGCATAAAAGATGATGCTGAGCACCATCAACGAATAGATGAATGGTAAAATTTTCTTCATTGGTTATGTTTGTTCGTATTTCGGGTGCAAAAGTATTCTATTTAATTGAAACAAAGAAGGAGAAAGGGAGAAAGTTCGTATCTTTTAACCTTTATCAGCCTTTTTTTCTTCGTAACAGGCCAAAAGTTGGGGTTTGAACTTCTCGATAGCGGCTTCGAATTGCTTCTTTGCCTCTTCCATGGTGCCGTAAAACTCGCCACCCGAAGCATTGAGGTGTCCGCCTCCGTTGAAGAACTCGGCGGCAAGCTGGTTGCACGGGAAGCTGCCCACCGAACGGAGGGATACCTTAATCATGGGTTTCTCGGTATCTTCGCGAAGGAAGCACGAGCAGATGACGTTGCGGATGCTAAGCGGCATGTTTACAAAGCCTTCGCTATCGCCACGAATGTAGTTGAAGCGGTTTTGCTCCTGCTCGGTCAGGGAGATGAGGGCGGTGTGGTGCTTACGGAAGACATACATGTGCGAAAGGACGTAGCCCATCAGGCGCAGGCGGCTTTCCGAGTAGGTGTTGAACACCTTGCGGTAGATGGCATCCTTGTCGATACCTTTCGAAAGCAACTCGCTGACAATGAAGTACACCTCGCGGTTGTTGGAGTTGAAGGTGAAGCCGCCGGTGTCGGTCATCATGCCGGTGTAGATACATTCGGCCGCCTCCTTGGTGATGTCGTCGAAGCAGCCCAAGCGGCAAATCAGGCGGAACACCAGTTCGGAGGTGGAGGCAATGTCGGGATGAGAGATGATAATCTGGCAGAAGTCGCCGGGATTCAAGTGGTGGTCGATAAGTATCTTGCGGGCCGGTGAAGCCAGCACGGCATCGGCCATGGCATCGATGCGGGTAATGACGTTGAAGTCGAGGCAACAGATTACATCGGCTTCGGCAATCAGCTTGTCGGCCTTTTCGCGCATGGCGTCGTAGAAGAGCACGCCACGGCTACCGGGCATCCACCGAAGGAAATCGGGAAAAGCGTTGGGGGTGATGACGTGTGCCTCCTTGCCTTGCAACGACAGGAAGTGCCACAAGCCAAGCGACGAGCCAATGGCATCGCCGTCGGGCGATACGTGTGATACGATTACAAACTTTTCTCCTTTATCCAGCCATTTCTCGAAATGGTCAATCTTGCTTTGGTCGATTATCTTTGTCAGCATATAGTGTCAGTTTCTTTTAGAAAGTGCAAAAATAAGAAAAAGGTTTGAGCACAGAAAAAATATATTTGTTTATTTCGGCAGCATGTAGTATCTTCGCACGAGTTTTACACGTAAATATGGAAAAGAAAGATTTAAGAATCGTATATATGGGGACGCCCGACTTTGCCGTCGAATCCCTGCGTTGCCTCGTGGAAGGCGGATATAATGTAGTAGGTGTCATCACCATGCCCGACAAGCCGGCCGGACGCGGGCACAAGGTGCAATTCTCGCCCGTAAAGCAGTATGCCTTGGAGCAAGGATTGTCCCTGTTGCAACCCAAACGGCTGAAGGATGAAGCCTTTATCGAAGACCTTCGCGCCTGGCAAGCCGACCTGCAAATTGTGGTGGCCTTCCGTATGTTGCCGCAAGTAGTGTGGGACATGCCACGATTAGGCACCTTCAACCTGCACGCCTCGCTCCTGCCCCAATACCGCGGTGCGGCACCCATCAACTGGGCGGTAATGAACGGCGACACCGAAACGGGCATCACCACCTTCTTCCTGCAACACGAGATTGACACCGGCGAGGTGATTCAACAGGTGAAAGTGCCCATTGCCGAAACCGACAACGTGGGCATCGTTCACGACAAACTGATGATGCTGGGCGGAAAGCTTGTGGTGGAAACCGTAGATGCCATCCTGGACGGAAGCGTAAAGAGCATACCACAAGAGGAGATGGCCGTGGTGGGCGAACTGAAGCCTGCACCCAAAATCTTCAAAGAGACGTGCCGCATCGACTGGACAAAGAGCGCCAAGCAGGTGTACGACTTCATCCGTGGCCTATCGCCCTACCCTGCCGCCTGGACGGAGCTTCACCAACCCGGTGGCGAGGTGCTGACGGTGAAGATTTTCGAAACCGAACGCATCGAAAAGGCACACAACAACCCCACCGGCAGCATCGATACGGATGGTAAAAACTATCTGCGCATAGCCGTTCCCGACGGATGGATTGAGGTAAAATCGTTGCAATTACCCGGAAAAAAACGACTGAAAACCGACGAATTGCTTAGAGGATTCAAGATAAACAACGATTTTTGCGTTAAATAGAAACTTTTTTCTACATTTGTAGCACAAATAATCAAGGTAACCTATGAAAACAATCGTTTCACCCTCTATATTATCAGCCGACTTCGGCAACCTGCAAGCCGACATTGAAATGCTAAACCGTAGCGAGGCCGACTGGATTCATGCCGACATCATGGACGGCGTGTTTGTACCCAACATCTCATTCGGCTTCCCCGTACTGAAGGCGGTGGCCAAGGTAGCACAAAAGCCACTCGACGTACACCTGATGATTGTCCAACCCGAAAAGTTCATCCCCGAAGTAAAGGCGTTGGGCGCACACATCATGAACGTACACTTCGAAGCATGCCCACACCTGCACCGCGTGGTGCAACAGATACGCGAAGCCGGCATGCAACCGGCCGTCACCATCAACCCGGCCACACCCGTATCGTTGCTGAAAGACATTATTAAAGATGTCTATATGGTGTTGGTAATGAGTGTAAACCCCGGCTTTGGCGGACAGGCATTCATCGAACATAGCCTCGACAAGATTCGCGAGCTGAAGGCGCTGATTAACGAAACCGGCTCGGAAGCACTGATCGAAGTGGATGGAGGCGTGAACATGGAAACCGCCCCCCAACTGATAGCCGCCGGTGCCGACGTGCTGGTTGCGGGAAGTGCCGTCTTCAAAGCATCGTCGCCCGAAGAAGCCATCCATCAACTGAAGCAACTATAACAACATGCAAACGGGATTGCACAACCATCCCTTCCTATTCTTCCTGTTTCCACTCATCGCAGGCATCGCTTGCGAAGAGTATCTCTTACCGCCGCTACCCGTTACCTTGGCGATAGGCCTTATTGTTGCCTTGACACTGCTCATGGGCCTCTGCTACCGCCGCTTCTCGCGTTGCTTTGCCATCCTCTTTACGGCACTGCTCTTCACGTTAGGCATCAGCCGATTATCGCAGCACTACCTATCGCTTGAGTTTCCTTTCGCCGACGGGCGACAGGTGTGCCTCGTGCAGATTACCGACCATAGTGAGGAGAAACAACGCTCGGTGCTCTACCGGGCAAGGGCATTGGCTTGCCAACAGGGCGACTCGCTGCTTCCCTTGCCTCACCAACCGCTATGCCTGCTTTACTTCCCCAAGGATTCCGCCTCGTACACACTACAGAAAGGACATCGCATAGCTATCCAGGCTACGATGCAACCGCCCCGCAACTTCGGTGAGATAGATTTCGACTATGCCCGCTACCTGAAACGGAAAGGAGTGGCAGCCACCGCCTATGTGCCATCGGGCAAGTGGCAAGTATTAAGCAAGGATAGCCTCATGGGATGGCGCGACAAGGCCGAGGCCTACCGCGAAAAGGTGGCTTTGCTTTATCAACGTTTGGGATTGGAAGGCGACGAGCTGGCCGTACTGAAGGCACTGACCATTGGAGAGAAGGAGGATTTGAGCGAGGAGGTTCGCGAGATGTACTCCGTCTCCGGTGCAAGCCATGTGCTGGCACTTTCGGGGCTTCACGTCGGGTTGATAGCCTGGTTGCTGACCTTCATCCTCTCCTTTTTCACCGGACGCATTCGGTGGATGCGCCCGATAGGTTCGGTGCTCACACTGATACTATTGGGTGGATTTGCCTACTTCACCGGCCTTTCGCCCTCGGTAGTCCGGGCGGTCATCATGTTTTCCGTGCTGGCCCTTGTCCGCTTGTGGCGCAACGAACCGCTGACACTGAACGTAGTGGCCTTCACCGCCTTCGTAATGCTTTGCGCCAAGCCCACGTGGTTGTTCGACGTAGGCTTCCAACTCTCGTTTGCGGCCGTGTGTGCCTTAATCCTTTTCTGTCCTCACTTGAATGCGCTATGCCCCTGGTCGAACCCCATCATCAGGAAGGTGTGGGGGCTTGCCTCCGTCTCTCTTGCGGCCCAGTTCGGCACCATGCCGTTGGTGGTTTACTACTTTGGCCGCTTCTCCACCCACTTCCTGCTTACCAACTTCTGGATAATCCCGATGGTGACGTTCGTGCTCTACATAGCCATAGCCATGCTGATGCTCACCCCCTTCCCCATGCTTCAAGCTGGCGTGGCGTGGTTATTGGAGAAGATGCTGATGCTCCAGCACAAAGGGTTGCATTGGATAGAGTCGCTCCCCTATGCCTCGTTCGACGGTTTGCAACTAAGCCTGGTGGAAGTGTGCCTGCTCTACCTGTTGATACATGCCATCTATCTGTACATCGAGCGGTTTTCGGTTGCACGCCTCCGTTGGCTATGCATCATGGGGATGATAGTAGCGGGGGTCTTGTTTATAGAATAAGAACCTACCAGTGTAATCTTTTAGTCTTCCGAGAAGTGTACCAATACCTGACGATAGGAGTTGAATATCTTCGATTTGGATACAAAGCCCAAGTAATGCCCCTCTTCATCCACCACCGGTAAGTTCCACGCATTGGTATCATCGAACTTGCGCATCACCACCTCCATGCTATCCGTACTGAGCAGGCGTGCCGGTGCCGAGGTCATGAAACGCCTCACGTTGAAGCGATGGTACAACTCTTGTCGGAACATGATGTTGCGTATGTCGTCCAGCAACACAATGCCTATCAGTTTGTTCTCGCCATCGGTCACGGGGAAGATGTTGCGTCGCGATGAAGAGATGGCCTTCACCACATCGCCCAGATCCATTTCGGGATGCACGGTCACGAAATCGGTTTCCACCACCTTTTCCAGGTTCATCAGTGTCAGGATGGCCTTGTCCTTGTGGTGAGTAAGCAACTCGCCCTTCTTGGCCAGACGCATGGAGTAGATACTATGCGGTTCGAAGATGATGATGGTGAGGTAGGAACTTACGGATACAATCAGCAACGGCAAGAAGAGGTCGTAGCCACCGGTCAGCTCGGCAATCAGGAAGACACCGGTCAGCGGTGCATGCATCACACCGCTCATCACACCGGCCATGCCCATCAAGGCAAAGTTCTTCTCCGGCAGATAAGGGATGACGGCAAAGTCGTTGCTGAAATGGGCAAAGACAAAGCCCGATATACAACCCAGGAAGAGCGAAGGTGCAAAGATACCGCCGCATCCGCCGCCGGCATTGGTTGCACTGGATGCAAACACCTTGAAGAGCACGATGAGCAGCAGGTAAACCAACAGCAACTCGCTATATCCATAGAACAACGAGTTGTTCATCACCGTCTCCCAATGCTCGTTGGAAGTACCGTTCAGCAACAGCTCGATGGTATCGTAGCCTTCGCCATAAAGCGGCGGGAAGAGGAATATCAGAATGCTCAACATCAATCCGCCGACCACCAGCTTGCGTCCGGGCTTCAGCAACTTGGCAAACCATCCTTCGGCGGCATTCATGGCGCGGGTAAAATAGAGCGACACCATGCCACAGAAAACGCCCAGCAGGATAACGTATGGGATGCGCTCCAACTGGAACGATTCGTCCAAGTGGAACTTAAACATCGCCTCGGTGCCACTGGTGATATAGGAGACGGTGGCCGCCGTTACGGCCGAGATGAGCAACGGAAGAAGCGACGACATGGTCAGGTCGAGCATCAGCACTTCGAGCGTAAAGACCAGACCGGCAATCGGAGCCTTGAAGATGCCAGCCACGGCACCTGCCGCACCACATCCCACAAGCAGCATCAGTGTGCGATGCTCCATCTTGAAGAGGCTTCCCAAGTTCGAGCCGATGGCCGAACCGGTCAGCACAATAGGGGCCTCGGCTCCTACCGAACCGCCAAACCCGATGGTGATGGAACTGGCCACGATAGACGACCAGGTGTTGTGCCGCTTGATGCGGCTCTTGCGGCTGGAGATGGCATAGAGAATTTTCGTTACACCGTGCCCAATGTCGTCTTTCACCACGTAGCGCACAAACAGGCCGGCAATGGCAATACCCACCACGGGATAAAGCAAGTAAAGATAGTTGACTTCGGTAGTAGAGAAGTTCTCCGTCAGGAAGTGTTGTATGGCGTGGATGATTCCCTTCAGCACCAATGCGGCAACGGCCGTACCGATACCCACCAAGAAACTGAGCACCAAGATAAAGTGTTTCTCCTTAATATGCTGTTCGCGCCAGATGATGAAGCGCTGTAGCCAACTGCCTTTCTCCCCTTCCATACCTGTTACTTACGGATTATTTCTATTTCGGCACCCTTGCCCAGCTTGATGATGCTGCTTGGTGCAGGAGCCTGTGTCTCTTCTTGACGATAATTCACAATGTAATCGACGGCGGCCTTTATCTCTTCGCTGATTTCGCAGAAGCACTTGGGCGAAGGCATGCCGCTGATGTTGGCCGATGTAGAGACAATGGCCTTGCGGAACTGCTGGCACAAGCGTTGCGAGAAGCTTTCCGAAGTAACCCTGATACCCACACTTCCATCCTCGGCCAAGAGATTGGCGGCCAAGTTGCGGGCACCGGAGTAGATAATGGTGAGCGGCTTGTCGGTCAGTTCAATCAAGTCCCAGGCAATGTCGGGCACATCCTGTACGTAGAAGTCCACCTTCACGGGCGAATCCACCAGCACCAACAACGCCTTGCTGTCGGCACGTTGCTTAATCTCGTAAACCCTTCTGACGGCCTCTTCGTTCGTGGCGTCGCATCCAATGCCCCAAATGGTGTCGGTGGGATAGAGAATCACTCCCCCCTCGCGCAGCACCTGACAAGCCTTTTTAATCTCTTCGTTCATACTCATTGTGTAGATTGTCGTGCAAAGATGGCATTTTTTTTTGGTAAGCCAAAGAAGTTAATTAACTTTGCTACCTGAAATCTCCATAATACGACAAATATGAAAAGATTATCCGTAATAATAGCAGGTCTGTTGGCCGTTTGCACGCTGAAAGCACAAACCGAAGTGACCGCCGGCGTTATGCGTGGCAAGGACTATGGCGTTACCTACATGCTGCCTCAAACCGAGGTTGTGATTACCGTAGAAACCACCAAGCACACCTATGTTCCCGGCGAGTTGTGCAAGTATGCCGAACAGTTCTTGCGCCTGAGCAACATCTCTTCAGAGGCAAGCAGCAAGTGGAGCATCGACAACATTTCCATGGACTTGGAGGGTGTGCCCAACAAGGAGAAAGTCTATTTTGTCAAGATGAAGGACAAGAGCTCTGCCCCACTCATGGAACTGACCGAAGACGGCATCATACGCTCCATCAACATGCCTTTCAGCGGTAAGCAGGCAGACAAGCAGGCAAGCAGCAGCCGGCCGGCCGGCAACCAAGACGCCGCCCCCGATGCAAGCAACTACCTTACCGAAGAGATTCTCATGGCAAACTCCAGTGCCAAGATGGCCGAACTGATTGCAAAAGAGATTTACGAAATACGCGAAAGCAAGAACGCCTTGGTTAGGGGCGAATCGGACAACCTGCCGCAAGACGGTGAGCAACTGAAGCTGATGCTGGACAATCTGAGCCAACAGGAGCAGGCCCTGATGTCGCTCTTCACCGGCACCACAAAGAAAGAGAGCAAGACGCACGTCATCCGCATCACTCCACGCGAAGTAAAGAATGCCATTGCCTTCCGGTTCTCCACCAAATTCGGTGTGGTAGATAACGACAACTTGGCCGGTGCGCCCACCTACATCACCATCACCGACTTGAAAAGCCCCGAAGTACCGGCAGCCGACGAAGCTACCGGCGGCAAGAAGAAGGAGTTGAGCGGCATTGTCTATAACGTACCGGGCAGGGGCCTCATCACACTGACCCGCAACAACGAAGTCATCTACAAAGAAGAGAAGTCCGTATCGCAATTCGGCAGCATCGAATACCTCTCGCCCGTCCTCTTCAACAAGAACTCCGGCACCCAAGTACTGTTCGACACCGCCACCGGCGGATTGCTGAAAGTGCATCGGGATGATGAATAATATATAAAAGTAGAAGGATTATTTGGCAAAATCAAAATTAACTTGTTTATTTGTGGTGCTATAAAAGGAATGTATTATGAAACAATCGGTTATAGAAAGCATAAAACAAACGCTCATCAACCATCTTCCTAACGATGGGAAAGCGTGGCTTTTCGGCTCACAAGCTCGTGGCGATGCACACGAAGGGTCGGATTGGGACATTCTTATCGTTCTGAACAAAGATAAATTGCTGCCTACCGATTATGACACTGTCACCTATCCATTGACCGTACTTGGTTGGGACTTAGGAGAACAAATCAACCCTATCATGTATTCGAGCAAGGAATGGGAAGAAAGTAAAATAACTCCTTTCTATCACAATGTTCAACAAGACGCAATAGCATTGTTATGAGCCTAAATGAAGACGATCGAAAAACCGTTGTAAAGCTACAAATGAACAAGGCACGCCTGTTTTTGGAGCAAGCAGACCAAATGTGCAAACAACAATATTGGGATATTGCTTCGAACAGGTATTATTATGCCTGCTTCCATGCTATACAGGCCCTATTTATTCAAAATGGCATTTCTTGTCATACACACGATGGGCTGATAACTCTATTTGGACTTCACTTCGTGAAGACCGGCAAGGTAGAATCGAACCTTGGCGCATTCCTATCAAGAATTGAGCAGTTAAGGAAAAAAGGCGATTATAACTGTCTCTTTTCTGTATCGAAGGATGAAATCTTAAGCATGGTTAATCCGGCCAAAGAACTTATCCAAAAAGTAGAAGATTTGCTTAATGAATAGCATTTCCCCACTATCGAACACTGCACATGCAACATCCCTACTTGGACTATATAACCATGTTGGGGATATCAAAACATTTCACGATACAGTAAAATAACTCCGGCACCCAAGTACTGTTCGACACCGCCACCGGCGGATTGCTGAAAGTGCATCGGGATGAAGAATAAAGAGAACATAAAAACAAAAAGCAATGGGGTGCATAGCGATATTATGCACCCCATTATTCTTTAGGGAATTTCCCTACTTATACTAATCCCAAAAATCATCAGGCCAATTACTAAACCAATACCCATCACGTTGATTTCGTATTCTCATTCCATAAATTTTCCAATTTTCAGTAGCAAACACCTCTTCCGGAATCTCTCCAGATAGCCAATTATAATCCAATTCAGGAACAATACCTTTCTCCTCGGTAAAGAATCGCCAATCCATTTCAGTATAATAATTATACCAAAGATTAACACCATGCGGCAAATCCCTTAAGAACAGAGGGGGAGTTCCAGAAAATTCATTACCACCTAAATGTGCTCGACTCCCTAAATTCTGCAATAATGCGATTTCTTCTGGAATTGTATTACACGAAGTGCCGGTTATATATAGCCATTTCATTGTTGCGGCTACATTACCAATCTCTTTAGGGATTTCTCCACCAAATCCCTTACCTGAAATATACAATAGCTCCAACGGACAATTAAAGATTTCTTTGGGAATACCACCCTTGGCGCGTTCATCACCCGATATCTCTAACCAGGTCAAGTAAGGCAGATTACCCAATTCGGTCGGCAATGAATAGCCTGCCGGCAAGTATTTCGGATCGCCTACTCGGATTTTCACTATGCGATATTCATTCTTTTCTGTATCCAATGCAGCTGTTACATCGCCCCAAGTGGTATAGTCGGTAATATCCCAATGATAGGGTTCTTTCCATTCTGCACACTTCATACTATGATAATAGGCCACCATAACCAAACTGTCTTGTACATTCATTGTTGGGCGTGCCGGTCCTTTAGGCACTTCCGGCAAGTCGTCGTCGCCGCTACAAGCCATTCCAACCCATAGCCATGCAAACATACTTAAAAATAGTAACGTTTTTTTCATAATCGTAATTTTTTTAATTGTTAATAATGGTGGGGTGTAGTGTATTATGCTGAAAATATAGCAATAAGTTTTTTACAAGATGAGGAAAATTCCTACTTTTGAATAGGAATTTCCCTATTACTTAAATATTTTTATTTATTTAGACCAGTTACTGAATCCATATCCATCCCTTTGACGTCCTAAACATTGAGCGAAGTAGGTCCAATATTCAGAATCGAGTACTTCTTGTGGGATTTCTCCTGTTAAGCAATTGCCATCAAGCAGTGGAACAGAATAAATACCGGTAACCACAGACTTATCTGCATCAAATTCTAAAAACATATTCCAATCTATTTCATCAAAATAATTGTCCTGACACTGTGCCGAAGAACTGAAGTTACGTAAAGACATTGGAGGGGTTCCTCGAAACTCATTATAGCACAAATACGGAACATTTACTTTCCGCAGTTCACCTATTTCTTCCGGTAAGTAATTTAATGAGGTACTAACTATTTCAATTGCTACTAATGTATTAGCAACCTTTGCTATTTCTTTAGGTATAGCACCTGTAAATCCCTTGCCTGAAATGTGCAATCTAACCAAAGGACAATCAAATATTTCTTTTGGTATTACGCCGGTAGCCCGTTCATCACCACGTATTTCAAGATGACTTAAACGTTTTAAATCTTTCAACGCAGGAGATAGAAAATAACCATCGGGCAACAACTCAGGTTCTTCCACAGCAATGCGCCACAAACGGTATATGTTTTCTTTTGTATCCCAAAGTGTATTAAATACTACACCTTGGTAATAATACTGATGATATTTAATATCGTCTATAACATATTCCCACTCACTATCAATAAATTTATCCAAGTCTTTAATCCCAAAAGGTCGTAAAGAAACAGCAAGAGCCAAGCTATCCCCTTCATTCATAAAGAAACTTTTTATCGGTTGCTTTTCTTCAATCGGTGGCAAATCGTCGTCGCCGCTACAAGCCATTCCAACCCATAGCCATGCAAACATACTTAAAAATAGTAACGTTTTTTTCATAATCGTAATTTTTTTTAATTGTTAATAATAGTGGGGTGTCATGTATTATGCTACAAATATAGCAATAAGCGTTTTAACAAGATGAGGGAAATTCCTACTTTTGAATAGGAATTTCCCTATTTATACTAATCCATATCCTACTTAACTGATACACATTTTTTTTATAAACAGTATCCCGACAAACATGTATAATAATGTTTCATCAATCAAGTAATTGAGTAATTTAAAACTTCTTTCGCCATTCTCTATACAAGGAATCTAAATCAGCTTGTTCGGGAGTAAGCGAACCCTCATCAACCCATTTATTCATTGTATCGGAAGTCTCTTTCAATTGATATTTGATAATATCATAATAGAAAGAAGGTATTCCTTGGTTTTCTAAATCTTCGCGCGAAATTTTCAAAACAAGGTTATTATCTACCACTTCAACTTCCTTATAAATCAAATCCACAAGTTTAGTTTTCAATGCAGCCTGTTCTTCGTTCAGCAATGAATCAGGAATGAGCAAAATTGATTCATTCAATAGTTCTTTATACTTTTTATCAGTTATAGTGGTATTATTATTCCAACAACTAACAAGAGTAACCAAGATACTAACTAAAAGTATCATGCTGATTTTCTCAACTATTAATTTCATAGACTCTGAGATTTAAAATTATGTGTAAAGTAAAATTTAATATTCAAACAGTAAAGGGTCAAATATTAATTCTCACTTCCTTGCCATGCGCATACACCTCCATTACTATCAGTGGTTTTATAATATATTCCTCCAACAGTGCCGGAAGCACTTACACCTACTTTTATATCTATGTGCTGCCCAATACCTGTACCAACCATAGTCCCTCCAAAAACTTTCGTTGTAACGACATGACCAGCAGCAAGGGCTGCTCTGGCATAACAATCACATACAACAAACTTCATACTGCGTGGAAGAGTCATCGGATTCATACCTTCCTCTTGTCCATTAGTTTGAATTGTACCAAAAGGCATAGTATTAGTCGGTTCTGCACGTGTTTTTGCTATGGATAAATTTACATAGTTATTTGGATTGTCATATAAATTAGAAACTACGATTACAGTATCAGATGTTTCGACACATTCGTCAATGGTTTCTTGTATCAAATTATTCGTCTTAGATACCAATTCTAAAAACTCATCATAACTGTCCGCAGAAATACCGATTTCAATAGCCTCATTTTTCGATATTGTAACTTCATATTGATTATTTACAAAGTCAACATAATGCCCTTCTAAAAGGGGATGAACATATTCTTCATAATCCATATTTCTTGTTTGGATTTCATCCATAATTTCTTGCAATGTGTCTTCTCTTCCAAAATTGACTATAGAATTTTCACATGAAACAATAAACATCATTATTATTAAAAATAACAAATTTCTCATGATTTTTATAATTTATATATTTACTTAAACTGTGTTCTATCATTTCTCATAGGTATCAGCCCCTTGCCAATCTTGGACCCACAGCCTTAATCCTTCCTATACTTAATCTGTTTACATAATCGTATCTTTTTCGTTCAACATTTGGTTTATTATCCCTTTTGCTTTTCTCTTAATTATCTGAATATTGATGGAAGGCACTTTTACAGGCTTTTCCAATATGGTCAGAGCTATTTGATAGCAATCGCTTCTTTTTCCACATGTCATATACACATCCATCAGTTTTTCCAAGGGAATGAAACGATTCGGGCACATCAAAGCGGCTCTCTTATAATGATGTATGGCATCATCATACATCAACTTGTCATGATAGATAGTCCCCAATAGCAGTTGTAAGTCGTAATCAGCCCAATATTTATCACACGCATTAGCCACCTCAAGGCTTGCATCAATACAACCCTGTTGATATAGGTTTACAGCATAACTATAAAGGAAATAGGGATCGGAACCGAGTTCTTGATTTAATTCTTTATACGCTTTCAGTGCATAATCGTCATTACGATAAAGAATGGACTTCCATTTATACTCAGCTTCTATCCGAGTCACTACCTCATGAAGTAATATAGATGATGCAAATAGTATGGTTAAGCAGAATAGTGTTGCTAATTTGCCATGCGACACATTTATCTTGACACATTCGTTAATGATAACTGCAATGGAAATAATCAATATCAACCACGGATAAGGATATGTAAACGGATAAGAAAACAATGAAAATACTGCAATGGTAATGATTGATGTAATAGCGACTTTTGATTTACTTGTAGGATGCTTGTGATGAATATAGAATAAATACACAAAGCCGCTTGCGATAATCAGAAAACCTATTACCCCCCAATTAATCAAGACATTTAAGTATTCATTGAAAGGAGATTGTACATTGTCTGCCAACATGGCATACGGACTATTCGGGTTTTGCTCGAAATAACAAGCTTGATAATCCATGTAATTTGCTTTAAAACCTCCCCAACCATAGCCTACATATGGAGAATCAGAAATCATTTCCAGTGCACATCGCCAAATCAACAATCTGCCATCGGCGGAATCTTTCTTTAATGCATAAACTACTACAAACAATGCAATGGCCAATAGAACAGAAGCTGTTTTTTTTACGTAGTTTGGCAATTCTATTTTATCATATGCCAACATCCCAAACCAAATAGCAATCGTTACTATCCCTGCGCGTGAAGCAGACAACAAAACGGCTACTGTCATCGCTACTATTACAATATAGGCAATAATACGTTCTGCTTGTTTGGTGGTATTCTTCAATAGATACCACACTAATGGAAAACTGATAGACAATGTAGCTGCAAATCCGGCAGGATTATCGTAATTGCCCACGACTTTAAATGCCGAAAATGAGGGCAACCATTCTATATATTGCAAAATACCCCAGATTGATAAGGTTAAACATAGTAATAGAACAATACGCGATATATCCAAAAGATTGATAATGTGATTGTATTGCTTCACTATCAGGTGTTTAATTGATAAGTATATTAATATCAATAGCAATGCTGATAGTGTATAGCACCATTTTGGTACAATATAGGCATCAACCATCTTTTCGGAATGGCAGAATATGGATATTGCTACCAATACAAACAACATTATTTTTTCAATCAGTTTCATCTATGCAATGTTATCTATTACCAAAACTCCTGTTTCCCCTCTCTATATTCAAAGATGCGTTCTTCTTTGCCTCGTGTGTGGTCTTTTAAGTAGAGCAGTGTTCCTTCGGGAACAGTGTAGAGCAACGAATCTGAAGTAGGCCATGTACGACCAGCCGATTGCCATCCATTCTTGTCGGCAAAGAACAGTTCATATTCATCGTCCGTGCGGATGAAGTTGTCACGGTTACGAGCTGTAAAGACGATTTTCTTCACTTGTCTTGGCCGGCCAAAGTCAAGACCTATCCATCCACCCGAAGCATCGGTATGACTGAACGAAGTGTAAGGGTCGCCATCGAACACATTGCGCGGATGGTGCTCATCGTCGATAGGTGTACCACCCGGATTGATTATAACACACCCCTTCAGTGGGATGGTATCTGAAGCATGTTCATAGAATGATGCCTCGGCAATGTCGCAATGGCTTTCGTCCAAACCATAGAAACGAACATAGCGGTATGACTTATTATTTCGCGTACCTGTCACGTTCCATAGCCGTTCCGGCATATACTCTATTAAGTGTAATGTATCTTTCGTTATGAAATGCGGGTCGTTGCTGCCTTCGAACACTCCGCCATTCATCAGTCGCACAAACGGTTCAAAGTAGAGGTTAAACTTATGCAGCAGTTTCACTTCTGTCTCCTTGCCGCCTGTCGGATAAAAACGTATCTCACCCGTTTCGCGTTCCAACAGGAAAGGGTCACTCTGTAATTTCAGTGCTCCCTCTTCGTAAGTGGCCAGACGAAAGACAACCTGTCCTTCCACATCATCAAACACTACCTCCCTACCATTGAATTTGCTCCATGCCAACGGTTCCCACTCCATGTAGCGAGGTACACAGAGATAGAGCGGTTCCCCACGCTTGGGACGGTTGTACAGTTGTTCTTTTTCTATCCGTATTTGCCAATTCTTTTCGCCACTATATATTGGTGTAACATCTATCATGCAAGGATGTCTGAACGATGGATATACTTCTTCTTTCGGTCGATTCATCTGTCGCATCATCTCCCTGTTGACGCTGAACGTTCCCCGATAGACCTTTCCTTTCGGGTCCCACATTGTGGTGGGGTCTTTCAATTCCGATGTCGGGTCAAGGATGGAACAATAGTAACTGTTCCCTTCTTTGTCGAATACCGCATTCCAATAGTGCGCCACATTACCGTTTCCGCGAATCAGCATAATCTCTTCACTACAGGGCAAACCCAATGCGCGGAATACGAAGAGTTGCAAACATGTGAAGTCCTTGCAACTGCCCGAACGCCAGTCCACCGACTTGTAACCATAGTGAGGACCGAACGAGAACAGACCGGTAAAGTTTATCGGTCCTTTATGGAGTGTATCCATCAGTATGCGTGCTGCATGGATGGGGTCTTCGGCTTCGGGCAGGGTGCGCAGGCTGTCCAACAACGGATTATACTTGTTATATACATATTCCCTCCACGATTCCAACCTCTCGTCGGCTACCCGATAAGGCAAGATATATTCACAGAATACATCGAACGAGATATGCTTTCCCCACGGTTGTTCACGCCACACCTTGAATGCCCAGTCGATGTTTTCAATCAGTAGTTCGGGACTGATGTGTACATCGCTAACGGCACGCAGTTCGTGCATACGGAAAGGACCGTATGTTTTCTTGATGGAGTCCAACACCTGTTCGGGGTAGAGCGTATGTTGTCCGTGTAGTTCGAACAGGCGCATATAGTCGGTCAGTGCCTCTCCCTCATATCCGTAATGATAGGGCAAGTTCTTTATCAGGAACTTTGCAGCCTCGTACTTTAGCGAATCATTCTGGCAATAATCCAACACTTGTTGAAGTGAGGGATTCACCTCCAATATTTCCTCTATAGTTGGAGTTATAGGGCGTGGAGTGCAAGCAGATAAGATAAGAAGAGATAGAAAAAGGAAAATACATCTCATATCAAAAATATTTAGTTAAATTCAATGGCAAAAGTATTCTTAATATATATTCACCCTTGTCCACTTTTGTGTGATAACGAATCGCTTAGAATAAAATTCACCCAAAAGTGTACAATCTTTTATTGTATTACGAAGCCAAACAGAAGTTTTTATACTTATTATAAAAAGACTCAAGTCCCTCTCGACTGGAGCAGATGGGTATTGTTTCCGAAGCCAAATAATTGACCGAATCTCCCAATTGAACCGTTTTTATACCTAAGGCGTTCATTACCTTAAGCAACTTACTATCTGTTTCTGCAATCATATAGCTATACTCCGTCTTTATTATGGGATGAATAGCATAAACCATCAATTGTTTAAAAAGCGAAAGTGTAGATATGCCACTAAAAGAATCGATAGCAAAACGTCCTATGTGCCAATAATTATACTGCTTCTCTGAATGAATCTGTATCAACGGATTAATATTAAAAATTCTTTGAATAGGCAACATTTGTTTTCGATTCCACTGAAAGACACGGATGGAACCAATAATTTTATCATGTTTATTTCGTACCAAGTAAATGATAGAATTTTCCGAATATGAGAGCTCCTCTTGATAAACAAGCTCTATTTCATTGCACATTTCAGATTCAGAGAAACTTCCAGTGTGATGCTTGTAATTTTCATAAACAATAAATTTTGCCAACTCATAAAGGTTCTCGTTCTTACTTTCCCAAATTGAATAATGCTGATTTTGATAAATTAATTTTTCCATAATTTTGTTCTTTTAAGTTACTGTAAACAAAATTATTAGGAGTCTGATTGATTGTTATGACACAAAAGTGTGATAGATAAACACACGCAAGAATATTCACACTATTGTGTGTTAATTTCAATTGCAAACCATGCAAATTATAATATTTGAAAGGTATAATACAATATTACTTCATTATTTTGCATAAAAACTTGTTTATTAGAAAGCTACACACTACCTTTGCTGAAAATAATTCTATTATAAAAACAGCAGGAGGGTTTATTATGACCGCGGCAAACAAAGGTGATTTCTTTATAGAAGCCAATTCGGTGTATAACGTCACTGATAAAGAATATGAAAATGTGGAATTGCTAATCAATACCGCTAAAGCATTTGCGCGTAATACTTATCAGTGTGTTTACATCATAGACTATTTCCGAAAAGACTTTCTGTATGTTTCCGAAAATCTGGCTCTGCTATGTGGAGAACCGGCCGAGAAAATTAAGGAATTTGGATACGACCTTTACATAAAGCATGTACCCGAAAAAGAGCAGCAAATGTTGTTGGAGATTAATAAAGCCGGATTTCAATTGGCAAATACCATTCCGCCCGAAGAAAGGGTGCAATATACCATTTCTTACGACTTCCATTTCATAAACGGCAAGAAGAAAAGGTTGATTAACCACAACCTTACTCCGCTGTTAATGACAAGAGACGGACGAATATGGTTGGCATTATGTACTGTATCTTTGTCGGCAAGAAACACACCCGGACACATCGTTATGAAGAAAGGTGATGAAAGTTGGTTCTATGAATACTCCTTGGAAACTCACAAATGGACTAAGAAAGAAGCGATGGTGTTGACTGAAGTTGAACGTGACATCCTGCGACTCTCTTCGCAAGGATATACTATGAACGACATTGCAGACAAACTGTGCAAATCGATCGACACAATCAAAACCTACAAGAAACGCCTCTTTGCCAAATTGGAAGTAAAGAGCATTACCGAGGCTTTGTCCTATGCCACCAATTACAAACTCCTATGAGTTGAAGTCACCGTTATAATCCTCGTTCTCGCTCATCAACGACGAGAAGAAGAATTTTGGGAAGTACTTCACCTTGCGGCCGGTGGCAAGATTAAACATTGCGTTTACACAAAAGGCAGCCGCAATCCAGGATGCTATAGCAAGCTGGGGAGGAGGAAGTGCCAGTCCGTCTTTTCGATAAGAGGTAACAACTTTATCCAACCATGCTATAGGCATGTTCCAGAATTGTCCATATCGGGAAACATATTGTGCCATCTCCAACTCGAAATTCTTGGGATTGGGGTTCAATTCGGATAAGGGATATCCATCCGGCTTAACGATAGTCAAGAAACCGGCCCAACCGAAATTATAGGGATGAAGCACGGGAATGTTTTGTTCCTTGCATATTTGGTCGAACACAAACGGAATGTCGCTCTTAAAGTCTAAGGCATTGATTGCTATTTGATGGCCCTCTATCAATTCGCGAACATTATCATGGTCGATAAATGTATTATGATAACGAATATCCGCTTTGGGGTTGATGCGCAACAATCGCTTTGCAAGAGATTCTGCCTTGAACTTACCTACTTCACCATTGGTGTAATTCTGTCTGTTCAAGTTGCTACGCTCTACACGGTCGCCATCGACAATGGTGATACTTTCGAAGCCAAAGCGCAAAGCACACTCGGCAATGATACTACCAATACCTGCACCGCCCAACAGTATGCGCACATGCTTGATTTTCTCTTGCTCCTCTTCCGTGAGGTAAATTCGATTACGGATATACCTTTCTTCCATCTACTAATAAATTTTAATTCAACGCCACAAAGGTAGAATATGTATTCCAAAATGCTGTGACACAAAAGTGTGAATTTGCATTAGTAGCTTCATAGGCCCACAAATATAGCTTCGTAGATTCACAGATATAGCTTCATGAACACACGAAGCTATATTTGTGAATAGGTAGTTCATTCCTGACGAACAAACACTTTACGGCTGACGAACAAATACTTCGGACGTGAAGTATTAATACTTTGGAAACGGCTTAAAATGCTGCCACCAAAATCACGCGCAAATTGCGCCGGATTTGCGCGTATTTGTCGCCGGATTTGTTCGTGATTTTCTCAGAAAGTGTGCGCAAAGTCGGTGAAAATCGCGCGTGATTTCGGTAACAATTGTTCGTGAATCCGGCGTAAATCACGCGTGATTCCGGAAGCAAGGATTCGCCCCTCGCGCGCACGCGCGTGCGCGTATTATATAATAAGGTGTAAATGGCTGGGAAAAGGGGTGGAAAGGGCATAAAAAAAACATTAAACCTTCTTGCCTATTAGGTTTAACCTTTTGGGCAAAAAGGTTTAATGTTTTGGGGCAGCAGGTTTAACCTTTTCGGAAGGCTGCTGCAACGTGCCGAAAACGACGCGGAAACGTCGCTTTTCGGCACGATGGTTATTCCTTATTTAATGTTGGGTTCTTCCAATCCCAAGCCTTTCTTCTTGTCAACAACTTTCAACAGCAAGCCAAGAAGCAGGGCGGCTACGCCCAAACCGGCAAGCATGACCAGCGGAGCGGTATAGTCGTAAGAAACGGCTGCCTGTTCGGGAGTGATAACGCCATTCTTCAAATCTTCCACCAATTGAGGATTGGTCTTATCGAGCACCTTACCGATAAGCATCGGGAAGAGCCACAAGCCGATGTTCTGTATCCAGAATATCAATGCATAGGCACTACCGATAATCTTGGCATCGACCAACTTGGGCACACTGGGCCACAACGAAGCGGGTACCAACGAGAAGCTGGCTCCAAGCACAAGGATGGTGAGGTAGGCAACAACCACGCCGCCAACGGCATTGCCCTGGAACAACGGGAGGATGAAGGCAAACGTCAGGTGACAGGCAATGAGCAACAACGAGCCGAGTACCAACATGGATGCGGCCTTGCCCTTATGATCGACGTAATTACCCAGGATTGGGGTGATACCCACAGCCAACAAGGGGAAGACGGCAAAGACGGTTTCGGCACTTTGACGCATGTAGCCCATGTAGCAGAAGGTGACCAAAGCAACTACGGCCACAAGCAGCAAACCATACTTCATCGGCTTGTTCTTGCAGAAGTTGCTGGTGAACGAGGCGGCTGCCACTACCAACATGATGATGTATTGGATAATGGTAACGGTATTGGTGGCCCAGAACGAATCGGCCGACAACTCGGTGAAGGTAAGGTTGCACTGCAACATGTTAACGGCATACTTCTGGAAGGGGAAGATGGCCGAGTAGTAGAGTACGCAAAGCAGGGCTACCAACCAGAAACCGCTGCTGGTGAGGATTTGTCCCAAGTCGCTGATCTTGAACGGGTCGTCCTTCTCTTCGGCTTCACCGGTCTGCGCATCGAGCTTCTTGTCCATGAAGAAATAGACGATGAACATGATGAGGGCTACCATGAGCAGCACCAAACCGAAAGCTACCGAACGGGAAACATCTATCACACCACCCAGACGGGCAAACATGGGCGAGAAGATCATACAGGTGGCCACACCCAAACGGGCAAGGGCCATCTCGGAACCCATTGCAAGGGCCATCTCGCGGCCTTTAAACCACTTCACAATGCCACGGCTGACGGTGATACCGGCCATCTCGACACCACAACCGAATATCATAAAGCCCACGGCGGCAAACTTGGCCGAAGCCGGCATGCCCAAGTAGAAGGGCGAGATGCCCAACTCGTCGAAACCGGGGATGTAGTTCAGGTTGTTGGTGAACCATGTTTCCAGGCTGCTGCCCATGAATGCCTCGGTCACTGCATACCAGTTGATGGCGGCACCTACAAGCATTACCACGCCCGAAAGAAGGGCTGTGAAGCGCACGCCCATCTTGTCGAGGATGATACCGGCAAAAATCAGGAAGAATACAAATACATTCAGAAAGGTTTCGGAACCCTGCATCGTACCGAACGCTGTTGAGTCCCAACCACGAGTAGATTGCATCAAATCTTTAATGGGAGAGAGAATGTCCATAAAGATATAGGCAAAAAACATAGCCATTGCCAACAATAGCAAGGCTGTCCACCGCAAAGCGGCCGAATCGCGCAATGTCGATTGTACTTTAGTAGATGTTGTCATAGTTATTGTATTAAAACAGCAAGCGGGATTGCACAACAGTATGCGCAATCCCGCTTAACTATTGGGTTTGTCTTTAAATCCTAATGATTAGTTTGCAGAATCGCCTGCTGCTTCAGGCATTTCCAATGCAGGAGCCTCTGTACCAATCGGCATAGAATAAGGATTGGTTGCAGCCTCTTCCTGAGCCTGTTTCATAATGGCACTTTGTTCTACAACATTCTTAGAAGGGATGGTGTAGGCAGAAACTACGCTGATGATAACCATCAAAGCAGCCAATGTCCAAGTTGTCTTTTCCAAGAAGTCTGCTGTTTTACGTACACCCATAATTTGGTTTGATGATGCAAAACCTGATGCAAGACCGCCTCCCTTAGACTTTTGAATCAACACAATGAGGCACATCAGTACCGATACACACACCATCAAAATAATTAAGAAAAAATAAAGCATTGTTATTGTTTAAATTTAGCGTTAATAATCAATTTTTCTAAAAATCTGATTTGGTCTGCAAAGTAAGCATTTTTTTTTGGATAAATCAAACTTAATCTCTTGATAATTTCAAGTGCCTTGTCATATCTTTGCTGTTTGACGTAAATCTTGGCCAGCGTTTCGGTGAAACAGGTCTCGTCGAGGCCCTCTTCATCGGATGGCATAACAGATTCTATTTCAGACAAATCGCGCAAACCGGCGTCGTTGGATTCGGCCTCTTCGGGGGCTTTTTCGGCTGTTTCGGCCTGACCGATAAACTCATCTATCAATTCGTGGCCTTTTAACAATTGTGTTTCATCGGCCGGAGTGGTGGCTGCCGCCTCTCCTTCGGCCTCATCGGCCATCAGATAGGCCGTATAGTCCACAGCGTAGCCGGCATCGATGGAGTCGGTAAGCCCCGCCTCTTCGGGGGTGGTTGCCAGGAAGGCGTTGATAAGCGACAAGGTGCGGTCGATAGAGACATCATCGACCGGCTGTTGCTGGGAAACGGCAGCCGACTTCAATGCTTTCAGGGCAAACGAGTCGCCCTCTATCAGTTGGAAAAGCATCAAGCGGTTGGATACATAGATGATGGAGCGGCGCAACTCTTCGCCGAAAGAGGGGTCGCGCAAGAGGAAGAGGTTCTTCAGATAGAGCAGGCGAACCGTCTGGAAATAGGGATAACGGGCCATCAGGTTGCGCAGCTCGTAAAGGGAGTCCTTGTCCAAGGTCTCCGGATGCTGCATCCAATGCTGTATAGTTCCAATTGCCATGCCCATTACCAGTTTGCTACGGTTGCGTTGAATATCTGTTCTGTAATCTCTTTCACCATCTCGCCAATCAGTTGGTCTTGTACATCGGTGAGCAACTGGGTGGAATCGTACACACGGAAGGCGGAGAACTGCTGCTCAAAGTCTTCTTCGTGATTGGTGTTGTTCACATAGATGACGTTGATTGTTACGGTGAGCTTCACCTTCGATGAGTAGCCATCGGCCGCTACCGATTCGTTGTATTGGTTATAGCCGGTAATCTCGCCCGAGATTTCCAGGTCGCCGCCATTGTCCACCAACTGCAAACGGGTTTGCTGGATAAACATATCCTTCAGGTTCTGGTTGAACTCTACCGCCAAGGGGGCATAGACGTATTCGGCCTGATTGGGGAAATCGGCAATCGATATGGTTTTTACTTTGTTATAGTCGATGGAGCTGATGGGGGCCAAGCCCAACGAGATGCTGCAGGCATAGAGCAAGAGCGATGCCGCGAAAGCAGCCAACAACTTCCACACAAATTTAATACAAGCCATATTCTTTGAGTTTTCTATATAGTGTTCGTACCGAAATGTTCAGCTCTTCAGCCGTCTGCTTCCTGTTGCCACGATGTTTCTTCAGCACATTCAGGATGGCTGTCTTCTCTACATTGTCCAGGATGGAGTCGTCTTCGATATACTCTTCGGTCTCCTGATAGTCGATGTTGATGGGAGCAGCTTTTGTCTTGTCGGTGGCCAACGGGGTTACCAACTGGCCCTCGGATGTATAGTATTGAACGCCCTGCTTGGAGACGTCTTGATTGGACATGATGTCGTGTACCAACTTCTTCAGTTCGGTAACATCCTTGCGCATGTCGAAGAGTACCTTATAGAGGATTTCGCGTTCGCTCTCGAAGGTTCGCGATTCGTTGGGAACCAACAATGCCGGCAGGTTGGAGGCGTATTCCGCCCTGGGCAGATAGTTTGCCAAGACCTCGGCATTTATCTCGCGGTTGGTTTCGATGATAGATATCTGTTCGGTGATGTTCTTCAGCTGGCGCACATTACCCGGCCAGGCGTAGCTCATCAGTGCCTCTTTGGCATCATCGGTCAACTGGATGCTTGGCATGCGATACTTCTCGGCAAAGTCGGAAGCAAACTTGCGGAACAACATCCAGATGTCGTTTCCACGTTCGCGCAACGGCGGTATTTGAATGGGAATGGTGTTCAAACGATAGAACAGGTCTTCGCGGAACTTGCCCTCGGAGATGGCCTTGGTAAGGTTGGCATTGGTGGCAGCAACGATGCGGACATCGGTCTTCTCGACAGTAGATGAGCCTACCTTGATAAACTCTCCACTCTCCAATACACGCAACAGGCGGGCTTGGGTGGCCAAAGGCAGTTCGCCCACTTCGTCCAGGAAGATTGTTCCGCCGTTGGCCTCGCCGAAGTATCCCTTACGCTCGCCAATGGCACCGGTAAAGGCTCCTTTTTCGTGGCCGAACAGTTCGGAATCGATGGTTCCTTCGGGAATAGCACCGCAGTTTACAGCAATGTACTTGGAGTGCTTGCGCCGGCTGAACTGGTGAATAATCTGGGGGAAGCTCTCCTTACCCACACCGCTCTCGCCGGTAATCAGCACGGAGAGGTCGGTAGGGGCAACCTGCACGGCGATATCTATCGCACGAAGCAAGGGAGGATAATTCCCTATGATTTCGAAACGTTGCTTGATATGTTGAATCTCGGTCTTCACTATGCTTTATGCTTCGTCGGTATTATCAAGTTTCAATTTGTCGCTATCGTCGCGCTTCTCGTAATATTGCTTACGAAGCGGATTCCTGCGGGCATACTTGTCGCGGCATCGGTTGCGATACACATCGATAGCCACATAGACTGCCTGACGGAAAGAGTCTTCGGTAGCAATACCCTTGCCGGCAATGTCGTAGGCGGTTCCATGTGCTGGCGAGGTACGGACTACCGGCAAACCGGCAGTGAAGTTCACGCCCTCGTCCATAGCCAGTGCCTTGAAGGGGGCCAGACCTTGGTCGTGATACATGGCCAATATACCATCGAAATGGGTATAGTTGTCCGAACCCATAAAGCCATCGGCGGGATAGGGGCCGAAACATTGGATGCCCTTTTCAATCATCTCTTGCATGGCTGGAGCAATTACCTCTTCTTCTTCCTTGCCCAACAGGCCGCTATCGCCGGCGTGAGGGTTCAAGGAGAGTACTGCAATGCGGGGAGAGCTGATTCCGAAATCGCGCTTCAACGATTCATGGAAGATGGCTATCTTCTCGGTTATCGCCTCTTTGGTGATGTGAGAGGCTATCTGGCTGACCGGCATATGGCCTGTGACCAACGCCACGCGGAAATCGCCCTTCATCAGAATCATCAATGCCTTTTGCGATTCGCCCAATTTCTCCTCGATGTATTCGGTATGGCCGGGGAAAGAGAACTCCTCGGACTGAATGGTGTGCTTGTTGATTGGAGCGGTGACAATTACATCAATCAAACCTTCCTTGTACTCCTGGACCGCCTTTTCCAAGGCAGCCAAAGCAGCCTTGCCCGATTCGGGATCGGCCTTGGCGAACTCTACTTTCACTTCGTCGTTCGAGCAATTGACAATGCTTAAACGACCTTCTTGAGCATCTGAGGCAGAATTCACGATACTGAAGTTGGTGGGCAGCTCGAAAGCCTTGCGATGGTATGCCGCTACTTTGGGAGAGCCATATATAATAGGTGTACACAACTCGAACATGGTAGGATTGGCGAAGGTCTTCAGGATGACTTCGTATCCTACTCCATTGATATCTCCTTGGGTTATACCTATTCTGATTTTATTATTTCCCATTCTTGTTAGTTGAAATTATAGTTTTACTGAATAGAATCGTTGTTTTGCAATGCTACCGCACCGGGCAGACGCAAGGTGTAGAGCGAGGCCTCCATCTGGCGAATCAAATCGCGCTTGGGTTTGTCGGGTGAATAGACAAACACTTCGGCCACCACTACCCGATTGTTTACCGTATCGACACGGGCATGTGATACGAAGGGACCACCCATCATGTCGCCTTTCACTCTCCATAAGCCGCGGCCTTCGAGCGCATACTGGCCTTGGATGGTCAGACCCTTAACGTTGGTCATCAGGGTATCGGTTTCCATATACATGCCTTCGCGGGCACCGGGGATATTGACACGCATCACCGAGTCGCGCTTATGGGTGAAATACTCTTTTGTAAAGGTGTCGTAGGCGGTGTAGGGATAGGAATAGATAACAAAATTGCGGTCGCGAGTAGCAGTATTGGTTCCAAACCAGCAGAAGTCCTCCCCTACCTTGTATGAAGACAATTCGCCGGGTACCCATACATCGCAACCGAACATCTCCTTCACCTTGCTCGATACAAAAGCACTATGGTCGGTTTCGAGCAACTGCATCTGGCGATTCATCTCTTGTGTGGTGAAGAAATCGATAATCTTGTTTGTATTCTCTGTGATGAATCCACCCAAAGAGGCTTCGGTGGGTGCCTGGATGGTAAGGATGGCTTGAGGAGCTGAATATACATCCTTGGCAAAGCTCATCTTGGGTTGTGTGTAGCGGGTTTCGTCCACCAACACAATGATGATATTGCGCACCAACTTCAAGGTTGAATCGAAATTGGCAGGGTCGGTGTACATGATGCGGAACGAACGTTCGGATTGGGGCAATCCGGGTACATCCTTATCCAACACATTATAGAGTGCTCTACCTGCCGGACGTTCCCACATATCCTGGTTGATAACCACCAACAACTCGTATGGACGGCCACTTGCAGGAGGCATCAAAAGGCTCTTGGCTATCTTGCCGGCACTATTTTCTTTCTTGTTATTACAGCCGCTTGCCAAAAACACAACAAGCAGCAACACCAAATAGAAACATTTCTTCATCATATACTCGCTATTTATTTAAATAATTTACAAAGAAACAAAGTTTCTTCAATATCCACCCAAAAGATTGCAATAAATTATATTAATTCTTGTTTATTCTTATTTTGCTTGGCCGTTGACAACATGCCGCAAGCCGCATAAATGTCTTCTCCACGCGAAGCCCGAATCGTTGTGAACAATCCATGCGAGGTGAGATAATCGCGGAACTTCAGCATCTCTTCCATCTCCACACCTTCCAAATCGACATTGGGGATGGCATGGAAACGGATAAGGTTTACCCGACAATCAAGGCCGCGCAGAAGTTTCAGCAACTCTTTTGCATAGAGCAACGAATCGTTCACTCCCTTGAACACAATGTATTCGAATGAGAGGCGGCGTTGCTTGGTAAAGTCGTAATTGCGCAACAAATCGACAATATCCACTATCGAATAGGCCTTCTCGGCAGGCATCAAATCACGTCTTTGTTGGGGAACGGGCGTGTGAAGACTGATAGCCAGATGGCAATCGCAGGACTCGATAAAGCGTTTCAAACCCTTCTTCAAGCCAACAGTAGAGAGGGTAATCCGCTTGGGACTCCATGCAAAGCCATAGGATGCTGTCATGATTTCCAATGCTTTCAGTACTTCATCGAGATTGTCTAAGGGTTCGCCCATACCCATCATAACAACATTGGTGAGTTGATCGCACTCGGGCAATGAGATAATCTGATTCAAAATCTGATTGGCGGATAGATTGATGGCAAAGCCTTGCTTACCGGTCATGCAGAACTTGCAATTCATCTTGCAGCCCACTTGAGAGGAAACGCACAACGTTGCACGTTCGCCATCGGGGATATAGACAGCTTCCACAAAATGGTTCTCACCTACTTGATACAGGTACTTTATCGTGCCGTCTATCGAGCGCATCGCTTCGACAGGTGCATGGGCTCCTACCTCATAGATTTCATTCAGCAGACTACGATGCTTCAGCGACAAGTTTGTCATCTCATCGATGCTCTTCACCTTCTTGTCATACAACCAAGAGGCTATCTGCTTGGCGGTAAATGCCGGCATCGAGAGTTGCTTCACTATCTCTTGCAACTCCGGCAAAGTAAGTCCTAAAAGAGGTTGTTTTTGAATCATGTAAGATTTGTCTATCTAATTGCGAACAAAGATAATACAAAGAGAGGAAATAACCTATGGAAAGGTTAAAAAAGAGCTAAAGAAAAAATGCCGATTACTGATAAGCAATCGGCATTGTCTTATAGGATCTATTATTTTTTAGAAGAAAATGTAACGAGCGTCTGATACATTTGCCTTCAAATAAAGGTCGTTGATGAATTGTTGTGCAACCGAGCGTGCATATTGGTTAGCAATTGTAGCCTCTTCTGCAGCTGCATCGAAGGTTTGTTCTTGCTTTTCAACGCCATAAGGTTGCAATACATATACACCGGCATTACCCTTGACAGGAGCAGTGAGTTGATTCATTTCCGAATTAACGTATGCACTTACTTGAGGTTCGCTGCTACGCAATGCAGATACATAAGCAGGAGCACCGAATGTAACGTATCTCAACGAATCGCTAACGGCATCTTCCATAGCCACGAACTGATCGAACGAAGCAACATTGGCTGCCTTCAAGTCGGCCATAATCTTCTCAGCCTTCTTGTCACGAAGCAATTGAAGAGACAAGTCGGTCTTCACTTGCTCGAGTGAGCGGTAGCCTTCAGGGTTGATACCAGATACAGCAACAACCAACATACGGTCGTTATCGCCACACTCGTACAAACCAGACACATCGCCTACTTCAGCATCAAACGCCCAACGCAAAGCCTCCTTAGTGCCACGGATAGAACCGATAGTGTGTTCTGCGCTTGAAAGGTCGGCTCTTTCCAACAACTTGTAACCGGCATCTTCAGCGTTAGCTTCCAATTGTGCCAATGTTGGGTTAGAAGAGATGAATTGACTGAATTCGTTGTAAGCCTTGTTGTAGGTTTCCTTGCTGAAATCTACTGAACGCTTCACAACAGCCACCTTATACTTATCTACGTTGTTTGCCTTGTCGGTAACTTGCAAGATAACGTTGGCTTGCATCAAAGGAAGATTAACCAACTCGTTTACCTTACCGGTTGTGATAGCTTCGATATACTTCAAGTTGTCGCCATCGATTTGTGCACCTTCGTAGTTTACAGAAGAGATCCAAACAGGTTCGCCTGTCTGACCATACTTCTTAGCCAACTCAGCGAAATCGGCACCGTTCTTGATTGCAGTATAGATACTGTCGGCCAAAGCCTTTGTCTTGGCAGCATCGGCTTCTACAACTTGGATTTGACGGAATTGGATTGAGTCGGGCATGTTAGCAACAGCAATCTTCTTGAAAGCGTTCAATGTATTGTCTGTTACATTGTAGTAAGGACCGAATACGCCACCAACGGCAACAGAGTCCAAACGAGCAACTACATCCAAAGGAAGTGCCTTTTCTGAATAGAACAAATCAACGTAAGGAACTTCTGAACCAGTTGAGCGAACGAAAGTTGTATAGTTTTCGGTAGTCTCGCCCAATTGAGCAGTATATTCATCAAGTTCTGCTTGCAAAGCAGCCTTGTCTTCATCGCTTGCAACAACTTGTACGTCGATGAACTTAACATCGCGAGTTTCGGCATATTGCTTGAATTCTTCCTTGCGCTTGTTATACAAGTCCTTCAATTCTGAGCTCTTGATAGTAACCAATGAGTCGGCAATTGAGTTGTAAGGGATAGCAGCCAACAACATGTTTGTCTGGTTGGTACGAGCATCGAATGCAGCTTGTGCCTCTACCGGGTTTGAAATGATAGAATTTGAAACCAATGCCATGTACTTGTCTTGCAAACGGCTTTGCTTCAAAGTCTTTTCAATGAACGACCAAAGAGTATACAAGCGTTCGTATTCTTGCAAATACTCAGCAGGATATTGACCGTTTTGCATTTGAGAATAGTCAACCAAGAATTTCTTGAGCATATCCTTATCGAATGCGCCGGTTTGTTGATTGATAAACGGAGTTTGACGCAACAAAGGATGAACGCCAGCATCGATGATAGCTTGGATTTCTGCGTCAGAAACAGTCAGACCAATCTTTTCTGCTTCAGCCTCAATCAATTTGTTATTCACGTAATTTCTCCATACCACATCCTTGATTTGGTTAGAGACTTCATCGCTAATTGCATTAGTGTTTTGAGTAAGTCTGATTACTTCGGTGTACTCTTCTACCAAGTCTTGATATTCTTGAGCAGAAACAGCGTCACCATTGATTTCACCAACATCTTGTGTTTGGTGCGGTTGGATAGCCTTGAATACGTCGCCTGCAATGAAAGCGAACAAAGCCAAACCAACGACAATCAACAATAATGGTCCTTTTGAACGAATGCTTTGTAATGTTGCCATTTTTAAAATTATGTTTTTAGTTTATATTATTTCTTAAATCATTTCAATTTTAGCGCACGAAGATACAAAAAATGTATGGATGTATCTATTTAATTCCGAAAAAAAGTTCAAAACGAGGCTTATTTGTCAACTTTTAGCCTAACCAACTCGATTTTCGTAGCCGAAAGACGAATAATTTTGAATTTAAAGTTGCCCACTTCCACCACTTCGTTCAATTTGGGGAAGTTTTGATAATGATTCAAAATCAAGCCGCCCACCGTCAGGTAATCGTCGGATTCGGGCAAATCCAAATCGAATGTCTCGTTTACCTTTTCAATCTCCAAACGGGCAGAAAGAACATACTCATCCGCACCCAATTGCTTGCAGATGTATGAAGTATTGTCATGTTCATCTTCTATTTCACCAAAGATTTCCTCTACCAAGTCTTCAAGAGAGACGATACCGGAAGTTCCTCCAAACTCGTCGACAACCACCGCAATAGTCTTCTTTTGTTGCATGAACAATTTCATCAGCTTATGGGCGGCCATTGTTTCGGGTACGATGGGCACCTCCTTCACGTTGTTTTGCCAGGCATCGGGATTACGGAACATCTCCGAAGAATGGATATACCCCACTACATTGTCTATATTGCCTTCGAATACAATGATTTTAGATATGCCCGACTCTACGAACAGTACCTTCAAATCTTCCAATGTAGTAGATACATCTACGGCCACCACCTCGGTGCGCGGCACGATGCAATCGCGTATCTTGATACTTGAGAAATCGAGTGCATTCTGAAAGATTTTCACCTCGGCATCCAGTTCTTCCTCGTCGGTTGCATTTTCGATGCTTGTCTGGATAAAGTGGTCAAGATCGACCTTTCCGAAAGCCTTTTCCGAAGCCTCTTTATTTACTTTCACACCGACCAAGCGCAAGAATATCGCCGAAAGAGCCGATGCAAACTTCGAAATAGGGAATAGCACTACATAGCACAGAAGCAACGGAAAAGCAAAGATGCGCAACACCAGATTGGGATTAATCTTGAACAATGTCTTCGGCAAGAACTCACCCGTTACTAATATAATAATGGTAGAGATGATGGTTTGTACCAGCATCAGCAAGAACTCATTCGAGATAATGCCCGACAACAATTTATCCTGTATGATATCTGCCATAAAGATACCATATACAACCAATGCGATGTTGTTTCCCACCAACATGGTCGAGATAAAATTATTGGGATTACGGAAAAAGTAAGAGAGAATGGATGTAGTTGGCCCAGACTTCCTATCCATTTCAAAGCGTAATTTATCCACCGACACAAAAGCAATCTCCATGCCTGAGAAAAAAGCGGAGAAAGCCATCGTTATCAACACATAAATCAATACATCCATATCGGTTAGTTTGTTTGAGTATTCTTAGTTGTATCTACCACCGCCACTCCGTCATCTTCCATATAGAAGATTCCTTCGGGCTTATGGATAGAATATTTTGTCATTTCCTGATTGGATTCGAAACCACGACCGGTGATGATTCTATCGGGTTGCTCTATTCGGATAAAGCGGTCAGAATATACCTTTTCGGTATTCTGATCCCAGAACAACAATTCGGTATTGAATTTCTCTCCTTTCAGATTTCTGATGATGACATTGCCCATCAGTTTCCAAAGTTTCTGCTTTTCGAAATAGTATGCCGTGTCGGCAACAATGTTCGCTTCCATCTGGAAGAGCGTATCGAATGTTTCCAGGTAGATACCCTCTTCAAATGCCCAGTAGGGAGGCTTCTTCTTATCGAAAATCTCCCACTTCTCGGCTTGCAAACGATAGCGGATGATACCGGAATCGGATATCAAGGTAGTGACTCCTTTTGTCTCCATTACCGGTAGCGAATCGCGCTCGGTGATTGCCTCGCTCACGATTTTCTTCCTACCCGAGCAAGCCGCTGATAATAAAATAAACATAACCATCGCCAAAGCAATGGTTATGTTATTATGTTTACGAACGTTTGTGTCCGACGTCTGTTTTTGCATATCGTTATCGGATAGTTGTAGATTCACCAATCCAACCGCCAACAGTTACGCGATCACCCGGCTTGTAACCCAACATGAAGAGGTCTTTTGCTTCAGGAGTATAGCGTGAATAGGTAGCGATAAGTTCGTTAGCCTTTTCAGCAACAGATGGATCTACATTCTTAGCGCGTTGCAACTTGTCGATACATACGAAGTAAGTACATCTGTTCAGAGCACCTTCGTTGCTCCAGTTAGGAGAAGCAGCATACAAGTTTGCCAAAAGGATGTAAGCGTTACCGAAGTTTTCGTTGTACTTCAATGCATCGTAGCAGTACTTACGAGCTTGTGAATACTTCTTGGCACCCGACAAAGAAGCAGCGGCAAGGTATGCCATTTCAGCTTTCTTGGCATTGTCTGTTTCCATAGCCAAAGCCTCGTCGATGTAAGGCATAGCCTTTTCGTATTGTTCTTTCTTGATGTACATGTAGCCTACACCGATAGCAGCATCAGCAGTTGGCTTGATGCGATACATGTAGTCAGAAGCAGCATAGTATGCTTCGCTATCAGTACAACGCATCAGCTTCAATACGTTAAGGGCCTTTTGAAGAACAACCGAGTCGGTCTTGTTTTCTTCAACTTGCGGGCCATAGATAGCTTGCAACGATTCGCAATCGGCAACACCACTACTTACGAAGATAGGAGTGAAGTTTTCCTTCAAAGCTTCGAGGTAAGATTTAGTGTTAGGCTTGGTTTCGTTAGCAATTGCTTCTTCGATATACTTGGTTGCATCCATGTAATCTTGGAAGTATTGGCCGGTGTGGCTCTTGTCTGCTTGTACTTTCTTTGTAGAGATATCCAGGAAAGCGTTCAAGGTTGCACCCTTAGAAGCGCCCTTACCGGCATCTACAGATTCCTTCAACCATGCATATGCCTCATCCAACTTGGCTGATGGTGCATATTGCAAGTAGTCAACAGCCTTGTCGCCCAACAATTCGTAAGCGGGTACTTGTTGGCTGGCTTTAAGCTTTTGGTTCAATTGAGGAAGGTATTGGATTTGCAAATCGAAAACCCCCATCAATTCGGTGAAGTATTTTTGATAGTCGGCATTGTTGCGATCCTTGATCTCTGTCATTAATGCTCTCAAGATTTTCTTGGCATCAGTATAGGTATAATACTTCAAGGTTGGGCATTCTTTAAGAACTGCCATACATGGAGCATACGCATCTTTAAAGTTTCCTGCACGAACTGCTTCGTGAGAAATACTACTGTTTGCGTTACATTCTTGTGCGATAGCGCTGGATGCACCCAGTGAAAGGAACAAAGCAGCGACAAACATTTTCATTTTCATCGTATTCGAAGTTTTAATTATTAAATAGTCTATTTATGTTTCTCAGTTATTATCCATTAATTTACCTTGCTCTTGAAGAACCAGCGTTCGTTGAATGTTACACCGATGCAGATGCGCAAGGTGTTTTCGTTCAGGAACGAGTTCATCTTTCCGCTTGTACGCACATATTGTGCGGTCAGGCTGACGAGCGAGCGCGAAGTGGCTACCGGCAATCCGAATCCGAACGACACGCCGTATTCTTTGGCGGCATCTACTCCATCTATTTTATAATATGGTTTAGAATAGTGTGCACCTATTCTATATTTAATTACCGAAAAGTAGCTTCTTCCAAGTGGGTTGGGTTGATACTCGGCACCTACCGAGATGCGTGTGCGGTTGCACATCACGTTGTCCTGACCCATGTACTTGGCCTTGCTCCAGTTTTGTGTCATGAAGTCGGCCGCAATAGTCAATCGGTTATCGTATTTGTAGGCCAAGCCCACGCCAATGGTTGTAGGCAAGCCGAATACGGTCGATGTATCGCGCACGGTCACCGAGTTTGCCGAACCTGAACCGGACGAGAGCACATCCTGTACATATGTCTGGTTGGCCAAATCGTGTCCCGGCGAGAATACGGCGCCCAATGTAAGTGTTCGCTTATCGGAAAGCTTTTGGGTATATTGCAAACCTAAATCGAGTTTATAGCTTTCGATAGATACGTTTGTGGTAGTTGTCAAGCCGTTGGCTGAACTGTTCGACACGAACGATTGTGTACGTTCGCGAGCGATGTCGCCCCAAAGGTATGAGATGTTGGCACCTACCGACAAGTTTTTCATCAGCTTGAAGCCGGCACCGATGTACACTTGGTGCAATCCGCCTTCGCCCAAGTAGGTTACAAGAGTAGAGTTTTGCGGATCTGTTTCGTTCTTCTGATAGTTGCTGAAGTTATATCCCACGTTTGAATAGGGCAGCAAACCGAGGCTGACGCCACACCACTTGCTGGCTCTGAACTGCATCGTAATGTAATCTACGCTTGAGTTGTGGGCATTCATCTTCACCTCTCCGTTGCTGAAGTTGGTGTTTTGCAATCCCAAACCACCATCGAAGATAAAAGTCAGCGAATCGACGCATGAATAGGATGCGGGGTTGGCAAAGTTCACTTGCAGGTGGTCGCGCAAGCCATAGGCCACGCCTCCCATTGCCTTTGAATTGCCCGATCCGGGATCTGTCAGTTGTCCGAATCCGTATCGTGTATATGGTGAGTTTGTGTTATTTTGAGCTACGACTACCCCGGAAAACGCGGTAAGCATAAGCACAAAAAGTATTTGTTTAATATTCGTCATTGTTGTAGTTTAAAATACAGTTTAATCCTTTCAACACTAAAAATCTGTCTGCAAAGATGAGGTTTTTTATGTTTGTATCAAAAGAAAAATCATCACCGCCCGTTAAAAAAACCAAAAGACGGGGATATTTCTTCCTAAAATCTTCAATATAGCCCTCAATTTCGTATTGCACACCCTTACTTACGCCCAACCGTATAGCAGTTTCCGTATCCTTTCCCACATCGGGCAAAGGGCCTTGCAACGGCACCAACGGAAGGCGTGAGGTAAAGTGATTCAGTGCCTTCAACCTCATTTCCAAGCCTGGCGAGATGTTTCCACCTAGATAGCGGCCATCTGCATCGAGAAACTCGTAGGTGATGCATGTGCCGGCATCTATCACCAGCAACGGCACGCCCGGTTTAACGGATGCCGCTCCTATCACAGCCGCTATGCGGTCGGTTCCCAACGTTTCGGGGGTGTCGTAACAATTCACCACCGGGATGGGCGTTTCCGCCGTCAGCTTGCGGCATGGGAAAGGTAGCCGGGCAATCTCTTCCAAAGCCTCATTGCCCAAGTTCACAACCGTAGAGTAGATTGCCTGCTTGAAAGGGTGGCGAACGGCAAACTTGGACAAATCCGACAGACGGTTATTATCGGTATAGGCTACCTCCAATAGCTCCTCGCCCTTAAAAGCGGCCATTTTGGCCGTCGTATTTCCAATGTCAATCACCAAATTCATAGGCTATCGCAATAGGTTGCTTTTTGAACAACGCGGCAAAGATACAAAAAAAACGTAAATTACGCCCAAATATCGCCATTATTACATTATTTATAATAAAAATCCTATCTATAAGCATGGGACGAAACGCTCAATCGGCAACCCGTTTCCACCGAATGCGTTCGGTGCACGCACCGTATTTGTTCGGCGCGGCTACGCAATTCATTCCGCAGAAAGGCATTTTTATTTTCCAAGAAGGGAAATTAAAATTACCCTTAAGGGAAAATTTCAAGATGCTTCAGAGAACAGGTTGCCGGCTTGCACTATCTTTAGATAAGATAGGCGGCGCCTCGGAAGAAAAAAAAATAAGCAAGCCACTACTTCTTTGGCGGCTTGCACTATCTTTGGATAAGATAGGCGGCGCCTCGGAAGAAAAAATTAAGCAACCACTACTTCTTTGCCGGCTTGCACTACCTTTGGATAAGATAGGCGGCGCCTCGGAAGAAAAAAATAAGTAAACTTCTTTTTTCTTCGCTCGGCTTGCACTATCTTTGCGACATGAAAAGATTTTTAACCACAGTGCTATGCTGCTTATCAATAGCCATTTGCAGCCGTTCGCAAACAACGCTTCCGGCCGACTCTATCCGAGTCAGTCTGCTGACGTGTGGTGCGGGGAGTGAGATTTATTCGCTCTTCGGACATACGGCTATACGCTACGAGCAACCGGCCAAGGGGATTGACCTCGTATTCAACTATGGCATCTTCAACTTCAATGCACCCAACTTTGTCCTTCGCTTTACATTGGGCGAAACCGACTACCTTTTAGGGATATCGGAATACCGCCATTTTGTAAACAGTTATCAGCACATAAAGCGCGACGTTTGGGAACAGGAATTAAACCTTACGCAAGAAGAAAAGCTTCGGTTGTTTGCACAATTAGAGGAGAATTATCGTCCGGAAAACCGCGAGTATCGCTACAACTTCTTCTTCGACAATTGCGCTACCCGTCCGCGCGATCAGATAGAAAAAGCCATCACAAGGCAATTGGATTATACCGATGAAATGAACGAGAAAGTAGAAACGGAAAGTTTCCGCAAGATGATTCACAAGTACACCGAGAACCATCCCTGGTCGCGTTTTGGCATCGATTTGTGCTTAGGAAGTGAAGCCGACAAACCTATTTCACGACGCGAAATGATGTTTGTCCCTTTTTACTTGATGGAAGTATTCGGCCAAGCCAAGCTAATCGGCAACGAGCAGACAGAGACACCGCTTGTAAAAGGATGCAAGCAGTTGGTAAGCATGCCGCAATGCGAACTTCTGTCAAGCGGCAACCTTATCACTCCCATCCAAGCATCATTGTTGATATTTATCATCATTACATTCCTCACAATTTATGGGCTACGAAAGCAGAAAACGCTTTGGATAATCGACCTGCTTCTATTTGCTTCGGCAGGTATCGCCGGATGCATCCTGGCATTCTTGGTGCTTTTCTCCCAACACCCCACGGTCAGTCCTAACTACCTGTTGTTTGTGTTTCATCCCCTGCACCTTTTCTGTTTGCCTTGGATGCTACGCAAAGTGGCCAAACGAAAAAAAAGTATCTATTTATCCATAAATTTAGTAGTATTAACGCTATTTTTGTTGCTTTGGACGTTTATACCACAAGAAATAAACCTTGCGGTGCTACCTTTGGTGCTATGTTTGTGGATACGTTCGGCAAGCAACCTTGTTTTAACTTATAACCCCAAGACGAGAGAATGAAAAAAAGTATTATCACATCCATATTGGTACTGGCTTTTGGAAGTTTGCAAGCACAATCGACGAATCAAATTCCGAAACTGGTTGTAACACTTACCATCGACCAGCTACGCACCGATTACTTGGAAACCTTCTCTGCGCTTTATGGCGAAAACGGATTCAAGCGATTGATGCGCGAAGGAAAGGTTTATACCAACGCCCAATTCACTTTCGATGGTGCCGACAGAGCATCGTCGATAGCCGCCCTCTATAGCGGGACAACACCTTCGTTGAACGGCATTGTAAGCGAGAATTGGCTTGACACCAAGACTCTTCGCCCAATCAATTGCGTTGACGACCCTGAATTCATGGGCAACTATACCGCCGAGAGTTCTTCGCCAGGCAAACTGCTCACCTCTACCCTATCCGACGAAATCAGGATAGCAACCTGCAACAAAGGTTTGGTGTATGCCATCGCACCTTTCCGCGATGCCGCCATCTTATCGGCCGGACACAATGCCAATAGCGCATTATGGATAAACGAGCTGACAGGAAAATGGTGTAGCACAACCTATTACGGAGAATTTCCCTGGTGGGTAAGCCAATACAACGAACGATGGTCGCCCGACTTCCGCATCAAAGATATCGAATGGTCGCCAATCTATCCGGCCGAGCGATATACTTTCCTACCCAACTGGAGGGAAAACAGCTTCAAACATCGTTTCGAAAGCGAACGCATAAACAAGTTCAGAAGATTAATAACCAGTCCGTTAGTAAACGATGAAATCAATCTCCTTACCGAGGAGTTGCTAAACAAAAGTACCATTGCAAACGACCAGACGCCCGACTTGCTTGCACTGACCTATTACGCAGGCAATTACAACCACTTGCCCACTCAAGAGTGTGCCATGGAATTGCAAGACGCCTATGTCCGTCTGGACAATAGCATCTCCCGCCTGCTCGACATATTGGACAAGAAAGTCGGCATGGAAAACGTACTGCTTTGCATCACCTCTACCGGATATACCGAACCCGACTCACCCGATGTCGGCTTATACCGCACACCGGGAGGCGAATTTCACTTAACCCGTTGTGCAACACTGCTCAACATGTACCTGATGGCCACCTACGGACAAGGACAATTCGTAGAAGCCTACTACGACAAGCAAATCTACCTGAATCATAAGCTCATCGAAGACAAGCAACTGGATCTGACCGAGATATTGGAAAAGTCGGAAGCTTTCTTAATGCAATTCAGCGGAGTGAACGAGGTATATTCCAAACACCGGTTACTTTTAGGCAACTGGTCGCCCCGTTTGGAAAGAATCCGCAACGCTTACAACCGACTTCGTTCAGGAGATTTGGTAATCGATGTCTTGCCGGGATGGACAATCATCGACGAAAAGAGCAACAACAATCGTGTAGTGCGCTCAACAATCATCCCCGCACCCATCATTTTCATTGGAAATGGCATCAAGGCGGAGAAGATTGCAACACCCGTAAACCTCGAACAAGTGGCACCAACTTTGGCAAATCGCTTGCGAATACGAGCGCCAAATGCAACAAAAGCTGCTACTCTATTCTAAAAAACCAAAAAATGAGCGCGTAAAATACGCAAAAATCAGCATTTTAATTAACTTTGCACGCGATTTAAGGAAAAACCCTCGAATCGTTTAACTAACTATCGAATAATAAACAAACTAATATAATGGGATTTAATGAATTTTTAAGTTCGATTTTCGGCAACAAATCTTCTCGAGACATGAAGGAGATTAAGCCATGGGTAGAAAAAGTTAAAGCAGTATATCCAGAGGTTGCCAAACTCGACAATGACGGCCTACGCGCCAAGACAGAAGAACTAAAAGCTTATATTCGCAATTCGGCAACTCAACAACGCGAAAAGGTTGAAAAGTTGAAAGCATCTGTTGAAGAAACCGAATTGGAAAAACGCGAAGAACTATTTGCTCAGATTGACAAATTAGAGAAAGAGATACTGGATATCTACGAAAAAGCATTGGACGATGTATTGCCCTATGCCTTTGCCATCGTAAAAGATACAGCACGTCGTTTCACCGAAAACGAAGAATTGGTGGTTACCGCCAACGATTTCGACCGCAACCTTGCCGCAACAAGAGATTTCGTACGCATCGAAGACGACAAGGCCATCTACAAAAACCATTGGATGGCCGGAGGTAACGAAATGACATGGAACATGGTTCACTACGATGTTCAGTTGTTTGGTGGCGTAGTGTTGCACAAAGGCAAAATTGCCGAAATGGCAACCGGTGAAGGTAAGACATTGGTGGCTACATTGCCCGTATTCTTGAATGCGCTTACCGGAAACGGCGTACACGTTGTAACCGTGAACGATTACCTTTCAAAACGCGACTCGGAATGGATGGGACCATTGTATATGTTCCACGGATTGAGTGTGGATTGCATCGACAAACATCGTCCAAACTCAGACGAACGTCGAAAGGCATACTTGGCCGACATTACATTCGGTACAAACAACGAATTCGGCTTCGACTACTTGCGCGACAACATGGCCATCCGTCCACAAGACTTGGTACAACGCCAACACAACTATGCCATCGTCGATGAGGTGGACTCGGTATTGATTGACGACGCACGTACTCCTCTGATTATTTCTGGTCCTGTACCGAAAGGCGACGACCAGCTATTCGAAGATTTGCGCCCCCAAGTAGAAAAGCTGGTTGAAGCGCAAAAGAAATTGGCAACCCAATACCTGACAGAAGCAAAACGTCTTGTCTATTCAGAAAACAAGGAAGAGGTAGAAGCCGGATTCCTGGCCCTCTATCGTAGCCATAAGTGCTTACCGAAGAACAAAGCACTCATCAAGTTCTTAAGCGAACCGGGCATCAAGGCCGGTATGCTGAAGACTGAAGAGATCTACATGGAGCAAAACAACAAACGCATGCCCGAGGTTACCGATCCGCTTTACTTCGTTATCGACGAAAAGATCAAGAGCGTTGACTTGACCGACAAGGGTGTCGATTTGATTACCGGTAACTCGCAAGATCCTACTTTCTTCGTACTTCCCGACATCACCGCCCAACTTTCCGAATTGGAGGCGATGCCTAATCTGACCGACGAAGAACGTCTGTTAAAGAAAGACGAACTGATGACCAACTATGCCATCAAGTCGGAACGCGTCCACACCATCAACCAATTATTGAAGGCCTATACCATGTTCGAAAAGGATACCGACTACGTGGTAATGGAAGGTCAGGTAAAGATTGTGGATGAGCAAACCGGCCGTATCATGGACGGACGCCGTTGGAGTGATGGTTTGCACCAAGCCGTAGAAGCCAAGGAAAGAGTTAAAATCGAGGCAGCTACACAAACATTCGCTACCATTACGCTTCAAAACTACTTCCGTATGTATCACAAGCTATCGGGTATGACCGGTACAGCCGAAACGGAAGCAGGCGAACTTTGGGACATCTACAAATTGGACGTAGTGGTTATCCCAACCAACCGTCCGATTGCACGCAACGACATGAACGACCGCGTTTACAAAACCATGCGCGAAAAGTATAAAGCGGTTATCGACGAAATCGTCAAGATGGTAGAAGCCGGACGTCCGGTACTGGTAGGTACCACTTCGGTCGAAATCTCTGAAATGTTGAGCAAGATGCTTGCCATGCGCAAGATTCCACATAATGTATTGAATGCCAAGCTTCACCAGAAAGAAGCCGACATCGTTGCATTGGCCGGACAAAGCAGTACCGTAACCATTGCCACCAACATGGCAGGTCGTGGTACCGACATCAAACTAAGTCAAGAAGTAAAAGATGCCGGAGGTTTGGCCATCATCGGTACCGAACGCCACGAATCACGCCGTGTCGACCGTCAGCTTCGCGGACGTGCCGGACGTCAAGGAGATCCCGGTTCTTCTGTATTCTTCGTTTCGTTGGAAGACAATCTGATGCGTCTCTTCTCTTCCGACCGCATTGCAAGTGTAATGGATAAACTTGGATTCAAAGAGGGCGAAATGATTGAGCATGGCATGATTTCAAAATCAATCGAACGCGCTCAAAAGAAGGTAGAAGAAAACAACTTCGGTATCCGTAAACGTTTGCTCGAATACGACGACGTAATGAACAAGCAACGTACAGCCATCTATACCAAACGTCGTCATGCTCTGATGGGCGAACGCATCGGTATGGATATTGTAAACATGATTTGGGAACGTTCGGTAAATGCTATCGAAAACAACCCCGACTACACAAGTTGCAAACTCGATGCATTGCAAACGCTTGCCATGGAGCTTCCATTCAGCGAAGAGGAATTCCGTAACGAAAAGAAAGATGTCTTGATTGAAAAGACTTTCGAAACGGCTATGGAGAATTTCAAACGCAAGATGGATCGCTTGGCTCAAGTGGCATACCCTGTCATCAAGGATGTGTACGAGAAGAACGGACACATGTACGAAAACATCTTGATTCCTATCACCGACGGCAAGCGCGTTTACAACATTTCATGCAATTTGAAAGCGGCTTACGAAAGCGAGTGCAAGGAGGTTATCAAAGCATTCGAGAAATCAATCCTGTTACATATCATCGACGAAGCATGGAAAGAGAACTTGCGCGAATTGGATGAATTGAAACATTCGGTACAAAATGCAAGTTACGAACAAAAAGATCCGTTGTTGATTTACAAACTCGAATCGGTGACATTGTTCGATGCCATGGTGGATAAGATTAACAACCAGACAATCTCAATCTTGATGCGCGGACAAATTCCAATGCCCGAAGCGCCTAATGCCGAACAACGTGCACAACAAATGGGAGTTCGCCAAGCAGCACCCGAGCGCAAGCAAGATATGAGCAGATATCAGGAACAGAAACAAGACTTGAACGACCCTAACCAACAGGCAGCTGCTGCTCAAGATACTCGCGAGCAACCTCGCCGCGAACCCGTTCGTGCAGAGAAGACGGTTGGACGTAACGACCCATGTCCTTGTGGAAGCGGTAAGAAGTTCAAGCATTGTCACGGACGCGGATTATAAGCATGTTTATGAAGAGAGTACTCTACATACTAACCATACTATTGCTATCGGGTTGTCAAAGTATTGAGCAACTCTCTATAGACTATTTGCTCCCCGCCGACATAAGCTTTCCCAACAGCTTACGACGGATAGGTATTGTAAATAATTGCCCCGATAAGCCAAGCGACAAATCGCATGGCTTATCGGGATATTTATATGGAAACGGCAAACTTACGGCCGAGGCATTAGCCGAAGCCATTGCCGATGAAAACTACTTCGACGAAGTCATCATCTGCGATTCCGTTCTTCGCGCAAACGACACGCAAGAGCGTTCACTAATGCTCACACAAGCCGAGACACAAGAGTTGACCGATTTGATGGGTGTCGATTTTTTGATTGCCGTGGAAGGAATAGACATCGAGAAGAAGAAAGAGGTTACTCGAATGCCCGATTGGGGAGGATGCTATGCTATCATCCACTCAATCGTTTCACCCAGATTAACGGTTTATCTACCTAATAGGCAAAAGCCATTAATATCACTTCAGCCCTGCGACAGTATCTTTTGGGATAGAATTGCCCAAACAGAGGAAGCCGTTATCGAATTGTTGCCAAGCGATAGCCTAATCATCGCCGAGGCATCAACCTTTGCGGGCGGAATTCCCCTGAAGCACATTCTTCCTTATTGGAATACATCCAACCGCTATTACTTTACAAACGGCAATGTTGCCATGCGAGACGCCGCCGTTTATGCTAAAGAAAACAATTGGGAAGAAGCCATCAACCTATGGAAACAGGTTTACGACAGCAAAAAGAAGGGTAAGAAAAGAATGCAAGCCGCCTACAATCTTGCCTTGGGTTATGAAATGATGGACGAGTTACAAAAGGCTTACGAATTTGCTACCGAAGCACAACAGATTGCTTACGAATTAGAAAAAATCAAAGAGATAGAAAACATACAAGCTGTTGCCCCCGAATCAATCCTCTACTACTTGGAATGTACCCGATTAGTGAACGAGTTGAAGGTTCGAAACGACGGAATGGTGCAACTAAAAGCACAAATGCAGCGGTTTGATACGGAATTTTAATGTTTTTTTATCAATGTAATTGTTTTTTTTATACCTTTGAACACACTTTAAGCAACAAAGCCAAGATATGAAACTGAATCAATCATCTCTCTCTCTCTTAGAAGACAGCCTTAAAAAGGCCGTCAGCAAACTCCTTCAAAAGAAGGAACGCCCCATTATTACCGACATTTACCTGCAAGTTACTATCGCAGGCGAGTTTGTTGTCTTCGATGACAACGACGAGGAATTGTCGCGTGCAACCATTGCCGAATGGGTAGATAGCCAAGAAGATGTATTGATTAACGAAGCGCAACAAGTACTAATCACCTTACTTGCCAAGCAGAAAGAATCGGGAGCATTCGACCAACTTCCGCTGATGAAGCCCTATTCGTTTGTATTGGTTGATGAGGAAAAAGAAACCATTGCCGACCTCCTGTTGATGGATGATGACACCATGATTATCAGCGAAGGATTGTTGCAAGGGTTAGACGAAGAGTTAGATGCATTTTTGAAAGATTTGCTTGAAAATTAACCATATGAAAAAACTTGCCACTCTATTTATCACCGCCCTGCTATTCTTGGGAGGTTGTAGTATCGTTCCCATTACAGGAAGAAAACAAATCTTACTGGTATCCGACCAAGAAGTATTATCCTCAAGTTTAACTCAATATTCCGACTACATCAAATCGGCACCGATTTCTACCAATGCTAAAGGCACTGCTATGGTGACACGTGTTGGAAAAAAGATTGCAGCCGCTACCGAACAATACTTAAAGAATAATGGCTTAAGTGCTGAAATATCCAACTTCTCTTGGGAATTCAAATTGGTTAAAGACAACCAGATTAATGCGTTTTGTATGCCAGGTGGAAAGATTGTGGTGTACGAAGGATTGCTTAAACTTGTCTCTTCCGACGATGAATTAGCCGTTGTATTAGGTCACGAAGTGGCACATGCTGTAGCCAAGCATAGCAACGAGCGTTTGAGCCAGCAACTAATGACACAATATGGAGCACAAATCCTAACGCAAGCGCTAAGCAAGAAGTCTGCTGCTATACAACAAGCCGGTAGCGCTATCTATGGTTTAGGTGCCCAATATGGTTTAACCCTCCCCTTCTCGCGTAAGCACGAATCAGAAGCCGACTACATGGGACTTGTACTCATGACCATGGCCGGTTACAATCCGAGTGTAGCCATCAATTTCTGGCAAAAGATGTCGGCCAGTGGAGGTGCAAATGTACCCGAATTCATGAGTACACACCCCAGTGATGCCACACGAATCAACGACATCAAAAAGATTCTACCCAAGTTGGAGCAATACAAATAAGCCGTTGGTTTCCAATCATTCTACAAACGAGCCATACCATTGGTCCACTTCCGGAGATGATGGCGTATTACTTGGCAAAGAGTACGCCATAAAGATTACAAGTTTTGACTCTACGATCATAACTTGCGATACACTCATCCGAAGAATGAACCTTCCATCGGTAGAGCCTATCCTTGTTACTCCCAACAACATTGTTTTATGGAGTGAAGTTCAGAAAGCACTCAATGATGTCAATTGGTTAAACAATCAAGGAAAAAAGATAGAGGCAGTAACCGAAGCATTGGTTATGAAACGAATGAAGGGAAGTGAATTACACAAGGTTATCCTCAACGCCCCGTTGCCAAAGGGCAAATTACACCAGATATTCCACGACATCGGAAAGATGGTAGTGATTGACCTCTATGTGCGCAATTACGACCGTTTTCCTCTTAGTGCCTTTAGGAATGAACTATTACATTCCGAATACGACGATGTGGGCGATGAACGATGGATACCTTGGGATGAAAACCCAGAAAACATTCTCATAGACATAACCTCTGGCAGGGCTATCCCTATCGACTCCGCCTCATACTTCAAAGGTATAGATACAACGGCCTATCGTTTAATTGCCTCTAAACTATTGTCCGAGCATTTACCAACAATAACCGAATCAATCTTAACGTCATGCCATTATGCCCGACTATTCTGTTCCACTCCCACAGATAATAGAGAAAATATTCTTATACAAGCCAAAGAATCCGACGTTTATGCTCAGCTACTTGCCGGAATTAAAGAGGGTATAAGCAATCTAGATATTTGACTTGATGCTCAGTTGTCAATTATTAAAGAAAGAATAATTTATCGTAAAGCTAATCAATGACGTAGTAGAAGGCTATGATGGATTTGAACCATCAACCTCCTTGATTTGTTAGGGAGAGAAAATGTTCAGATCCATATGTCAAACAGAACATCACTCTTGATTATTCTTTACTTTCCGCTTGCACTCATGGCGCAAACGGACAGACGCGCACTCTCATTGCAAGAGGCCACGGCTTTGATGGAAACCAACAACCATACCTTGCAGATGGCGGACAAAGCCATCGAGATGGCTCGTGGCGAACGGCAGAAGCTGAATGCCTTCTGGTTTCCAGCCATAAACGCATCGGGCATGTACGCACATTTATCCAATCAGGTAGAGGTGCGCCAACCGCTCGACACCTACACCGAACCGGCCAAGGAGTTTGTCCAATCCATCCTTCCCGATAACCGGCTCATCACTTCTCTACTCGACCAAATAGGGAGTTACACCCTCTCCATGCCACTACTAAAACGCAACCTCACTACAATAGATGCCACTCTTTCGTGGCCGATATTTACCGGTGGAAAACGTATTTATGCTTCACGCATCGGCCGCAGAATGATTGACTTGGCACAAGTAGGGAAAAAGGAGACACATGCCACACTACAAACCGAACTGACAGAGACATATTTTGCCCTACGCTTAGCCGAGAAGGTGGTGGACGTACGGAAGCAAACCTACCAAAGCCTTCAACTACACTACGAACATGCCTTGAAATTAGAAGCGAATGGCATGCTAACCAAAGCCGAACGGCTGTTTGCCGAGGTAAATCGTCAAGAGGCCAAACGCGAATGGGAGTCGGCACGGAAAGAGCACGAAGTAGCCCATCGTGCGCTCTGTTCGTTGCTCGAATTAGAAGATAACAATGTAATGATAACTCCCGTAACGCCTTTGTTCATTTCCAACGGTTTGCCCGACAGTCTTTTCTTTCAGAGCCTCATCCCAAGCAGTAATTATATGGTAAGCAAATTACGGTTGGAAGAGTCGATAGCCGACAACCAACTACGCATCAGCCGGAGTGCCTATTTACCCAACATTGCCTTGCTGGGCAAACAAACACTGTATGCCAAGAATTTACCAAGCAACCTGATGCCACGCACCATGGTAGGCATTGGCTTTACATGGAATTTGTTCGACGGACTGAACCGAGAAGCCGATGTACGCATAGCACGACTAACCAAACAATCGCTGACCTTGGGAAGAGAGGAAGCCACAAACAAACTTAGCGTTATGGTGGACCAACTATACAAGGAGCTGCAACAGGCCGAAGAGGAGGTAAACACCTTGCAAACCACCATCGCCATGAGTAGGGAACTGCTCCGCATTCGTCGGAAGTCATTCGAAGAGGGCATGTCCACCTCCACAGAGGTTGTCGATGCCGAAGTGATGCTTTCCAAAGTACAGATAGCCTTGTTGTTGGCATACTATCAATTCGATGTATCGCTTGCCTCGCTCTGTTCAGTCTGTGGCGTACCGGAGATGTTTTGGACGTTTTCGGATTCTGTCCAAGAAGCACAAGTATATCCTAACAACTAATTGATAATGAAGACAACAAGTAGATTGATAGCAAAGACATTCATCATCGGCATAATAGCGGTGGCAATAATCTCCATCGCCGGCATCATGCTGATGAGCCGCACACCCGTAGTGTTGCAAGGAACAATCGAGGCAACCGAAATACGCATATCGGGCAAGTTGCCCGGGCGAATAGATACGTTTTGGGTGGCCGAAGGAGAAATGGTAAGCAAAGGCGATACTTTGGTCGGCATCAACAGCCCCGAAGCGCGGGCCAAGTTGCAACAGGCAAGCGCCATGAAGGATGTGGCCGCTTTCCAGAATCAAAAAGTGGACGAAGGAACACGCTTACAGATTATCCGCACGGCCGAAGAGCTATGGAACAAAAGCCAAAGCGATCTGCAACTGGCCACCACTACCTACCGACGCATCGCCAACCTATATGCCGATAGTGTGGTGAGCGCCCAACAGTTCGATGAAGCCGAAGCCCTTTACAAGGCAGCAGTAGCGGCCGAGCGTGCCGCCCATCAGCAGTATCTGTTGGCCAAGGATGGAGCACAGAAACAAGACAAGGAGAGTGCCCGTTCGCTGGTAGATGCCGCCCAAGGCACGGTGAACGAAGTGGAATCCGTGCTTCAAGATGCATGGCTGACGGCCCCCGACAACGGCGAGATTGCCACCATCTATGCCAAGCAAGGCGAACTGGTAGGCACAGGCACACCCATCATGAACTTGGTGGTACTTGCCGATTGCCATGTAGTGCTGAACGTGCGCGAGGACTATCTGTCATTCTTCAGCATGGGACAGGCTTTTGTTGGTAAGGTGCCAGCGCTCGGCAACGTAGAGATGGTGTTCAAAGTAAACTACATCAGTCCGTTAGGTAGCTTCGCCACATGGAAAAGCACCGATAGCAAAAGCGACTACGACATGCGCACCTTCGAAATCCATGCCTTGCCCATGGAGGAGGCAAACGGATTAAGACCGGGAATGAGTGTATTGGTAACCATGCAACAATGAGAAAGAAGCTATCTGCCGTAATCCGTCGCGAGCTGAGCCGTATGACTTCCCGACGCATCTACCTTGCCGCATGCATCGTGTTGCCACTATTCTCGCTACTCTTCATGGCAACCATATTCGGCGATGGACGTATGAGGGAGTTACCCGTTGGCGTGGTAGATGCCGACAATAGTTCCACCTCACGAAACATTGTCCGCATGGTGGATGCCACACCCGAACTGAAGGTTGCAAAGCAATATAGCAACGAAACGGAAGCACGCAACGACGTAAAGCGCAAGCGTATTTATGCCTACCTGCTCATTCCCCCTGGATTCGCCAAAAAAACCGGCAACAACGAAGAGGTGACCCTTAGCTATTACTACCACAACGCCATGCTCGGTGTGGGCGGCGAAGTGTATGCCGCCTTCGAACAACTATTGAAGCAAGTTTCGATAACACCCATCGTAACAACTGGCGTAGCACTAGGCGAGGAGAACGAATCCGTAATCTCTTTTCTGATACCCATCACCAAGTCCTCTTTCCCCATCTATAATGCCAATCGCAACTACCTGGTTTACTTAGGACAACCCATGTTTTTCATCTTCTTGCAAATCCTATTGTTGTTGGTCACCACCTATGCTTTGGGTAGCGAAAGCAAGTTCGGCACAGCCGACGACTGGCTACAAACCGCGCAAGGCGATATCTTCATAGCGGTTATGGGCAAACTACTTCCCTACACCTGCATCTTTATCCTTATGGGCATAGCGGCCAATTACGTCTTCTTCGGGTGGTTGGATATTCCTTTGCCCAATGGTCTTTGGACGATAACCGGTGTTACCATTCTGTTTGTTTGCGCCACACAAGCATTGGCCCTGCTGCTCTACTCGTTGTTTCCGGCACTAAGCCTCATCATCAGCATTGTTTCGATGGTAGGTTCATTGGGGGCAACCTTGTCGGGTGTCACCTTCCCCATCCGCTTCATGGATACACCCGTCTATGCCGTTTCCTATCTGTTTCCGGTGCGCCATTTTATGGAAGCCGTGCAGATGCTTCAATACGCAGGAGGCCGATTTGCCGATTATTGGACGAGTATTGCAGCCCTATTGCTCTTTATGCCGCTATCCCTTTTATTGCTTCCCCGCTTAAAAAACGCTCTGACAACCCATCGATATGCTGCATTTGAATAACATCCTCCGTGTGGCGAAGTACGAGTTTCGAAGCATTCTTCGTAGCCTCCCCGTGCTGTTGGTAATGGGTGGTGGCATCTTCGTGTACGGCATACTATATAATTATATGTATAGCCCGAATGTGTTGCTCGAAGTGCCGGTGGCGGTGGTCGATAATGGCCGCACCGCTCTGAGCCGTCGTTATGTACAGCTACTGGATGCCACCCCGCAAGTGCGGATAGAGGGCTATGCCACCGACATCGGCGAAGCTCACCGACGAATGACAAGAGGTGAAGCCGCCGGAATGCTCTTCTTGCCGAACGATTTCGACGAACGGGTTGGCCGGGGAGAAGAGGCCGTGTTTGTTTCCTACAACAACACCACCTCCTTTCTCTACTACGAAGCCATGGAGAAGGCTTTCAGCGGAGCCATGTTGGCGTTGGACGATGCGGTGCGCCAGCAGCAATTGGTATTCCTGGATGCCGATGCGGTAGAGGCCATCGTCAATACCCGAAGCATCGGGGTGGAAGGCATTGCCCTATTCAACGAAAGCGGAGGATATGCCGATTACCTAATTCCGGCGGTACTGATGGTTATTATTTTCCAGACGCTACTGATGGTCATCAGTATGCGATGCGGCAAAGAGCATGAACAAGGCAATAGAAAATTGATGCAGATAGCCGGTCGTCAAGGCCCTTGGGAAGGTGCTCTTAGCATTGTGATAGGCAAGACGGTTGTCTATGTAGGTTTCTATGCGCTGTTTGCCCTCTTTTTATTGGGATTACTTCCGTTATTATACGATTTGCCCCATTTGGCCAGTCCGTTGGTGCTCATCCAATTAATAATACCTTATTTATATGGCACCGCCTTTTTCGGTTTGGCCTGCTCGCCCTTCTTCAAGGATAGCGATGCTCCCTTGTTGCTCATAGCCTTCTTCTCGGTGGGCTTGCTTTTCCTTTCGGGCATCTCCTGGCCGTTGGAGCTGATGCCGTTTCCTTGGCGCGTACTTCACTACTTGCTACCCGCCCCGGTTGGTGTGCTTGCCTTTGTCAAAGCCAATTCGATGGGAGCAAGCATAGCCGACCTCAGCCAAGAATTGCTCATTTTGTGGGGACAATGCATTGGATATTTCATTATTGCATGCCTGGTTTATAGAGGAAGGGTGAAAAATAGCACAAAGATTATACAGTAAATCACCAGGCGGACGCAACACGTTGCGTCCCTACCAATAATGGTTTACAAGACACAAAAATAGGAGCCAATCGATTGGCTCCTATTTTTTTTTGTTATAATCGGGAAAGAATTATTTCTTCAAAGCGGCAATGCTTTCTTTGAGCGACTTGATGATGCTTTCGGCATCGGCTTGCTTCTTGCGCTCAAGCTCGATAACGGCGGTGGGAGCGTTGTTCACAAACTTTTCGTTGCTGAGCTTCTTCATTACACCAGCCAAGAAACCTTCTTTGTGCTTCAACTCGGCTTCCATACGGGCAATTTCGGCTTCTACATCAATCATGTTGCCAAGAGGTACGGCAAACTCAGTTGTACCTACCATAAAGGCTGCTGCACCATCGGCTTTCGCCTCAACGGCTTGAATAGCTTCGAGGTTACACATCTTAGTGATAACGGCATTGTATTCTACTACGGGGTTTTCACCAATTACTTGCAAATCCAATGTTTCCTTTTGCGCAATGTTCTTTTGCAAACGGATAGCACGGATGCTACTGATAACCTCTTTCACGGCTTCGAACTGAACAATGATGGCTTCGTCGTAGGCGACAGGGGCGGCCATCGGGCTTACCATGAGGCTTTCGCCCTCGTTGCGGTCGGCAATGTGTTGCCAAAGTTCTTCGGTGATGAATGGCATAAATGGGTGCAACAAGTGAAGCAGGTTGTCGAAGAAACCGATGGTAGTGTCGTACACTTGCTTGCTGATGGGTTGTCCGTAGGCCGGCTTAATCATTTCGAGGTACCAACTTGAGAACTCATCCCAGAAGAGTTTGTAAACAGCCATCAAGGCTTCGCTAAGGCGATACTTGCTGAAGAGGTCGGCCATTTCGGCAGCTACGGCTGCTTGCTTAGCTTCGAACCACTTAATGGCGAGGGCGGCTGCTTCGGGCACTTCTACATCGGCACTTACTTCCCATCCCTTCACCAAGCGGAAGGCATTCCAAATCTTATTGTTAAAGTTACGTCCTTGTTCGCAAAGTGCATCGTCGAAGAGAATGTCGTTGCCGGCAGGGGCAGAAAGCATCATACCCATGCGCACACCATCGGCACCATACTTATCAATCAAATCCAATGGGTCGGGGCTGTTGCCGAGCGACTTAGACATCTTGCGGCCGAGCTTGTCGCGCACAATACCGGTGAAGTAAACGTTCTTGAACGGCATGTCGCCCATGTACTCGTATCCGGCCATAATCATACGTGCCACCCAGAAGAAGATGATGTCCGGGCCGGTCACCAAGTCGGTTGTAGGATAGTAGTACTTAATCTCTTCGTTTCCGGGGTTTTCAATGCCGTCGAAGAGCGAGATGGGCCACAACCATGACGAGAACCATGTGTCGAGGCAATCTTCGTCCTGACGAAGGGCATCGAGCGTCAACGAGCTTTCGCCGGTCTTTTCGCGAGCCAATTCGAGTGCTTTCGCGGGTGTTTCGGCTACCACGTATCCACCTTCGGGCAGGTAGTAGGCCGGTATGCGGTGTCCCCACCAAAGTTGGCGGCTGATGCACCAATCCTTGATGTTTTCCAACCAATTCTTATAAGTGTTCTTATATTTTGCTGGATAGAATTTCAGTTCGTCGTTCATTACCGGTGGCAAGGCCATGTCGGCAAAGTGTTGCATCTTGAGGAACCATTGCATAGAGAGCTTTGGCTCGATGGGCACACCGGTACGTTCGGAGCAACCCACCTTGTTGGTGTAGGCTTCAACTTTTTCCAAAAGACCGGCATTTTGCAAATCTTCTTCGATTTGCTTGCGAACGTCGAAGCGATCCATGCCAACGTATAGGCCGGCGGCTTCGCTCAATGTGCCGTTGTCGTTGAAGATGTCGATAGAGGGGAGGTTGTATTTTTCGCCCAACATGTAGTCGTTCACGTCGTGGGCAGGAGTAACCTTCAAGCAACCGGTACCGAACTCGATATCCACATAGTCGTCTTCGATGACGGGGATAACGCGGTTTACCAATGGCACGATGACCTTCTTACCCTTCAACCATTCGTTCTTGGGGTCGTTGGGGTTGATACACATGGCGGTATCGCCCATGATGGTTTCGGGACGAGTAGTAGCCACTACGGCATAACGACCTTCGGCATCGCCCTCTACCATATAACGCAGGTAGTAGAGCTTACTATGCTCTTCCTTGTAGATTACCTCTTCGTCAGAGAGAGCGGTAAGCGCTTTGGGGTCCCAGTTTACCATGCGTACACCGCGGTAAATCAAGCCTTTGTTGTATAGGTCGCAGAATACCTTGATAACGCTATCGCTACGCTTCTCGTCCATGGTGAAGGCGGTACGATCCCAGTCGCACGATGCACCAAGTTTGCGAAGTTGCTTCAAGATGATGCCTCCGTGTTCGTCTGTCCACTCCCAAGCGTGCTTCAAGAACTCCTCGCGAGTGAGGTCGGTCTTCTTGATGCCTTGGGCGGCCAGTTTGTTCACCACCTTGGCTTCGGTAGCAATAGATGCGTGGTCGGTACCCGGCACCCAGCAGGCATTCTTGCCTTCCATGCGAGCGCGGCGCACCAGGATATCTTGGATGGTATTATTAAGCATGTGTCCCATGTGGAGCACACCGGTGACGTTGGGGGGCGGAATGACGACGGTGTAGGGCTCACGACCATCGGGTTTCGAACTGAACAGTTTGTGGTCCAACCAATATTGGTACCACTTTCCCTCCACATCAGCGGGGTTGTACTTACTTGCTAATTCCATGTTTAAAATTCTATCTTATGGTTATACTTTCCGAATAATGGCCGCAAAATTAGTGATTTTAAATGGAATTGCATACTTTACAGAGATAAAACAACACTTTAAAGAATAAGATTTTTGTAGAGCTATTCTACAACAAAATCAATCTTCTCTTCCCAAATTGCCCCCTTTTCAGTGAATCCACGTAGAATAGCTTGATAGGTCCCTGTCAAATCTGAAGTATAAAACTCTATAGTGCGCGAGTTACTTCCTATAGAAGGATTCCAATATAAAGTATGTCGAAAATCGGGAATGCGCGATGTTATTTTTGCTTCATCGCTATAATCTTTCATAGGAAAGCAGATACCTTTTTGTGGGAATTCATAAGCAAAAAGCGAAGCATTTTCTTCCAATCGAAGGCCATTCAAATTACCTTTGTAGGTAACCATGGATACAATACCATCGTAAACTTGCCCACCGAATATATAACTGCCTTGGTATTGATGGATGTACTCCAACAAACGAGCATCGAAGTCCAAGGCTTGCTGATGGTTTTCAATGGGAACGCCATCTATCAGTACCAATGATTTGAATTTGCCGAAATTGCCAATTTCTCTCGAAAAAGTTTGAATAACATTTTCGTTTCCTTGTTTGGTGCTTCGAATATCGGGTATAAATTCAATAAAGGTTTCTCGCACACTATTAAAGCGCGTCCATTCGTCCAACTTGTAAGAATTCGAAGGAGTAAAGTTATATAACGAACTAGCAACAGAAAGAGAGTTGGTTGTATCGGGCACCAACGTATATACTTGCATCATCACACTGCGTTCCAACAAATTCTGTTCCGAACTATATAGAGGAATAGATGGCAATTGTTTGGCTTTACTTTCCGCAAAGGGAGTGACAATATTTAAGCGTGCTTTGTCTGTTTCGTTTTTAAGCACGACATCAAGTACGATGTCCTGCATATTGTTGACTCCGTGTGTATAGAAATAATACTCACTTCCGTCTTCAACAGGTTTTCCCTCAAACATGCGAATCTCCTTTCCAACACAGGCCAATCGACTGGTTTGTGTTTGAATTGTTGAGTCGGTCAAAGCAGCATGAACAATATGTCCCTCGATTTCGGCAATCCATGGAAATGTTTGAGGATGGTTGATTGGAACGTATGAAGTTGATTGTAGAATTCCTCCCAAGGCAAAGTCCTTTCTGACAACCGACAAAGTAAGTCCGAAGACATCTGTAGGAACCTCTTCCCACGAAAGGACGACCTTGCTCCGTTTACCATACATTTGCTTATCGCTACTCAGTTTATTGGAAATTGAAGTTGGTAATGAGGGAAGTGAGTCTATCCATGCAATACAATCCTCATCTGATGCTTGCAAAGTGTTTACTACAGCTATCAGTTGATGACAGAATGCATCTTCTCCCCAGTTGCGCAGATAACGAGTATAGGCAGTAATTAGGAATGTCCCCGAATGCATGGTTCTCGGCAATCGAATGCGTCCACTTCCCCATCCATCCGTTAAATCTATTTTGGCTTGGGCATATACTTGTTTTTCGTCACTCACTTCAATGTAGGCCACCTTACTGATTTTCATCGGTTGATTGTTAGCATCGCTCACACAAACTTTCATCCACAAATCTTCTCCGGCCAAGTAACACTCTTTGTCAGTAATCAGTCGGATATATTCTTGCTGTTGTGCAACCATGCTCATAGAAGCAAGAAGATATATTATAAAGGCAATTGTTTTTTTCATATTCCCATTTTAAAGATTAATTATTTGGCCAGAAGTCCGGTTTTGCATCTGGATTGGCATCAAATGCACGGCAATCCACACATCTTGTATTTACCCATAGGATAATGATGGGTGCTCCTGGAAGAGCCGAATAATATGAAATCTGATAATCTTGATCGTAGATTTCTTTATAGTCGGCACCTTCAAAAGATTCAAGCTTACGTGGTACACACTTGTAATCTTGTTCGTAATATACCTCTGTGGTAGGAATAAATAGGCGTTGTTTGACCACATTCATATTGACACCTACATAACCAATTACCCGCTTATTCTTGTTGTCACATGTAATATTGGTAGGTAATTCAGATGGTTGAGGAGTGAAAAGCCCACTCATATTGTTGGTATATCTTTCTTCACACTGATAATATTCGTATTCTCCTTTAGTTATTTTTCGCTGGGTTACAAGGGTACTATACAAATGGGAAATGCGATTATCGGTATAATCGATATGGTAGATTGTTTTGTTTTTCAGACGGTTGTCCTGAAAATTGTCTGTAGAACTTATTAATATAGAATTTGATGTTTTGTGTATCCATCCTTGATCGTAAGGAGCTTCACTATATTCTATAATAGCTCCATTTTTACCCTCATCTGGATCAAATACAAATCTGCTTCGATATGTAGTCCGAATTTCCCAATCTTCCTCATAATCCCATATATAATACGACGTCTTTCCATCAGTTGCAGGATTAGTGGTTGCCTGTACTTGTACGGGGCTAGTTTCGTCTATTTGTTTAAAATTCAAGGCAAACTCTTCCGTTTCCAAGGGTTGTTGCGGTGTGGAAGTATAGGTATCGCCATTCCACTTTATCTCCAAATGGTATAAGACTTGTGGGTTTAGTTTACCTATCGTTACACGATAGTCATCTGCCCTTCCAAGTCCCAGATTTTCCCCCTTATAGATGCTTCCGTCACTACCCACAACGTTCACTTCTGCATCTATATGATCATAGACATCGGTAGCCAACACGTCATCGAGGGATACGCTACGACTCAAGGAAAAGATTACGGTAGAATCGGAGATAATGTTCCCATCCACTACCAACAAGTCGGTATCGCCATCGGGTAGTTGGGCATTGAACTCCTCTACACAACCATACATCAAGAGTGATAGGCAGCAAAGTAATGCTAAGTTATATTTCAGTTGTTTCATGTGTCGTCAGAATTTGATGTTATATGTAACGAAAGGTATCGGTGTTCCAAAGATAGACATTTTGTATCCCTGAATTTTATTATTCATAGGTACGTAATAAATGGAATATACGTTTTTACGTCCGGTCACATTATACACACCGATGGAGATAGAGCTATGGGTGAGCAGTGTCAAATGATGGCTTGGCTCAATATTGAACGACCAATCGACACGGAAATAGTCGGGTACCCGATAGCTATTTCGGTCGGTATAATACACTAGCATTCGATTAAGAGTCTTGTCCCAATATTTTCCGGCAGGCACAGTAGTCGGACGACCGGTGCTATAGTCTAAGTTGAGCGACATGCTGTATCGACGGGTAAACTTGTAGTTGGCGATAAGTTTAAAATCGTGCGGTTTGTCATATTGTGTAGGATACCATTCACCACGGTTGGCCGGATTAGCGATTCGAGGGTCGTTCTGACGAAGAAAGGTACGCGAGTAGGTATAACTTAGCCAACCATTCAGTTTGCCTTCTGGCTTCTTAACTTGAAATTCCACACCATAAGCATAGCCTTCTGTATTGATTACATCCGTTTCTATATGCTCGTTCATAATGAGTTGCGCCCCACTGCGGTAGTCTAAATAATCAATCAATTTCTTATAGTATCCCTCTAACGACAACTCCAACATCTTGTCGGGAGTATTGTAATACACGCCACCGGCAAGTTGCCATCCTCGTTGAGGTTTAATATGCTTGTCGCTCAACTTCCATGTGTCGGTAGGCGACATGATGACGGTATTCGATAGCTTATGTATATACTGCTGCATGGTGTTGAAGCCTGCTTTTACCGACAAATCGTCCGAGAAGGCATAGCGTGCCGACAAACGGAATTCCGGTGCAAAGTATGTTTTGAATGCACCTCCTCCTGTTGTGATGGTATCGGTTATGGCATTGAGCGATGGGAGTTCGCCTGTAGCATAATCATAATAGGTGCGTTTTCCCAATGCATTAAACATAGACAAACGGATACCGGCATCTATCGACAACTTAGAATTAATTTCCCATTGGTCGCCAATGTAGAGGGCACTTTCCAAAGCTTTTTCTGTTTGCAATTCCTTTCGTGCAACGGTCGATGAATCATTCAATGGTTCGTAAATACCCGGTTGCAAGTCGTAAAGCATGGTTGAGAGTCCGTAATTCAGTTTATGACCATTACCTAAATCGTGGTTAAAGCCTACTTTAGCATACACTTGGTTGATAGCAAACTTCAATCGGGCTGCGGCAACGGCATCGGTGCTTTCATCATTCATGTAGTCATAGTGATCGTAGCCGGCAGCAAGGTTGGCCGTAACCTTCTCGTTGAGAATGGTACGCCAATTCACCGATGCATTCAGGTTACTATAGGCATACTTTTCGTTTTCATTAAACTCAAATCGGTCGTGGCTATAGTAGCCATACACGTTTACTTTATTTAAATGGTCGATGGTATACGACCAAGTGGCCCCTAAATCATAAAATCCGGCATTCCCGTTTTTGTATCCGCTCTTCTCGGGTAGTTTTTTCATAATCCAGTCCGAATAGGTGGTACGTCCACTCAAGAGGAGCGACATCTTTTCTTTCACCAACGGAATTTCCAAGTTTAGTTTGCTAGTTACCAGCCCTATATTGGCTGCTCCCGTAAACTTTTCCTTACTTGCTTCTTTTCCGGTAATGTTCAGTACCGAAGAAATGCGTCCGCCATATTGAGCAGGGATGCTACTCTTATAGAGTTCTACATCTTGTACCATATCCGAGTTGAAGGCAGAGAAGAAACCGAACAAATGGTTTGGATTATAGATGGTTCCGTTGTTCAGCAGCAATAGGTTTTGGTCGGTAGCGCCTCCACGCACGTTGTATCCATTCGAGGCTTCGCCTACTGTTTTTACACCCGGCAAAGTTTGTATCATTTTCAATACATCTACCTCGCCCATAGCAGTAGGGATGTTTTTCAATAGCTGGGGCTGAAACTTTTCCATGCCCAGCTGCAATCCTTTTACGTTTTCCACTTTTCCCGAGGTTATCACCACTTCATCCAACAGATGGTCTTCCTCTTCCAAAACGATATGGGTGGTTCCGTCGGCATACAACATGTATTGTCGTTGGGTATCCTTGATGTTGACACCGCTTATTTCCAACACATTGTGTCCTTGTTGTAGGAGAAGCGTGAAGCGTCCCTGCATATCGGTAATGGTTGCTGCCCATGGTGCGCGATGAATCACGTTTATCCCTACCATGGGTTGTCCGCTTTTGAAGTCGATGATTTCGCCCGTTAGTGTAATCTGCTTTTTATCCGTTGGTTTGTACTTATCGCCTATGTCGTACACCATATTTTCGGAAGTGGCACGCACAGGGGTTATTACAGCCCGACTACTTGCCTTATCCGCCTCTCCATCCTTATGCCAAGACATGGGCAAGGAGGTTTCCAAAGGTGCTGTCGGCAATACAAAGATGTAGTCTTGGTATATTGTTATCTGATAGTTCGTACCAGTCAATGCTTTCTGTAAGTGTTCTACTTCCGGTTTCTGTGTTTCGGCTTTCTTCACTAAGAATGGTTTGTCGATAGTGGTGTAGATGCGATATGAGGTGTTAGCCTCCACCGCTTCTATCAACGAAAAGATGGAAATGCTGTCGGAAGCGGTTTGTGCAATTGCTTGGTGACAAAGTGTCAAGCAACCTATAAGAAGTAGAAATGTGATGAGTCGGTTACTTTTCATGGTGATTGGCTTTAATCAATGTTTCGGCATAACGGGCCAATGCGGTAAGTGATTCTCTTCTATTTTTGGAGAAGTTTAGACGGTTTTCCTCTGCATACTTTTTCAGTTGCTTTTTGTAAGCAGGAAAATGCTTAACGAAAGATTTTCGATTTTTTACGTCGTATGATATGCCATCTATGGTCAGTGAATATTGTTCTTGGGTTTTGAATGTTAGGAAACTAACATAGTCTTTTACATCGTATGGGCCTATGTTACATTTCAATTGCAAGGTCAACTTCAGAAACGGGCTATCGTGTAGCACCAATATATATCCCTCCTTGTCGTCAGGAACAAAACGCACTTCGTTCAGGATGAAATAATCCACTTTACGCGAATCGACCGCTACGCTTATTTTGTTATGGGGTGGAACGATGTTTAAATCTTTTCGAAAGGCATCATAGCGCAAAAGTACATCGTTGTAAATACGTCCTTCGAACGACAAAGTTCCTATGCGGTATTCTTCGGTTTCCCAATAAGGTGTATTGGCATATTTATGTTTGCTATATGTGTTGGCTACCTTTCCTGAGTAGATGATGCTATAATCTCCAGCATCGGCACGAAACTCTTCAAATGCTTGTTGAGCCTTGCAAGGTACAGAAAAACTGAACAAAACAATGACAAGATAAAGAAATGTGTGTTTCATGTTCTATTTAATGCTTAATGCCGCAAAATTAGTGATTTTAAATGGAATTGCATAATTTTGTCGCAATAAAACTATGTTTCATATGGCATAAACAGAAAGTTTTTCATGAAGATTCAGCTAAATAAACGTCATATTCTGCTTTTCATAGGGCTTGCGATGGTATGGTTGGCGCAAGCCATCCCTTCGTGGGGTGCCTTCTATGCCTACCGGATATACCCTATCGCGGGCCGTTTGCTATCTGGTTTTTCCAACCTTTTTCCCTTCTCCATAGGCGATTTGTTTGTCATCGTCAGTGTGGTGGGCCTTACGCTTTTGTTGGTAAAAATCATTTTCACGAAGATGAAAGGCAAAGGGCGTGCCTTGCTTTCTATCATCGAGTACCTGGCGTGGGTATATCTTTGGTTTTACCTGGCGTGGGGGCTGAACTACTCGCAACCATCTTTCTATCAGCGCACCGGCATCGCGCCGCAAGCCTTCGACGAGGAGGTGTTCAAGGCATTTGCCGAGCGATTCATCGGCCAACTGAACAATGACTTCATAGAGATAGATAGCTTAACGGAAGAGGATAAATGGCTGATAGCCGACGAGGTAGTTTCCGGCTACCAAGAGATTGCGACAACACAAGGCATCCATCCCCCATTCCACCTACGGCCGCGCGTCAAGACGATGCTCTACACGCCCTTGGCCTCTAAGGTGGGTGTATCGGGCAGCATGATGCCCTTCTTCTGCGAGTTTACGCTGAACGGTGATTTGCCGGCTTCGCAATATGGTGCCACCTATGCGCACGAACTTTCTCATCAACAAGGCATTGCAAACGAGGCCGAAGCCAACTTCTACGCCTATCAGGTATGCACCCGAAGCAAGTGGCAACCCCTACGATTCAGCGGACGGCTTGCTATCCTTCCTCATTTGCTATCCAACGCTCGAGGCATGCTTGGCGATGACGATTATCAAGCTTTGCTATCCGCCATCCGCCCCGAAGTAATCGAACAATATCAACGCAACCGCGCCCATTGGCTCGAACTTTATAGCCCGCTTATGGGCAAAGCGCAAGATTGGGTGTACGATCTCTACCTGAAAGGTAACAAGATTAGTAGCGGACAGAAGAACTACTCGGAAGTCATCGGCCTGCTCATTTCGTGGGAGGGAAATAAATAGCGAATAATAGGGATTTTGCCATAGTTGTGGCAGTCCACTGCCATCACTATGGCAGTGCGCTGCCAAGGGCTTGGCACTCGACTGCCAACATATTGGCAAGGCTTGGCACTGGAGAAGTACTTCTGACGGGGATTACCAGTTGTAATCCTCTATATAAGCATCGAATTCAAACGGGCCTTGAGCACCTATACGATTCAACAAATTCAATACGCGTTCTTGCTCTTCGGGCGAAAGCAATCGTTCACCTTTCCGTACACGATAGTAATTGCGGCCATTAAACATTCCTTGCAAATAAGTAATAGCCAAATTATGTGTTTTGTGGGGAAGTTGATTCATGATGCCAATAAAACCTTTAGCATAACGAATCATCTCGGAAGAGCGATAATAAGGGCAATCGCCCTTCACCGTAGCCAGATACTTGGGAGAAACAATCATGCAACGCTCTTCGCTTGCGGGCATCGCCTCGGCCACCAAACGGCGCAAGCATGTAGCCGCCTTCGGGCAATCCGCTTGGAAGCAACGGGCATACTGATGGGGCACTTTGTCGTAATCAATTTTCATAATACATACTTTTAGGAGTTAGTTTAATGCAAAGATAATTCATTTTCTCAAAAATAATATCTACTTTTGTAAACTAATTATCACTTTAAAACATACGTATGATTTATAACAACCAGGACATAGGAAAACAACACAAAGGAGATTCCGAATTTGTAGCCAAATGCCGCTTGCTCCAATCCATATATAGAGTTGAAATTGGAGAAGATGAAGGATATATTCAACGAGGTTCTAAACGCTATTTTTACGGCAATTATATTATGAACGGAGATAAAACGGGGAAAAATTTCCTTGAGGATTATATCTTTGATTATGCAAAAAAGAGGGTGAATAATCGTAAACATTATGAAACAATAAACGAAGAGCGACTATTCAACAATTTATTGTCGAGCCAACCGATGGCTTTCAATCTATTCTGTCCTTTAGAAGAAATGCGAAAGGAGGATGAATCTTCAGCTACAGACATCCTTAGAGCTGCATTGCCCGATTATAATATAAATAAGGTTACAAAGATAGACTTGGAATTCATTCCTGACAATTTTAAAGAGCTAACAAATGACCTCACGGCAATGGATGCAATCATTGAGTTTACAGACTATGACGGCATCCCCTCTTTCATTGCCATAGAAACAAAATATTCCGAAAACTTAGGAACAAATGAAGCATCCCGAAAAGGAAAAGGCAAAGGAACAATTACATCATTAGGCATATTCCGTACAGAAATTAAAGAACGCATTGAAAACAAAGAGGTTAATCTTACACAGATATATCGCAACTTCCTACTAAGTGAGACCTATGGAATTGACCAAAACAAAAAAGCATATTCCATTGTATTGGCACCTAAAGAGCACCCCACAACAAGAGATGAAGTGAATTCACTAAAAAACGAGCTAAAAGAAGAGTACAGATATAAGATTTCATCCGTCAACCTCGAAGACTTCGTATTGAAACTCATAGAAAAAAGCCAAGGTAAATATCAAGCTACATTCCGTGCTTTCTATGATAGGTATCTAAATTTTGGAAAAAACGAAATAGTTATACCTTTACGGAAAAGATAACGAAAAGCAAAAAACGACCATGCATACCAGAGAAGAAAAGTTAGAAGCATTTGGACGCTTCCTCGACGTGCTCGACGAGTTGCGCGAAAAGTGTCCGTGGGACAAGAAGCAAACCAACGAAAGCTTGCGCCCAAACACTATAGAAGAGACTTACGAACTTTGTGACGCACTGATGCGCAATGACAAGAAAGAGATTTGTAAAGAGCTGGGCGACGTACTATTACACATTGCCTTCTATGCCAAGATAGCGAGCGAAACGGGCGACTTCGACATGAAGGATGTGTGCGACCGCTTGTGCGACAAACTCATCTTCCGCCACCCACATGTATTCGGCGACGTAAAGGCCGAAACCGCCGGACAAGTATCCGAAAACTGGGAGCAACTGAAGATGAAAGAGAAGGACGGCAACAAAACCGTGTTGAGTGGCGTACCGGCATCACTACCCTCGCTCATCAAAGCCTACCGCATACAAGACAAGGCACGCAACGTGGGCTTCGATTGGGAAGAACGCTCGCAAGTGTGGGAGAAGGTGAAAGAGGAAATTCAAGAGTTTCAGGTAGAGGTTGAACGCATGGACAAGGAGAAGGCCGAAGATGAGTTTGGCGACATTATGTTCAGCCTCATCAATGCCGCACGCCTCTACAAAATCAACCCCGACAATGCTTTAGAGCGCACCAACCAGAAGTTTATCCGACGCTTCGGATACGTGGAGGCGCATAGCATCAAAGAGGGAAAGAACATGAAAGATATGCCTCTTGAAGAGCTGGACAAGCTATGGAACGAAGCCAAGGAACTGGAAAGGAAATAAGAATAAAAAAGAAAAATAAAAGCCGATAAGCATCGCGCTTACCGGCTCCCCATTTACTAACATTACATTAATACAAGACTCTCAAAATTGTCCAAAACCATTTCTTGGTGCTCCACCATTGTTACGATTACCCATGTTGTTGTGGCCAAAGCCTTTCATCAAATCGCGGTGGAAACCAGTTTCTGCCATGAATATCTTACATAACTTCTCGGCAGAGATTATCTTCAAGAACTTTTCGCAATAGGATTGTTCCAACTTATCGATACGAATACGAGTGTCGTAAATTGTCTTCAGAATCTCCTTATATTGATCTTCGGTTGTTTCGCCGGGCTTGATGTTGCGAAACACCTTCCAATAGGCATCGTTAATCTCCTTCTTCTTGTCTTGCAACTCGAAGTAAACCGGGAAAAACTTTGCCGATTCATCTACCGTCAAACCGGCCTCTTGCATCAAGTAAGCCTGTTGTCTGGCTTTGAACTGTTCGCGCGACAAGCGTTCTTGGTCAGTTCCTTCATTTGCCCAGCTAAAAGATACGAAAGACAGCAACAAGGTTGCTAATAAAATTACTCTTTTCATCGTTTTTTGGCATTATTAATTATTCTTCCTCCATGTTCAAATCCGACAGATAGACATATAATGAATAGTCGTCCATCATCGCACCATCAACAATCGTACTGATGTACTTCATTTCCAATTCCGATTCATCTGCGGCCAACTGATTGGTAATGGTCGCTTCGTTATTGGATGAAGAACCCAAACGGATAAGCAAAGCTGCTCCTGCAAACATAGCAGCCATATACGTCCAAGGCTTGATTCTATCCCACAAGGTTGGCATCTTCACAACCTTTGCCGGAGTCTCCTCGGGAATGAAGGCCATAATCTCTGAAGTCAGATTATCGAAATAGCCTTCGGGTACCGTAAACGGATTTTGTGTACCCACTTTTCTCAATATATTCTCTTCTTCTCTCATAATCTTTTTTGCTCTACTTATTAGACTAACAACATAGATAAAGGTTTAAGCATAACGCTCTAAAAAATTTTCTATCTTCTTCACGGCGTGGTGATACGATGCTTTCAGGCCTCCTACCGTCACTCCCAGTATCTCGGAAATCTCTTCGAACTTCATTTCCTGGAAATACTTCATGTTGAACACCAGTCGTTGCTTCTCGGGCAATGTCAACAAGGCTTTTTGGAAAATCTGTTGTGTTTCATCGCCATTGAAGTACTCGTCGCTCTCCAATTGATAGAGCGATTCGGCTTCGGGCTCGTCTATCGATACGGTGGACAAGATTTTCTGTCTGTTCAAAAAGGTAATACACTCGTTGGAGGCAATGCGATACAACCAAGTGGTTATCTTCGACTCTGCCCTAAAGCAATCGAGGTTCGACCAAGCCTTGATGAATGTATTCTGTAGCAAATCGTTTGCATCTTCATGCGAAAGCACCATACGGCGAATTTGCCAATAGAGCTGCTCGCTATATTGAGCAACCAACATTTCGAACCCTCTTCGCACGGTGTCGGGAGAGTTGAGCAATGCCATTATTTCGCGTTCGCTATAGGATGGTTTAGCCATTATCTTTTTATTTCTTTAACATTTAGACGGATATGCGTCCAAAAGGTTTAATCTATGGAATAAAATTTAATTTCGCGTGCCAGTTGGGTATTCGGGAAAACACTCTGAGCCTCGTCGAGCAAAAGTTGTTCGTCCTCATACCTTGCCGAGAAGTGTCCGATGAGCAACTTACCCACCTGAGCATCTTTAGCCAACCGGGCGGCTTGCTTAGCCGTGGTGTGATAGGTTTCCTTTGCCCGGGCTATCCCGTCATCGGCAAAGGTTGCTTCATGAAACAGAAGATTTACTCCCTTTACCTGCTCGGCAACCGAGGCCAAAGGGAGGGTGTCCGAACAATAGGCATACCTACGCACCGCATCAGCCGGTGTGGTCAGCCTATCATTGGGTATCAGTTCGCCATCAGGTGTTTGATAATCCGCCCCATTCTTTATGCGATTAATCTCGTATAAGGGGATGTTATAGCGGTCAATCATCTCACGAATGATATGCCTTGGACGTTGCTTCTCCGCAAAAAGGAAGCCGCACGAAGGCATCCGGTGCTTCAACGGGATGGTGGTGACCGTCATCGAGCGGTCTTCGTAAATCTGTTGCGGTTGCTTGGTTTCGAAGGGATGGAAAAACACCTTGAACGTCATCTGATGGCAGAAGAAAGCCAACCAAGGCGACAACAACCCCTCCAACTCCTGAGGGGCATGGATGTGCAACTCGGCCGTTCGTCCCAATAGGTTCAAGGTAGATATCAAGCCCGGCAAACCAAAACAATGGTCGCCATGCAAATGGGAAATGAAGATGTGATTCAAGCGCGAAAACTTCAGCTTACACTTGCGGAATTGCAATTGCGCACCTTCGCCACAATCTATCATAAAGAGTTTATCGCGAAGGTTTACCACTTGGGAAGTAGGAAAGTGGCGCGACGTTGGTAACGCCGAGCCACATCCCAATATATGTACATCGAATTTCTCCATTTTCAGCGATAGCTATTGCTATTTCTTTCTTTTCTTGCCAATCAAGGCGGCAAACAAGAACAATACAACCACCAAAGCAATCACGATAACGGCATTATACGTATCGCTATTGGTCACGAAGGTGAAGTTGTAAAGTTCGCACAACGATTGATTTGGCTCTTCGGCCGAGAAGAGCAGGTAGATGGCATGTTTTCCGTTCAGCTGAGTAAGGTCGTCAAGCGCAATCTGAATGTCTTGTACCTCTTGTGGCATCTCCTTGGTGAGCGTCAACGAGCCAACCTTCTTTCCACCTTTCGACTCCCACGGGCTATCAATCATCACATCGATGCGTCCTTCAACGCCCAATGGCTTCATGCTGATGTCGAGCGAGGTCTTTCCCTTCTTCAATCCGTCGAAATTGAAGTATTTATAGCCCACAACCGAGCCATTGGTGTTGTTCACCACCACGTTGCAATTCACATCCAGCTGATAGGGATCTTCGTATGTTTCGTCACTCAAGTAGAAGGGTTGCATGTACGAGCCCGAGTGATAGTAGTTAGGATACTCCTGGTGGATGGGTGTAGGACCGGTATAGTAACAAGCGATACCGGCCGGATAGCGTTTGTACAAATCCAAGCCATCGGTTTCAAAACCTTCGGATGTATATTCGGCTTCGCTGATGGTTACCTTTCCTCCGGGGCCTTCTTCAATAACCACCTCGATGGGTGCCACCATTGCCTGACGCGTATATTCGGTAGGGCCCGTTTGACGGTGATAGAAGACATACCACTTACCGTTAATCTCGGCAATACTTCCGTGAGTGTTACCCGCAATGGTAGCGGTTGCAATAACCTCACCCTTTTCGTTGGTGTCGCGAGCACGGCCATCAATGATTGTACCGCCATAGGTGAAGGGGCCAAGTGGGTTGTCGCCATAGGCATAGGCCAAGGTATAGTTGGATGTAGGCAAGCCAAACTCGCCCTCTTCCGTAAATCTACTATATATAAATACGTATTTATCCTTAATCTTGCGCATGGATGATGCCTCGAAGAAGCGGTGAACACCCTCTTGGAAGCGACCGCTAATCATATCCTCCACAATCTCTGTACCGGGTTTGACGGTAGCCATTGTTGTAGGATCAAGTTCAGCGGCATACGAGCGTTCGAATCCCCAATAGCCATACACGCGACCGTCGTCATCGACAAACACGGCGGGGTCGAAACCAAACACACCATCGTTCACCTTCGGATTGGTTTTGCTCCAATTGATTACCTGGAAGGGGCCATCGGGGCGGTCGGCTTTTGCCGCCATACCGTTACGTCCACCGGCCTGATTGTTCGGGAAGAGGTAGTAGGTCTTCTTTCCGTTGGCATCGACGGTCATGGTTACATCGGGTGCAAAAAGCACGTCGCCCAATCCGTCTTCGCTCAGAAGCTCACCGTTGGCATCGGTCTTCGATTCGAAGATAATGCCATCGTAACGCCAATTAATCAAATCATCTACCGATGCCGACCACACCACCAATTCGCGTCCGCAATAGTCGGAAATGCGTGAGTCGTGCGAACCATATATATATACGCGATACTTGCCCGGCATGTCGGGGTCTTCGAACACATAAGGTTCGCCATCGGGGATGTGCTCCCACAAAGGCAGATAAGGGTTAGCGGCATTCAGGCCAAACGAGGCCGACAAAAGAAACGATATGCACAACAGATATCGCATTAGATTCTTAGTCATTTTCACGGAATTTTAATGATAAGTTAATATAAAGATTAATTAAAATGTTCGTTCTATCTTCAACACACCGGCCGAGTATGGTTCAACCTCCAGCGTCATACCATTATCTACGGCATCTACCGGGCGGTTCTTCAAGGCCACCGCATCTTTTTTATCCATGCTATTAGCAATCATCAAGTCACCGGGTGCAAAGTATTTGTATTCACCACCCGAGATACCCTTCCAATTACCTTGAATAGCCAACTGATAGGGCTTGTCGGTAGCATTAACCACCTTCACGATGATGTGTCGTCCATCTTCCGAAAGCGTTGTTGTCACGCTCAAATCCTTCGTATCGCCCTCGTAAGCCAAACGATACTTCGAGAAGTTGTCGTACCAAAGTTCGGTTACTTGATAGTTGGGCGCAACAAACAGGTCTTTATAGTCGAAGTTAATGAAAGCATTGTTCCAATCGGGCGAATCGGTACGGCGGATAAAGAGTGCTGCCGCGCCCATACCCACTACATCGCGTTGCTCGCATGTATTCAAGAAGCCACCAGCAAAGAGGCCTGTACGCCAATCGATGCTATTCAAATTCCATTCCGAGATGTATAGCTTGATATGCGGATTAGGACATGCCGCAATCATCTTAGCATAGCGGTCGTATTGTTGGCCTAAACGCTTAGGGCCGGTGAGATAGCCACCTTGTTGTTCATAGTGGTGCAAGCTTAAGTAATCGAAATAGTTGCCCGAGCGCATCAACAAACCTTCGTCATCGGGGAAACCGCCGCATGAGATGATTTTGATTGTCGGGTCAACCTTGCGCATGGCGGTAGAGAAATCGCGCAAAGCCGCTTCGTATTTCTCCAAACCCATTTCCCACATCTCGTTGTCAATCTCCCAATACTTCACGTTGTATGGCTCGGGGTGTCCATTTGCCGCACGCACACTACCCCACTTGCCTGTAGCCGGTTCGTTGCAATAAGCTACCCAATCGCATGCATCTTGCAAAATGCTTTCATACTCCTCTTCCGGGCGGTCGAATCCTACGCGGACAACGATTACCGGCTCGGAGTTTACCTCGCGACAGAAGCGGATGAATTCGTCGGTACCGAATGCGTTTTGGTCGTAATCCATCCACATCCAGTGTGGCCAGCGTTGACGTTCTTCTTGTGGGCCAATACCCCACTTCCAATTATATTGTGCTACATAGCCGCCACCCGGCCAACGCATAGAAGTTGGGTGCAAGGCATCTACGGCATTGAAGATGTCGGGGCGGAAGCCACCCATTGCTTGGCCGGTACGGGTTGTCATGCTCACTTGGTCGAACAGCACACTACCCTTGCGCACAGCTATAGCAAAATCGGCATCGCCTTCATAGTCGGCACAATCCAACGTAAACTCATACTTTTTCCAATCGGCCGAGCGCACGTCGAATTGCTTCTCGACAATCAGCTTGCCGTTGGCACGCATAGCTACCGCAAATGTACCACCTTGCGGGCTCTTGGCATAGATTGAGCCGATGAATTGCTCACCCTTGCGCACAATTTGTGGGCCTTGGAAGATACCTGCTTCGCCTTGTGTAGCGGTAATCTTCTGAGCATATTGCATGTTTACCGCATCGCCCTTCACCAATTCGTATGCGCCGTTTCCAAAAGCATTCCATTGATGGGCCACCGAAGGAATCTTCACATCTTCCGGTGTGCCTTCGAAATAGATTTTCTTTCCGTCGGCCGATGTCACACGGATATTGCGATAAAGCGTTTCGGTATAGTTTACCCAGAAAGTAACATCATTCTTGCCGGTAACATCCAGTTTGTTATAGCTCAACACCTGTTTGCCGTCCCAATACGCCTTCACATTCTTATCTTTGCAAAGGATGCGCAATTTGTGCCATTCACGATTTTCGTTTATCTGCTTTTCATTGGCCACTTTCAATGTCAACGGCACCAATGCTCTTACCTTGCGTGTACGTCCGCCTCTGCCTTCAATCTCACGCTCTTGCATGGTAGAGATGGCGAAGTTTGGTTGGCGTTGCATGGCTTCGGCCTTGGCACGCGCCTCCGCATCCCTTTGCGCCTTGATTTGCGACTCGGTTTGTGCCGGTGTAAAGCGTTCGCCCTCGTACATTGGGTTGTGGATGCGCAAGTAGTATGGCTCGCCATTGGCTTGGTTGCCAAACGCAAAGCGAATATCGAGCAAGCCCCCACTCCATGCACGGCGTGCCAACTTGTATGCACGCCAATTTACATCCATCGTAATCTCATACTCGTCGCTATCTATGCTTGTGATTGAGAGCGGTTGTTCATAGCGGGTAGGCGAATGAAGCACCTGCTCGTCGTCCATAAACCATCCGTCGAAGTATCCGTCACGAGGATGGATGCCCGGATAGTGTTCGGGTTCGAACGAGCGTTCGAAAATCAACTCTTGCCACACGCCGTTGTTTGCCGAGAAGTAGATATGTTCGAACAACTGGCCATAGAGAAGTTCGTCGATATATCCGTCGGTCTTTTGTGCATCGACTTGTATCGATACTTTTTCCTGTGCACGGCTTGCCATACATGCAATGGCAAGTAGCAATAATAGGCATGTTCTTTTCATGGTATAAGTGGGTGTTAGATTTAAAATTGCTTATTTCTTTGATTTTGCTTGATTGAAGAAATCCACCATCTTCTTCAAGTTCTCTTCCGAGTACATGTTAAAGCCGTGTCCGCCACCTTCAACGCGGTTGAATTGATAGTTGGCACCGGCATCCTTCAATGCCTTGGCAAAGCGTTCGCCTTGGCAATAAGGCACTACGTTATCCTCTGTGCCATGGAAAACCATGATGGGAGGGTCGGTTGCATCTACATAATGGATGGGGCTTAGCAAGGCATACTTATCGGGCTTTTCCGACATGGGCACACCAATCAGCACCTCTTCGGGCGAGGTAGGCATCTTCATGCTTTCGCCGCAATCCATGTTTTGCAAGTCGATAGGGCCCGACCATGAGCAAGCAGCATCCACATCACTATTCTGGTCGGTATGCTTACCCAGGTTGCCTTCCAAGTCGTAGTTCTCTTCGCCCAAGATGCCGTTCTTCAATCCGTGTGTGGTCAATGCCAACGAGGCAAGGTGTCCGCCCGACGAGAAGCCCGAGATGCCCACGAAGGTGGGGTCGAGGTTATAGTTGGCCGCTTCGCCCTTCACGAAACGAATCACCGCGCGGATGTCGTTAATCTGAGCCGGATACTTGGCATCGTTGCTCGAGCGATGGTTAGGTGTAATCACGGCATAGCCGGCATCGAGCAATGCCGCACAGATGGTATTCAAGTCGGCCATGTTCTTCGAGTTGTTGCTGAACCATGCGCTACCATAGATATGAATCACCACCGGATAGGAAGCCTTTTCCTCTTTGGGCAGATAGATGTCCAATGTGTGATAGGCTTGGTCGTCGCCCACATAGTTAATATCGGCAAACTTCTTCGAATACTCCATTTTGTTGTCGTTTGCCTGTACGCCACCAAAGTTCACTTGTGCAAATGCAGTTGTGCCCATCAGCACAGATGCAAGGATAAATAAGATTTTTTTCATGATATAATATTTTTTAATTAAAGAGTCAGCAGATAACGTTCGGCTTCGATAGCGGCCTTGCAACCACTTGCCGCGGCGGTAATGGCTTGTCGGTAGTGTGGGTCGGCCACGTCGCCGGCGGCAAATACGCCCGGCACCTTGGTACATGGCGAGCCGTCCTTGGTAATGATGTATCCCACCTCGTCGGTGTCGATATACTCCTTGAAGATGTCCGAGTTCGGTTTGTGACCGATGGCCAGGAAGAATCCGTCGGCTTGGATGTCGTAGCGTTCTTCATCGGGCTCGCCCATGCGTTTCACCAGGTGAACACCCTCCACGCCGTTGTCGCCAAAGAGGCCTACGGCATTGTGTTCGAAGAGCACTTCAATCTTTTCGTTCTCCAACACACGCTTTTGCATGATGTCCGATGCACGCAAGTATGGTTTGCGCACAATGAGGTACACCTTCTTAGCCAATCCGGCCAGGTAGGTAGCCTCTTCGCAAGCGGTATCTCCGCCACCCACCACGGCAACTACCTTCTTGCGGTAGAAGAAGCCGTCGCAAGTGGCACATGCGCTAACGCCCATGCCTGCATATTTCTTTTCGTCTTCCAATCCTAAGTACTTGGCGGTGGCACCGGTAGCAATAATCACGGTTTGCGCCTCGATCACCTTCTCGTCGTCGATGGTAATCTTGTAGGGTGCCTGGCTCAAATCGGCCTTTGTGGCGATGCCAAAGCGCATATCGGCACCGAAACGTTCGGCCTGCTTGCGCAAGTCCTCCATCAGTTGCGGGCCACTGATGCCCTCGGGATACCCGGGGAAGTTTTCCACTTCGGTGGTGGTAGTCAGTTGTCCACCAGGTTGCAATCCTTCATACAATACCGGCGCAAGGTTTGCGCGTCCGGCATAGATAGCGGCCGTATAGCCGGCAGGTCCTGAACCAATAATCAGGCACTTCACTTTTTCTGTTTCCATATCGTTATTTTTTATTGTTTCTATCTCAAGTCGATGACTTCCGCTTGCGGATAGCTTGCCGGGGGGAAGCGGAAGAAGTCGTCGGCAAATTGTTTCTTGGTGTGATATTCGGTCACCACCACATCCACCTCTCCGGCCATGCCTTGCGGTTTCATCTTGATGCGGATGGGGTGTAACGTCTTCTTGTTCAGCATCAGTGTGATGCGTTGCAAGGGTTGTTCTTCGGATTGTGCCGTCAGGCGTATCTCGTGAAACATCTTCGCCTGATTGTTGGCCACCAGCAGAAGGTCGTATCCGCTTTGGTAGGTGTTGAGCAAGACGTAGGGATTGATTTGTTGCAACTCTTCCGGGGTGGGGTTCGTTACGCTCACCTCTTGATTCTCTTCGAGATATGTCCATTGCGTAGTGCCGTCGAACCAGGTCTTCACGCCGGGTGTTTCCAGGAAGAAGCTATCGGCTTCGAGGCTGATGGATGCATTGGTTTCGCCTTGCGGGGTGTATATTTGGAAACGGGCCTGTATGCCTTCGTTGGCACGCAGGTTGGCCGATGCCTTGTCGAGCAGGCCTCTTGCATCGAGTTGTTGCGCCATTGCAACAATAGCAAGCATACAGAGAGTGATAAAAATCGAGCAACGTTTCATAGCTATACAATGTTTACGAATGGATATTGTTCAGCCTCATCTCCAAGTCGGTCAAATCCACGCAATAGACTTCGCGCGGCTTGCTTCCTTGTGCCGGGCCAACGATGCCTGCTGCCTCCAGCTGATCCATCAGGCGGCCGGCGCGGTTGTAGCCGATGGCAAACTTGCGTTGGATGAGCGAGGTAGAGCCCTGTTGGTTGGAGACGATGAGTTGTGCCGCCTCGTCGAACAACGGGTCGAGTTTCGACATGTCCACATCGCCCAGTTCGCTTTCGCCGGCATTCGGGTCGACATATTCGGGCAGGTAGAAGGCCGATGTATAGCCTTGTTGCTTGGCGATGAACTTACAGATATTGTCCACCTCGGGGGTATCGATAAAGGCACATTGCACACGCACGGGGTCGGCACCTTGCAGGAAGAGCAGGTCGCCCTTGCCCACCAGCTGGTTGGCACCCGGACGGTCGAGGATGGTGCGCGAGTCTATCATCGACGATACGCGGAAGGCCACACGGGCGGGGAAGTTGGCCTTGATGGTACCGGTAATGATGTTCGTCGTGGGGCGTTGGGTAGCGATAATCATGTGGATACCTACGGCACGTGCCAACTGAGCGATACGGGCGATAGGCAGCTCTACGTCGCGTCCGGCGGTCATAATCAAGTCGCCGAACTCGTCAATCACCACCACGATGTAAGGCATGTATTTATGTCCCTTTTCGGGGTTCAGCTTGCGCGCCATGAACTTCTCGTTATACTCCTTCACGTTGCGCACTTGTGCTATCTTCAGCAGGTCGTAGCGGGTATCCATCTCCACGCAAATCGAGCTGAGTGTCTGCACCACCTTTGTCACGTCGGTGATGATGGCATCGCCTTCGTCGGGCAGCTTGGCCAGGAAGTGGTTCTCGATGGCCGAGTAGATGCTGAACTCCACCTTCTTGGGGTCGATAAGCACCAGTTTCAGTTCGGCGGGATGTTTCTTGTACAGCAGGGAGGTGATGATGGCGTTCAATCCTACCGACTTACCCTGACCGGTGGCACCGGCCACCAGCACGTGAGGCATCTTGGCCAAATCCACCATGAAGACTTCGTTGGTGATGGTCTTGCCCAACACGATGGGCAGTTCGGCGGTAGATTCCTGGAATTTCTTGCTACCGATGATGCTTTGTCCCGACACGATTTTCGGATTGATGTTGGGCACTTCGATACCGATGGTACCTTTGCCCGGTATCGGCGCAATGATACGGATGCCCAATGCCGCGAGGCTCAAGGCGATATCATCTTCCAATCCCTTGATTTTCGAGATGCGGATGCCCTGCTCCAAGGTGATTTCGTATAGCGTTACGGTGGGGCCTACGGTTGCCTTGATGGTACTGATTTCGATGCCAAAGCTACGCAAGGTACTCACAATCTTCTCCTTGTTGGCATTCTGCTCCTCCATGTCGATGGTGGGCGAGTTGTCGTCGAAATGCTTCATCAGGTCGAGTGTCGGGAAGCGGTAGTGCTCCAAATCCAACCGTGGGTTGTAGGGCTCCAACTGTATGGGGGCTTCGTCGGCCTTGGTCTCCACCTCGAAAGCGGGTTCGTTGCCGGCATCACCTCCGTCGTGATTTGCGACGTTGGTTTCAACGCCAACCACCTCTTCGTCTGCGCCTTCTTCCACCACCATCGCCACGTCGTCCGCCTCGGCTTCCACCTCATCAACCGCTTTTTCCACTTCGTCGAGTTCCAGTTCGATGGCTTGCGAAACCTCTTCTTCCACCATGGGCTGAGGGGCTACGTCGGCAAACGGGTCGACTTGCGGCTCCTCTTCAGTCTCCTTGGCCTTGTGACGGATAAACTTCAGCGAAAGCAGGTTGCGCAGGTAGATGACGGTTTGCGTGCTGAGGTATATCATGAAGCAGATGGCCGTCACCAGCAACAGCATCACCACACCCGGATGACCTATCTGCGACTCGAGCCAACGGCTGACGTTATAGCCGTGCATGCCTCCCCAGGCGAAGTGCGAAGTGGCAGGTGCCATCACCGAGAAGAGGTAGCCCAGGAATACCGAAAGCCAGATGAGCAGCAGGGAGCAGATCACGAACGACTTGGTCAGGTTGCCCTGGCGGACACGCATCAGCTTCAAGCCGGCCAGCGTCATGAATATCAGGATGACGAACGAAGCCAGTCCGAAGCAATCGTTTATCAGGTAGTGGGCCAGTTGCGCACCGCGCGAGCCGGCATAGTTCTGCACGCCGTTGTCCGTAGCCGCCAGTTGTCCGGCATCACCCACCTCCAGGATGCTTTGGTCGGCAGCACCCGTCACAAAGAACGACATGAACGCCAACAGCAGATACACGGCGAAGATTACCATCAGTAGGCCCAGCACGAAGTGCATGGTTTCGTTCTTGAAGAAAACCTTCATGCGCTTCAGCAACGAAGGCTTCTCCGGTTCTGTTTGCTTGGTTGTAGTATTATTTTTTTTAGCCATATTTTTTGTCTCTTATTTCATTGCAAAGATAAAAAATTATTTTGATATTTGCAACGCATAACAAACTTTATAGGCATCAAAATCGTTTATTTTAAAACAACCTGCACGCTATGTCACTATTAGGAAACATTCTTTGGTTTGTATTGGGCGGATTTCTCCTGGGAGCGGCCTACATCCTGTTCGGAATACTCTATTGCATCACCCTCATCGGCATTCCCTTCGGCTATCAGCTGATGAAGATTGGTATCTATGCCATGTGGCCTTTTGGCAAGACTTCGATATTCGACCCCGTACCCATGGGATGCATCAACCTTGTGTTCAACATCATCTGGATTGTCTTCGGCGGCATCGAACTGGCCATTGCCCACCTCATCGTAGGCGGCTTCTTCTGCATCACCATCATCGGCATCCCCTTCGGGTTGCAGCACTTCAAGCTGGCCAAGCTGGCCATCCTCCCCTTCGGACAGACACTGACGAGCGAAGAATAGCAATCACATATTTTTAACAGCAACCATTTTCCTACCAAACAGAAAAAGCGGTCAGTTGGTCAGTTGGTCAGTTTTAAAACGGAGGGGTACATTCGAGGGTTGAGCAAAATAAAGCTTGTAAAGATATTTCATTATATTATAATATATTATAATATAATAATTTCGACTTCGAGTATTGGTGCGATGAAAAATAAACTGACCAACTGACCATTTGACCGCATTTTTACCACAATAACATATCTGCACGCTTCTACCCGCGAAGCCTATATTATTGCATTTTTATGGACAAACGCACCAAACAAAAGGCGTAGCCGCACGGAATAGGTTCGGGGCGCGCGCGGAGTTTGTTTGGTAAATGGCGGCTCGGCCGCACTACTTTGGGCTTCGTCCCAAGACAGGCGGCGGCCTACCTTGCACTATCTTTGGATAAAATAGACGGCGGCTCGGGAGAAAAAAATAAATCGGTATTTATTTTGTTCTCCTCTCGCCTTGCACTATCTTTGCCAACAAAATAAAAAACAATGAAAAAAGATAGTGAAGTGATTTTCCAACGGAACGTGGTGGAGTTTGTCACCGTTGCCGCCGAGTTTTGCAAATTCTTAGAGCAAGCCGAAACAACGCCCCGAAACGCCTTCGTGGATACATCGTTGAAGATATTGCCGCTGCTATACCTAAAGGCCGAGATGCTCCCCGTCTGCCAACGAATGGGCGAGGAGGATTTGGAGACGTTTGTCACCGAAGACGCCTACGAGGTGCTACGCATAAACATCGCCGGCATCATGGCCGAAAAAGACGACTACCTAGATGTGTTCGTCAGCGACATGAAGTATAGCGACCAACCCATCACAAAGTTCATCTCGGAAGAGCTGGCGGACATCTACCAAGACATACGCGACTTTATCTTCGTATTCCAACTGGGGCTGAACGAAACCATGCACGACGCATTGGCGGTTTGTCAGGAAAACTTTAAATTGTATTGGGGACAAAAACTGGTGAACACATTGCGCGCACTTCACGACGTAAAATACAATAGTTGCAACGACGAAGAAGAGGAAGAAGATTCATGCGGCGACCATTGTCATTGTCACGACGAGCATTGCCACGACGAGCATTGTCATTGTCACGACGACGAATAATGCCGACAAAACCTAACAGAACAAGCAAATGATTATCCGGAAAAACATCAGCAAAGAAGAGATAGGCAACTTCCCGAAAGTGGCTTTCAGTGGTAAGATTCACCAGGTGAAAACACCCCAGGAAGCGGAGCGGGCCATTGCCTACCTGAAGCAATTCAGTCTATTGGGGATAGACACCGAGACAAGGCCTTCGTTCAAAAAAGGGCATGTAAACAAGGTGGCCTTGGTACAGATTTCCACCGAAAACGAGGCATTTCTGTTCAGGGTAAACCAAACCGGACTGACGCTTCCGCTGATAACATTGCTGGAAAATCCACAAATAGCCAAGGTGGGATTGTCGCTGAAAGACGACTTCCACAAATTGCACGAGTGTGCACCTTTCCAGCCGCGCGGCATCATCGAACTACAAGAATATGTAAGGATGTTTGGAATAGAAGAGATGAGCTTGCAGAAGATTTTCGCCATCCTCTTCAAGCAAAAAATATCGAAAAGGCAACAACTGTCCAACTGGGAGGCCGACGAACTGACCATCCCGCAACAACAATATGCCGCCATCGACGCATGGGCATGCCTGCAGATTTACAACCGCCTGCAACAACTGAAGGCAAGCGGCGACTTTGAAATAGTATAAACAACCCAAAAACGTAACGCTTATTATATAATATGTATAGAGTTTACTTAAAACCCGGCAAAGAGGAATCGTTGAAACGCTTCCACCCCTGGGTATTCTCGGGTGCCATCGCACGTTTCGAAGGAGAACCCGAAGAGGGCGATGTGGTAGAGATTCTTACCGCCAAGAAAGAGTTTATCGCCAAAGGGCATTTCCAGATAGGCAGCATCGCCGTGCGCGTGCTGAGCTTCGACAAAGAGGAGGCCATCGACGAAGCCTTCTGGAAGAAGAAGCTGCAAACGGCCTACGACATGCGCAAGGCCATCGGAATAGCCGGACGCGCCGACAACAACACCTACCGCCTGGTACATGGCGAAGGCGACAACCTGCCGGGACTGGTGATTGACATATACGACCGCACAGCCGTGATGCAAGCCCACTCGGCCGGCATGCACATGGACAGGATGAAGATTGCACAGGCCTTGAGCGAGGTGATGAAGGAGGAGATTGACAACATCTACTACAAATCGGAGACTACCCTGCCCTACAAGGCCGACCTGGGTGCCGAAAACGGATTCATCGTGGGAGGAAGCAGCAACAACCTGGCCACGGAGTACGGGCTGAACTTCCGCATCGACTGGCTGAAGGGACAAAAGACGGGCTTCTTCGTCGACCAACGCGAAAACCGCGCCCTATTAGAGAGGTATGCCACCGGACGAAGCGTACTGAACATGTTTTGCTACACCGGCGGCTTCTCGGTATATGCCATGCGCGGAGGCGCCAAGCTGGTACACTCGGTGGACAGCTCGGCCAAGGCCATCGAACTGACCAACCAGAACATTGCGCAAAACTTCCCCGACGACGAACGACATGCCGCCTATGCCGAAGATGCATTCAAGTACCTCGACCGCATGGGCGACCAATACGACCTCATCATCCTTGACCCGCCTGCATTCGCCAAGCACCGCGACGCCCTGCGCAACGCCTTGCAAGGCTATCGCAAACTGAACGTGAAGGCATTCGAGAAAATCAAACCCGGAGGCATCCTCTTCACCTTCTCGTGCTCGCAAGCCGTCAGCAAGGAGAATTTCCGCACCGCCGTGTTCACCGCCGCCGCCATGGCCGGCAGAAGCGTGCGCATTTTGCACCAGCTTACCCAACCGGCCGACCACCCGGTAAGCATCTATCACCCCGAAGGAGAGTACCTGAAAGGGCTGGTTTTATACGTAGAATAGGTGCTATTTGCTAAATAATGTTAAATACAGAAAGATTTTCGACGAAATTGTATGTTACATAACATAAAATCCGATACCTTTGCATCGTGTTTTTCATGGTATTAGATTTAAGGTTAACAAAGATTGGGTGTCTGGGATAGATACCCTTCTTTTTTTTATTACCCTCCACACACAATAAATCCAATATTTTTGCTAATTTTGCGTTGTTTATAACCAAAACCAATAAACAACGGAATTATGAGTATAAAATTACGCTTAATCATCCTAAGCTTTCTGCAATTTGCCGTTTGGGGTGCCTACCTCACCTCCATGGGCGGCTACCTGGCCGGCGTGGGCATCGGCAACAACATCGGCTGGTTCTACTCCGTACAAGGATTCGTATCTATCTTCATGCCAGGGCTGATAGGCATCGTGGCCGACCGCTGGATACAAGGGCAGCGTCTGTTGGGCTTCTGCCACTTCATAGCCGCCGCCGGCATGCTGATGGTGGCCTATACCGGCATGTCGATGGGTGCCGACGTAACCTTCGCGCAAATCTTCCCCTGGTATGTGTTGAGTGTGGCCTTCTATATGCCCACCCTGGCGCTATCCAATGCGGTGTCGTACAACGCACTCGAACGCGAGGGATTGGATACCATCAAGGCCTTCCCGCCCATCCGCATCTTCGGCACCATCGGTTTCATCGTTTCCATGTGGATAGTGGACCTCTGCGGATTGCAACACACTTACGCCCAATTCTTCATATCAGCCATCTGGAGCATCATGTTGGGATGCTACGCCTTCACCCTACCGGCATGTACCATCAAGCCGCGCACCGAAAGCAAGGGCGTTGTAGAGGCATTGGGACTGAATGCGTTCAAGTTGTTCAAGCAACGCAAAATGGCATTGTTCTTCATCTTCTCGATGTTCCTGGGTGTCAGTCTGCAAATCACCAACGGATATGCCAACCCGTTCATCAGTAGCTTTGCCGCCGATCCGACCTACCAGGATGTTTACTTCGTAGATCATGCCAACCTGCTGATTTCACTCTCACAAATCTCCGAAACGCTTTGTATCTTGCTGATACCCTTCTTCTTGAAACGTTACGGCATTAAGCGCGTCATGCTGATTGCCATGGTGGCATGGGCTTTCAGATTCGGATTCTTCGCCATCGGCAACCCAAGCTTCCCGGCCGTAAGCTGGTTCATCCTCTCGATGATTGTGTATGGCGTGGCTTTCGACTTCTTCAACATCTCGGGCTCGCTCTTCGTTGACAACGAGACCGATAGCAGCATACGTTCGAGCGCACAAGGATTGTTTATGATTATGACCAACGGTGTGGGTGCATCCATCGGCATGCTGATTGCCCAAGCCGTGGTTAACAGCTTCACTTATAGCCAAGAGGCTGGCGGACAATTCTACACGGTGGGAGAATGGCCAACCGTTTGGGCCATCTTTGCCGCCTATGCCCTGGTGGTAGCCCTGCTCTTTGCACTAATCTTTAAAGAGAAGAAATAATGCACCTGTTTTATACCCCCGACATAGCCGAACGAAACGAATTGCCAAGCGAGGAGGCCGCTCATGCCGTGCGCGTGTTGCGCCTCCAACCGGGCGACGAGATTGCCCTGACCGACGGCAAGGGATGCTTCTACAAGGCCGAGATATCGACGGCTAACCAAAAGCGTTGCCTGGTAAACATCCTCGCGAAAGAGGAGCAACCACCCTTATGGAAGGGGCATCTGCACCTTGCCATGGCACCCACCAAGAACATGGACAGGATAGAGTGGTTTGCCGAGAAGGCTACCGAGATAGGTTTCGACGAGTTGTCGTTTCTGAATTGCCGCTTCTCCGAACGGAAGGTGCTGAAAACCGAACGCATAGAGAAGATACTGGTGTCGGCCATGAAGCAATCGCTGAAGGCCCGCTTGCCGATACTGAACGAGATGGCCGACTTCAAGAAGTTTGTGCAACAACCCTTTAGCGGCAAGAAGTTCATCGCGCATTGCCACGAAGGCGAAAAACCGCTTCTGCAAACGCAAATCGTGCCGGGCGAGGATGCGTTGGTATTGATTGGCCCCGAAGGAGACTTCAGCGAAGAGGAGGTAAGGCTGGCCATCGAAAACGGCTTCCAACCCATCAGCTTGGGACGCTCAAGACTACGCACAGAGACGGCCGCATTGGTGGCTTGCCACATTATGAACTTAACCAATCAGATACAATGAGAAAGTTTGCATGCATCATCATCGCCTTCTTGCTGACGGCTTGTAGCAAAGAGGTGGCGAAAAGCAACTACACCGACGTCATTCCACGCAACGCCACCGAGTTGCTGATGATTGACCTGAACGCACTTATCAGCAAAGCCGGCTTGCAATCGGCCGAGCTGGAAATGGCCAAAGGACAACTTTGGGAGATGCTACTGAAGAATGGCAACCCTGCCCTGAACCGCAAAATCAACGAGATTTTAGAGCATCCCGAACAATCGGGCATCGACCAAGCGGCACCCATCTACCTCTTCGAAGCACCTACGTTGCACACCATCGCACTGACCATCAAGGTGAACGACTACCTGAAGCTGCACGAATTCATACAATTGCTAAGCAACGAAGGACATTGTAGCGCACCGACCGAATCGGAGAACCATCAGCGCACCACCTTCAAAGGGGTGGGCTTGGAATTGGCCTACAACGACGGCACGTTGCTGATGGTGTATCACGCCAACCGCAACGAATTGCAAAAGCTATCGCCGGCCATCAACCAGCTGATGAAACAAACCAACGAAAACAGCATCGTACACACCGAGCATTACCAACAGGCCGCACAAATCAAAGGCGACATCAACCTGCTGATTACACCCGACTCGATGCCCATCGAAATGAGGGGGCTGCTCAGCCTTCCGCAAGGCACGCAACTGGTGGGCGGCGTAAAGTTTGACAACGGCAAGCTGGTGGCCATCCTGAAACGTGCCGACTTCAACGGCGAGGTGTACATCAACGCCACCCCATTCCGCCCGAAAAGCAATGCACAACTACAATCCGCACTTTCGGCCATGATGAGGGGCAAGCCGTTTCACATCGAGCTGACGCCCGAAGAGCTGCTTACCGTAAGCAACCTGCGCGTGCTGATGGAATACTCGCCCAACGACCCCGGCACACGACAACTGTACGAGCTGATTCAGAAGATAGATTTGCTGACGCTTCAAGGCGACAACAAACTCTCCGTCTTCTCGCTCGACCTGGCCAACAAACAAGAGAATTCGTTGAAGCAACTCATCAACTACGCACAAACGTTAGTCGGACGCTAAAAAGGCCGTTTTTGGCTATAAAAACAATGCTTAGACATGCTTTTCGCGAAGCATGTACGATAAACGAAACAATATGTTACATTTTTCACCCGAATGTTTCGTGATTAAATATTAAAGAAACATAGACATAGAAGAGATATAAAATAATTATATTATTTTCGTGAAAAATTTAACGACCATATTAACACAACATATCAGGCTATGAAAAATATATTACTGATAGCACTATTTTTGTTGGCGTGCAACGTGCAGGCACAGAAGTGTAGCATCCAAAAACAGGGCGATGCCACACAACTTGTCGTTGACGGAAAACCCTTCCTGATTTTAGGCGGAGAGTTGGGCAACTCGTCGGCCGCATGCAACGAAGACATCGAACGCATATTCCCCAAACTACAACGCATGGGATTGAACACCGTATTGGTGCCGGCTTATTGGGATTTGATGGAGCCAGTAGAAGGTTCGTTCGACTTTTCACTAACCGATAAGGTTATCGAGGAGGCACGCAAAAACGACCTGAAGGTGGTGTTTCTTTGGTTTGGTGCCTGGAAAAATTCAATGAGTTGCTATGCACCGCTTTGGTTTAAGGAGGATTACAAGAAATACCCACGAGCATACACTCGTAGTGGCAAGCCATTGGAAATAGCAAGCGCTTTCTCGCAAAATGTACTTGAAGCCGATAAGCATGCGTTTACACAATGGATGAAACACATTGCCCAAACGGACAAGGAGTATGGCACGGTTATCATGATTCAGATTGAGAACGAAATAGGCATGTTGGAGGATGCACGCGACTACTCGAAGACGGCCAACCGCGCATTCGAAGCCGATGTGCCGGCCGAATTCATCACCTACTTGAAGAAGAACAAGAAGTTGCTTCATCCGCAGATGTCGGCCAAATGGGAAAAGCAAGGTTGCCTCACCCAAGGCAATTGGCAAACCATCTTTGGCAACGACCTCTATACCGACGAAATCTTTATGGCTTATCACTATGCCAAGTATGTGGAGCAATTGGCACAAACCGCACGCGGCATCTACAACGTGCCGCTATACGTAAATGCCGCCATGAATAGCCGTGGACGCAAGCCGGGAGAATATCCGTCGGCAGGGCCGTTGGCTCACCTGATTGACGTGTGGCATTGCGGTACGCCCAGCATCGATTTCCTTTCGCCCGACCTCTACGACGATGGTTTCACCGGTTGGGTGGCGCAATATCATCTACACAACAACCCGTTGTTCATCCCCGAAATTCGCCTGACCGAAAACGACGGTGTGCGCGCCTTCTACGTATTTGGCGAACACGAAGCTATCGGCATCAGCCCATTTTCTATCGAAGATGGTTCGGATGCACCCAATAGCGCATTGGTGATGGCCTACAACAAATTGGAAGAGATGATGCCACTCATCACCAAGTACCAAGGAAAAGGTGCCATGAAGGGATTGTGGTTCGACCAGGACAACAAGGAACGCATAATCATCGACGACGACTTGACACTGACTTGCCGACATAACTTCACCTTACCTTGGGACCCCCGTGCAACCGACGGAAGCACTTGGCCGGAAGGTGGCGGCATCATCCTGAAATTGGCTAAGAACGAATACATCGTAGCCGGTAACGGCATCGTGGTGGAATTTGCCAAGACAAGCGAAAAACAACAGGCCACCACCGAAAAGAAGCGTGGTGAGGATGGTTTTATCCTACAAGGAAACGAACAGGCCAATGCGGCAAAAGCCGATGAGGCAATCTTCAAAGGTGCCCGTTGCGGCATTGCATCGGTGGACGAGGTGAAGGTAAACGAAGATGCCTCGCTGAGCTATGTACGCCGATTGAACGGCGACCAAGACCACCAAGGACGACACGTCCGTATCTCGGTGGGCGACGTAAAGATATTGCACGTAAAACTGTACGAATATAAATAATTTAATTTCTAACAATAAATTTTTTTAACCATGAATTCTACAAACAAAACGACTGATGAAGCTAAAGGCTTCTACAAACTATCATGGATGCAACGCATCGGATTTGGTAGTGGCGACATGGCCCAAAATCTTATTTACCAAACAGTAAGTATTTGGCTGCTTTTCTTCTACACAAATGTTTATGGCCTCGATCCAGGAACAGCTGCATTGATGTTCTTGATTGTACGCCTTGTTGACGTACTTTGGGACCCCTTGGTAGGTGCATTTGTGGACAAAGGCAACCCGAAATGGGGTAAATATCGTTCTTGGCTTATCTTGGGTGGTATTCCTTTGGTAGGCTTGTCTATCCTCTGCTTCTGGAACGGATTTAGCGGTTCAGTTATCTATGCCTACATCACTTACGTCGGCATGAGTATGTGCTACACACTGGTGAACGTACCTTACGGTGCATTGAACTCTTCATTGACACGCGACACCGAAGAAATCACCATATTGACCTCTACACGTATGTTTATGGCCAATCTGGGCGCACTTATCGTGAAGTCGCTTCCGATGGTTATCGCCATCTTCGCACCGGTTGCCGCTAACGGAGAAGCCATCACCAACACACCCGAAGCCGCACCGGCTTGGTTCATCACAATGACCATCTTCGCCATTGCCGGCTTGTTGTTGCTCATCTTCTGCTTCTCACAATGTAAGGAACGCGTTGTTATGGATCAGAAAGAATCGGAAAACGTTAAGGTGAGCGACCTCTGGACAGAATTCCTTCGCAACCGCCCCTTGCGCGTATTGGCCTTCTTCTTCATCACCGCATTTGCCATGATGAGTGTTGGTAATGCCGCCGACGCTTACTTCATGAGCTACAACGTAGAGGCAACACCTATCATGACAACCGCATTCATGTGGCTGGGCACTATCCCCGCATTTATCTTCATGCCGTTGGTACCCGCCATCAAGCGTAAGATTGGTAAGAAGGGTATGTTCTACCTCTTCCTTGGCACCGCTATCGTTGGTATGGCCATGATGTACATCTTTGTACAAGTTGAAGCTTTGAAGCAATTCGAATTGCTTTGCGTGGCTCAATTTGTGAAGAGTACTGGTATCATCGTAGCAACTGGTTACATGTGGGCACTTGTACCTGAAGTTGTATCGTATGGTGAATACACTTCTGGACGTCGTATCGCCGGTATCGTAAACGCTTTGACCGGTATCTTCTTCAAGGCTGGTATGGCACTTGGTGGTGTTGTTCCTGGTTTGGTATTGGCACTCGTTGGTTTCGACGCTAAGTTGCCTGAACAAACTGCTATGGCCGAACAAGGTATCTTGTGGTTGGTATGCGTCATCCCGGCTATCTTGTTGTTGCTTGCCATGTGGATTATCTCTAAATATGAACTTGAAGATGACGTAATCGACAAGATTAACAGAGAAATCGAAGCACGCGCTAAGAAATAATCTTAATTATTTAACCATTATACATTTATTTATCATGAAAAAAGTAAAAAGATATTTGTTCCCCAGCGACTATATGGCTGACCCCTCTGTACATGTATATAATGACAGAGTGTATATCTATCCGTCTCACGACTGGGAATGTAATAACGTAAACAACGATAGTGGCGATGAATATATCATGAAGGATTACCACGTGCTTTCTACCGATGACCCTATGAATGGCGAAGTTATCGACCATGGTAAGGTGCTCGACTTGGAAGACATCGCATGGCGTGGCCGTCAACTTTGGGATTGTGACGTTGCCGAAAAGAATGGCAAATACTACATGTACTTCCCAATGAAAGACCGCAATGAGATTTTCCACCATGGTGTAGCTATTGCAGATAATCCTGCCGGCCCATTCATCCCCCAACCGGAACCAATCCCTGGTAGCTATAGTATCGACAACTGCGTTTTCAAAGATGAAGACGGCAACTACTACATGTACTTCGGTGGCCTTTGGGGTGGTCAATTGCAATCATATCGCGACAACAAGCCGGTAGAAGACCCAGCTGTGAACAACACACCCGATAGTCCTAACCTTCCTCACGGCGACGAACCATCATTGCCAAGCCGTATGGTGAAGTTGAGCGATGATATGCTTCACTTTGCAGAAGAGCCCAAGCCAATCCAAGTGGTTGACGAAAATGGCAAGCCTTTAGCTGCTGACGACCCACACCGTTTCTTCGAAGCAAGCTGGATGCATAAATACAATGGTAAGTACTATTTCTCATACTCTACAGGTGACTCTCACCTTTTGTGCTATGCAATTGGTGACAACCCTTATGGTCCTTTCACCTATCAAGGCGTAATCCTTACTCCTGTTGTAGGTTGGACTACTCACCACTCAATCGTAGAGTACAAGGGTAAATGGTATCTTTTCCATCACGATAGCGTACCTTCAGGTGGTAAGAACCACTTGCGTAGCTTGAAGGTTTGCGAATTGGAATATGACGCTGAAGGCCGTATCATAACCATTGAAGGTCTTGATGACTAAGCCTATGGCAAAAAGAACCAAAATTGGCATCATCGGTTGTGGATGGATAGCCGATAAGATGGCAATCACGTTGCAAGGCACGCCTCAAGCCGAGGCGTATGCCATTGCATCGCGCGATATCAACAAGGCAAAGTCGTTGGCTGAACAATACAACTTCCAAAAAGCTTATGGCTCGTACGAAGAGTTATTGGCCGACGACAATGTCGAGTTGGTATATATTGCTACGCCACACTCACATCACTACGAACACGCACGCATGGCCCTACTTGCCGGCAAGCATGTATTGTGCGAAAAAGCATTTACCGCAACCGCATGGGAAGCAGAAGAGCTAATCGCGTTGGCTCGCGAAAAGAACCTCTTCATCACCGAAGCCATTTGGACACGCTACATGCCTCTATCCAAAACCATTAACGAGATATTGGCAAGCGGCATCATCGGTACTCCCAAGCTATTATCTGCCAACCTTTGCTACCCTATCGGCAATCGTGAACGCCTTCAAAAGCCAGAATTGGCGGGAGGTGCCCTACTCGATTTAGGCGTGTATGCACTGAACTTTGCCGCCATGGTATTTGGCACCGACATCGTAAAGACAACCTCTTGTTGCGCCATGCTTCCTACCGGTGTAGATGGACAAAACAGCATTACCCTGCAATATGCCGATGGCAAAATAGCCATTCTTCATAGCTCATGTATGGTGATGAGCGATCGCATGGGTATCATTTCGGGCGAAAAAGGTCATTTGATTGTTGAAAACATCAACAACCCCGAGCGTGTTCGCGTTGTAACCACCGATTATAAAGAGGTAGCTGTTTACGAAGCACCTACAAAGATTACAGGCTACGAATATCAAGTGTATGCAAGTATCGAAGCCATTGAAAACGGTTGGTTAGAATCGCCTTATATGCCTCACAAAGAAACCATACGCATCATGCAACAAATGGATGATTTGCGCAAAGAATGGGGCATTAAATACCCTGCTGACAGATAATTAATAACAAGATTTTATGAAACGACTCCTACTAACACTCTTCAGCTTCTGCATATTGCAAGGAGCGTTGGCAGAAGACGGAAGCCGACTATGGTTAAGACAAGCTACCGATGCTCAAGCTACCGTAACTTGCAAACTAACAAGCGAAACCGCACAAATAGCCCAAGCCGAGTTGGAACAAGCTTGGAAAGGCGTGCCCGTTGTCTTAAAGAAGACAAAGGATAAGGATTTGCGTAAACTTCCCGCATCGAGCTATCGCATCCGTGCCATTGAAGAAGGCAAACAGATAGAAATCAGCTCATTGAGCGATGTTGGTTTGTTGTATGGCGCCTACCACTTGCTTCGTTTGCAAGCAACAAACACCGATGTTCAATCGGTGGACATCATTGAATCGCCCGCTTTCGACAAGCGTATCCTTAACCATTGGGATAACCTCGACCGCCGTGTAGAACGCGGATATGCCGGTTTCTCACTATGGAATTGGGAAGAACTTCCTGCATTATCTCCCCGCTACAAAGAGTATGCACGTGCCAATGCATCAATCGGTATCAATGGTACCGTATTGAACAACGTGAATGCTTCGCCCAAAATGCTTACTACCGAATACCTTGAAAAGGTAAAAGTATTGGCCGACGTATTCCGCCCATATGGCATCCAAGTATATCTTTCGGTAAACTTTGCTACACCTATGGCATTGGGCGAGGTTGAAACAGCCGACCCCTTAAATAAAGAGGTAGTGAAATGGTGGAAGAATAAAGTAAAAGAAATCTATCAACTCATCCCCGACTTTGGTGGCTTCTTGGTAAAAGCCAACTCGGAAGGGCAACCTGGCCCTTGCGATTTTGGGCGCACACATGCCGAAGGTGCCAACATGCTGGCCGACGCATTAAAGCCTTACAAGGGTATCGTGATGTGGCGTGCCTTTGTATATAGCCCAAGCGATGCCGACCGTGCTAAGCAAGCTTACTTGGAATTCCAACCATTGGATGGCCAATTCCGCTCAAACGTGATTATCCAAGTAAAGAATGGCCCAATCGACTTCCAACCACGCGAGCCATATAGCCCACTCTTCACTTCGATGAAGCAAACACCACTTATGCCCGAGTTGCAAATCACACAAGAATATCTTGGACATAGCAATCACTTGGCTTTCTTGGCACCTATGTGGGAAGAGTTCTTCGACTTGGTAGAGCCTAACACCATGAATGCCATTGCCGGTGTAACCAATATTGGTACTGATACGAATTGGTGTGGCCACCACTTTGGACAAGCCAACTGGTATGCTTTCGGCCGTTTGGCATGGGAGCCTACCCTAACATCGGACGTTATTGCAAAAGAATGGTTGCAACAGACATTCGACTTGAAGGAATCATCATTGACAATCCTCTCTAAGATGATGGTATATAGCCACGAAGCGGTGGTAGATTACATGATGCCACTTGGCTTGCATCACATCTTTGCATGGGGACACCACTATGGCCCCGAACCTTGGTGTGCTATCCCTGGTGCTCGTGCCGACTGGATGCCTTCTTACTATCACAATGCCGATGAAAAGGGATTGGGATTCGATCGTAGTAGCACAGGCTCAAATGCCGTAGCACAATATCCGGAAGAGCTTTGCAAATTGTACGACAACATCGAAACTTGTCCCGAAAAGTATATCCTTTGGTTTCATCATGTGCCTTGGCAACACAAGTTGCAAAGCGGACGTACATTGTGGGAAGCATTGTGTTATCACTACGACCGTGGCGTGCAATTAACACGCGACTTCCAAAAGGCTTGGGATAACGTAAAAGAGGATATAGATGCCGAGCGCTTTGCCGACGTACAAACCAAGTTGATTGCACAAACGCGCGATGCCATTTGGTGGAAGGATGCTTGTCTGCTTTATTTCCAAACATTCAGCAAACTTCCTTTCCCCAAAGATTACGAACGTCCTATTCACGAATTGGACGATTTGAAGAAGGTGCAACTTGGCATCACCAACGAAGAATGCCCTACCATTGAACTGCTGAACAAGAACAGATAATTCGTTGTTAGCTACACCTTATTATATATAGGAGCAAACCGATTGGTTTGCTCCTATTTTTATATATGTTTCTACAAGGGAAATGTAACACCATTGAAAGGATGTTACATAGTCATATATATTTGTATCAAACGAAGCATTGTAACACAAATGTAACATTGGCAGAATAAAATCTGTAACAATGTTACAAAGTTCAAAACATATTTTCTATATTTGCCCAATAAAAACACAAGATACCATGAAACAAAAAGCACCCTTATTTATAACAATACTGCTAACGCTATTATCAACATTTTCTCTTTATGCACAAGAAGACAAACTATTGACCGCCGATAAAGAGCTATCGAGCAGTATGATAAACCATATCTACCAAGATAGGGATGGTTTGATATGGATATCTACGGAAGATGGTTTGAACCGCTACGACGGAGCTAAATTCACGGTTTACAGAGAGATGGTGGAAAATGCTTTCATCAGTAGTCACGTATGTTGTACGTTTGAAGATAGCCGCAACCGTTTCTTCATCGGCACGCTGAACGGCTTGCTATTGCACAAGAAGAACGAAGGCACCTTCGAAAGATTACCATTGAACTTCAGCATGAATCCGAACATGAATGCCCATGTATCGTGCATCATAGAAAGAGAAAATGGAGACATATTGGTAGGCACGGCCGGACATGGAATCTTCCATGTAAAGGAGGAGGGAGACAGCTTAATCATGAAGCAAGACATCTCGCTTGCACCAAGTTTTTCAATCAGCAACATTTACGAAGACCGCGACAAGCGCTTGTGGGTTGTTACCAACGATAAAGGAATCTATTTGGTAGATGGAGAAAATCCGTACGAAGAGGTGTTCAATCCGTCCAATATCCAATTCTCGTCGAACATTGCCGAGGACATATATGGCAACCTATACATTGGCGACAACAAAGGAAACGTATATCAATATCACCGCCGGAAGGACAACTTCTTCATCATACCAACTACGAATAGTTGCCAAGCGGCCATCAAGGCCATCTACTCCGTCAACCAGGAAGAGATGCTGATTGCTACCGACGGAAATGGATTACGGAAAATCAATGTCAACCGTGGATTGGTTGAAGAATGTAATTTATCCATCTCATCAATCAACATCGACAAGGCAAAGGTGCACACCCTACTAAAAGACAAGCAGGGAAACACTTGGTTGGGTTGTTTCCAGAAAGGTGTGGTGCTATTGCCCTCTACAACAAATAGTTTTTCTTATATCGGCCGGAAATCAGCTACTCACAACATCATAGGCGAATGTTGTGTCATGGCACTACATCGCGATCATACCGGAGTGCTTTGGATAGGAACCGATAACGACGGCATCTACCTTGTAACACCTGAAGGAAAACAAAAGAAGCACTTCCCCTCAGAAGGAGGCAAGTATAACGTTCCGGCAACCATCATGTCTATCTTTGAAGACACGAAGAACCAGATTTGGATTGGCTCTTATCAGAAAGGACTTGCCCAACTAAACCCCATAACAGGCCAATGCAAATATATAGAACTGAAAAACGACATGGGGAATAGTGCCGAATGCATCTACCACATTGTAGAAGATAACAACCAACGGTTATGGGTTGCGGCAATGGATAGAGGTTTATTCAGTATCGACTTGAACACGAACAAGATTTCCCTCTTCGAAACAACCGATAATGGTTTGGAATACAAAGAAGATGCAAACATCTTACATAATTCATCAATCAACACATTAGAATTTTCGGCAAGCACCAACAAGCTATACATTGGCACCTATGACGGCTTGGGTTGCCTCGACCTGAACAACAACTCGTTCACCTCTACATGGGGAGTAAACAGAATCATGGCCGGTGAGGTAATTTATGCTTTGTGCGAAGATAATGACGGGAACCTTTGGATTGCAACAAGTAAAGGGGTCAGAATACTTAACGCCCAAACAAAAGAGCTTACCAGTTTAACCACCAAAGAAGGTTTGCCAAGCAACTCCATAGCTGCTATCGAGTGTGACGATGAGGGATGTGTTTGGATTAGTAGCAATTACGGCATCAGCAGATACCGCCCACAAGATAGTACATTGGTAAACTACTATGCCGACGACGGATTGCAAGGAAATGAGTTCAGTAAACGTGTTTCATTCAAGGGAGTAAAAGGAGAACTTAATTTCGGCGGTACCAACGGAGTAACCCTATTCTTCCCTAAAAACATCATCAATCCGGGAAAGAAACCGCAAATCTTCATTGCCGACTTCTACCTCAAAGGGAAGCCCATACACCTTGGAATGCTTTCGGGTAGAAAGCCCATTACCAACAAGCCCGTAAGCGAAGCAACCGACTTCTACCTAAGCCATCACGACAACTACATCGACATTGAATTCAGTGCGTTAGAGTTCTACAGCCCTGAACGCATCAGTTACCATTACAACATAAACAATTCAGAATGGGCATCGTTGCCTCCAGGAAGTAACAAGCTATCGTTTAGCAACCTGGCACCTGGCACATATCGTTTACAACTATATAGTCAGGAATACGATATACAATCGGATATCAAGCGAATCAACATACACATAGCTTCACCTTGGTGGCTTTCGCGAACGGCACAAATCATCTACATCATCGTAATTCTGGCCTCATTGGCACTACTTTTCGGATACGCCAGACGCCGTCAAGAGTGGATGACGCAGATGATGACACAAAAGCATAAAGAAGAGTTGAACGAAGCAAAATTGCAATTCTTCATAAATGTCAGCCATGAAATCAGGACACCGATGTCGCTGATAACCAGTCCGCTTCAAAAGCTGATGAATACCGACAAGAATGCAGAGCGTCAACAAAACTATCGTACCATCCAACGCAATGCAGGCCGCATCTTACAACTCATCAACCAACTGATGGATGTCCGCAAGATTGAAAAAGGGCAGATGAAGTTGAAGTGTCGTGAAACAAACTTATTGGAACTAATAAACGGATTGATAGAAAACTTCGAGTATCAGGCACAAGAGAAAGGAATCAATGTACACGTTCATCCGGAAGCAGAGGAAATCAAGGCATGGGTTGACCCGACAAACTTCGACAAGGTTATTATGAACCTATTGTCGAACGCCTTCAAAGCTACCCCTAAGGATGGAGAAATAAACATCTATATTAAACGCGGTAAGGAGAAGAAGGCCACAACTACGTCTTTGGAAAATTACATTGAAATCTGTGTCGAAGACAATGGTTCGGGCATTGCTCCGGAAGAGGCAAAACGTATTTTCGAACGCTTCTATCAGGTATCCAGAAGTAATCAAACAGACCATTCTGGTACTGGTGTAGGGCTTCACCTCACCCACTCCATCGTCGAACTTCACCACGGCACCATTTGGGTAGAAAACAACAACGGCAAGCCGGGTTGCAAGTTCATTGTACGCATTCCGGAAGGTAACAAGCACTTTACCAATGCCGAATTGGAGGACGCAAATGCTCCCGCAACAATCATCCCAACAACCTATAAGGAGACATCACAAACGGCTGAAGTTGAACTGATGGAAGAGGGAAAAGAGAGCGGACGAAAGAAGTATAAAGTACTGATTATTGAAGACGATGAGGAGATTCGCCAATACATTTGCAAGGAACTCTCCGAAAGTTTCCAAATGGAGAGTTGCAACAATGGAAAAGACGGACTTCAACAAGCACTACAATTAGTTCCTGATTTGATTATCAGCGACATTATGATGCCCGAAATGGATGGCATTACGTTGTGTAAGAAGATTAAGCAAAACGTTAACATCAATCACATTCCGGTGGTACTACTCTCTGCAAAAACAACCGAAGAAGATACCATCGAAGGACTAAGTACCGGTGCCGATGCCTACATTGTCAAGCCATTCAGCATCGAGATTTTACGTCAAACCGTACACAACCTGATTAAAGGACGCGAATTGTTGAAAAACAATTTCAATGGCAACCAGGCACAAATGACTCGTTCGAAGGTAATCAAGGCATCATCGCCTGATGAACGTCTGCTCGACAAGGTTATGAAGATTATCAACAACAACATCGGCAATACCAACTTGAACGTAGAAGCCATTGCGGCCGAAGTCGGAATCAGCCGTGTACACTTGCACCGCAAGCTGAAAGAGTTGACAAACCAATCCACACGCGACTTTATCCGTAACATGCGTTTGCAAGCTGCCGCCAAGATGTTAGCCGAAAAACGTCATAGTGTAGCCGAAGTGGCCGGCCTCACCGGATTTGCAAACATAACCTACTTCACAACGGCATTCAAGGAACTATATGGTGTGCCTCCTACCGTCTATATGGAGCAACATGCATCGGCCGAAAATGAAGAGTAAAGGTACCGATAAAAAACATTAAACCTTCTTGCTCATTAGGTTTAACCTTTTGGGCAAGAAGGTTTAATGTTTTGGGGCAAAAGGTTTAACCTTTTTACACCACACATATATCGCTGCAAATCAACAATTTGTAATTAATGATTCACTCCTTGTTTCTTATAGAATTCATCGAGCTGCTTGAAGCAATGGCGGTTGATAATCTCTTGCAATCGTCTATCATGGTTACTCTTTACATAGCATTCATGATTGAAAAACAATAATTCACCATTCTCGGCCGTATAAGGATTCCATTGAGGAAGCCCTTCCACATTCGGATTAGCATTGTGAGCGAATTGAGCCCACGAGCGGCTCATCACATCAGCCAAATGTTGGTCGGCATCAGTAACTTCCGGTAATTCGCGTTGGCTCAACGAAAGGGTGTTGAAACAAAAATTCAACTCATTTCCGTGTACAGAACCCAGCGAAACAGGCGAACGCCATGTAAACATATAGGCGTAAGTGGGAGCCTGACGTTTACCGCCAATAAAATCGGTTGTAATCAGTGTCTTGGGACGGAACAACCAATCGATACTCAACAAATCTTGAGGGGTATAGTCGGGATAAGTTTCTGCAAAAGCTTCGATATAAGCATCTGTCTCTTCGCCAAAAGTTCTCTGCAATTGTTGGCGGGCCTCATCCAATGTCATTGGCTGCTTATAGACCAATCGTTGCAATTCATTGAAAGTTGTACCGATAACAAGCGGGATATTTGAGGAGATTTCTGCAAATCCCGGTTGGAAAGGTTGTTGCAACAATGTTTCGCCATCGGGTGTTGGGCCAAATCCCCACATCATAGGAGTGCCCGGACGGCGGGTACCAATGCTTGCGGCCATAGCACGTTGACCGGCATCGTAAAGTTCTTGATAAGGAACATCCTTTATCTTATCAATCTCATCGATTGAAATGCCCAACTCCTCGAGCACGGCTTTGCCCAAAGCTTGTGTCATCTCACGTGTATTAACATTCAAGATGGTGCCGCTCATGATGATTGCTTTGTGGAACAGGCCTTCAGCATCGGGCATACACATCAGCGTACCAACCTTGCCACCACCGCCCGACTCGCCAAATACAGTTATATTATCCGGATCGCCACCAAACTGACTGATATTCTTTTTAATCCAATGCAAAGCAGCCACTACATCAAGCATACCCACATTACCCGAATACTTATACTTATCCGAACAAGCCGAAAGGTCAAGAAAGCCAAGTATATTCAAACGATGGTTGATGCTAACCGACACAACATCGTTCTTAGCCAATCCCCATCCAGGATTCCAAGCAGATGTACCCGAATCAAATCCACCGCCATGAAGCCATAACATTACCGGCTTACGGGCACTGCAATCTGTAGTCCATACATTCAGCACACACGAGTTTTCGGACATTTCGTCCTCGCTTAGCTGGCGGCCACCTGTGTTTTGCATCGCTTGTGGTCCCCAATGGTCGCACACACGAACAGTGTCCCATTTATCTACCGGCAATGGAGGCATAAAACGTTCAACTTTTGCATAGGGAATGCCAAGAAAGGCCATTGTACCTTCTTGTTCGATGCCTTTTACTTTTCCCGATTCGATAGACACCACCATCGGGTCTTCTACTTGCCCACACGAACTACCTACAAGCAGCATGGCAAGCAGAGAAATAGATAAGAAAAACTTTGTCTGCATATTACATTTTATAAAAGAAGCGTGCACATCCGCTACAGATGTGCACACTCGGTATTCTTAGATTTTAATTATCTTCCAAGTTCAATTACCTGGCCAGGAATAGTTTCAATATCGTATTCGTATACTTGATAAAGTTGTGGCCATTCCGCCTCCAAACCTCTTGATAGTTTAGGAGCTTGTATGGCCGCCGAAGCATACAATTCATTCGGACATTCGCCTTGAGCAGGACGCAAACCTTCGCCCTTCAATGGCACATACGAACGAATACGTAGCGTACCACCAATGCGCGACACAATCTTAGCCGACTTCAATTGAGCCCCTTGCCAATCGATATCCACTACGAAACCGCCACGAGCGACCAAACCTTTCACGCTACCTTGACGCCATTCTGATGGCAATGCAGGCAACAAATGCACGGCATTGTCATGACTTTGAAGCAACATCTCCGCCACACCGGCTGTGTAACCAAAATTACCATCGATTTGGAATGGTGGATGAGCATCAAACAAATTCGGGTAGGTACGTCCTTCACCCGAGAATCTGTCACGCCTATCGCCAGGCAACAACTTCAGCATATTCTTGATAATCTTATAAGCATGGTCGCCATCGAGCATACGAGCCCAGAAGTTAATCTTCCAACCGATACTCCATCCCGTAGCAGCATCACCACGTTGCAGCAATGTATTCTTGGCTGCCTGGAACAGTTGCGGTTGGCTATATGGTGAGATTTGGTTACTTGGATACAAACCATAAAGGTGAGAGATGTGACGATGTTGATTGGTTGGGTCATCGGCATCAATAATCCACTCTTGTAATTGGTTGTATCGGCCAATCTGCATCGGTGGCAATTGAGCAAGTGTTTGCTTCAGGGTATCTTGGTAAGCCTCATCCAATCCTAATGTCTTGGCAGCCAGCAAAGTGCTATTCAAAGCATCGAAAGCAATCTGATTATCCATTGTACAACCGGCGGTTATGGACGAACGAGCCATACGATAACCTTGCTCCGGCGACATAGAAGGAGCAGTTACTAACCAACCATAACGTGGATGCTTCACCAAGTGAGAGATATAAAAATCGGCCGTACCCCTCAGAATGGGATAATATTGTGCCAAGAAATCCTTATCGCCGGTGAAGAGATAGTGTTGCCACAAGTGTTGCGATAGCCAAGCACCACCGTTTGGCCACATACCATAAGTTGCTGCATCGACCACACCTGAGCTTCGCCAGATATCGGTATTATGATGAGCTACCCAACCATTAGCACCATACAGAATGCGAGCAGCATCCTTGCCTGTTTCAGACAATTCGGAAATCAAGCGGAACAAAGGTTCATGATTTTCCGACAAGTTTGTCACCTCGGCCGGCCAATAATTCATCTCAGCATTAATATTTATGGTATATTTACTATCCCAGGGAGCAAACAAACTGTTGTTCCAAATGCCTTGTAAGTTAGCAGGTTGCCCGCCGGTTTGAGAAGAGGAAATCAGCAAATAACGACCATATTGGAAAAGCAATGCCACCATTTGTGGGTCGTCAACCTCATTAAAGTCGCGAACACGCATATCGGTCTCCTTTTGAGAATCTTTTGTATAGGGCAATGTTAGCGACACACGGTCGTATTGTTCTTTATAAGCAGCAATATGATTGGCCAGTGCTTGTTTGTAAGGTGTCTTCAACGCTTTCTTCAAAGAAGCAGCAGCACGTTTGGTAGGATTACCACTTACATCGTTGTAGCTTACATAATTGGTAGCAGCAGAAATATAAAGAGTGGCCTCAGTAGCAGCTTGCACAGCAAGCGACTTACCATCAACCGCCTTTACCTTACCATCGGCCTTCACTTGAATTTGGCATTCGGCCTTCATTGCAGCAGGAATACCTTCGTGCTCGGCTCCCAGACATTGCATTGTCAGCATGCTTCCTTTAGCTTTTACCACTGGCGACAGAGCATCGGGGCAATTGTAATCCAATGTAAAATTCAAAGCTTTCGGTTCGCTGGCCTGAATACGTACAATAATTACATCGTCACTCAACGAAGCAAAAGCCGTACGAGTATATGTCACGCCATCTACCACATAACGAGTAGTGTGTACAGCTTTCTCAATATCCAATTCACGATAATAGTCTTCCGGATTCTCATGACCAGGGAAGTTCATAAACAAACTGCCCAATGTGAGGTAACGCATACCGTGCTGAGGTGTCATATACACCTTGTCAATCAACTTCTCAGCTTCAGCAAAACGATTGCTAAAAATCAGTTCACGGATTTTGGGCAGCGAATCAAGTCCGTTTGGATTGAGGTTATTGTGAGGACCACCGGCCCAGAATGTCTCTTCATTCAATTGTAACTCTTCGCGGGCAGCTCCACCATAGACCATAGCACCCAAATGAGAATTACCCAAAGGCAATGCATCGGTCCATTGAACAGCCGGGCGAGTGTACCACAACTTCATTCGGCTGGCAATCTTTTCATCGCGCAACAAATCGTAACCCATCAATCCAAGCATCTTGGCTGCATACCGTCCACCAAGCATTCGGTAGCCTTCGGCATTGAAGTGAATATGATCGAATGCTGCAGGACAACCAGATGATGGAACAACATACGAAGTAGGAATAACCTCCGGCAAGGTGGCAATAACAGCATTGTGTGCATGGCATACACCACCCACATCACCATGAACCACTTCACCTGCCAACAACGGCACATCCTCTGCCTTCAAATTCAAATCGGCCAAAATATCCTCATAAACTTTCTTGACCTTCAAAGGCCAATCTTTCTGACCATTGTTACTTTCGCCTTGATGCAACAAAATGCCTTTGATAACACCATCTTTCTGTGCCTTACGAGCCAATTCAATCAGACGGCCATAAGGATTTCCACCATATTCCTTAACAGAATTCTTCAACCAATCGGCTTGCGAAGCAATATGTTCCTGATAAATATCTTTATCGAACAACTCTATGCAACAACCACCAATAGAAACATTAATAACACCTACGCGATGGTCTTTAGGTAGGTTCTCCACCATGGTACGCCCGAAATAATCGGCTGGCGTAAGTCCGGTATGGCAACGGCACAAAGGTGGAACTGCCGTATACCACTCACCCATCACACGTCCCTTTTCAGGGCAATCAACGCCCGACATTACCATAAAACGAGAATCAACATTTGTTGTATCCTGCGGCTCAATGCGAGCATTACCTTCCATATTCGACTGCCCTATACAGAGAAATATATGAAAGTTCTTGTCTTGTGAGAAACTTGATACTGCTATCAGCATCAAAAAACTCAGTAATAATATTCTTTTCATAACATTATTTGTTTTTACGTTTACCATTCGTCTGTACGGAAAGGCGATGCCAATAAGCCCTCTTTATTAATAAGATTTGCATCGACTGGATTATCGGCCCATGCATAACGAACAGCAACAGGCTCAGCAACATCCTTGCAGGTAACAATGACCTTATTACCACGAATCACGGCATCGGCCCAATAGAATTTCTTGTCAGCACCGGCCATAGCAAAATGTTTCAGTACCTTTCCTTTGCATTTTAAACCACCACCCACTTCTGTAAATGTAATGATAGCCTTATTGCCTTCAATCTTCATATCCTTGTAAATAGGACCAGAAGCTTGTACTTTTTCGCCATAAACCAACTTGCGTGCACCCAAGAAAAGACGTTGTGCAACGCTCTTCTTATCCAATGGATGAATATCATTCCACTCGCCCACATCATAGGTTGTAGCTAACGATGTATATGGAACTGTCTTGGCAACCTTCAACTGAGCTTCACGAATACCGGCCCAACCGCTTTCTGTTGGTTGTGCATGTTTCTCCATAAAGTTAGGCAGTTGAACCAACAGGAATGGCATATCGGCATCTTGCCATAATTCGCGCCAGTTGGTAATCAATGCAGTAAGAAGTTCATCATACTCATGACCGCGTCCGGAATTGCTTTCGCCTTGATACCAGATACAACCACAGACTTTATAATTACGAATAGGATAAATCATACCATTGTACAAGCCAGAACCAGGATTGTTACGGGCAGCCATGTTGCGACCTCCCGGTTGACGCATGCCTTGAACAGACATTCCAACATTATACTTCCATGTTCCTTCCAAAGAGATTTCTGCAGCATCGCCCACAATGCGATAAGGTTTGTCCTTTACGAAACCACCACCGGGGGCATTACAAGTGAGACGAACTGTGATTACATTGCGTCCGGCACGCAAAATACCTGCAGGAATCTGATAGTTACGAGGAGGATATTGATAACCTGTATGCCCAACGAATGTTCCGTTCACAAATACAGAATCGCTATCAACCATAGTACCCATGTAAAGTCGGGCATGGCGACCATCCATCGCTTCAGGCACTTGGAACTCCTTACGCATCCAAACAACGCCTTGCACATTCACGCCATTCTCACGCCATGTCCCCGGCATCTGCATGGTTTTCCAATCTGAGTCATCCAAGTCATATGCCAGCCAACGACCGGCTCCCTTATCTGTACGTGCCTTGTTCATTGCTTCTACAGCATCCTTATCAAGCAACAATCTGGGGAAATCTTTCAGATGTTCCTGACTTACCCAACTCTCGATTGCCGAACCGCCCAAACTTGAAACTAGCATTCCTTGAGGAACTTTTGTCTTTGCGTAAGCCTCCTGAGCATAGAAATAGGCAAGTGCTGTCCAATTCAACACTTCCGAAGCCACGCCACTATGCCAAACTGCATTACCTGCAATTTCCTGTTGAACACCATTAACCACATCTTGGGTAGGCACTTTGTAGTGACGAATCATATGATTATTTGAAACGTTAATTTCTGGGAACTTATCAACCAAACGGACAATGGGTGTTTCTTGGTTAGATTGTCCGGAACAAAGCCAAACGTCGCCAACTAGGACATCCCTGATTTTCAATTCATTTACCTCCATTAAATATGGGCCACCGGCTTTTTGAGGGGGTAGTGTCACACTCCATTCGCCATTAGCATTGGCTTCTGTTTCATAATAAGCACCATTGAATCGTACTGTTACCTTCTCACCGGCCGATGCCCATCCCCAGATGTTCATCTCTACATCGCGTTGCAATACCATCTTGTCACTTACCAAACGTGGCAAACGAACTTTAGCCATAACTGCTGGAGATAATAACAATAATGCCAATAGGCATAACAGTCCAATTCTTCTGTCTAAACTTTTCCGTTTCATAATAATCATTATAATTTAGCTAATGTATTCAATCAACTATTTTCCTACAAGGAGAATACCTCCATTAGTAGGAATGGTAACTTCAACTTGCTGTTTCTTATTTAGTTTGATATCCTTCAAGCTACCTTGCAATTGAGCATCGTCGCTGTAGCAATCCAATATTTCTTTGGGTTGGAACATGGGCAAAGTCAGTTTCAGTTTTACAGGTTCTGCTTGCGCATTAACACCTGCAACATACCATTTATCGCCTTTCTTACGGGCAAACACTACGTACTTGCCAGGATAGCCATCAATATACTTCATATCATCCCACGTAGTAGGAACCTCCTTCATAAAATTGATAGCCCATTCAGGAGCATCAGTCAAGTTATTGGGTGCCAATGCAAAGTGTTGCACAGGACTTTGGAACAATACAGCTGTAGCCAACGCGAAGACATCAGATGTTTTACGCTGTGAACCACGAGGTTTGTTTCTTGCATTGTAGTACTTATTCAAGGCACTACCCCCAAAATCCATACTGCCCACCACATTGCGGATAAATGGGTGCATAGTAGCATTAAAGGCTTCTGCATCACAACTGCCTTGACTAAAATTCAGGTTCTCACTTGCCAAGACGGCTTCGCTAGATGCATAGTTTGGATACATACGTTCCCAACCACGAGGAAGCGTACAACCATGGAACACAACCAACAAACCATAATCATTAGCATCAGCCAAGATATCTTCGTACAACTGCATGGTTTGTTGTTTGTCACCGGCAAAGAAATCCACCTTGATACCACGAATACCAATGCTTTGCATCCATTTCATTTCACGACGGCGTTCAACGGCACGATCCATAATGCCACGAGGTGATTGTGGAGCATCGTTCCAATAACCATTCGAATTGTACCACAAGAACAGACCTACATTCTTGCCAGCAGCATAGCGTGCCAATTCGGCAATCTTATCACGACCAATTTGAACATCCCAAAGGGCATCAATCAAAACTGATTCATACCCCATTTCGGCTGAGAAGTCGATGTAACGGATTTGTTCATCATATACGGTGCTTCCGTCCATTCCGATAATCCAGCTCCAAGAACCGGCACCATGAATATACTCTTTAGAAGCCTCATAACGTGGCTCTACCAAGTCGAATGTAATGGTTGTTTCTACAATCGGAGCCAATGAAGTACCCACCGTAATTGTACGCCAGGGAGTCTCTCCAGGAAGAGGCAAACCGGGAGTTGTGCTACCCAGACCATTCATCTCACCCTCTTGAGGGAAACCAATGGTATATCGTGCGCCTTCATGTCCCATCAAACGGCATCCTACATAACCACCGTTTACACCGGTTTCTGAAATAAGCATCCATCCCTTATCGGCATTACGGAAAAGACAAGGGAATGTATAACCTTCACCCCAACCGTTACGGCCTGTTGGTTCATCGGCTGCATAAGGTGTTTCGTAACTTGGATAAGTCCGTGCAAAACCGCCCATCGGCTTTACTTGCGGAGCAAGGAATGTTGTAGCTCCTTCCGGCAAACAGAAAGATGTTGCTTCCTCTTTAACGATAATGCTACGAGTAGGACCTTGGGGATAAAGTTTGTACTTAAAGGCTACATCGTTATTGGTAACACGTAATATCAAGTCATAAATATGCTTCCCTTTCTGAGTAAAAGGAATGATTGCCTCTGTTGACACATGATTTACATTACTCTTCTTTATCGTTTGCAATTGATAGTGTTCATTTACTTCACGAGTTTGCACATTATCGCCCATAGTCATCTGCTTGGAAAAATCACCAATATTGGTAATCAATCCGATAGGAGACGATTCGATAAAAGATTGTTGTTCGTATGCAACCGAATAAACAGGAGTGCCATTAGCATCCGATATGGTTACTACAAGTTTACCATCCGGACTCGTAATCTGCTTCTCTGTAGCAAATAGAGAAAGAGAAACAAACATGAATAATAATGAGAAGAATCTATTTTTCATGTGAAATATCATTTGGTTTGTTCAACATATTGCATGGTACCATCAGCATTGTAGTTAAGTTCGTCGAAACAAACACTTCTACGACCAATAGCTCCCTTAATACCATCCAACTCTAATGTAGCATTGTGATAGAACAGATACCACTTGTCCTTATACTCTACAACAGCCGGATGAATAGTAAAGCTGTTTTCGGCACCACCGGTCAGTTCGCCTTGAGGTGTCCAAGGTCCTTCCATCGACGTTGCTGTTGCATATTGGATATTCTCACTAAAATTCCTACCCATACCGGCATAAGTCAAGTAGTAGATACCATCACGATAATGCAACCAAGGGCCTTCTACATATCCTGGCAAATCTATCACTTTGATTTCTCCATCAAGTTCAATCATATTGGGTTTCAGCTTAGCCATGAAGCATGTTCCATTACCCCAGCAAAGCCAAGCTTGTCCGTTTTGATCAATCAATGCTGTGGGATCAATATCATTCCACCAACCACGTACACCATTATCGGTCATATCATCCGACACCAATGGTTTTCCAATTGGGTCAACGAAAGGACCTGTCGGACTATCACTCACAGCAACACCTACCGCCTTTCCATATACAGGCTGTGTTCCTTGAGCTGTAGTATAATAATAGAACTTGCCATCCTTCTCGATTACTTGAGAGGCCCATGCTTCTCCCTCTCCCCAAACGAAATCAGTGGGTTTCAATACTACCCCATGGTCTGTCCATGTTTTCATATCATCTGTAGAATAGCAAAGCCATTCTGTAATATTAAACTCTTTTCCACCGGAAGCTGTATCCTGACCAGCATAATACTCATCATGACCAACATATACATACAATCGTCCGTCATAAACCAGTGTTGCTGGGTCGGCAGTAAATTTATCTCTAACTAAAGGATTACCTTCGTAAACAAACGTTTTCTCTTTTACTGGAGCTTGGCAAGCAGTCAGCAATGCAAGTGCCGCAAGGGTAAAATAGTTTTTCATAATTCTATTTGTTTTATTATAAGTCAAAATTTATATGCAACTACCAAGTAGTGGTTCCACTACCTGGTAGTCAAAATAGTTTAAAGGTGAAAAACACCCGTATTATCACAAAAATTATTTCGCACCGTTAATTAAATCCTTAACGAATTGTTTGGGTTGACCTTGGCGGTCAAAGAAGAGAGGATAATCTGTACGGCCACGTACCGGGAAGTCGTTCTTCCAAGAATCACGGTCGGTAACACCCCAAGCGGTAACACGAGTAATAACATCTTGATGCTTGATGAAGAGGTTCATGAAATCCATCATTTTAGCATTCCACTTTTGAGAAACGCTATCAGGCAAGGCCTCTTTATATGGATTCATTGATTCACGGTATTCTTCTATATCGCTAATGTTTGCACTCCAACGACGATTAGGCAATGCACTCATATCCAATTCGGTAATCATTACCTTTACACCTGCTTCAGCATAAGCCTTGATACTGTTTTCAAACTCCACGATATTATGATCCATACCTACGTGTCCCTGCATACCTACAGCATCGATACGCAATCCACGAGCTTTCAAATCTTTAATCAGTTTAACAACTGTAGCACGCTTTCCTGGTTCATGCATATTATAGTCGTTATAATACAACTCAATGTTTGGATCAGCTTCGTGTGCATATTGGAATGCCAATGGGATAAACTCTTCGCCCAAGATACGATAGAACATGCTGTTACGATAAGAGCCATCTTCCATAATCGCCTCGTTCACAACATCCCATCCTAAGATTTTGCCTTTATAACGTTGTACGATAGCAGTGATATGATCCTTCATGTTTTGCTTCAACACTTCTGGAGAAACATCCTTACCATTTTCATCTTGCCATATCCAACGAGCACATTGAGAGTGCCAAATCAAGCAGTGACCGGTAACTGTAATACCATTATCGATACCGAATTGAACAAGTTTATCTGCATCTTCAAAATTAAACTTATCCTTTTCGGGATGAATTTCCTCTGACTTCATACAATTCTCGGCAACAATAGCATTGAAGTGTTTCTTAACAATTGCCAAAGATGCAGTGTCACGGCCTGAAGATTGGTTTACATTCAGTGCAGTTCCCACCAAGAACTTATCACCTAAAACATCTTTCAAACCTGGTTCTTCTACAGGTTGAGAACCACCACAGGCTACCAACAATGATGCTGTTGCCAAAATTCCAAATACTTTTTTCATAGAATTACAATTTAATTATGATTGATTAATATTACTTCGCAGGTTCAATAACTCGATAGTTTCCACTAAGGTGCATCAAAGCAAACAGATGCAACAAGCCATCATAGTATGCATCGAAATAGCCATCTTCATAAGGTTCATGCTTGGAATTCCACATGTGAGCTACAAATTCAGCCACCTTATCGTTCGTTGCAGCCAATGAAACAGCAGCAGCAGTAGATACTAAACCTAATGAGTGACGAAGAGCAGTGTAACCACCTGCACCTAAAATGCGTTGCGGCTTAGTACCATCCACATTGTATTGGTCGACAAATGTTTCAAGACCTTGGCTATACAGGAAGTTTTGAATAGTGTTTGCATAATTTTGTTGCCATTCACGATCGGCACACGACCAAGAGTAGTCCAATGCTATATTCATAGGTACACGCCATGAGTCGAAGCGGAAAACATCACCAATAATACCACGGCTACCTCTTAACGAACCGTCATAATTATTATAGTCAGGATTCAAACCTGTTTCAGGATGAATACTCTTGTGCAAATATTCGCGGCTGGCAGCAGCACATTCTTGCCAGAATTTAGAACGTCCGTCGTTTGCCCATTTTGCCCATACTTCATAGAATGCAGGCAAGTGATAAGATGGGTCGGTATAACTTCCACCCATAGGATCGGGTGTAAAGGTTATCAGTTTTGTCTGGGTATTGATAAACGGACTTACATTATCCATACCTGTCTTTTGCATAGAGCAGTTCAGAATGCGTTGAGCTTCTGCCAAATAATTGATGCCGGTATCATTACCCCAACGATTTGAAGCAAAAATCAATGAAGTGACATAATATAATTCACCATCCGAAGCTGGGCCTTGTGCATTACGTGTTCCGTCTGTTTTGCAACTCCATGCGAAATAGCCTTCCAATGGGCCATCTTGATGCTGCATATATTTAACAGCCCAACGCCACAAACGGTCGAAGATATCTTTCTTATCAAGTTGCACAGCAATCATCATACCATAAGACATACCTTCAGTGCGCACATCGTTATTTTTAATATCGCTGATATAACCCATATCGTCACCTACTTCGAAATAGACTTTATTTGGGCCATAGAACAGGCCATCGAAAACACTCTGCAACTTAGCATCTATATCTGCTTGTTTATAACCTAATTCGGCCAACAAGTTACGGTATTTACCTGTTTGGAAACCACCAGCAGTCCAAGGTTTTGCATCGAAAATCATCCAATCCACTTCGGCTTGTCCGCCCTTTAATGTAATTTTCAAGTCTTGCAAACCCGTAGGTGAATTCTTTACTGGAGCAGAAACAATTTCCCAATTGTTGCTACGAGGCACTTTTACCTTGGCAATCGACTTACCTCCAGCCACACTTACTTCCAAAGTTGCACCTTTAGGAGCCAATACACGGAACTTAACTTGCTTAACCGGCTCTTGTCCAAACTCTACTCGGTTGTATCTTACCCAAGCACCGCTCTTTGCAAACAAGGTTTTCCAGCCTTCAAACTTATTTGTCTCATTCAGGTATGCAATAGAGGCATTCGGTGCAATTTCGCTATATCTGTCAATCTGGATTTGAGTTCTGGCATCACTATTACCCACACCGCGCAGGGTTGGTATTACCTTGATAATTGTTCCATCGGGATTGAATCCGATAGTATCGATACGAGCTGAACGATTCTTGTCAAATTCGGGTGAATAGTCATTGTGATGATAGAAGATATACCATTGACCTTTGTATTCTACGATAGAATGGTGGTTGGTCCAGCAACCTGTTGGCGATTCATCCATGAATACGCCCATAAACTTCCAAGGACCCAATGGTTGGTCTGCCATACAGTATGCCAACACTTCAGTAGAATCTTTTGCCCAAGGGAAAGTAAGATAGTACTTGCCGTTACGTTTGAAAGGGAAAGGACCTTCCTTCAAACCTTTTTGCGGCAAGTCGTTTACGCGTTCTGGCTTAGTAGCAAGTTCCATCATGTTGTCTTTCAGCTTGGCTTGTTGAACACCACCCCAATACATGTATGCTTGACCATCATCATCGATCAAGATACCCGGGTCGATACCATGCACGCCTTCAATGGGTCGCCACATTGGACGGAACGGACCTTCCGGAGAGTTTCCGATAGCCAAACCGATACCAAACCCTCTACCAGTTGTCGGGGTCGAGGGGAAATAGAAATAGTAACGTCCATTCTTTTCCACACAATCGGGAGCCCACATCGAATAAGACTTTGGTTTTACCCAAGGCACATCGTCTTGAGAAAGAATTATGCCATGATCTGTCCAATTAACTAAATCTTCAGATGAGAAAACGTGATAATCCTCCATACAGAACCAGTCTTGTCGTTGTCCTTCCGGTGCTTTAATGTCGTGAGAAGGATAGACATAGATTCTGTCATTAAACACTCTTGCCGTAGGGTCGGCTGTAAATTGCCCACTGATAATGGGGTTTTGCGCTACGATTGTTCCCACACCAAACAGGAACATAGCCACAATCATCAAAAATCTGTTTTTCATGACCTTTTGGGGAATTAGTTTATAATGAATAAATATATTCTAAAAGTGTTTCATAGTTACTTAATATTTCAAAATACAAAATAAGCAATATTTTGCGGATATTGCTTATTGTGCGTGTTACAAATACTTTTGCAGATGTTACATAATGCAAAAAAACGCCATTTCTTCGTTAAAATACAATAGCCGTTCGGCTACTTCACTTGAATAACCTCATCGCTCCACACCCAGTCTCCTACCTCACGCGGCTTCAAATTTACTTCACCGGTTATCAATTCGGGTATGTTGTATGAGAACTGCAAGTCGGTATAATACTCCTTAGGATTTTCCTGAGGAAGCATGAAAGGCTTTTTAGGAGTGCCATCAGCAGCTATGTAACCGATATAAGGACGCGTATACAAACCATCATCCCTACGGCTACTGAATATCATCCAACGACCATTGCTACTCCACGAGTGGTAACTTTCAGTATCTCCGCTGTTCCAAGCTGTCAATGGGGCCACCTCACCACTATTCAAATCCAGCCGATAGAGATCGGCCTCCTTGTGCCAGATGGAGAATTGGCCATAGTTACTCAACGTAAACACAAGGCAGTCGCCATTAGGAGAAACACGAGGGAAAGAGACGCTTCCACCCTGTTTGAAAGCCGAATACAATGTATCTATAGTTTCTCCGAATTGACGGGTTTCAGGATTGAACGAAGTCCGGCACAAGCTATAGCGAGCCTGCGCATAGTCGTTTGGCATTGTTACAGCCTTGGAAGAACAGAAATAAAGCCACTTACCATCGGGAGAGAAGGTAGGGAATGTTTCAAATGCACCTTCTGTACTGAGTATGGGCGATGATACAATCTCATGATTTGCTACATCATAAACCACCACGTCCGAAGCTTCGTCGTACACTTCGATGCGTTTAGGGTCTTTCGTATGGAACAGTTGGAACGTGCTGTTTACCGAGAAAGCCACGAACCTGCCGGATGGGTGCCAAGAGGGATAGACTAAATTCGAAATGGTATGATCGGTTTTGGTGTTCAGTTTTTCCTTCACCCCTTCGCTATAGATAAAGGTACCACCTCCATGCGAACGGATATGAAAAAGCATCTGATCGGGATTCTGCATCTTAAAGGAGTGACAATTCACACAATTTCCCATCCCCACATGGTTTTCATAGATCGCTTTCTCTTCGTAAGTTTCCAAGTTGCGCTGATAAATACCCATCTTTGACCACAAACTATAGCCTGGGGCAATCAGACGATAGGCCAAATACGAATCAATCTCCTCATTGGCCACATAGATGGAGAATGGCAAATAGGCTGTCCATATTCCATTCTTTTTCTCGCAGACATACATACGCAATGAATCACCCTTATGACGCACCAACATCTCTTTCCAACGTTTAGGGGGAATCACAAAGTTTCCCTCGTTGCCTTTCACCGTCAACGTATCTGTTCCATCCACAATAAGCAAGGCCGAATCATCAATATTCTCTACCTCAAGCTTAAAATTTAGAGGAGCAATGTTTGCGGGAATCGTCACATCGCTATAATCGGGATAGATTGGTGCTTGAGCATCGCTAAAGTGAGCAACAGACACCTGTTCCGAACAAGCCGATACAAGTATTAACAAGAATAAGGATATAATATGGTTCTTCATCTCTTCAAATCTACTTAAAATTTCACTCCATGGTCATACAGATACTTCCAATACGAACGACCGTAGTGCGAAGGCATCCGTCCATTCTGCAAGTCACGATAATGTTGCATCACCTTCTCGCCCACTCCATAAGCCTTGCAACGTTCAGAATCGCCTTGGGCCAACGAAGCCATCGCCTCTTGGAACCGCTCGGGCAAAGGTTCTTCATAGTGAGCCTGATGCCAATAGGCATAATCTTCTATATTATTCCAATCCAAAGTGAGAAGCAGATAGGCTTGATAGTATTGTAATGCAATCTTGTTTTGCGGATTGGCATGAATGATTTCTTTCAGATTCAATCCAAGCAACGTAACCAAATAATAATCATCGTGCGGAATGGATTGTTTGATGCTTCCTAAGAAGGCATCTTTACCCACCGAATAGTCGCTATACAAAAAACGACGATAATCCTTAGCCCACTGACGATAGAAAAGAGTTTTCTCCAAGTAGGAGATGTATTTCTCGGCCACTCCATAGGCTCCCATCACCAAGTTGTGTTGCGCCATCAGTTGCAGAGCCCTTGGATGATAGCCTCCCGAGGTGGTAAGGTTTGTATCGAAGGCATTTTTCAATGCAGCAGCATGGCAGCCCCAAGACTGATACACATATGCGGCCATCATCAAGCCGGCCCGTTCATCCGCCAATCTACCCGTCAATTCGGCGGGTGGTTGTTGGTTATATACAAACAACTTGTCCACCAACTGCCCCTGCTTTGCCAATGCCAGATTCAGGTAACTGATAAAACCGACAGACTCACCCGGATGCGAAAGGTTTACAATACCCTCCCAATCGCCCTTTTCGGCATAATATTGTTGTCGTGAATGTTTATCAAGCGAATAGCTATGTACAATATCATAAAAAGAGAGCAACAAATAGACGAAAAAAACAACTCCACCCAAACCGATAACCCGTTGGACAGATACCTTGAAAGGGATATGCTTCAGTAAAACGGCCAATAACGGCAACAGCAAGAACAACCCCCAAGCATACAACTGGAAGTAATAGGTGAATATCATATCGTAATACATCAACGGTGTAAAGGCATGCGTCCAATCGGCAACAAGCGCAAGGTCATAGGCATAAACGCCCGCAACGATTGCTGCCGGTATATACAACAGGCCCAAATACCACTTTGGTGTCAGGCGCAACAGATCCACCAGCAAGGCACCAAGGACGAAGAGTGAAACCGCACTACCAATAAACCAGTACAGCAATGCGCTGGCAACCATCCCAATACAGCACTTCAACAGCCAACGTTTGTTTGGTAACGAAACATAGCCCCATAAAGCTAACAATGCCAATAAGAAAGCAACATGTCCTTGAAAACGATAGTAACTGTTCTCAAACGAAAGGAGCAGAAATACCACCGGCAAGAAAACTAATCCCATCAGAGCCTGGCCTTTATAGATTTTGCCTACAATGCGATAGCCCGCCCAAACCATCAGCCCATAGCAGACAGTGGTAATAACACTGCCCACATAAGACAAATGGAAGAATTGAGTCAACAAACCGGCAATCAGATAGGCTCCGCCGCCCGGAACGACAAAACGCTGGACAATTACATCCCAATCATAAATAAACAGATTGTTATTTTCAAGCAGATACAGATAGACTCCTTGATGATATTCTGTAAACACCGCTATGCCAATCAGTAGCACCCAGAAGAATACTGTCTGAAGGTTGTCTGCCAACCATTTTATGATGTTTTTCATTATCGGGTATCAGTCGTTTTATTATTATTATGCAAAGATAGTGCAAGCCGAGCGGAGAACAAAATAAATTTATTTATTTTTTATCCCGAGGCGCAGCCTATCTTATCTAAAGATAGTGCAAGCCATTGCCTATCTTATCTAAAGATAGTGCTAAGCCACGCCCTTAAAAACGCATTCATACGATTAAAAATATGTTAAAATGCACACTTTTTACTCCTCGAAAATCCATATTCGGCACTCGTTTCCCCTAATCTTGAGAACAGTTTCAACGCATGAAACAAAGAGTTTCATTCGATGGAACAGATAGTTAGCTATGCAGTGTACTAAAATAAGTTGACAGGTTAATATTAAAATCCGATATAGGTTTACAGTTTAAAATCTTATTCCTATGCAGGTTTACACTTTGCAAAGATAATCCGATTGAGGTTTACAATCCAAAAATAAACTCATCTATTTTCTTTTTATACAAATAGGAGTGGATTCTTGTTCTCTTCAGAGATCATCTGCATCGGTGTTTTCATGTTGATTGC
>SUXZ01000007.1 GCA_015060685.1 Mediterranea massiliensis | reverse complement strand
CAGCATTTAGAAAATTTGGAAGTTCAAGCGGAAGCATGTACTTTTGCCCAACAAACCCTAAATCAAATTGAACAACTTAAAACAAACGCTATTCAACAGATTTAAGGGTTTAGAGATTTTTTATTCAGCTCCCTTCAGGGTTATAGTTTAAATACTCAACTTTTAGCAGGGATAAAGAAAAAAACATTCAACTTTTTCTAGGGCAAGACAGGGCAAGACAGGGCAAGACAATGTTACCTGTTACCTTGTTAACGGGTAACAAGTAACAGTTGAAAATTGCTGCCATTACTGACGACAGAGGCTAATCATAACTTAAGACCAAGCTTAGTCATAAGTTAAGATAAAGGTTGGTCATAAGTTAAGACGCTCCGTATAGATGCACTTATTTAAATTAATTTAGTAAACACTACATTTTGCAAAATATTATCGGTATAAAAAAGGCGCGCCATTTCTGGCACGCCTTCCATATACAGGTTAGAATTAAATGCAATTATTCTGCACTTTCAACATCATCTTCAACCTCTTCATCTTCAACACCGGCTAAACCATCTGCAAAGCCTGCATATACATGCTTGCGGTTGTAGTTCTTATCCCACAAACCAACTGGTTGACCAGCTCTCCAACCAGAATCAGCAGGGCTGTCAGTTGGACACCAGTGTGTGATACCATATTGTTGATCTGCCGGAATCAGTTCGAAGTACTTCTTGATGATGAACTGATAGAAATCAGCCATCTTCATGTGCATTTCTTCTGTGATGTTTTCAGTCTTGATACCTTCGCCGAATGCTTTCTCAACTACACCCATATCAAGTTCTGAAATCTTCACCAACTTACCGGTTGCAGCCATCAGCTTGAACATATTCTCAATAGCAGCTTCTTGCTTCTTTTGATCTTCTTCGTTCAAGATATAGCTTACGTGCATTTGGGTACCGATACCATCAATCTTAATGATGTCGCTGCTTTCCCAAACTTCAATCCAGTGAATCAACGATTTCAGTTTCTGATTGTCATCCCACCAAGATTCCAAGTTGAAGTCATTGATGAAGAGTTTCAAACTACCATCACCAGAATAGTGCTTATGAGCCATCTTAATAACTGTAGGAACAACGGTTTCGTTACCCAAATAGTCAGCCCAATAGAAATTGCTCTTAGTGTCTGCATCTGCATTAGAAGCCGATCTCAAGTCATAGAAACCGTCGCCATCAGCATCTTCACCAGAAATAATTTCATTTACAGCATCCCAAGAAGTTACATAACCTTCGGTAGCTTGCATAATACCAGCAACCCAACTATCTAAAGCAGCAGTCAAGAAGAACGCCTTTTCTTCAGGTGTCTTTTCAATGATTATATCGGCAGAAGCGTTGGCAGCATAACCTTCACCCTTTTCTGAAATGGCATAGTTTACACCTGGTGACCAATATGCCCAGCCATCAACATGTGCTTCTTCAAAATCACCATTCTTGATAAAGTTTTCATTACCACCATCTTCTACAAATTTGATGTCGTCAATGTAGATTTTTTCTCCTTTAAAGTCACCAAAGTTGAAGATAAAGCGATCTACACCATCATTGCCAACAGTAAAGGTATTGGATACTTCGGCCCAATCAGTTGTAATATTATAATTTCCAGGTTGATGATAAATCTGATCTCCATCAGCACCCATCTTGAACCAAGCACCCATAGTATAGTTCTCAGTAGCCTTAGCCATAAACGAAAGGGTGTATGTATTTCCATTCACCAATGGTTCATCGAAAACATACCAAGTCTGTGCAGACCAGTTATTGCTACCATCAGTTGAAGTTGGTGTAAGTATCATAGCATAACCCGGTTCAGCACCAGATGAATAGCCATCACCTTCTTCAGATGGCAATTTAGGGCTACCATTACCAAACCAACCATCAGCTGTACCATCTTCAAAGTCAGAGTTGGTAATCAAGTTCTCAGTTGTACCATCTTCGCACAACGAGATATTATCTACCCAAATTTGACCTTCATACTTACCATAATTCAAACAGAAAGTATCATAGTCACTATGACCAGCTGTGATAGATGCTTCAACTTCTGTCCACTGTGTTGTTACAGCGATATTTGGATAGAAACCAGTCTGAGGATATGAACCGCTATTTTGTTGCCATACAGCAGCGATTTCACCATCAACAGAACCCTTAACCATCAATTTAAGGACATACTTGGTTCCACTTACAGATTTGGCAGCAGTAGTTGTTTGAGCTTGAGAATCCCAAATATTTGTGTTCGCACTTTCATTAGTGAAAGTCAAAGAGTATCCAGCACCGGCTGCAGCTGGAGAATAACCTTCACCTTCACCAGTGATGTTGATAGTAGCTTTACCATTCCAACATCCATTCCAGCCGGAAGTGTTACCACCTTCAAAATCACCATTAGCAATTAAGTTTGCATTTGAGCCTTTCTCACTCACTACGATATTGTCAACCCAAATATCACCTACGAAATTACCAAAGTTGATACAGAAACAGTTGTAAGCGCCTTCGGCAGTTACTTCCACTTCATATTCAGCCCATTCTGTAGTCAAGTCAATATCAGGATAAGCTACTTGTGGCCATGGTTCAACATTTTCTTGTACAACACCACCGATAGTACATGCTGCAGAAGCTTTAGCAGCCATCTTAATGACATAAGTCTTGCCTGCTTCCATAACAGGATCAATTGCAATTTGTGCTTGAGCATTATATGCAGGATCTTGTACTTCAGTATTGTTCAATCGCATAGCGAAGTTTGGAGTACTTCCTTCAGGTTTCTCAGGCTTAATAATTTGAGGAGCAATCAAACTATTCAAATACTTGGTATTTTGTTGTGCATGCCAAAGCAAAGTATGACCATAAATAGTTTGACCGGCAGCCCTTGCATTTGACACAAAATCAGATACAGTACCAAAATTCATTGAACCATCGTTGCCTACTACAGATGCATGCTTCATCGCATTTCCTGGAGTAACTTCATCGAAGTTGTTTACAGCCAAGCGTTGAACCAAACCGCCCTCATTATACTGACTTGCAGTAATACCGGTACCCAACTTGAAGTTAGGACTTGCAGAGCGATCTACATACGATTTCAAATCATTATAATCTTTAAGGTACTCGTAAGCAGCCATATCAACTGGCTTTTCAATTCCTTCATAGTCCAACAACGAGTAGTCATCGGCACAAGAAGCAAAGCCAAAGGCAGCTAAACAAAGAGCACCTAAAAACTTATTTGTGTATTTCATATTTTTCAGTTTTTTATTGTAAAACTTTCATTGAGCGGAAGGAGATGCGTGCCGAAGCACACATCCCTCACCTATTCAATTTATTTTGCAGCAACTTCAAACCATTCAGAAGCTACACCACGGCTCCATTGAACCAACTTGTCGGTAATTTGAACTGTACCGGCAGGTTTAACTAACATATAGCCATCGAATGTGCTATTTTGAATGATGTTTTCTCCACCATCAACAGGAACCAATGACCAATCATCTGTAGAAATCGATCCTGCAAATGTTCCAAAGTTGATGATTACTTCTGAAGCATCATCACTATTAGAGAATGTCATTGAAGCTTCACCTTCTTCTGCCGAGAAACTCAAAGTTTGAGGCCAAGGATAAGCTTGTGCACCATCAGCAGCTTTAATCAAGAATACTTGAGCATCGTATGCTGAAGAAGCCTTTGCTTTACAAGATAACTTATATTGAGTATTAGCTTTCATTGGAGAAGCCAACTTGATAAATACTTGAGCATCCCACATGTTAGCTCCAGCAGTTTCGTTACTCATAATCATCTTGTAGTTACCACCATCTTCTACGGCTTCAATTTTTGCACCATTTTGGGCTCTGTAACCTGTCAAAGGACCATCACCGATAGGTTCAATAATTTCCGGCCATGAAATGGTATAATCCAAAGTCATTACGTCACGGTCTTTACCGCCCCAACTGTTCTTTTCGCCCAATACAGTGTATTGACCGCTACCAGAAGCAGTAATATCACTACTCAAAGAAGAGATTGATACGGCACCACTTTCAGTGAAATCAAATTTCAACTTACAATCGCGTGCATAACCGGCTTCGTCCTTCAAATCGAAGTTCCAAACAATCGAGTTCTTAGAAAGAGTTGAGAATGTGTTCACTTGTTGAGCCTTCTCAATATCATCATACTTACGTTCAACAGTACCACGAGCATCAGAATAAACATCTGTACCGGTACGCAAGTACCATGAGTCGTATTGGCTGATGTACTTCACTGCATACAATACATAGTTCTTTGGTTGAACATCCCAATCTTCTGCAACAGCCAAACGAGGGCTATCTGTCAAAGGTACACCTGAAAGAATAGAGTCTGCACCTTGTACACCTGTCATACGAACAGGAATAACATACTTTCCGGTTGTAGCTTCAGGGTCAGCAAAGAAAGCATCTGTCAACTGTACAGTTACACCACCCAACAACTTACCTGCAGGAATCACAATCTTAGAATCAGAAAGGGTGTAATAGTTGCTTGGCATAGCTACAATTTCAGAACCATCTTTAAAAGTAACGTCATCTACGATAGTAGGATCTACTTCGATAGAGATGGTGCGATTAGCTTCGTTTGAATAGACACCACCGATAGTAGCCATGATTTGGCACTGTCCTTGGTTATCCAAACTTGTATCCCAAATATCCTCACCAAATGTAATGGTGCGGACAGGAGTTTGATAAGCAAAGTACACAGTAGTATATTCGAAATCGGGGAAGTCCCAATCTTGGTTTTCACACGAGGTGAAGATACATCCTGTGATTGCTAACAATATAAACAGTATCTTTTTCATTGTCTTATCTTTTTAGGATTAATTCTATTTCCAACCATCGTTTTGAACGAGTTCGCTGAACTTAATTACTTCTGTATATGGAATAGGACCATAAGTTTGGTAAGTACCATAACGACGTGGGTCAACCTCGAAATAGTTGTAAGTACCCTTTTCGATACGCACACCCATTGCAGGTTCGTCAAGAGGCAATTCCCAACGACGCATATCCCAGAAACGATGTCCTTCGAAGCAGAGTTCCAAACGACGTTCGTTGCGGATAAGTTCACGCATCTTGTCTTTTGAAGCAGCACACTCTTCCAAGTAGGTATCTTCGCCGTTAGCTGCAATGCCTGCACGTTTACGGATAGCCTTGATTACATCGTAAGCCGAATATCCGTGAGTACCTGTACCCTTAGGTCCCCAAACTTCGTTAGCAGCTTCGGCATAACCCAAGAAGATTTCAGTGTAGCGGATAAAGGCTGTGAAGTGCCATGCATTGTTAGCACTACCATCGGTTTGGATAGTAACGTTTTCGTTCAGATGCTTACGCAAGTAATAACCTGTACGAGTTGCACGGTATTTCGGGTCTTGGTTCAGACCGGCAATGTTCTTATCATTATCAACACTGGTATCAACAGCTTTTCCAGCAACGTTAGCACCATTCACTACAATGTAATTGTTCAAACGTGGATCACGACCAGCATATGGATTAGCTTTATCATATCCAGAACCATTAGCTGTAATAGGCATACCATTTGCCATAGGGAAAGCATCTACCAAGTTTTGTGTCGGGTTTACACGACCGTTACCATTGTGGCTTGCTCCCGGAGGATAGCTGCTCTTTTCGCGGTCAGAGTTCTCACCCTTATTACCACGCCAGAGGATTTCCTTTTGGTTACCACCGGTCAACGCACCGATAGCACCATTTTGAGAAGAAGCATACCAAACATGACCATTAGGATCCATGCCGGCAACCGGGTTAGTACCTAAAGCAGACAATACATCTGCCATTGCGTCGGCAGCATCTTGCCAATCGGCAGCACCGGCTTCAGCAAATGCAGGGCTGGCTGCCAACAATGCAGCTTGAGCCTTGATAGCCTTGGCTACACGAGCATTCATACGGTTTACGATGTGAGAACCCCATACACGGTTGTATTCACCAACATCAACACCCTTTGCAGCCCATTTGGCAGGAATCAAGTGAGCTTCGTTATCTTTCAAATCAACTGCCTCTTCAGTCAACATTTCGATAGCCTTGTCAGCATCTTGAATCAATTGGTCGTAACATTCTTTGAAAGTGTTACGAGGTAAGTTGAAGTTAGATTCAGGAGTCTCCGGTTCCAATACAATAGGAATACCCATCAGTGTACCATTCACCGGACCAGCATGATTCTTCAACAAGTGAAGCATGAAGAGAGCACGAAGGCCATAGACTTCACCAGAGAAACGTTCAACGAACATCTCTTGAGTAGTAGGATTACTTGCCCAAGGTGATTCAGGAATCAACTCAAGTGCAGAGTTCAAATAAACGATAGAACCGCGAAGGTCACGCCAACGGTCCATCGGATTGTTACTGGCTGTCCAAGAACCGGTTGACATAGAACGATAATTATTACCGGGTTCGTTAGAAACCGCATCATCGGTAGCCATATCATTGAATAAAAGTTCATCCAACGGATTGCTGATATAAGCATGAGCAATGTATGATTCAACCCATGTAGGATACATCACGAAGTCTTCCGGACCGTTCTTGATGTTCTCAACAGCAGGCTCGAATACGTCGTCACAACTGATGAAAGTAGCCATAGCAGGCATCATCAGTGCGAGGGTTGCTATTTTAACTATTTTTTTCATATTCATTCTATTTAACTAAGTTAATCGGTTTAGAAAGTAGCCTTCACACCGAGGTTATAGAAACGAGTTTGAGGAGCACTGCCGATGTTCAATTCCAAGTGTTCACGCTCGCCTGAGATGGTCAACAGATTGTATCCACCTACGTATGCGCTCAAGCCCTTCACGAAACTGCCTTCGAACCATTCAGCCGGCATATCGTAAGTAACTTGGATTTGTGACAAGTTGAAGCGGTCAGCCTTGTACAACCAGAAGTCTGAGTTGCGGAAGCTGTGTGCACCATTGGTAGTAGTCAAACGTGGGAAGGTAGCAGTAGCTGCAGTTTCAGGAGTCCAACGACCACGAACAACTTCAGAATACTTGCGGTCACTGTGTACCCAATAGTAGCTGCTGTTCTTCAAACCGTAACCACCGAAGTAACCATTACCCATTACAAAGAGGGTCCAGTTCTTGTACTTGGCAGTAAAGTTCAAACCTAAACGGAATGGAGTGTCTGAACGGCCCAAGAATACTTCATCATATTGGTCGATAATGTTGTCACCGTTTTGATCCTTATACTTCAAGTCACCCAAAGTAGGAGTTTGACCTAATGCATAGTTCAATTTATCAGGAGTTGCTTCTTCTGGAGAACCAGCAATTTGATCTTGGCTGGTGATGAATCCTTCAGTTTCAAGACCCCAGATAGCATTCAATGGTTGACCTACACGTGAAGTATATTCGTTACCGATAGCGATAACTTCGTCACGTTTGGTAGCCTCTGTTGTATAATACATACCGCTTACACCAAGTGTAAAGTCCCAATCACCGAACTTCTTATTGGCATACACGCTGAAATCAAAACCTTGACGCAAGTCTTCGTTAATGTTTTCTTGTGGAAGCATGTTAGAGGTCGGATAATTGTTTTGTTCCAAATAGATAGGATAACGAGAGTATGCTCTTGCCAAGCCACCGTTCATTTCACTGCGGAAGTAGTTGAAGTCGAAAGTAATCAACTTATTCCACAACGAACCGCGAAGACCTACGTTGAATTCTTTACGTTTAACGTAACCTAAGTCGGGGTTACCATAACGCTTGTATTCAATAGCATCGGCACCACCATTATCACCCCAAGAGAACCATCCGCCAGAAGTAACTGATGACAAGTAGAGATAATATTCGGTGATATCCATATCTTGTGCAATCACACCATAAGTAGCAGTCAACATCAAATCGTCGAAAGCTGTATCTTGGAAGAAGCTTTCAGCTGTCGGACGCCATCCCAAAGTAACTGTCGGAGAGAATCCGAGACGCTTGCTTTCTGGCAACTTAGTAGAGTAAGGCAAAGCTGCAGCAAAATCAACGTAATACTTTTGTTGGTAGTTATAAGATGCTTGAACACCCAAGTTTAAGTTGGTAGTACGGTGGTACTGACCATTTTGTTGGGTTTGCCACAAGTTACCCAATACCATAGCAAAAAGGTTGTGATCTTTGTTGATTGTTTTGCTATAATCGAATTGAGCCGATACGTTGTAAGTATAAACGTAGTTTGTGTTACTTACATTTTCGTTACCAGACTTGCTATCTTCATTCCATTGAGTAACCGAGTTGATGAAGTCATGACCACGGTAGTTAGTCCAAGTGGGTTGGAAGGTAGCATAGTTGTTATCATAACCTTGGTTGTACTGAGTAGCATAGTCGATACCATACTTGGCACGGAAGAACAAACCTTCTGTAATACCTCTCAAGTCGATATTGAACTTGGTATTGAACTGGAACTTACGGCTAACATACTTGCTGTCACCGGCTGCAATTGCATCGGCCAATGGGTTAGTAGTATATGCGTCAGAAGCACCCAAGAAGTACTTACCAGCAACCAAATAGTTTGAGTTGTTGATAGTTGCCCATACAGAAGCGTTGTTTTCTTCAATATAGCTCAACGGAATAAGTGGGGCAATCATGTTCGGACGGATGGTAGCTGCATTGCTCCACCAGTCACCCTTAGCACTGTATGAATCGTAGAATGTAGCATTCGCGTCAGCTTGAGCTGTAATGAAGTCGTTGAACTTCACGTCCACGTTACCACGAACGAAGAAACGGCTGATATAGTTGTCAGCATTGTTTTCATATTTCAAAGCAGAGCTTTCACGATAGTAACCAACAGAGGTATAGTATTGTACGCGGTCGCTACCACCTTGAATTTCGGCAACAGCTTCGGTACGGTTATACATCTTACGCAAGTATTCGCTATCATACATATCCAAGTTAGGATAACGGTAAGGATTCAAACCGCTTGCATGGTTGTAGATATTTTCTGCTGTATAAGTAGGAGCACTACCATCGTTTACCAATGCTTCGTTGTACAAAGTCATGTATTCGGCAGAGCCTAAATACTTAGGATATGACTTAGGAACGAACATACCGGTATTTACAGTCAAATCAATTTGAATGTCACCTTGCTTACCACGCTTGGTAGTAATCTGGATAACACCCTTAGAGGCACGGGGACCATAAAGTACCACTGCTTGGGCACCCTTCAATACAACGATGTTGTCAATTTCTGAAGGCAATACGTTGTTTGCATCACGTATCATACCATCGACAACTACCAGGTATTCGCTGTTACCCCAGATATTGCCACTTACGCCACCTACCACGTTTTCAAGGAAATCCAAACTGTAGGTTGTATAGGCCTTCTTGCTCAATTCCTCCATGTCGATGACAGAGACACCTCCGAGAAGGTCTTTCTCATCTACAGAGCGGAATGCAACGTCCACCTTGTTGTCGTCGGCTTCTAACTCTGTTGCCAGATTTTCGAAGTCCTCAAGGGTGGTTTGTGCTTGAACCTGCATTGCCGAGAATGCAAAGGCTCCACAAAGTACGAGTCCTTTATATATATGTTTCATTGTTATCTTAATTAAAGGTTACAAAATATTACCAACCCGGATTTTGATAGAATTCAGGATACATGGTAACGTCTTCAGTCTTGAACGGCATCCAATAGTGCTTGGTACCCAAGTTACGTTGGATAAGAACTTCTTCCTTCCAACCCTTGACCTTTCTTTCAGATGGCTCAGCCAACGGATCGAATTCACCATCGCGTTCGAAGTAGATAGCAGTCTTCACATTGTATGGTTCACGAGTCAAGAGCAACCAACGACGGAGGTCATTGAAACGATGAGCTTCGTATGCCAACTCAACGGCACGCTCACGACGAACTTCATCCATGAAATCTTCCAAGTTATTGATATACTTGTCGGCTACATGACCTACACCGGCACGGTCGCGAATAACGTTGATGGCTTCGGCAGCAGTCTTCGAGAATTTAGGAGACTTGGCATTACCGGCACCGCTATAACCTTGAGCAGCAGCTTCAGCATAGAACAAGTAAACTTCAGCCAAACGGAGTTGAGTCAATTCCAAGTGTACAGTGTGACCCCAAGAGTTGTGACCATCGTCCCACTTATTAGCGTTCTTTGGGATAAGCTTGTACATCAAGTAACCTGTACGGCTGGTGTTACCCGGATCCGAACGGTAAGAACCTGTATAAGTATCGCTCTTACCCAAGTCGGCATATTGCCACTTAGCTTCGGCACCTTCCAATTTCTTAGAAACCATCTTCAGTCCATCATAGATGATGTCGTGATAGAAACGTGGGTCGCGACCCTTCCAAGGTTGAGTCTTTGACCAACCAGATTCTGGGTCATCCAAAGGCAAACCATTAGCCATACCATAATATTGTACATAGTTTGCAGATGGGTGGAACACGATACCATCACCTGTTGCCATATCAGTTGGTTGATATGAGTTAGTTTGACGCCAGTATGAGTCTGCACCGTAGTTAGGGCCACGGATAATAGCCTCTTCCAAGCCAGGCATCAACCAGTTACGGTCTGTTGTGCAGAACAATTGAGAGAAATCCTTGAAGTCAACCAAATCATATTTAGTTTGACCACTTTCTACCAACGCCAAGATTTCACCGAATGTATCGGCTGCATCGGCACAATATTGTTTGTTATAATCGGTAGGCAAACCGTTTACACCGGCATTCATCAATGGGCTACCGGCATACAATTGTACCTTACCCAACATAGCCATTGCCCAAATCTTATTAGGACGCAATTCGTTATTACCCTTAGTAGGAGTACCGGTTGTGGTATTGTCCCAATCCAAAGGCAATTTTTCAACAGCAATCTTCAGGTCGGCAATACACTTCTCGGCCATTTCCTGATAGCTCAAACGAGGTAAACGGAGAGGTTCGTCGCTTGGCAATACTGTATCTACATAAGGAAGACCACCAAACCATACAGATGATTGGAAGTGGAAGTAAGCACGCCAGAAGTACATTTGTCCTTCCAAGAATTGACGTTGCTCGGCAGTAGCTTCTGTTAACAAACCGTCTTCCAAAGCTTGAAGACCCATGTTTACCACACGGATAGCAGCCCAACCACCGTTCCAGATGTCCTTAGAGAAACGGTCGCCACCAAAAGTTTGAGAGTTACGACGGAAATAGGCAGAGTAGTTACCACTACCTTCTTGAGTAATATAGTCGCGATAAGCACCACGGTCGATAGCAGCACCGAACATACGGTCACCTGTACCGGTGGTGATTACTTCATCCTCACCCCAGTTGAATGATGTTGCCCAGTTTGACTTGGCAACGTTAGGGATGGTATGTGATACGCGTTCAACAAAACCTTGGAAGTTTTTGAAATTTTTGAACGCATCACGTTCATCAATAACTGATTCAGGGTCCTTGTCCAAGTAGTCTTTACAAGAAGTAAGACAAGGGAACAAGAGCATCAGTCCTAAAATATATACTAATGTTTTTTTCATATTCCATTCAAATTATAAGGTTAATCTGAAACCAACGTTTACACGTCTTTGAGTAGGATAAGCCGAGCCACCACCGGTATTTGATTCGCGGTCGTCTGGCATATCACTCCACAAGAAGAGGTTGTTACCGTTTACATAGAGACGCAAACTGCTCAAACCAATATTCTTAATCCAGCTTGACTTGTTGAATGTGTAAGCCAATTCAGCATACTTCAAACGGAGGTAAGAACCATCGAACAAGTAACGGGTACCTTGAGTATAGCTATTGCTAAGAGCACCCCAGCGAGGCAGAGATACGTCAGCATTAGTGTTGTACTTGTTCCAGTATGAACCTTCGTAATAAGAGATGTTACGGAACTCTTCGAAGCTGGCCAAGTTAACGAAACGGGTTACGTTGTTCACACCATAGAATTGTACGAAGAAACTCCAACCCTTCCAGTCAACACCGAATTGAGCATTCATTGAGTTTTGAGGAATACCTGTATAACCGTAAGGAACCTGGTCGTTTTGAGTAATCACACCGTCAGCATCGTAGTCGATGATGATGTAGTTACCCGGCAAACGGAATTGGTCGTTGGTATCGTGAGCAGTAGAACCATACAATTCATCCCAAGTGTTATAGAAACCATTGTCAACATAAGAATATGTTTGACCGATAGGCTTGTTGGCATCCTTTTGGTATTCAGGCATCAAAACAGGGTCATCAGCTTCGACAACCTTACTTTCAGCGTGAGTCAAAGAGGCATTACCCCAGATGCGCCAGTCACCGAGTACTTTGTTCCAACGAAGTTCGAATTCATAACCTTCAGATTCTACTTCACCGAGGTTAGCGGTAGGAGCGGTTGTACCGAAGTAGTCAGGAATTGCACGACGGCCACCATCCAAAAGGATGTCTGAACGTTTTTCCTTAAAGTAGTCGAATGAACCGGCAAACAAACCACCGAAGAATGAGAAGTCAACAGCCAAGTCAAGCTTGGTAGCAATTTCCCACTTCACGTTCGGGTTACCCAATGCTGATTGATACCACCAGTCGTAAGGTGAACCTGAACCATTGATACCTGTCAAACCTTGAGCCATGTTACCACCTGTTGCCCATGTATCCATGTACAACCAACGTCCGGCGTTATCATCACCGATTTGACCCCATGAACCACGAAGTTTCAACATGTCAATCCACTTGGCATTCAATTTCTTGAAGAGAGGTTCTTCTGAAAGCATCCAGCCCACAGCACCTGAGTTGAAGAAACCGAAACGATATTCGTCAGCAAACTTTTCAGAACCGTTGTATGCACCGTTGTATTCCAACATGTAGCGCTTAGCATAGTCATAAGTGGCACGGAATACCCAGTTTTCACGGTAGTAAGGTTGCACAGAACCTGTAGCATATTGCTCACGGCTAAAGTTACCCATAGCACCTACAGTGTGTTGACCGAATGTGTTAGCATAGTCTAATTGTGCAGAGTAGTTTACACGACGATAAGCACCACCTGTACCACCGGCACTAATGCCCCATGATTTAGTGTTGTAATAGTCGAACTTTTGCAGACCGCTTTGGCTTTCTGAATAGTAAACCTGACCGGTATCTGGGTCGATCCACTTATAGTTTTCGTTTTCCCAGTCGTTGGTATCGTCCACACCACGACCACCTTCACCGAACGAGTTATCGAATGCTACACGCACGTTCGCGCGCAAACCTTTTAAGATGAACTTAAGGTCTTGTTGCAACGTAAAGTCGGTATTCAAACGGTCGTTGGTATTGTAAGAAATACCATTACCATACAAATACTCTGCAGAGTTTTGTGAAGATTGGGTTGGTTTGGGTTGATAGAAACCGAAGTGTCCACTGTTATAGATGGGCACGAATGAGTCGGGAGCTGTTCCATAGAATGCAGCCCAAACCAAGTTAGGATATTGACCACCAGGAGATTTTGTTACAGCGTGAGAACCAGAAAGGTTAACACTCAACTTGGTAGTCGGAGTCAAAGTGAAGTCCAAGTTAGAACGGACGTTGAAACGGTCGTAAGAGTAACCTGGGTCATAACCACGGTTGCTGGCGATTTTCTTGTAGATGTCACCTTCGTGAGAGTAGTCAACGTTTGCATAGTAGCGAACGAACTTAGTACCACCCGATACACTTACGTTGGCATTATAAGAAGTAGCAACATCCTTCAACAAGTAATCTGCCCAGTTCATGTTCGGATAGCGTTCGCGTTCCTCTTCATTTGCCGGATAACGATACTTGTGAATGAAGTCTTGAGTCTTGTAGTGGCTGGTAAAGTATTCAGGAGCCCATGCCAATTCACGTTCGATAACTTCATTACGCATGTGCAATGCATCATAAGCATCCATCATGTCGGGAAGTTTAGAGTAGAACTTCAAAGTAGCGTTAGCATTCACTTGGATTTGAGCTTTACCCTCTTCACCACGCTTAGTAGTAATCAAGATTACACCGTTAGCACCACGCACACCGAACACGGCAGTAGCAGAGGCGTCTTTCAATACAGAGATAGTGGCAACAGAGTTGATATCCACACTATTCATAGGACGTTCGATACCATCAACCAATACCAACGGTTCGCTGCTGTTCCAAGATGTGACACCACGAATCTGGATTTGCGGGTCTTCAGCACCAGGCTGACCACTGGTTTGCATAGTGATCACACCAGGAAGGTTACCACTCAAAGCCTGACCCAAGCTGGTTACACCACCGGTGCGTTCCAACTTTTCGCCTGTAGCTTGAGCAATGGCACCTACCACTGACTCTTTCTTTTGTTGACCAAAACCTACAACCACAACTTCTTCAAGGAGTTGAGAGTCGTCTTGCATTGTTACCTTAATAAGGCTTGTTGAGGCTTTCACCTCTTGTGTTTTCATACCAATGTACGAAATCACCAAGACAGAGTTACTGCTTGGCACGGCCAATTGGAAATTACCGTCGATGTCGGTAATCGTACCAACTGTTGCGTCACTCTTCAATACAACAGACGCACCGATAACGGATTCACCGTTACCGTCCAAAACCACACCTTTCACAGTTATTCCATTCTGTGCAACTGCACTGAAGCAGCTAAGCAGCATCAGAAAGAATAAGAAAGGAATCTTCTGAATTTTTTTTGTTACATTTTTCATTACCATTAGTTTAAGAAATTTAAATACTTAATTTTAATTTCAAAATTCATTGTTTAAGGATTAATAAAAGTTTAACCAGAATTAATGTTCTCCATAATTTGTTAGTTTATTTAGGGGTTAATACTAATTGAATTATAATTGTTTTTATTTTATTGTCGCATAAGGGCCGATAACAGTTCCAGTAAATCCACCACAACGGGCAGTTGACAAGAATTCGGCATCAAGGCCTTTAATCAACTCTTCCCATTTCTTTCCATCATTAATAGAATATAGGAATGCATAAGTTTCGCCTGTAGAAACAACCTTCAGGTTCAACACCTTTGTATCGGCCGGCAATACTTGAGAAGCCAATTCCTTCATACCTTGGCGTCCTTCGTTTTGAAGCAATGAGATAGTCTTGTCTTCACCCTTCTTACCGAAAGCAAAGAAATAATGGTGACGTTCGTCTTTAAACAGAATCAAACCAGCCTTTTCGGCTTCAGCTTCAGGATTAAACAGCATACGTGTTTCAGCTTCAAATTCATGATGTTGCATACGGCGGGCAACCAAGGCAGGAGTAGCACGTTCTGAAGCGGCAACATCAGCACACTTCAAAGCCAGATATCCAGGAGTTTGAGTCAACGAGTACAGCTCTGTAGCAGGAGCACGCAATGTATGCCATTGATAACCCAATTCGGGTTGGTCAAACTCTTCCACATCTTCGAAATTACCGAAAGTTACTTGTGCATCACGCTTCACGCCTTCGCGCTTTTGAATCATCGGAATCACCTCATCACCTTCTGTGATTGAAGGATATCCGTCTTCTGTCCATGTTACTGGCAACAAGAAAGTTTCACGTCCTAAGTTTTCGAATTTATTGTCGATAGGGCGACAAGCCAAAAAGACTGCCCACCAATCTCCTTCTTGGGTTTGAACCAAATCGGCATGGCCTGCACAAGTGATAGGATAATCGCGATTCGGATCCAAGTGACGTTGGGTAAGAATCGGATTATTCTTCCAAGGCTTGAATGGACCCATTGGAGAATCGGCACGGAAAATCACTTCACTATGCATTGTACCAGTACCACCTTCAGCATCCATCAAGTAATACTTGCCATTGATTTTATACATATGAGGGCCCTCAATCCAAATAGGATTCTCTGCAGGATTTGCCCCCTTGTTCACAAGAATCTTGCGAGGACCAACAGTCTTGTCATTCTTCCAATCGAATTCCTGAACACGGATAGTGCGGTGACCATCGTATTCAGCCTTAAAATCAGGAGCCTCATCATTGTTCACGATATACGCCTTTCCGTCTTCATCGAAGAAGAAACTTGGGTCAATACCACCAACTTCAGGAAGCATGATAGGGTCACTCCATTCGCCAAACGGATCTTGAGTCTTCACATAGAAGTTACCGGCACCGACATTGGTAGTAACCATGTAGTAAGTCTGATTGTGAGGATTGTAGCTGATAGCAGGTGCAAAGATACCGCCACTAACATGTTGGCGTTGCATGTTGACCAATTGCGAAGGGCGAGTCAACACATGACCAACCTGTTTCCAATTCACCAAGTCACGGCTGTGGAAGATGGGAACACCCGGGAAATAAACGAATGTTGAAGTCACCAGGAAATAGTCTCCTTGACCATTGGTACAGATACTTGGATCAGAATACCAACCGGGAAGAATTGGGGTATAGAAGCTATCATCTGATGGCAAAGGATTATTGCGATAAAAGGCATCGTTGCCCTTGTACGAAAAGTTGTCGAATAAGGCAGTTCCCTTAGCGATAACAGGCAATTTTGCCGAAGAACCGGCGCAAGACACCAAAATCTGTGCCGATGCCGCAGCGATTAATGTCAGTAAAGCAAATCTCTTCATTCGTTGTGTTTTTTACGGTTTTGATACTTTTTTATTTAAAACTTTGCAAATGTAAAAAGAATATAATTAATATATATTAATATAATGTTACACGTTTTATTGTTTAAAGTACAAAAATCATCTTTTTGTAACATTTCAATTATCTCATGTTACATCACATACCTTTAAATACCTATTTATCTGCCTTTTGTACAAATTTACACCTAAGTAACAAATAAATCCACCTCAAGCGATTTCATTGAGCAAAGATACAAAACAGGTTTCTAATAACAAAAATTAATAAATGCAAGCATAAAATACAAAATAGAAACAATCAGATACCCCAGGAGCCCACAGAAGACATTTTTAGCAAGTAAAAAAGCAATAGACAATTATTGTATAAAATGATAAAATAATGTAAGTTTGCAACCAAATAAAGAAACGTCATGCATAAGTACGAACTAATCACCATATTAGGCCCCACAGCATCCGGGAAAACAGCATTCGCCACAGCTTTGGCCCACCGGATGAACAGCGAGATTATCAGTGCCGATTCCCGCCAACTGTACAGAGGGATGGATTTGGGAACAGGGAAAGACATAAACGAGTACATCGTTGAAGGGCACCAAATCCCCTACCACCTGATTGATATTGTAGATGCCGGCTATAAGTACAACGTGTTTGAATACCAACACGACTTTCTTAAAGCATACACCTCCATCAAAGAGAAAGGAAAGTTGCCCATCCTATGCGGAGGCACCGGCATGTACTTGGAATCCGTGCTTAAGGGATACAAACTACTGCCCGTACCCGAAAATCACGAACTACGGGCACGATTAGAGGGGAAATCATTGGAAGAACTCACCACAATGCTGCAAAGCTACAAAAAGCTGCACAATACCACCGATGTAGATACCCCCAAACGAGCTATCAGAGCCATCGAGATAGAAGAGTACTACAAGCACACACCCGTCGAAGAGCGCACATTCCCCACTATCAACAGCCTCATCATCGGAATAGACATCGACCGCGAATTAAGACGGAAGAAAATCACGCAACGACTCACCCAACGATTGGACGAGGGCATGCTGGACGAAGTGCGAAACCTGCTCAAGCAAGGCATTGCCCCCGAAGACCTGATCTATTACGGATTAGAATACAAATACCTGACACTACACGCCATCGGCGAACTCAGTTTTCAAGAGATGTTTAATCAGTTGGAAATCGCCATCCACCAGTTTGCCAAGCGGCAAATGACCTGGTTCCGGGGTATGGAAAGACGCGGATTCACCATCCATTGGCTAAATGCATCGCTGTCCACTGAAGAAAAAATAAAAAAAGTAATGGAATTATTGCAAGAATAATTATTTTTGCACATTAAATATATAAATAGCTATTATATAACAATTCAAAACGCGCAACTAAGATTTAACATGAGTGTATCACCCGACAAATGGGGGGTTATCTATAACCCGAAGGCCGGTACCCGTAAAGTAAAGAAACGGTGGAACGAGATCAAAGAGTACATGGACAGCAAAGGTGTACGCTATGACTATGTTCAATCCGAAGGGTTTGGCTCGGTAGAACGTTTGGCAGGCATCCTTGCCAACAACGGCTACCGCACCATTGTTGTTGTAGGTGGCGATGGCGCACTGAACGATGCCATCAACGGCATCATGCTATCCCAAGCCGAAAACAAAGAGCAAATCGCCATCGGCATCATCCCCAACGGCATCGGAAACGACTTTGCCAAATACTGGGAGATGTCGACCGACTACAAAGAGGCCGTCGATTGCATTATCGCCAACCGTTGCCGTCGCATCGATGTTGGCACCTGCTACTACTACGATGGCACTACCCACCTGACGCGCTACTTCCTGAACGCCATCAACATCGGTTTGGGCGCACGCATTGTACGCATCACCGACCAATGCAAACGCTTCTGGGGAGTAAAGGCACTCTCCTACTTCATGGCACTGCTTTCATTGATTTTCGAACGGAAGCTCTACCGCATGCACCTGAAGATAAATGGCGAACACATTCGTGGTAAAATCATGACCATCTGCATCGGCAGTGCATGGGGATATGGCCAAGCCCCCAGTGCCGTACCCTACAACGGTTGGCTCGACGTCTCCATCATCTACCGTCCCGAGCTGCACCAGCTATGGTCCGGTCTTTGGATGCTCATCAACGGCCGCATCCTGAACCACAAGTTGGTAAAACCCTACCGCACCCAACGCGTCAAAGTACTTCGTGCCAAGAATGCTTCGGTCGATTTGGACGGCCGCATCCTGGACCGCCATTTCCCGTTGGAGATTGGCATACTTCACGAAGCAATCACACTAATCATTCCATAAAGAACATATCACACAATCATGACAGAGAACTTTTTCCTATTAGCAGGCCCTTGCGTCATCGAAAACGAAGAGATGGCACTTCGCATTGCCGAGCGCATCGTAAAGATTACCCAACGCCTGCAGATACCCTACACCTTCAAAGGCTCGTACCGCAAAGCCAACCGCTCGCGCATCGACTCGTTCATGGGCATTGGCGATGAAAAAGCGTTGAAGATACTCCGCAAAGTACACGAAACGTTCAACGTCCCCACCGTGACCGACATCCACACAGCCGAAGAGGCAGCCATGGCTGCCGAGTATGTGGACATCCTTCAGATACCCGCATTCCTCTGCCGTCAGACCGACCTCTTGGTGGCTGCAGCCAAAACCGGGAAAACCATCAACATCAAGAAAGGACAGTTCCTTTCTCCCCAGGCCATGCAGTTTGCCGCCCAAAAGGTTGTCGATGCCGGCAACCCCAACGTGATGCTCACCGAACGCGGTACAACCTTCGGCTATCAAGACCTGGTTATCGACTACCGAGGCATTCCCCAAATGCAATCGTTCGGGTTCCCTGTCATCCTCGACGTAACCCACTCTTTGCAGCAGCCCAACCAGACCAGTGGCGTGACTGGCGGCATGCCCCAACTCATCGAAGCCGTAGCCAAGGCCGGCATAGCCGTTGGAGCCGATGGTCTCTTCATCGAAACACACGAAGACCCCTCTGTAGCCAAAAGCGACGGAGCCAACATGCTGAAGCTTGACCTGCTCGAAGGATTGCTCGAAAAGCTCGTCCGCATCCGTGAGGCAATTAAAAATTAAAATTTAAAAATTAAAAGTTAAGAATTAAAAATTAAAACCATTTTATAAAACAACAGAAAATGAAGAATTTATTACGCTACTTGATGGTGTTCGCCCTGCTGATTGGCAGCAACATCATCCCGGCCATGGCACAAGGCCAAATGCCGGCAATCCCTGTGGACAAGAACGTTCGCATCGGACAATTAGAGAATGGACTCACCTACTACATCCGCCACAATGCACTACCCGAAGAGAGAGTAGAGTTTTATATTGCGCAAAAGGTAGGTTCTATCCAGGAAGAACCCCAACAACGTGGTTTGGCCCACTTCTTGGAGCACATGTGCTTTAACGGAACCAAGAACTTCCCTGGCGACGAGAACGGTTTGAGCATCGTACAATGGTGCGAAAGCAAAGGTATCAAGTTTGGCACCAACCTCAACGCCTATACCAGTGTGGACGAAACCGTCTATAACATCAGCAACGTGCCCGCCACCAACGAAAACGTAGTGGACTCTTGTCTGCTCATCCTTCACGACTGGAGCAGTGCCGTATTGCTGAAAGACGAAGAGATTGACAAGGAACGTGGCGTTATCCACGAAGAGTGGAGAAGCCGCAACAGCGGCATCATGCGTCTCTACACCGAGGCACAACCCACCATGTATCCCGACTCAAAATACACCGACTGTATGCCTATCGGTAGCATCGATGTAATCGACAACTTCCCCTACCAAGCCATTCGCGACTACTACCACAAGTGGTATCGTCCCGACCTGCAAGGCATCATCGTAGTGGGCGACATCGATGTAGATGCCATCGAAGCCAAGATCAAGCAAATCTTTGCCGACATCCCGGCTCCGGTAAATCCGGCCGAACGCATCTACTACCCAGTTCCCGACAACGAAGAGCCGCTTATCTACATCGGCAAGGACAAGGAAATCGACGACCCCAGCATTGCCGTCTTCTTCAAGAGCGATGCCACCCCACGCGAACAACGCGGTTCTGTGGCCTACCTGCTGCAAAACTACATGCTCAACATGATCAGCAGCATGCTCAATGCCCGTCTTAGCGAAATCCGCCAGCAAGCCACCCCACCGTTCATCTCTGCCGGTGGCGGCTATAGCACCTACTTCCTGGCCAGCACCAAGGACGCTTTCCAACTCAGTGTAAGCAGCAAGGCCGAAGGCATCACCGAAGCCCTTCAAGCCACCTTGGTCGAAGTAGAACGCATGCGTCGTTTCGGCTTCACCGAAACCGAGTACGAGCGTGCCCGTGCCAACTTCCTCACTCGTTTGGAATCGGCCTACAACGAACGCGAAAAGACCCGTAGCGAAAACTATGTAGAAGAGTATGTTCGCCACTTCCTCGACAACGAGCCTATCCCCGGCATCGAATACGAATACACCATCTTCAACCAAGTGGCTCCCAGCATCACAGCCGCCGTTATCAACCAAGTCATCCAACAAGGTGGTTTGATTCCCGACAACAACCAGGTTGTCATGATTGCCGCCCCCGACAAGGAAGGCGTTGTGCTTCCTACCAAGGAAGAGGTTGCAGCCATGTTGAAGGGCATGAAGGAATTGGACGTTACTCCTTATGTAGATAAGGTATCGAACGAACCATTGATGAAGGAAGCCCCCCAAGGCGGCAAGATTGTGAAGGAAGAGCCAAGCATCTACGGCACTACCCTCCTCACCCTCTCAAACGGCATCAAGGTATATTTGAAGCCTACCGACTTCAAGGCCGACGAAATCCGTCTGTACGGACACAGCTGGGGTGGCAACAGCCTCTTTGCCGACGCCGATGCCCTCAACTTCCAACCAGACATCTTGAACAGCGTCATTGCTGCCGGTGGTGTAGGTAACTTCAGCAACACCGACCTGCCCAAGATTCTTGCCGGCAAAAAGGTTAATGTAAAAAGTTCTATCAGCACCCTGAGCGAAACCGTCAGTGCAAGCACCACTCCGAAGGATTTCGAAACCATGCTCCAATTGGTTTACCTCAAGTTCACTGCCCCACGCATGGACGAAGAGGCCTTCACTTCATACAAGAACCGCACCAAGGCCGCCCTCGAGAGTGCCCAAGCCAATCCGTTGTCATCGTTCAACGACTCGGTAACCGTAACCCTCATCGGCAACCACCCACGCATGATTCTGATGAAGCCCGAAATGGTCGATCAGTTAGACTACAACAAGATGATGGCCTTCTACAAAGACCGCTTTGCCGATGCCGGCGACTTCACCTTCTTCCTGGTAGGTAACCTCGACATCGAAGCCATGAAGCCACTCATCGCCCAATACCTCGGTTCATTGCCAGCCATCGACCGCAAGGAATCATGGCGCGACAACGGTGTTGAATACCGCAAGGGCAACATCCTGAACGAGTATGCCAAGGAACAAGAGACCCCGATGGCTACCATCGCCATGATCTACAACGGCGATTGTAAGTACGATTTGAAGAACAACATCCTCATCAGTATGCTCAGCCAAGCCTTCGACATGGTCTTCACCGAAGAAATCCGTGAAAAAGAGGGCGGTACATACGGTGTATCGTGTGCTGCACAAATCGAGAAACTGCCACGCGAAGAGTTCCTGTTGCAGATTGTCTATCAAACCGACCCTGCCAAGAAAGACCACCTGAACGGCATCATCGACAAGCTCGTTGCCCAAATGGCAGCCGAAGGCCCGTCTGAAGAAAACCTTGCCAAGATCAAGGAATACATGCTGAAGACCTTCAAGGACAACCAAAAGGAAAATGGCTATTGGTTGAACAACCTTGTCGAATACTACAGCAATGGCATCGACAACACCAAGGACTACGAAGCCATTGTCAACGGCATCACCGTGAAGGATATCCAGCAGTTTGCCAACAGCCTCTTCAAGCAAGGCAACAAGGCTTCTATCATCATGACGGTACCGGAGGAAAATTAAAAGTTAAGAATTAAAAATTAAGAATTAGAAGTTATCTCTCGGAGGTCTCTGAGTTTCAGAGCCTCCGAGAGTTAAATACAACTAACACACCAATGAATCTATTTCTCGAACTTCGTCGCCATGGCAAGCTGGCCGGCAAGCGCCACCCCATGTACGACAAAGGCAAGTTTGCCGAATACTTCATCATGCTCATGGCCATCTTCTGGGCCGGCTACCTGATATTCTTCGGCACCCTGTTTGGTTTAGGTTTCAGCGGAGGTTCCGTCGAAGCCTACCACATCATGAACTCCGGCTTCATCTTTGTGCTTATGCTCGACTTCCTGCTTCGTTGCATGGGACAGAAGACGCCCACACAAGAAATCAAGCCCTACCTGTTGTTGCCCATCAAGCGCAACCGGCTCATCGACTTCCTGCTCATCCGTTCGGGCATGAGCGGATTCAACCTCATTTGGCTCTTCATGTTCGTACCCTTTGCCATTCTCACCGTCACCCGGTTCTATGGCATCACGGGCATCATCACCTACTGCCTCGGCATCTGGATGCTGATGCTCGTCAACAACTACTGGTACATGCTCTGCCGCACCCTTTGGACCGAACGCATCTGGTGGATACTCCTCCCCCTTGGCGTATATGGCGGCATCATTGCCTGGATGATTATAGCCGACGACTGCCCCTTGTACGACCTCTCCCTGCAGCTTGGCGAAGGTTTCATCCAAGGTTGGCCACTCACCTTCTTGGGCATGATTGTTGTCATCACCCTGCTTTGGTGGATAAACCGCACCATTATGAGCCACCTCATCTACAACGAGCTGAACAAGACCGAAGACACCACCGTGCAGGTGAAGACCGTCTCCGAGTATAAGTTCCTCGACCGTTGGGGCGAGATTGGCGAGTACATGCGTTTGGAACTGAAGATGATGCTTCGCAACAAAATCTGCAAGGCCTCCCTGCGCACCATCACCATCTTAGTGTTGGTCTTCAGTGCCCTGCTCAGTTTCACCGACGTGTACGATGGCGCCTTCATGACCTCGTTCCTGCTCTCCTACAACTTCATCATCTTCGGCATCCTGTTCCTCTCTACCATCATGAGCTACGAGGGCAACTACATCGACGGACTGATGAGCCGCAAAGAGAGCATCTACACCCTGCTACGGGCCAAGTACACCCTCTATAGCGTCGGCATCATCATCCCCTTCATCCTGATGATACCCACCGTTGTCATGGGCAAGATATCGTTCCTGGCCTGCCTGTCATGGCCCATCTTCGTCATTGGTTTCGTTTATTTCTGTCTGTTCCAGATGGCCGTTTACAACACCAATACCGTTGGCCTCAACATCAAGATGACCAACCGTCAGAACATGGGAACCGGCATGCAGAACCTCGTCACCTTTGCCGCCCTTGGTGTGCCCCTTGCCCTCTACTCCCTACTCAACATGCTGTTTGGCGAAACCGTCACCGCCCTGGTGCTCATCACCATCGGCCTCGGCTTCATCCTCACTAATAAGTATTGGATAAAGAATGTCTATAACCGCTTCATGAAGCGTCGTTACCAGAACCTCGAAGGCTTCCGCAACAGCAGACAGAGAAATTAAACCTGTAGGGACACGAATTTAGCGTTTAGTGATTAGTTTTTAGTGTTTAGTGACGAATGGTTTATCACTTATCACTAACCGCTTACCGCTATCTCCGCGTCCGTAAAACCGAAAAAACAAAGAAATATGATTCAAATAAACAACCTCAAAAAAAACTTCGGCGAAAAAACCGCCGTAAACATCGAAAGCTACCACATCGCCAAGGGCGAAATGCTGGGCCTTGTGGGCAATAACGGAGCCGGTAAAACCACCCTGTTCCGCCTCATCCTCGACCTGCTGAAAGCCGACAGCGGCAACGTCATCCTCGAAGGCATCGACGTCAGCCAAAGCGAAGCCTGGAAGCAATTCACCGGCGCCTTCATCGACGACGGTTTCCTCATCGACTACCTCACCCCCGAAGAATACTTCTACTTCATCGGCAAGATGTACGGCCTCAGCAAGGAAACCGTGGACGAACGCCTGAAGCCCTTCGAACGCTTCATGAACGACGAAGTCATCGGCCTGAAGAAGTTCATCCGCAACTACTCCATGGGTAACAAGCAGAAAATCGGCATCATCTCCGCCATGATCCACCACCCACAGCTGCTCATCCTGGACGAGCCCTTCAACTTCCTCGACCCCAGTTCGCAAGCCATCATCAAGCACCTGCTCAAGAAGTATTGCGAAGACCACAAGGCCACCGTCATCATCTCCAGCCACAACCTCAACCACACCGTCGATGTCTGCTCACGCATCGCCCTGTTGGAAAACGGCATCATCATCCGCGACCTCCAGAACATCGACAACTCCGCCGAGAAAGAACTCGAAGACTACTTCAACGTCCGTATCGACGACGAAGCAGTTAGTGAGGATAGTGAGTTGGTGATGTAGTAAGTTAGTGTGGTGGTGACTATACCTTGGTGTTAAAAATATAAAGAGGTTTTGATGAGCTTTAGCGAATAAATTGTAGGGACGCGAATTTAGCGTTTAGTGATTAGTTTTTAGTGTTTAGTGACGAATGTTTTATCACTTATCACTAACCGCTTACCGCTATCTCCGTGTCCGCAAAACCGAACACATGTAGGGGCAGGGTCCGCCTGCCCCTAATTTATACCCCACTGTTACCTGTTAACGGGTAACACTAACCATTTTTACCTATGCAAAATCACATCGTAACTTACGACCAACCCTCATCGTAACTTACGACCAACATCCATCGCTACTTACGCTTCAAAAAAGCCCAAGTAGGGACGCAATGCTTTGCGTCCGCCGAAAACACAAAGCACGATATCGTAGGGACGCGGCACAACGCGTCCGAAAATAAATAGAGCAAGCCTCCAACAGAAAGCTTGCACTATATATATCATTCACACTCTAGCAAATACTTTTCTATATAAGGCTTTAATTCCGGAATGTCAGACTCAATCGTTTCCAGGATAGAATTCAAGATATGCTCTAATCTGCCACGATCTTTAATTCTCTCTCTCATAGATTAGGATTCTGTCTTGTAATACACTATCAGCAGCAAAGGGCAAAAGGCATCCATCTTCAACCAAATCCACTGGTCTGTTTAATAATTGTTTTATTCCACGTGAAATTCGAGAGATTGTAAACAATGAGATCTTTGCATTCTGATCATACTCTACTAAGATGTCAATGTCACTATCCGCCGTTTCCTCTCCACGAGAGCAAGAGCCAAACAACCAAGCCCTATTGATTGGTTGACTGGCAAAATAAGAGCGCATCTGAGGCAACATTCTTTGTATTTCCGTACTTACTAATGACATATAATCCCTCCATTGTATAAATTCTATCGCAAAGAAAATAAATCCTAATGAAAAAAACAAGTTTCAAAATAAAATGTTTCATCCCGCCCCCCGTAGGGACACGCCACGGTGTAACCGGGAATGACACACTAACCACTTATCACTAACCACTAATCACTACCAACGTGTCCGTGTAAACCGAAACGTGTAGGGGCAAACCGATGTGTTTGCCCTGATAATCGAACCCGCCGTAGGGGCAGGGTCTACCTGCCCAGTAGGGCCGTTGCATGCAGTGTCCAAAGAAAGAAGTTAAAGGAGATAAAGGAGTTAAAAGCACTCAAAAGTTTATTTTATCACCTTACAATACGGATACTACACTAATCAGAATATTTCTTCACCGAATTGCAGACAGCAGATTTTATCTCATCCCAAGACACATCATTAAACATCTTAGGCATAAATTGCCCCTCTGCATCTTCAAAATAAGTAAGACTCATCAAAGCCCTAAATATAGAATTCTCGGGATATTTAGCTCGATAGAAATTGAATATCTCCTTCAAAGAATAATGCTGAAGTAGAAAGTAAACATCAATAAAATCCTTTTTCGTTCCCCTTCCTTCTATTGCATTAATTTTCATAGCAGCAATATCACGTGGTGAAGCCAATGTAATACCATCATCAATAACAGCATCATCTATCCAAGGATATGAATAATTTACGAAATCAATCTTGACACCATCAAGTTGGTAAATCTTAATATTTTTACTCTCTTTGATAACCAACAACTTGCCATACTTCCGAAGCACATCCTTTATATCTTCAGCATCCTCTGTTATCTCTCCAAAAAAATCCAAGTCAATAGAGCTACGATGTCCATATTGAAGAGCTAATGCAGTCCCCCCAACCAATCGAAGCGATGCAAACATAGGTTCAGCCATTAAGCCTTTCAGGAGTTCCAGAGTGTGTGGGCTGATTGTTTCGTACGATAACATCTGTATTCTGTTTTATCTGTATGAGAAATGGTGCTGATAAATGAAAGCGCAATAGGATCTAACGAACGAAGGTTGCGACACACCTCAACAATCCGATCCAACCCATAATAAGAATATATTATACGCCAATCCTCCCATGTACCATATTCCAATACACGTTGTATAATTTGAGAAGGACAAGCATCCATATTCACCAGCTCCATGTCCATATCCCAAAACAATACCTTAGAAAGGTTGGAAACACATTCTCTTTCAGACATATCACACTTCATTTTTTGCAAAGATATTGCTTTTCTGCTAACAAACAAACAGATAAATAGTTTTTCCTACTAAATGTTACCTGTTACTGGGTAACAATAGCGCCACCACTTACGATTAAAATCACCCCAGTAGGGACGTTGCATGCAGCGTCCGCAAATATCCTGCTAACCACCTATCACTAATCGCTCATCACTAACCACTAATCACTCATCACTAACCGCTAATCGCTAATAAAGCGTCCGCCGAAAGGAACCCCTTATCGAAAGAATCCATGCGGATAACCGTATTTATTACTTAGTCAACCAAGCATCAACCAAACCTTTTATGAAAATAACGAAACGACACGTTTCTGGATATAATGAATTTACGGTCTCCAAGTCATAATTAATAAAATCTTCGTAATCACCAGAAGAACGTTTCTCAAATATAATACGATAGAATCTGCCCAACTCTTTGGGAACAATTCCTGTCAGGACAAAATGACGACCAAACATTTGGCGAGTACCGTCATGCGATTTCACTTCTATCTGATGAGCAACCAACAAAGCAGAAACGGCATAAAAGCAAGCATAATACATGCGATTGACCGCTGTATTATAAAACTCGTTAGATATATGCTCCTTTATTTCATCTAAAGTATTTACGGCATTACCTATACGATAAGTGACAATATCTATACGTTGTTGTTCCGTCATAACACCACCCCATCTTTCATTACATTCTCATAAAAAGGAGTTACTACCGCACCCCAACGCGATTTCGGCATAATAACAGAATTGATAAGGATACCGCTATTCAGTTCAATATCATACAACGGCTCCGAAATTTTCATCTCATCACTCAACGACACACTGCCTTTATCCACAAGAATCAGCAAGTCAATATCCGAATTTGGTCCGGCCTCACCGCGAGCCTCCGAACCATACAGCATAGTTGTAACCATTGGGCGCAATGGTTGCATAGCTTCTTTAATGGCTAATATGACTTGTTCTCGTTTCATCCGACATTTCTTTTTTGCAAAGATATTGCTTTTCTGCTAACAAACAAACAGATAAATAGTTTTTCCTACTAAATGTTACCTGTTACCGGGTAACAATAGCGCCACCACTTACGATTAAAATCACCCCCGTAGGGACGCGGCACGACGCGTCCGCGAATACCACCACCTGTAGGGACACGCCATGGTGTGTCCGCCAGTAGGGGCAAACCGATGTGTTTGCCCTGATAATCGAACCCACCCGTAAGGGCAGCGTCCACCCTAATAAACAAGTGTGTGCCGAAATATCATTCCGGCACACACTTATATCATTTTACGCTACGATTACTCATTATTATTGTCTTGAGCATTACGCAAAGCAGATTCTGGAGCTGTAACAGTAATACTTTGAAGAATAGCATCAGTTCCTTCTATTTTAAAACCTTCCAAAGGCTTATTTGATAGATTTCCATTGGGTGTACCACTATTTCCGTTTCCTGAACCGTCTCCATTAACATACAATTCCGTCGTCTCATTAACCCACACTTCAAAAGTTTTACTACCGGTAAAACTAAAATACAAATTGTTGTCTGGGCCATATTCAACACCTGTAAAAGAAGGTACTTTTAGTGCATTTTGACTTGCTGCATCACAGAATTTAACTGTGCTACCACCATCATTTCTTTGACCAGCACCAAAACCAACGGTAATTTTCGTACCCACAGGAAATGTTTCAGAAATTGAATAAAATTTATCCCAAACATTTCCTGTATTGAACAGATATGTGCCAGAAAAGATTTCAGCACTATTCTTAAGTGTCAACGAAGTTTCCGTTTCACCCGAAACTCTAAAGAATCTATAATTTGCATTCTCAGGCTTTGATATTGTATAAGTAAAAGACGCAGGATCTTCTCCATAATTATACCTTTCGAAACACCAATGTATAAAATAGTTCTGTTGATTAGCATCTATAGTAAATAGCAAACCTGTTCCATTAAAATTATCATCGTAACCAATAGTACCTTCTACACGACTAACATACCAAGACACAGCATCATTTCCGCCACCAGAAGTAGCCGAGAATGCACCAGCCAACAACACTTGGCTACCAGCAAAGGCTGTAGCATCAGCTTGCGAAATCGTTGCTCTCAGATAAAAATTGGAAACGCCAAATACCATATTATCAAGCGGTGCCGGACTGCCATCAAATGTAGCCGGATAATCAAAATCAAGTGAAATATCCAACACATCTACATTCAGCGTCGTTTGGCTTTCGTTGTTAAGCGTGCATGGTTTATCATCAACGGTAGCTCCAGAGATTTGGTATGTAAAGTTAATATCATCTCCAGAATATTGACCACCCGGAACAAATACCCACTCTATCAAGTAATCAGTTTCATCGGGATCGATGGTAAATTGCAGTTGTGTTCCATCACTATTACATGCTATTTTTCCATATCCATCCTTAGGCGTATCTATTTCACTATAATCCCAATGAATGCCATTCTTGTCTTTTCCATAAACTTTACTAGAACTAAATGTTCCGTTCAATAATACTTTTTGACCTGAATACTTTACGGCATCATCAGAAGAAATCGTAGCTTTCAGATAGAACGGAGTACTACCTGCTTTCAAATCATAAGTTGCACCATCACCCAAATTTTCGCCCTCTGTCTGATAAAAATCAAGCGTAATACTCAACGGATTATTTGGATTTTCTGCAGCCGGCATCACACTAATCTTCTTCAACCTCACACTTCCACCTTGAATAGCCATAACAACATTGCTTTCACCTAACAAAGTTATGTTTCGGTTATTCATTTTGATAATATTATCCAATACTGCTTGTGTTATTGTCAAATCATAAGTGTATACTATTCCAGTTTGACTACCAATATTCTTAGGCTGAGTATTTTTATTTAAATTAAGTCCCATTTTTCCTCCATCATCCATAGTGACTTCCAATTCTGGGAAGATATATGAATCTTCCGAAGGTTTGTTCCATTCTCCATCAACTTCAGCAAATTGAATTTCGGGATTATTAAGATCGGTTATTACATACTCTACCTGCAACGTAGAACCTGGCGACAAACCTTCGAACCACGAATATGGGAGCGGTATTTGCGTAACAGCACCTTCATTGCCCCAATTCAATAGCACATCACCTTGCCAACGCACATATTCATCACCGTTTTCTGTCAACGTAATATTGCTTATTGTAGCAGGAGTAACCGTTACACCTTCACCTGAGCCACCAAAAGTATATCCGGCTGAAGAGGTTGGTGCTTTCTTTTCTGACTTCAATCGCAAACGGAATGGTAAAGTAAGTTCCCCAACATTTTGATGATTTACGGTATATGGTCCAGAGCCTGTTATATAAGGTGTAGATACCTCTTCCCCATCAACAGTCTCTTTTTTAGTTCTACCATTGGCTGATATCACATCAAAGTACTCAGAACTAAAATTAAGTGTAGTCACTTCTGCAGGTATCGTTACATTCACAATCAAGTCGGATACAGAGTTTGCACTATAATTCAATGAAGAAGCATACGGAGTAGCAGTAATGTTTACAGTTTGAGTGGGGATTGGTGGCACCACACTAACCTTCGTCAAGGTTATACCCACACCTCGTATGGCCATGGCAATCTCTGTTTCACCCAAGAATTGACTTCTTGAATTTTCACTGATTGCCTCAAGTATCTCATCGGTAATTGTCAACGAGAGGGTGTAATTACCATTTCCGGTAGCTACATATCTATTATCATCGTTCAATTCTTCAAAATTATGATTAGTCCAATCATCTTCAGTTTCTCCTTGTATTTCAAACACCTCTAACCATGAAGTATCGCCACCCGTCACATTAAATTCCAAGTTCAGTTTCGAACCTGCAACAATAGATTCAAACCATTCATACTTCAATGGCACAATAGCATCATAATCATTTCCATTCAATGGTACATTTCCTTGCCAACGCACATTGGCATCACCATTATTATTTAGAGTAATGTTTCCTGTAGCCGATTGCACTGTCACATTCTGTTTGTCAGACTCACCACCAAAAGTAAACTGTGCCGTACCCGAAACGCCATCTTTCAGTCGGATGCGGAAAGGTACAATAGTTTCTGTTGCATTTTCGGCATGATTTATCGCATATCCATCTCCGCTATCCACATACTCACCTTGACTGCCGGCAACCATAACCGCAAAGTGTTCGGAAGCAAATGTAAGCGTAGTTACCTCCTTCGGAATGGTTACTTTCACCCACAAGTCTTCCACAGAAGAGCCTGCATAGTTCAACGAATTAGCAGAAGGCGTAGCAACAATCTCCTTGACAATCTCCTCTTCTACCAACATTACGGTAGTTGTACCAATAAAGTGATGGAAATCAGTATAGAGGTCGAAAGATATTTCATGTTCATCGCCAGCCTCGCCATCTTCAATCAGCGTAAAGGTGAATACCGCTTGCGAACCTGCCAGATTTGTCACCTCATAGCTACCATCAGCCAAAGTACGCACACCATCGGGCAGAGTAATCGTAAATGCGTCATCAGCATCGTCGATAAACAATCTATACTCGCCTACATCTTGCGCATACGACTGAACAGGCACACTTGCCGTAAACTGGCTACCGGCAACCTTTGGTATCTTTGTTGCACTGGTTGTTATCGTCAAGTCACCTCGTTGCAAAGCATTTGCATGCAATATATCATCCACGAATACCTCCGAGCCTTCGCCTAAGAATTGTATTTGGATATCTTTATGGGCGTCTTGAATAGTAGAGAGTAAAGTAGCAGTAAGTTCCAACGATGTTTGGTCGGTAATGCTATATGTATCTACCCAAATATTGTTACCGCCCCCAGTAGTTACCTCTGTCCGTTCGGTTGGCACAATACCTGTGATAGCCACTCCCCCTTGAGCAAAGTACGCCTTCGGATAACCTATCTGCAACACCGTAATACCTTCAAAGCCGGTTATCGTAGTTGTACCAGGGTCACCCCCAAACAACAAGGACAACGGATCGGGATTGAAGTTCATGTGAATCTGCACCTTAGCATCGGCATCGTTTATCGGAGCTTTGGCCACAGCATCAGCAAAATTCGCATAACCACGCGTTGTATCTAAATCCTTACTTATTTTTATCTCATACTCCAAGTTACGGATAATATGGTAATAGCTCTCACCCGACTTGAATGCAATCTTATAATACTTTCCGTCTTCGTTACCTTTCTTTATCCAACAGACAACATAGACAAGGTCGGCAGCCTCGCCAAAGCCATCAGCACCTTTTGTATTCTTCTCCTCGAACAGATAATGTTCATTGCCTAAATTTGCATTGGGGTCGCTATCCGATGTAACAAGGAAGGTCGAAGGCATTTCGTGGTTATCACCTGTAGCAACATAACCAAACTCCTCGTTTTTCGAGGCCGCTATTGTACCGGTAGTGTTATAGTTCAAGAATCCTACGATGTGTCCAGTCATACTTGCATCCTGAGGTAAGGTTAGAAACACACGTGCCTTATTTCGTATCAGTTTAAGCTCTGCACCATTATTAAACGATTGCAAATTCGTTATATTTGCAAAGTTCACTACTTGCCAATAGTGTAGTTCATCACTTGACAAAGTCTTCAGCAAGTTAATATCTGTTCTGCCATAATCAGCATCTGTTATTTCGGTAAACTCATCATTGTTCTTGGCTATGAAATGGATGCGACGAGTACGCACTGGCACTTTGATGGTCATTGTACCTACGGTGCTATTATTTTCGCCATTAGTATCATCTCTAACTAGTGTTGCCTTAACCACCTTAACCAACTCATAGTCGCTATCAAATGCAAGGGCCGTAATGGAGGTGATATTCTCGGTAGGGGCAGTACGAGTAGAGCCGCCCAGACTGGGAATATTGGTTTGGATGGTCAGTTCCACCTCTTCCTCGCCCTGCATGTTTACTACAATCTCTTCCAGGTCGCTACAGGCCGTTACCGCCATTAGCAGTAATAGCCACAAATAGGATAATATGTTGGTTATTCGTTTCATTCGTTTATTTTGTTTCCCCAATTCCCCTCCTTCGGGAAGGAGGGGTGTCCATGGACGGGGTGGTAGGTTTAAATTCTTTACATTTTCAAAACAATGTTTTATAATCGAACAATCAAAGTATCATCGAGCCACAATCAGTCATATACAGAGATAGGATCAGTATATCATCGAGCCTATCTCAATCATATACTGATTGTACCCCCTCTCAGAGCATATTCTGGACGGGGTAGCGTTGCTCTTTTCGCCACAGTATATTTCTTTTACAAAACATCATTATCTTTTCTTTTTTATATATTCGTTCGGCTTGTTTTTTGTTTTCACGGACGCAATGCGTTGCGTCCCTACTAATAACTTATCACTAATCACTAAACGCTATTCATCATCACTAACCACTAATCACGATCTACGCGTCCCTACTTGGATTGTTATTCGCTCGTTTTTATATCTTCGCTTCACTCTCTAATCACTGCAATATATTATTCTAATCAACAATCATTAATTGCTTTATAGTTATATTTGAAGTTCCTCCAAAAATAAATTGTTCAGGGAAATCATTAATTGAGGTAGGAAGAGAGATATCTAATGACACCTCTGTACCTGGTTTTAATACTTCCTGATCTGTAAACTTTATATAATCACTTTGGCTATAGCCCTTCTTCGCGCTAACAACTAATTGCTTCCAATCTGTATTATCAGGTATTTGAACAAGCACGCGTAAAGTTTTATTCACATAATTTATCAATGAGCCAGACAAGATTGGAGTAGCATTTGCACTTCCAACAGTTACATTACCCTGCCAAATTATATTACCTGTCAAGGCAGTATTAACAACACTTATCGTTGTACTAATAGTTTGAGAATTACTAATAAAGTTAATAGTAAACTCTCCTGCAATTCCCCAAATTCCATCATTGACAGTAAATTCAAGGTCAATGCTATTAGAAGTTACAGGATTGTAATAATAGTGGGTTGAGCCATTTTCTGATGGGCTAGCAGTACCATTTATTCCAACTATATCAAAAGCATAATTTGTCTGAATCTGCGATATCTTAAAGCCATCAGGTTGTGTAATACGAAGTTGTACAGTTTTATTTCCACCTTCAGCCAAATCAATAGTTGTAGTAGAAGAGATTAGTGTTATTGTTAAACCTGTTGGAGTTTCCGTTTGTTCAATCAAATCAATATTTACCGGTGCCGAGCCTACCTTATTGCCTTCGGTTGCATCGTTGAAGGTAATAGTTGATTTTTTGTCAGATTCGATACCACTATTCAATGTAAATACGAATACAGCTGTTGTAGCTCCATTGCATGTGAATGTATTCGTATCATCATCAAATGTTACACCATTTTGAGGAGCCACACTAAAGTCGGTAGCCTCAATGCTGATAGCAGATACCCCTGTAGGAATAGTAGCTGTAACAGTCACGGTTTGATCAGCTACATTGTAGTAAAGTTCTGTCTTATCGGCAGAAGCGGTAATGGTTGGTACATCTATAGTAAACGATGTTTCATGAACATCCACCATTGTTCCTGATCCTGTGAATTTAATAGTCTTGCCATTACCTGTACCTGTTGGAGTAAAGGTATAGGTTACGGTTGTACCTGCTGCACGAGAATTATTATCCGTATAGCTATTTGTACCTAATGTGTTTCCATCTTGCTTAATGGTAAATCCATCGGCTGTAATATTGAGTTGATTCAACGAACAGCCATCAAGTGTAGGTACGCTCACAGTTACGTCGAAACTTGTTGGATTACCATCGTTCCAATACAAAGTAGTGTTACTTGTAGATGTTATAGTAACATCTGGTATATCCAATTCCGCTATTTCCACATCAATCGTAGTAGAACTTACATAATCGCCACTGAACTTAATGGTAGATGTCTTAACTTCGTTCACATCCTGTTTCAACGAAAATTCTAACTGAACAGTTGTTTGGCCATTTAAAGCGTAAGTATAATCTCCATCTGTATCTCCATTAAAATTGAAATCCGGTGCCGTAATATACAACGTTGATACACCAGCCGGTACAGTAGCAGTAACGGTTATGCTTTGATTATCTGCATTATGATAAAGAGGATTATCATTTGCCTTAGCAGCCGTAATTGCACCATTTGCACGAACCAGATAAATCTTCTTCAAAGTCTTTCCGCCATTACCTTGTACAAAGAATGCCGCATCTTCGCCATAAACGTCATGATGGTTAGCTTTAATTTGAGCCAACACTTCGTTTGTTATGGTCACAACTATTGGACTACCACTTTCACCATTAAAACCCGGTAGTGTTTGCCAAGCATCCGCATTGGGTGTAGCCGCTTGTATCCAACCATCCGAACCCTCATACTCAAAGAAAAACTTCGAGCCTTCGGCCATCAATGCAGTTTCACCATCGTAGAACAGATTATAAAGAACCGGTATCTGTGTTTGATAATTGTTATTATCTAATTTTACAGCACCCAACCACAATGTTTCCTCGTTCGTCACATTACTATTATACAGAGTTGAATTTATTGTTGTGGTTGCTTCTGCCACAGTTGTATATTGATCTGCTCCAGTACCACTTATTGTAATAGTATGATTATTTGTTGCGTCATTATTCAATCTTAGCTTAAAGAGCACAGTTTGTTCTGCTGTTGTATCATTAACCCTGTAGGTAGTGCCATTATCATGAGTTACCTTACCATCTCCAGTAGTCACCGTAAAGGCATCGGCACCCACAGTAAGTGTTTGTACACCGGCAGGAACAGTTACTGTCAAGGTTACCTCTTCACGAGCTTTTGTACTATAAGAAAGCGAAATGTCTTGTTCGGCAATAGAGAGTGCCACCTCTTTTTCCACCTTTATTTCAAGGTTTATCGGGTCAGCTGTTAGAGCAGTGGGATAATCTGCTGCACCCTCGTCCAAGTCTTTTACATAGATTACATAACGATGGTTGCGGATAATGTCGTATGGCGTTTCACCATCGCTTGTCAGTGCCACCTTATAATAGTACTTACCTATCTTGCAGATGACACAGAAGAAATTGTCTTTGTTTGCCTCTGTATAGGCATCGGGGTTATCGTGTTCGAATACATAGAGCGAAGTAACAAGTGGTCGCTCCTCTGCATCGGTTTCTTTTTCCACATCCGCGGGCAGTGTAAAGTAATCGTTTGTAGTAAGGTCGAAGTTGAAGCTTCCGTTATATGGCACCAATGCACCTGATTGGTTAGCATTAAACAAGCCTACAATGAAGAGCTGGTCTTCGGGGAAGGTACATTCATTAGGGTCGGGTGCAATCTCTATCTTCGCCATGTTGCGATAGAGGGTGACGTTGTCTATAACATCGCCACCGGTGTAGTTAGTCTTGCCCCAATAGGAGAGGTTAGCATAATCGCGGGTAGTGAGGCCGCACAATTCGCTTTCTTCCGTACCGACAACGGGCAGCTTGGATGTCACATCGCTTGGTACATTGCCTAAGAAGTGGATAACGTCATCTTTCAGGGGTTTTGGCATTTTAAAGTTGGTGGTAGTTAGCTCTGTGGCGGTTTCAATCTTCTTCAGCACACCACCTCTATATACCAAGGCTGTAATAGACTCTATCACCCCATCATCTGCACGAGTAGCGGCAGCTTTCATACCGGACACTTGCATACGAACGGTTACATACTCCTCCCCTCGCACGAGGTCGTCCACCTCTGCGGTGTCTTCTGTGCAGGCTACAAGCATTAGTAGCAGCAGCATCAGGAGTCGGGTTAGTATGTTGGTTAGTGCCTTCATTTGTTATTGGTATCAACAATTGCCATTCTTGTGAGCGTTACATTGTGAGCATCTTGTGTAGAACCCTCTTTAAAAGTAACTGCTATTAAATGATATGCCGTTCTAACTTCATCAGGGCTACCATTTTGCTGTTTTTTTATCATTTCTATACTAGTATTATCCAATAGAAGAGTTGCTATTATTTCACCATCGCCCTCATAAGTAATAGGGCCTGAAATTATATTATTCCAAGGAGTCCTAAAATAGAAGTCTACAACTTTTATAGTTTCAGAATCAATTGTAAAACCTACCGCAATTTTATAGCCAGAAACCAAATATGATGCTTTTATATCTATCGGTAACCAATTTGTTTTTCCTAGACCTTCCAATTCTTCCCAATTTTCAAACACATCTTTACCACCAGCAATAATTTCACCTCCAAGGTTAGCCCAAGGGTCATCATTACCTCCGCCACCAACATCAATAATACCGCCAGTGCCCCAATTATCTACATAGTAGTCATTGCCATTGCCGTCGTCATTGCCTGGAGTAGTGGGGGCTGTGTCACCAAGGTTGGTAGGAGTTTCTTCCCACTCGGCAATGGTGTAGTTCACGGTGATGTCGCCGGCAGGGGTAAGGGTGATTTCGATGCGCAAGTGTTCGTTGCGTTTAAGGGAGGTGATGCCACTCAAATCCAATGTGCGCGGTTCGGTTTCATCGCCCCATGTAGCATACAGCATCGGAGAATTAAAATTACCCTCAGCCAAAGGATAGGTGTAGTATGGAATGGAATCGATGTCGTAAACCGTTTCCGTTTTGTCGTTTGTATTAGGTGCATCAAGCGATAAATCGCCAAAAGAAATAGTCGAAACAGCATTGCCATTATCCATGAGTTTTGAATCAATATAATCGTCGCGATTTTCTTGCTTAAACAGGTAGCCCCGTGTATTGGGGGTAATGCCTGTTATGTGGATATTGCTCAACGATTGCGCTTCTTTGGTTTCGTTCTGGAACACTACAGAAATCTTACTTGCAGCAAATTTAAGCGTTTCCTTCACCTGATGGTTCTGTGTTTGCGGCACATGCACCGTCCAATAATCGGTTTGCGGTATCGGCTCGTTATTGACATCAGTACCTATGGTCAAATCTTTGATGTCCGATTGAGTCAATTTATCACCAATACTCAAATCGTCAAATTGTAAATTGTCCAATTGTCCAATCGATGTTTCATTGGCTATAGCCAAGAAAGTGAAGTCCTCGCCAGAGGGGTTAGGGATTGTGGTAGAGAAGGTAAACCTTACACTACTTGGATTGAAGTCGCCTTCAGGTGTATATTGATCCTTACCCACAATGGTTCCGTCGCTTCGCAGCATGATAACACGCAAGTCGTGCATCTGCTCAATTTCGGGTGCGGTACTTGCTGCACCACCAGAAATAGCACGGGTAGTAAAGGTTACCATAATGTCGGTGGTTTCCGGCACATCCTCTTGACAGGCGGACACGACGAAGTGGCTGGCCAAGATGGTCAGCAGCAGCAGTCCGTATGTCAAGAGTCGTTTCATTTTTGTTTCCTTCTTTATGTTTTTGCGGACACGGCACGCCGTGTCCCTACAATCATCCCCAATCTGGGTTTACATCTTCAATGTTCCATCCGGGGAGGACGATTTCCACGCCAAGCTGGTGGAACTGTATGGCAAGGGGTATGGTGGCCTCTTGCTTGGTTACGTCTATCTGCTCGGCAAAGCGTTGCAGGTAGTCGTAAAGGTTGCAGCGCACCATCTCCGTGCCGTCGGCATCGAGCAGCACCACTTGGTGGGGGCAGCTCTGGCGTGTCACCTGGCCGTTCTGATCCATGCGGAACAATGCCAGGTTGGTGGTGCGATAGCACTTCTTCTCGGCATCGTAGGTCAGGGTGGGTTGTATGGTCTCCTCGCCCATGGCCGACAATTCGTTGTAGAAGTTGATGCGCGCATGGCAGTTCTCTATGCGCAATGTATAGGGTATGTCGGCTCGTGTGGCAGGTGCCGGCAAGCCTTCAATCTGAATATCCATGTTAACGTGCGACGAGCGTAGCATCACGGTGTCGCGATGTTCTATGCCATCACTGGTTACCTCTACCCGCACCTCGCCAATGTAGTTGTGGTCGTGTGTAGGAATCACATCACCCGCACGGTTCCAGTCGGGATGTTGCAGATAGTAGTCGTTGCGCAGGTCGCTGACGCCATCTACAATGGTGGTGTGTTCCTTGGCGTTGGCCACGGTGATAAGGGTGTATTCGCCATCGTTCAGGTTCATGCGGATGCTGCCGTCGGGCAGTTCGGTCATCGAGTAGCTTCGCAAGCGATAACCGGTTTCGTCGAAAATGTAGAGGTGTACGTCTTCGATGTGTTCTTTAATCACATTCGTTTCGCCATCGGCCGTATATTCCAAATGGATAATGGCGTTCTGACAGTCGCTACGGTCTTCGCGAATGCAGGCGGTGAGCAGCAGGAGGAGCAATCCCAAGACCCTCCCCAACCCTCCCTTAAAGGGCGGGAACAGTGATGCAATATGTTTTTGTTTTCGAATCATTCGTTTTTTTGTAGGGACGTAGCGTGCTGCGTCCGAATAATATTGTTTTTGTTTCGTGTATTTGCGGACACACCGTGGCGTGTCCCTACATGGTTGTAATCTTTTTTCTTTTCATCTAAATTTGCTCCCTATTGGGGAGATTTTTTTTCCTCGTGAGAGAAAAAATTTTTTCTCGTGAGGGCTATATATCTTCCTCGTGAGGAAAATTCTATATGCCCGTTTTTGGCGCAATGCCGTTTTGTAAAGTTTGTTTGTTTTGGTTTTTCCGGACGCGGAGATAGCGGTAAGCGGTTAGTGATAAGTGATAAACCATTCGTCACTAAACACTAAAACCTAATCACTAAACGCTAAATTCGCGTCCCTACTATTATGGTTCTGCGAAGCTAACTTCGTGACCTTGCGAAGCTACCTTCGTGGGGCCACGAAGCTAACTTTGTAGAACCTTGAACTTATCTTCACCCTAACCTAACCTTTTTTGAGGGGAAAGGGGGAGTTAAGTTAGGGGGATTATTCAGCCCATTCGCCTGTAACTTCCTCAATAGTCCATTTTGCTTCTTGAACTGTTACCTCTACTGTATATTCTACAATTGCGCCATCTTCATCATCAACGATATTTTGAGGAGTAAGTTGAGCCGCAGTTACTTTATAGATTTTACCATTTTCCAATGCGATGTATTTATCTGCTTCATTTTTGTATTTAGTAATCATTGCATAACGAGGCATTGTACCACCTTCATTGTTAAGTTGAGATTCAGAGAAACAAATTTTAAAATGTGGATTTTTGTCAAAATCAGTAGAATACGTAGCATTTGGCTCTACACTACCAGGTGTAGCACCATAGAAATTATAAGTATAAACACCAGATAAAGTACCTGAGAGCAAATTAGCAGACACTGCATCACCCAATCCGCCATCAGTGTAAACTTTTTCATTATCATTATTAGGATTATCTAAACCATAATTTACAATGGGGTCACCAGCTGCAAAATAGAAATCTGTAATTACAGGATTTTCATTTGCAGTAAAATGAGCAGTAGTACCATCACTTACATATGAGCCACCAACGGTTCTTAAGTTATCTAAATACACACCTGCAACTGTTAAGTTCGTGAATTTACTATCTGTATTGGTAAAAGAAATCACTCCGACTTCTAAGCGTGCTACAGGAATAGCCATAACAACCTTAGCTGTATATTTTTTGTTCGCTACATCAGGAGTAAATGTTGATGTTTCACCATATGCAGGAACTTTGTTTGCAGCCACGGCTGGAGTTGGATTTAATACAGCAAGAGTAGTATTAGATTCTTTTACACCACCATTCACTGCTACTGTAACGCTTTTAGGTCCTACAACATTTGTGAATTTAACTATACCTTGATTTTCTGCAGTAGGTGTCCAAGTATCGTTTGTTTGTTGGCCACTAGCTGCATCCAAAATCACAGTATAAGTACCAGTAACAGTAAGATCTTCGTTTGTATTTCCTGTAAAAGAGCCAACAGCACGTGTTGCTACAGTAGGAGGAACAATACGAATTTCTACAGTACCTGTGCCTTCAGGGAATACACTGTCATTGTCACTGCTGCAAGCGCAGAAGCTGAGCCCTGCACAAAGCATAAATAAACTCTTTAAAGTTTTCATAAATTAAAAGTTTTAAGTTTGTAAATAAATTAATTAATTGTTTTTTGTTTTCTGTTTTTAAGTTTTCATCGCTCCATCGGATGGTAGTCCGGCGGGGCGGAAGTTGGTTCCCTTGTAAGAGTGCGGCATGACGCGTCCGTAGTTTCGGTTTTCGCGGATGCGGAGATAGCGGTAAGCGGTTAGTGATAAGTGATAAACCATTCGTCACTAAACACTAAAAACTAATCACTAAATTCGCGTCCCTACAGGGTTGGGAGCAATGGACAGGCACGGGGCGTGTCCTCAGGTTTCGGGCGGACGGCTCTGTTGGAGGCGTGCCGCGGGATGTTTTTCGTTTCTTTCTGTTTTTTACGTCGTTTTAGGTTAATAACTTATTTAATTTTGAATTATGAATTTTGAATTATAAATTTTGTTTCGGTTTTTGCGGATGCGGAGATAGCGGTAAGCGGTTAGTGATAAGTGATAAACCATTCGTCACTAAACACTAAAAACTAATCACTAAACGCTAAATTCGCGTCCCTACTTGTTTCGGTTATCTTTTAATTTTTAATTAACTCCCTTCGGTCGTTCAAAACCTCTTTTAATTTTAACAACTAAGGTATAGTCTCAATTCTCAATTTATTAAGTATATCAGCGATACGGCGGCTTTGGTCACTCCGAAGAAGTCTTTCGTATCGGACTTTATGTGGTCGCCACAATGCGGGCAATCGTATTTATCGTAAATGCTATGCGCCCAACCCAAGCCCAGGGAGTATTCCAAGCTCCACCGGGGCGAGAGGATGTGGTGGTATCCATACGACAGGCCGGCTCCGAAGTACTCGCCTTCGTAGCGGTAGCCCTTGTCGGTGGGGAAGATACTAAGGAAGGAGGGGGCGTTGACGTTGCCGGTGTTGAACACACCGCCCAGGAGGTGGACACCGATGAAGTGGCTGTTGAAGGCTTCGCAGAACCAGTAGCGCACTTCGGGCTGAAGCATCCAGTGTTTCCACTTCTTGTTGCCGCCAAACGAAAAGGGGTTGTAGTTACCAGAGAGATCGACCGTCCACTTAGGGGCAAACCTTGCCTCTACCCCGAGGTTCAGGGTGGCGGTCGCATCGTAAATAAGATTGCTCTTCAGAGCTATATTTTGTGAGGCCAAAGGCCATGTTATCGTTAAAAAAAGCAGTAATGCCAGTTCTCGTTTTATCTTTCCAAACATATTATCAACATTAGGTTAAAATATAGTTAGTTGTAAATGCAACATTGTATCCTTAAAGATTACTTACAAATATCGTAAAATTATAATACGTCGCACAGGTTTAGCGGTATTTCTTTGTTAAATTAAAGCATTTTTAACTATTACACCTATTGTTTTACATTTATTAACGCGAAACGGAATAAATTTTGTATGTTTAAAAAGGATTTAGCAAAAATAAGTTTAAGCCAAGAAGTGCGTTTTAGGGCGAATAAGGGTAAAGTTGACACTAAAACAGGCTGCACACTTCGTTATTGTTTGTGCAATCATTTTCAAACCAAAGAGAGATTTGTTTACATTTTAGTGTTTTAGTGTGGTAGTGAGTTAGTGAGTTAGTGAGTTGGGGATTTTGTAGGGACGCAGCATGGTGCGCCACTACATTCCTACTTGACTACTTGACTACTCACTACTTGACTACCAAATAATTTGAAAAAAATTTGTGTATTCCGAAATAAAGATGTACTTTTGTGCCCGATTATTCCGCAACGGGTTCGATTAAGCGTATTCCAAGTGATTGGAGACCACCCGCCGGAGCTAACTACACATTATTATATAAATGTACGCAATTGTAGAAATTAACGGTCAGCAATTTAAAGCAGAAGCTGGCAAAAAGCTGTTTGTACACCACATCCAAGGCGCAGAAGCCGGTGCAACAGTAGAGTTTGACAAAGTTCTTTTGGTTGACAACGACGGAAACATCACCGTAGGTGCTCCTGTAGTAGAAGGCGCAAAGGTGGTTTGCGAAGTGAAGACTGAATTGGTGAAGGGCGAAAAGGTACTTGTATTCCACAAGAAACGTCGCAAAGGCTATCGCAAATTGAACGGCCACCGTCAACAATTCTCTGAGATTATTGTAAAAGAAGTAGTAGCTTAACCATTAAAAAAGTAAAGAAACATGGCACATAAAAAAGGTGTGGGTAGTTCTAAGAACGGCCGCGAATCAGCAAGTAAGAGATTAGGCGTTAAGTTGTTCGGTGGTCAAGCTTGCAAAGCTGGTAACATCATCGTTCGCCAAAGAGGTACTGAATTCCACCCAGGCAAGAACATCGGCATGGGTAGCGATCATACACTCTACGCATTGGTAGATGGAACTGTAATGTTCAAGAGAACCAAGGAAGATAAGCGTTATGTAACTGTGATTCCTGCAGAAGCATAAAAAAATTCTTATCACATATAAAATAGAAGAGGTCAAGTGATTGGCCTCTTCTTTTTTTTATTTAACTTTGCGGCTGATAGCGTTTAGTGTGGTAGTGAGTTAGTGAGTTAGTGTGGTAGAGAGTTAGTGTGGTAGTGAGTTAGTGTGGTAGTAGGGACACGGCGTGCCGTGTCCGCGAGAACCGAAACGAGTAGGGACGCGAATTTAGCGTTTAGTGATTAGTTTTTAGTGTTTAGTGACGAATGGTTTATCACTTATCACTTATCACTAACCGCTTACCGCTATCTCCGTGTCCGCGAAAACCGAAACAAAAAAAACAATATTAAACGGACGCACCATGGCGCGTCCCTACAAAGAGAAACATATACGGATTGCGCTTTTGAATTCATAATTCAAAATTTAAAATTCATAATTAACAACAATATATGCTTACCATTAAACAGATTACGGACAACACCGAAGCGGTGATCCGTGGATTGGAAAAGAAACATTTTAAGAATGCAAAAGAGGCCATCGAACAGGTATTGGCCTTTAACGACAAACGTAAAAGCACACAAGCTGTGCTCGATGCCAACCTTGCCGAAGCCAACCAACTGTCGAAGTCGATTGGCATGCTGATGAAGGCCGGCAACAAGGAGGAGGCCGAAACAGCCAAGGCACGTGTGGCCGAACTGAAAGAGAGCAACAAGACACTGCAAGCCGAGATGGACAAAGCCGCCAACGACATGCTGGCCGTGCTTTACACCATCCCCAACATACCTTATAACGAAGTGCCCGAAGGTGCCACTGCCGAGGATAACGTGGTGGTGAAGACCGGCGGCATGGAGACCGAACTGCCCAAGGATGCCCTGCCCCACTGGGAGCTGGCCAAGAAGTACGACCTGATAGACTTCGACCTGGGCGTGAAGATTACCGGTGCAGGATTCCCTGTCTATAAGGGTAAGGGCGCACAGCTGCAACGTGCATTGATAAACTTCTTCTTAGACGAAGCACGCAAGAGCGGATATACCGAGATTATGCCGCCTACCGTGGTGAACGAGGCCAGCGGTTATGGTACAGGCCAGTTGCCCGACAAGGAGGGACAGATGTATCATTGCCAATTGGACAACCTCTACCTGATTCCTACTGCCGAGGTGCCGGTGACCAACATCTATCGCGATGTGATTCTGGACGAGAAGCAGTTGCCTATCAAGAATTGTGCCTACACACAATGTTTCCGTCGCGAAGCTGGTTCGTATGGCAAGGATGTGCGCGGATTGAACCGTTTGCACGAGTTCTCAAAGGTGGAGATTGTACGCATCGATACGCCCGAGCATAGCCGTGAGAGCCATCAGGAGATGTTGGCGCACGTGGAGGGTTTGTTGCAGAAGTTGGAGTTGCCATACCGCATTTTGCATCTTTGCGGTGGCGACATGAGTTTCACAGCCGCCACATGTTTCGATTTCGAGGTGTACAGCGAAGCGCAAAAGCGTTGGTTGGAGGTGAGCTCGGTATCGAATTTCGACACATACCAAGCCAACCGTTTGAAGTGCCGTTACCGTACCGCCGAGAAGAAGACGGAGTTGTGTCATACGTTGAACGGTTCGGCATTGGCATTGCCCCGCATCGTTGCGGCATTGTTGGAAAACAACCAGACACCCGAAGGTATCCGCATCCCCAAGGCATTGGTGCCGTATTGCGGGTTTGAGGTGATTGATTGAATTGAGAATTGATGTAGGGACGTTGCGTGCAGCGTCCGTTGAAAACATAAACAGATATGGCAACGAACGAAGAACACCCGCAACGTAAATCGCCACGAGCCGATTGGTTGGAATACAATGAGGGGCGTTATTTCGTAACCGTATGCACACGCGATCATAGACATTGTTTTGGAGAAATTGAAAATGGTGTAATGACATTGACGACGGTGGGACGGTATTTGGATGAGGAATTGAAGAATGCAGCATTACACCAATCGTATATCCGTGTGTTGCAACATGTGGTGATGCCAAACCATTTTCATGCCATTATCGAGGTGGATTCGGGAGATGCGAATATTGTAGGGACACGCCATGGTGTGTCCGTTGAGAACATAAAGAATGCGGACGCGTCATGCAAATGTAGGGACGCAATAAATTGCGTCCGAGAAACCAATAACGAACAAACGGACGCAATGTATTGCGTCCCTACAAGCAAAGGATATAAACGACCTCTATTATCTTTGTATATTGGTTTTCTAAAGGCCGCCGTCACCCGATACGCCCGTGCAAACGGTATCCCATTCGCCTGGCAACCGCGTTATCACGACCATGCCATACGTGGGGTGGACGACAACAACAACATTTCGCAATACATCGCAAACAATGTGTTGAATTGGGAGAAGGATTGTTTTTATTGAAAATATAACGGACACGGCACGCCGTGTCCCTACAAAACAAACAAAATAGAGAAAAACAAACAATATTATTCACTAACAACTAATTAATTACCATGAAATTGAGAAAATTATTGGGACTGGCCATGGCGGCAATCATGGTTAGTTCGTGTGCGGAGAAGTATGAGTATCCGTTCCAGAATCCTCGTTTATCGGTAGAGGAACGTACCGAGAATTTGATTTCATTGCTTACCAAGGAAGAGAAGGTGAGCATGATGATGAACCGCTCGCTGGCCATCGAACGCTTGGGCATTCCGGCCTACAACTGGTGGGGCGAAGCTTGCCACGGATTGATGGGTGTGGCCGACGTAACCGTGTTCCCACAATCTATCGCTATGGCTGCATCGTTCGACGATGAAGCACAACTGACTACCTACACCATGGTATCGGACGAGGCGCGTGCACGCTACAACACCTTGCCGCTGGATGGTGACATAGGTCCTTATGTATCGGCTATCCCCAACCTTACCTTCTGGGCACCGAACGTAAACATCTTCCGTGACCCACGCTGGGGACGCGGACAAGAGACTTACGGTGAAGACCCCTTCCTGATGACACGAATGGGCTTGAACGTGGTGAGAGGTATGCAAGGCGATGACGACAAGTACTACAAGACTCATGCCTGTGCCAAGCACTACGGTATCCACAGCGGTCCGGAACCACTTCGTCATGAGTTCAATGCCGTTGTTTCCATGCGCGACTTGTGGGAAACCTACCTCCCTGCTTTCGAAGCATTGGTAGTGAAGGGTAACGTGCGCGAGGTGATGTGTGCCTACAGTGCATACGAAGGTGAGCCTTGCTGCTCGAGCGACCGTCTGCTGATTGACATCCTGCGCAACCGCTGGGGATTTGACGGTATCGTGGTGAGCGACTGTGACGCCATCAACGACCTCTATGTTCCCGGTCGCCACGAATCGCATCCCGATGCACCATCGGCCAGTGCCGATGCCGTATTGTCGGGTACTGACTTGGAATGTGGCAAGAGCTACAACTCGTTGCTCGAAAGTCTTGAACGCGGTTTGATTAAGGAAGAAGACCTCGATGTATCGCTTCGTCGTATCATCTCGGAACGCATCAAGCTGGGTATGTTCGACCCTGCCAAGATGGTGCCCTACTCTAAGATTCCGGGTAGCGTAATCGACAGCCCCGAACACCAAGCTCATGCCTTGAAGGTGGCTCAAGAGGGTTCGGTATTGCTGAAGAACGCCAACAACGTATTGCCTTTGAGCAAGGATATCAAGACCGTGGCTGTGGTTGGTCCGAACGCTCACGACTCTATCATGATCAGAGGTAACTACAGCGGTACGCCTACTCACCAAGTGACTATCCTGCAAGGTATTCAAAACAAGTTGCCTAACGCCAAGATTATCTACGAACGTGGTAGCGAAATCGAGAACGAGTTCATCCAAATTCCACAACTGATGAACGTGAAGAATGGCGACAAGGCTGGTTTTGCCGCTAAGTATTATGACAATACCGAATGGGCAGGTGAGCCTATCAAGACCATGGATGTAGAGAAGATTGACTTCCGCACGGAAGGTGGTTACGGATTCGGTGACGGTGTGCCGACACACGACTTTACCGCTATCTACACCGGTACTTATACACCAAACTACACCGGTACCCTCTGCTTCACTGTACGTGCCAACACATTCACTTTGAACGTAAACGGCAAGAAGATTGGTGAATCACCACGTCCATTGTCGTTCAAGTTCACTCCGGGTATGCAACTGACCGAAGCCCAACAACGCGAACTTCGCGCTACGTTCGGAAGCCGTCGCGGCTCTCAAATCTCTATGGAGGTGAAAGAGGGTGAAACTTACAACATCGAGCTTCAATACAAGGCTGCTGCCGAAGGTGCCGTATCGAACGTATTCGTGGATATGTACGAACGTAAGCTGGCTCAATTCGACGAGTTGAAGGAGAAGGTGAAAGAGGCTGACGCCATCATCTACGTGGGTGGTATCACTCCATCGCAAGAGGGTGAAGGTCATGAACGTGCAACCATCGAACTGCCTGCCGTACAAAGACGCTTCTTGCAAGCTATGCACGAAACCGGCAAACCGGTGATTTATGTAAACTGCTCGGGTAGCTGTGTGGGCTTCGAAGGCATTGAACATGCTTACGATGCATTGCTGCAAGCTTGGTATCCCGGTCAGGAAGGTGGTACTGCCGTGGCAGACATCCTCTTCGGCGACTTCAACCCATCGGGTAAATTGCCTGTTACATTCTACAAATCGACTGCACAGTTGCCAGAGTTTACCGACTATAGCATGGAGAACCGTACTTACCGCTACTTCAAGGGCGAACCGATGTATGCTTTCGGTTACGGTTTGAGCTATACTACCTTCGAGTTTGGCGATGCACAACTCTCGGCCAACAGCATCAAGGCCGGCGAAAGTGTGGACATCACTATCCCTGTGACCAACACGGGCAAGATGGACGGTGCTGAAGTAATCCAAGTGTACGTGAAGAGCTTGACCAACGAAGATGCTCCTATCAAGTCGTTGAAGGGTTACTTGCGCCAAGAGATTGCTGCCGGCAAGACCGAAACCGTTACCATCACATTGGAACCTGAATCGTTCGCTTACTATAGCGCCAACGTGGATGGTTTGGAAGTGTTCCCTGGCAAGTACCAAATCTTGTACGGTAACTCTTCTTTGGACAAGGACCTCAAGGCTATTGATTTCAGCGTAGAGTAATTGAATATTTTTCTTTTTTAAGACATGAAGGCATGCCGATTGGCATGCCTTCTTCATATAATAAGGGAACATGAACGAACTTATAAAACTTGAAATCACAATTTGTGATCTCAAGATGGGGAGGTGCCCGATTTCTACCCTACGCTTTCACCGAGCAGATGGGATGGATTGCAGCCCGGAGTGATGTGGCGTCTGGAAGACGCGTCTTTGCAGACGCTATGTAATGGGGAGGTAAACGCCATTCCCGTAGGCTTGAAAGCCCATGGCTATTCGCACTGCGTGCATCTCGTCTTTCAGACGATAGCTTACGGTTTTCGCGGACACGGCACGCCGTGTCCCTACAGGTCATCCACGCAAACACGCCGCATGGTAAGGGGCCTTGGCGTAGGTGCGTAGGTGAGGATTTTGCCAGAAGTGGGAAAGGAGCGTATGTTTGAGCGAAGCGAGTTTTTAGCTCCGGCCGCTAATGGCTTTATCCGAATAGCACCGAAGACTCCAGCCCTTGATTTTTCTTTTGTTACTTTTCTTTGCATCAAGGCAAAGGAAAAGTAAGAGTAATCGGACGCAATGCGTTGCGTCCCTACTCAGTTTCTGTTTTCGCGGACGCTGCACGCAACGTCCCTACTAACTCACTAATCACTAACCGCTGTCTACATCTTATATCCAAGTTGCTTTGCGCCAAAGCTCTTCAAACGGGCCTCGTTTGTGGTTCTTCAGCCACCAACGACAGAAGAGGTATTGCAACCCAACGAAGGCGATACCCAAAAGGAGGCTAACGGTATGTCCGCAATATTGATACAAACCAAAGCCCCAACCATAGAACAGCATGGCACCAAAGATGGATTGCGTCATGTAGTTGGTCAGGCTCATTTTACCATAAGGAGCGACAGCAATCAGTTTCTTGCCCGGCTTGGTGCAATGATACAACCAAGTGATGCCCGACACATAGAAGAGCATCATGCAAAGGTTCATCCACGCCTTGAGCATGATGCCCAATGAATGGGAAACGCACACATTGTCTATCGTGCCCGGCATATAGGTATATAACGGATAGAACACAGCAAAGCCTATCAGCGAGTAGAGCATGGTCTTCTTCCAACGCAGGCGGTTGTTGCCCTCATCGTACAGGTAGCGATAGCGGCCCAAGAGGATACCGGCAATGAACAGGAAGATGGTTTGCGTGAAACGACCATTCTCGATGGCCCAAGTGAAGTTGACCGGTATGCCATGCTTCAAGCTTACCCATGCCACATCGAAGAACGAGCCATTGATCTGTTGCGGTAGAATGGCACCGAAATCTTCGTTCGAGCCTAAGTAGAGCGGTGTGAGTTCGGGATTCAACAGACCTAAAACGATATAGACCAATTCTATCGGTTGTAGTGCAAAGAAGATGGCTGCCGCAAAAAGCACTTTGTTGCTTTGGCGTATCAGCGGGATGACAAACAGACTGCATGCGGCATAGACAAGCAGGATGTCGCCATTATAGAAGAGCAAATCGAAGATGCCCCAAAGTGCAAGCAGCACCATGCGCCACAAGAAACGTGGGCGGAAATCCTTACCCTTTTGAGCCTGATTGTCGTGCTGCACGAAGAAGCTAAAGCCAAACAGCAACGAGAAGATGGCATACATCTTATTAGCCAGCCAGAAGAAGACGATGTCCCAAACGGTTTTGTCGAGAGGCGTCAGTTCGGGGAAATAGTAGAAGTTCAGGTGCTCCAGAAAGTGGATAAGCACAATACCGCCAATAGCAAAGCCACGAAGGATGTCGGCTGCATCGACTCGGGTGTTGGGGAGGGAGGAGGGGGTGTACATTTGAATTGAGAATTAATAATTAAAAATTAATAATTGAAAATTAAAAGGGACATTGCAAATATACGCATTTATTAGAATAAATCAACATTATTTCTTTGATATTAAAATAGAAGCTGTATCTTTGCAAAATATTACAAATTGAAAGCAAACAACGTAATTATATAGACAAAATTAAAGCTATGAACAAAATCATTAGCAAAGAACAATTCTCAGAGAAGGTGTTCAAACTGGAAGTAGAGGCTCCGCTGATTGCCAAGTCGCGTAAAGCGGGCCACTTTGTCATTGTCCGTGTGGATGAGAAGGGCGAACGTATGCCCCTGACCATTGCGGGTGCTGACCTACAAAAGGGAACCATTACATTGGTGGTGCAAACAGTTGGTTTGTCATCGACTAAGTTGTGTAACCTGAACGAAGGCGACTATGTGATGGACGTAGTCGGCCCGTTGGGACAAGCTACCCACATCGAGAACTACGGCACGGTGGTTTGTGCCGGTGGTGGTGTGGGTGTGGCTCCGATGCTGCCCATTATCCAAGCATTGAAAGAGGCCGGCAACCGAGTGATTTCGGTATTGGCCGGACGTTCGAAAGAACTGATTATCTTGGAAGAAGAGGTTCGAAAATCGTCGGACGAAGTGATTATCATGACCGATGACGGATCGTATGGAACAAAAGGTCTGGTGACCGAAGGTATCGAGAGCGTTATCAAACGCGAAAAGGTGGACAAGTGTTTCGCCATCGGTCCGGCCATCATGATGAAGTTCTGCTGCTTGCTTACCAAGAAATATGAAATCCCTACCGATGTATCGTTGAACACCATCATGGTGGACGGTACTGGTATGTGTGGTGCTTGCCGCATCACCGTAGGAGGAAAGACGAAGTTCGTTTGTGTGGATGGCCCTGAGTTTGACGGACATCAAGTGGACTTCGACGAAATGTTCAAGCGCATGGGTTCGTTCAAGCAAGTGGAGCAGGAAGAGATGAGCCACTTGGAGCAACACGTATGCAAGGTTGAATCGCAAGCAGAGAAGAAGGAAGAGGCTTGCAAACCGTGTGCAACGAAGGATTGCCAACTGCCTATGGAAGAGTTGCTCGACCGCAAGGCTCCTTGGCGCGAAGAGATTCGCAAGAGCATGAAGCCAAAGGAACGTACTGCCATTCCTCGCTGCCCGATGAACGAACTCGACCCGGTTTATCGTGCCACTACACGTACCGAAGAGGTGAACACCGGCTACACCAAAGAGCAGGCCATGACCGAAGCCAAGCGTTGTCTGGATTGCGCCAACCCAACCTGTATGCAGGGTTGTCCGGTGAGCATCAACATCCCTTCATTCATCAAGAACGTTGAACGTGGAGAGTTCCTTGAAGCTGCCCGCGTACTGAAACATACCTCATCGCTTCCGGCTGTCTGCGGTCGTGTTTGTCCGCAAGAGAAGCAGTGCGAAAGCCAATGTATCCACTTGAAGATGAACGAGCCTGCCGTGGCTATCGGCAACCTGGAACGTTTCGTAGCCGACTACGAACGCGAAAGCGGTAACATTATATTGCCCGAGTTGGCACCGAAGAATGGCATCAAGGTGGCCGTTGTAGGTTCCGGTCCTGCCGGCTTGAGCTTTGCAGGCGACATGGTGAAGTTGGGTTATGAGGTGACTGTATTCGAAGCATTGCACGAGATTGGTGGCGTGTTGAAGTATGGTATCCCTGAGTTCCGCTTGCCAAACAAGATTGTGGATGTGGAGATCAACAACCTGGAAAAGATGGGTGTGAACTTCGTGAAGGACTGCATCATTGGCAAGACCATCGGTGTGGAAGAGTTACAGGCCGAAGGCTATAAGGGCATCTTCATTGCCAGTGGAGCCGGCTTGCCAAACTTCATGAACATCCCCGGTGAGAACAGTGTGAACATCATGTCATCGAACGAATACCTAACTCGCGTGAACCTGATGGATGCATCGAACCCCGACACAGATACTCCTATCAATCCTGCCAAGAGCGTGATGGTAGTAGGTGGCGGTAATACAGCTATGGACTCGTGCCGTACAGCCAAGCGCTTGGGTGCCGAAAAGGTATTCATCGTTTATCGTCGTAGCGAAGCCGAGATGCCTGCCCGTCTGGAAGAGGTGAAGCACGCCAAGGAAGAGGGTATCGAGTTCCTGACTCTGCACAATCCGTTGGAATACATTGCCGACGAGAAAGGTGCTGTGAAGCAGGTTGTACTGCAAAAGATGGAACTGGGCGAGCCCGATGCCAGTGGCCGTAGAAGTCCGGTGGCTATCCCCGGTGCAACCGTTACACTCGACATCGACATGGCCGTTGTGGCTGTAGGTGTATCACCTAACCCGATTGTACCGACATCGGTAAAGGGATTGGAACTGGGTCGCAAGAACACCATTGCCGTGAACGAGAACATGCAAAGCAACATCCCAACCATCTTTGCCGGTGGAGACATCGTGCGAGGTGGAGCTACGGTTATCTTGGCTATGGGAGATGGTCGTCGTGCTGCAGCTGCCATGCACGAGAACCTGCAACAAGCATAAAACCAACCAACAACAATAGAAGCTGTCGGGGCAATTCCTTCGAAGGGATTGCCCCGATTGACATACTACAACAAACCAAAACCTAATCATATGAATCGATTTTTCAAAAAAAGCATTGCGCTGATTGCAATGTGTATATCAACCAGTGCAATAGCACAAACCCTTACCCCACAAGGAACATGGATAAAGCCCAGTGACGAACATATACAGTATGTGGGCCGTATCAGCTTCAAGAACCCCGACTCACCGGCATTTACTTACCCCGGCATACAAATCAATGCACGCTTCGAGGGTACCTCACTGAAGATGGTGGCCAAGCCGATGAGCGGCTATTTCATGGCACAGATAGACAAGGGAGAACCGTTCAAAGTGGGCTTCAATGCCCCACTCGACTCGGTTGTAACCTTGGCTACTGCCCTACCCGACGGCATACACGAAGTGAAACTGATGTACACCATCGAAGGGTATCAACGCAAGCCCGAGTTCCGTGGTTTCCTACTGGATAACGGTAAACAGTTGGTGCCTCCAACGGCCTTACCCGAACGGAAGATTGAATTCATCGGCAACTCTATTACCTGCGGATATGGTATTGAGAGCACCAACCCACGCAACGGATACATGGACGAGACAGAGAACCACTACTATACCTATGCTGCACGTACTGCCAGGGCACTGAACGCCCAACACTTTGCTGTGGCACGAAGCGGAATCGGCATCTATCGCAACTATGCCGGACCGAAGAACGGAAACGACAACTGCATGCCCAAGGAGTATGCCTACACACAATTGTACGACCACAGTGAGGCATGGGATTTCCTTCGCTACGTTCCCGATGTAGTGTGTGTAAACTTAGGCACCAACGACACCAGTACCGAACCATACGACTACAAGCTGCTTGAAGATGGATACCGCCAATTCCTGAAGAAACTTCGTGGCTACTATCCGAAGGCCAAGATTGTCTATCTGACCGGCACCATGATGTCGGGCAAGGCGTTGGAAGATGTAAAGAAGGCATTGGACAAGGTGGTTGGAGAGGCCAACAAGGCGGGCGACAAAGAGGTGTATCGCTTTGACATGACTCCGCAAAATGGTGACTTGGGCATGGGTGCCGACTATCACCCCAGCCTATGGCAACAAGAGAAGATGGCGGGCGAACTGACCGCTTATCTGCGAAGCCTGATGAATTGGTTTTAGTAACTAAAAGGTTAACAAATAAAAGCGCCAGCCCCTCTAAAAAGGAACTGGCGCTTTTCACATTTTTAATAGCTATGATTGAAAATTATACAATCTTGTTTGTTGCCGGATCGGGGAAGACAAGGGTTGGTGTAAAGTTCTTGGCCTCTTCGAAGTCCATCAAGGCATAAGAGATGATGATGACAATATCACCCGGCTGTACCTTACGGGCCGCAGCTCCGTTCAAACAAATCTTGCCTGAACCACGCTCACCCTTAATAATATACGTTTCGAAGCGCTCGCCATTGTTATTATTAACAATAGAAACCTTCTCGCCGGCAATCATATTGGCAGCATCCATCAAGTCTTCGTCGATGGTGATACTACCCATGTAGTTGAGATTGGCTTCGGTGACACGAGCACAATGAATTTTCGATTTCAGTACTTCTATCATCATGGTGTTTGTCTATTCTTTATACTTAATGTTATCAATCAAGCGAACATCGCCACAGAAGACGGTAATGCATCCAACAGCATAAACGGTATCAGCCCAGTTTTCAATGGGTTGCAGTGTGTTGCCATCGACCAGTTGGAAGTATTCCAGCTCCAATCCAGGAGCAGCGGCAATAGCCTCTTCGACAAGCTGTTTAGTCTCGGCAACTGAATGTTCGGCTGCAAAGGTACGACTTTCGAACAATGTTTGCGAAATTTTCAGTGCATTTTTGCGTTCAGCAGACGAAAGTCGTGTGTTTCGGCTGCTCAAAGCCAATCCGTCGGCTTCGCGAACGATGGGACAACCTACGATTTCAATGGGATAGTTCATTTGTCGCACCATCTCACGAATGATGGCAAGTTGCTGGAAATCTTTCTCGCCAAAATAGGCACGATGGGGTTGAACTGCATCGAACAGTTTTGTCACAATCTGACACACGCCATTGAAATGGCCCGGGCGGAAGGCTCCTTCCATTACCGTGTCGAGTGGCGGATAGCTGAACTGACGAGTATCGGGTTGGGGATACATCTCGGCAACAGATGGTGCAAACACATAGGTGGCACCACACTTTTCGAGCATTTCACTATCGGCCTCGAAGGTGCGAGGGTACTTCTCTAAATCGTTCTTGTCGTTGAATTGTGTGGGGTTAACAAAGATACTTACAACTGTTATATCATTCTGTGATACACAGCGTTCAACCAAAGATGCATGACCTGCATGCAAAGCACCCATGGTGGGAACCAAACCTACGGTCTTACCGGCAGCTTTCTGCTTAGAAAGCTCGTTCTGCAAATCTTTAATCGTATGTACAATCTTCATTTTGTTCATGTTATAACGAGTTAAATCGGAAAAACGGTGCAAAATAAACCAATATTCTTCATATAACGAAGAAATATCTGAAAATTATGCAAAACTAAATTTATACGGCATGTATAGCATAGGCACATATATAGCTCATTTTCTGCGCATTAACAAAAGATAAGGAATTATAAGCAATGAGAATTTGCTTAAATGCGCGATTTTTTTTATATCTTTGCAAAATAATTTGAGATTACAGACGAAATTTATGGCAAAAGCTAACAAGGTTTTATTCATAACCCAAGAGATTACCCCTTATGTTTCAGAGACTGAAATGTCGCTGATTGGACGTAACTTACCACAAGCCATTCAGGAAAAAGGCAAAGAGATACGTACTTTCATGCCTAAGTGGGGAAATATCAACGAACGACGCAACCAGCTACACGAAGTGATACGACTCTCGGGTATGAATCTGATTATTGATGACACCGACCATCCACTTATCATTAAAGTCGCTTCTATCCAATCGGCCAGAATGCAGGTTTACTTTATTGATAACGATGACTATTTCCAAAACAGGTTGCAACTGTGCGACGAAAATGGAAATGAATATGAAGACAATGGAGAGAGAGCTATTTTCTACACACGAGGAGTATTGGAGACTGTGAAGAAACTTCGCTGGTGTCCAGACGTAATCCATTGCCATGGATGGCTGACAGCATTGGCACCGCTCTATGTAAAGAAAGCGTATAAGGACGAACCTTCGTTCAGAAGTGCGAAGGTGGTGATTTCATTGTACGATGATGACTTGAAGCACCCGTTGCAAGCCGACTTTGCAAACAAACTGATGCTGAAAGGTGTTGCAAAGAAGGATATTGCCTTGCTAAAGAACCCAAGCAACGAAACAACGCTTTACAAGTTGGCCATCGAACAAGCAGACGGCATTATCCTCCAAAGCCCCAACATCAATAGCGAACTGATAGAATATGCCAAGAGCTTGGGCAAACCGATACTGGAATACCAATTGCCGGAAGAGTATGCCAACGCATGCAACGAATTCTATGATGTGGTAATGGAAAGTGCCAACGACAACACACAACAACTTTAAAAGGAACATCAACAATGAAGATTATCAACTATTTAGGAGCACTGCTCTGCACCATTCTACTCATGACCGGATGCGACGACAACACCGGCTCGTTGGGTATGGATATGCTCCCAAGTGAAGACTTACTGACTACCCAAACAAAAATCTACGACATCAGCACACGCTCGATTGCCGTAGATTCTGTTTTTGCAAAAACCAGTACGGGATATGTTGGAAAATTCACCGACCCACAATTCGGCTATTACGAAGCCAGTTTCCTGACCGAGTTGAACTGTACCGACAACTTCAAATTCCCTGCCGTTTACAAGTATGACCCTATCAAGCAGACTGCCAGCGGAAGCATGGCCGGCGACTCTATCGTTACGGCTGAATTGGTGGTGTACTACAACAACTGGTTTGGCGATTCGATCAATGCTTGCCAAATGAGCATCTACGAGCTAGACAAGCGTTTGGAAAAGAACAGATATACCAACATCGACCCAGAGAAGTTCTACAACAAGAACACGTTGATTGGACGCAAAACATTTACCGCATACGACACCTCCGTGCCCGACTCGGTGAGAAATGCCAAAGACAGCTACGGTAACAGCACTTACTATCCAAACGTATCGTTTCCCCTAAGCAAGGAGTATGCAAACAGCATCTTGAAACTGAATCGCGAACATCCCGAACTGTTCAAAGATGCCGAAACATTCATCAACAACGTATTCAAAGGGGTATATGTAAAGAATGATATGGGTGATGGTACCATCCTATACATTGACCGCATTGACATGCGAATGATGCTTTGCCAACACTATACCGACTCATTGGGCGTGAAGCTTTCGCAAATTGACGGCAAGGACTCGTTGGCCTACAGCTACTACACCGTGTTCTCTTCTACCAAAGAGGTGATTCAAGCCAACCATTTCTATAATAGCGAAATGATTGCCATGCGTGTAGCTGAAGAAGAGCACACTTACATCAAGTCGCCAGCAGGTATCTTTACCGAAGCGACATTGCCATACAATGTCATTCACAACGACTTGGTTGGCGACACACTGAATGCCGTAAAACTGACATTCAACAACTACAACCAAGAAAGTATCTATAAGTATAGTATGGATGCACCCAACAACGTGTTGCTGATTCGCAAGAAAGATGTAAAGAGCTTCTTCGAAAACAATGAGTTGGCTGATAATATCACTTCGTACACGGCCACACACAATGCTGCAGCTACCAACACCTATACCTTCCCAAACATTGCACGATTGGTTACAACCTGCATCAACGAGAAGGAAGAGGCCAAGAAGAAGGCTAAAGAACAAGCCGGCAGCAGCTTTAACGAAGCAACTTGGGAAGCTACATGGACTACCGAGAACCCTGATTGGGACAAAGTATTGCTTATACCCATCGTAATGATATACGAAACAACAGGTGGCTACAACTCTACACTGACCAGCATCCAAAACGATTTGAAACCTGGCTATGCCAAGTTAAAAGGTGGTCCTAAAGGTAGTGCCTTGAAGATAGAAGTGACTTATACAAGCTTTGAATAATACTTGAAACATTTACCCTTAAGGGAAAATTCCAATACCTAAGTATAAAAAGAAAAAAGTAAGGGGTTGTGCCGCGGCACAACCCCTTACTTTATATAATAAGGAGTAATTGATTACTTTTCCTTCTTAGCTGTAGCCTTCTTGGCTTTTGGAGCACACTTCTTTGCTTTTGGAGCCGGTTCTGCTTCAACTTTAGCAGGCTTTTCCTTTGCCAACTTGGCTTGTGCTTTTTGCAATTGCTTTTGCAATGCTTCAATTTCATCACCTTGGTTCTTGATGGTTGTAATCAAAGCATTCAACTCTTCGTTTTCGATATCTACCGGATAGAGAGAATCTACTCGTTTGATGAAGTCGCCCAAGATATTCATGTAGTTGGTGAATGCATCGTATGGAGAATCGTAAATGCCACGATAGAATGAAACACCCGAGTTCTTGGTAGTCATGAAGCGGAAGTTATTACTTGCTTGCAGGTAATCCCAATCTTGCTTGATGCGGCTATCTGTACAGATATGAACACGTTCGGCAACACTATACAACTTATCAAATGCTTCGCGTTGCATCACATTACCCAACCAGCAGCTTGTGTCGCGTTCTTCATCTACCCAAGACATTGGATAAGGAACATCGAGTTGAGATACCGACTTCAGTTTAGTAACCACCTCGGTAGGAGTAGAGAAGGTGATGCCCTTGGCTTGTGCACATGCTGGCAATGCCTTCAAGAACTCGAGGATATTGGATGACAATGGTTGGAATACACCCAATGCACACAATTCCATAAAGATGTTGATTACCTGTTCTTCTTGCGGCAACTCGTCGATCCAACTGATGTACTTATCGGCAAACAACGGATATTCGCTCCATTCTGAGTTTGAGAAACGAAGGCTGATATCATCTGAAAGCTTGTAGTCGCGCAACAACAGTTTCAACTTAGGATTCATGTTGCAATGATACAAGTAGTGCGGGCTCTTCCAACCCAATACATGCTTGGCACCTTCGGTAAGCATACCTTTGAAGCCCATGCTTGCAACCATCGCACCGATTTCGTCTGAATAGATCAAACTTGAGTTACGGAACACCTTAGGTTCCTTGCCAAAGAGTTGTTTCATCTTGGCACATTGCTTCATTACATCGGCCTTGAAGCATTCTTCGTTTGCCAAAGAAGAGAGACCATGTGAGTAAGGCTCTGCCAAGAATTCGCAACAACCGGTATTATTCAATTCGTGCAGCAATTCGATAACTGCCGGAGCATAGATTTCCAATTGCTCCAATGCCACACCCGAAATAGAAAAGGCCACTTTAAACTTGCCGTTTGAGTTCTTGACCATCTCGTACAAGGTAGTCAAAGCCGGAATGTATGAGCGTTCGGCAACATCGCCAATACTTGTTTCATTGGCATAATCGTCGTAGTAATAGTGATTGGTACCAATATCGAAGAAACGATAACGTTTCAGATGAATAATCTGATGTATTTCAAAATAAAGACAGATTGTTCTCATATCTAATGCTTGTTTAATTATTTATAGTTCTTTAAAACATCCTCGTAAAGGGCACGAATGCGAAGGCCAACCTTCTCCCAAGTAATTTCGTCAACCTCCTTCAAGCCCTCTTCTTGCAGATAGTTGAAGAGTGAAGGATTGGTACAGATGGAGTAGATGGCATCTGCCATAGCGTGAATATCCCAATAGTCGGTCTTTATCACCTTATCCAAGATTTCGCCACAACCCGATTGCTTGGAAATGATTGATGGCGTACCGCATTGCATTGCTTCCAATGGAGCGATACCGAAAGGTTCGGATACCGAAGGCATTACAAACACATCGCTGTTCTTGTAAACCTCGTACACCTGTTTACCCTTCATGAAGCCCGGGAAGTGGAAGCGGTCAGCAATGCCACGCTCGGCCACCAAGTTGATCATGGCATCCATCATATCGCCCGATCCGGCCATTACGAAACGGATGTTGCGTGTACGCTTCAGTACCAAAGCTGCAGCCTCGACGAAGTATTCAGGACCCTTTTGCATGGTGATACGGCCTAAGAAAGTAACCACCTTCTCTTTCGAATGGTCGGGACGAGGAATTTCCTGATACTCTTGTGGCAATGGATATACCGCATTGTGCATAGCAAATACCTTGCTGGGATGTTGATGGTACTCGTTAATTACGGTTTGACGGGTCAGCTCAGATACACACATGATGCAATCGGCATGATCCATACCATTCTTCTCGACAGAGTAAACGGTAGGATTAACCTTTCCACGCGAGCGGTCGAAGTCGGTAGCATGCACATGAATACAGAGCGGCTTACCACTCACCATCTTGGCATGTACACCGGCAGGGAAGGTCAACCAGTCGTGTGCGTGAATGATGTCGAATTCTTGTTGGCGTGCCACCTGACCGGCTATAATCGAGAAGTTATTAATCTCTTCGTGCAAGTTCTTGGGATAGCCACCTGCAAACTCCATACAGCCCAAATCGTTGACATTCATGTACGAGAAGTCGGCATAGATATGATCGCGAAGGGCATAGTATTGTTCGGGTGTCATGCCGTTTGACAAGCGCGACTTCAAGTAGTCGTAATCCACGTTGCGCCAAACAATGGGCACCTGATTCATTCCGATGATGTTCAAGAAATTCTCTTCTTCGCCACAAGGTTTCGGCAAGCAGAAAGTTGTTTCCACATCTCCCTGCAAACTCAAGCCCTTGGTAATACCATAAGAAGCAACAGCAAGACCACCATATATTTTGGGAGGAAATTCCCATCCAAACATTAAAACTTTCATACTATTATTCCTCCTCTTATTGATTATACTTAGATAACAACTTCAAAATACGCAAAATTTCTGCAACGTTCATGGCAAATGAAACGGCTCCGCGTCCTTTGAACGGAGGATTACCATCGAACAATTCAGGAATAGAGCCTACACAATGGCTTGTCATTTCCTCTTCGAAACCGATTAGATAACGGTTTACCAAAGAGATTCCGCTCATCTTGTAGATGCGCAGATAGGCTTCCATATAGAATCCCATGAGCCAAGGCCAAGCAGTACCTTGGTGGTATGCATAGTCGCGTTGAGTTTGCGGACCAACATAGTTTGGATTGTACCCGCCACTCTTCGGGCTCAACGAGCGCAATCCCTTAGGGGTAAGCAACTCTTTTGTTACGATATCCAATACCTGTTTTTTCTGTCCACGATCCAACGGAGAATAATCGAATGCAACCGTAAATATCATGTTCGGGCGAACGCTCCAATCCATCATATAGCCATCTACATAGTCGAACAGATAACCATACTCGTTTCTGAATACTTCAACAAACGACTTGCCGGTTAGTTCGGCTTGCGTATCCAATTCATCGGCAAAAATCTCGTTTCCTCCTTCTCTGAACAGATCGGCTACAAATCGAAGGGCATTATACCACAAGGCATTCACCTCTACTACATAGCCTGTTCTTGGAATCACCGGACGTCCGTTAGCCGTTGAGTTCATCCAGGTAACCGCCTTATCTACACCATTGGTATAGAGCAAACCATTTTCGTGCAAGAAGAGGTTATCGTGCTTGCGGTCGAGAATATAGTTCATGATGTCTTGAATCAACTCACCATATTTCTTGCGGCATTGTTCGCGAGAGGTTGTCTTGGCATATTGTTGCAATGTCCAGATGGCCCACAACAACACGTCAGGATGTTCCATCTCATACACCTTGCATTGCGATGGCCTTTCAGTAATGAAGTCACGGATAGCCTTTTCGGCGGTCTTCATAACATCCTCGAATTCGTCAATCTCATCCACGGCCAATGTCAAACCTGGCAATGAAATAAAGAGGTCGCGTGCACGGCACTTGAACCAAGGATAACCGGCAAGGATGTAGTGCTCATCGCCTTGCTTGTTATGGAATTGGTGAGCCGAGTTCTTCAAGCAATGGAAGAAGCTATCGCGAGGTACACGGTCTTCTACTTCCGCCTCGAATATCTGTTTCAAACGGCGGGTAGATATTTCAGAAACACCAGCAGAGAAGACAATGCTTTCGCCCTTCTTGATGGGCACTTCGAAATAGCCAGGTACATACAAATCTTCATTAAAGTCGTATCCACGTTCCTGTTCCTTCGGATACTCCATTCCACGATACCAATCAGGGTGGTAATGGAATTCGCACTTCTTGTTCAATTGCATGAAGAGTTCAGGATAACCGGGATACATACATGTCTTGATACCATTCTCTATCACTTGGTAATCGCGATTGGCTTGCGAGTTTTCATGAGTGTACTCACGCACACTACGGAAAGCCAGGAACGGGCGGAAACGAAGTGTTGTTGCAGAATGAGCATCTACCAAGGTGTAGCGGATTAAGATTCGATTTTCGTGGTGCACAAAAATCTTCTCCTTGCGTAAGATAACGCCACCTACACGATAGGTAGTAGCAGGAATCTTTTCGCAATCAAATTCTCGGATATACTTATGTCCATTCGGGCTATAGTTATTCCCTTGATATTTGTGCAACCCCAAATTAAATTCCGCGCCATGTTGGATGACGGTTTCATCCAAAGAAGAAAGCAAGACATGATTTTCATCATCCAAATTGGGGATAGGAATCACCAATAAGCCATGATACTTTCGAGTATTGCAATCTACTACTGTAGTACAATGATAGGCACCCGATTGATTTGTCCGTAGAATCTCCCTTGGCAAAGATTCCTCCAGATTAATCATCAAGGTCTTGTCAAATCGTAAATAGCTCATAGTTATGAATATTTTAAAATTAAAAGGTTAATAATTCCATATTGTCACCATCTTTACTGATGTAATGCCCAAATTTACGAATTATTATACATACACAAAATAAAAAAATTGTTTTTTTTCGTTTTTCTTCAAAAATAGCCGTACTATTGTAGCGAAATAGTAATCAGCACCAAAAAACAATGAAGAAAGAAATCCTTAGAATTGCACTTTCGGCCGTCATTCCACTATTCATACTATTCATCATGTATGCATTGAAAATATTGGAAGTGGGCATGGATTGGGACTTTTCCCGCCTTGGCATATATCCGTTGCGCAAACAAGGATTTTTTGGTGTATTTGCCCATCCGCTGATTCATAGCGGATTCAGACATCTGTTGGGCAACACCCTACCGTTTTTCATCCTTTCGTGGTGTTTGTTTTATTTTTATCGTCAGATAGCCCCCTATATACTGTTCATTATCTGGATTGGATGCGGCATACTGACGTTTATCATCGGCAAACCCGGTTGGCACATCGGTGCCAGCGGCATCATTTACGGATTGGCTTTTTTCCTCTTCTTCAGCGGTATTTTAAGGAAGCACATTCCATTGATAGCCATTTCACTGCTCATTACGTTCCTTTATGGCGGGCTGGTATGGAAAATGTTTCCCGGCTTTGTCAAGGTCACTACTTCGTGGGAAGGCCATTTAAGTGGTGCCATCACCGGCATATTGTGTGCGGTTGCATTCCTCAAGCAAGGACCTCAACGGCCTAATCCGTTTGCCGACGAAAAGGAGGATGACGAGGAGATAAATTACGAAGAAAACACACCCGACGAAGCTAATCAGCAATAAAAGAGCATACAATGCATGCTTTTTACGAAAAAACTTTCAACAATTTAGGAAATATTCATACCTTTGCACTGAAAAAAAATACGGGAAAGCGTTATGGAAACCATGTTCGACACCTTACTACAGCTACCTCTACTACAAGGCTTGGCCAAAGAAGATTTTACCCGCATCTTGGCTAAAGTCAAACTTTCGTTTGTCAAATACTATCCCGGCGACATCATCGCCTCATCGGGCAATCAGAGCCGCCAACTCATCTATGTTTTAAGAGGGAAATATACCACCAGTACGACATCTCTAGACGGAAACTTTTCGTTTATCGAAGAGTGGCAAGTGCCCACCCTGCTATTCCCCCAATCATTATTTGGCATGGATACACGCTTCCCGGCTACATGTGTTGCCGTTGAAGAGACGCATGTTGTTTGCATTGCCAAATCGGAAATGCTCAACGAGCTGTTCAACTATGAAATATTCAGATTGAATTACATGAACATCTTGAGTAATCGCGCACAAACCTTCCAAAACAAAGTCTGGACACCCTCTTTCGGAGATACTTCTCAACGTATCTATCACTTCATTCTCTCACTATCCGAACGCCCGGTTGGAAAGAAAACGCTTAAAATCAACATGGAGTATTTGGGAGGTATCATCAATGAATCACGCATCAGTGTGTCTCATTCGCTCAAAGAGTTGCAAAAAGAGGGACTGGTCGAGTTGAAACGAAGAGAGATCATCATTCCCTCCTTAGAAGAAGTTCGTTTGTACCTATTTTCGGACAAACAACCCTGATGACCAAGTATAGACAACCGGCTTTTTGAGCAGAGGTTTCAGCTTCTTGGCCGCCTCATCGGACATGTATCGAGGTGTATCGAAAAGACAGGTCAACGTATCGTCATCGGCCGACAATTGCATATCTACCAACAACATATCGGCCTGTTTCAACGCATCGAGTGTTGGTATGTCACTACTCTCTTCGCTCAATTTAGGAAGGAAATCATTCAGCACAGGCAAACTCTTGATATAATTGCCCATAGGCAACGCCTCCCATTTAGTAGTGTAGAACCGGATATGACTATCGCAAGCCGGCGCACAAACGGTGGTCACAGTACAGATGATTTGTGTAGAGTCGTTCAGTGTCAACAATTTCATCTGCCAACGGCTTTGAGACGAGAGGTTCATGGCGATGTAATCATCGGTCAACTTAGTCATCTCACTCTTGCCATCCAACCGGTTGGTTACTTGGGCACGCATATTACTCTCCAGGAAGTCGATACAATCGGCCCGATTGATTTCGGTGAGCAACGGCAATATTGTATCGGGCATCGCCACAAAGAAGGTCTTTGCCTGTTGGGCTCGGAGGGGCAAGACGGCAACCATCAGCACCATCCAAAAGAGTAAGCCATATTGTATTGTTCGCTTCATGATGCAAAGGTATAAAAATTTTCTTATCTACTTCCTAAATAGAGGAAGAACATACCCAATAACACCAAAAGTAGATCGATGGCTTTGCTCTTAAGATTTTTTTCTTTAAAGAACAAGGCACCAAAGGTAAATGATACCAACACACTACCCCTGCGCACCATCGAAACGATGGAAATCATTGAATCTTCGTAGCTCAGCGCATAAAAATAGGCAAAGTCGGCAGCAGAGAGGAATAGCGAGATGAAGATGATTGTCCAACTCCAACGGAAGGGTGTGCTCTCTTTCCGTTTAGGCATCCACAACAGCAAGATGATGGGACACATGATGAAGACTTGGTAGATGTTGTACCACGACTGAACAAGCATGGGGTTGAGTCGTCCCATCAGATACTTATCGTAAAGGCCGCTTACGGCACCCATGACGGCCGCCATCACGATAAAGAAAATCCACTTGTTATGCTTGAAATCTATCCCCTCTTTCTTGCCCGAACGGCTAAGCATAAAGAAAGAAAATATGCCCAGAATCACGCCAACCCATTGATAAGGATTCAAGCGTTCACCAAACAGAATCAGTGCGCCTACCAATACCATTACGGGGCGGGTGGCATTGATAGGGCCAACGATGGTTAGCGGAAGATGCTTCATGCCGAAGTATCCGAATATCCATGAAGAAAGCACTATGAACGATTTGATGATGATGTATTTATGCTCGGCCCATCCAGCGGTCGGGACATATACGATGCTGTTTTCCAACCAACTTGGTGCATACCGGGATAGCACCACAAAGGGCAGGAAAATCATGCTCGAAAAGATTGTGTTCAGAAAAAGCACCGGCAACACGGCATTGTTTTTCAACGATTGTTTCTTAAACGCATCGTAAAAGCCCAATAGAGTTGCCGAAAGGAATGCAAGTAACAGCCACATTGAATTATACTATTTTATGGTTAATAGGGATAGGTTACATCGACCAGGAAGAGGGCATTACCCGGCACTGACGTACCGGCTTGGCACCTATCCTTCTGCTCGATTACCCGTCTGAAGTCATCGATACTCATTTTACCTTTTCCCACCTCGAGCAGCGTACCTACCACGGCCCGCACCATGTTTCGCAAAAAACGGTTGGCCTGGATGGTAAACACCCAAGTCTCTTCGTCCACCTGTGTCCACTCGGCATGCATTATCCTACAATTATTGGTTTTGACATCGGTATGCAACTTGCTGAAACTGGTAAAGTCGGTGTAATCGAAAAGTGTCTTGGCCGCCTCGTTCATCCGTTCAAAATCGGGCTTATGGAAAAGCCGGCAACGATATTGACGATGGAAGGGTTGTTTAGAGGTGGTTACATAATATTGATACTTCCTACTGGTGGCATCGAAACGTGCGTGTGCATCGGAATGAACGGCCCGAAGGCTGAATACCACGATATCGGGCGGCAACAGTCTGTTCAGCTTCTCCACCATGAACGATTCGTCCAAGGCCGATTCGCTATCAAAGTGCGCCACCATGAACCGGGCATGCACCCCCGCATCCGTGCGGCCGGCACCGGTCACATCCACCTCATAACGCAACAAGGTAGAGAGTGCTTTCATCAAGCATTCCTGCACACTGATGCCATTGGGTTGAATCTGCCATCCGTGATAGTTTGTGCCATCGTAGGCCATGTAGATGAAGTATCGTTGCATACAATTTTTATGAATTTCGTTGCAAAGGTACAAAAAGAGTGAATAAAAAGTTATACCTTTGAGCACGTTTTATTATCCACACTTGAAATTATGAGAAACAGGAAAGCCATTATCGTGATGTTAGGGGTAACATTTTTCAATATCCTCCTATTTATATTCAGTATGTGTACGCTCATCGATTGCGAAGGATTCGAGAAGAAGCCCAAGGAGATGATTAAGAATACGCCTCGCAATATCCGTGGGGTAGTGAGCTACAAACGTGCCTTCAACGATTTGAACGACACACAACTGAACATTGCCCAAGCCATTGGCGTGCCCGCCATAGCCAACCGTGCCGAAGCCGACAAGATGAAGAAGAAGCTGACGCACATCGTGAGTAACGACTACTACATTGTAGATTCACTGACTCACTCGGTGCCCTACCTGATACCCGGTGCCGCCCAATTGGTGGAAGATATCGGCAAGAACTTCCTCGACTCATTATCCAGCAAAGGGCTTAACCCCAACAAGATAATCATCACTTCGGTACTCCGCACAGAGGATGATGTGAAGCGTCTGCGTCGTAGCAACGTAAATGCCAGCATGAATTCGGCCCATTGTCATGGCACCACCTTCGATGTTAGCTGGAAACGCTTCGAGATGGTGGAAGAGAAAGATGGCCATCCTTACGAAAGCGTAAAGAGCGAAACGTTGAAGCAGGTATTATCCGAAGTGTTGCGCGATTTGAAAGCTGCCAACCGCTGCTATGTGAAGTACGAACTTAAGCAAGGTTGCTTCCACATCACTTCCCGCAAATAGATTTCCATGCTTGTGGCAAAGAGTCTATAATGTCCGATGCCGTCATGGCTACCTCGCCTTGTCTGTCGGCCGCAATATCTCCGGCCATCCCATGCAGGAAGACGCCTAAACGAGCCGCCAAGCCACTTTCATAGCCTTGTGCCAACAAAGCCAGCAAGATGCCCGTCAGCACATCTCCACTACCACCGGTGGCCATGCCGGGATTGCCGGTTGTATTGAAAACAATCTCCCCATCGGGTTGTATGATAGCCGTATATGCACCTTTCAATACGATGTACACATTGGCTTTTGCGGCCAATTCGGATGCACGTTGTATGCGTTCGTAAGAGTTGCTACACTTCCCCACCAACCGTTCCATCTCCTTCGGATGAGGAGTCAGGATACTTCCCTTAGGTAATTTCGTCAGGTAATTGCGATTGGCACCCAAGATATTCAACGCATCGGCATCGATTACCATCGGCACGTTTGTCGAAGAGATTTGATCGAGCACGGCCAATTCGGTATCGCGCGTTTGTCCTAACCCCGGCCCGATGGCTACGGCTTGATACTCTTCGGTATCGGTGGCACCGGCAAAGTGGGTGTTGTGCACATCCATTTCGGTCATAGCCTCAGGCACGGCCGTCTGTACTATCACATTATTATAATAGGGCAAGTGAACGGTTAGCAACCCGATGCCCGAGCGCAAAGCGCCCTTAGCCGAAAGAATAGAGGCACCGGCCATTCCTTCCGAGCCGGCGATGAGCAGTCCCCTTCCGAAAGTGCCCTTATGTGCATGCTTGGCACGAGGTTTTATCCATTGTCTTACATCGTCCAACGTCATCATCTTCCACGGTGTAGGAATCTCTTCGATGGCTTGCCGGCTCAGTCCGATATCCAAAACCTCCCACTCGCCCACATAGGAGGCGTTCTCGGCAAAGAGGAACGACAACTTGGGTTGTTGCAACGTAAGTGTCAGGTGGGCATGAACAATCGGAGTGGAAAGCGTAAAGCCATTCTCCTCGCCCATCAACCCGGATGGTACATCGATGGCAACGATGGTTGCCAGCGAAGCATTGATATACTTTACTACCGAGGCAAAGCCGCCACTCAATGGTTTGTTCAATCCGCTACCGAACAAGCCGTCGATAACTACATGCCCGGAGGTAAGTGTGGGGGGTATGAATTGCGTTGTTATTTCATGAAAAGTCACTTCCTCCACCTCCATCAGCCTCTGTTTGTTCTCTTCGCAATCGGGCGAAAGGTTATACTTGGGATTAAACAGATAAACCTCCATGCGATAGCCTTTATGCGCCATTAAACGGGCCACCGCCAACGCATCGCCACCATTATTACCCGGGCCGGCAAACACGACGAAGGGTGTTTCGGTTGTCCATCGGGCAGCGATGGCTGTTGTCAAGGCCTGCGAAGCTCTTTCCATCAAGTCGATGGAGGCTATCGGTTCGTTCTCAATGGTGTAAGCATCCAGTTGTTTCACTTCGTATGTGGGAAATATCTTTATCATATCTTCTATTGCTAAATATCTGCTTTTCTTTTTTTGCAAAGGTAGTTATTTCTTACGAAACAACGAAACTTGCTTATGATTCAAATTGAGGAAAAGAGGTTATTTCATTTTCCCTTAATGGAAAATTTATTTAGTGTTAAGGGAAAAATTATTTTCTTTGGCGGAAAAGTATTATTTTTGCAAAAATATAGTAAACAACCTTTGACTGATTGACATGAATCGCACACTTCATAGCCTGACCGAGCATTGGAAAATCGGACTTTCAATACTGTTCTGTATTGGGGTGTTCCTGTTTTGGCATTTAGCCTATCCGGCTCATTTGGCCTTTCAAGAGCAATTGCAATTGTTCTTGTTCGACTCCAACTACCTCATCGAGCGCATTGTTGTACCCGGCGGAGTGGCCAACTATCTATCTGACTTTCTGATTCAATTTTACTACCACACTTGGGCAGGAGCCATCATTCTGGCCGTGCTCTTCTTGTGGATGCAACGGCTGACGTGGTCGGTTGCCAAGCATCAGGGAACAAGCGAGTTATACTATCCGCTTTCGTTCATCCCCGCAATAGTTGTGTGGTACTTCATGACCGACGAGAATGCCATGCTATCCTACCTCATCGCCCTGATTTGGATGCTGCAAGGTATGAGGAGATACCAACAGATGCAAGGTCAGAAGCAACGGATGCTATATGCATTGTTTTCGTTGCCCGTGTTGTATTGGATAGCCGGGCCGGTACACTTTATCCTGGCCTTTTGGATGATGGTGCACGAGTTGCAAATCACTTTCCGCAACTGCCACCTGTTTCAAGGCATTGCCATTGCCGTATCCATCTGTTTGCTGGCAATTGCCTGTCCACTGCTCAGCACCATTGTAGCCCAATACTCCATTCCCCGACTGATTGTTGGCACGGAGTACTACCGATACCCACAAGCCATCCCCCCAGCTTGGGTTGCATCGCTCATCGTAATGGCCATCACTCCTTTGCTATTACCCTGTTTACCAGATGCAAAGAAACGTAAAAGCGGCATCATCCTGTTAGGAATAGCACTGACGGCACTTGGCGGTGGATGGCTGATAAAGAGCGGATGCAACTTCGAGAAAGAGGAGGCCATACTCTACGACCGGTTGGCGCATCGGGAAAGGTGGCAGGAGATTATTGAACGGGCCGAGAAGAAGGCTCCTACAACTCCGCAAGGAGTGACCTGCCTGAACCTAGCACTTGGCATGACCGGACAACTGACCGACCGCTTGTTCGAATTCTACCAAAACGGCTCGAAAGGACTGATACAACACTTCAGTCACGACATTGTTTTTTCACTTTGTTCGAGCGAAGTACACTATCAGTTGGGCATGGTCAGCGCCACCCAACAGATGATGTTCGAGGTGATGTCTTCCATCCCCATTCACCAACTCAATGCGAGATGTTTGAAACGGTTGGCCGAGACGAACCTGATAAACGGGCATTACGAAGTGGCCGCAAAATACTTGCGCACCCTACAGAAATCGCTCTACTACAAGCGATGGGCCGACCATGTCTTGAAATTCCTGTACAACGAAGCCAACATCAACAACCATCCCACTTGGGGACGCTTGCGAAAGACAAGCTTCAAGGAAGATTTCCTTTACACCGGCAACCAGATGGTCAACCTGCTTGGCGTTCTGTTTCAAGACAATAACAGTAACCGACTGGCTTACGACTATCTGATGACGCACCTGCTTTTAGATTGCGACTTGCAACACGTCGTCGAATACCTTCCGCTGATTCAATACACCAACTACAAGCAATTGCCACGCGCTTTCCAAGAGGCGCTGGTGTACGATTGGGCTCAGAAGCACACCAACTTCGACGGCATGCCGTGGAAGGTGTCGGAAAACGTAAAGCAGGGCATGCGAGAGTTTATCAAGTTGTACAACTCTCCGGCACAGGCAGGCAAGCAGGAGATGCTAAAAGCACGCTTCGGCAAAACGTTTTGGTATTATCACACTACTAACTACAAAAACTGACCATGAAATATTTTCGTCAACTCATTGCATTGCTCACAACCATCTGTTGGGTATCGTGTAGCCACCAAGTGGAATCGCCTACGTTGTGCGACGAATGGCCACCTATCTTTCCCGACTACATCGGTGTAACCATCCCCGCTCAGATAGCGCCCATGAACTTCGACATGGCGCAAGGTGTAGAATACCAACGCATAGACGTTATAATAAAAGGTGGTAAAAACGGCGAGTTGCATGTGAATGCCAAGCACGTGGAGATACCTATCAAGCAATGGCACAAGTTACTGCTGGCCAATCTGAACGACTCGTTGCAGATAACCGTCAGCATCGAACAAGCCGACGGCTGGAAACAATACAAGCCCTTTGCCATGTACGTCAGCCCACACCCCATAGACTACGGAATTGTGTATCGCAGGATACCGCCCGGATATGAGCTATACAACAAGATGGGCATCTACGAACGGAACCTATCCAACTTCGAAGAGAGGGCTCTGTTCGAAAACACCTTGACACCCGGCATGTGCGTGAATTGCCACTCGTTCAATCAAACCGCCCCTTCCAACTTAAGCATGCACATCCGAGGAGAAGCGGGAGGCACCTTGATGCGATACAATAAGGTAGATGAGGTGCTGGACACCAAAACCGCCACTACCCTCTCGGCATGTGTCTATCCCTATTGGCATCCATCGGGCAAGTACATTGCCTACTCGACAAACGAAACGGCTCAGGCATTCCATTCCACCAACCAAAAGCGGATAGAGGTGTTCGATGTGAAGTCGGACGTATTGGTTTATCATCCTGAAACGCACGAACTGATCACTTCGCCTCTTTTGCAGAAAGAGGAGTGTTTCGAAACCTTCCCCGTCTTCTCGCCCGACGGCAAAACGCTATACTTCTGTTCGACAAAAGGACACAAAGTGCCACAAGGATACAAAGAGATGAAGTATAACCTCTGCTCCATTCCGTTCATGGAGGAAGAGGGAACATTCGGCACTACCATCGATACGCTTATCAGTGTGGAGGGCATGCAGAAAAGCATCCTCTTTCCACGTCCATCCTACGACGGGAAGTACCTGATGTACACCCAGGCCGACTATGGCACCTTCCCCATTTGGCACAAAGAGGCCGACTTATGGCTAATGGATTTAAGCAACGGCACTACACGCCCCATCGACGAAGTGAATAGCAACGACACGGAGAGTTTCCATAATTGGAGCAGCAACTCGCATTGGTTCCTCTTCAGCAGCCGAAGGGATGACGGGTTATATACCCGCATCTATCTGGCATCCATCAACGAAAAGGGAGAAATAGGCAAACCGTTCCTACTACCGCAAAAACATCCGTGGAAGTACTACGACGAAATGCACTACTCGTACAACGTGCCCGATTTCGTAAATCAGCCCGTTGATTTACACCCACATAAGCTGGAACGCAAACTCGTTTCAAAGAAACGAACGCGCGTAACAATGCGATAAGAATGCAGAGATTATTGCCTATAACAATAAGGAATAACGTTTTTTTTACTAATTTTGCACCAATTTTAAGTAACATATCACCATGGAAAGCATTCAAATAAAAGACAAAAGATTCACAATCTCCATTACAGAAGAACAAATTCTGAAAGAGGTTGACCGAGTTGCACAAGAAATAAACCGCGACTTGAAAGAGAAGAATCCCTTGTTTCTGAGCGTATTGAATGGTTCGTTCATGTTTACCGCCGATTTAATGAAGCGCATCAACATACCTTGCGAAATATCATTCGTAAAGTTGGCCTCTTACCAAGGCATTTCATCAACCGGCAAGATTACCGAGGTAATCGGAATCAATGAAGACATCAGCGGACGATGCGTAGTTATCGTGGAAGATATTGTAGATACCGGCTTCACCATGCAACGATTGCTCGAAACATTAGGCACACGCAACCCCAAAGAGATACACATCGCTTCATTACTGGTTAAACCGGAAAAGCTGCAAGTGCCCTTAAACATTGAATATGCTGCCATGAACATACCCAACGACTTCATCGTAGGCTATGGATTGGACTATGATGGATTGGGAAGAAACTATAAAGATATTTATACCGTAATAAACGAATAACAATAAACGACAACATGCTAAACATTGTAATTTTTGGTGCTCCCGGATCAGGAAAGGGAACACAAAGCGAAAGAATCGTTGCCAAGTATGGCATCAACCACATCTCGACCGGCGACGTGCTTCGTGCCGAAATCAAAAACGGAACCGAATTGGGCAAAATTGCAAAAGGATACATCGATCAAGGACAATTGATTCCCGATGAATTGATAATTGACATCCTTGCAAAGACATTGGATAGCTTCGAAGATAGCAAAGGTGTTATCTTTGATGGTTTTCCAAGAACAATTCCACAAGCTGAAGCATTGAAGAAAGTACTTGCCGACCGCGGACAAAGCGTAAGCATTATGCTCGACCTCGACGTGCCCGAAGATGAATTGATGACACGCCTCATCAAGCGCGGACAAGAAAGCGGACGTGCCGACGACAACGAAGAGACAATCAAGAAACGCCTTGTGGTATATCATAGCCAAACTGCTCCACTCATCGATTGGTACAAAGCAGAAGGCCAATATTGCCACATCAATGGTTTAGGAACCATGGAAGGCATCTTCGAAGAAATCTGCAAAGCTATCGGATAGAAATTAGTAGTCAAGTAGTGAGTAGTCAAGTAGTCAAGTAGAAATGCCAACACAATCATTTGAGAATCTTACGGTTTGGCAAAAATCACGTCAACTGGTTCTTGACCTATATCAAACAACCCGCTATTTCCCAAAGGAAGAGATGTTTGGTATAGTGAACCAAATGAGAAGAGCAGCTATTTCTATCACGGCAAATATAGCTGAAGGCTATGCGCGGATTGGACAAAAAGACAAATTACACTTCTACAATATTGCACAAGGCTCATTAGAGGAAACTCGAAGTTTTGTGATTTTATCTTATGATTTAGGTTATCTTCAAGAAATTGATAAAGAAAGAATTCTGAACTTAGCAGAAGAAATTAGCCGCATGCTAAATTCTTATTGCCAAGGACTAATAAAATATTATTAAAACAATTCAGTGAGTATTCTACTTAACTACTTGACTACTCACTACTTGACTACTTATAAACTATGGCTGAATCGAATTTCGTTGATTACGTAAAAATCTATTGCCGTTCGGGAAAGGGCGGAAGAGGCTCAACACACATGCGCCGAGCCAAGTATGTGCCCAATGGCGGACCTGATGGTGGTGATGGCGGAAGAGGAGGCCATATCATATTACGAGGAAATCGTAACTATTGGACATTATTGCACTTACGCTATGACCGACACATCCTGGCCGGTCATGGCGAAAGTGGTTCAAAGAATAGAAGCTTCGGTAAAGACGGACAAGACAAGGTGATAGAAGTGCCTTGTGGCACCGTGGTGTACAATGCCGAAACAGGCGAATACATTTGCGATGTTACCGAACATGGCCAAGAGGTTGTTTTGCTAAAAGGTGGACGCGGTGGATTAGGTAACTGGCACTTCAAAACACCAACCAGACAAGCACCACGCTTTGCCCAACCGGGCGAGCCAATGCAAGAGTTGACCGTAATCATGGAATTGAAACTTCTTGCCGATGTCGGTTTGGTAGGTTTCCCCAATGCAGGTAAGTCAACCCTCCTCTCGGCCGTATCTTCGGCAAAACCCAAGATAGCCAACTATCCGTTTACCACTATGGAGCCGATGCTCGGCATTGTTTCCTATCGCGATGGTAAGTCGTTCGTAATGGCGGACATACCAGGCATTATCGAAGGAGCAAGTGCCGGCAAGGGGTTAGGTTTGCGTTTCCTACGTCACATTGAACGCAACTCGCTACTACTCTTCATGGTGCCGGCCGATAGCGACGACATTCGTAAAGAGTATGAAATCCTGCTGAACGAACTGAAAACGTTCAACCCCGAAATGCTCGACAAGCAACGTGTATTGGCCATCACTAAGAGCGACATGCTCGACCAAGAACTAATGGACGAGATTGAGCCAACACTTCCCGAAGGCATTCCACACGTATTTATATCATCCATCTCCGGCCTCGGCATCAATGTATTGAAGGATATTCTTTGGCAAGAGTTGAACAAAGAAAGCAACAAGATTGAAGGCAAGATAGAGAGCATTGCCCATCGTCCGAAAGACCTTAGCCACTTGCAACAAGAGTTGGCCGCTGAAGGCGAAGACGAAGATTTCGACTTTGAATACATTGACGAGGACGATGACATCGAAGACTTGGAAGACTTTGAGTACGAAGAAGATTGGGACGAATAATTATCGCCATGATATTCCATAACCTCCAGACACAAGTCACCGCATTCAGCACTACCCGAAATGGTGGTGTGAGCAAAGGGGATTATGCCTCCATGAATTGTACACCTTATACGGGTGATGATATAGAAGCCGTGCAACGCAATCAAGAATTGCTTTGTGCAGCTTTACATATAGAAAAGGAACAACTGATTATCCCTTATCAAACGCATAGTGTGAATGCGTTAGTCATAGACAAGGAGTTCCTACAACAAAACGCAGAAAAGCGTAATGAACAACTTCAGAACATTGATGCGTTGATTACACAAGAGAAAGGTGTTTGTCTTTGTGTATCTACGGCCGATTGCGCACCCGTTCTTCTTTACGATAGAAAACAACAAGTTATTGCGGCCATTCATGCCGGTTGGCGTGGTTCGGTAAACTGCATTGTTCAAAAAACATTGGAACAAATGAACCGCCTATACAACACGCAAGGCGAAGACATTTATGCCGCAGTAGGGCCATGTATCGGATTCGATGCATTCGAAGTGGGCGATGAGGTATATGACGCATTCAAGCAAAACGACTTCCCCATGGAGTATATCAGCGGATGGAAGCCCGAAACTCATAAATGGCACATCGACCTCCAGATGGCCAATTCCGTTCAGTTATTAGATTTTGGTGTTCCTACTGAACAAATAGACTTTTGCGACATCTGCACCTTTACCCGCCACGAAGAGTTTTTCTCCGCTCGTCGTCTTGGCATAAAATCGGGACGCATCCTATCGGGCATTTTCATGCAAAACAAATAATTTTTCAACAGAACTGAAACTATTATCTTCTTTCCGAGTCTAACGAAGCAAACAGATTAAAACAATGGATAAAGAAAGAGAAAAAGAGTATCTTCGGTTCATAGAGGAAAACAAACGCATTATATATAAGGTGTGCTACCTCTATGCAGCCGACGAGGAAGAGATGAAAGACCTGCGACAAGAGGTGCTCATCAACCTATGGAAAGGCTATCCTCAATTCAAAGGAAGTGCGCAATTATCCACCTGGATATATCGGGTGAGTCTGAACACATGCATCACTTTTTGCAAACGAACACGCTCCAAAGAAGAGTCATTACCCATCGAATCGTTGCTTGCCGGGGATGTTATTGACGACAATAGCAAAACCGAACATCTGCGCGAAATGTATCGACTCATCTACCAACTGAACCGAATGGAAAAGGCCATCATCATGATGTGGCTCGACGAACGGAGTTATGAAGAGATAGCCGAGGTGTGCGGTATGCCACGCAACACGATAGCCACCAAATTGCGACGAATCAAAGAAAAACTAACTAAACTTGCTAACGAATAACTAAAAAGGAGGAAACTATGGAATTGGAAGATTTGAAAAAAGGATGGAAAGAGATGGAAACACGCATCGACCGACTGGAAGGTGAACTGAAAATGGAACGCCACAAGAAAACCACTTCGGCACGCGACCGTTTGGAATGGCGATTCAGGATATTGACAATCATCTGTTTTGTCACACCTATATCTTTCCGACTACTGATGGGAATGGCTCAATTCAGCGAACGGACGGAAATTATATTCTGCATCTTCTTTATCATCATGGGCATATTGTGCGCATTGAAGAGCAGGCAGATTGCCAACCTGGATTTGAACCAACAATCTTTGAAAGAGACACTTATCAAAGTACAAAAAGACCAAAAACGATATAGATACAAACCATTGATCGGCATTGCCCTTGCCACACCGGTATTGTTAAGCATTATCGCTGATGTTTATGCTGCGAACGAGCCATATGCCATGTATGGTATATATGGCGGGCTTTTCTTCGGCTCACTACTCGGTTTGTTCATCCGCCGACGCATCATGCGCGAATGGGAGGCTATGCGCAAAGCTTTGGAAGAAGAGGTTGGCGAATAATTGTTTCACTACTTAACTATTATTAGGCTCGGAAGAAACAGCAGTGCGTTGTTTCTTCCGAGCCTTTTGCTTATCTTTGCACACAAATAATTAGAGCTATGCAAACGTATATACTTCCCTTTTTGAACCTGCTCAACGAGATGTCGCCCTACTTGCTTTTGGGTTTCCTCATGGCGGGCATTCTACATGCTTTTGTACCGCAACAGATTTATATCCGTCATTTGTCGCAAAACAATTTCCGCTCGGTGCTGATGGCCTCCTTATTCGGCATTCCCCTACCCCTTTGCTCGTGTGGAGTAATACCGACGGCCATGTCGTTGCGCAGAAGCGGTGCATCGAATGGAGCTACGGTAGCCTTCCTCATCTCCACGCCCCAAACAGGTATAGATTCCATCTTGGCCACTTGGTCGTTGATGGGAGCCCCGTTTGCCATTATCCGTCCGCTTGTTGCATTCATCACATCGCTCATGGGCGGCACGCTTGTCAACTGGTTTTCAAATGATAAGAGTAATAATATCTGTTGTGAAGAGTGCGTAGAAAAGGCACCCAAAGGATTCCTCCAACGATGTGTAGAAGCCTTGCGCTACGGCTATGTAGGCATGATGCAAGATATTGGCAAGTGGTTGGTTCTCGGATTGCTGATTGCCGGACTTATCACGCTATTTCTACCCGATAACTTCTTTACCGCTTTTCAAGATTATCCGATACTGAACATGCTTATCGTCTTGGCCTTTGCCATGCCCATGTATCTCTGCGCCACCGGCTCCATTCCCATTGCCGTAGCACTGATGATAAAGGGATTAACACCCGGTGCAGCATTGGTATTGCTCATGGCCGGTCCTGCCACCAGCATGGCATCAATATTCGTAGTGAACAAGGTGTTGAAAAGAAAAGTGCTGCTACTTTATTTGCTGGCCATTATTGGTGGTGCCATGCTATTCGGATTGGGAATCGACTATCTGCTACCGGCCGAGTGGTTCACACAAGGATTGGTAGAGCGAGGAAGCCATGCCGCATGTCATGCCCACGAAACAAGTTGGTGGAAATGGGCATCGAGCATCGTACTGATTCTTCTGTTGCTCAACGCCTACCTGCACCGCGGAAAGAAACAAGCACAAACAGCTACCGAGCGAGTATTCAAGATTAAAGGAATGAGTTGCAACCATTGCGCCAATAATGTTCAAAAAGGACTTGAACGCTTGGAAGGGATAACATCGGCACGCGTCGATTTGGCCACAGAAACGGCCTATATCGAGGGCAATGCAAGCAACGAAGCGGTGGTAAGCACCATCGAACGATTAGGATTTGAAGTAATAAAGGAGGCATAAACAATGAAATTCAACCTTGAAGTATCCGACGAACTGAGACAAGCATGCCCCAACTATCGTGGGGCGGCGGTATATGCAACCGTGCGCAACACTCTCCATAGCGAAGGGTTGTGGCAAGAGATTGATGCTTTTACACGCGAGCTACAAGCCACCGAAACCGTGGATAGCATTAAGCAACAAACGGCTATTGTAGCCACACGCGAGGCCTATCGCGCTTGCGGAAAAGACCCAAGCCGCTATCGCCCAAGTGCCGAAGCGTTGCGCCGACGACTACTTCGCGGATTGGATTTATACCAAATAGATACGTTGGTGGATTTGATTAACCTTGTCTCCCTCCGCACGGGATACTCTATTGGCGGTTTCGATGCCGACAAGATTCAAGGCACCGACCTCTGCCTTGGCATAGGAAAGGCCGACGAGGAGTTCGAAGGCATTGGCCGAGGCCCTTTGAACATCGAAGGCCTACCCGTTTATCGCGATGCCATTGGTGGCATAGGCACCCCCACAAGCGACCACGAACGCACCAAGATGGGCATTGAAACTACCCACATCCTTGCCCTTATCAACGGATATAGCGGAGAGCAGGGGTTGCAAGAGGCGGCTGAAATGACGCTCGATTTGCTCAAAATGTATTGTGAAGCAAAAGAAGGGGAAATTGTTTATTACGAATAGTTATTGTGTATGTCTGAGTTATTCACTGCAATATATTATGGCTTTTCAGCACCCGATTATTTTCTTTTAATCAGAGTGTTGTTAGGATTCACATTTTATGTTGGAATAGTATTCATTATCATAGCATGCATCATCTGTGACAAAAGAAAGCTAAAAGCCAAACTACTGACAGCATTCCTAACTCCTTTTGTGTTTGTCATTTCGTTATATATGTGTATAGTAGTCAGCACTGGTATAGTAATGACATATCATGGTTTCCCCTATAAAGAATGGTGGGAAAAATATGATAATAACGAGTATTATCATCTCTGCAAAGAACTAAAATTAGGAAATGGTTACACTCTGACAGATGGCAATATTCTAAAAGATGGTAAAGCTTTTATAGAAAAGATTGGATATGTTCAGGTAAGTGACTCTATCATTTTAGGTATTTGTTTGGATTCTACAAATGAATATAATGAATATGGTGATTTATTTTTTACCAAATATTTCAGTCTTAATATACAATCTGGAGAAATTCAATATTATAAAGAAATGAGTGAAAAAGAAACTGCTTTCCCCAATATTGACATCCAACTCCAATATCGCGATTTTTATATCAGTGAGCAAATTGAGTCTTTAGCTAATTGGCAATGGATATTATACATCAATTTTGCAATAAGCATCCTTGTAACTATCTGGTTTGTCAAGTTTAGAGCCAAACGAATACAGAAAGCGAAATAATCTACTATTAAGCATTGAGGGCTTCCAATTCGATAGAGGCCTCTTCCCACGCTTCGACGGCCTTGTCCAATTGTTGCTTTAAGCGGGTATGACGTTCGTAGAGCGTCATATCCGAAGCGCCTTCGGGCGTTGCCATCTGTGCTTCGAGCATAGCAATGGCCGCCTCGGTTTGTTCGATTTCGGCCTCGCAATCGGCCACACGACGTTCTACCTTCTTAAGTTTTTTATTCAACTCTTTCTGCTGCTCATAACTCAACTTAGCGGCCGATGGTTGCGCCTCAGCAGGTTGTTGGCTCTTGGTTTGTGTGGGCGATGCGGATAGTTGCAACTCGGCAAGGTTATCAATCTGCTTCTTTTGCAAGAAGTCGTAGATGCCGCCCAAGTGTTCCTTTACTTGTCCGCCTCCAAACTCGTACACCTTTGTTACCAAGCCATCGAGGAAGTCGCGGTCGTGACTTACTACGATTACCGTGCCGTCGAACTCGCGGATAGCCTCTTTCAAGATATCCTTCGAGCGCATGTCGAGGTGATTGGTAGGCTCGTCAAGGATAAGGAAGTTTACAGGTTCGAGCAGTAATTTAATCATTGCCAATCGGGTGCGCTCGCCACCGCTAAGCACCTTAACCTTTTTGTCGGATGCTTCGCCACCAAACATGAAAGCGCCAAGTATGTCGCGTATCTTCAGTCGGATATCGCCCACGGCCACACGGTCGATGGTATCGAACACCGTCAACGACTCGTCGAGCAGTTGCGCTTGGTTTTGTGCAAAATAGCCCAATTGGACGTTATGTCCTAAAGTCAAGCGGCCGCCATAGTCGGTTATCTCGTCCATGATACACTTCACCAACGTAGATTTTCCCTCGCCATTCTTGCCCACAAAAGCCACCTTCTCGCCTCGGTTGATGGTAAGGTTTACATGGTCGAACACCAAATGATTGCCATACGCCTTGCGCACCTCTTCGCAAATGACGGGATAATTTCCACTTCGGCTACTACATACAAACTTCAAGCGCAAAGCCGAATTATCCACTTCGTCCACCTCGATGCGTTCAATCTTTTCCAACTGCTTAATGCGGCTTTGTACCTGAACGGCCTTCGTAGCCTTATAGCGGAAACGTTCGATGAAGGCTTCGGTATCTTCTATTTGCTTTTGCTGATTTTCGTAAGCACGAAGTTGTTGCTCGCGACGTTCTTGGCGCAAGACTACAAACTCGTCATACTTCACCTTATAATCGTAGATTCGCCCACAAGAGATTTCGATGGTGCGCGTAGTGACATTGTTCAAGAAAGCACGGTCGTGGCTCACTAACACCACGGCATTGGCCTTGGTAGCAAGGAAGTTTTCCAACCATTGAATACTCTCTATATCAAGGTGGTTGGTAGGCTCGTCGAGTAACAACACATCGGGACGACGAAGCAAGAGCTTGGCCAATTCGATGCGCATGCGCCAACCGCCTGAGAACTCACGAGTGGGACGATTGAAATCGGCACGACTAAAGCCCAATCCTTGCAAGGTGCGCTCTAATTCGGCTTGGTAGTTGGTGCCTCCCATCATGAGGAAGCGCTCGTTTTCGTGCGTAAAGCGGTCGATAAGTTTTTGGTAGTCGGGACTATCGTAATCGGTACGATCGGCCAATTGTTGATTCATCCGCTCCAACTCGGCTTGCATCTCGAAGATATGTTCGAAAGCCAGTTCGGCCTCTTGCAACACGGTACGCTCGTCGGCAAGTTTCATTACTTGTGGCAAATAGCCGATGGTACATTCGCGTGGGATGGCTACAACGCCCTCGGTGGGGCGTTGCAAACCAGCCAATATCTTGAGCATAGTAGATTTGCCCGCACCATTCTTTCCTACAAGTGCAATGCGGTCTTTCTTATTGACCACATAGCTCACTTCTTGGAAAAGTGGCGTAGCATTAAACTCTACCTTAAGTCCTTCTACCGAAATCACTTCTTAGAATAATTTATTAGGATATACACCAGCGGCTACAAGTTCCTTAATCTTTTCTACTACAGATGGGCGGTCTTCTGGATAAGTCACACCAAACCACTTGCTTGTAGTGTCGAGCACCTCTACCGTTGCAGTACCTTCGGCAATGAGTTTATCCACTACGAAAGGAATAAAGAATTCGCTCTTCAAATTCTCCATGTTTTGTGGATCGCTAAGGAATTGTACGAACAAGTCTGCGCTATATCCGAAGTAATCGGGAGTAAAGCCCCAGAAGTTCATACTTACCGGCGTATTCTCGGGAGTAGCTGTCCACTCGCCATTATCATCAATATACTTCACTTCGCCATCCATGCGTTGAATCTTAGTACGCTCTACAACCGAAGTAAGCATGCGGTTTTCATCGGTACCACAAATGCCGCGCGATACGGTACCGCTTTCGCTCAACGTATTGCCTACGCGGAAGCCCACCATTGCATAACGATTCTTCGAACCTTCGGGAAGAGACGAGAGGAATTGCGCCATCGAACGATAAGAGTCACTTCCATAGAAGTCGTCGCAATTGATAACGGCAAATGGCTCGTTGATAACAGGTGCACCCATCATAACTGCATGGTTAGTACCCCATGGTTTTACACGACCTTCGGGACAAGTAAAGCCTTCGGGCAATGCATCGATGCTTTGGAATACCAATTCGCAAGGAATGTGGCCTTCGTATTTAGAGATAATCTTTTCGCGGAAATCTTGTTCGAAATCCTTACGGATTACAAATACCAGCTTACCGAAGCCAGCCTTAATAGCATCATAAATAGAATAATCCATGATTGTTTCTCCGTTAGGACCGAGGCCATCGAGTTGCTTCAAGCCTCCATAACGGCTACCCATACCGGCAGCCAACAAGAATAGAGTAGGTTTCATATCTTAAGTGTTTAAAAGTTTTCTGCCGCAAAGATAGGCATTTTTATTCATCAGAATGGATAACCAATGGCAAAATGTAATGCCAAATTATCTTTGAACTTTGGCATATTGAAATATCCACTACGACCATTCTCGTATGGATAGTGCAAACCAACGCCCAAATCCAAACGAAATACCAAGAAATCCATATCGTAGCGCACACCCACACCGGTACCTAATGCTATCTGATCTATGAAGTGCTTGGCCGTCAGTTCTCCACCCGGACGAGCCTCATCCTTACGAAGCAACCATACATTGCCGGCATCCAAGAAGGTTGCCCCATGCAAATCGCCCAAGATGCGGAAGCGATACTCCAAGTTGGCTTCCAAACGGACATCGCCCACATGGTTGATAAAATTGTATGAGCCATCGCCGGCATAGTAACTACCAGGGCCTAAACTACGAGCCGAGAAAGCGCGCACGCTATTGGCACCACCGATATAGAATTGTTCGGTATAAGGGGCTGTTGTAGCATTGCCATACGACCAAATGATGCCGGCCGCAAAGCGTGTAGCCACCGAATTGTTCCTATCCATCCGCCAATGATAACGGAATTCGCTATTCAGCTTCAAGAATTGAGCAAACGGCACACCAAGCAATTCCTTATCTTTTACATTAAAAGGTTTGCCCGTAATGGCATAAATGGTAGAGGTTACATTACCCGCCGAGGCTACTGTAGTTTGCCACCAGATAGGGTTGCGCACCGAACGCACCGACGAGTTGTCGTAGGTCAACGTATATTCCATCAATGGGATAAACTGATTACGCAAACTTACATATAAAGCCGGATTCTCGGCTTGGATAGCTTCAAACTCGGGCGTGGGGTCGCGAAGCACGTTGAATGTCAAACGGAAAGGTGTAAAACTATGTTTCAGCACATTTGTCGGTTGGAATTCATAGGAAAGTCCACCGCCAAATGCCAGGAGTTTATAATATTTGGCACGATTCAGTTGCTCGATATAGAGTTTCAAGCGAGTAGTAGCAGCAAAGTCATACTCCCTATCGCTCATTCCTGGGAACAGGATTCGAGGGAAGGTTAACGAACTGGATAATCCCCACTCATAACTATTCATCTTCGACGAACTGTTCTTTCCGGTTTGCCACTCGTAACTGCCTTTCAGCTCCACTCCCCAAGATTCGCCACCACCAAACACATTCTTCTTGGTCACGCTGAATGCCGCACCTGGTCCCATCTGGTTATTGCTCTTGGTCTTGAAGTTCAAGTCAAGCTCCGCATCATAAGGTTTATCCAACGACGCCCAGATGCTATAGTTCAACGTATCGCTAACAAATGCCGTATCGCGCGGTTCATAGCGCATCTCGGTATAACGGAAAATGCCTATACTTCCCAATCGTTCTTGGACACGCTCTTGCTTATATAAACTAAACAAGCCCTCGGCACGACGCTGACGTTCGATACCGGTACTATCGGATACTTGGCGTTTCCGACGATAGCCTTTGTAGTTTACCCAGCGATAGAGCATCCGCGGACGCACTTTCAACTTCTTATGATAATAGATATGAAGGTTTTCGTAGCGCATGCTATCGGTAGGCATCTCACCATTATCGCCCAACAAGTAAAAAGAGATGTCATTATCCAGGAAGAATGGCTTTTCTGCTATGGGAGACATACCTGCTACCGGCACCATACGCAAGGCAACATGCCCTCCTCTGACCAAAGTCGTATCGGCTTGATAGGTCAGGTAATCGGGGCGGAAATAGTAGTAGCCCACATTTCTCAACAAGTTGCTGATGCGCGTACGTTCCTGATCCAAATCCAACACGTTGAATTGTGCACCACGACGCAACAACGAGCGTCTTAAACTACGTTGCATAATGTTGGTGGTACGCTCTGTAAAGCCTTGAAAATAGAGTGTATCTATAACGTATGGATTACGAAAATCCACCGAATATTGCAACTTAACCTTTTTAGGATTCTTCTTGTCGGTAAATGTTTGATAGCTGACATCGCCATTAAAATAGCCATACTCGCGAAGGATGTTCTCACCGGCTTTCTCGCGAATACCCGGATTCACTTCCGACATCAATACCGGATCGGCGGCAAAGTGGTCGTAAATCCATCTTCCCACCCCCTTCTTATCTTGATATTTTTCAAATCCGTTGTATATCCACAAGCCCAATGGAAAAGGAATGCGGAGCGAAGAACTGCCCATGAAAGAGTTGTTTGGTGCTGTTGCCAATGCGGCTTCTATCTCGGACAAAGCATTCTCGCCCACCGACGAAGTAGGAGTATTTTCCAATATCATAGCCTTTTGTCCGATGTACAACTGCTCTCCTTCCGGCAAGTTACGGGTTGTTGAGCATGCCATCAGTAAAAGCACGAACATGAATGCATATAAATTGTGTAACCTCTTCATTCCACTTTACTTCTTGAAAATAAATAATTCGCCCAAATGATTCAGTTTCTTTCTAAGTACCAAACCGGCACCTGTTTCGGTGATTTCTCCATCAAGAATACTTTCGTAGTTCTTATTATGGAAAACACGGACATAGCGTGTGCCGGTATTATCCAAGCGGTATTCCAAAGATATGTTATCAATGAACGATTCGGTATTATTGGTTGCGTTGTTTCCGGTGCTCACCTTTCCGCCGATAACAATCTGGAAACGGTCGTTGAAGAAGCGTTGCGAGTAGCGGAAACTATAATCGGTTTGCGTATCACCTGTCTCTGCCGAGGTTCGATTCTCTACTCCCATGCTAAAGCTTGCATTCGAACTACTCAAAGCAGAGCCGGCCAATGAATTAATTTGGCTTTGCAATACACTATTCAGTGCGGCACCCATATCGAGTCCTCCACCTTTCACACCACTATTCAGATAAATACCCGTAGCCAACATGGCAATGGCTTGTTTGCTACGCTCTTCGGCTCCCATAGCTTGCAATTCGTTTTGTATCGTAGCATCTTCGGGTGCAGCAATATCGAACACTAACTCGGGAGATTCCAACCGGTTTTTGATAGCGATGGATACATCGAAGTTAACCATACGGCTTCCACCATCAGCATCGGATACGGCCGCACGCAAACGTTCGGTGGCCTTCAGATTCAAATCGGGATTCATTACGTTGCCCCTCCAATCCACATAACTACCGTTACTGAAAGCAAACTCTTTCAATGGTATGATAGGCAACGAGTAGTTCATCGTGCCACCCGAGAGGGTATATCGTCCGGTCAAGCTCAAGTCGCCTTGTGGAGTATAAAGCAAATTCAAATCGCCACCGCCTTCAAGTTCGATGTACTTGCTTCGGTCGCTACTAAGGTCGGCACGCAAGCGAACGGCATCGTCGATATGGACAGACATATTCATATCCAATCCGCCCAACGACATGATAGCGGTTTCCTCTTTTACCACTTGGGTTGTATCGGTAAAGGAGGTAAAGGTGACCAATCCATCCAATCGGTCTTCGACGGTCAAAGGCGATTCGGTAAGCACATAGGTCACATTGGTGCTACCCAACAGGTTCATATTGCCGCGAAGCGTCAACGCATCGAGCGGGCCGCGTAAACGGGCATCCAAATCGACTAATATCTTTCCATAAATCAGACTTTCGCGTGTGCGTGGAGCATCCAAGAAAGTATATTTCGATGCAAAGAGATTGAGGTTGGCCGTAGGCATGTCCATCTTCCTGAAATCTACGATGCCGTCAATGGTAAACGGATTTTCGCTATTGGTGTAGATGGCAAACTTATCGAAATGCATTTGATTGTCGGCAATCTTCACCGAACGATTATCGAAACGATAGCGAGCACCTGCTTGTCGGGCAAACAATGTTACACTATCCAACGTCAGTTCACCTTCCACTTGTGGTTTATCCAATGTACCTCCAACGGCCACATCACCAATCAAGTTACCCGTTAAGGTTATCATCTCATCGGGAACAAAAGCATTGAGCATAGGCAACGGGAAGTGGTCGACCATTGCATTCAAGTCGATTAACTCCTGATTCTTGACGGTTTGCAACACACCATCAGCCATTACAACCTCCTGATCGTTTGCCAACATGTAGGCATTCAAGAAGTGCCTATTGTCTTCGGCCGGCAACCAGGTAGCGCCCAATCCGATATCGCCCACCAGGCGGTCTTCGTATGAGAATTGGTCGATATTCGAATCGGCCGAGAGTTGAAGCGAAGATTCCGTCTGGACATAATGCGTTTCAATGGTAAACAAACCGCCTATTCGCGGCATATACGGCAATACATCGCTAAGCAAATCCAAGTTCAAACGGCTAAGTTCGATATTCATGTTTTGCAAAGAAACCGTGTCTTGCTGATTGGATAGCATCTTGAATCCCAATCCGTCTTCACCCTCCATATCGATATTGGCGTAAGCGCGCATATTTTTATGTATATATGCCCAGTTGGCATTATCCACGAAATGGAATTTGCGGAAAGCCACTATCGGTTCTTCGGGAGTGATTCTCAACAACATGCCGTTGCCCTTTCCATTGCCTTCGGTAAGCGGGCGAGCATTCAGGCCGAAATTGATGCCGGTTTCTCCGTTTCCATCCGTAAAATTCAATAGCAGCTCGGCATCTTCGTTTCTCACTTCTCCGGTAAGCGAAGCATTGAATGCTACATGAGGATGGCCCGGCGCATTTATGATACCTGCCTGTAGGCGTAAGTGTGTTGTATCTTGTTTGGTCAAGATATAGATGGTATCCATCTGCAAGGAATCCATGCGGAAGCCATGTACAGATGCCCGTCCATTGATACCGTTTTTGGGTGTCAAGCCGAAACTTAACCGGAAGTCGTTGTACGAAATGTCTTTAGTTGCCAAGAAATAGCTAATGGGGTTTTCCTTCCCCGCCATCAGATGGAAACCGGCCGAAGGCATCAACTCGCGCAAAGCGGCATGATTCAATTTGCGTTCGTCAATCTGTTGCATGAGCAATGCGATAAATTCATTGCCTTGCTCTATCATCTTTTTCAATGTGCTACGCGCACGGAAACGTAAGTTCATGTCGCCGGCATCGAGACGAAGTTTCACCGAGTCGTGGCGTGCTTCGGAAGTGACGTTGAACGCAAAGGGGCGCTTTAACGGTTTGGGTGCTATACCCAGGCCATACAAATCCACTTGCGCTACATTCATATCGAGTGTGCCGTCCAGGTAAGTCTTGTCGAAACGCAAATCGCCATTGGCTTTGAGCTTCAGCAACTCGTTGTCACTATCCACTTTCAAGGTTGCTACCGACTTGTTCAATCCGGCCTGCATTTGCATCTTGTCGAACTTCCAATGTCCGTAGTGCAAATGATCCAACACGGCTTGTATATCGGCTTTCGTTTTGGGAGAAGCCAAGTCGAAACCTTGTCCGCTTGCCTTAATGGTAGTGGTGAGCAGCGATAAGGAGTCTTGCGGCATGAAGTGTGTCAACTCCAACGAATCGACCATCAAGTCGGCTTCATAGGCCAATGTCGAAGCATTCAGTTTGGCATTTAAGTTAAGCATACCTTCTGCTTCCAGCAAATCGACATGTGCTTGATATTGCGGCCCTTCGAATGTCAGGTTGGCATTCATCTGCATACTATCGGGCACTACCACCGAAAGGCTATCGGGTGAGACACCGGCTAAGGCTTTCAAGAAGTTCAAATCGTGCGTTTGCATTGCGAAGCTCAGCTGCCCGTTTCTTTTCAACGAATCAACCAAGTGATACACCGAGCCTTCTCCGGTTGCATTAAAGGCACCGGGCAAATCGACCTCAAATCGCGAGAGTTGCATCTGTCGCAAGTTGCCATCGGTACCAGCCGAAATGACCAACGGATGCTCGGGATAGGCTTCCTTGAAACTTTGGGGCAGCCCGGCGGCAAGCAACATAATGTCTTGCTTGCCGATGCGGGCATCGAAGCGAGCAGACAAGTTGCCGGTGGTAGGCATGTTTATCATCCGCCAATAGGTATGTGCCTGAAGATTCATTTCGCTATGAGGTGTCCGCAAACGTAATTGAGGGACTTCTATCACACTTGTATCTGCCCGCAATCGTCCATCGACTGATAGCAGACTTAATCCACTTCGCTCGTTCAGAGTGAATTTTTGAATGACTGCGCCTAAATTTTCGCCGGCAAAGAGTAGCGAATCAAGGCCTATTGCAATGTTGCGAAGCGCAATGTGCGAAGGGTCGAAGCCATCGGCAGGAGTGGCATTGCCTACATCGTATGAAAGGGTTGTATTATCTACAACGAAATGCTGACATGCATAATGTTGCTTCAGCAAATCGGCTTTAGCATTCAGCACTTCGGCACTACCCAAACGAGCGGATAACCTCATCGAATCGAGCGGCATATCCAACGCCACATCGACATTGTTCAATGCCAACGAATGCAGGTTAATCTTCCAATTTAGTGGTGCGGATGAACTATCGGGAGGGGCAGTAGTGGTATCGTTCATCAATACCGCCACGTTTGTATCGTTCAGTTCGATTTCGTTCAGCACAATCTCTTCGCCACTTAAGTCGATGCCATGACTCTCCAGGAAGAAGCGGCCAAGGTTTCCTTTCAGATGAATGCCCTCGATGAGATTGGCCGAATTGACAACGGCATCTTCCAACAGCACCTCGTCCACCTCGACTTGCCCTTTCAGCAGGGGCCACACCTGTACACGGATGTTCAAGCGTTGCAAGTCGAGCAACGTGTCGGGCGCTTGCACCACCTTCACTCCGCTTACTTGCAGATTAAAGGGAAAACGCAAGTCGATGCGTTGCACACTGATGTCCATACCCGTTGCTTCGGAAGCTATTTCAGTGGCCTTCTGGCGGATGATGCTTTGCACCGGCGGCACATAGAGCAGTGCCATCAGTAGCACAAAAAGCAATAGGGGTGTAAGCAGCACCCACAGCACTACTCTACCCCATCTCCGTTTCTTCGGTGGCACAGGTATTTCTTCCATCTAATTTGTATCGCTTTGTAAATTTGCACAAAGTAAACAAATTCTTTCGATATTTGGTTGATAGAAAAAGAAATTATGCAAAAAAATGGCCTTAAAAAGAAATAGCCAAGGCATTTGCCCTGGCTATTGCGAAGTATTAATAGATTTGTTAGTCTACAATGGTCATTTTCTTGATAACGACATCTTGCAACGGACGGTCGCTACGGTCGGTTTCCACTTTCTGGATGGCATCTACCACTTCGATGCCTTCGAGCACTTCGCCAAAGACGGTATAGGCACCATCGAGGTGAGGAGTGCCGCCAACGGTTGTATAGGCTTCAATCTGTTCGGGAGTGAAGCGAAGTTCGGGCAACTTATCGGCCTCGGCTTGCGCTTGCATGATGAGCGAGTCTTGCAGATTCATCAATCCTTCTTGGTCGTTTTCCTTACGCATTTTGTAAATCTCCTTCATATGCTTTTGAGCCAACGACTGGAAGATGCCGTTCAAGCGTTGATGATTCATCTGTTGCTCCATGCTGAGGATGGTAGAGTCGTTGTAAACTTGTCCGGTTACGATGTAGAACTGACATCCCGACGACTCTTTATTAGGGTTTACCTGGTCGCCTTGACGAGCTGCGGCAAGTGCGCCTTTCTTGTGGAAATATTGCGGATAGACAAACTCTGCCGGGATGGTATAACCCACATCGCCCGTGCCGAGTTGCTTGCCTTTCGGCGCACCTTTCGAATCGGGATCACCGGCTTGAATCATGAAGTTGTTGATGACACGATGGAAAAGGGTGCCTTCGTAAGTGCCTTTCTCCACAAGTTTGATGAAGTTATCACGATGCAGGGGCGTTTCGTCGTAAAGTTTTACCAGTACGTCGCCTGCTGATGTTTCGATTTTAACCTTCGTATTCATATTGTCTTTTTTATTGCTTGAATTGCATGCCATAAAGCCGCAACACAAGAGGGTTAATAATAGTAAAGTTGTTTGTTTCATATTCAATCGGATTTAACTTCGGGCAAAGATAGCAATAGTTGTTTATACGGCAAAATTTCGCCTGAATTTTGGCAACTCTCCGACACTACAGCGGCACTGTTTTGCCAAGCCTTTGGCAGTGCTTTGCCATAGGCTTGGCAAGGTTGTGCCACCGCGTTGGCAGAGTTGTGCCAAGCCTAAAAAAAAGTTTGGCACGAATGGCATATGTCTGACGGGGATTGAATGGAAAAAATATGGCATCAGAGAGGATTCAAGCAACCGGCAAGATAAAAATAATCGGCACACAATACAGATAAGAATCGGCATCAAAAACGTTTTTCAAAATATTACCGAAAAACTTGCTTTTCTTCTTTGCGTTTCGGCCACTTTATACTATCTTTGCACATTATTATAATCATAGCAAACAAACAAGCAGAATCATGGCTGAAACAAAGAGAATTAAAACCGCATTAGTATCGGTTTATCACAAAGAAGGCTTGGACGAAATCATCACCAAGCTGCACGAAGAGGGTGTACAATTCCTCTCTACTGGCGGCACACGCCAATTCATCGAATCGTTAGGATATCCCTGCCAAGCAGTGGAAGACCTTACCACATACCCCTCTATCCTGGGAGGCCGCGTAAAGACACTTCACCCGAAAGTTTTCGGTGGCATCCTTTGCCGCCGCGGATTGGAGCAAGACATGCAACAGATTGAGAAATACGAAATCCCCGAAATCGACCTGGTAATCGTTGACCTCTACCCATTCGAAGCAACCGTTGCAAGCGGTGCTGAAGAGCAAGCCATCATCGAAAAGATCGACATAGGCGGCATCTCACTTATCCGCGCTGCCGCAAAGAACTTCAACGACGTGGTTATCGTTGCAAGCCAGGCACAATACAAGCCCTTGCGCGACATCTTGAAGGAGCATGGCGCACAAACCACCCGCGAAGAGCGCCGTTGGTTTGCCAAAGAGGCATTTGCCGTCAGCTCACACTACGACTCGGCCATCTTCAACTACTTCGATGGCGATGCAGGAAGCGCCTTCCGCGCAACTGCCGACTCGCAAAAGACTTTGCGCTATGGCGAAAACCCACACCAAAAGGGTGTTTTCTACGGAAACATCGAACAGATGTTCGACCAAATACACGGCAAGGAAATCTCGTACAACAACCTGCTCGACATTGCTTCGGCAGTTGACTTGATTGACGAGTTCGACGGCACAACAACCGTTGCCATCCTGAAACACAACAACGCTTGCGGATTGGCCACACGCCCAACCATCGTTGAAGCTTGGACAGATGCCCTTGCCGGCGACCCCGTTTCGGCATTCGGTGGCGTAATCATCACCAACGCAGTAGTGAACAAACAAGCCGCCGAAGAGATTAACAAAATCTTCTTCGAAGTGCTCATTGCACCCGATTACGATGTGGATGCACTCGAAATCCTCGGACAAAAGAAGAACCGCATCATCCTCGTACGCAAGCCGGCCGAACTTCCCAAGAAACAATTCCGCTCGTTGCTGAACGGCGTGTTGGTACAAGACCGCGACTTGAAACAAGAAACTACCGAAGACCTGAAGGTGGTGACCGAAAAAGCACCTACCGCACAAGAAATCGAAGATATGCTCTTCGCCAACAAGATTGTGAAGAACTCGAAATCGAACGCCATCGTATTGGCTAAGGGCGGACAATTGCTGGCAAGCGGCGTAGGGCAGACAAGCCGCGTAGATGCCTTGAAGCAAGCCATCGAAAAGGCCAAGAACTTCGGATTCGACTTAAACGGAGCAGTAATGGCCAGCGACGCATTCTTCCCCTTCCCCGACTGCGTGGAAATAGCCGGAAACGAAGGCATTACAGCCGTTATCCAACCAGGTGGAAGCATCAAGGACCAACTGACCTTCGACTATTGCAACGAACACGGCATAGCCATGGTCATCACCGGTTTCCGCCACTTCAAACACTAATTTGCAATTCTCAATTTTTAATTTTCAATTCTAAATTCAAGAAATGGGATTATTCTCTTTTACACAAGAAATAGCAATGGACTTGGGCACCGCCAATACCGTCATCATCAGCGACGGGAAGGTGGTGGTTGACGAGCCATCGGTGGTTGCCCTCGACAGAAGAACAGACAAAATGATTGCCGTGGGACAAAAAGCCAAACTGATGGACGGAAAAACCCACGAAAACATACGAACCATACGCCCCTTGCGCGAAGGTGTAATTGCCGACTTTAACGCTTGCGAGCAGATGATTCGCGGCCTCATCAAGATGGTAAACAACCGCGGACGACTCTTCTCACCATCCATGAGAATGGTTATCGGCGTACCATCGGGAAGTACCGAAGTAGAACTTCGTGCCGTACGCGACTCGGCCGAACATGCCGGCGGACGCGACGTTTACCTCATCTTCGAACCGATGGCAGCAGCCATCGGTATCGGCGTTGACGTAGAAGCGCCCGAAGGAAACATGGTGGTGGATATAGGTGGCGGTACAACCGAAATTGCCGTCATCTCATTGGGAGGTATCGTCAGCAACAACTCCATCAAGACCGCCGGCGACGACCTTACCGCCGACATCCAAGAGTACATGAGCCGCCAACACAACGTACGCGTCAGCGAACGTATGGCCGAGCGCATCAAGATAAACGTAGGTGCCGCACTGACCGACCTCGGCGAAGATGCCCCCGAAGACTTCATCGTATATGGCCCGAACCGCATCACCGCATTGCCGATGGAAGTACCTGTATGCTACCAGGAAATAGCACACTGCTTGGACAAATCCATCTCGCGCATCGAAACAGCCGTGCTCAGCGCATTGGAAAAGACACCGCCCGAACTGTATGCCGACATTGTACACAACGGCATCTACCTGGCAGGTGGTGGAGCACTGCTTCGTGGACTCGACAAGCGTTTGACCGACAAGATTAACATTCCTTTCCACATCGCCGAAGATCCTCTACGCGCCGTGGCCAAGGGAACAGGTATCGCACTGAAGAATGTAGAAAGATTCTCGTTCTTGATGAGATGAGAAACCTGCTGAACTTCCTCTTTCGCTATAACCATTGCATCGTATTCGTACTGTTGCAAGGGGTGTGTTTCTTGTTGCTTTTCAGTTTCAACAACTACCAGCATAGCCGGTTCTTTTCATCGACCAATGTAGTTGTAGGAAAAATCTACGAAGCAACAAGAACAGTAACCTCTTATTTCGATTTACAACAGCAAAACGAAGTACTGATGGAAAGGAATATCTGGTTAGAACAGCAATTGGTATTAGCCGAAAACCGGCTGAAGGATATGGAGGAAGCATCTGTCGGAATGAATTGGCCTGCAGAAACGGCAACATCCATGTTTCAGGCACGCAAGGCTACGGTCATCAAGAACAGCCTGAACAGGGCAGACAACTACATCACGCTGAATCAAGGAGCCATTGCCGGCATCAAACCCGACATGGGTGTTATAGGACCTAACGGAGTAGTGGGTATTGTTTATAAGACATCGCCCCACTACTCTTTAGTAATATCCTTGCTCAGCAGCAAATCGAATCTTAGTTGTAAAATAGCAGGAAACGACTACTTCGGATTCCTGCAATGGGAAAACGGAGATTCACGATATGCCTACTTGAAGGACTTGCCACGACATGCCGAATTTGCTATTGGAGACACCATTGTTACAAGCGGCTTCTCTACAGTATTTCCCGAAGGCATCATGGTGGGAGTCATCGAAGAGGCCAACGATACAAACGACGGATTGTCGTACTTGCTGAAGATTAAGTTGGCTACCGACTTCGGGCAACTGAGAAACGTACACATCCTTGCGCGAGAAGGTATTGAAGAACAGAAATTATTGGAGGAAAGTACCGAATGATTCACACGTATATAAATCGAATATGCTGGTTTTTTGGCTTGATATTCATTCAAGTCATCCTACTGAATCATATCCATCTGTTCGGTTATGCTACCCCCTACATCTACATATTCCTGATTCTGACATTCGAATCGAACATCAGCCGCAACGAATCCATGTTATGGGCTTTCTTCTTAGGATTGACCATTGACATGTTTTCCGATACACCGGGCATGCACGCATCAGCCTCGGTACTATTAGCATTTGTGCGGCCATCTATCTTGAAACTATATCTTCCCCGCGAGACGTTCGACATCATTCAGCCTTCATTCAAGACAATCGGAATCTTTTCATTCATCAAATATGCACTCATCTGCATCTTGATACATCACACATGCCTACTCTCAATCGAGTACTTCTCACTGGTCCACTGGGGCGATTTGTTACTTCGTATAGGCAGTTGCACCCTTTTGTCAACCGCCTTTATCTTCGCTCTTGAAGAAGTGAGGAGGCACTGATGAAGAAAGACTATACTTTAGAAAAGCGGAAATATGTAATCGGAGGAATAGCCATTCTCATTGTATTGGTGTATTGTATCCGATTGTTCAACCTACAGATTCTGTCCAATTACAAGGAAAAGGCCGAAAGCAACGCCTTCCTGCACCGCACGAAGTATCCCTCGCGAGGAGCCATCTACGACCGCAACGGAGAACTATTGGTTTTTAACCAACCGGCCTACGACATCATGTTCATTCCGCGCGAAATCAGCGAATTGGACACACTGGATTTTTGCGAAACGTTAGGCATCAGCATCGAGCAGTTCGAAAAGCGGATGAAGGATGTCAAGAACAGAAGATTGAATCCCGGCTACTCAAGATATACTCCACAAGTATTCCTTACCCAACTATCAGCCGAGGAGTGCGGCATCTTTCAGGAAAAACTATTCAAATATCCCGGCTTCTCAATACAAAGAAGAACCATACGCCAATATTCGTACAATGCGGCCGGACACATCCTTGGCGACATCGGCGAGGTTTCACAGAAAGATATTGAGAAAGACAACTATTATGTTCGCGGAGATTATGCCGGCCAACAAGGTGTAGAAAAATCATACGAGCAATACTTACGAGGAGAGAAAGGAGTGGAAATCCTCCTTAGAGATGCTCATGGACGCATCCAAGGAAGATATAATGATGGTGCAAACGACAGAGCATCCATACCCGGGAAAAACCTGACTTTAGGAATAGACATTAAATTGCAGCAGTTGGGAGAACGGCTGATGCAAAACAAGATTGGTGCTATTGTTGCCATAGAGCCGTCAACCGGCGAAATACTTTGTATGGTATCGGCTCCTACATTCAACCCCGATTTAATGTTGGGACGCCAACGCGGAAAAAATCACAAACTGCTGCAACAAGACAAAAGAAAACCATTGCTGAACAGAGCAATTATGGGTACATACCCTCCCGGCTCAACTTTCAAAACAGCGCAAGGGCTAACCTTTCTGCACGAAGGCATCGTAAACGAGAACTCAACATTATATCCTTGCTCGGGAGGATTCAATTATCGGAATCTCCGGGTTGGATGTCACGCCCACTCTTCACCGGTTTCCCTAATACCGGCAATAGCAACTTCCTGCAACTCCTATTTCTGTTGGGGATTGTTCCGCATGATTGGTGACGACAAATACAATACCGTACAGAATGCATTGACTGTATGGAAAGACCACATGGTATCGCAAGGATTTGGATATCGGCTGGGCGTTGACCTTCCTGGAGAGCAACGTGGATTTATTCCGAATGCACAATTCTACGACAGAGCCTATCGCGGTTCATGGAATGGACTCACCATTATAAGTATCTCTATCGGACAAGGTGAAATAACAGCTACCCCATTACAGATTGCCAACCTTGCTGCAACCATTGCAAATCGCGGACACTTCATTACGCCACACGTCGTAAAAGAGATTGAAGACAATGAATTGGATAGCCTCTATCGTTTTCCAAGACAGACAAGCATCGATTCTCACTACTACGAAAGCATTGTAGAAGGTATGAGAGCAGCGGTTACCGGCAGCAGTGCAGGAGCTACCTGCCGCTTAGTAAGCACTATACTGCCTGACGTCGAAGCCTGCGGCAAGACAGGAACAGCACAAAACCGCGGCAAAGACCACTCTGTATTCATGGGCTTTGCGCCTATGGACAATCCTAAGATTGCCATTGCCGTATATGTAGAGAACGGAGGTTTTGGAGCCACCTATGGCGTGCCTATTGGAGCAATTATGATGGACCAATATTTGCACGGCAAGCTATCGCCCGAAAACGAGAAGCTTGCCGAAGAGTTCAGTAATCGCGTAATTTACTATTCGAACGAAGAACGATAATGAAAGGAAGAGACAATATCTGGAAATCGTTAGACTGGGTAACCATCATCATCTATTTACTATTGATTACCTTTGGTTGGTTCAGTGTTTGTGGAGCAAGTTATGACTATAGCGACCACAATCTATTGGACTTCTCCACCCGGGCAGGAAAGCAGTTTATCTGGATAATCTGTTCATTCGGATTGGGCTTTGTCTTACTGATGTTAGAAGATAGCTTTTACGAGATGTTTTCATATCTTATATATGCTGCACTCATAGCGCTACTCATCGTCACAATATTCATTGCTCCAGATACAAAAGGTTCTCGCTCATGGCTAATATTAGGTCCTGTCAGTCTTCAGCCCGCCGAATTCGCCAAGTTTGCAACGGCGCTTGCATTAGCTAGGTTTATGAGCACATATAACTTCACACTGAAAAACAAAAAGAACATGCTGATAGTCGCCGCCATCATTCTTTTGCCAATGCTACTCATTGTCATGCAAAAGGAAACGGGGTCGGCTCTGGTCTATTTAGCTTTCATCCTTGTGCTATATAGAGAAGGCATGTCCGGAAGCATCTTGTTTGCAGGGGTATGTGCTGTGATATATTTTGTATTAGGCATCCGTTTCTCAGAAACAATGATTGGCGAAACACCTACTTCTGTAGGAGAGTTTATCGTCATCTTTCTCATTTTGGTATTCAGCATAGCCATGATTGGTGTATACCATAAGAAATGGAAATTGGTAAGGAATCTGGCTATCATACTACTTGCCACAACAGCATTTAGTTACATACTATCCGTACACATCATTCCGTTCAACTTAGCATATGTCTTAGGAGGAGGATGCATCCTTTTGGCCGGATACTTAATTTATCTATCATTCAAGGAGCGGCATCTTAGTTACCTCTATATAGCCGTCTTCACATTAGCATCGAACATCTTCCTCTATTCAAGCAACTACATCTTTAATGATATTCTGCAGCCTCATCAACAGAGCCGAATCAAGGTATTGTTAGGAATGAAAGATGATATTACAGGAGCAGGATATAATGTAAACCAATCAAAAATTGCGATAGGTTCGGGCGGATTAACCGGGAAAGGATTTCTAAACGGAACGCAGACTTCACTGAAATATGTACCCGAACAAGATACAGACTTCATCTTCTGCACGGTAGGTGAAGAGCAAGGTTTTATTGGCTCTACAGCTGTATTGTTACTCTTCTTAACACTAATACTACGGCTGATTGCGATAGCAGAACGACAACCTACGACATTTGGGCGAGTCTATAGTTATTCTGTTTTGAGCATTTTCCTATTCCACTTATTCATAAATGTAGGAATGGTATTAGGATTAACTCCAGTCATTGGTATTCCGTTACCATTCTTCAGCTATGGAGGTTCATCATTATGGGGATTCAGTCTGTTGCTGTTTATCTTGTTACGCATAGATGCCGGACGAAACCGACGATTAGTATAGACGTAAACCCACATCGCTAATCCCGCCAAGCAATGAATCCGGATTAAGATGCATAACTCGCACTTGGCAAGTATCCGCCTTAGCTATATGTAATGTTCCTAATGGCGATTCCAACTGCAACAAACGACCGATGCCTTTTCCTAACCAATTACCAGAATCATCCATCAACACCATATTGATAGTATCCGTAGAAAGGACAGAGCCTGTGTTTTGCTGAACACACTCTACTAACAATGGAAGATTCTTATAGTTATAATTTACATGATGCCTAACCTCCAACTGCGCATTAAAATTCGTATCGTTTACTTGTACAGGAATCGGGAAAAACAATGAATCTGCCACATGCCAACCATCATTGGGAATAGCTTGATAAGTATGCAAGTAAGTTTGTCTATTACCGCAAGAGGCGAACAGACAAACAAGTGAAAGTGCAATAAGAATCTTTCTCATAGCCGGGTCTTATTGATTGTTCTTTCCTCCCTTTGCTCCCGACGGTTTATGATTCTTCTTCTTTTTCTTATTCTTAGGATTACGGGCACGGTCGAAACGAGTCAGACTTTCTTGCTCTACCAAATCTACCGGCTTTTGTTTTGCATTATCTGCAACGCTCTCGCTCAACTCATCTGGCTTTACACCGCGCTTATTCATTGAGATGACTTCAAAAGCCCTCTTTGCAGTTATGGTTTGTATGTTTGCAGGGATATGTTTATCTGTTGAATAAGAGATTGAACCGCTTAAAATATCGGCTTTAAAGAAGAAATACTCGGAATCTTTGGTAAGTAATGAAATCTCTTTGCTTGGCAAGCGCTTTTGTGCTTCCACATAGCAATCCACTTCGTAGTTCAAGCAGCACTTTAGCTTTGCACATTGTCCAGCTAACTTCTGCGGGTTCAAAGAGATATCTTGGAATCTTGCAGCACTTGTGGATACAGAGATGAAGTTAGTCATCCATGTCGAGCAACACAATTCACGTCCGCAAGGACCAATACCGCCGATACGACCTGCTTCTTGACGAGCTCCGATTTGTTTCATCTCGATACGCACTCTGAACACCTCTGCCAATACCTTGATAAGCTGTCTGAAGTCCACGCGTCCTTCTGCAATATAATAGAATATCGCCTTTTGACCGTCTCCTTGATATTCCACATCACCAATCTTCATATCGAGTTGCAAACTCAAAGCAATCTGACGCGCCCGAATCATTGTGTCGTGTTCGCGCTCTTTTGCTTCGTAATACTTTTCCATATCCACCTGCTTTGCTTTGCGATAGATACGTTTCAAGTCTTCAATGGACTTCAAGTTGGCTTTCTTCATCTGTAACGGCACCAATCTTCCGGTGAGCGTCACCACACCGATATCATGACCAGGAGTCGCCTCTACGGCAACCACATCACCTTTTTGCAGAGGAATCTGGTTGGAGTTCTTATAGTAACCTTTTCTTGTATTCTTGAACTGAACTTCCACCCAGAGATTATCGTCTGCATTGCCTGGTATATCTGCCAACCAATCGTAGGTATTCAGCTGTCTATCTTGTCTTCCGCAACTCGCGCTACATAGCGAGCCGCTTCCGTTATGAAGTTTATAATCCATATATTCTGTTTTACTTTATATTCAATTATTGCTATAAGCGTTCAAAACATCATTTTATATTTAGTTTCAAGAGGTTATTCCTTTTTTAAGCAATACGGTAAGCTTCAAGGCCAAATCAAAGAAAACCATCTTCCCGTTTACATTTTGCTCTATATGTTTTTCGGCGAGCTGCAGCTCTTCTGATATTTCTATTATGTTTTTTTCGTTGATGAACGGAGCAAACCTTACGGTAAAGTTCTGTTCGGGTTTATTCATATAGTTCATCTCGCCTTGCCTAAGATTGCTGATAAAGCTTTCTCGCATCATCCGCTGGGCATATTGCAAGAAGTTCTTCCCGCTTTCGCGTCCCGATGCAGCCATATCTTCACTCCAAGCGCGCATATCTTGTATTCTACGGGCATATGATGCACGCATGATGCCGACAAAGCGTTCGAAATTCCGTTCGTTTTCCTCGTTCAGATGTATGGTTTGCAAGGCTTTTACAAAGCTGCCCATTGCTATATGTGCAATCTGTCCGCTATCTGAGGGCGAGAGCGAGTAACGCTCTTGCAAGGCAATCATTATGTCTTGCTTTGCGATGGGAGGTATCCGAATCTGTTGAGTACGGCTCACGATTGTCGGAAGGACTTTTTCCACATCGTTGCTAACCAAGATAAAATAGGTGGCTGCCGGTGGTTCTTCTATCAGTTTAAGCAGTTTGTTTGCGCTTGTTGCGTTCATTTTCTCGGGCAACCAAAACACAACGACCTTTGCGCCGCCTTCACTGCTTTTCAGGCTTAATTTCTTATTTATTTCATCACTCTCTTTTCCATAAATAACCGGTTGACCATTTGAAGCATTGATTGCATCGAGAAAATCGTTCATCTCAAAATAAGGCATCGTCATCAACAATTCGCGCCATTCAGGAAGGAAGTCGTTGCACACCTCTTTCTTCGGTCGTTTTAAGAATGGGAAAACAAAATGTACATCCGGATGGGCAAGCTTTTCCCACTTTCTGCACGACGGACATGCTCCACAAGCATCTTCAGTAGTACGGTTCGGACAGGACAAATATCTTGCCAATGCCAATGCCATCGGCAATTTTCCCACACCCGATGGGCCAGTAAACATCAAAGCATGAGGCATGCGCCCATTCAACACATCTTGTTTGATGCGTTGCTTTATTGCTTCATGTCCGACTACTTCATTAAACCCAAACATTTTCCCTTAAGACTAAATTTATTTTCCCTTAACTAAAAAATATTTTTGGCTACTTGCGCAATACTATCAATGGCACCAACCGAATAGAAATGCAAACTTGGCACTCCATTTGCAATTAGCTCCTTACATTGTTTTACGCACCATTCCACACCCAGTTGTTGCGCCTCATCATCGTTCTTGCACTTCAACGCCTCTCTTGTCAATTCTTCAGGAATATCAACCTTGAACGTCTTCGGAATCATGCTAAGTTGCGAAAGTTTCTTAAAAGGTTTTATCCCCGGGATTATCGGTATGGTTATACCCTGCTTTCTTGCCATCTCGACGAAAGCAAAATATTTCTTATTATCATAAAACAACTGAGTAACAGCATACTCTGCACCCGTTTCCTGTTTTCTTTTCAACCAATACAAATCGGTTTCCATGTTAGGAGCCTCTTCATGTTTCTCCGGATAGCATGCTACACCATACGAAAATGGTGTGTTCGTCACCTTCATCTCCGAGCCATCAACAAAAATACCCTGGTTGAAACGATTTATCTGCTCTTGAAGTTCAATGGCATGGCTATGACCACCCGGTTCGGGCGTGAAGGTAGCCTCATGCTTTGCCTTATCTCCACGCAAAACCAGCAGATCGGTAATTCCCAGGAATTGCAAATCGAGCAACTCATATTCTGTGTCCTCAGGAGTAAATCCGCTACACAACACATGCGGAACAACCGTTATGCCATACTTATTCTGAATAGCAGCAGCAACCGACACCGTACAAGGTCTTCTTCTCAACCGATTGCGTTGAAACAACCCGTTGCCAAGTTCTTGATATACATATTCACTTCTGTGCGTAGTGATGTTGATGTATTTTGGATCGAATTCCCTCAACACATCAATTCCCTGATACAATTTGTCAATACCAGTACCCTTGATAGGTGGCAAAATCTCAAACGAGAATGCGGTATGCTTATTACTATGAATTAAATCTATAACTCTCATTTCCTTTTCGTTTAAGCGCACATTACGCTTTAGTGCACAAAACTACAAAAAAGATATGAGAAATCAGCTAAAATGTTCATTCTTTTATGCAACGCACGGAGAATGCTTGGTAATAATCCTTTCCCGAAACTTTGCCGGAAACAGTTTTAAAGTATTTATCTTTCGACGAAAATTGATAAGCCTTACCTTCTTCATGCAATTTATTTGATTGTCCTTCCGTCATCCAATAGCCAGTATATGTACCTTGATTAATTATTTTTGACTCGCCATTCAATTCAATATACATACCCCATGGATGCATTTCAAAACCACTTTTTCCATTTCCAGGATAATAGGATTGTCCCTCAAATTCATCCCAAAAATTATCTTTTAAAGCATCAGTAATACCATCCAAATAAGTCTCTAACATGTTCCAATCCACGTCATTTGGCATCCTTGTACCGATAGGAGCCAACAAACCTGAATTTACAGCCTCACCAGTATAGAAGTAGTGCGAAGAAGTTTCATTCTTCAAATACCCTACTGCTCCGTTCAATACAGAAAGTTTCTTAATAGGAGATCCATCACTAAAATAAGAAGTATACAGATCATCTCTCATCCAATATTGAGTAGCCACCTTTACTAATGGATATTCTTGAAGTACATTATTCCGCGTATCACGCAAGAGAAAACTACAAACATTAAACGGCAAGGAAGTATTAGGTTGAGAAGAAACAACTTGCTTACTATCATCCACATAAAGATTCAATATTGGCGATGAATTACCACCAACATAAGTTAATTCATTAGTATCCTCATTCCAAGACACACGACCTCCATGTACATTACCTGATTCATCCAACAATTTCAACACAAGTCCACTCTGGAGATTAGTATTTCCATTCACAACAGGATAAACTACAATAGCACGCGAATCTATTTCACCATCTTTATAAAGATATTCCTTACAAATCTCAGCAATAGGCATACCCGCATGATAGATGTGATAAATATTAGAAGTGGTAAAAGACAACGCCTCAATATTCAACGATGGCAACTCCGTATTACTCTCAGTTTCTTGAGATTCACCTTTCTCCCAATCGGTGATTGTTGCTGATATCCTATTCATCATTCCTTCTGTCAAATCATCCATATTGATAGGATATTCATATACAAATCCCTTTTCTAATGTTTCTTCGTTCAATGTACATATATAGATTTTACCATCCAAATCCAATATAAGTTTTTGATTTTCTATAGATTGAGGAACTACTAACAATTCCTTGCCTACCAACAACACATCATCCGATTTCCAAGTTCCATGTGGAATCATATTAGTTAATGTACTTGGCTGGCGGACGGCATCATTTGCAAAATCATAGATAGCCGTAGAACAAAAATCTGTAGCAAACACTTTCGGATTACTCTTCAATGCTTTATTTGCAGATATTGCATCGTTAAATACTAACTTAATGGATATCTTCGATAATTTATGTTTGAAGTTCAAAGCCACTTCACTTGAACCATTTTTAACATTCAACTTCTTTGCAGCCATGAAATCAGACATTGAAAAAGCCTCATCCGTTTCTTGATTATCCTTTACGGACACCGTCAATGTAGTCTTTCCACTTTCCAAAGCAACCGACTGATATGGATAGTACGCATATACATCAAGATTATAGTCACCTTCTGGATAGTAAACATCCGATTTGGGCCGCAAAGTATTTGCATCAGTACAAGATAAAGATATATTATTCAAATAGCGATTGCCATTCAATGAAGAGTTCGCAATAACGGCATACAAACCAACTTCGTCACCAGTTGTAAAGCGATTATTCAGCATTCTCGTTGAATAAGGACTAATTTCGGTTGTAAACGAAATAGGAACATTGCCGGATGCTTATCTCAACATCATCAGAACCTATTTGATTTACGCATGAAACGCACAAAAGTAAAACCACAATAGGGTAATAAAGAATATTCTTCATGGCTACATTTTTTTTAGTTTTGACAAAAATATAAACATTATTTTGATAATCAAAATATAACATAAGATTTTTTTAATATCATTACTATTTATTATATGTATGGATAATTTCGATTATACTTTTGTTGAAAAATCAAGGGCATTAACAATACAAAAAAAAAACACCCTCTCCGAACAACGGAGAGGGTAGTTAACAAAATGACTTGCACCCTATAATCAGAAAGGATGCATTTATGATGACTAAAGCTAACGAAACAAATTAGAACTCTACCACAGGAGCATTTTGAGCACCTTCTGCAGCCTCAAAATAGGCACGCTTGTCAAAGCCGAACATGCCAGCCAATATACTTTTGGGGAAGCGGCGGATAGCTGTATTATACTCTTTTGCTACATTATTAAACTTACGACGAGCCTCATTGATGCGGTTTTCAGTACCTTCCAACTGGGCTTGCAACTCCAAGAAGTTTTGATTTGCCTTCAAATCAGGATAGCTTTCACTGATAGCAAGCAACTTGCCAAGTGCGCTTGTCACAGCACCTTGAGCCTCTTGATACTCAGCCAACTTTTCAGGAGTCAAATTACTTGGATCAACGGTAATTTGTGTTGCCTTACTACGAGCAGCAATCACACTTTCCAATGTTTCGCTTTCGTGAGCAGCATAGCCCTTAACTGTATTCACCAAATTAGGAATAAGGTCGGCACGACGCTGATATTGTGTCTCTACATTTGCCCACTCAGTGTTTACATTCTCGTCCATTGTTACCAAACCATTATAGGCTGAAACACCCCAAATAACTGCTACAACAGCAATTACAATCAAGATAATAGTTGATTTCTTCATTTTCTCTGTTTTTAATTGTTATGATTAATATTGATAATTTCTCAAAATCTGGTACCAGCACCGCCTCCGCCAAAGCTTCCGCCACCAAAACTTCCGCCACCGAAGCCGCCACCGCCAAAACTACGGCCACCGCCGAAACCGCCACCAAAAATGATAGGCCCCGAACCACCTCCGCGATAATTCTCATCGTACGAGTTCTGACGACGAATCAACGTATGTCCACAATTCTCACAGATATAAGTAACGTCTTCGGCTTTCACACCTCCACGACGATAAGCTATTTGCGAGCTGATACGTTGCAAACTATGCTTCCCGCATTTAGGACATTTGGAAGCATTCCGAGCTCCCATCCAAATTAAAAGGAATGCCAACAAAAAGAAAACGCATATAGCTATTAAAAAGCCTACAAGGCCATCTTCATCGCCATCACCATTGCCATCATTAGTCATGCTGCCATCCAACCGCTTGCAAACAGCCTGAATACCAGCCACCATACCCTCACTCCAACGATTATCCTTCAAGTAAGGCACCATATCATTCAACTGTATTCGCTTACATATAGCATCTGGCAGATGTCCTTCAAGGCCATAGCCGGTAACCATCTGAATACAACGCTGATCTGTTACAAGCAACACAACCAATCCGTTATCATTCTTTGCCTTACCAACTCCCCACTTGTTTCCCAGGCCAAAAGCAAAATCATAGCAATCAACCTCGCCAATTGTAGGAAGCACAGCCACAACACTCTCTATGCCGGTTTGTTCTTCCAAAGCATAAAGCATACGATTAATGCTATCGGCAGCCATGGGTGATAGTATATTAGCCGGATCACAAACATAGCGCGATGCATTTTGTAGATGCACATTTGGCAGATTATCTATGGTATAGGCTTCTTGTGCTGATGATACAACCGTCAGCAAGCAACAAGCGAACAGGATAAACAATTTCTTCATTGCATATAGTTATTTAGAAAATCCTTTACTATTTCAGTATATTCTTCGGGGTAGTCGCGATAAGCATGAGCATGATCTACCCCAGGCGCCAACCAAAGTTGTTTGGGCGACGACTTGGCTTCATAAAGCTGATGAACCATGGATGTTGGCACAAAAGTATCTACATCCCCATGAATAAACAGCATGGGAAGTGTGCAGCGTTGTATTGCCTCCAACGGCGATGCTTCTCGGAAGCTCCAGCCATAGCGCACTTTACAAAGCCAATCACTAATATATAGCAATGGAAATGCCGGCAAGTTGAATTGTGCCGATAGTTCAGATTTAAATTGATCCCACACAGAAGTATAGCCGCAATCAGCGACAAAGCACTTTACATAAGGCAGTTGATGAAGACCATGCTGCACTTCGCCCGAAACCATCATTGCCGTAGCAGCTCCCATCGAAATGCCATGCACCACTACACGAACGCCACTGAAAGAGCTTCCAAACAGTTCGTCTGCCGTTTCTATCCATCGCAACACATCCAACCTGTCAAGGTATCCCATCCTAATCATATCTCCATCGGTCAGTCCATGCCCATATAAGTCCGGTAACAAAACATTGTATCCCAACTGCCTGCTATACATATAGGCTATCATCATCATGCGAATACTGTTATCGGTATAGCCATGCAAGATTACGGCCGTATTGGGTGTAGGAGCGGCAGCAGGAATATAGAGTGCATGATGGCTCAGACCGGCTTCATCTTCGATATACATATCGTGTAAAGCACCAACAGTCATCACACTATCCAACCAAGCTGCAGCTTGAGGATACTCATCCGTCAATAATTGGAAACTGCTGTCGATGTTTCTCGAGCGGTTTGTCAAATCTGCCGGGCGCAAAGCATAATCCAACAAGTAGAAACTACCTGCCACAAACAGCAACACCAACAGCAACAGAGCAACTGCAACTCGTTTAAGAACCTTCTTCATCGGCAATCAGGCAAGACAGACTAACTATTCCAAATATCCCAAGCTGCAAATGCTTGTAGCAGCAACATTTCAAGACCATTCTTCACCACTGCACCTTGCTCTTTTCCCTTGCGCATAAAGAGCGTTTCGTCCGGATTATACAACAAATCGTAAAGCAAGTGGTCTGAAGAGAGCAACTCGTATGGAATATCCGGACAAACATCAATATTTGGATACATTCCCAACGGAGTAGTATTGACAATAACCGTGTATTCGGCCATAACCTCCGGTGTCAACTGGGCATAGCTGAGTTGCCCCTTATTGGGAGTACGCGACACGAACACCGGCTGGATGCCCAATGATAACAAGCCATGATAAACAGCCTTCGATGCGCCACCAGTACCCAAAATCAACGCCTTTTTATGGTGCGGCATCAGCAACGCCTCAATGCTTTGCGTAAAACCTACAATATCAGAGTTATAGCCAATCAGTCTCTTTTTCCCTTTTGGAAGAGAGACTATCTTGATTACATTAACCGCCCCAATACGCTTGGCAGTATCAGCATCGAGTTCGTCCAAATACTTGATAACTTTCTCCTTATATGGGATAGTTACATTCAATCCTTTCAAATTCGGATTATCCTGTATGATATGTTTAAACTCTGCTATATCAGCGATTTCAAAATTCGTATAGGTAGCATCTATGCCTTCAGAATAGAATTTCTGATTAAAGAATCCTTCTGAAAACGAGTGTCCCAAAGGATAGCCTATCAATCCGTATTTATCCATACTACAATCTGTTTAGTTATCTTATTTAGTTGCGATATAAAGCGTACATATACCAAACGTCAACCGGCGAAATATAGCTTTATCAAAGCCCGCACGCAACAATGATTGTTGCAAGACTTCGCCCTGCGGAAAGGCTTTAATGCTATCTGGCAGATAGGTATATGCACTATTGTCGCGCGAGATACATTTGCCTATCAGCGGAATAATTGTCTTGGAATAGAACTTATACAATTGCTTCATAGGGAAAGCACGCGGTGTGGACAGCTCAAGAATAACCAACTGTCCACCCGGTGTCAACACACGATGCATTTCGGACAATGCCTTATCCAATTGTTCGAAATTTCGAATACCGAAGGTCGATGATACAGCATCGAAACTATTATCCGGGAAGGATAATTTCGTGCAATCTTCCCGTTGGAAAGAGACCTTTTCCGGAGACAATCCTACATCGGTCGCCTTCCGGCGGGCTACCGCCATCATTCCCTCACTGATATCTATTCCTATCAATTGTTCCGGTTGCAAATGGCGGGCGGCCAAGATGGCAAAATCGCCAGTACCTGTTGCAACATCCAACATCCGCCGAGGTTTAGACGACCCTAATGCCTTAAGTGCCGTCTTGCGCCAATATCTATCAACCCCCAACGACAATGTATGATTCAGTTTGTCGTAGGTAGGCGCAATATGGTCGAACATTTGTTCTATCTGTTCGCTCTTGCTACCTTCATAGCCTATTGGCAATACCTCTTCTTGCGGATAGTTCATATCGGAAAACGGATGGTTACTTCAAATATTCAGTAACGTTCTTTTCAATACGTTCAGCTATGTTATCAGTATTTTCCTTTACGAATTGTTCACCGGTGATGTGTTCGTAAAGTTCAATGTAGCGATTGCTGATGTTTTCCACGATTTCATCGGTCATTTCGGGCACTTGTTGTCCCTCCTTGCCTTGGAATCCGTTCTCCATCAACCACTCGCGTACAAACTCCTTAGAGAGTTGCTTTTGCGGTTCGCCCTTCAAGAAGCGTTCTTCGTAGCCTTCGCTATAGAAGTAGCGGCTTGAGTCCGGAGTATGAATCTCGTCCATCAAATAGATTTGACCGTTGTGCTTACCGAACTCATACTTGGTATCCACCAAAATCAACCCACGTTCAGCTGCAATTTCTGTACCGCGTTGGAACAGTGCAAGTGTATATTTCTCCAGCAAAGCATACTCTTCGGGAGTAGCCAAACCTTGCGCCAAGATTTCTTCTTTCGAGATGTCTTGGTCGTGTTCGCCAATTTCAGCCTTTGTGGTAGGAGTAATGATAGGAGTTGGGAACTTTTGGTTTTCCTTCATGCCTTCGGGCAACTTCACGCCACAAATTTCGCGCACACCGCTCTTGTATGCTCTCCAAGCCGAGCCGCAAAGGTATCCGCGTACAATCATCTCTACAGCAAAGCCTTCGCACATCACGCCCACGGTCACCATCGGGTCGGGGGTAGCCATTTTCCAGTTAGGGCAGATGTCGGTTGTTGCATCCAGGAACTTGGCTGCAATCTGGTTCAGCATTTGTCCTTTGAAGGGGATACCTTTTGGCAATACCACGTCGAATGCCGAGATGCGGTCGGTGGCTACCATCACTAATTTTTCTCCGCCGATGTTGTATACATCGCGCACTTTACCATGATAAACACTTGTTTGTCCGGGGAAGTTAAATTCAGTTGCTGTTAATGCTTTCATATCGTTGATTATTTATTGTTATTTTCCAATTTCTTCTTTTCGCGTTCCTGCTTTTGTTGCTTGTCGAAGTGTTCGTAGGCTTCTACTATGCGTGTCACCAGCTGATGACGTACGATGTCCTTCTTGTTCAGTTCGATGAAACTGATGCCTTTCACACCTTTCAGAATCTTCAAGGCTTGTACAAGTCCCGATGTTTGCGACGATGGCAAGTCTATCTGCGTCATATCGCCCGTTACAATCATCTTGGTGTTCATGCCCATACGGGTAAGGAACATCTTGATTTGAGCCGAGGTAGTGTTTTGTGCCTCGTCCAGGATAACCACGGCATCGTTCAGTGTGCGGCCGCGCATAAAGGCAAGCGGTGCAATCTGGATGATGTTCAGCTCCATGTACTCTTTCAACTTAGCCGCCGGTATCATATCTTGCAAGGCATCGTAAAGCGGTTGCAGATAGGGGTCAATCTTATCCTTCATATCGCCGGGCAAGAATCCTAATTTCTCGCCGGCCTCTACAGCCGGGCGCGAAAGGATGATTTTCTTTATCTCCTTGTTCTTCAATGCACGAACGGCCAAGGCTATGGCGGTATAGGTCTTGCCCGAGCCGGCCGGCCCGATGGCAAACAGCATATCGTTCTTGGCGAATGCTTCGACAAGTTTCAGTTGATTGTCGCTACGGGGTATGATGGGTTTGCCGGTTACGCTGAACACAATCACATCGCCGTTCTTTTCCGATTGGGGTTTGTTTCCCTTGATAATGTCGATGATGACCTCTTCTTTCAGCGAGTTGAACTCGGCACAATGTTTTTCAAGTTTGGTAATGTTTTCTTCGAAGGCGCACATCTCTTCTTCGTCGCCCAGCACTTTGATGACATTGCCTCGGGCCACGATGCGCAATTTGGGATAGAGAGCCTTTATCAACTGCATGTTAGCGTTGTTTACGCCATAAAAGATAACCGGATCAATATCCTCTAAAACAATGAGTTTTTCTATCATTCTTTCTATTTAGACAATTGAGAATGCAAAAATAGTGAAACTCTTAATATTGTGCTCTATTTTTCGAACAAAAAATGATTGGTTTTTACCGGCATAGCTTAAGCAAACATCTTGAACGACGATGGAAGGGGGGCTTCCACGGTGATTTGCTCTTTCGAAACCGGATGGATAAAGGAGATGCGACGGGCATGCAGACAGATGCTTCCATCGGGGTTTGAGCGTGCAAAGCCATACTTCAAATCGCCTTTGATGGGGCATCCCATCTTGGCCAGCTGACAACGAATCTGATGATGCCGGCCGGTTTTCAAATCCACTTCCAGCAGGAAATAGTTGTCCGATGCGGCTATCAGGCGATAGTCCAGAATGGCATGCTTGCTACCCGGCTTTTCCTTGTCGTAAGCGTAGCTTTTGTTCTGTTTTTCGTTGCGCACCATCCAATGGCTAAGTGTCCCCTCTTCTTGTGCGGGACGGTTTTTCACCACTGCCCAATAGGTCTTTTTCACTTCGCCGCGCTTGAACATTTCGTTCAGTCGCGACAGGGCTTTGCTTGTTTTGGCAAAAAGCACAAGACCGCTTACGGGACGGTCAAGGCGATGGGTAACACCGATAAAGACATTACCGGGTTTCTGATACTTCTCCTTCAGGTACTCCTTCACGGTTTCCGAAAGGGGTGTATCGCCGGTTTTGTCGCCTTGTACTATCTCGGAAGCGGTCTTGTTGACAATGATTATGTGATTGTCTTCGTAGACAACTGTCATAATTTCAATTACATGTTCATTCCACCATCTACTTGGATAACTTGGCCAGATACGTATGATGACATATCCGATGCCAAGAAGGTAGCGATATTAGCTACATCTTCCGGTGTACCGCCACGACGCAATGGAATGCGTTTTGCCCATTCGGCCTTCACTTCGTCAGAGAGGGCGTCGGTCATGGCTGTGATGATGAATCCCGGTGCAATGGCGTTGGCGCGGATGCCGCGAGAACCAAGTTCTTGTGCGATAGACTTGGCCAAAGCAATCATACCTGCCTTTGAAGCGGCATAGTTCGATTGGCCGGCATTGCCGTGAACACCTACTACCGAAGCCATGTTGATGATGCTACCGCCTCTTTGACGCATCATAATAGGAGTACATGCGTGGATGAAGTTGAAAGCCGACTTCAGGTTCACGTTGATTACCATGTCCCATTGTTGTTCGCTCATGCGCATCATCAATCCGTCGCGGGTGATACCGGCATTGTTTACCAGGATATCGATGCGACCGAAGTCTTTATGAATTTCGGCAACAACCTTCTCTGTATCTTCAAAGCTGGCTGCATTGGATGCATATCCCTTAGCCTTAACGCCTAATGCTTCGATTTCCTTAGCGGTTGCTTCGGCATTTTCGTCGATTACCAAATCTGTGAATGCAACATTTGCGCCTTCGGCGGCAAATTTCAATGCAATAGCCTTACCAATACCGCGTGCAGCACCGGTTACGATGGCTGTCTTTCCTTCTAATAATCCCATTTTAGATTTTATTTATTAGTTAATTAAATGTTTTCTGTCTGTCGCAAAGAGGCCGTTTATTGGAATTGCTTGCCCAAGGCGCGCAACACCAGCTTGCTGACGTACTCTTCCTTTTCGCTATCCTTCAGGTGTGCACCTATCTGTCCGCGGATGTAGGGTGTTTCAATACCCTTCACGCTATAATGTACTATCTCGGCGGTCATGTATATATCGTCCACATCGAATACGCCCTTCTCTACGCCTTCGGCCAGGATGTCGCGAATCAGCAGACGCTCTTTGGCATCGAACCGCTTGCGGACAGTCTCTACCTGCCAAATGTCGCGGAAGAAGTCGGCACGAAGTGTACCGTTGCGGAATACCACCTCTTTCACAGCATCCAAGTGGGCATAAATCATCTCCATCAGCTTCTGTTCGGGCGAAATCTTCTTTTCGGCCACCTTCTGCTGAACATCGGAAAGGATATCCAGCTCCGACTCGATGACCGCCAGATAAATCTCTTCCTTGCTTTTAAAGTAGGTGTAGAGTGTTCTCCGGCCTTTGCCCGAAGCAAGGGCAATGTCGTTCATCGTAGTATTTTCCAAGCCTGTCTTGGCGAATAACTGACGAGCAACATCAACAAGTTTTGCTTTGGTTTTCGATGAAGTCATATATAAGTTGCACAATGATTAAAAATCTGTGCAAAAGTAGCGCATTTATATCAATCACACAAATATCTGGAAAATTATCTGCGAAATATTTGCTAATTCAAAAGAAAGCCGTACCTTTGCACCCAGAAAACGGAAACATCGCGGAGTGGAGCAGTTGGTAGCTCGTTGGGCTCATAACCCAAAGGTCGTAAGTTCGAGTCTTGCCTCCGCAACTAAATAAAACGCCTCGTCCATCAGGACGGGGCGTTTCTCTTTATATATTATCAACTCTTTTTACCATCTCTTGAAAAGGCCGAATCGGGCCGAAATTTTTTTCCCACGAGGAAAAAATAATTTTCCCACGAGGGTAGTTTTTCTCCCTCACGAGGAAAAATTTCCGGGCATTTTCAGCGGTTTTCAGTTTGTAAAGATGTTTTTGTTTCCCTTGCAATAGTCCAAAGTAAACAATAGTTTGTTTGTTTCCGAACTATTTGTTCTTCACGACTGAAGTATTTGTTCTTCACGCGTAAAGTATTTAATGTTCAGAAGTGCCGAATGCGTTCGGTGGATGCACCGAACAAACTCCATGCATCCACCGAACAAAAGGGGTGAAACTACCTCCCGAAAAGGTTAAACCTAAAGGGTGAAAACGTTAAACCTTCTTGCCCAAAAGGTTTAACCTAATGAGCAAAAAGGTTTAATGTAAATTTAGCAAAATAATGTATTGAAACTTAGGTGTTTAAAAAAATACGCAAAATAGCTTCATTGACTTATCATCTTAACCAGTTCTTCCATTTTATCCAAATTACGAGGGTCGGCATTCACTGGCAAGATATTACCAAAAGCATCAATAAGTTTATAGGTAGGGAATGAATTTACCTTCAAGAAGCGTTCTACGGCTTGTTGTTGTTCGTGAGGCAAGTTGTAGTGCACTACATTGTCGCCCACTACCTCATACTCTGCAATGACATTCTTCCACGAATCTTCTGGCGAACGGTTGGCTAAATAAAGGAATACCATATCATAAGGAGCCAAGCGAGCATACTCTTCTTGCGAATGTGAAAGGGCTTCCTTGCATGGGCCGCACCATGTTCCCCAAATATCGAGCAAGATAATCTTGCCTTTATAAGGTTCTATCAGTTTGCGAAGAATCTTCTCGCCATCGCTCATGTCTTTCACCACATCGGCTGACTGTAGGTTTGCCGTTTTGGGTGTATTTCGCTTCTGAAGAGACAGATACTTGTCGTGAAGTTCCATAATGGTACGCTTGGCCAACGGATGTTTCACTTCGTTTTCAACAAACTCTACCATCGAATCGGGCATTGGTCGGCGCACATTGTCTATCGTTTTATAGAGTTCGCGTGCAATTAAGAATTCGCGAAGCAATTTTTCACATCCAACCGAATCGATAGCTGCAATAGTGGGGCGAATCATCGAGAACGAAAGTTCGTTGTTTATCTCAGAATTGTAACGTTGCAACAAATCATTGAACGTTTTCGTCAATTCACTATTATTATACACATCGGCCAAAGCCTGTTTTTCTTCCTCTGGCGCATTGTTTATTTTCTCAATAAACTCTTTTTGCAAAGCCGGTAGTTGCTTCAATGCCTCTTTTTCTTTATCGGTCAGTGTTATCTTACCTCTTCTTCCCAATTCAAGAATGATTCCGGCAATATCTTCTGCGCTGATACGACCATCAAAATCGCTCACGCTATCAAGGTAGTCGTCCATAAAATTGCTGAAATCACGATGGAGCGTATATGGTTGTGGGCGATTTTGCCAAAACTCCTTGCCTACATATTCCAAATAGTCTTGCGGTACATCGAAATGGGGGAAATTAAAACGTGCTTGCATCATATTACATGCTTGGCTGTTACGATAGAATCCTTCGGCATAGTCGATGTAGCGTTGCGAAAGGTTTGGATGCATTGTTTGCAACTGTTTCAATCCCTCCATCTGTGCAGCACGTATGCTATCGGCTTTCGCCCATACCTTTGTAGCATCAGACTTACCTCTTCCCTCCGGAGTTAAATCTGCCCTACTTCTTTCAATGGGGTGCGCAAGCATTTCGTTTTGCAAACGTACGTTCTTACCCATAAATAGTTTCTGACCTGTAGCAAAATCGTTTAAGAAGAAATAGGTTTCGCCAGGTTCAAGAACAGAGTTCACACCGCTTCTTGCCCAATCCAAAAATACTTCCGAAGTGTTCAGTATCGGTGCCTTAAGTGTGAATCGTCCCAACGAATCCAAATCGGCAACGAAACTTTCCTCTTCTTCTATCAGGAAGTTGTTTATGGCCAATTCGAACTTATTATCCAACTTCCTCATCTCCTCGGGCATATCCTTCAACCAACCGATGATAGTAACGTAATCGCCTTCGCGATAGCCGTTATCCTTGAAACCGCTTTCCATATCTTTTGTAGGATACTCGGGCATGGCAGCAGTAGTTATCGGGCTACAAGCCACTGGATTCAAACCGGCTACTTCGATGGAGCGAACACCTTTCTTCATCTTGCTTACCTTGATAGGAAGAGTAATAGACTCGTCGCCTATCATCAATTCATAAGCATCCTTCTTTTCGGTTTGGCTGATAATATTCCAAACTTTATTGGCATAAATAACATGTTCGGGTGTGAAACCGATGAACCAATCACCGGTAGCTTCGTTGCACCAATAGGTATCAACAATACCATGAGGGAGCACGCTTGCACTACGAACGTTCATTATCTTCCAACCATTGGGTTCGATAAAGTCCATTTGCTTGCAATCCACCGGTACTGGTTCGAAGGTCAGAACAAAATCCACTTCGCCCGACGCAGGCATCCAAAACTCTTTATCCAGCGTAACTACCGTTGCGTTTTTCAATGCATACGTTGCTCCGTCGGCTTGCAAGTAGGTGTTGCTATTAATCTTTATCCAATAACCTGGTTGATAGCTTATGTGTATGCCCACTTCTGTACGGTCACCGTACAAGCGCACATTATCTATCCGAATGGTTCTTGAATGAATACCATATCCCGAAACGACTTCATCCCAAACCACCTTCGGCTTTTCACTACTCTGCGCACTAACTGTACTTGCCACCAAGAAAAGGAGAAAACAAGCAATAACATCTTTAACTTTCATACTTAACGATATAGAATTAAAGTCTTTTATGTTTCAAAAATAAATGTAAACAGCAGCACCTACAATTATTTTAATAGTAGATGCAATCTTTTTAAGGTTTATTCACTCGGAAACTTAGGCGTTTAAAAATCATTATTTCAACAATACCTCCTTCAATTGCTCTACTACCGCTTCAGGTTGGTCGGGCGAAGCCGCAAAAGGCACGGCGATATTGCCTTCTCTATCCAATATCAAGTAGCGCGGAATGGAAAGTACGCCACGTTCATTGCCCAACTCTTGATAAACAGCTTTCGCCAATTCCTGACCGGCAAGCAAATGATACCCTTTCAAATCATAATATGGTATGGATTTACGCCAAGTATCTTCTGCTTGTGGTCGGTCTATCGAGAGATAGAGGTATTCAATATCCAAACCTTCGGTCTTCTCTTTCAAAACGGGAATATGTTGGAACATCATCTTACATGGGCCGCACCAAGTAGCCCAAACATCTACATATACCACCTTACCACGCAACGACTTTGCGGCATCTGCTATAGATTGCATTGAGGAATCATACGGCAAGATGTGATACAAGTTCTCATCCGCTTTGCCTTCGTGGAAACGGATTGTCTCTTCCATGCCTGGTTGAAGCACCGACAGATAAGGACTATTCGGATATTGTTGCTTGAATTCTTCGAGAAACTCTATGAACACCTCGGTATGATTACCCTGCATAATATCGTCATAGATAAAACTTGCCCAAACACGTTCAAGCGCCTTTCCGCTGAACAAATCTTTGCAACAATCGAACATAAATCGGTATGGTTCTTGAACAGCTCTCAAATCACCGCCTTCCAATATGGCATATTTCAATGGAGACAAATGAGTACCCATTTTCACCACACCTCGATAGCTGAGGAAAGCATCATCATCCCACGACATATCGACCATGCGTTTAAACTCTGCTTTCCATTCTTCACTTATATCTCCACGCATAGGCATAACGGCATTAGCCAAAATCATACGCGAGATGTAATCAAGATGTGTCATCTGCTCTTTCACAAATTTCTTAGGAAGATTGGCCGATTGAATTACATCGGCAGCTTTATCGTAATGTACACCATACATATGCTTCAACTCTTCAGGCGTTTTTGCCGATTCCAATTCATGTTGTGTGTATAACATAGAACCGCAATATGCTTGAAATTCATCCACCGCTCGTAGCGCACGATTATATCCTACATTGCTTCCGCTCAACAACAAGGTATCTTCTGTTATAGTCAATGTGTCTTGACTCTTTGGAGTAAGATACAAAGTAGCAACTTCGAACAAAGAATTAACGGCCAACACTTTCGGCTCTGTAAGTTCTACTTGATAGGTAAAGTACCCATTGGAATCCGCATTTACTTTTTGCCCCAAAGCGTGAGCATACAATTCATTTTTACCGGCACCCCAATAAACTATCTCCGCATTGGGTGCCGTTTTGATTACCAAAGTGGCTGTTTCGGGCTTACTGCATCCGACAAAAGAAACAATAACCAGAAATAATATTAAAAACAAATCTCTTTTTTTCATATCTACATCATTGCTTTATTACCTTTATTCACTCGGCTTGCTCACTTCCACTTCCATTGGCCCGGCAAATACGAGTTCAAGTTTTGCTTGTTCATCCTTCGGTTCCCACACTATACGATTAGCATCCGATGTAATATGACGTCGAACAGATCCTCTTCCACTGATATGCTCTACATCAACAAAAGCTGCATTGTAGAATTGTTGCCAATTCACTTTGTCTGCATCGACAAAGAGGTGCTTTACATGACCGCTTCTAAGCTGAAGCAAACGAGAAGATTGCACATTCAGCGTATCGATGTTGCTATCGAATATATCGATACGGGCATTGGCATCAAAGGTAAGTCGGCTGCACGAAAGGTCAGTGCAACTAAATAGGTTCAAAACGCCATCTTTAATATACTCCACCTCTTTAGGAAGGGAAAGATGCATATCGCCGGTGATGACGTGTAAGAAACCTACTCCGCGATAGCGTTCGGGAAGCTCCGCACGTGGGAATGAAAAGGTAACGACACAAGTATCACCGTGCATACTTATTGCTGTATGAGATTTCAGTGCTTCAGTGATGGTAAACGAAGCATGTGCTTCGGTGGTAGGAGTAACTTTTAGCTCCCCACCCTCATGAAAGAAAAATAGGTCGGTAGCCATGTATAGTCCTTCCGAAACCATTTTGTATTCCACAACACCTATTCTGAACTCAATCGCCTTGCAAGCGGGCAGTTCGATGGTAGTGAGTTGACCATTATTCACATAATAATTACGATCTTCTTCCGATAGTACAAAGACGTTAGTGCAAAGAATCGCAAAAATAAAGATGAGCAGCGGTATGGCCACTAATAGGCCAATGATTATTTTGGATGTTGTTTTCATAAAACTGGATTTACTGTTTTTGTTTATTGATATACTCGCGATACATTTGGCTCACCTCGTCTGGCGTAATGTCGAGTAGGTAGAGCTGCTTGAAGAAGTAATCGGCTTCTTCGTCCATAAAGTAGGCACGACGCATGGAAAGTATCTGCTTGCGTGCACCTTCGGCCACAAAGTAACCAATGCCTCGCTTATTATAAATCACTCCTTGCTGTTGGAGGTATTCGTACGAACGTACCATGGTGTTCACATTAACCTCCACCAACGTGGCATATTCGCGCACCGACGGAATACGGTCGTCCTCGTTGTAGATGCCCAACAGCACTTCATCGCAAATGCGATCGGCAATCTGTAGATAGATGCCTTTAGTCTCTTTGAAATTCATAGGCTACCAACGATTTACAACTTCCATCTCCTTGAAACGCTTGTAGGCAAGCCACCAGAAGAACAGAGTAACCATCATTACACCGCAAGTGGCTATTAAGAACAATGTATCATCGCTCAATTCAGGCATAATATATGAATTACCTGGGCGATCGAACAGATTCATTATGCCCGCAAAGAAAGCAGTAAATGCCATTCCCAAGATTGTATAAGCGGTAAAGGTCTTCAAAAAGGCATATTTCGGCCAAAGCGAACTACCTAACACAAAGATGGATTGCAATAATAAATAAAGAGAAACAATAAATCCCCAAGGCGCGTCATCTCGCAAAGCAACTATCTCTGCATACGGATTTAAGAAAGTTATGATATCAATCTCCGGATAAATCACACTAAAGACACATACTCGCATTACATCGACCAATAGGAATAACAAATAATAAACTACCAAGTATCCTATCGTGTAAATGAACCAACGAACAAAATATTTCTCGAACGAGGTAGCAGGTAGCATCAACGCATAGATGCGACCGGTTTTGCTGCTCATCGGTTCCATAATAAACGAAGCGCTCAGTGCACAACCTATAAACAACCCAAAAACAAACAGCGGCATAAGACCATCTATTGCAGGATCTATTTCATTACGCACAATGCCCATCTTTAATGCTTCCATATAATGCTGGTAACAACTATCGCTTATAATTGCACCGAACACTACCAACAAACCAAATACAGTTATGATGCGTTGCAACAAACGCTTGCGGTCTTCAACCAACACTTTCTTGAAATAGTTGGCAAAACGGGGGAAACTGAAAAAGGTATCTTTCATCTTCATAGCGCATTCTTTATTTCAGGGTGGAACATCTCTGCTACGCGCTCTGGGTTCTCCAACACAGCACCAAATAGCAGTTCTAAATTAATCGTGGTATCCGCATTGCCTTCATTGGGCAACATCATCAAGTTTCCTTGCAAAGTAGGCAATGCATAAATGGCAGAAACTAACAACGAACGGTCATCGCTCTCCACAAACGCGAAACGGCTACAGATTTCAGCAACCGATGCATCAAGCATCACATGACTATTATCCATAATAACAATGTGGTCAAGAATGCGGTCGATATCACGCACCTGATGGGTAGAAATCAAGATGGTTCGTTCATCAGACATACCAGCAGCTATCATCTTTCTGAATTGGCTCTTACCGGGAATGTCCAAACCATTGGTAGGCTCGTCCATTAACAACAGCGAGGTATTGGCAGCCAAAGCAAAACTCATGAACACTTTCTTTTTCTGCCCCATAGACAACTGCCCCAGATGAATATTCTCAGCCATACCAAACAGCGCTAAATAATGCTTCATATCCTCTTCACTGAAACGAGGATAGAACGGAGCATTGAGTTTTACATACGATTGCAATGAAACAGAAGGCAACTCAAACTCCTCCGGAACAATGAACATGTCTTGCAACGTCAAGGGCAAACGACGACGAACGTCAACACCATGATACAACACTCTACCACTTTTAGGTGTAAGCAAGCCGCTCATCAAATACAACAAGGTTGATTTACCGGCTCCATTCTTACCTAAAAGTCCATAAACTTTTCCTTTCTCCAACGAAAGCGAAAAGTTGCTCAGGGTATTTTCCCTACCCCGAGCATAACTAAAAGTCAGATCTTCAACTAAAAACATAAGGCGTATAATTAAATAATTTAAGTTTATTAGTGTAATAGCTTACTATTACACTGCAAAAGTATAGATAATTATTAAAACACCAAAAGTTTTAGGAAGAAATTTAAAGAAATAACAAAAAAAGCCTCCGTCATCCTTCTGGACAACGGAGGCTCAACTAAAACGGCGACTACCTACTCTCCCACTGTTACGCAGTACCATCGGCGTGACCGGGCTTAACTTCTCTGTTCGG
>SUXZ01000024.1 GCA_015060685.1 Mediterranea massiliensis | reverse complement strand
AGGGTTTAGAACTTGCAGTAAAATGGCGTATAGAAGATATTATGAAAAAATAAGATTGCAGTTCCCATTTGTATATAACAATAATTATATACCTTTGCATCAAAGTAGGAACTCGACTCTGCGAGACGCTGCAAAATGGTGCAGAATTTAGGTGGAGAAATAGCGGGAGATTACATTTGGAGCATTTCTTTAACGCGAAGATATAGAGACATTTAGAAATAAAACTCTTTTTCCGGTGGCACTACAAACAAAAAGCCTTCGAAATTACGAAGGCTTTTTTGTTTTTATATCATTTATCATTTCTTATAATCCGCAATGAAGCCTTCCATGAGCCATTTGGCAAGGGCTTGGCGGTTGTCGCTGATGACGAAGCGACGTTGGTCGAAGCTGTTTTGGATGTTTCCTAACTCGACGAAGACGCCAACGGGGGAAGTGTTGCGCAAGACATATAGGTTACGCGGATCGACGGTACCGCTAAAGCCGCGATTGGGCTGATGCTTCTTGTAATTGTCACGGAAGGTATTCATCATGCGAGTGGCCAATCGTTCGCCCTGCTTACTCTTGGGTGCATGATAGAAATAAACATCTGTCTGCTCGCGCTTGCTACGGCTATCCACATGCAGGAAGATAGCGCGGCAATAGGTGTAATTGTTCTTATCCTTCTTATAGAGTTCGTTTATCTTTGCCGAGCGTTGCTTCAGACGTTGCACCTGATTCAAAGGAATGGCTGCACCCATGCACGTTTCGCGCTTGCTGTTACTTAAATAACGGTCGTTACGAATGCCGTCTTTCTTATCTTGAATAATGATATACACCTTGGCACCCTCTTGCATCAGGTTCTTTGCCAACCGCAAAGCCACATCATAGGCATATTCATCTTCGTGCAATTGTTTGCCGTTAACCTTTCCAATGGCACCCGGGTCGGGACCACCATGACCGCTCACCACATAGAAACAAGCGCCTTTCAAGCGACTTCCCGTTACTTTAACTTGTTCCAACTCTTTGCCAAAGAGAGGTTCCTTAATGATTTTAGGGCCTTCGCTCTTTGCGGTAGTCTTTTCACTTACCGCGCCATCGGCCGGAGGCAATAGATACTTCACGCCCAGTTTAAGTTCTTTTTTTCCTTTCAGTTTCTTTTCGTTCAGCTTCAGGAATTCGTCGTATTGCGCTTTCGACGAACGGTTGTTACGTTTTAAGAACGCAGAGATTCCCTCTCCTTTTCTTGGTGTATCCGTCTGATTCTGTTGCGCTTGAATAGGCATTGCAAGTAGCAGAACCAGCATTAGAAGAAACCATTTTTTATTATTGTTTGGGGTGTTTATCATGGCCTTTTAAATAAAAATATTGAAAGATTGTTCTCTTCGAGGACAAATTTATAGGATTTTCCTTACTTTTGCAACAAAATTCTAAAAACTACAAGCAATATGGCAAAACAATTTAAGCCGGAGACCCTCTGCGTACAAGCAGGATGGACACCCTCGAAGGGTGAGCCTCGTGTACTCCCCATCTATCAAAGTACCACATTCAAGTATGATACCAGCGAGCAAATGGCCCGTCTGTTCGATTTGGAAGATAGCGGTTATTTCTATACCCGCCTGCAAAACCCGACGAACGATGCCGTAGCCGCCAAGATAGCCGCCCTCGAAGGTGGTGTTGCCGCCATGCTCACCTCGAGCGGACAGGCAGCCAATTTCTATGCTATCTTTAACATCTGCCAAGCCGGCGACCACTTCGTCAGCTCATCGGCCATTTATGGTGGTACCTTCAACCTGTTTGCCGTAACGCTTAAGAAGTTGGGCATCGAAGTCACATTCATTGCACCCGATGCCAGCGAAGAAGAGATTTCGGCAGCTTTCCGCCCCAATACCAAGGCATTGTTTGGCGAAACCATTTCAAACCCTTCGCTCGAAGTACTCGACATAGAGAAGTTTGCCAAGGTGGCTCATGCTCATGGTGTGCCCTTGATTGTGGACAACACCTTCCCTACTCCCATCAACTGCCGCCCGTTTGAATGGGGTGCCGACATTGTAATTCACTCTACCACCAAATACATGGATGGACATGCCACCAGCGTAGGCGGTTGTATCGTAGATAGCGGTAACTTCGACTGGGATGCCCATGCCGAGAAATTCCCTGGCCTTTGCACGCCCGACGAATCGTACCACGGCCTTACTTACACCAAAGCATTCGGCAAATTGGCCTTCATCACCAAGGCAACAGCCCAACTGATGCGCGACTTAGGTAGCATTCAAAGCCCACAAAACGCATTCTTGTTGAACCTCGGTTTGGAAACCCTTCACTTGCGCATGCCGCAACATTGCAACAATGCCTTGAAGGTGGCACAATACTTGGAGAAGAACGACAAGGTGGCTTGGGTGAACTATTGCAGCCTGCCCGGCAACAAATACTACGAATTGGCACAGAAATACATGCCTAATGGTTCGTGCGGTGTCATCTCGTTCGGTTTGAAAGGCGGCCGCGAAGAGAGCATCAAGTTTATGGATTCACTGAAACTGGCTGCCATCGTTACTCACGTGGCCGATGCACGCACCTGCGTATTGCATCCTGCCAGCCACACACACCGCCAACTTAGCGACGAACAATTGATTGAAGCCGGCGTACGTCCCGACCTTATCCGTTTCTCTGTAGGTATCGAGAATGCCGACGACATCATTGCCGACATCGAACAGGCACTGAATGCATAAAACCCATATCATCAAACTACCTATAAGCAGCCACGGCTCTTTATAGGTAGTTTTTTGTTTATGCATAAATCATTTTGCATTTATATATAAATTCATTTCACATTTATGCATAAATTATTTTTCAAATAGGCACAAACCATTTTTCCCCTTTCATTGTTACCAACAGAGAACAGATAATCACCATAAAACAAACTAAATATGAAAAGTTTTGGAGCCAAACCGTGGATGCTTCCACAGCCGGTGCTCATTATCGGCACCTACGACAACAATGGAAACGCCAACGCCATGAACGCTGCATGGGGCGGACAATGGGATGCAAACGAAATCATGATTTCTATGGGCGCACACGCCACTACCGAAAACCTGAACCGTTGCGGCGACTTTACCGTTGCCTTTGCCACTCGCAACACCCTTGTTGCATCCGACTTTGTCGGCATAGTCAGCGCCAAGAAGGATTCGCAAAAGATGCAGAAAACCGGATGGACAATTACAAAAGCCGAGCATGTAGATGCACCCGTGTTCACCGACTTCCCCATGACACTGGAGTGTCGCATCAAGCAAAAGATAGACGAAAGTCCAGAAGGCTACTACATCATAGCCGAAATCATCAACATCCTTGTGGACGAAAACTACCTGAACGAAGCAGGCAAGCCCGATGTAGAGAAGATGCAACTCATCGTTTACGAGCCTACCAGTTACGGATACATCGAATTGGGCAAGCGCGTCGGCAATGCCTTCTCGGACGGCAAGGTGCTGAGCAAGCTATAAACCCCGATTTTAAAGAAAAATTACCTTTTTCAGCGAATATCTATAAAAAGCCTCATGAAGGAGATATTTTTTCCTCGTGAGAGAAAAATTTTTCCCTCGTGAGGGCTATATATCTCCCTCACGAGGAAAATTTCATAGAGCCACTTTTGGAGCATAAAAAGGGCTGTCATGAATAATTATCATATCGTATATTTGCTTTCATTAAGCAACAATTCCCCATTTAACATTATCAACTTGATAGAATTTATCGGCATTTTACGACAAAACGGATTGTACAGAGTCTGTTTTGCATTGAAATATTAAAAAAATAAGCTAAAAACAGAAACATTTTGTACAACGTATCAGTTTTATCCTTACCTTTGCACCCCGAAAAACTTAACTAACATATTTATATTATGGTAAAGATAACCAAAGAAGCTGCCTTGCTATATCACGCACAAGGCAAACCCGGTAAGATAGAGGTTGTACCCACCAAACCTTATAGCACACAAACCGACCTTTCGCTGGCCTACTCGCCCGGTGTGGCAGAGCCATGTCTGGAAATCCAAAAGAACCCAAACGACGCATATAAATATACCGCCAAAGGCAATCTGGTAGCCGTTATCTCGAACGGTACTGCCGTATTGGGCTTGGGCGACATAGGTGCCATGGCCGGTAAGCCGGTAATGGAAGGAAAAGGATTGTTGTTCAAAATCTATGGCGGAATCGATGTATTCGACATTGAAGTGAACGAAAAGGATCCCGATAAATTCATCGAAGCCGTTAAAGCCATTGCCCCCACATTCGGCGGCATCAACCTGGAAGACATCAAGGCTCCCGAATGTTTCGAAATAGAACGTCGTTTGAAAGCCGAACTGGATATCCCTGTCATGCACGACGACCAACACGGCACAGCCATCATCTCGGCTGCCGGTTTGCTGAATGCATTGGAAGTGGCCGGAAAGAAAATCGAAGAGGTGAAGATTGTGGTAAACGGTGCCGGTGCAGCAGCCATTTCGTGTACCAAGCTTTACGAGGCTTTGGGCGCAACACACGAAAACATCATCATGCTCGACTCGAAAGGCGTTATCACCAGCGACCGCGAAAAGTTGGACGAAACCAAACGTTACTTCGCTACCGACCGCCGCGACATACATACATTGGAAGAGGCCATCAAAGATGCAGATGTATTCCTTGGCCTTTCGAAAGGCAACGTGCTGACACAAGACATGGTTCGCTCCATGGCCAGCCATCCTATTGTGTTCGCTTTAGCAAATCCCGTACCCGAAATTTCGTACGAAGATGCCATGGCTGCACGTCCCGACGTATTGATGTCTACCGGACGTAGTGACTATCCTAACCAGATTAACAACGTAATCGGATTCCCCTACATCTTCCGTGGTGCACTCGATGTAGCTGCTACCGCCATCAACGAAGAGATGAAATTGGGTGCAGTACGTGCTATTGCTGCATTGGCCAAGCAACCCGTACCCGATGTAGTAAACGAGACCTACCATGTGAACAACTTCACCTTCGGCCCCGACTATTTCATTCCAAAGCCTGTTGACCCACGCCTCATCACCGAGGTTTCTATGGCCGTAGCACGTGCAGCCATGGAGAGTGGAGTGGCACGCAAGCCCATCACCGATTGGGAGGCCTACCGCCAACACTTGTTGGAACTGATGGGACAAGAAAGCAAGTTGACACGCCAATTACGCGAAACCGCCCGCCGCAACCCACAACGCGTGGTGTTTGCCGAAGGCATCCACCCCAACATGCTGAAGGCCGCTGTAGAAGCCAAAGCCGAAGGTATCTGCCACCCCATTGTATTAGGTAATGACGAAGCCATCGGTAAGCTGGCCAAAGAACTCGACTTGAACTTGGAAGGAATAGAGATTGTCAACCTCCGCCATCCAGATGAAGCTCCTCGCCGCGAACGCTATGCACGCATCTTGGCCGAGAAACGTGCCCGCGAAGGTGCAACCTACGAAGAGGCCAACGACAAGATGTTCGAACGCAACTACTTCGGTATGATGATGGTAGAAACAGGCGATGCCGATGCCTTTATCACCGGTCTATATACCAAATACAGCAACACCATCAAGGTGGCCAAGGAGGTCATCGGCATACAACCGGGTTATAAGCACTTCGGTACCATGCACATCCTTAACTCTAAAAAGGGTACTTACTTCCTGGCCGATACGCTCATCAACCGCCATCCCGACACCGAAACGTTGACTGACATTGCACGCCTATCGGAACAAACCGTGCGTTTCTTCAACCACACACCGGTAATGGCCATGTTGAGCTACTCGAACTTCGGTGCCGACAACGAAGGCAGCCCCGTACAAGTACACGAAGCGGTTGCCCAACTCCAAGAGCAATATCCCGACTGGTTGATTGACGGTGAAATGCAGGTAAACTTCGCCATGAACCGCGAGATGCGCGATACCAAATATCCTTTCACCCGTTTGAAAGGCAAGGATGTGAATACGCTCATCTTCCCCAACTTGAGCTCGGCCAACTCGGCCTACAAGCTGCTTCAATTCATGGATTCCGATGCCCAATTCATCGGTCCTATCCAAATGGGATTGAACAAGCCTATCCACTTCACCGACTTTGAAAGTTCGGTACGCGACATCGTAAACATTACGGCAGTAGCCGTTATCGATGCCATCGTAGAAAAGAAAAAGAGTGGTATTTGCTAACATATAAAGACAAAGAAGGGACTCGTTTTTGCGAGCCCCTTCTTTTTTATATCCATATTATCATTCCGATAGCACCGTCACAAAACTAATAGCCGGCATCCATACTTTAGCCACACCATCTTGCACCTGTACGGTTGTCTCCTTCATAGAGTCTTGCGTATTGGTGACATACACCTTCAAACTCTTCACCTCCTTAGGCAATCCGGTTATCGACGCAAAGCAATCGGCACCATTATTCACCAAGTGGACAGCATATTGTCCGCGTACCAAATTGGCAAATGCAGCCGCATTCACCTTCTTTTTGCTCACCGTCAGCGGTATAGCCAAAGCCTCTTCGGGAGTAGAAGCCAACTGCTTCATGTTCCAAAAGCGTTGGGTAGGACGTAACGGTCCTTCCGAACGGAAGATACCTTCACCCCAAAGCAACGAATAGTCTGAAGTCAATTGCCATTGCAAAATAGATAAAGGCTGGCACAATGCACAGATGCGGGTATATAGGTTAATCTCGTATAACGCAAATGTCGATTCATTGAAAATCTCAGGATAGCGGTGTGCTGCCGCATCGGTACTACCCTCGCCTACAATCAAAGGAACATTCAATTGCTTGGCTGCATTTCCCCACTTAATCAGAGTGGCATCGTCGCAACCACGCCACGAATGGAAAGATACTGCCCCGATATACTTATGAGTAGTAGGGTCGTTCAAAGCAGGCAAAATAAAATCGAAAGTGGTTGCATCCGAGTTGTCGCCCAACAGCATCTTGGTTGGCAAGTTCAGCTTGGCCATATAGCCGCCAAACTCCTTGATAAAATCGGCATGTTGCTGAGGTGTATGAAGCACATCAATGCCCAAATCGGATTCGTTGAACGAGAACATTGCAATCTCAATGCCATAGTACCTCTTTATATATATAAGGTAATCGGCAATGGATTTATAGATTTGTTCCTTCTTCCGAGGATCCAGGCGATAGGCAATCACTCCTCCGTTGCGTTTATAATCCTCCGGCTTGCCATCGATAGCCCATACCGGTGGAAACCATCCGCTAAGGATGACCGGCATACCCATCTGCTTAAGCCGTTTGGCCATCAGTATGCTTTGCTCCACATGTTGGGGAAGACCATTCTTCAAGGCGTTTTCGATAGGATTAACACCCTCTTCAGGATGCCATGCCCGCCAAGGAAATTCCACGCGCCCGTATGCCACTCTAAGATTATTCAAACAATAGTCGATGACCTTCGGGTCGTTTCGTGGATTTTGCAGACGGAAGTTTCCACCAAAGCCCAAGAAAAGGCTTCCGGGATTATGAATATCCAATGCAACCTCTACATCTTCGCAATCGATGGTACCGGTAGCATATAAATCGATATCCACCTGTTTACTTGTTCCTTTTTTCAGCGTAGGAAGCAGTTCCATGTAAACCACCTGATTGCCATCTTCGCTCTTGACAACAGTTCTCATTGCCTTACTTGATTTCAGTTCAAGTCTGCGAGTCGCAGAGGTGATAACTACCTTTCTGCTTCCCGCCTTAATCTTGGCATGCTGATAATTATCCGGGGTCAATGTCAAGCAAAAATAGGCCGATTGATTCATGGTAGTATCGGCTTCGGCCATGATGGATATGTGTACACGGCTCTTCTCCACATCAGTCACCCGTTGGGTAAACTTAACCCTCCTGACACTGGTAACCACCTCTTGCATATTGCCATCACGATGATAGCGTGGCTGTTGCCACTCTTTCTTCGTAGGCTCTGCATAGGTTTTCACATCGCCCACACGCAAGGACGATTCAAAATCAATCAGTTCACCATCTACCCGCACGCCAGTAATGTTACTCCAAGCCATCACTTCGGTTTGCGCTACAACCTTTGTTGTGTATCCACACATCAAAAGTGCGCATAAGCATACAAACAAAACATTAGTATTCTTCATAAAAGGCATTATTTAATATTAGACAATCTTACATCGACCTCAAAGCCCATACGACTATTGTGATAAGGGCAGTTCCATAGGCTAACCTTGGCCTCCTTCAAGTTTGGCTTGCCATCGAGCGACAGCGAACGGAACCATTCGCCATACTCGTTATCAACATGATAGGTTTTAATAAATTCCCAAAAACGTTTGGCATGTTCCAGATAAGTCTCGTTGCCGGTCAGTTGATAGGCATTGATACAACCGACTATCGATTCGGCCTGACACCACCACGAAGATTCCTTGCGATAGTGTTCGCCATGGCGTTCATACATCATGGCACCCTGCTCGTTCAGTCCCTCTTTCAAAGCCACATCTACCATCTCTATAGCTATGCCATTAATCTTTTTTATCACCTCTTCATCGCCCAGCACCTCGGCAGCTTCGCTCAACAGCCAGGATGTTTCAATGTCGTGTCCATAGGAATCGATATCGGAAAGGTTATTCCAATCGTTGTCGCAATAGAGAATAAGGTGCTTACGGTTGGCATCATATAGTTTGGTTGTCAACAATTCCAGGATGGCTCTCAAACGGCCACGAAGCGCTTCATCCGGCCAAACACGATAGAGCGAAGTATAGGCTTCCAGCACATGAATGTGTGTATTCATGGTTTTGGTGGCTGTACCATCACCATCATAACCTATCTTATCGGGAGTTCCCCACTCGCGTGTAAACGATTCGATGTATCCGTCTTGTTCCTTATCCAAGACTTTCTCTTCCATAGTACGATAGATTTCGATGGCCTTTTGCAGACTCTCTTCATTTCTGGTAGCCCGATAGTGTTCCGACAAGCCGTAAATGGCATAAGCCAACCCATAAGTCTGCTTAATGTCGCCCTCTTGTGACGTTCCATCGGCATTGATTTGCCAGAAAGTACCACCATATATAGGGTCGATAAAGTAGTCGATAAAGTATCGTTGTGCCCGATTGGCCATATTCAAATAGGCCTCATCATTATACAGACGATAGGCTTGAGAGAATGTCCATAGGATACGTGCATTCAGCACACCTCCTTTAGGTGCATCGGGCACAGGCGTACCATCACGCATCACCATGCCATAGAAACCACCGGCAGGATCGATGGTATGATCCAACCAAAATGGCAATACACACTCTCTGATGTTTTCCACAATCTCTGCACGCAATGCTGCTGCATCAACTTGCGTTTTCTTCGACGAGGTACATGCCGTCAGCAGCAATAATAGCAAGAAACAACTGATTTTTCTCATAGGTTTATAGCTAATAATAAACATTTTTAATTGTACAAAGTTAATAATCAAAATCAATAATCCAATATGAATTCCACAAAAGCGCCTTATTTATTTTCAGATTCCAAAATTCTTGGCTATTTTTGCATTGTCTCTACATAAAATGTGAGATGCATATTAATAAAAGCGTATCATACGCTTTGTTGTTGACGATTCCGAAGTCCTGAGAAAACTTACAATCATTGTCAACGAGCAAAGCAACTGAGACGCACGTTGAGTATGTCATAATACGCCGAGAGTGTTATACATAAAGGTTAGTTATACACTAACTACAAACCACTTATGTAGAACACAAGTGCTATGCATATCAGCGTGAAGTTCTGAGTTGCTCGTTTTGACAATGATGGGCAATTCTCAGGCGCCTTGGAATCGTGAAGCGAGCAATGAATGGGGCTTCACGTTTTTTATTTATATGCATAGGATAATTAATATGCTTATCGATGTTAAGCCCCCATCGACCACTATATAACTATGAAAACAATATTAGGGGGCATTGCTTGTTGGATGATTATATTAGCAGCCTGCCAAAGTAACAAATCAGCCAACCAATCAACCGAAATTATCATCAACAGCGATACGCTAACCATTAATCTGAAAGAAACAGGAAGCCTTGACAGCTATCTTGAACTATCAGACAGTACATTTAATCATCTGAATATTATTGGAGACTTAAACGGGAACGACATGCTTGCCCTCCGTGATTATCTATGTAAGCAAGGGACGATACAATTATCTTTAGATTTATCAAAGAGTTGTGTTGTCGAGGGAGGAGATGCCTATTATATAGGTAAAGGCGATACACTCTATACCCAAGAGAATTGTATTGGCGATTATCAATTTTATGGATGTACACGCCTCAAAAACATTGTACTTCCAAGCAATACTCTTTCCATTGGCTGCAGTGCCTTTGAATCTTGCCATTCATTAGAAAGTATTACTATGCCAGATGGCATTACTAATTTGGGAGAGTATGCTTTCTTCGATTGCAAATCACTCAAAGAGATTCATCTGTCAGAAAACATTTCAAGAATAAACAGATGCACTTTTATGGGATGCGAATCGCTGCAAAGCATTACCATATCATCAGGAACAACAGCAATAGAAAATCACGCATTTATGGGTTGCGAATCGCTAAACAGTATCGAATTGCCACAAAGCATAGGCAAAATTGGCGAGTTTGCTTTCTTTCAATCCCCTATTAAGACGATATATTCACGGGCACAATATCCACCTACATTATCTCGCCATTCATTCAACGCTCCTAACGCCACACTATATATTCCAAAAGGAAGTTACAATACATATTCAGACACCCAATGGGGGAAAATATTATCAAGAATCATTGAGACAGAGAAATAATCGTCCTAATGCTCTCGGTCCAATCAGAACCATTCTCTACAAGAAAAGTATGGATTCCAAATCGGCCGGCGGCTTCAATATTGCGAATACCATCGTCCAAGAAGAGAGTCTCTTCGGGCAGGATGCCTTCGGTTTGCAATACATGGCGAAAAAAGGCTTCGGATGGTTTCATGCTACCGCAACGAAAACTCATATAGGCTGCATCGAGATAGTAATCTATGCCATGCCCCTGTCCGTCAAACTCATTGCTCATTGCCCAACGGATAATAAAAGGATTGGTATTGGATAACAGAATAACCCGATAGCCCTCATTGCGCAAGCGTTGCAAGGTTTCCAGGTTTCGACGAGGCACCTCTAACATATAGCCTAACCAAGCATATTGGCATTGCTCCCATGTCAGTTCGGCACCAACAAGGAGGCTCAACTCGCATCGAAATTCTTCGTCGGTAATCTTTCCCTCTTCCAACGCGCCAAAAATGCCTTGTTGCGTATAGGAATCCAATCGTTTATCGGCATCAAGCAAACCGATTTCCCTAAATCGGCTCACCGCACGCTCGTGACTAATGGGAATAATAACTCCTCCCATATCGAAAAGAATGTTCTTTATCATAACTACCCGGACTAAATCTGCTACAATTTTACAACTTTTTTGGTTAACAACTGCACTAAAAGAAGAAAAACTTCACCATTATAAATAATATGTGTATTTTTGCATGAAATAGTATCAAACAAAAAAACAACTATGAAACGGAAACTATCCAAGTTACAAATTATATGTATTATCCTGCTTTGGGCAGCCCTTTGCTACCTGGTGCTGACCATGGCCGAACGCATTGACGGACCAACCATCGTTACGTTACTTTTAGCAAGCGCATTTATCCTTTTGCCTGTCTATCGGTCACTAAAAAAGGAATAAATAATGTCTTTTTATTCAATTTTGCGAGTAAAAACAAACTTTTTTCTGTTTTTACTCGCATTTTCTTTATAAATTGTTTGCCAATTCAAAAATACTGTGTAATTTTGCAACCAAATTAATACGAAAGGTGTTAATTGGAAAGAGAAAAAGAGTAAAAACAAACAAATCGTTTAATTAAAATAGAAACATTATGAACGCATCACAGGTATTAGAAGACTTGAAAAGAAGATTCCCCAACGAACCCGAGTATCACCAAGCCGTAGAAGAAGTATTGGGCACTATCGAAGAAGAGTACAACAAACACCCTGAATTCGACAAAGCCAACTTGATCGAACGCCTTTGCATTCCCGATCGAGTATATCAATTCCGCGTAACTTGGGTAGATGATAACGGCAACGTTCGTACCAACATGGGTTATCGTGTACAACATAACAACGCCATCGGCCCCTACAAAGGCGGTATCCGTTTCCACGCTTCTGTAAACCTGGGTATTTTGAAATTCTTGGCTTTCGAGCAAACATTCAAGAACTCACTTACTACCCTTCCTATGGGTGGTGGTAAAGGTGGTTCAGACTTCTCACCTCGCGGTAAGAGCAGTGCAGAAGTAATGCGTTTCTGCCAAGCATTCATGCTTGAATTGTGGCGCCACATTGGTCCTGACACCGACGTACCGGCAGGTGATATTGGTGTAGGTGGACGCGAAGTAGGCTTCATGTTCGGTATGTACAAGAAGTTGGCTCACGAATTTACCGGCACATTCACTGGTAAAGGTCGCGACTTCGGCGGTTCATTGATTCGTCCTGAAGCTACCGGTTATGGTAACGTTTACTTCCTGATGGAAATGCTCAAGACTAAGGGTACCGATTTGAAGGGTAAGTCTGTACTTATCTCTGGTGCCGGTAATGTGGCTCAATATACTGCAGAAAAGGTACTCCAATTGGGTGGTAAGGTATTGACTATGTCTGATTCAGATGGTTACATCTACGACCCGGATGGCATCGACCGCGAAAAGCTCGACTACATCATGGAACTTAAGAACCTTTATCGTGGTCGTATCCGCGAATATGTTGATGTATATCCAACCGCAAAATATGTTGCCGGTGCTAAGCCTTGGGGCGAAAAGGCCGACATCGCATTGCCTTCGGCTACACAAAACGAATTGAATGGTGACCATGCACGTCAATTGATTGCCAACGGTGTAATGGCCGTTAGCGAAGGTGCAAACATGCCTTCTACTCCAGAAGCTATCAAGGTATTCCAAGACGCTAAGATTCTCTATGCTCCAGGTAAGGCTGCTAACGCCGGTGGTGTATCGGTATCTGGTCTTGAAATGACTCAAAACTCTGAACGTATCTCATGGAGTGCAGAAGAAGTGGATGCCAAATTGCACTACATCATGGAAAACATTCACGAAAACTGCGTGAAGTATGGTACTGAACCCGATGGTTATGTAAACTATGTGAAGGGTGCCAACATTGCCGGTTTCATGAAGGTGGCAAATGCCATGATGGCTCAAGGAATTGTATAAACTCAGCATAATAAAAAAACGCAAATTCCCAAATACAACTAACTAGAATGAAAAGTGCCGCATTCCTTTCGGATGCGGCACTTTCTTTTGTATTATACTTAAGGAATATAAAGATTGGTATCGAGCATAAAAAAAGCAGGAAAATTCCTGCTTTTTTGAGCCTCTTGTCGGATTCGAACCAACGACCCCGAGATTACAAATCACGTGCTCTGGCCAACTGAGCTAAAGAGGCGGGTGGGCAAGCTAACTATATCGCGCCGCTACAACCAACTACCTTTGCTGCGGTCAAGCCCTGGAGGATTCGAAGGGAGCTGGCCGTATAGGACTTACCCGTTTTAGCTTGTTTGCGGGTGCAAAGGTAGATATATTTTTTGATTTGACAAGCAAACACGTGTTTTTTTTCAAAAAAACATAGATTTACATTTCTAATCTCTATCTTTGCACCGTAGAATATAATATGGAAGACGAAAGAAATAACATACAACGCATGGCCATGAACTTCGGCACTTGCATGGGAGTGTTTTGGATCTTAAAATTCATCATGTTCCCATTGGGCATGACAACACCCTTCCTGTCGCTGACGTTCATCATCCTCACAATGGCCGTTCCTTTTCTGGGAATCCATTATGCACGGACATACCGCAACCGCTATTGCGATGGCGTCATCAATGTAGGAAGAGCATTTACATTTACCTGGATGATGTACTTATTCGCATCATTGCTTACGGCATTGGCGCACTACATTTACTTTTCATATATAGACGATGGCTTCATATTGAAACATTGCGAAGAGCAAATTGTTACCATTGAACAGGCCAACCTGCCTAATATGGAAGAGACGGTAAAGATGCTGAAGGAGTCGCTTGCCAACGCCAAGGCACTGAATGCAATAGACATCACCATGCAATTGCTTTCGCAAAATGCATTCATAGCCCTGCTGATGGCATTCCCCACCGCATTGTTTGTTGCCAAACGGACAACCCCTACTAACAACGGAAAGAAAGAGAACGATTATACTCAACAATAAAAACAGCACCATGGATATATCGATTGTTGTACCTCTATATAATGAAGCGGAATCCATTCCGGAATTGAACGAATGGATTAACCGCGTGATGAACGAACACGGATTTGAATATGAAGTGATTTTCGTAAGCGATGGAAGCACCGACCGCTCTTGGCAAACGATAGAGCACTTGCAGAAGCAGCATCCCGAAAATGTAAAGGGCATCAAGTTCAGACGCAATTACGGCAAGTCGCCGGCTCTGTTCTGTGGTTTTGAAATGGCCAAAGGAGATGTAGTAATTACTATGGATGCCGATTTACAAGACAGCCCCGACGAAATCCCCGCACTCTATGCCATGATTAAAGAAGAGGGATATGACATGGTGTCGGGATGGAAGAAAAAGAGATATGACCCGCTTTCCAAGACCATACCAACCAAGCTGTTCAATGCTACAGCCAGAAAGGTTACCGGCATCAAGAACCTTCACGACTTTAATTGCGGCTTGAAGGCCTACAAGAACGAAGTGGTGAAAAACATCGAGGTATATGGCGAAATGCACCGATACATTCCTTACCTGGTAAAGAATGCCGGATACGATAAGATAGGCGAAAAAGTGGTTCAACACCAAGCCCGCAAGTATGGAAAAACCAAGTTTGGATTAAACAGATTTGTCAACGGCTACCTCGACCTGATTTCGCTATGGTTCCTAAACAAATTCGGCGTCAAGCCCATGCACTTCTTTGGTTTGTTGGGCACACTGATGTTCATCATCGGATTCATAGCCGTTATCATCGTAGGGGCATCCAAACTCTATCACATGTACAACGGCATGCCCTATCGTCTTGTAACCGAATCGCCCTACTTCTATCTGTCGCTTACCATGATGATTATCGGTACACAACTATTCGTGGCAGGATTTGTGGGAGAAATGATTTCAAGAAACTCGCCCGAACGTAACAAGTATCAAATAGAAAAGATTATCTGACAATAAACAAGCATACTGATGAAAAAAATAATCAAATCAATCGGAATAGTAGCACTGGTCTTCGGAACATTCTGTTTCTCAGCAGCCTGCTCGGAAGAGGAAGATTGCTCGCTGAATGCACGAGCCATGATGGAATGCAACCTGTTCCAAATAGACGAAGAAACCGACGAAAAGAGCAGCATAGCACTGACTACACTGACCGTTACCGCATTTGGTACAGACTCTGTCATCATCAACCAAGCTAGCAATGTAAGCAAACTATCGCTCCCGTTACGCTTCTCGGCAGACTCTACCGTATTGGTTTTCCACTACCAGCTCGAGCCATCGGATACGATTGTTGTACGCCACAACAATACGCCATACTTCCTCTCCATGGATTGCGGATACCAGATGAAGCAATCCATAAAGAGCGTAAGTTACACCAGACATCAACTCGACTCAATCTACGTTGCAAATAAAGAGGCTAATATTTATGGCACAGAGAACCTTAAACTATTCTATTAGTGTAATCGCCTTGTTGATGTTGTTTGCCCTGAACCTACACGCGCAACAACCCAACCGACCATCACAACAAGCACCCCGGAAGCAGGCCGAGAAGGAGAAAAGCGAACCGGAGATAACCTATCCGCTTTGGAATGGTTTGTTTGTCGGTGCCGACATTTGGGGTGTAGCCGGAAAGATGCTTGGAAGCGACTTCACCAGCGGCGAGGTTATGGCATGTCTCGACATAAAACATCGCTATTTCCCTACAGTTGAAATAGGATATGGCGGCACAGATACTTGGAACGACTTTGGCATACACTACAAAACCGGTGCTCCCTATTTCCGCATCGGTATGGACTACAACACCTTGTACAAAAAGAAACATGGGCACATGCTTTTAGTTGGAGCAAGGTTGGCGGCAAGTAGTTTCAAATACGACATCATGACTCCCTCGCTCAACGACCCTATCTATGGCGGTTCGTTCGGCAATCCCAACTTGGAAGATGTGGTGTGGGGAGAGGCTCAACCGGGATTCAATCACCCGGGCATGAAAGGCTCTATGATGTGGTTGGAAATCTCTGTAGGCATCCGCACCAAAGTATATAAACAGATATACATGGGATGGTCGTTACGATACCGTAGCAAATTATCCGCATCAACAGGTACTTACGGCAATCCGTGGTATGTGCCTGGATTTGGAAAATTCGGTAGCAGCACATTAGGAATCACCTACACCATCAGTTATCAGTTACCCGTAAACTTCAAGAAGCGATGAGTATTGTAGAGGTTTGGCTGATTGCCATCAGTTTGGCCATGGATTGTTTTGCCGTATCCATAGCAAGCGGCATTCTCTTGAAACAAGTCAGACCGAAACCGATGATAAAAATGGCATTCTGCTTTGGCCTGTTCCAAGCACTCATGCCGTTAATCGGTTGGATTGTAGCCAATAGCTTCAGTCATTGGATTGAACAGATTGACCATTGGATAGCCTTCGGCATATTGGCTTTCCTTGGCGGACAGATGATTGTCGAGTCGTTCAAAGAAGATGAATACAAGCACAACTTCGACCCGACCAACACCAAGGTGGTAATCGGATTATCTATCGCAACAAGCATCGACGCATTGGTTGTCGGAGCCACCTTCGCCTTCTTAGGCTATCAGCATTACTCAACCATCCTCTCTCCTATCGGCATCATCGGATTGGTTTCGTTCGTCCTCTCCTTGGCAGGATTGTTCATCGGAATCAAATTCGGATGCGGCATTGCACGCAAGCTGAAAGCCGAACGTTTGGGCGGCATTGTATTGGTTGCCATTGGCATTAAAATATTAATCGAACACCTGTTTTTTCAATGATGGAAAAGAAAAATCGACGCAATTTAATGTGGCTGTTGATATTTGCACTGGCCACCGTAGGAATACTTTGTAGACACAACGCACCGGCCCCTTATCAAAAGACATCGGGGCTGATTTTCGGTACCATGTATAGCGTGACATACCAAAGCAAAACAGATTTGAAAAGTGAAATCGACTCCATGCTGAAGGTGTTCGACGGCTCGCTATCCCCCTTTAACGATACGGCAACCATCAGCCGCATAAACCGCAACGAGCAAGTCATTGCCGACGAACTCTTCACCACGGTATTCCGCCGAAGCATGGAGATATCGCAAGCAACCAATGGCGCATTCGACATCACGGTAGCCCCATTGGTCAATGCATGGGGATTCGGCTTCAAGCAAGGACGCTTCCCCGATTCATTGATGGTAGATAGCCTGCTACAAATCACCGGCTATCAAAAAGTAAGCATGACCGAAGCAGGAGAAGTAACTAAACAAGACGAACGCATGATGCTGAATTGTAGTGCCATTGCAAAAGGATTTGCCGTAGATGTGATTGCAAATCTGCTGAAAAGCAAAGGAGTGGAGAATATGATGGTGGATATAGGTGGCGAAGTGGTTGTGTGCGGCAAGAATCCTCATGCAAAGAAATGGCGCATTGGCATCAACAAGCCGGTGGACGATTCGTTGGCCACCAACCAAGAGCTGCAAACCGTGGTAGAGATTACCGATGCAGCGATGGCAACATCGGGCAATTACCGCAACTTCTACTACAACAACGGCAAGAAATATGCCCACACCATCGACCCACATACCGGCTATCCCGTACAACATAGCTTGCTCTCGGCAACGGTCGTAGCCAACGATTGCATGACCGCCGATGCTTATGCCACCGCCTTCATGGTAATGGGAGTTGAAAAAGCCATGGAGATGGCCGAAAGCAATCCTGAAATTGAAGCAATGTTTATCTACTCGGACGAGGAAGGCAAAAACCAAACTTGCCAAACCAGCGGCTTCTGATTCACCTTTTCACGAAGCTACCTTCACAAGGCCACAAAGGTAGCTTCGTAAGCCAACGAAAGTAACTTCGTTGGGCGATGAAGGTATATCTGTAAAAGTAGACAACAATATTAGGGAACATAGATTATGCGGAAGCCGCAAATATGAGAAAAGGCACCTCCATTTTCATTACCTATATAATAATTATGACCATCCCTTTTCTCTACTTCTGCTGCCGTATCTATTGCCCGTACAGAATATGCTTCAGAATTGGTGTTTTCATACGATGACCACCACGATGAGCCACCCATAATACGATGCTTGTCATCTCCACTTGTTCCGATGGGATCTATCAATGTATCGCCATTATTAAACTCGGGCAAACTTCTATCAATACACCATTCCATCATATTACCATACATATCACATAGGCCCCATGGATTCAAATACCCGGGCCTAGTTTCTTCATAAAATCCTACTGCTATTGGTGCTAAACTTTTTACGCCAGATCCATCATGGCCCAAGCCATCAGATGAACAATTGGCATATTTACGCATTGTATCATAATCATTCTTCATACCAGAATCATAATACTTCCCAGTTGTTCCAGCCCGACAAGCATACTGCCATTGAGCAATTGTTGGTAATTGTCCACCCGCCCAAAGCGCATACTCATAAGCACCAAACCAACCGATATATGCAGCAGGATGTTTTTTATAATCTGGATCTATTGAAAATGTTTTTGTATTATTATAATCGTAAGATATGTGTTTAGCTTTATCACCCGCTACGGAAGTCCATCGATATAGAATTGGGTAATTTTTTATAGTTGTATTGGTAGAATTATTTGCATGATCCTTAGAGTTTTTATAATATATATGATTAATTTCACGAAATTTAGTTGGATCATCATCTGATATATCACGTAAATAAGGACCATACCCCACATCTTCCTTTATATCATTCAAAAAAGCTACATACTGCTCGTTGGTAATCTCATACTTGGTCATATAAAAATCACGCGTGAGTTTAACCGTACAACTTTTATCGCCGCTGTCTCTGAACTTCATTGTAAACTCTCCTGCAGGAATATAAACCAATTCCAACCCTAATGGATGCGTATATTCCGCTACATCGGTTGTTCCAGGAGCAGTTAACCAAGGAGTAATGGTAGTCGGCTCTATTATCAGGTCGGTATTATTGATGGTAATGTTATAGGTATAGTGTAAGCCACCTGTATATACTTCCGTATCTGGTATCTGCCAAGTAACAACCCTATCCTCTTTACCTGTCATCCCACTCAATGCGAAATCTACCGCTCTATCAGAATAATCGGTACCTTTATTCGGAACAAGCTGCGTGGTAAATGTAACTTGATAGCCAGAAGTTGGGGTCGCTAGTTTTGTAGGATTAAAATTGCTTACACTATTGTTTAGGGGAGTTATTATTCCCTCATTTAGATCGAGGGAACCTTCTGTAGGCATACCTTTAAAGGTTACATCGGAAGCATCAAGGACAGAAACATCATCAGCTGTAAATCCAAAACCATATTTCACGTTCAACGTAATCTTAACAGCAGTATGCTTGCATGCAAAACGCACATTAGGGTCTATACTGCTCTTACCCTCCACCTTCGAGTAAAGGTAATCGTCCATTCGCTCTACAGCAATGGTATAATTATCGGCATCATATTTTGCATCATTGTTTTGTAGATAGGGATAGTAAGCAATAAAATCTGCCGTACCCGTTTGTGGATAGTAAAGTACACGTTCTGTATTTGTCAGCGCACCGGTTTCTGTATCAGTTACAGTATATTTCAAATTACGCGCTGTAAATAATATGTTTTCATGCGCCAACTCTTTGCCACCATCAAGCATAAAGATGCCCAATGCATCATCCTCTTCCCAAACATTATCAACCATACGAGTGGCTATCATACCCGCATTAAACGATACCGGTACTTGCGGTTGTTCGGGCAATGGCAAGTTATCGGTTTCACTACATCCTATTATCAGGATAACCAAGAGTAATGCTTTGAAAGAATGTATCAAGTGTTTCATATATTAACTATTCAAGGTTCTTAACTATTCGGAAGCCGAAATGGGAATCCATGCCCCACTGTTGCTGTGCAGTTTCGCCACTTTGAGCATTGGTCGTGGTGAATTTAAAAGCAGAACGCGTGCGTAATTCACTAGTCAGCCAACTACCACCACGCAGTATTTTTATATTTTGTTTGCCACTACTATCTGTTGCCGGCCCTGTAGGGTCTATTTTTGCTTCGGTAGTATAGTATTCCTCATTATATGTATCCAAACAATACTCATATACATTACCACGCATGTCGTACAATCCCCAAGCATTAGGTTTCTTTTGCCCTACCGGTTGGGTATCGTCATCGCGATTATTTCCTCCAAACCAAGCATAATCACTGGCAGCTTCGTTTATTGTGCCATCGTTATCATAGTCCCAAACAGCAAACGTACTATACGATGTTTCACCGGCTCTGCACGCATATTCCCATTGCGCTTCAGTAGGCAACGAACATTCCTTCCACTTAGCATATTCGTATGCACCAGACCATGATACATGAGTGATTGGGTGATTGGCATATGTAGAATTTATAGGTTCCCAACTCGATGTGGAGGTGTTATACACCAATCCATTCTCTTTCTTTTGTGAATCTTCTGAGGATTGAGTTGAGTACTCTTTCTTCATGCAATCTATAATTAGCACCTTATTTATATTTATATCAGCAGCATTAGCATATTTACCATCAGCCTCTACACCAACAGCATTAAGGAATTCAGCAAATTGCGAACATGTAATTTCGTATGCTCCCATTAAAAAAGGTTTGGTAAGGGTGACTTGGTGTTGGGTTTCGTTAGTCAAATCAGAAAATTCAGGATTTGAGGTATAATATGCTATATCTTCCGGAGTACTGCCCATCATATATGTTCCTGCTGGTATATATTCAACCGGAATAGTTCCATCATCCTCGCACAAAGCACATGAAAATTTGGATGCTACACCCTTTACTAAAGTAATCTCTTCTGGAACTTCATGACCCAAAATAATAGTATCCTGCTGTGCGTGGTCGGCAAAAAGGAACAGACGGTCGCGAGTGAGCAGTGTTTGAGCTGGAATATAGGCTCGATAAGTGTAGGAATAATTATAATCCAAATCTTCTGGCTGCTCTTTGCGATACATACGAATGTTCTGCCACATATTTTTCATATCGAAGTTACTGATGGGTGTTTCTGTTACCACCTGTGTAGATAGGTTAAGGGAACATTGAGCATTCACCCTTCGTAACGAAGCATCTGTTGTAGCAGATGGGTTGATGACAGCACCTATTTGATATGGCACTTTGAGTTCCACCATCGCCAACATGTGTTGGAATGGTAAATAGACAATCTCGCCGGCCGACTTGGTAACCTTCTCGGAAGCCAACAAATCGGATTGACAGCTATTGGTTAAAGTAGATTGGTTAGTTTCTACACTAAAGGCTATATTGGCAGGATCGGTAGCAGAAGCGCTATAAGGATAGTAGGCATAAAAGTCGAATGTACCACCGGTATTAGGCCAGTACAGTTTTTCTTCCGGTTGCCAGGTTGTACCATTATAGGTCAGTTTGACATTATGCAGGAAATTCTCCGAAGCTGTAGCAGACAATGTACCACCCTCTTCGACTGCATAAACACCTACCTCATCACCTTCTTGCCAAGTGCTTTCGTAATTATCGCCCAACAACGCACGCGTAGTAGCGGGCTTATCGAATGTAAAGCAAATGGCATTATCGGTGGCCGTTGCCACCTCTTCGTGCATGCATTCATCGCTACACGAAGAGGTTAGCAAAGCCAGAGTCAATATGAGTCTTGTATGTATAGAAAACTTCATTATTCTATTTGATAAATATATCTACTTAATTATTATTTGGAACATCTTGTGGCAATTCATAATCTTTAGGAGTAGAATCAGCCCAATCTTCAACTTCGTCAACATCAAATTTTACCGGTACCAAAACAGAGTCGTCATCGTCATCTATATCACCATCACCATCTGTATCACCAGTTTTACCAAGTACCAATACAATGGTATATGCCTTACCTGCTTCCAACTCAAGTGCAACTTTCCCTGTAAATTCATAGTTAGCAGTGAACTCACCTTCATCAAGTTTAGTATCTTCTGTCGATAAAGAGAAGTTTGCAGTGATAGACATTTTATTGGTAGTAAAGTCTTGCGGAAGTACCATCAAATAAGAAGATTCATTGTTGATAGCTGCTGTAGTAGTGCTCAATGACGTGATAGTTTCAATATTATCAGTTGTATCTTCTGTATTATTCAAAGTATAAGTTGCTGTAGCTGCGGTTGCTTCGTCCTTCCATTGAACGTTACCGCTACCATCTAAATCGAGTGTAAGAGTAGCACTTGGATAGAAATCAGCAGACAAAGTAATTTTTGAGAAATCGATTGTAGTTGCGGCATCAACAGCACTGCCGTTAGCCAGCTTCACACCAAAACCTATACGCGACAACGCATGCTTAAAGGAGAATTCAACAGTATTTGCGTTTTTATCCTTTTGCGCGCCGGCAACCAACAAATCTATTTGTTCTCCAACCGCATTAGGGACAGTATATATCAGTGTAGGAGTACCAGCTGCAGTGTTAGCACTCAATGCAGCATTCTCGTCGTATGGTGCATAAGCAAAGAAGCTGATTTTACCCGTTGCCGGCCAGTACTTCAATGGTTCATAACCCCAATCCTCACCAGATACTTTTTGATTATACATGAAGTTTGGAGTAGCAGTTTCTCCCCAATCACCTACGGTGTAATAATAACCCAATACGCCAAAGCCGTAAGTCTTCAAATCATCTACATCAATGACCGATGCACGAGTAGCAGCATCACGGCCAACATAAGTGTCGAACGTAATAGCCTTTTGGTTTTCAAGACTACTGATTTCTTCGTTCTGCGTACAAGCAGCCAAGCCTGTGGCCAACAAGCAAATAGCCAAATAATGAATTTTCTTCATAATCAATAATTTTAAGTTAGTTAATAAAAAGTTATATTATAATTTCTTTTTCTATCTCTTCACCCCAATCATCCACAGTGGCATTGAAACCACTATCGCCACCACCATCCGCTTCCACATCGGGCAACACAACTCCATCGTCTATATCAAGATAAAGTTGCATTGCGTCGTGGTCTTTTATAAATCTGTCGCCAACCGATATCGGGAAATCAAGGATTGTCTGGTTATCGACCAACAAAGCAGAGACGGTCAACAGATTCTCATCAGATTGATTCCGGTGATTGCCAGGCAATCCGAACGAACGAAACGTCGCTTCCAAATAACCTTTAGTGGGGTCGTTTTTATCAACATGCTTTTCCCAACTTTCCATCAGATGAGTAGCCTCGTTACAACTGGGTTGTAGCTCGGAGAAACAGCGTCCATCTGCCATACCGGAAAGACTGCCACGGAACGAACGAAGGTTATGAATACCATCTACATGAATCCGAACATGAACGGTATATATCACATTAAGCGGAGTCAATCGAGTAATGACTGATATACCTTCAGCCTCTTCCTCACCACGAGCCATTGCAGCACCTATTTCCTCCAACTGTCGAGTAGTGACCTCTACCGATTGCTTTAAATCTACACCAAACCATTCGGGTTCTTTAGCAACCTTTTCTTCATCGGAACGGTTGTACCATCGCGATGTATGCGGATTGCAACATACCGACATGTTTTCGTAATCGCCAATATTGGAAAAGGTAATTGAACCAAACTCCGAAGGACTTTGATTGAAAGCCAGTACATCGTACAAACCGGCTTGCAACGACACATCGACATGAGTAAGTGTATTGCTCTCGCGCAATTGAGAATCACCATCACCTTTTGGGAATACATAAACCGACATACCTGTGGGCTGTTCCACATTAAACTTACTCCAATCTACTAATATACGAAGCATGGTTTGATGCGGATGAAGGTAGCACAAGTCCTTATGCTCGCAAGAAACAACCATGAAAGCAAGCAACAAACAAGCAATGCGTAGCATACGTTTCATCGGGCGCCTCCTTTCTTTACATTGTAATTAGTGCGTCCTAACAACCATACCAACGACACTTCGGCTTTGGTAGGACCAATCCAATGCAGTTTGTTTGTTGATTGCCAAACATAACAATTGTCTTCTGGCAAGTATTCGCGATAAGTGCCATACAAATAGCCCAATGCAATGGAAAAATCGATGTTCAATCGGCGGGCTATCGGTAAGGAATAGCCATAGGAGATACCTCCTCCATAATGCCAATCATCACCTAAATATCCCCGATTGCCCAACTCGAAGTCGTAGGTTAACATCTGGGCATAAACACCTATATGATGACCTTGCAATGGTTTCTGCTTGGCCTTTTGACCAAACCATTTACGAAGTTCCACATCGCCACCATAGGTTCGCCAATAATTATGTTTGCGATCGCTCTTCCACCAAGCATACATCCAATTGCCGGCAAGCGACCAATCCTTTCCCAAATAGACTTCCAAACCTACATTAGGAACCAATGCAGCATCGTATAGCAGATTGGTTTTCACTGCCCAATAGGCTTTCGATGATTTGGCTACCGGTGTTGAATAGGAAGAAAGCGATTTATTAGAAAGTGGAGTGGCCTTGATAAGAGCAAAAGAGGGCATTGGAAAAGGAGGCATCTCCTTAACATGATAATAAAGGGTTGCTGTGGAATGACGCAACAATGGCAAATAGGTTTCAGCAACATATTTGTAAATGTTTCCATTATCAATGCTGCGCAAATAGTTCTGTTTGTAGTTATGTGAATATTCGCTATTCAATACATTAAGGATGTCTCCCCTATTGTCCAACAATGTATCGGCTTGCATCATCGTGGCAAGTTCCTGCCAAGTAGCCGGGAGGAACTGATAGTTGAACGAAACTTGTGAAGCCGTTGGATATTTGTTGCAGAGATAATTATATAATGAAATTGCCCTACGCTCGGATAATTGTTTGTTTAACGTTACGGCACCTTCGGGTGAGGCTGTACCGAGGATATGAACAGAATCTAAATTATATACGAAATCGGATTGGAAAAACAACGAATCAACAAACTGCAATGCTTCTTTATTCTGCAAAATGTCAGAATCAACTACAGAGTCATTGATTGCATAATGCAGTTTGATGCGTGCGGAATGCACCATTCTATCTTGCGCAACAATCCTTGTTGAACCGAACAACAGAATAAATAGTATTATCAATCCGGTAGATATGGTTTTCATAACATCTGATTTAAGTATATAAAAAAAGGCGAAACCATTCATACAATATTTTTGTACTGGGTACCGCCAAGCACCGTGATCACAAATAAGTATGGATAGTTCACGCCCTTAGAGCGCGAACTTTCAGTTACTTATTCTCGTGATCTTCTTTTTGGCGGTTTCAGTACAAGAGAATAAAAGCTAAAAGCTCAATATTAAATCAAATATGTATGAACAGAAACGCTTTCCTATTCCATTATCTGCAGCAAATATACATAATTTATGCAATATCAAACATGTTTTCGTAAAATAAAATCCAATTTATTAGAAGATATGCCCAATACATAAGTGATATTAGCCAAAACAGACATAAATTATATAATTGCACGCGTGCGTACGCGCGAGAGTAGATTATATATTTATCGCGTCTGAACTATTTGTTGTTTACGTCTGATGTATTTGATGTTTGCGCGTGAAGTATTTGTTGTTCAAAAACCTACTTCATAAAGACGAAATAGACGGCAAGCACCAGGCAAACAAAGGCGGCAAAGTGATTCCAATGCAACGACTCGCCTTTGAAGAGTACGGTGGTAAATACGGTAAAGATAATCAATGTAATGACCTCTTGAATCACTTTCAGTTGCATCAACGTAAAAGGACCTCCATTACCGGTAAAGCCGATACGGTTGGCAGGCACTTGGCAAGCATATTCGAAGAGGGCGATGCTCCATGAAAAGAGGATGATGGCATAGAGCGGCCAGTTGGTACTGATTTTCATTTCGCTCAACTTCAAATGGCCATACCAGGCAAAGGTCATGAATATGTTCGATACAATCAACAAGAGAATGGTGTAAAATGCTTTCATTTCGGATTATCTGTTATTTGTTTATTTTCTGAGGTAAAAGTTCGTCTTGGATATTTGTCATGGAGCCCCACAAGCTATATCTGGCTTCGGGATTCATGGCTTCGAGTTGTTGCAGGATGCCGTGCATGGAGGTGCGATGCGATTCGTGTTCGTAAGGACAATTCTTAAGTTGTTTACGATAATTGCGTTCGATGGCAAGTTGCTGCAAATCGGCTTCGTGTACCAAGCACATGGGGCGGATGATGGTCATATCGAACTTGCGCATTACCAACTTGGGGGGCATTGAGCTGAAGGCTCCTTGGAAAGTGATGTTCATCAGCAATGTTTCGAGGATGTCGTCCATATGATGGCCTAACGCTATCTTGTTGCATTGATGCTCCTTGGCTACGGTAAACAAGGCCTTCCGTCTATTCCATGAACAGAGGAAACAGGGTGATTTCCGTGTATCGGTAGAGGCGTCGAACTCGGCTTCGTAAAGAACGAACTCCACTCCCAACGACTGGGCAAACGAACGAAGATACTCCACATCGCTTTGATAGGGAATATTCTTCATCACCACATGAGCCGCAATAATGGTAAAGCGGGGCTTGTAAATTCTGGCGCGTTTGGCAAGTAATTCGAGCAAAGCCAACGAATCTTTTCCACCCGACAAGCCCACCAAGATGCGGTCGTCATCGGATATCAAACCATAATCAACCAACCCACGGCTGAAGCATCGCTCGATGCGTTTCATCAGTTTATCGTTTTCTTTTGCCATCATTTCGTTGAAAAACGGCGCAAAAGTAAGGGAAAAGTGTGAATTAAAGAAGAATTAACAAAAATAGATTCACAAATAAAGTGTTAATACCGACAATATTCCTATCTTTGAGGCACTATTTCGAACGATTAATTTACAAAAATGAAAAAATATATACTAATCTTGTTGTTTACCATTATCGGCCTGCCGCTATCGGCACAATCGTTGGCCCAAGGCAAGGCTTATTACGACAAAGGCGAGTATGAGAAAGCCAAGCCGATTTACAAGAAATTTGTAAAAAGCCAACCCAATAATGGAAGCTACAACCTGCATTATGGTGTGTGCCTGCTACAAACAGGAGAGGCGGAAGCATCAATCAAGTATCTTGAAACGGCCGTAAAAAGACGCACCACAAGCGGACAATTATGGTTGGGAAAAGCCTATGCCGCCACCTACCGATTTGAAGAATCGATAGAAACATTCGAAGAATATATCAGCGAACTGGAAAAGCGCAAACGTTCGACCGAAGAGGCGGAGGAACTACTTGAGAAGAGCCAAAACGGATTGCGCATGCTGAAAGGTGTAGAAAAGATATGCGTAATAGATAGCGTGGTGGTGGATAAAGCAAACTTCCTTGAAGCCTACCACATCAGTGCCGAATCGGGAAGCCTGCACATGTACAACGACTATTTCGAGGGAAACGCCACAAACGACGGTATTGTGTATCAAACCGAAATGGGCAACAAGATTTACTATAGCGAGCAACTGAACGATAGCACCACATCCATCTTCTTCAGCGACAAGCTATTGGACGATTGGAGCAAGGGCACACCGCTAAGCAGCACAATCAATAGCGGACAACACGTAAATTATCCCTATGTATTGACCGACGGTGTGACCATCTATTACGCCTCGACGGGCAACAATTCGATGGGAGGATACGACATCTTTGTAACCAGATATAACCCTTCGAGCGGCAACTACCTGGCTCCCGACAATTTAGGCATGCCATTCAACTCGCCCTACAACGACTACATGCTTGCTTTGGACGAATATGCCAACTTGGGATGGTTCGCTTCCGACCGCTACCAACCCGAAGGAAAGGTTTGCATCTACATCTTCATCCCCAACGACATCAAGGAGGTGTACGACTACGACAACACCGATGCCGATGAGTTGCGCAGATTGGCAAGACTTACCGCCATCAGCGATTCGTGGAAAGACGAAGATGCATTGAACAATGCCAAGCAGCGACTTCAAGTCGTCAGAAGCATGGAAAGGGGAACGGATGAAACGAAAGAACCCGAATTCTTCTTCATCATCAACGACCAACTGACGTATCACCATCCGAACGATTTCCAATCGCCACAGGCCAAGGAACTGTTCAGACAATATTGTCAATTGGAGTTAGACTACCTGCGCATGGACGAGAAACTTGAACAGCTCCGCATGCAATATGGCGAAGGAAATCAGACAAAGAAAGACCAGTTGGCGCCAACCATCCTTGATTTGGAAAACTATATCTTCAAGTTAAAGGAGCAGGTTGACCAAACCGCCAAGGAGGTTAGAAAACATGAAATAGAAACCCTATATTAAGAAACGTTATGGACATTATTTTATTGATTGTATTGGTAGTAGTAGCCGTACTATTGTTCCTGGCCGAATTGTTTATTGTGCCAGGCATCAGTATTGCCGGCATCTTGTCGGGTTGCTGCATCATTTATGCCAACTACCACGCATTCAGCGTATTTGGAACCACAGTCGGCTGCATCACATTGCTTGTTTCAGCAGTAGCATTTATCGGCTCGCTGGTATGGTTCATGAAAAGCAAGACGCTTGACAAGCTATCGCTGAAAAAAGAGATTTCATCTACCGTGAAGCAAGCGGGAAGTGATAATGTGCAGATAGGCGATACCGGTATCTCTACCACCCGATTGGCTTTGATTGGCTATGCCGACTTCGACGGCCATATCGTCGAAGTGAAATCGACGGCCGAGTTCATCGATGCCAAGACGCCCATCAAGGTTGTGCGCATAGTAGATGGCATAATTTTAGTAGAAAAAGCAGAACAATAAGTATCATTTAAAACAATAAAGATTATGGAAGACACTTCTATGTTTTTTACCTTCGGCTTAGTAGCGGTAGGTATCATCTTTATAGTGATATTCTTTCACTATGTACCCTTCTTTCTATGGCTATCGGCCAAAGTATCAGGTGTAAACATTTCACTGGTCCAACTCTTCTTGATGCGCATCCGTAATGTGCCGCCATACATCATTGTACCCGCTATGATTGAGGCCCACAAAGCCGGATTGAGCAACATTACACGCGACGAATTGGAAGCCCACTACTTGGCCGGCGGACATGTAGAGAAGGTGGTTCATGCATTGGTTTCTGCATCGAAAGCCAACATCGAACTTCCTTTCCAAATGGCAACCGCTATCGACCTGGCCGGTCGTGATGTATTCGAAGCCGTACAGATGTCGGTAAATCCGAAAGTAATCGACACGCCTCCGGTAACCGCCGTTGCCAAAGATGGTATTCAGCTGATTGCCAAAGCCCGTGTAACCGTTCGCGCCAACATCCGCCAATTGGTGGGTGGTGCCGGCGAAGACACTGTATTGGCCCGTGTAGGCGAAGGTATCGTATCATCTATCGGTTCGAGCGAAAACCATAAATCGGTGCTCGAAAATCCCGATTCAATCTCCAAGTTGGTGCTTCGCAAAGGATTGGATGCCGGTACTGCTTTCGAAATTCTATCCATTGACATCGCCGACATCGACATAGGTAAGAACATCGGTGCATCACTTCAGATTGACCAAGCCAATGCCGACAAGAACATTGCACAAGCCAAGGCCGAAGAGCGTAGAGCAATGGCCGTAGCAAGCGAACAGGAAATGAAAGCCAAGGCTCAAGAAGCCCGTGCAAAGGTGATTGAAGCCGAAGCCGAAGTACCCAAGGCTATGGCCGAAGCCTTCCGCAACGGCAACTTAGGCATTATGGACTACTACCGCATGAAGAACATCGAAGCCGACACCTCCATGCGCGAAACCATTGCCAAGCCTACGAACAATAACAACGGCAAGCCGTTAAGTTAAGTATAAACATTAAAGAGACATGCCATGGCAAAGATATTTCCACCTTCCGAACTGATTATCAACGAAGACGGTTCGGTGTTTCATCTCCACTTGAAACCGGAGCAATTGGCCGACAAGGTGATTCTTGTCGGTGACCCTGGACGCGTAGCATTAGTAGCCTCGCACTTCGACAACAAAGAGTGTGAAATAGAAAGCCGTGAGTTCAAAAGCATTACCGGCAGTTATCAAGGCAAACGAATCACCGTACTCTCTACAGGTATCGGATGCGATAACATTGACATTGTAATGAACGAACTCGACGCATTGGCAAATATCAATTTCCAGACACGCGAAGAGAACGAAACCCTGCGCTCACTCGAACTTGTCCGCATCGGCACTTGCGGTGGTTTACAACCACACACACCGGTAGGAACCTTTGTCTGCTCGCAAAAAAGCATCGGTTTCGACGGTCTGCTTAATTTCTATGCCGGACGCAACGAGGTGTGCGACTTGGCACTCGAAGAGGCTTTCGTGAAACACATGGGATGGAAAGGCAACCAATGCATTGCCCACCCATACGTCATCGATTGCAACGAAGAGATGCTTGAACGCATTGCTCAAGACGACATGGTGCGAGGCATAACCATCGCTGCCGGTGGTTTCTTCGGACCTCAAGGACGCGAATTGCGCATTCCATTGGCCGACCCTCATCAGAACGAAAAGATTGAAAACTTCAAGTATGGAGAATTGCAGATATGCAACTTCGAAATGGAGAGTTCGGCATTAGCCGGTTTGGCCCGATTGATGGGACATCGTGCAACCACCGTTTGCATGGTGATTGCCAACCGACTAATTAAAGAGGCGAATACCGGTTACAAGAATAGCATTGACACGCTGATAGAAACGGTTTTGGAGCGTATCTAAGTGTGCAGTTCATGCATATAAAAAGCATCCGCTATGTAAATATAAACATGGCGGATGCTTTTTTATTATTTATCTATTTAATCCTATCGATATTAGCTTCCCAGTAGCAACGTGACATTTTCTCTTAAAAGTTCTTCGGCAAACGGTTTGCTCATTACGCAATTAGCCCCTGCATGGCGTGCCCTTTGCTGCTCGGAATATTGCATCTGGTTGGTAGTGGCAAGGATAGGTATCGGAATCAGTTGGGTACGCGCCTTGACTATCAATTCTACCGATGTTTGTGCATCCACAAAACTCATATCTACAATCAACAGATCCGGATTCTCATATTGCAAGTAGTTCTCGGCCTCCACACCATTATGGCAACGAATCACCTCGTGTTCTTCACCCAAGGAAGCAATAATCTCCTTAGCAACAGTATCCGATTCTTCCGCTAAAAGGATTCGTTTTTTGGCATTAGGGGTTCGGTTTGATCTATTAACGCCATCGCGTCTGAGCAATATACTGAATGTACTACCCACTCCAACTTCCGATTCTGCATCGATGCGTCCGTTCAAGTTCTTTGCAATGCTTTGACACAACGACAAACCAAGGCCTACGCCCTGCTTGAAGTCGTCCAACTTTTCAAAGCGATTGAATATAGAAGAGAGGTTCTCCTTCGGTATTCCGCATCCGGTATCGGTAACAGCTATCTTTACCCATTCATCGGTGGCTTCCAGTTTTAATGTTATCGAACCCTTTGTAGTGTTTTTGATGGCATTTGTCAGGAAGTTCGATACAATCTGTTTCAACCAATACTTATCGGTGTTTTGCATGATTATCTCTTCCGGGATGTCGTACTTCAACACGACGCCCGACGGGATAGACATACCCAACAAAAGTTCAGAGTCTTGCACCAAATCGTTCAGCAGACATTGTTCAAACTTCCAATCGGTATTTCCTGAATCCATGCGCGACAGTTCGAGCATCGACTCTACCAATTGCAACAATAGCTTGGTATTTTTCTGAACGATATCTTGATAGATGCTACGCTCTTCCGGGTCTTCCGTCACGGCCAACACATCCGAAAAGCCGATAATGGCATTCAACGGCGTGCGGATTTCATGACTCATGTTCGACATGAAGAGGGTTTTCATCTTATCGGCCTCTTCTGCTTTCTGCTTAGCCGTAATCAATTTGTTATATCCTGTAACACGGTCGGTTACATCACGAATCAATGCAAGGACCCGATTCTCTTCATAGGGAGCAATACGGGCTTGGAAATAGTATGTCTGGCCATCGGCCTCCAAAGGATACTCTATCTCCTTCTGTTTTTGGTCTTCAAGGCAAGCACGAATAGTTGAGATATACAAATCGGAAACCTCTGGCGAATAGATTAGACGACCATTTGTGCCTATCAATTCCTCTTTGGGGTGCAACAAAACGGCCGAAGACGCCATGATAACATCTTGAATAACGAAATCCTTGTCGAAGATAAAAACGAACTCAGAAAGTGCTTCAATAATCCGGCGATATTGCTCGTTCGTTTTTTGGATTTCCTGGCATTGAATTTGAGGTTTATCAGTTGTTTCCATCCATTAGATTTTGTTTAGTTGTGAGCAAATATAATACAATAAATTGTAAGTATATACATTTTCGCCGCTTTTTTCACTAAAAAAGCCTATCTTTGTACCGATTTTACATAAAAAGTCAATTAAATGATGCAACAAGATACAATTTGTGCCATTGCAACTGCCCAAGGAGGTGCCATTGGAGTAATCCGTGTTTCGGGCCCACAATCCATTGCCATCACTTCAAAAATATTCACTCCTATCAGCGGAAAGCCGTTGGAAGAGCGCAAGAATTACAGCCTGACGTTTGGAAAGATTCTTTCGGACAACGGAGAGATTATCGACGAGGTATTGGTATCCGTTTTTCGTGCGCCCCACTCTTATACCGGGGAAGATTCTACCGAAATCTCATGCCATGGCTCATCTTATATCTTGCAACAAGTCATTCGCTTACTCATAGCAAATGGATGTCGTTTGGCCGAACCTGGCGAATATACCCAACGCGCCTTCTTGAATGGAAAGATGGATTTAAGTCAGGCAGAGGCCGTTGCCGATTTGATTGCATCTTCCTCGGCCGCAACCCATCGTTTGGCCATGAATCAAATGCGTGGAGGATTCAGTCAAGAGTTATCCTTGCTTCGCGACAAGTTATTGCATCTCACCTCCTTAATGGAACTTGAGTTGGACTTTAGCGACCACGAAGAGTTAGAGTTTGCCGACCGTACCGAGCTCACTCAAATAGCCAACGACATAGAGAAAACCGTTAGTCGTTTGGCCAATTCATTTTCAGTGGGCAATGCTATTAAGAATGGTGTACCTGTAGCCATCATAGGCGAAACAAATGCTGGTAAATCCACCCTACTCAATGCGTTACTGAACGAAGAGAAAGCTATCGTCAGCGATATTCATGGCACCACACGCGATGTGATTGAAGACACCATCAACCTGCAAGGCATCACGTTCCGTTTCATCGATACCGCCGGTATCCGCCAAACCAACGATGTAGTAGAAAGCATCGGAATTGAGCGCACCTACCAGAAGATGGAGCAAGCAAACATTATCCTTTGGATGATTGACGGAACCGGACATGCGGATTTCGAAGAACTAAAGGCAGAAATCCTTCCCTATTGCGAAGAGAAACAGCTTATCATACTATTTAATAAAGCAGACAAGCTAACGCCGGAAATACGCCAAATACTAAGTCAATCCTTTAGCGACATAAAAGCCCCCAAGCTATTCCTATCAGCAAAAACACGCGATAGCTTAGACGAATTAGAAACCCTATTGGTAAAGACCGCTGCCCTACCCGAAGTATCGCAGAACGATGTCATTGTCACCAATATACGTCACTACGAAGCTCTATCACGCGCCCTCGACTCCATTCATCGCGTACAAGACGGTTTGCAAATGCAACTCTCTGGCGACTTTGTCAGCCAAGACCTTCGCGAATGCCTCTACCACCTTGCCGAAATCGTCGGTGGCGAAATAGGCGTAGAAGAAGTACTCGGTAATATCTTCAAACACTTTTGCGTGGGTAAGTAAACATCATCCATTTTTTGATGCAAAAATACCCCTACTTACGCTTCGGCTAAGCTTAACTTACGACTAACGCTTGCCTTAAGTTACGCTTCAAGATTGCCATAAGTAACAGCTACTGTCTTGCCCTAGAAAAAGTTGAATGTTTTTTTCTTTATCCCTGCTAAAAGTTGAGTATTTAAACTATAACCCTGAAGGGAGGTGAATAAAAAATCTCTAAATCCTTAAATCTGTTGAATAGCGTTTGTTTTAAGTTGTTCAATTTGATTTAGGGTTTGTTGGGCAAAAGTACATGCTTCCGCTTGAACTTCCAAATTTTCTAAATGCTGTTCTCTATAACTTATCCATT
>SUXZ01000023.1 GCA_015060685.1 Mediterranea massiliensis | reverse complement strand
CGAAACGGAAAGGTCGTGGTATGTAATACTATTCTAAGTTCTTTCCAAGTTCTATGATTTTTTCTCTGAACAAGGGTACATTGGCTTTTGAAACAGGCAACACCCGGTCTGTACTGAACATACTGATCTTATAGCCTGCTGAATTGCCGGACACCTGCGTGATAAAGTTGATATTGACGAGGAAGGCACGATGGGTGTGTACCAAGAATGGATAAGCCTCAAGTGTCTCCTCAACTTCCTTCAGTGAACTGCGAAGTCGCTTCTGACACAGTTCGGAATCGTTGAGATAAACAATGCTGAGATAATTGCCCGCCGACTCCACGTATATGACGTCAAGAGGATTCACAGTCAATGATTCGCGGCTATCGCCATGAATGACGATTTTGTCTGTCACATTATCTTTTGGCAGGCGTGAACGCAGCTTGGTTTGTTCTGTTTCTAACATTCTGTTGATTGAAGCCAATTCCAGAAGGGTGTGCTCTATATTTCTGACTCTGGTTATTGCCATCATGGCTATTATCAATATTACGGAAAGTGTAGCACATAAATTTATTGTCTTCATGTACCACTTCAATGTAAATGTCCCGTCTATATCAAACCACGCATAGTAATATCTTGAGAAGTCCCACATCATTATGGTGTTCGATTGATTGAGGAAAATATTGAAGATGGGAACTCCGATAACAGCACAAAGTGCGAAATGTTTCAACCGTCCCCAGATACCTGCAGAGTATGTGAAACTGTTTTGGAAGATATAAGTCACAATAATTTCACTCAACACCAACGTCAGCAGAAAGAAAGAGCCATGCACAATCTTAAATACTGGAAGATGGACAGCTCTTTGGTCTGGAGTCAGTAACATGGGATGCATCAATGACGATATGCACATCCACGCGCATCCTACTATTAGATAGTCTTTTATTAGTTGATTAGGTATTCTTTTCATTCTTTCTTTTGGGAGGAGTGAAATGATCAATATTTCATACAAAGATAGTTGATTCCTTTCTTATACACAAACAATCCAACTGAAAACAAGCATATTAGGGATATTTGGAAAGGATTTGATGATGAATGGAAAGGGGATGTTGTCGGATTGAAAGATATTGTTACGTTTCAATTCGTGTATTTATCGTGACATGTCATCCTTTGTTTTTTGTCCCACATTGGCTAAATATCCCTATATCTTGGCAGTTGTCCCACTTATTTGGAGGCAGGCAAAAAGATATCTTTCTTTGCAGCGAAATTGCGATGGAAGATTGCCATCAAAATGTTGGCATCGATAAGATATCACAAAATATACATTATAAAAAGTTATGATTAAACATCTTATTTCAAAAGTTATGATTAAACATCTTATTTCAACAGCCACTGCGCTGTTCATCATCTGCTGTAGCTTGCAGGCACAAGGTATCAAGGGAAGGGTTGTCGACGAGAATGACAACCCTCTCGAGTTCGTAAACGTTGTGATGCGTATGCTTCCCGACTCAACGTTCGTGACAGGTACAATCACCTCAAGCGATGGATGCTTTGAGTTGGAAGGAAAAGGCGATATTGTGCAGTTATCAATGATAGGTTATCAGAAACAGACCTTACCTGTGTCACATTTCAAAGAAGAGGCGCTTGTAACAATGTTCAGCCTTTCGAACACGCTCGACGAGGTGGTGGTGATAAGCACATTGCCTAAGACCTCACTCAAAGGCAATGCCCTGGTAACAAACATTGCAGGCTCCGTACTCGAGCACGAAGGCAATGCGCTGGATGTGCTGGGCAAGGTGCCAGGCATGATATCGATGGGAGGCAATCTCGAGGTCATTGGCCGCGGTGCTCCACTCTATTATGTCAACGGACGAAAGGTTACTGACAACGCTGAGCTTCGCAACCTTATGTCTGAAGATATCAAGAGCATTGACGTCATCAGCAATCCTGGTGCGGAATATGGTGGGGAGGTGCGTTGCGTGGTGCGCATCCGTACTGTAAAGCGTCAAGGCGAGGGTTTCAGTTATGCATTGACCAGCCAGGCAAAGCAGTATATTTACGACTGTCATGACAAGGAACCTTCGTGGTCTGTCCTCGACCTTAATTACCGCTGGAAGGGTTGGGACCTCTTCGGTAATGTGGTCTATTGGAACCAGCGCGGTTATCAGATTTCCAATCTCGATGGTGGAACCATCACTAAGGTGGGAGACAAGATTCTCGACAACCGTCAAGTGGGTATCATTGACTATCGCAGGCACAATGGTGGATGGCAGTATATGGGTGGCGCCAACTGGCAAATCAATGAAAAGCATTCGTTGGGATTCCGAACGGAATGGTCAGACAACACCATCGGTAAAACCCAAATGCTGATGGATGAGGACGTATTAAGAAATGAAGAACTGATAGATCATCTCCATGCCATCAATGACTCGCACCAACCCACAAACCATAATCTGAATGGCAACCTTTATTATGATGGTACTGTCGATAAGCTGCACATCAACTTCAATGCCGATTATGTGCGTCGTAAGACAGGTGGGGTAACCGACATCAGCGAAACGAGTTGGACAGGAAAGGCATCAATGCAGAGTAATACCGAAGCTGTTACGGCTATGACAGCAGCCAAACTGGTGCTGTCGTATCCCGTATGGAAAGGAGAACTGCAGATGGGTATGGAAGAGACCTATGTGTCTGCAGACGAGACATACGCCATCAACTTTACCCCGATTCCAAATTCGGATGCCTCAATGGAGGAGAATACCCTTGCTGGTTTTGCCCAATATTCGGTCGCTCTTCCCTTCGGTCAGTTCAGTGCAGGTCTGCGTTACGAGCATGCCAAGTTCGATTATGCAGATCACATTAATACAGACAACAATGTGCATCGCAGCAACGACAGTTGGTTTCCATCTATCAGCTTCTCAACCAAGCTAAAGCAGGTGAGGCTCAGTCTTAGCTATACAGGCAAGACCATCAGACCTCGATTCGAAACTATGTCGAAAGAGATCAGCTACGACAACAAATTCACTTATCAGACAGGCGACCCGTTAATGAAGAATGAGATTCAGCGCACTCTCTCGCTCATGGCACAGTGGAAATGGATCAGTTTCAGCGGCAACTACGAGCGTGTCGATAACAAGGTGTTCCGACGTGGCTATCCCTACAATGACGAGGGGGTGGCAATGATTCAGTACACAAATGCTGCCGATCCCGTCCATAAGTTGAGCGCTTACCTCACAACCGCTCCTTCTTTCGGAGTGTGGTATCCTCGTTATACGGTAGGCATACAGAAACAATTCTTTGAGACCGATGTCATTGACCCTCGCGCTGCGAATGACATGCGTCGCATCAGCTTAGGCAAGCCTATGTATCTGTTGCAGATCTATAACTCATTCCGATTGAAGAAGAGTTGGATCATCGACCTCGACTATCAGTACATCAGTCCCTTCGATAAACTGATATATAACTTCGATTCTCCTATCCATGGGTTGGATGTCTCTGTTGGCAAGTCGTTTCTTAAGAACGATGCACTCTCTTTCAAGCTTTCATGGAGCGATGTTTTCAATACCAAGCATGAGTATGTCATTTCAGATTTTGGCAGCTGTTATGTAAATCAGGACAACAGATATTATTCGTCTGCACTTACGCTGAGAGTATCATACCATTTCAACAGCGCCCAGAACAAATACAAGGGAACAGGTGCAGGCGAATCGGCTAAGAACAGAATGTAACCATATTTAATTATCGAGACATTATGAGAAAAACAATTCTCCTGTTTTTGATTATGCTATTGTACTTTATCGTCGGATGTTCTCCATTACTAAGTGTTTTACTCTTGTAACAAATGACCGAAATAGTAGTATTCATAAATTCTTGGTTTAATTCTCGGTTTAATTCCATCGATTAAACCACCGATTAAACCGCAAGAATCAGACAACTTGCTTATAAAACAAAAAGCATCGACAATCATCAGATTATCAATGCTTTTTTGTCAGTCGGGATGACTGGATTCGAACCAGCGACCACACGCCCCCCAGACGCGTACTCTAACCGGGCTGAGCTACATCCCGAATTGCGGATGCAAAGGTAGGGCTTTATTTTGAAACTGCAAATGTTTGCGATAGTTTTTTTATTCGCCCATGCACTCGCGGAAGAAATCGAAGACTTCGAACAGGGTATCTTTGTCGGCTGTTTGGTTCAGACAGATGTCGCCAACGCCTTTCAAAAGGGTGAAGTTGATGATGCCGTTGCTGTTCTTCTTGTCGTGTGTCATCAGCTCGTAAAGTTGGTCGTATTGCTTGCAGGTGAACGAGAAGTTGCCGTAGTTCTCCTTGACGAATTGGATAACGGTGCGCATCAGCTCTTTGGGGAAGCCTACCTTTAAATAAGATAGGTATAGCTCGCACACCAATCCCCAGGCTACGGCATAGCCGTGAAGCACCGGACGGTCTTCGGCCAAGGCAAGGCTTTCGAAGGCGTGGCCGATGGTATGACCCAGGTTGAGTGCCTTGCGTATGCCATGTTCTTTGGGGTCTTCCTCTACAATGCGCTCTTTTACAGCTACCGAACGGCCTACCATCTGCTTCAGTTCGTCGTAGTCTATGCGGTTGATGTCGAAGGCAAGCAACTCGTCGAGATGTGCTTGCGTACTGATGAGGCCATGTTTCAGCATCTCGGCAAAGCCGGAGAGGATGTTTTGTGTATCAAGTGTTTGTAGGAAAGCTGTTTCTATCAATACGCTGGATGCGGGCGAGAATACTCCGATTTCGTTTTTCAATCCGTTGAAGTTGATTCCCGTTTTTCCGCCTACCGATGCATCGACCATGGAGAGCAGGGTGGTGGGGATGTTGATGTAGCTGATGCCTCGCTTGAAAGTGCTTGCGGCAAAGCCGCCCAAGTCGGTCACCATGCCGCCTCCTAAGTTGATAAGTAGCGAGTGGCGGCTTGCGCCTTGCTGGCTCAGCGCTTGCCATACGGAGGCCAGTGTTTCGAGCGTTTTGTTTACATCGTCGGCACCGATGATTATCTCTTGGAAAATTTCCCCTTTAGGGAAAATATTTTTTTCGTTAAGGAGACAGTATTTATGTGTGTTCTTGTCGGTCAGGACAAAGAGCCGGTCGTGCGGACAGTTTGCGATGGCTTTCGACAGGTCATCGCTGAAATTTTTGCATAGAATTACCTCTTGTTTGCTCATCTGTATCTGTTTTATGGTGCAAAGATACATGCTTTTACGGAAAAAATTGTACCTTTGCAACCGAATTTTACAGAGGTGAATATTAATCATAAAAAACGAAGCCACAAATGAAACCATTATTGCCGGTTTTTTGCCGTTTGTTGGGCTATGCTGTCATTGCATTTGGCCTGTTCATGCCCTTTATTTTGTATCTGCTTGGGATGGTGACCGACCAAAACATCCTATTATGTAAGGAGTGCTCGAAGTTGCTGATGATGATTGGCGCAGTGATGATTCTGTTTGCCATTCGCAAGAACGAGTGTGCCGAGATGCTGCCTTTGCGCAATGCAGCCATCCGCAACGCCATTTTCCTGACACTGCTCTATCTCTTTGGCGGCATGGTTTATCGTGTATATCAAGGTAATCTGATGGATGTAGATTCATCGTCGTTCCTGGTATTCCTGGTCATCAGCGTGATTTGTCAGGAATATGCCATCAAAAAAGCCTCGGTCGAAGCACTTTTCAAACGTTAATCAGCTATTTACGCCCCTTTTAAGTTCCATTAACATATTTTTTTTCTCACTCGCTTAAACCTTTTATTGGTTTATCAGTCAAAGGTTCAGTGTGAAAAAGTTTGTTTTAATTAAATAAATATTGTTCTGAATGAAAAAAATGATGATGGGAGCCCTGTTGCTCCTGATGACAAGCGTCTCTGCATTTGCGCAGACAAAAAACATTGAAGTTTCTGGTAAGGTTGTGGAAGCCGAGACTGGCGAACCTGCCATCCAAGCCAATGTACACATGCTATCCTTGCCCGACAGTGCTTACGTCGATGGTGCAGCAACTACATTCGATGGTACATTTACATTGCCAAAGGCTGCTGCCGGTAAGTATGCATTGAAATTCACCTATGTAGGCTTTAAGACAAAGGTGTTGCCTTTGACACTTACTGCCGACAAGACAACCCGCAACATTGGTACAATCACTTTGGAAACCGATGCCGTAATGCTGGAAGAAGCTGTTGTAACAGCCGAAGCTGCCAAGGTACAGGTTTCGGAAGATACCTTGTTATATAATGCCGCTGCCTATCGTACACCGCAAGGCGCCATGCTCGAAGAGTTGGTGCGCAAGTTGCCTGGTGCCGAAGTAGATGATAGCGGTAACGTAAAGATTAATGGTAAACAAGTAAGCAAACTCTTGGTAGGCGGTAAGGAATTCTTCGGTGGCGACGTAGCAACCGGTTTGCAAAACCTCCCCGTGGAAATGATTGACCGTATCAAGACATACGACCAACAATCGGATGCCGCACGTATGACCGGTATCGACGATGGCGAAGAAGAAACCGTACTCGACCTTACCGTAAAGAAAGGTATGAACCAAGGTTGGGTAATGAACTTCGACATTGCCGGTGGTACTGAAGACCGCTACTCTGGCCGTGGAACAGTGAACTACTTCAACGACAATTCACAAGCAACCATCATTGCTAACATGAACAACACCGGTAGCATGGGCTTCGGTGGCGGTGGTGCCCGTTGGATGAGAAACAACGGTTTAAGAACCGACAAGATGGCCGGTGGTAGCTTTGCCTACGAAAACGAAAAACTGGAAATCGGTGGTAGCGTGCGCTTCAACTACAACAAAAACAACTCAATCTCTACCGGATATGCAGAAAACTTCTTGCCTAACGGTACATCTTCATTCAGCAACTCGAATAGATTAAACCTCAGCAAAAACAATAACTTCAACTTCAACTTGCGTTTGGAGTGGAGACCAGACTCGTTGACTACCTTGCTTTTCCGTCCTAACCTGAGAGTGGGCGACAGTTATAGCACTTCAAGCAGCGAATCGGGTACATTCAACAACGATCCATACGATGTAATCTACAACGGATTGAATCCGAACAACTATCTTTCGTTGAAGGAAATGGTATCGGATCCTTTTGAATCAATCCGCGTAAACTTGTCGAACAACGGTACGTTGAGCGATGGCAAGAACCTTTCTGGTGGTGCCTCTTTGCAATTGAATCGTCGTTTGAGCAGCAATGGACGCAACATCATGTTGGATCTTCGCACAAACTTCGGTGACAACGAAAACGACTCTTATTCAGAGAACTTGACCAAGTATTTCAGCACAAATACTACCTCACCGCTTCACCGCTACAACACATCTCCATCGGACAACCAATCGTATAGCGTACGTTTGCAATATAGCGAACCGATTGCCAAGCAAACTTACTTGCAATTCAGCTATCAATTCCAATATAGCCAAAACAAGAGCGACAGAAGAGCTTATGCTATCTACGAACTCGATCCGGATTGGACAATCGGCCAACCATTGCCTGATGGCTTGTTGGGTGATAAGGACAACAACGGTGTAGACGATTACCTGGATGCTAAGGCAAGTCAATATGCCGAGTATAAGAACTACAACCATAGCGCACAAGTAACCTTGCGTTTCAACCGCGAAGATTGGATGCTTAGTGCCGGTTTGAATTTTCAACCACAACGCTCGGTAATGTCGTACGAAAAGAACGGTTATGCCATCGATACTGCACGCAACGTATTCAACTTCAGCCCGAACGTTGACTTCCGCTATAGCTTCTCTAAGCAAAGCCAGTTGCGCTTCCAATATCGTGGTCGTAGCTCACAACCCAGCATGACTAACTTGCTGCCTATTACCGACGACTCAAATCCGCTGAACATTACCATGGGTAACCCAGGTTTGAAACCTTCGTTCAACCACAATGTAACATTGTTCTTCAACGATTTCAACTTCGAACATCAACGCAGCATTTCTACTAATTTGATGTACTCTACTACACAAAACAGCATCAGCAGCATCCGTCGATACAATGCCGAAACCGGTGCTTGGACAGTACAACCTGAGAACATCAATGGTAACTGGAACATTGGTGGTATGTTTGGTTTCAACACTGCATTGAAAAACCAGAAATTCACCATCGGTTCTTACACCAATGCCAATTACATGAATAATGTGGGATACTTAACTATCGGACAAGCCGATCCGCAAAAGAATACAACAACCAACTTGATGTTGGGTGAAAACATCATGGGTGCTTATCGTAACGACTGGTTGGAAATCGGTATTCAAGGTGGTATCAACTATAACATCGAAAAGGATAAGCTGAACCCAATCAATAACCAAGAAACTACAATGTTCTCGTATGGTGGTAACGTACAGGTGATTGCTCCTTGGCAAATGGTTATCAGTACCAATATCGTGAACCAAGGTCGTCGCGGTTATGCCGATGAATCAATGAACAAGGACGAATTGGTGTGGAACGCACAAGTTGCTCAAACCTTCTTGAAGGGTGCTGCAACCATCAGCTTGGAATTCTATGACATCCTGAAGCAACAAAGTAACATCACTCGCTCGATGACTGCAAGTGGCCGTTCGGTTTACCAATACAATGGTATCAACAGCTATGCAATGGTTCACTTCACCTATCGTCTGAACATCTTCGGTAGCAAGGCTGCTCGCGACAAAATGCAAAACCAATTCATGATGGGTGGCTTCGGCGGCGGTATGATGCCTCCTATGGGCGGCGGCGGTGGTGGCCGTGGTGGTCGTATGGGTGGCGGTGGCTTCGGCGGTGGACGTCGTTAATCGCACAGACAACACTCTGATACATATAGAAAAGGGAAACTGCTTACGAACAGTTTCCCTTTTCTCTTGTTAATGTGCTGATTTGACATATAACTCATCTTTTTTTTGTCCTAAAGTAGTTGGTTTGCACGTTTTTTTTGTATGTTTGTACGTCAATATCAGAGAAAATGGATTGGGCAGTTCTTCTTAATCAAGTAGTCGGCTTTGTATTTGATATGCTATTGCCGATAACAATCATCGGGGCAATTATCATCATCATTCTGGATAATCGCAATCCCGTAAAGAGCCTTGCATGGATTCTGGTATTGGTATTCTTGCCCATTGTAGGGCTTATTCTTTACTACTTCTTCGGGCGCGATACACGTCGTATCCGCATCATCAACAAGAAAACATACGGCCGCATGTTAGAGAAACCAATGGCCGAATACCTTGCGCAACAGGAAACCTTCCTGCCGCACAATTATAGTCGTCTGATATCGCTTTTCCGAAACAATACCCAGGCACTTCCTTTCGATGGGAATGGTGTGGAAATTTACACAAACGGAAATCAGATGCTCGATTCGCTGATGCAGCAACTTGAGCAGGCAACCAAGCATATACATCTGCAATTCTATATCTTCGAGGACGATTCTGTAGGTCAGCAAGTAAAGGAGATGCTGATGCGGAAAGCACGCCAAGGGGTCGAGGTGCGTGTGCTGTACGATGATGTGGGCTGCTGGCATGTCTCAAGAAAATTCTTTCAGGAGATGGAAGAGGCAGGTGTGCAGGTGCATGCCTTCCTTGAAGTGCGCTTCCCACGCTTTGCCAGCGGAATGAACTACCGTAACCATCGCAAAGTAGTTGTGGTTGATGGCGAAGTGGGATATATCGGTGGAATGAACTTAGCCGACCGCTATGTGAATGGTGTTCCATGGGGTGTTTGGCGCGACACACACGTGAAGATTACGGGGAAGGCCGTGCATGGTTTGCAAACCATCTTCCTGCTCGATTGGTACTTCGTGAGCGGTACACTGCTGACGGATGGCCGTTACTTCCCTTCCTTGGACGATTGTGGCGACTCGTTGATACAAATCGTTGCCGGCTCGCCGGTAGGTCCTTGGAGGGAGATTATGCAGGGTTTGACCATGTCTATTGCTTTGGCAAAGAACTATTTCTATATTCAGACTCCTTATTTCATGCCTACCGAATCGGTAAGAATGGCGCTGACCACTGCTGCCGTGTCGGGTGTGGATGTCAGACTAATGATACCTCGACGAGCCGATAGCTGGTTGGTGAACAAAGCCTCTCGTTCTTATTTACGGGATATGCTGCAAGCCGGTGTAAAGGTGTATTTCTATGAAAAAGGTTTCTTGCATTCTAAAATGTTGGTAAGCGATGACATGCTCTCTTCGATAGGCTCTGCCAATATCGATTTCCGTAGTTTTGAGCATAACTTGGAGGCCAATGCCTTTATTTACGATGAGGCAACGGCAACGAAATTGCGTGAACTCTTTCTGGCCGACCAACGCGATTGTATGCAACTGTCGTTGAAGAGTTGGAAGAAACGTCCGTGGTATAATAAGTTCAGCGAAAGTGTTGTTCGCTTGCTTTCTCCATTGTTATAGTTGGAAGAATGTGAAGTTGACACTACCGTAGGCCCGGCGTTCAATAAAGTTGGGATGCGATTCGAAGTTGTTCTTCTTGCCATGCTCCAATACAAAGATTCCCCCTTCTTTCAATAAGCCTTTCTCGAAAATCAACGTGGGCAATGTCTCCAAGTTTGGCAATTCGTAAGGAGGATCGGCAAAAATGAAGTCGAATTGTTCGCGACAACTGGTAATGTATTTGAATACATCGCCTCGGATGGGTATGCAGCGGTCGGTCTGTACTTCGCGCATAATCTTGCAGATGAAGGCATAGTGGTCGCGGTCTTTCTCTACACTCACAACCTGGTCGCAACCTCTCGACACCAGTTCGATGCTGATACTGCCTGTACCGGAAAAGAGGTCTAATGCTCGTATCCCGTCTTCGAAATCTATCTGATTGGAGAGTACGTTGAAAAGGTTCTCTTTTGCAAAGTCGGTGGTAGGGCGTGCCTTGAAACTATGGGGCACGTCGAAACGTCTGCGCTTGTATATGCCGCTGATTACTCGCATGATGTGATGGCTTGAAAGTCTAAGTTTGTGGCCGGATTCATGATAAATACCTGCCGAACGTATTTTTGAAGTTCTTGCACTAGATACTCCTTGTTTCCGAACTTGCCGGTAAGGTGCAGTTCGTCGCGTTCCTGCTCAAGTCCCAGTTCTTTCCATATATATAATAGGTAGTAAACCTGATCGGCACTCTCCTTGCAAGGGAACGAGTTGGCCAAGAGTACTCGTCCGCGTTCATAGGCAAAGACCTCCATACCCTCTTTGCGTAGGTGGGCATAGATTTTCCGGCTATTGCCCAATCTGCTCTTGCTGGAGAAGAAATCGATTAGTGGAGTGCTTTGTGCAAAGAACTTGGCGTTGGGGAAGTGCTCGGTTAGGAAGTTCTTGGTGGTTTTGTCGATACTGAACAGTACAACAAGGTTGTTGTTGCTAAGTATGTTGTACAGTATCGTTTCGTTGGATTGCTGGGGGTGATTGTAGTAGAACAGTTCTTCGGCTTGTTCGTCTTCGAAAAGTTCCAAAGGAACGTATGTTACGCGTTGCCCAGCCATTAGAATGTTAACGCGTAGGTAATTATATTGCAGGCATTCAACCTCGTTAAATGCATTCTTCAAGTTGGCGGTTAAAGATAGGCTTCTATCTATGGGATAGTCGGTTATCAGTGTGCCGGCATTGTTGTGAGGGTTGAATACGGAAAAAGAAAATCCATCCGTACTAAGACGGATGGATAATGTGTATTGTCCCGATTTACTGAAATCAGTATGCTCAGTCATAGGAATGTTTGGATGAGATTATTCCCAGTTACCTGCGTTGTTGTTAGCAGTTTCAAGGTCACCAATCTTCAAACCTGCATATCTTTCAAGTTTAGATTGCATGTCTTTCAAGTTGGCGATTTCTTGCTTGTCCAAACCATTCAAATAAGTATCGTATGGAGCCTTAACTTCGAGCAAGCAGAATGGAGCACCCGACTTAGCTGTGTCGTTACGGGTAGCCATTTCGAATTGAGCACCGTTTCCGAAAGGAATGTATCTCAAAGAGTCGGCAATGAAACCTTTAGGGAAGATTGTGTCGATAACTGCTACCCACATGGTGTCGCGAACGAAGTTTTCCAATCCCCACTTCTTAACTTCAGAGTAGTTCTTGGTCTTCTTTGCCTTTTCGATGATTCTTACTGCTTTCTTTTCAGTCAAGCCTTTTTCAAGTTGTTCGTCGTCCAATTCGCCTTGCTTGTAAACGAAAGGCATTTTGCCGTTCTTAACGAAGTCGATCAAAGTGTCGAAGCTACTTGTGAATTGTTGGTTGTGCAAAGTACGGTATTCGTTTTGTGCCTTGCGGATGTCAATCAAACGAGCGATAACAGCATCGTCTCTTACGGCTTTTTGCTTTTCGAAGTTGATTGGACCCATAATACTGGCATAACAAACGTACACTAAAACCAATGCACAGATGCCTAAAATTACATTAAATACAGTTTTCATGATAGATATGTTTTTTTTAGTTATTATATTCGCACCGCAAAAATAAGAGAAATAAATTTAAAATCTATGATTCCTCTTAATTTTTTATATCACAAAAATGATAATTAATTATTTAGATAGGCAAATTAAGGAATTTTTTCCTTTCCAACCAACAAAAGAGCAGGATTTTGTGATAAAATTGTTGGCTGCATTCTTGTTGTCGAACAATAACGACCAGCTTTTTTTGTTGCGCGGCTATGCGGGAACAGGAAAAACAACCTTGATAGGTGCATTGGTAAAGGCCTTGGATAGTTTGAAGCAGAAGGCCGTGTTATTGGCTCCCACCGGACGAGCGGCCAAGGTCTTTTCGGCCTACGCCAACCATCCGGCTTTTACGATTCATAAAAAGATATATCGCCAGAAAAGTTTCTTTAACGAGGCGGCAAACTTTTCCATTGCCGACAACTTAAGTAAGCATACTCTGTTTTTGGTGGATGAGGCTTCGATGATTTCCAACGAAGGTTTGTCGGGTAGTATGTTCGGCACCGGCCGCCTGCTCGACGATTTGATTCATTACGTCTATTCGGGCGAAGGTTGCCGCTTGCTGATATTGGGCGATTCGGCTCAGTTGCCGCCCGTGGGCGAAGAGCAAAGTCCGGCTTTGAGCACCTTGGCTTTGGAAGGGTATGGATTGGAGGTGATTGATGCCGACTTGACGCAGGTTGTCCGTCAGGCCCAGTCGTCGGGCATCTTGTGGAATGCCACTCGTTTGCGCCAGCTATTGGTACAAGACGATTGCTATTCATTGCCAAAGATACGTATCAATGGCTTCCCCGATGTGAAAGTAGTGCCTGGCAACGAACTGATGGAGGCTTTGGAGAGTTGCTACGATACCGATGGAGTAGAGGAAACTATTGTGGTGTGCCGTTCAAACAAGCGGGCAAACATCTACAATAATGGTATTCGTTCGCGTATCTTGTGGTTAGAGGAAGAGCTGAATAATGGCGATATGTTGATGATTGCCAAGAATAACTACTTCTGGGCAGAAAAGGAGGAGAAAATGGATTTCATTGCCAACGGAGAGTTGGCCGTGGTGCAACGGGTGCGTCGTTCGCGCGAGTTGTATGGCTTCCGATTTGTGGATGTCACACTGACTTTCCCCGATCAAAACGATTTTGAGTTGGAAGCCAACCTGTTGCTCGATACCTTGCAAAGCGATGCTCCGGCCCTGACTCGTGCTGATGCTGACCGCCTGTTCAATGCTGTGATGGAGGATTATGCCGACATACCGCTGAAGCGTGACCGGATGAAGAAGCTGAAGGCCGATCCTTATTATAATGCCTTGCAGGCCAAGTATGCTTATGCCGTAACATGTCATAAGGCGCAAGGCGGACAATGGAAGAATGTTTTTCTTGATCAAGGGTATATGAGCGATGAGTACCTGTCGCCCGATTATTTCCGTTGGCTATATACCGCCTTTACTCGTGCAACAGGTACCCTCTATTTAGTGAATTATCCTATGGAACAGACCGAATAGCTATTCGGGTTGTATCTCGTTGGCCGATGGTAGCGGCTTCCAACCCTCTCCATACGTGTCGTAGGCATCGGTCATTACCACAAAGGCGCGTGGGTCGGTCTCCTTTATAATATGTTTAATGCGGTTGGCCTCTTGACGGTTCACCACGATGAAAAGCATCTCTTTCTCGTTGTTCGTATATAGGCCGCTACTCTTTATCCGTGTGGCGGTTCTTTCCAAATCTTTCAGGATAAAACAGTGAAGGTCGTGCATCTCTATGTCGCTGATGACAAAGATAATCTTATCGTCCTTCGCACCATTGATGACGTAGGCCAATACGCGCGAGCTGACGAAGATAGCAATCAATGAGTAGAACGACAGATGCCACGAAGGTTGCTGTTCGCCTCCGGCATCTCCACCCATACCGAATCCGATGACCAGCAAGCCGAACAATACTACTACCGCATCGACCAACAATACGCCGGTAGAGAAGCGGATGTGGGTGAACTTTTGTAGAATCATGGCTACAATGTCGCTGCCACCGGTTGTTGCATCGTTCTTCACCACCACACCGCAGCCGATACCAATCAGCACACCACCCATCAAGGTGGTAAGCATCAAGTGATTGCTCATATCAATGCAACCGCCAAGCAACAACGAGGGGTCGAGCGCTTGAAGTGCTTCGGTAGTGGGGTAGGAAACGGCAGATAGTATGTTCATAATCAACGGTGTACTCATAGCTGCAACAATGGTGCGTGCACCCAGCTTAGCTCCTAACAGTACTACCGAAAGAATAAGCAACGGAATATCGAAGAAGTAACCAAACGTACCTACCTGTATGGAGGGAAACAGGTTGTGAAGCACAATGCTTGCGCCATATACGCCACCAGGCACAATGTTATAGGGATTGATAAAATAGACAAAACCGGCGCACATCAGTGTGCAACCAATGAACACACCTGCCCACGACGACCACCAACTAAGTTTCTTCGCCTCTTTAAATTCATTTTTTAATCTTTCAACAAAGCTACTCATATTAAATATATAGTTAAGGTGTAATACAATAACACGCAAAATTAACTTTTTCTTTTCAAAGAAACAAATCTCATTGTATATCTATTGAAAACATCTTAACAAATGCGCTATGCCCTAATGTTATGCTCAGTTTCCACGCGAGGAAACGGCCGTTCCCTAATAGGGAAACTCACAGAAATTATAATAGCGTGAAAAACACGTGTTTAGTTTGCAGATTATTCAAGCTTGTTTTATTCGAAAAAAATCTATACAAAATAATCCTTAGCGAGCGGCAAATAAAAACCCTTAGTGGATGCTTCCACTAAGGGTGTATAAAATAGGGGTATCTTTATTCTTAGATTCCAGCCAACTCTACTACCTTATCTACGGCAGCTTGCAAGCCATCGGGATTCTTACCACCGGCGGTTGCGAAGTGAGGTTGACCACCACCACCACCTTGAATCAACTTGGCGGCTTCTTTCACCAACATGCCTGCTTTCAGTCCGTTGGCTACAAGGTTGTCGCTCAACATTACGGTCAGCATAGGCTTGCCTTCGTGAACACTACCAGCTACGAAGCAGAGGTTTTCGGTAATCTCACCACGAAGTTGGAAAGCTATGTTCTTAATGGCCTCGGCAGGCATTGGTGCACAGAACTTAATCAGTTTCACGCCATTCACCTCCTTAATGCTTTCGAGCAACTTGGCTTTGAATTGTCCTTCCTTCTCCTTCATAAATTCTTCTACCTGCTTCTTCAAGCCTGCATTCTCTTCGATGTGCTTGCGAATAGCGGCAGACAAGTCGGGAGCATTGTTGAAGAGTGCCTTCAAATCGCGCATTGTGTCTTGGAATGCATCGAGCATCTCCTCTACACGAGCACCGGTATAGGCCTCGATACGACGAACACCTGCTGCTACCGAACTTTCGCTAACAATCTTCATCATACCGATATGACCGGTAGAGGCAACGTGTGTACCTCCACAGAATTCGATTGACTTGCCGAATTGGATAACACGAACATGGTCGCCATACTTTTCGCCAAACAAGGCAATAGCGCCCAGCTCCTTAGCCTCTTCGATAGGAATGTTGCGATACTCTTGCAAAGCAATGTTTTCGCGAATCTTGGCGTTTACCAAGTGTTCTACCTTGCGAATCTCTTCGTCGGTCACCTTTTGGAAGTGTGAGAAGTCGAAACGAAGTGAATCGGCCGATACCAACGAACCTTTTTGCTCAACGTGCTCGCCAAGAACTTCGCGCAAGGCATTGTCCAATAAGTGAGTACATGAGTGGTTGGCGGCACAAGCAGCACGCTTGTCGGTATCTACACAAGCCATCATTGGTGCCTCGAGGTGTTCGGGCAACTTCTTCGCAATGTGGATAGGAAGGTTGTTTTCTTTCTTTGTATCGATAATTTCAATGGTTTCGAATTCGTTAACCAATACACCGGTATCGCCTACCTGACCACCACTTTCGGCATAGAAAGGAGTCTTATCGAGTACGATTTGATAGAGTGTTTGGTTCTTTTGTTTCACTTGGCGATAGCGAAGGATGCTTGTTTCGTATTCGGTATAGTCATAACCAACAAATTCGGTAGTGCCTTCGTTCAATGTAATCCAGTCGCCGGTTTCTACGGCAGCTGCATTGCGTGCACGTTGCTTTTGTTGTTGCATTTCGGCTTCAAAACCCTTGATGTCGGCGGTCATGCCGTTTTCACGAAGGATAAGTTCGGTCAAGTCGAGTGGGAAACCGAATGTATCGTAAAGCGTAAAGGTGTCTTTACCGCTGATTTCGCTCTTGCCTTGTGCTTTGGCTTCGCTCATTGTCTTGTCGAGCAAGCGGATACCAGTTTCCAATGTGCGGAGGAATGAATCTTCCTCTTCCTTCATCACCTTGCTGATGAGTTCCTTTTGTGCATTCAATTCAGGATATGCACCACCCATGTTCTCGATAAGGGTAGGCAATAGCTTGTACATGAAGGCTTGCTTTTGGCCTAAGAAGGTGTATCCGTAGCGAACGGCACGACGGAGGATACGACGGATAACGTAACCGGCTTTTGCATTGCTTGGCAATTGGCCATCGGTAATAGAGAAGGCAATGGTACGGATGTGGTCGGCAATAACGCGCATAGCAATATCCTTTTGCTTGTCGTCGCCATAGTTCACACCGGCCATAGCAGCAATTGCTTTAATCATAGGTTGGAACACATCGGTGTCGTAGTTCGATGTCTTTCCTTGCAAAGCCATACAGAGGCGTTCGAATCCCATACCGGTATCGATAACCTTGGCTGGAAGTCCCTCAAGACTACCATCTGCCTTGCGGTTATATTGCATGAATACCAAGTTCCAAATCTCAATCACTTGTGGGTGATCTTTGTTTACCATTTGGTTGCCAGGTACTTTAGCTTTTTCTTCTGCGGTACGAAGGTCGATATGTATTTCCGAGCATGGGCCGCAAGGACCTGTGTCGCCCATTTCCCAGAAGTTGTCTTTCTTGTTACCATTGATAATATGGTCTTTCGGTAAATATTTCTCCCAATACGATGCAGCCTCATCATCGCGGCTCAAACCCTCTTCCGGACTTCCTTCGAATACAGTTGCATAAAGGTTTTCGGGATTCAGTTTCAATACATCCACCAAATATTCCCAAGCCCAACAGATGGCTTCTTCCTTGAAGTAATCGCCAAACGACCAGTTGCCAAGCATCTCGAACATGGTGTGGTGGTAAGTATCATGACCTACCTCTTCCAAGTCGTTATGCTTACCGCTTACACGCAAACACTTTTGCGAGTCGGCAACACGCGCATATTTAATGGGTTGATTACCCAAGATAATGTCTTTAAACTGATTCATGCCTGCATTGGTAAACATCAAAGTAGGGTCATCCTTGATAACCATTGGTGCTGAAGGCACGATTTGATGTCCTTTGCTCTCGAAAAAACTCTTGAAAGAGTCTCTTATTTCATTCGCTGTCAACATATGTTTTAACTAAATTATTCAAAAAACGGTACAAAGATAGTGGGTTTTTATTATTTTTGTCCCATCAAAACACGAAATATTTATTAAGATGCGTAAAGTTTATTATGTATATAATACGAAAACTCAACGTTACGACAGAATATATCCTACTGTGAGACAGCGGATAAGGAATGTTGTAAAGCGGGTGCTTTTGCTCATTTCCGTGGGACTTGTATGCTTCTTGGTAGCGATGGTGTTTTTTAGCTATCCCTCAGAAAAAGAGCTTAGAAAGGAAAATACCCGCTTGTTGGCGCAATATAAATTGTTGTCGCATAGATTGGACGAAGCAATGGATGTGTTGCAAGACATCCAACAACGCGACGACAATCTCTATCGCGTGATATTCCAAGCCGATCCGGTGGCGGCAGAGATTCGAAACTCTGGCTATCTTGGAACTAACCGATACGATGAACTGAAAGATATGGCCAATGCCGATATGGTGATTGAAACTACTCGGAAACTGGATGTGCTCGACAAGCAACTCTATCTTCAATCTACATCCTTCGACGAGGTGGTGGAGATGTGTCGCAATCAAGACGAGATGTTGAGGTGCATCCCTGCTATCCAACCCGTTGCCAATAAGGATTTGAAGCGTATGGCTTCGGGATATGGTATGCGTATCGACCCGATATATGGTACCCGACGTTTTCACGAAGGTATGGACTTCTCTGCACCTACTGGTACCGATGTCTATGCTACCGGTGATGGTGTGGTGGTGAAGATGGGATGGCAAACTGGATACGGAAATACCATTGTAATTGACCATGGATTTGGATATCAGACACTTTATGCTCACTTGAAAGATTTCAGGACCAAGAAAGGTAAGAAAGTGGTGCGTGGAGAAGTGATTGGTGGAGTGGGCAGTACCGGAAAAAGTTCGGGACCGCACTTGCATTATGAGGTTCATCTGAAGGGTAATGTTGTAAATCCGGTGAACTACTATTTCAAGGATTTGAGTGCCGAGGATTACGACCAGATGATTCAGATGGCGGCCAATCAAGGAAAGATGATGGATTAATCAGTTAGTTGTTAATTGTAAAGCGAGGAAAGATGAAACTTTATTATTCCATACACGAAGTTGCCGAGATGTTAGGCCCAGGAGTGAACGAGTCTATGCTGAGGTATTGGGAAAAAGAGTTCGAAGAGTTGAAGCCCAAGAAAGCCGGACGTGGCGTGAGACAATATCGTGAACAGGATATCGAATTGCTGAAACTAATCTACCATCTGGTCAAAGAGAAGGGGATGACCTTGCAGGGAGCAAGGCAACGATTGGCGGTAAACAGGGAGAAAACTGATAAGAATTTCGAAGTTGTTCAACGATTAAAAAAAATCCGCCAAGAGTTGATGGAAATGAAACAAGCTCTTGACGGATTCAAATATGAGCAGGTTGAGACGTTAATGGCTAATTCTCAACACGAGTAACCTCTTTAATGTTCTTTATCTTTTTAAGTTCGTTGCAAAGGCTCTTTACGTCTTCTACATCGTGTACATATAGTTGGATATTTCCTTCGAAGATACCATCCAACGACTCAATGGATAACTTGCGGATATTTACGCGCATCTGATGCGAAATGACTTGTGTGACTTCGTTCAGCAAGCCTACTCCGTCGATTCCTCTTAAATAGATGTTTACCAGGAACGATTGTTCTTTTCGAGTTTCCCATTGAGTAGCCACGATGCGGTTACCGAAACTACTCTTCAAACGGGCTGCTACAGGGCATTGGCGTTTGTGAATAATCAGTTTGTTATTTTCGTCCAAGTATCCTAAAACATCATCTCCAGGAATGGGATGACAACAAGTGGCCATCTTGTAGTGGGCAATGTTCTCCTCGGTCAGTTTCAGGATTTGCTTGGTGTTAATCTTTTCTATCGGTTGGTTTGCGACAACACTCTTTTCGTTGTTCTTGTTTCCAAATGGAAATGTTAATAACTTCTTCCAATTGGTTGATTGCTTGGATTTTAAGATGTTACGTTCGCTATCGCCAAGTATTATCCGTTTGTAACCGATGGCGGAGAATAATTCGTCGCGGTTCTCCAGGCCATGTGCCTTGCAAATCTTTTCTATATTGTTGTTGTTCCAAACAATCTCTTCTCTTTCGAAGAATTCGGCAAGAATTTTCTCCCCTTTCTTAATTTGGCTCTTTTGATCTTTTCGGAGGATTGAAGCAATTTTGGCGCGTGCTTTGGCTGTGGTAACGTACGATTCCCATTCGGGTTGAATGCGTTGCGCTTTCGATGTCAATACTTCTACTTGGTCGCCACTTTGAAGCTTGTGGCTGAGCGGTACCAGTTTGTGGTTTACTTTGGCTCCTATGCAATGGCTACCGATATCGGTGTGAAGTGAGAAGGCAAAGTCCAGTGCCGTACTGTTTTGCGGCATAGTCTTAATCTCTCCTTTTGGGGTAAAGACAAAGATTTCGGATGCAAACAAGTTCAGTTTGATTGTATCCAGAAAGTCCATGGCATCCGGTTGCGGATCATCAAGAATCTCCTTGATAGTGCTGAGCCATTTCTCTAATTCGCCTTCATCTTCACTACCGCCACCTTCTTTATACTTCCAGTGAGCAGCAAATCCTTGCTCGGCAACGTCATTCATTCGTTCGCTACGAATCTGCACTTCAATCCATTGTCCGTTGCTATTCATTAGCGTGACGTGAAGTGCTTGATAACCATTCGCCTTTGGATGGTTTACCCAATCGCGTAAGCGGTCGGGATGTGGTTTGTAGATTTGTGAAATGGCAACATATATGCTGAAACAATCGTTCAATTCCTCTTCTTTACTGCGAGGTTCGAATATGATTCTGACTGCAAGTAAGTCATATACCTCTTCGAAAGGAATATGTTTTGTCTGCATCTTATTCCATATCGAATAGATTGATTTGACACGTGCCAAGATACGGTATTTCAATCCCATCTTGTCGAGGCGTTCGCGAATCGGTTCCGTGAAGTCATGAAATACCTTGTCGCGTTCGGCAGCTGTTGCGTTCAGCTTTATTTCTATCTCCTTGTATTTCTCGGGATGTTCGTATTTAAAACTGAGGTTTTCGAGTTCGGTCTTTATTTTATATAAACCCAAGCGATTGGCAAGTGGTGCATAGATATAAAGGGTCTCTCCGGCAATCTTATATTGCTTGTTGGGTAGCATCGAACCTAATGTACGCATGTTGTGCAGACGGTCGGCAATCTTAATCAGGATTACGCGAATGTCATCGCTCATTGTCAACAACAGTTTCTTGAAGTTTTCTGCTTGTGCCGATGCCCTGTCACCGAAGATACCTCCTGAAATCTTGGTTAATCCATCAACAATTTGAGCAATCTTAGGGCCAAACAAGTTTTCGATATCTTCTACGGTATAGTCTGTATCTTCTACAACATCGTGTAGCAGTGCCGAACAGATAGATGTGGAACCTAACCCTATTTCGTTGCAAACAATCTTTGCAACGGCAAGTGGGTGCATAATGTATGGTTCACCCGAACGTCGTCTGATGCCTTTATGTGCCTGATTAGCAAAATTGAAAGCCTTGGTAATGATTTCAACCCGCTTGCGATGTTTCGTTTTCAGGTAGTCGTTAAGCAAACTTTGAAACTCTTGTTCAATCATTGCTTCTTCGTTCATATCTTTTATACTGTCGTTCATAGAGGTCCAAGTTTATTTGTAAATCTTCAACTGTTTACCTGCTCTGATTCGATTGTTGGATAGTCCGTTCCAACTTCTAAGTTGTGAAACGGTCACTCCATACCTCTTGGCTATTGTCGAAAGCGTTTCACCGCTTCTAATCTTGTGATATGATAGTTTTCCCTTGCCGACCGTAGCCGTAACCTTGTTGCTGACGGTTACCGTCCGGCGGTTCTTGAATAGCTCGTCTGCCCGGTGGTCGTAGATGGTGTCTTGACATTCGATGAATGTTGATACTTGTTTCAACGGAAGTCGCAAAGTATAAGGCTTTGAATCGCCCGGGATGATATTCTTCTTGTATTGCGGATTCAAACTCTTCAGCTCGTCTATGGTGATGTCGCACAAATCTGCAATCTGTTCGAAATGAAGTTTGCGGGTCACTTGCACAGTATCTGTAGGTGCAATTACTTCGGTATTCATCGGGCAGATGTTGTGATGACAATAGTAGGTCATGATGTAGTTGGCGGCGATGAATGCCGGTACATATCCACGTGTTTCGCGAGGTAGGTAGTTGTAGATGATCCAATAGTCGGTTTTACCTCCTGCTCGGCGGATGGCTTTGTTCACATTGCCTGGTCCGCAATTGTAGGCGGCAATCACCAGATGCCAATCCTTGTAGATGTCATACATCTCTTTTAGGTAGCGTGCAGCAGCCCATGTTGCCTTGATTGGGTCAAGTCTGTCGTCCACCAAACTATTGCTTTCCAATCCGTATAAGCGTCCGGTCTTTATCATGAATTGCCATAATCCCAAAGCACCGGCTCTGGAACGTGCGGTAGGTTTAAGTGCCGATTCGATGATGGGGAGATATTTCAGTTCAAGCGGTAGTTCGTAGGCATCGAGCGCCTCTTCGAATAGTGGCATATAGAAGTTATTGGCGGCAAGCATTACGGAAACTTGATTGCGCAATTTACCGGTATAGCGTTCTATGTATTCGCGCACAATGGAGTTATAAGGCATCTCCATGATAGTGGGCATTCGGTGTAGCCTATCTATGTAAACCGAATCGCTGAATTGTGGTGCAATGGCCGAGTTGGTACAATCTACATCATAGATCAAGTTGTTTTTTGTTTTCCAATCATTCAGTAGACTGTCCAAGGGATAGGTCATTCCCAATGGAAGTTCGTCGCTCTCTTGTGCTTGAATAGGCAAAAGATTGAACATCAATAGTGTAAATAGCGATAATAGTTTGTTCATAAATAGTTTGCTCGTAAAGATTAAAAACAGAAGCTACACTGAACTCCTACATTCTTCTTGGATAGTGTAGGAGCCGTTGTGCTGATTACGGCCGGTTCGATGCGCATACTCAGGTCGGGGCCAATATCAAAGTTCGATAATTCGGCATCTACATAAGCATCTACCACAGATATCAGGTACACACCGATAAAGGCGAATATACTTAAGTCGCGATAGCGTCGGTAGGTATCTTTCCGTTTGCGTATCATTTCAGTAAGTTGCGTCTTAGATACGCGATTTAGGTAGCCTGAAGGAATCAAATCGGTGATGGTAGTAGAATCCCATCGCTCGTTGACGGCATCTTTATAGGCATTCGAGTAGTCGCGATACATGTTCCCATTCCAAGTAAGTGCGTAGGCGCATCCGGCAAATCCACCATATATAATAGGTAGTTTCCAATATTTCTTGTTGTATATCTGTCCGCCACCTGGAATGATAAGCGCCATCCAAGTAGCTTTTGTCGGATCGGGCTTCCATACAGATGGAGTGATAGCCTTTTGCAGACTATCTTCCGGGATAGGCTCAACTTTCACGCTAGTGGGTGAAGTCATCTCCTGCAACTTGCGTTTGTTGTCGGCTGCGATGCTATCTGCACTTAGAGTTAACGAGTCGGCGACAAGCTTGTTTTTGTCTAATTGTTTATTGATGGTGTCGTTCACCAATAGGTTCATACGTTTTGCCTCTGCTCGCGAACGGTCTTGTCCGTACACGTCAGAAACAAATCCTTGCATGCTCACTAACAGTAGTGAAAGGAATATGCCATATATATATTGTCTCTTGCTCATTCGGTTACTTCATGGAATCGAAAATTCCGATGATTCGTTCTAACTCCTCTTCGTTGTTGAACGAAATACTGATTTTCCCTTTACCGTTTTCGGCGCAAGTAAATTGTACTTTTGTTCCGAAGAAGTTAGTCAATTGCTTTTTTAATAGGTTATACTCTTTCGATAAATTCTTTTTTTGTGAAGGAGATTTTTTAATGCCTTCCTTTTCCTGTTTTACCAACTCTTCTACCTTCCTTACCGAGTATCCGTGCTTCATAATCTCTTCGAACATCTTAACTTGTTTTGTCGGAGAGTCTAAAGTCAGCAATGCCCGTGCATGTCCCATGTCCAGTTGTTTTTTTTGCAAAGCCATCTGTATGGGAGCAGGTAGTTTCAGCAGACGCAGGTAGTTGGTGATGGTAGCGCGTTTCTTTCCCACGCGTTCGCTCAACCTCTCTTGAGTCAAGTTGTACTCTTCCATCAAGTTTTGGTATGCCAAAGCAATTTCCACCGCATTCAAGTCTTCGCGTTGAATGTTCTCAATCAAGGCCATCTCCATTACGTTTTCGTCATCGGCTGTACGAATATAGGCTGGGATGGTGCTGAGATTAGCTAGTTGCGAAGCCCTGAATCGGCGTTCGCCGGCAATGATTTGATACTCGTTGTCTGAAATCTTGCGTAGGGTGATAGGTTGGATGATACCGATTTCTGCAATCGAGTCGGCCAATTCTTGCAAAGCCACTTGATCGAATTCTCTTCTGGGTTGATTGGGGTTAGCAACAATCTTGCTCAGTTCGATTTCGTTGATAGACGAAGAACCTTCGGTTTGGATTTCGTCCATGGATAGCAAAGCGTCCAATCCACGTCCTAATGCATTTCTTTTCTTTTGTACCATATCTCAGTTAGGCTTTGTTGCGGTTAATCAATTCTTTGGCTAATGCCATGTGGTTGCGTGCCCCGTTCGAGTCGGCATCGTATAGAATAGCGGGCAATCCGTGGCTGGGTGCTTCGCTCAACTTCACGTTACGTTGGATTACGGTGTTGAACACCAATTCTTGGAAGTGTCGTTTCACTTCGTCATATATCTGGTTGGCTTGTCTCAATCGTGCGTCGAACATCGTGAGCAGGAATCCTTCGATTTCCAGCGCTGGGTTCAGTTTGCTCTTGATGATTTTGATGGTGTTCAGCAGCTTGCTGATGCCTTCCAACGCAAAGTATTCGGCTTGGACGGGAATGATTACCGAGTCGGCGGCGGTCAGCGAGTTTACAGTGATAAGACCTAATGAAGGCGAGCAGTCGATGAGGATATAGTCGAAATCATCCTTGATAGGTTTCAATACCTCTTTCAAAATCTTCTCTCTACCCTTTAGGTTCAGCATCTCTATTTCTGCACCAACCAGGTTGATGTGCGAAGGAATAACCTTCAGCGTATCCAATTCTGTGTCTTGTATAGCCAGTTTGATGTCACACTTGTCTATGATGCATTCGTAGATGGTGTATTCTGCTTGTTTGATGTCAATCCCCAATCCACTTGAAGCATTTGCTTGAGGATCGGCGTCCACAAGTAACACTTTCTTTTCAAGGGTGGCCAATGATGCCGCCAGATTAATGGAGGTGGTTGTTTTCCCTACGCCTCCTTTTTGATTCGCTAAAGCAATAATTTTTCCCATAATCTGTTATTTAATCGGCACGAAGTAAGCAAATAACTTTCATTCCAACTTGCTGATGGGGTAGAAGTTTGTCGAATCGGTGGAAAAGTCGTTGATTTTGTTAATAACTTCTGTCCAATTCATCTACTTCATCCGGCAAAGATAAACAAAACTCGCGATATACAAGGTGTTGTTTAATGTTTCTTAAGTAACTCTTCGATATCGTTCTGAATTAGTTGGTAGTGCGGCAACTTCTTGAAGTCGTCGTTCTTCTTCAGCATCAGCCGTGTACTTGTCAAACAATTCTCGTAACAACTCAGTTCGTTCTGTAGTTGTTGTTCGTGTACGGAGTATTGTTTGATTTCCCTTTCCCGCTCTCGTCTGAGGTTGGTGCATACAGGTGCAATCAGTTTCAATACAACGTTCTCGAAGATGTGATGCCCTTGCATGTACAGGTAGGTGGTATCTGGATTCAATCCCAATGGCTCCAACTCTTTGCCAAACTCCTCTACTTGCGGAGCTTGCATATAGAATCGTTTTTGAAACTTGGTGAGTTTGTTCTTTACCCGCCGTTCAATGCTCTGCAATGTCGGTAGTGGATTGTAGATGTCTATTTCGTGGATAGAGGTACAATCTGCCAGGTGATGCATGGGAAAAAGATCTGTTTGTCCGTTCTTCACGAACCAGATATGCCATAAGAAGAGTGGGTACACAATTTGCGAATAGCTCTTCATGAAAGCCGAGAAATCGATGATTTGTCGGTCGTTAAGCGTTGCCTGCACGCACACTTCGTGCAACGACTCGGCATAGCATTGAAAGTTCTCGATGGCATACGTATAGGTTTGTAGCACGAACGGATTGTTGTTCACTTGCCTGGATTGCTTGGTGCTTTGTTGTAGCAAATAGTCGTAATCGCTATCCACACACGCAATCAAATGTTCGCCCAATCCCTTGTTGTTCAGTGCATTCATCAATACCATCTTCTTTCCCTTAGTAAGCGATCTGTTCGATGGCAGCATAATCTGGAAGTATCGCTCTTCGTTTTCGTGTTCGTAGAGCAATGTCCGCCAGAAAGCAATGTCGTCATAGCTCTCTACATAGGCTATGATGCGTCGCCGGTGTTTTCTGGGCGATAGTTTGTTGGCTGCTCCCAGATAGGCGGATGTAAGGTTATGTTTCAGCGATTTACTCATGGTCGATGCTGGTTGTGATGTCGCTAATTTCGGTTACATCTTCCATCCATCCTTCCATGATAACGGCAGGCGAGTGGGTAGTGAGAATCAGTTGCATGTCAGGATTCAGGTTGCGTATCATGGCAATCAGTTTCTGTTGCCATTCGATGTGCAATGAAGCCTCCGGTTCGTCCATAAACAATACGCTTCGTTCGCCGTTGCGCACCAAGGCGGTCAGTAGAATGACCAGCATCTGCTTTTCACCCGATGATAGTTTGTATGGCGATAGCTTTTCGTCGTCTTGATAGAAGAATATCTCGTTGCTCTTCCGGTCGATTTTTTTTCGGGTGTAGGCAAACAGCTCGTCTATCATGTCTTGGAAGATGCGTTTGGGAATGGATAATCCTGCTGCCTTCTGGCGTTGTTCTTCGTCGCCGTTCAGCAATTCAATCATCTGGTTGCCAATGTTTACCTGATAATCCAAGTACCTGCGTTGAAGCAGGTAGAGTTGCCAATCCAATTCCGAACGAACGTTTGGATCGGCCATGCGTGCGGTAAAGTCGCCCATCACCAACGGACGGTCGTAACTGCGTATTACATCGAACGGAATGTAGGTGGCTTCCGGATTGTCGAATATCACTTTAACGCCATGCTTTATGTCGCTTTTCACCTTTCCGGTGATTTGCTCCAAGTAGCTTACCGAACTGTTCAAGATGGTACTTTTTCCACCTCCGTTGATGCCCGATAGAATGTTTACGTCGGGTTCAAGATTCCATATCACGTTGTAGCGTTGCCACAATCCATGAATTTCGATTCGTTTGATGTAATTGGCAGGTATTTCCATGGTTGATATTGTTTTATGTTAATGTTTCAAGTCGTCGAAATAAGTGTCGAGCAAATCTTTTGCTGCAACGAACGAGGTGAGGTTCCCGTTCAGCACCTGCGCCTCTTTCTGTGCAAGTATCGCCTCAATTTTCGGGTTTTGGTAGAAGTTGTGTTTTAGTTGCTCGTTGATGCTTTCGTACATCCAATACTTGCTCTGTTCGTTTCTTCGGTAGTCGAAGTATCCGTTTTTCTTCACAAAGTCCATATAGCTGTACACCATGTCCCAAACCTCTTTCACGCCGATGTTGTAGAATCCCGAGTAGGTAAGCACTTGTGGTTGCCATCCGCTTTCGGGAGCGGGGAAGAGGTGGAGTGCATTTTTGAATTGGGTAGCAGCTAACTTAGCTCGTTCAAGGTTGTCTCCGTCAGCTTTGTTGATTATAATGCCGTCGGCCATCTCCATGATGCCTCGTTTGATGCCTTGTAATTCGTCTCCCGTACCGGCCAGTTGAATCAGCAGAAAGAAATCTACCATCGAGTGAACGGCCGTTTCGCTTTGTCCTACGCCGACGGTTTCCACAAAGATCTTATCAAATCCGGCTGCTTCGCACAAGATGATTGTCTCGCGTGTTTTGCGTGCTACGCCGCCGAGCGAACCTGCCGATGGACTGGGACGGATGAACGATTTTGGATGCACGGACAACTTCTCCATGCGTGTCTTGTCGCCCAGGATACTACCTTTGCTCCGCTCGCTACTGGGATCGATAGCCAATACCGCAAGTTTGCCGCCATACGCTTCGAGTACATGCAATCCGAAGGCATCTATCGAAGTACTTTTTCCTGCACCGGGTACACCGCTGATACCGATGCGCACCGAGTTGCCGCTATAGGGTAAGCACTTTTCGATAACCTCTTGTGCAATAGCTTGATGGTCGGGTTTCAAACTTTCTACCAAGGTGACGGCTTGACTTAAAACGGTTACATCTCCCTTCACGATACCCTCTACATAGTCGGGTACGGTAAGCGCGCGTTTCTTGCGTCTTACCAAGTAGGGATTTACCGATGCCGGCTGTTCGATACCCGCGTTCACGGTGAGTCCTTTGTATGCCTCGTCGTTTTCGGGATGTTCCATATGGTGATGATTGTCAGACATATTCTAATAGTTTATATTAATTTCTGTTTTGGGTTGTTTCGGATTGTTGGTAATGAGTAGCAGACCTACCGATGATGCTTCGTTGCTCAACGCCTTTTTGTCTATCGTCACGCGTAAACGAGTGGATTGGTTGGGTTGCAGCATGCTCTTTTTCAAGCTTACCGTAGCTCCCTTTCCGATGACCTGCACATTCATTATCCTCAAGGTGGATGCACCGGTGTTGGTCAGTGTAATGTCACATCTCGCTTTGCCTTTGGTAGCAAGTAGCTGGCCGATGTTTGCCTCCTTTATGGAAACCTCCAGTTGGGGAGCGCGTGCTTTGTCGCTTGCCGATAGATTGGAGAAGTCGGGAAGCAGGATAGCTCTTAACGGAATAGCATTCTCTTCGCTCACCTTGTCGCCGGTGAAGCGCGACAGATAAACCGTCGATTCGTTCAATCCCACGTTGCTCAGTTGCTCGCTGTTCAGCGTAAGTTTGATGCTACCCCGTTCGCCGTGTTCAAGTAGCGGCGGGTTTACCTCCATCGAAACATACGACGGCAGATGCATTATCACGGGTTCGTAGGATTTGTTGGATAGGTTGGCCACGCTGATTTCCACCGTCGGCTGTTCGTCTTGTGTAGCGTCGGGAAAAATAATCTCCTGCTTGTCTATGCGCAAGCTGCCGATAGCAAACGGATGCGTCTTGGAGAAATCCTTCAGCTTCTCCACCACCTTCCCTTTGAAGTGCAGATACCTCAGCTCGTCGGCATTCGAGAGGAGAGCTACCGACTTGTGGAAGCTACCCAATGCCTTGGCATCGAACGTCACTTCAATCTTCCCTTTTTCGCCCGGAGCGATGGGAGCGGTTGTCCATTGCGCTACGCTACAGGCACAATCGGGGATGATTTCGCTAATCACCAGCGGTTTGTCTCCCGTATTGGTAATGTTGAACAGAGCGGTTGCCGGTCGTTTCCATTCCACCTCCCCGAAGTCGTATGTCTCGTTGTCAACCAATAGCTTGGCTTGCGAGTGGGCGTGGAGAATGAAGAGCAGTTGCGCAACTATGATAAACAAGATTCTTGTCATAAATAGAATGTTTCAGTTTTCTCTGCGAAGATACTATAAACATTGCGAAGCGCAAAACGAAAGCCGTTTTTTAATGTTAATACTCTGAATTTTGCTTATCGGTTTCGTGGGATGAAGATAAACCGTTTGGTTATAAAACAAAAAAGAGGAACTTCATCACGAAGTCCCCCTTCCATTTTCCTTTTAATTATATCTAATGAGTCTGTCAGTTTTTGTGTAACCAATCTTTATAACCTTAAAATACTAATACCATGAAAACTGAATTATTTGTTAATTGTTGCTATCCTGACTCTCTTTTTACAACGCAAAGGTAGGGCGTTTGTTCAAGATGGCCATCATTTTTTTTGCGAAATTTCGTTTTTGCCATTTCTTTCTTGACGCAAGTCAAAAAAAAGAGGAAGGCAAGTGGCCCTCCTCTTATTAAAATTCTATTTTTTAGGTGTTTTCTCTAACGTAGCAAGTAGGAAATCGTAGAATTTGCTTACGGTAGGAATCAGCACACGTTCGTCGGGCGAGTGAGGCGAGCGAAGCGTAGGACCAAACGATACCATGTCCAGTCCCGGGTAGGTTGCTCCAATGATGCCGCACTCCAATCCGGCATGAATAACCTTTACGGCAGGTTCTGTACCGAATTGTTCCTTGTACGACTCCTTCATGGCGTGCAGGATAGGCGAATTTACGTTTGGTTGCCAACCTGAATATCCACCGCTTGTCTCCACCTTCATTCCAGCTAATGAGAAGCTTGCGATGAGGCTGTCTGCTAAGAAATCCTTCATCGTGTCGCACGAGCTACGTGCCAGGATGCGCACCTCAGCTTTGCCTTCGCCAATGGTAACGATAGCCAGGTTAGACGATGTCTCTACGGTGTCGGGAACGGTAGGAATCATGCGCATTACGCCGTCCTGAATACCCATCAGCAAGTTGATGAGATTGTCTTGAATCTCTTCGGGAACCATTGTTTGCGGCATCTCAGCTTCTTCAATCTTCAAGATAACGTCGCTTTCGATGGTTTCGTATTCGGCATTAATTTGTGCTTCATACTCTTGTATATATTCGTTCAATCCATCCATATCTTCCGGATTGAACAACAATGTAGCGGTTGCTTCGCGCGGAATGGCGTTGCGCATGTTGCCGCCTTCGAAACGAGCCAGTTGGCAATCGAATTCAATCAGCAAATCGTGTACTACGCGCGCCATCAGCTTATTGGCGTTTCCGCGTCCTTCGTTGATTTCCAATCCCGAGTGTCCGCCGCGCAATCCCTTCAGCGTCAGCTTGCGAGCAACGAAATCCTTGTTTGCCTCTTCCTCTTTGTATTCAAGGAATGCCTGTATGTTCAATCCGCCGGCGCAACCAATGTACAACTCGCCTTCGTCTTCCGAGTCGAGATTCAGCAAGATTTCGCCTTGCAATACACCCGGTTTCAATCCGAAAGCACCATACATACCAGTCTCTTCGTCTTTGGTAATCAACGCTTCGAGTGGTCCGTGCTTCAGCGAGTTATCTTCCAGAATAGCCATGATAGCAGCTACACCCATACCGTTGTCGGCACCCAGTGTGGTGCCCTTTGCCTTCACCCATTCGCCGTCGATGTAGGTTTGTATAGGGTCTTTACTAAAGTCGTGTACGGTATCGTTGTTCTTTTGCGGCACCATGTCCATGTGTGCTTGCAGAATCACGCCTTTGCATTGCTCCATGCCTGGCGTAGCCGGTTTGCGGATAATCACGTTGCCGGCATCATCTACAAACGACTCTAAATTAAGACCTTTACCGAAGTCAACAAGGAAAGCGGTAATCTGTTCCATCTGTCCCGACGGACGAGGAATCTGTGTCAACGAATAGAAGTGTTTCCACACATTTTGTGGAGCTAAATCTTTGATAGTACTCATAGTTTTGATTCTGTTAATATGTTAATAATTTATGTTTTCTACTTGTGCGGACGCAGCACGCTACGTCCCTACTTGACTACTTAACTACTTACTACTTGACTACTTGTAAGTGAATCCATCCCCACAAACCAAGGAGAATCACCAGCAACGTCTGTATGCCATGGACAATCAGCGTAAAGATGGCCGCATCGGTAGCCGATACGCCGTAGAGCATCATCATCGTGATGACCGCAAAATGCCAGGGTCCTGCACCGTTTGGAGTAGGCACAATCACCGCCACCGTACCGGCAACAAACATCACCAAACCAGCCAGGCATCCCAACTGTTCGCTGAAGGGGAAGCAGAAGAAGGTGAGGTAGAAGTGGTAGTAATAGCACGCCCAGATAGCCAGGGTATAGAAAATGAATAGCGGTATGTTCCTGACGTTTTTCAACGAGATAATACCCTCCCAGATGTTCAGTGCAAATCCCTTTACCTTCTCGAAGAAGGAGAGCATGTGCAGCAGGCGGTAGATAATCCACACGAAGCCGATGACACAAAACAGCGACACGTAGAACCAAGGCGTGTGCAGCAGGTGGCTGAACGATGGAATCTTCGTACCCGTTTCGCGGAAGAAGGTGGCAAATACAGGCATCTGTAGCAGCAAGGTGATGCCGCTAATCACTCCGATGCATAGCGTGTCAATCAACCGCTCGGTCACCACCGTACCCAACGACTTGCCGAACGATACGTTGTCGTACTTTGCCAGCACGCCGCAACGCGACACCTCGCCCACGCGCGGAAGCACCAGGTTGGTGGCATACGACAAGAAGATGGCATCCACGCAGTTGCTGCTTTTCGGATGCTCGCCCAGCGGTTCAAGTGTCTGTTTCCATCGCCATCCGCGGAAGACATGACTCAGCACGCCGAAAACCAACGAAGCCGCCATCCATCCCCAATGCACATCGTTCAGCAGCACGTTGCGCACTTGCGAAAAGTCGAAATCGCGATACACCCAATAGAGGATAAAACATCCCAAAGCGAAGGGCAACAGCACTTGAAAGCTCTTTTTTGCAAGTTTATTCATTGATTTTCGATGAATTTGTTACGTTTTGTTAATGAAAAGAGTTACCTTTGTCGTCTGCAAAAATAGCGAATAAGTTGATAAATGAGATTAGTAAAGCCTAAAAAGTTTCTCGGCCAGCACTTCTTGAAAGATTTGAAGGTGGCCCAAGACATCGCCGACACGGTAGATGCTTGTCCCGATTTGCCTGTTTTAGAGGTAGGTCCAGGCATGGGCGTACTGACGCAATACCTCTTGCCGAAGCAACGTCCGCTGAAGGTGGTCGAACTTGATTTCGAGTCGGTTGCCTACTTGCGCGAAGCCTTTCCGCAGTTGGAAGAGGGCATCATCGAAGACGACTTCCTGAAGATGAACCTTACGCGCCTGTTCGACGGACAACCCTTTGTGCTCACCGGCAACTATCCCTATAACATCTCCAGCCAGATATTCTTCAAGATGCTGGACAACAAAGACCTCATACCCTGTTGCACCGGCATGATACAGAAGGAGGTGGCCGAGCGTATGGCGGCAGGCCCGGGAAGCAAAACCTACGGCATACTAAGCGTATTGATGCAGGCGTGGTATAAGGTGGAATACCTGTTCACCGTCCACGAGCATGTCTTCAATCCGCCGCCCAAGGTGAAGAGCGCCGTCATCCGCATGACGCGCAACGACACCACTGAGCTGGGATGCAACGAAGCGCTGTTCAAGCAGGTGGTGAAGACAACCTTCAACCAACGACGCAAAACGCTTCGCAACTCCATCAAACCGATATTGGGGAAAGATTGTTCGCTAACGCAAGACGCCTTGTTCGACAAGCGTCCCGAGCAGCTCTCCGTCCAGCAATTCATCGACTTGACGAACATGGTGGAAGAGGAGTTGGGGAAAAATAACTGCTAAGAGAGTTCTGAGTTCTAAGTTCTAAGTTCTGAGTGCTGAATTAACTCACAACTCAAAACTCACAACTCAAAACTCACAACTCAAAACTCACAACTCACAACTCATAACTCAAAACTCAATATGTTATGGAACTGAATCAAGAATTCTTTGATGATGTAGAACAATGCATCGCGCAAAAAGAGAGCGAGAAACTGAAGGAGATGCTGATGGATCTCCACCCCGCCGACATTGCTGAGTTGTGTAACGACCTCAGCCTGGACGATGCACGCTACATATACCGCCTGCTCGACAACGAGGTGGCGGCCGATGCACTGGTCGAGATGGACGAAGACGCCCGTAAGGAGCTGCTCGAAGTACTGCCATCCGAAACCATTGCCAAGCGGTTTGTGGACTACATGGATACCGACGACGCGGTTGACCTGATGCGCGAACTCGACGAAGACAAGCAGGAGCAGGTGCTCTCGCACATCGAAGACATTGAACAGGCGGGCGACATTGTGGATTTGTTGAAGTACGACGAAGACACCGCCGGTGGTTTGATGGGTACAGAGATGGTTATCGTGAACGAGAACTGGAGTATGCCCGAGTGCCTGAAGGAAATGCGTATGCAGGCTGGCGAGTTGGACGAGATATACTACGTCTATGTGGTGGACGACGACGAACGGCTGTTGGGCGTCTTTCCGCTGACCAAGATGATTACCTCGCCATCCGTTTCGAAGGTGAAGCACGTTATGGAGAAAGACCCCATCTCGGTACACGTAGATACCTCCATCGAAGAGGTGGCACAAATCATCGAGAAGTACGACTTGGTGGCCGTTCCCGTGGTGGATAGCATCGGTCGTCTGATGGGACAGATTACCGTGGACGACGTGATGGACGAGGTGCGCGAGCAATCCGAACGCGACTATCAGTTGGCATCCGGTCTTTCGCAAGACGTGGAAACCGACGATAGCGTGATGCGTCAGACCACCGCCCGTCTTCCATGGCTGCTCATCGGTATGGTGGGCGGTATCGCCAGCTCCATGGTGTTGGGATGCTTCGACGACATCTTCGTTCAACATCCCGAGATGGCCCTCTTCATCCCTCTGATTGGTGGTACGGCGGGTAACGTAGGTACCCAGTCGTCGGCCATCGTAGTACAGGGATTGGCCAACGGTTCGTTTGCCACCTCCAACGTCTTCGGCCAGGTGCTGAAGGAGTCGGCCGTGGCACTTATCAACGCCACCCTCATCTCCCTGCTGGTCTATGGCTACAACTTCTTCCGCTATGGCGACATTGAGCCGGTCACCCACCTGGTGCCCATCAGCTTGTTTGGCGTCATCATGTTCGCCTCCATCTTCGGTATGCTGGTACCTTTGACGCTGGAGAAGATGAAGATAGACCCTGCCATTGCCACCGGTCCCTTCGTTACCACGGCAAACGACCTTATCGGTATGCTTATATACATGGGAATTACGGCATGGTTGGGATGATTTTTACAGAAAAATGTAAATTTTTCCATAAAAATGTATGAATGAATAATTTATTTCTTTTAACTTTGTGCAAAAGTAACTCAAGAAACGCCAGTCGTTTCTAAAATTTTGAATATACGATGACGGACACTCAAGACACTAACCTCCCCGAAAAGAGCGTGGAGTTAGCAGAAGAAAAGATGGTTGCAGAAGTAGCCGAAGCGCAAGTAGCGGCCGCTCCTGCTGATGCAGAGACAACAGAACCGGTAGTGGAGCAACGCCTCACCAAGGTTCAGGTAGTAGAGAAACTGCGCTTGCTGGCGCTATCCGAAGACGAGATATCGCGTGCCGAGATAGAAGCGTTGAAGCAAGCCTTCTACAAAATCCATTCGGCCGAAGTGGAGGCTGCCCGCCGCGCATTTGTCGAAGGCGGTGGCGATGCCGAGCAGTTCCAGGCGCCGAAAGACGAGCTGGAAGAGGCGTTCAAGCAAGCCATGGCGGTAGTCAAGGGAAAGCGTAGCGAAGCCAATGCTGAGTTGGAGAAGCAGAAGGAGCTGAACCTGCAAATCAAGATGTCCATCATCGAAGAGCTGAAAGAACTGTTGGAGTCGCCCGAAGACGCCAACAAGAACTACGTCGAGTTCAAGAAGCTGCAACAGCAATGGAACGAAACGCGCCTGGTGCCGCCCACCAAGATAAACGAGCTGTGGAAAAACTACCAGGTGTGCGTGGAGAAGTTCTACGACCTGCTGAAGCTGAACAGCGAATTCCGCGAGTACGACTTCAAGAAGAACCTCGAAATCAAGCAACACCTCTGCCAGGCCGCCGAAAAGCTGGCCGAAGAGAGCGATGTCATCTCCGCCTTCCACCAACTGCAGAAGCTGCATCAGGAGTTCCGCGAAACCGGTCCGGTTGCCAAGGAGCTGCGCGATGAAATATGGTCGCGTTTCAAGGCGGCCTCTACCGTAGTGAACCGCCGCCATCAGCAACACTTCGAGGCGCTGAAAGAGCAAGAGCAGCAGAACCTCGACCAGAAGACGGTGATTTGCGAAATCATCGAAGCCATCGACTACGACGAGCTCACCTCCTTTGCCGCTTGGGACGACCGCACGCAAGAGGTCCTCGCCCTGCAAGCCAAGTGGAAAACCATCGGCTTTGCACCGCAGAAGATGAACGTGAAAATCTTCGAACGCTTCCGCAGCGCGTGCGACGACTTCTTCGCCCGCAAGACCGCCTTCTTCAAGACACTGAAAAACGGCTTGAACGAGAACTTAGAGAAGAAACGCCAGCTGTGCGAACGCGCCGAAGCACTGAAGGATAGCACCGATTGGAAAGCTACCGCCGACGAGCTGGTCAAGCTGCAGAAGGAGTGGAAGACCATCGGTCCCGTACCCAAGAAGCAATCCGATGCTATCTGGCAACGTTTCATCACCGCTTGCGACTACTTCTTCGCCCAGAAGAACAAGGCCACCTCGTCGCAACGCAGCGTAGAGCACGAAAACCTCGATAAGAAACGCCAGGTAATCAAGCAGCTGGAAGCCCTGTGCGATGAAGCCGAAACCGACGAAACCGTTCAGCAGGTGCGCGAGCTGATGAAGCAGTGGAACGCCATCGGACACGTGCCCTTCAAGGAGAAAGACAAGCTGCACAAAGCCTACCGCTCGCTGGTGGATAAGCTGTTCGACCGCTTCAACATGCAGGCATCCACCAAGAAGCTGTCCAACTACAAGTCGTCCATCGGCAACATTCAGGCAGGCGGAGCGCAAGCCCTCTACCGCGAACGCGAAAAGCTGATGCGCCAGGCCGATAACCTGAAAGCCGAGTTGCAGACCTACGAAAACAACCTTGGCTTCCTCACCGCCTCGTCGAAGAAAGGCAACAGCCTCCTCACCGAGCTGAACCGCAAGGTAGAGAAGCTGAAAGCCGACATCGAACTGGTGAAGCAGAAACTCAAGGTTATCGACGAGCAAATCCAATCCGAAGCATAATATTTATTATATAATAAGGAGAAAGGGCGGACCGTGTGTCCGCCCTTACTTGTAGGGACACGCCATGGTGTGTCCGTAGTAGTCAAGTAGTGAGTAGTTAAGTAGTCAAGTAGGATAGTGTGGCCATCACTAATCGCTAACCGCTAACCACTAATCACTAATCACTAATCGCTAATCGTTCATCGCTAATTAAAACATTCCCTTGCACGCCGTGGCGCCCAATGCTCCCGCAATGGCCGATGCCACCGCAATGATAATCTTCAAGATCAGTTCAAACGTGTTTTTCTTCTTCTGTTCTTCCATAATTTTGTGTTTTTTGTAGGGACGCAATCATGCGTCCGAATGTGTTGTTGTAGGGACACGCCATGGTGTGTCCGATTGTCTTTACTTTCCTTTTCGTCTTGATACGAAAAGAAAGTAACAAAGAAAAGAATCAAGGGCTGGAGTCTCCGGTGCTATTCGTGCAAAGCCATTAGCGGACGGAGCTAAAACTCGCACTTCGTGCTCAAACAATCGCTCCTTTCCCGCTCCTGGCAAAGCCCTCACTGACGCACCTACGCCAAGGCCCTTTTTCCTGCGGCGTGTTTGCGTGGATGTTTACGCGGACGCAGCACGCCGCACTGCTGTCCCAAAGAAATATTTAACGATACGATTTATATTATAATAAGCTTTTCAATGTGACATTTTGTCAAAATCAAATAGCGATGGAAGAATTGATTTTTCTTTTTCTTCATTCGGCTCTTG
>SUXZ01000022.1 GCA_015060685.1 Mediterranea massiliensis | reverse complement strand
TTTTACAGATATCCAACTTACTAATACTACTGTGGTAATAAACGTCCACAATCTCCAGGCGGAGAGAATTGCTAATTGAGTTGCGCATAACTTTTTTGAGTTGTGTCAACTTATTTAGTACACTACAAACAGATAGTTAGCTATGTTTTGATGAGAAGCCAAATGCGAGTGTGACATTACAAAACTTAATGTCACACGAATGTCACGCCTAATGTCACACTTTCATTTAACATTTCGAGTATTGATAATCAGCAGACTAACCACTGATTTTAACACTTGTGTGACATTGTGACATTGGTGACATTGAAAAATAAACTGCTGAGTGCGCGCACGCGCGCGAGGGAAGAAACTGTCAACTCTTTCCGTGATTAATTGCTGAAAGAGTCAACCTTTTCCGTGCCTAAAAGGGCAAACCTGTCAACCTTTTCCGTATTACTAAAGAAATCACGCGCGATTTGTGCTGGATTTACGCGCAATCTTTACCGGAATTACGCGTGATTTCCACCGAAATTGCGTGCAAACTCGGAGCAATTCCCGAACAAATCCGACGCAAATTCCGAACGAATCCGGCAGAAATTGCGCGTGAAATATTTATTTAAAAAAAATAAATCATGTGTCTTTAAATTACATATTTTCTTGCTATTTTTGCAACATGATCTTAAATCATTGAGCAATGAATAATCTAATGAACAAATATGTTTGGTTAGTTGAAACCATCTATAAGGCTCGCAGAATTACTTTTGAAGAAATAAACGAAAGATGGATTCGTAGTGAAATAAGTGAGGGGTTAGAACTTCCTCTAAGAACATTTCATAAATGGCGTATTGCTGTAGAAGAGATTTTTGGTTTGATAATTGAATGCGAACGCAAGGGCGGTTACCATTATTATATTGAGAATATAGACGATTTAAAGAGTGGTAGCATCCGTAATTGGTTATTAAATACAATATCGGTTAGTAATTTGTTGATAGGAAATCAGCAAATGAAAGATAGAATATTGCTCGAAGATATTCCATCCGGACAAGAATTTCTTCCTATCGTTATAGAGGCTATCAAAAATATGCAATGCATAAGTATGACTTATCATATCTTTAATCAAGATGAAAGCTATACCATTAAAGTTGAACCGTATTGCATAAAGCTATTCAAACAACGATGGTACATGATGGCACATAATCCATATAATGACAGTATTCGGATTTACGCATTCGACCGCATCCTCGACATGCAGGTTGTTGCCGATGAAAAATTCAAAATGCCTCAGTCGTTTAGTCCAGTAGATTATTTTAAAGATTGTTATGGTGTCATTCTTGACGATGATCTCGATATAGAAACTGTAAAATTGAAGGTATCTGCAGGTCAAGCAAATTACCTACGTTCATTGCCATTGCATCATAGCCAACAAGAGATTCAGCAAACAGGAGAATATAGTATCTTTGAATTAAAAATTCGTCCGGCATACGATTTCATTCAAGAGATATTATTGCATGGAGAAGATGTGGAAGTACTCGAACCTTTGTGGCTTCGTAAAGAAGTTGCCCAAAAGGTGGAAAGAATGTGGAATAAATATAAATGAAAATAATGGAAAATTTTGCTGCAATAGATTTTGAAACAGCCAACAACGAACGCACCAGTGTATGTAGTGTAGGGGTGGTGATTGTCAGAGATGGCGAAATAGTAGATTCGTTCTACTCTCTCATTCAGCCCGAACCTAATTATTACAACTATTGGTGTACACAAGTGCATGGCATTACCCGACATGACACGGAATCTGCACCTGTCTTCCCTGAAGTATGGAAACAAATCGAACCATTGATAGACGGTCTTCCACTTGTAGCCCACAACAAAGCGTTTGACGAGAGTTGTTTGAAAGCCGTATTTCGTTGCTATCAGATGGATTATCCCTACTATGAGTTTCATTGTACATGCCAAGCGGCACGAAGAGCATTTCCTAATGCCGAAAATCATCAGCTACATACTATTTCTATGTTATGTGGTTATAGATTGGAGAATCATCATCATGCCCTTGCCGATGCAGAAGCTTGTGCTTGGATTGCGAGAGAGATATTGTAAACCAGTAAATATTAAACAAAACAGTACAGAAATGACAATACTCCATATATCTGATACGCATAACTTGCATCACAAAATTACTAGTCCGTTAATATCTAAAGCAGATATTCTGATTCACAGCGGAGATATAACGAACAATGGAACTGAGCAGGAAGTATTAGATTTCCTAAACTGGTTTATTAGCTTGCCTAATGCCCATAAAATATTTGTGACAGGCAATCATGATACGTGCCTTCTTGATGCCGAAAAGATTGATGATCTTCCGGAGAATGTGCATTTTCTACAAGACAGTAGTGTTTCAATAGGAGGAACAACATTCTTTGGATTGGGATACAGTCACAATGAGATGCTGATTCCAGGAGGAATAGATTTCCTGATTACTCACGAGCCACCGATAATGATTCTGGACAAGTCATCAGGGGTACACTGGGGTAACATCAAGATTCGCAACCGAGTTCAGGAAATTAAGCCTAAATACCATCTGTTTGGGCATGCACATGAAGGTTATGGCATAAAAAAGATAGGCTCCACTTTTTATTCAAATGCAACACTTATGAATGACAAGATGGAATTGGTGAACGAACCCAGATGTTTTATATTCTCTTTGAAAATTTGAAAATTGACTCTGAGAAGGAAGAATATAATTTTAGATACGGATTATCAACTAACTGACGTAATAATTGATAAAGATACTATGAATATTTATGAGCTAAATGAAAAACTATTGAAGGAATGGGAATCAGCTTCAATAAACAACAATGAACAAAAGGAATTTGTTCCAGATGGAATCCTTTATCGTGGTGAAATCATATATAGTGACTCAGGCTTTTGGTCACGTAAGCATGGAAATGAAGGGGAATTATGGCAACATTCTCCAAAGCGTATTCTTTTTATAACTAAAGATTTGAATGACGATGAAGCTTGGGATATTCGTTGTGAAACATGCCGTAAAAATCATAGTGGAGAAAATAACCTAAGAATTGCTAGTAGATTTTACAAGAACTATCTATATCAAATTTATGGATTAGGGCATACTACATCTGAGAAAATAATTAATTATGATGACATCTCAGATAAAGAAGCCATTGAATATTTTGATGTAAGTACTATTGCACGGATTAATGTCAAAAAACAGTTAGGAGATCCTTCTATAAAAGCAAATGTATTAAGAAAATATATAGATAAATACGCAGACTTAGTCAAACAACAAATACTGTTGTTAGATGCTGATATTATTGTAAGTTGTGGAAGTATAATTTTTCACTTTATAAAAGAGAATTGTTATAATCTTGAGAAAATTAATGATTGGATTTATTATTGTTGTGATTTGAATAAGATTATTGTCAATTCATGGCATCCTGCATATTATGGCGTTTCTACAAAAGATTTCTATAACGGAATGATAGAAGCTTATTATGAATTTTTGCAAAGTCATACAAATTTTATAAACCCTCATAGATAATAATTGTTCAATCAATTACATTAATGAATAAAATAATCTTCCTGGACTTCGATGGTGTATTGAACACAGAGCATTACCAAGGTTTGCTTCAATATCAGGGTAAACCTTGGCAAGATGAATATGGAGCATTTTTCGACCCTAAAGCAGTAAAGCAACTTAAGAGAATCATTGATGCTACAGATGCTGACATCGTAGTTGAATCATCTTGGAAATACCTTGGGCTTGATGCAATGAGAGAAATGTGGATAGCTCGGGATTTGCCAGGCAAAGTAATAGATATTACTCCGTCATTGCTCGGCAAAAATAAAGGAGTAGAAATAGCCTCATGGCTATCTAAGTACGCAAAACAAGATATACGGTATGTAATTATAGATGACGAATATGTAATCCTTGACTCCCAATTGCCACACTTCATTTTAACCAATCCATACGAAGGAATAACGGAAGAACAAGCAAATAGGGCCATTTCTATGCTAAACGAATAAAAAAATCGATAAAATAAGATTTCCTTAAAACCTCTGCCCCAATTCGGCAGAGGTTTATTTTTACTTTGCAATATAATTGGAAATATGACATTGCAGGAAATTTTTAAAAGTGTACGATTTGAAGACATGGTAAAATATCTGATTGATATAGAATCACAGGTATTTGAAAATCTTTATTGTTTTAAGGAGGCATTCGATGTGCTACGTATGATGGAGGCCAAAGAAGGAATGAATATTCCTATCGAAATAGAAAGAGTCATTGATGATTTTGATGAAAAACCTTTTTTGTCTGTCTCCTTTAAAGTTAGGGAAGAATGGGATTGTATTTTGTCAAGAATTGTTGAAGTAAATGAAAATACTGATGCAACCATAGAAGAAATAGCTGCCACTATTTTATGGGAAATAACTTTTTATGGATTCTCACCTGAAGAGGAAAGTGAAGGATTTACATTGGTAGAACAGCACAAATATATGAATCCATACGAGGAACAATACTTCAAAATAAAGCAGAAACTCCATGATACGAATTGTAGAAATAGAACTGACATTGGTAAGAGGAAACCGCGCAGAAATGGTCCTAAAAGACATAGAGAAAATAGATTGAAGTTGAGAGCACATTTGCTTGAAAAGAAAATGAGACGTTGGGATTTGTTTTTTAGATTGAAAGTACAAAATAATTTGGATGATGGTATTGCGAAAAGACTACACGATGAGATAATGAATGGTAATACTTTTCATCATTGTTTTATGGAATCGAGGACTCAATCAGGGGATGATATTGACTATTTGGTTGCACTCATCCAAGATTACTTCCCTGTCAAACAAGGAAATAAATCTATCGTGCTTACTTCAGCTCCAGAAATTTTGAGTAATGGAGATGAGTTGAATTACGCAATTCGGGAAGCATTCGGGGCATTCCGTAAGATTCCTTCACCCAAATACATATTCAGCACGAACAATGATAGAAAGAATATTAGAATTGATTTATTGGTGTTTGAGTAAATAATGGGTTATGAGCAAAAAGAAAAGATACTATGGCTTTGATGTTTCGGATAAAGAAATTCCCCATAATTGGAGTTATAAAAATGACTTTCCAATAGATGAGATTTGGAACACCGATAACACATTGGCTCGTCTGATAGTCCCTCGTCTGCAAGCGTTCAAACAATTGGATAAACATGGCTATCCTGGGGATTTTAGCGATATGCGTACATGGAACAATACCATTCAAAAGATGATTGATGCATTTGAAACGATGAAATATTCCAAAGGTTTGTCTGATGACGAAGAAGGAACCGTATCCGAAGGTTTGTCGCTATTTTGCAAGTATTTCCGTAACTTATGGGACTAAAACAACCCAATTAATAATAGGATGAAGGATATTGTGAAAATGAAAGATGTCAAGTTTGATAAAGACTTGTTCATCAACTATATGTCAGGAACGGTACTTGATAGATTATTGTGCAGCTATCAAGGATTGCCCAAAGGGGTGAACTATATGATTATAGGCGACCCTGGTGTAGGTAAGACAACCATCATTCTCGACATGATAGCCAATATACAACTAAGAAATTCTACTATAAAAATACTTTTCATCAGTGCCGAGATGAACGAAATAGATTTGGCTATTTATGTTCAGCGTTTTCCTAAATTTTCAGAACTAAACATTTTATTTGTAGAAGCTGATTTCAATTCAGAATCCCATTGTTTCAAATACATTGAAGAGACGTTACAAGATGGTTGGGACATCATAGCCATTGATTCATTTTATGAACTTCAGGGAATAATCAAAGAGGAAGAGAATCTTACATTAAAGAAAGCCGAAAGCCAATTGCTTTCTATAATAAAGAAGCAGAATAAAGCTCAGAACAAGAGAGGTGTCCATACCACATTCCTGACTATCCAACAAGTAACCAAAAGTGGTGCGTTCATTGGTAGCAACCGTCTTAAACACATGATAACAGCTATGATGGAACTACGTTTGGATAATCCTAAAAACATCTATTCTGACAGATATGTAACATTCTCCAAACATCGTAGGGGTGATGTTGGAGTAAAGCTCTATTATAATTTAAGTCAAACCGGTGATGTTTTTTATGATGAGGAACGGTATGAGAATGATTGCAAATTAAGAAGACTACAAAGCGAAGTAAGCTCTCAACTTCATGAATATGCAGATAAATTCAATAAACTTTTTAATAATATAAAAGATGATGACAAGTAGCAATTTCTTAAGATGTAAAGCAAACTACCTGAATGAACAAGAACCTTTTATAGTCTTATCTAAAGAGGAATTGGTTGCCGAAAGAGACAATTATTATCGTATAGGTGAAACTTCTATTGCTGTTTCATCGGCAGTTCAGAATCAATTGGATAAACTGATTGGACTACCCTCAATGCAACGAAAAGGATTGGAAGAAACTTTCGGAACAGATGCCATTGTCAACTTACGAAACAGCCTTGCAATGGCGAACTGTGTAGATAAGCCAACAAGTTTTGCATTAATTGCAAATTCAAAGGAGTTAATCGTTGATGGAATTGTACCTTTGAAAGGTCAGGTCATACCAATGGAGAGTTATTTCAACTTATTGGAAATGTTCATTGATAAACATAGTTATGAAATAGAGGCTATAGAAAGCTCCCATAATGGTATTTATGGCATAACAGCACGTCTTAGCCCCATACATCCAAAATATGATGTTTTCTTTGACAACGATGAATTTTTATCAAACGGATTTTATATAAAATGGAATCTTGGAGAAATTGAGGTTGGCAACTACTATGTTCGATTGGCGTGCACTAATGGCGCTTTTGAAACAGTAGAACATTCATTAAGCCGTATACAAAATTTAGATGACCATAGAATAATGGAGTTCATCAATTCTCCGAAAAGATCAAGTTTAATTACACATAATTTGAACCGAATGAAGGAAATAGCTCAAACAGCTTCACAGACTCCAGCCTCATTAAACGAAGTATATTGCGGTAGAAAACTTCTAATCCGCCATGGGGCACCAGACGATCTTGCAGAGCAATTAATGCCATATTCCAGATTATTGAATCAATATGTAGAACATGGTTATGGGACTCATTTACCAACTTCAAGGACCAAGAGCGATATTATGATGTGGGATTTGTATAATAACCTTACCGAATTTGCATCTCATACTACATTGTGGGATGTGAATGACAATCGTAGATCATCACTCATGCAACAGAGCGTAGGACTATTACAAAGAAAACGGGATATTCAACCTTACTATGACATTTTTTCTCAATAATTATGCTGAATTTCATATCTGATATATCACATTATGATATTGTATTAAACTTAGCAACCCAAGCTAAGCGTTCATTATGGATTGGTACAGCCGATATCAAAGATTTATATGTGATTCAAGGAAGAGTTGAAAAACCGTTCTTAGGCATACTAGCTGAATTGATTGGGAGAGGAGTGGAAATACGCTTAATCCATGCCAAAGAACCGGGACCGAACTTTCGGGAGGACTTTGACCGCTATCCTCGATTAGCAAAGATGCTTGAAAGGGTGATGTGTCCGCGAGTTCATTTCAAAATTATAGTCATTGACCAAAAGATATGCTATGTAGGTAGTGCAAATCTTACTGGTGCTGGCATGGGAATGAAGTCGCCTTATCGAAGAAATTTTGAGGCTGGAATCATAACAGATGCATCGGATATAGTAAATGCAGCTATTGAAGAATTTGACAAAGTTTGGCGAGGGGGTGAATGTAAAAAATGCCAAAGACATAAATATTGTCCTGACCCTATCGCATAATTAAAAAATATCATCTATTCATTAACTTATGTCCTCAAACTGCATAACTCTGCCATATCTTTGCATCAGTTAATAGATTGTTTTACTAAATAATATTTATCATTATGACACTTTGGAAAATTTCTGCAAAAAACAATTGGAACTGGGGAACCGGCAAACAATTAGTGAAGGGAATGTTTATTGAACTTAGTACACCAACAGGTACACCACCATTAGGAATTCCTTCTTATCATGAAGTGATAGCAAAGGCTTTCAATACCAAGTATTCAACCAACTTCGATAAATCGAAGATGAATGCTTCATTTTTGACTTGCGAAAAAATCGGGTAGATATTATGGATAAGAACAAATCTAAGCATAGGGTATTCAAAACCCTATGTTTACTCATACTAAGTCAATCAATAATGTTGTTGATTCTTAACCTTATACCTATAGGTGGTGAATGGGCTTCAGTCTGTAGTGAATGGATAAGGAACACAATAGGTTTGAATTAAAGGCGGAATGGAAGGTCTTAAAGACAGATTGAATAGCGAATATAGGGATAAATCGAACTTTATATCAAAGAGTTCGATTTATCTCCTTAGTCTTATCGTTCTTTTGTTTCTCCCTTAAGAAAGAAACAACGATTATTAGGAAAAATCATGAAAACAATCGAGGGATATGATGTAAAAATCTTCACGGATAATGTGGAGGAAAGTGCCGTTGGACAAATTAAGCAATTGTTGTCTGTTGATGTATTCAGTAATTGCAAGATTCGCATTATGCCCGATGTTCATGCCGGTGCAGGATGTGTGATTGGCTTTACCGGCAATTTGGGAGATAAAGTGATTCCCAATATTGTAGGTGTGGACATAGGTTGTGGTATATTGGTGCAACCTTTCAGATGCTTAAAGGAGATTGACTTCCATGCTTTGAATGAGTTTATATTGAAAGCAATACCTTCGGGTAGGAATCATCGAACCGATGAATATATGCCTTTGCCACAGAAATACATGGAGAGGTATAGTGAAGCAAAAGGTATCATCCGTCAGATTCATTGTTATCGTGAATTGAAAGATGTGAAACGATTGGACAAATCCATCGGAACATTGGGTGGTGGGAATCATTTCATCGAGTTGGACAAGGATGAACAGGGCATGTATTACTTGGTAGTACACACAGGTAGTCGTAACCTTGGCAAGCAAGTGGCTGAGATATATCAGAAGTTGGCTGTAAAATGTCAATCGGGTTGGGCAGAAATGGTGGAGGAACAGAATCGTCTAATTGCCGAATACAAGCAGATGGGTAGGAAGAATGAATTAAAGGAAGTTTTCCGTAATCTGCATAATTCATTCAAAATGCGTAAGCCAACCATCCCGGCAGAATTATCTTATTTGGAAGGTGGTTTTCGTGAGGATTATCTTCACGATATGCGCCTATGCCAACGGTGGGCGGTAATCAATCGTAAACTTATCGTAGATTTACTTCTCGACTTTTTAATAGAAGGTGGATATGCAGATGTAACAAATGAATCATTTGAGAGTGTCCACAACTACATAGGCGATGACAATATCATCCGTAAAGGTGCTATTTCTGCCCGAAAAGATGAAAAGTGCATCATTCCGATGAATATGCGTGACGGTTCTTTAATCTGTATCGGCAAAGGAAATGAGGATTGGAACTTTTCTGCTCCACATGGTGCCGGACGAGTAATGAGCCGAAGCCAGGCTTTTAAACTAATCAGCATAGATGATTTTGAACAATCCATGAATGGTATATATAGCGAGACTATTACCGAAGCAACTAAAGACGAATCACCAATGGTATATAAGCCAATGGATGAAATAATCGACAATATCGCAGATGCTGTTGATGTTGTAAATATCATCAAACCTATTTTCAATTTTAAAGCAGCGGAGTAGTATGGATTTTAAAGAAGCATACTGTTTGAATTTGAGCGAAAAATATCTTAATGATTATAAGGAAGCAAGTCGAGTAATTATAGCAGGGGGACGTGACTTTGAGAATTATGAATATATGTGCGAAAAACTGAACGATTTATTCTACAATTCTACTAATTTCGAAAAGAGGGATATCAAAATAATCTCAGGGATGGCAAAGGGTGCAGATACCTTTGCCATCCGTTATGCGGATGAGCATAATTTGACAAAAATCCTTTTTCCTGCTAATTGGAAATCATATCCACGCATCGCAGGTTTCTTGAGAAATGAAGATATGCTAAGTATAGCAACTCATCTTATCGCATTTTGGGATGGAAAATCAAGCGGGACAAAACACATGATTGATATAGCACAAGAAAAAGGTATTCCTATATGGGTGTTTAACTACTAACTTTATAACTTCCAAGTCAGCATTAGGCGGCCTTCAAAGGTGAGGGAGCTTACGTCGGGATGGTGTTTGTACCGAGTGTGACGGGTGAAGTTGGTCAAGGTTGTTGTCAGGTAGAGTTTGGGGCGTAGTTTGATGTCGGCACGCAGGCCGATGGCATGGAGAATGGCGTTGGAGGGGTCGCCCTGTGCATTGAGGGTTTGGGGATTGATGTTTGTCCAGTCGATGTTGTGCGGATAGCCTTTCCAGGTAAACATGTGATAGACTTCGTAGTTGCCCGACAGGGAGAACTTTCCTTGCTTATACATTAAGTTGCCGCCAATCTTTCCGCTATAGCCGGCGGCAAGGTTGTAATTGCGGTTGTCCACGTGGTAGTAGTCGCTGAGCGTGGCTCCCATCAGGATGGCATTGATGTGGGCATATCCGTCGAATTGCCACAAAGGGCTGCCTTGGTAGCGGTAGATTGCTCCCACGCCCACCGATGCTGGGGTGCTGAACTTATAGGGGGTGCGTGACGAGACGGAGGAGATAGTGTCGGAGTCGTAATAGTCGAAGTGTTGGTATAGGCCTAAGTTAAGTGTATGCTTTCGGGTGTCGATGACCTCGGTAGATGCCAGTCGGCCAAGGATGTTTACGCGTCCCAACACGGGTTGCGAGGATTGTAGGTTGATGGCGGCTAGGATGGAGAAGTAGTCGTAGGGGCGGCACGGCTCACCGTCGAAGCGGTCGCCATACTCAATCTCTATCTGTGTGGCGATGCCGGTGCCTTTGTCCAGGATTTCGTCTTCCAATTCCAATATACGTGCTCCTGCCGATAGCTTGATGCTGAGCTGAGGGGTACTGAACTGCTTGCCCGATGTGGTGCGCTTGCGCCAGGCATCGCCGGTGAGGATGCGCGTCAGTCCACGCATGGGTGAGATGAGAAAGGCGGCTACCTCCTTCCCTACCCGACTGCTGCTTGTATGGCGGTCGTCCAGAATAAGGTCGGATACTCGGTAGGTTACTTCTCCCAAAGCCATGCCGCCAATGGGTGTAGATACGATATCGTTGATGGAGGGATACTCGTTCTCCATGAACAGCTCCCACATGGCACTGCCGCCCAATGCGAATAGTCCCGATTGCCAGAAGTTGTAACCGTTGGAGCGGGCGGCATTGAAGTAGAGGTTGCCGTGATAGGGATGCATGAACATGTTGGTGCTCATGTGGTCGTTGTCCCACACAAATCCGTTGCGAAGGTTGTTGCGGATGGTGGTGGTGCTGATGTAGGCAAAATGGGCATTAAGTATGTAGCGGTTGAATCCCCATACACCGAGGTTGGTGCCCACCACCAAGCTGCCGGCACGCACGGGGTGCTTGCGGCCATAGTAGGCAAGGTCGAGGCTGTCGGCCTGCATGGGGCGTTGGGCGAATAGCATAGTGGTGGCAAGCAAGCAACTTGCCAATAGCCATAGTCTGTTTAGTTTCATGCTGCAAACATATTGAATATGAATGACTTTTACTCAATGCTTTCTACAGCAAAAGTGGTCTAATTGCTATGGTTATAAGGATTTGGAAGGGATTTTGTTCTGGGATATGGGCAAAAAAAAAGGAGTACCGCCGTACTCCAACCTTTTATTAACCTTAAATCTAATACTATGAAAAACACGTTGCAAAGGTACGCACTTTTTGCGAATCTGCAAGAAAATGTGGCGAAAAGGTATGTTTTATAACATGTTTTAGCATTTCGGGGGCTTCTGTTAAGGGCTGTTTGCAGTTGGCGAGTGGAAAACGACCTGTTTTAAATAGATTTTAATTGTTTTTGAAAAAAAGTTTTTTTTGCTACCTTTGCATGGAAATTCAATCAGAAATATCTATACAAACATGTTGTTGTTGAACAATTTTTATCTGCTATCCACCTCGCCAAAAGTTTTCTTATGGGGAAGCGAACATCCATTCTTTCAACTGATTTAGCCGGCGAGAGAACAACTGTTTGAATCGTTTTGTATTTGTAATCTTTTTTATTATTCATTCTTAAATTGCGTGGGTTGTATCAACCTGCGTCACAATTATTCTATGAGGAAAATTTTAATACTCATGGCATCGTGGCTGATGCTATGTTTTACCAATGTTTGTGCTCAGGAGAAGGCACAACAGCGCTTGTCTATTGAACAGATGTTTGAATTGGCCGAGCAAAACAACAGCCGAATTAAAGCACACGAAACGGCATTGAAACAGGCCGAACAAGAGGTGAAGGTGGCTAAAAACGGCTATTTACCTTCGATTGAAGCCTCTCTGTCGGTGTCGTACAATGGAGACGGAACCATTCTTGACAGAGATTTTTCGAATTCATTCAAAGCCGAAATGCCCGACTTCGGAAACAGTTTTGCTTTGGAGGTTTCGCAGGTTATCTATGCCGGAGGTGCCATAAAGTATGGCGTGAAGATGTCGCAACTGCAATCGCAGATAGCCCAACTGGATGCTGAAAGAAACAGACAGGAGGTAAGGTTCCTGATTGTCGGAAGCTATCTGGACTTGATAAAGATGGAGAACCAGCTGAAGGTGTTGGACAGCCATATTTCACAAACCGACGAGGTGCTGAGACAGATGCGCATCCGACACGAACAGGGAGTGGCCTTGAGCAACGACATTACCCGCTATGAACTGCAATTGCAGAACTTGAATTACATGCATCTGCAATTGGAAAACGGTAAGCGAATAGTGAACAACCAACTGCTACAGGCTTTGGGGATACCCGACGGTGTGGAGATTGTACCTGATGAACCGGTGACAGAGAACGGACAGGGCAAGGATGCATCGTATTGGCAAAACGAGGCGGCACTCTCTGCCATACCCGTAAGAATGGCTGAAACTGCCGTGAAGATGAGCGAGTATAAACAAAAACTATCGAATGCCGAACGGATGCCACAAATGGCACTTTTTGCCATGAATAACCTGACGGGGCCTATTACCATCGAGATTCCGGCCATCGATAAGAACTTCAACTACTGGGCTGTGGGCGTAGGGATGAAGTATAACATTGGAAACCTTTACAAAAGCAACAAGAAGGTGGCCCGAGATAAACTTGGCATACAAAAAGCACGCGAAGAGAGGGAGGTGGCTGCCGAAGGGATAAGACTGGCCATGCAGGCAGCTTATATTCATTATGAAGAGGCGTTCGACTTGCTGAAGACCAAACAAAAGAGTGTGGCACTTGCTACCGAAAACTATCAGGTGGTGAACTATCGCTACTCGAACGACCTGGCACTGATTACCGATTTGCTGGACGCGGCTTCGCAAAAACTGGATGCCGAGTTGCAGGCGGTGAATGCAAACATCCAGATTCTATACAACTACTATAAACTGCACTACATCGCAGGTACACTTTAATCGTTTTATTACTCATTAAAAATTTTCGAAATGAAATTATGGATAAGAAACAAAGAAAAACCGTTGCTAATATCGTTATTATTGCCCTGATTGTTTGTGGATTGGTGTGGATAGGATCCTTGTTTATTCACTGGGGAGGAGAGTACACCAACAACGCACAGGTGAGACAAAACATTGTGCCGGTATCGGCCCGTGTACAAGGGTTTATCAAAGAGATTAGATTTGACGAATTCCAACCGGTAAGACAGGGTGATACCTTGGTACTGATAGAGGATGCCGAATATCGGCTGAGAGTAGCACAGGCCAGAGCCGACTATCAGAATGCGTTGGTGGGGAAAACAGCCATGAGCACTACAATTTCGACTACCGACAACAACCTGCAAGTGAGCGATGCAGCGTTGAAGGAGGTGGAGATTCTGCTGGACAATGCCGAGGCGGATTACAACCGCTTCAAGGTGTTGTTTGAAAACAAGGCGGTGACTCGCCAACAGTTCGAGGGCATTGAAACCAAATATGAATCGCTGAAGGCAAAACTGGAAACCATGCAGCGACAGAAGAAAAGCACACGCCTGGTTAAGGATGAGCAGATGCAGCGATTGGAGCAGAACGACCTGCGCATCGAGGTGTGTAAGGCAGCGTTGGATTTGGCCGAACTGAACTTGTCATATACCGTGGTACTGGCTCCTTGCAACGGCATTATGTCGCGAAAAGGTATTCAGGAGGGCGAATTGGTGATGCCGGGCAAATCGCTTTTTGCCGTGGTGGACGATAGCCGCTGTTGGGTGATTGCCAACTATCGGGAAACACAACGTGGAAACATTGCCGTGGGCGACAAGGTGGAACTGAAGGTGGATGCCTTCCCCGGTGTGGAGTTTGAAGGGGTGGTAGAATCCATCGCTAATGCAACGGGTGCACAGTTTGCCGTTTCATCGCCGGATAACAGTACGGGCAACTTCGTGAAGGTGGAACAGCGCATCCCTGTTAAGATTGCTTTTACCGCCAATAATCCCGAAGAGTTGAGCCAACTGAGTTCGGGCATGAATGTTGAATGTAAAGTATTGGATTGATGGCCGGACAAGCAACAAATACTTACCGACTGATGTCGTTCAAGGATTGGGTGCCCCACCCTATCCGCTTCGGCTTGTATATGGTTATACTGGCGGCATTCCAGTTTTCGAACGGAATGTATTTTACCGCCATGAGCCAAATGGAAGGCGAACTGGCCGTTTCGATGGACGGCGTGAAGATGATGAGCCATGCTGTGCTGATTGGGCTTACGATGTATTTCCCATTGGCTTTCAGACTGAAATTCTGTTTCACCAACCGCACTTCGTTGATGATGGCGGCAACCGGATTGGCCTTGTGCAACGTGATTGTGCCGCATGTGGACGAACCTTTCCTGTTGGTGTTGCTGGGTTTCATCGCCGGTTTTTGCCGTTTATGGGGTACGTTCGAGTGCTTTAGCAATGTGCTGCTTATTGTGGCACCGACCTATAACTACGCCGTGTTCCTGTCGTTTGTGTTCATGGTGGTTTTAGGGGTGATTCATCTGTTCGATGCCTTTAGCATGCAGCTGATTTATTATTATAGTTGGCAACATGTGCATGCACTGGCCATTGGTTTGCTGCTGGGTGTGATACTGATAGCATGGTTGTTTATGCGTCCTTTCAGGCCTATGCCCAAGAAACCGTTGTATGGTGTAGATTGGTTGGGAGGGGTGCTATGGAGCATCTTTATCCTTTCACTGATTTTTGTTTTTCAGTACGGCTATCAATTGGAATGGTTCAACTCTCCCTACATCAGGGTGGCGTTGGGGGCGGCTTGTTTGGCCTTGGCCGCCAACCTCTGGCGGATGCACTATACCCGACATCCGTTCTTGGAGACGGGTGCTTTTCAGGTGCGCAACTTGTTGAATCTGCTGATTTTGTTTCTCTGCTTGGGCATCTTGCTGGCATCGAAAAACGTGTTGCAGAATACGTTTACCGGCGGTGTGATGCATTGGGATGCCATTAACTTGAGCCGGTTGAAGTGGGTTGAATTTATTGGTGCGGCTATAGGAACATTGGTATCATGGTATGCGTTGGCGCGATTGAAGGCCTCGCCAAAGCTGATGACTTTCATCGGTATGTCGTTGGTAGTGTGCTATGTAGCTATGATGTACTTCCTGCTCTCACAGCAGATGAACATCGAGAAGCTTTTTCTGCCGTTGATTCTATGCAATGCGGGACATCTGATGCTCTTCATCACCCTGACGGTATTTATTCAGGCAAGAGCACCCTTTACGGTCTATTTCCAAGTGATATGTATCTTGGGATTTGTGCGTACCGGCATTGCATCTCCTATCGGTGATGCCATTTACCAGCATGCCATTAATGGATTGATGGGCAAACATCTGGTGGCTATTGGAACGGATTTGAACATCAGTCTGCTATCTTCATTGGCCAATTTGAACAGCATCGGAACGGAAGCAATGGTTGCCACCTTGCGCGAACTTTATGGCTATACGTTTATCTTCGGAATAGTGGTGCTGCTTGCCATTGCGGTATCGCGTTTCAGCTATACAATGTATAAACGTATGCCTTCGTTGAAGTTTCTTTATAAGAAATTAGGTGATGTGTGAAAAAATAGTATCTTTGCGTGCGTTAAATGAAACAATGCAAAACTCTTTATGAGCGAAGAAGTAGTACTTACCCCCATGATGAAACAGTTCTTTGAACTGAAAACCAAGCATCCCGATGCCGTGATGCTGTTTCGTTGTGGTGACTTTTATGAAACCTATTGCGAAGATGCTATAGCCGCCAGCGAGATTCTGGGTATTACCCTGACCAAACGGAACAACGGAAAGGGTGGACAAACCATCGAGATGGCTGGATTTCCACACCATGCCTTGGATACGTATCTGCCCAAACTGATTAGAGCGGGCAGGCGTGTAGCTATTTGCGACCAGTTGGAAGACCCCAAGCAGACCAAGAAACTGGTGAAACGTGGTATTACCGAACTGGTTACACCGGGTGTATCCATCAATGATACCATTCTGAACTACAAGGAGAACAACTTCCTGGCGGCAATCCAATTTGGCAAAAAAACATCGGGGGTGGCATTCCTCGATATATCGACCGGAGAGTTCCTGGTGGCTGAGGGTACCAACGACTATGTGGATAAGTTGCTGAACAACTTTGCTCCGAAGGAGGTGCTGTTTGAACGTGGCCGTCGGGCAATGTTCGAAGAGGCTTTCGGCAATAAGTTCTTTACGTTCGAATTGGAGGATTGGGCCTTTGCCGAGGTTTCGGCACGCGAGAAACTACTGAACCACTTTGAGGTGAAGAATCTGAAGGGATTCGGCGTTGAGCACTTGCGTTTGGGCGTGGTAGCGGCCGGAGCCATTTTGCAATATTTGCAACTGACGCAACACACACAGATAGGGCATATCACGTCACTTTCGCGCATTGAAGAGGACAAGTATGTGCGATTGGATAAGTTTACCGTGCGCAGCCTGGAACTGGTGGGCACCATGAACGAAGGGGGCAGCAGCCTGCTGAGCGTGATAGACCGCACCGTCAGTCCCATGGGAGCACGCTTGCTGAAGCGTTGGCTGCTCTTCCCGCTGAAGGATGCCTCCCCTATCCGCCACAGACAGGATGTGGTGGAATACTTCTTCCGTCATCCCGACTTCAAAGAAGAGATTGAGGAGCAGCTGATACTGATAGGCGATTTGGAACGTATCCTGTCCAAAGCGGCGGTGGGGCGTGTGTCACCTCGCGAGGTTGCAGCGCTGAAGGTGGCGTTGCAAGCCATCGAGCCGATAAAGAATGCATGTGTGCAAGCCGATAATGGCAGTTTGAATGCCATTGGCGAGCAACTGAATCCATGTGTAGGCATCCGCCAACGCATTGAACGTGAGATTGCTCTCGATCCGCCGTTGCTGGTGAACAAGGGGGGCGTGATTCGCGAGGGTGTGAACGAAGAACTGGACGAGCTGCGCCGAATTGCGTATAGCGGAAAGGATTATCTGCTGCAACTGCAACAACGCGAAAGCGAACTGACCGGCATTCCGAGCCTGAAAATCGGGTTCAACAACGTGTTTGGCTACTACATCGAGGTGCGCAATGCACACAAAGACAAGGTGCCGGCCGAGTGGATCAGAAAGCAGACATTGGCCAATGCCGAACGGTATATTACACAGGAGCTGAAAGAGTACGAAGAGAAGATTCTGGGGGCAGAAGAGAAGATTCTATCCTTGGAAACAAAGCTATACAACGAGTTGGTATTGGCGCTTGTAGAGTTTATACCGGCCATTCAGATTGATGCCAACCAAGTGGCGTGTCTGGACTGCTTGCTCAGTTTTGCCAATGTGGCGAAGAGCAACCATTACATCCGTCCGGTGATTGCCGATGATGATGTGCTGGAAATTAAGGGTGGCCGACACCCCGTGATTGAGCAGCAGATGCCCATTGGCGAACGTTATGTGGCCAACGATGTGATGCTGGATACGCAATCCCAACAGATTATTATCATTACCGGTCCGAATATGGCCGGTAAATCGGCTCTGTTACGCCAAACGGCCTTGATAACGCTGTTGGCCCAAGTGGGCAGTTTCGTGCCGGCAGAGAGCGCGAAAATTGGTCTGGTGGACAAGATTTTTACCCGCGTAGGTGCCAGCGATAACATTTCGATGGGCGAATCTACCTTTATGGTGGAGATGAACGAGGCGGCAGACATTTTGAACAACCTCTCTTCGAGAAGCTTGGTGTTGTTCGACGAGCTGGGACGTGGTACCTCTACTTACGACGGTATTTCCATTGCCTGGGCCATTGTAGAGTATATACACGAGCATCCCAAGGCACGGGCACGCACACTGTTTGCTACCCACTATCACGAGCTGAACGAGATGGAGAAGAGTTTCCAACGCATCAAGAACTACAACGTAGCGGTGCGCGAGGAGGGTGGAAAGGTTATCTTCCTGCGTAAATTGCAACGCGGTGGCAGTGAGCACTCGTTTGGTATTCATGTGGCTAAACTGGCGGGTATGCCCAAGAGCATTGTGAAACGTGCCGACGAGATTTTGAAACAGCTTGAAGCTGAAAACCGCCATACAGGAAACGGCAAGGTTTCGGGTAAGAAGATTGTGGATTCTCCTTCGCAAGCGGGGGGTATGCAGTTGAGCTTTTACCAACTTGACGATCCTGTGCTGAGCCAGATACGCGACGAGATATTGACGCTGGATGTGAACAACCTTACGCCTATCGAGGCGCTAAACAAGTTGAACGACATCAAGCGCATACTGAAAGGGAAATAAAAAAAATGGCTGCAACAAACATTGCAGCCATTTTTATCTATAAGTAATCAGATTACTTCAAGTTTTTCAAAGCATCCTTTACGCCTTCGGCAGCTTCCTTAACAGCTTCTACCTTAGCTTCAGCATCGGCAGCAGCTTCTTTAACTTCTTCTACCTTAGCTTCTGCGTTAGCGGCAGCTTCAGCAGCCTTTGCCTTAGCATCTTCGATAGCCTTTTCGAGCTTGGCCATCTCTTCCTTTTGAGCGTCAGTCAACTTGTCACCAAGGGCTTTCAAATCGTTGTAAGCCTTTTCCAAATCGCAAACTTCCTTGTTGCCGCAGCAAGCTTCGCCCTCTTCGCAAGTAGCTTCAGCTGCTTGTTGTTCGCAACATTCAGTAGTAGCAGCAGCCTCTTCGGTTGCTTGGTTTTGATTAGTTTTTGAGCCACATGCACTAAGTGCTAAAGCAGCTACACATACCATGAATAATTTCTTCATTGTGATAGTAATTTTGTTAATTGTTATGTTTGACGGCGCAAAAGTAGATGTTTTTTTTGAAATAGAAACGGTTTTGTGACATTTTTTATTTAATCACCTTTTCCAACTTACCATTTGCTGGCAAACAGATCCATCCTTCGGCTTGCTTTTTGTCGGCAAGATACTTCTTCCAAGTCACCTTGTCCCACTTCAGTTGGTCGGTGCATTGTGCTACCGGGATGTGTGGGATGGCGCTACCGTCTTTCACCAGAATGATGATAGGCAATTTGCCGCAAGCAATGTGGTTCCAACCTGGATTGTAAACCTTACCTGTTTGATAGTCAATCCATTTGTCTTTACCAGGCAGATATACATCGCGGCTGTTTCCACTTTCCAACATCGGTGCTACAAGCAGTTGGCTACCAAAGAGGTATTGGTCTTCAATCATCCATGCACCGGGGTCGTCAGGATATTCCACCAATAGTGCGCGAAGCATTGGAAGACCTTGTTCGGTACATTGCTTGGCTTGTGCATATACATAAGGCATCAGCTTGTATTTCAGCTCTGCACATTGGCGGAAGTAGTTGGTGAACTCTTTTCCGAAGTGCCAAGGCTCGGTAGGAGGTGCTCCGTGAACGCGGCTGTGTGAGGTCAGGAAGCCGAAAGGCAACCAACGGCGATAGAGGTCGTCGGGAGTGCTTGTTACAAAACCGCCGATGTCGTGGCTCCAGAAGCTGAATCCGCTCATACCAAACGAAAGGCCTGCACGCAAAGTGCCTTGCATACCGGTGTTGTTGGTAGCGGCATCGCCACCCCAATGCAGTGGATAACGTTGTGAACCTGCCCATGCCGAGCGTGCCCACATGATGTTTTCGCCATGGATTTGCTTGGTGATCTCGGCTACGGCCTTGTTGTAGCGCAAGGGGTAGAGGTTGTGTTCGTAAAGGCCGCTCTTACCATTATGATAGATGGCTTCTACGGGTGCTCCTTCGCCAAAGTCCACTTTAATGGCTCCTACACCCATGCTGATGAGGTTGCCCAGCTTTTCCTGATACCACTTCACGGTTTCGGGGTTGGTAAAGTCGAGCACTACATCTTCGTAAGGAAGTTGTCCCTTACCGTTCTTTACATAGAGATTCTTTTCGATGAGTTCGGGGAAGAATTTGTTCTTCGGAGTGAAGTAGGGGAGTTGCCACAAGCAGGTGCGGAAACCTTGTGCTTTCAGGTCGTCGAGCATCTGTTTGGGGTTATCGAAGCGGTCGGCAGCAAAGGCATAGTCGCATTGCCAATCTACGCCAAACCAGCCTGTATCAAAGTGGATTACGTCGCTTGGAATCTTCTCTGCGCGAAGTTTTTGTGCTACTTCACGTCCTTCGGCTTCGCTAAAGTAGGTGATGCGGCTCATCCAGGTACCGAAACTCCAAAGAGGTGGCATTTCGGGACGGCCAACCAAGGCGGTATATTCGCCGAGAATATCCTTCGGCTCGCCCAAGAAGATGAAGATATCCATCTGTTCGTCGGCCATAAAGAGTTTGTTTGCACCGATGTAGCTTTGTCCGAAGTCGGCTGTTACCGGTGCCGATGTGTGCATAAACATGCCATAGCCACGGTTACTGAAGAAGAAAGGTACCGGCTTGTACATATCGGGGCTTTCGGGGCCTTGTGGGTCGGTTACGAAGAAGTTTACCTTTTGTCCCACCTTATTTAGCGTAGTGGCCGACTCGCCGCAACCAAAGATTTTTTCGCCCGGTGAAAGGCTCCATACGGGGTTGATGCTGCGGCTATTGTCGCTTCCGCGCTTGATGAAGCTGAATGGGGGCACTTTGATTTGGGTTGAGTCGTTGTCGTTCCAACAACGTGTTTGGGTAAGGATTTTGCCATTGGCATCCTTCAAAACCATTCGCCAAGGGTAGGTTTCGACGGTGAAGCTGCCATATTTAGAGGTGTATGTAACACCATCGGCCGATTTGGATACTTGCCACAGGTTGCGTCCGTCGGCAGGTTTGCCTACAAGCATCAGCGACTCCTCTTCTTGTGGTACAACGGGTGATGTAAGTATGCGTACACGCAAGGTGCGTTCGTTTACCGGCTCGATGTAGAAGCGCAATTCGGGGTCTTGTTCGTAGGCGGTGTTGGGGAAGTCGAGCGATTGCATCGGGATGTGCTGATAGGTGTTGGCATTAAACGCCTGTCGGGGCACTAATCGTTGGCGTTTCCATCGCACAACGCCTTCGCCGGTGGCGGTGTCCAGATTCACCAGACTGTCGGCAAAGAAATAGGTGTTGCTAAGGTCGAGGAAATCTCCGCTTACGTCGCGTGTTTGCGATAGCAGGTATTGGTTTCCTGCATTGGTTTTCAATTGGGCACTGAGGGGTAGTGCAGCGGTTGCTAAAAACAAGCAAACCGCACCTTTGAATAATTGTGAATACTTCATACGGTAAGAGTTAAGATTTAATGTTTGTTTTCTTGCCGTAAAGATAGTGATTTTCCAACTATTCAAAGGTGCGGTTTTGTTTTTTCTATAGGGTAGTAATGTTATTTATGGGCTTTTTGATAGAAAAACATGAAATAAATGCCTATGATGACGAAGGGAACACTGAGCCATTGGCCCATGTTGAAGGTCATACCTTCTTCAAATCCCACCTGGTTTTCCTTCAGGAATTCGATGAAGAATCGGAAGGTGAAAATCTCGGCCAGACATAGCCCGAAGAAGAATCCGCGAGGGTAGGGGTAGGCCAGCGACAATTCGCTTCCTATCTTGCCTTTATTGGCGTTTTCGGCTTCGCGACGTTTCTTCAGTCCGATGCGGTAGAGCACTATCATGCCGATGAAGAAGATGAAGTAGGCAAGGGCTTCGTAAAGTTGTCCCGGGTGACGGGGAAGTTCGTCCACACGTTCGAAGATGAAGGCCCAGGGCACGTCGGTGGGGCGGCCAATGATTTCAGAATTCATCAGGTTGGCCAAGCGTATGCAACAAGCGCAGATGGGTGTTGCAATGGCTATCATATCGACTATGTCGAGGTAGTGGATTTTGTATTTGCGACTATAAAGCCATAACGAAATCATCAATCCCAAGGTGCCTCCGTGACTGGCTAATCCGGCATAACCGGTGAATTTCCAATCGCCGGTGGGCAGTATCTTTACGGGTAATATCATCTCCAGGAAGTGGTCCTTGTAGTAGGCCCAATCGTAGAAGATGCAGTGTCCAAGGCGTGCTCCGATAAGGATGCCCAAGAAGCAATAGAAGAAGAGGGGTTCGAATTTATCGTCGCCCAATTGCTTGTCGCGGTATTGTTGGCGCATTACCAGGTAGCCCAGTGCAATGCCGATGACCCATAACAATCCGTAGTAGCGAACGCTGAATCCGCCAATGCTAAACAGCTCAGGGTCGGGGTTCCAATGGATGAAGAGTGGTGTCATACGGCTTTATACATTAAAACGGAAGTGCATGATATCGCCATCCTGTACCACATATTCCTTGCCTTCCACACCCATCTTTCCGGCTTCACGTACTGCTGCTTCCGAGCCGTATTGGATGTAGTCTTCGTACTTGATAACCTCGGCGCGGATAAATCCTTTTTCAAAGTCGGTGTGGATAACACCTGCACATTGGGGTGCCTTCCAGCCCTTGCGGTATGTCCAGGCCTTTACTTCCATTTCGCCGGCGGTGATGAATGTTTCGAGGTTCAGCAGCGAGTAGATGGCTTTGATGAGTCGGTTGCAGCCGCTCTCTTTCAAGCCAAGGTCTTCGAGGAACATCTGTTTCTCTTCGTAGGTTTCCAGCTCGGCAATGTCGGCTTCGGTTTGTGCCGAAATAACGATGAGTTCGGCATCTTCGCCCTCGATGGCTTTGCGCACGCGTTCCACATATTCGTTGCCGGTAGCGGCCGATGCTTCATCTACGTTGCATACGTAGAGCACTGGTTTAGTGGTAAGTAAGAACATCTGCTTGGCGCATTGCTCTTCGTCGTCGTTCAGGAACGACACAGTGCGTGCACTTTGTCCTTGCTCCAATGCCTCTTTGTAGCGCACTAATAGTTCGTACTCCAACTTGGCTTGCTTGTCGCCGCCCACTTTGGCCACTTTCTCTACGCGCTTGATGCGGTTTTCCACCGTTTCCAAGTCTTTCAGTTGCAACTCGGTATCGATGATTTCCTTGTCGCGCAAGGGGTCAACCGAGCCGTCAACGTGTACAATATTGCCGTTGTCGAAGCATCGCAACACGTGGATAATGGCGTCGCACTCGCGGATGTTACCCAAGAATTGGTTTCCCAATCCTTCGCCCTTGCTGGCACCTTTCACCAATCCGGCAATGTCTACAATGTCGCACACGGCGGGTACGATGCGTCCCGGATGTACCAGCTCGGCCAGTTTTGTCAATCGTTCGTCGGGTACGGATACTTGTCCCATCTGCGCGTCGATGGTACAGAAGGGGAAGTTTGCTGCTTGTGCCTTTGCACTACTTAAACAGTTGAATAGGGTGGATTTACCTACGTTGGGCAATCCCACGATACCTGCTTTCAATGCCATTATTTATCTTGTTTATTTGTTTATACTCAATTATTTTGCCGACAAAGGTACACAAATTTTTGCGTATGGCATAAAAACGTGCCTATTTTGCATGAGTGACACTTTAATTATTCTTTATTTGCCATTTAGCAAGCAATAACTTGTCATTTCTTTTGTTTTGAACACAACTTCTATTATATTTGCACAAAATTCTTGTTTTTGTGTGATTTTACCAACAAATTTCAGGAAGTAATACTATTACACGTAGGTGTTGTTGAAATAATCTTCTGTTATCGAATTCTCGCAAGATCCGTTAGAGAGAAGATGTTCAATGGCACCTGCACCAAACATTGATTGTATACTTTTAATATTAAGGTTATAATACAATATTGGTGTAGGATGCTGTTGTTTATCTGCTCTAAAGGCAACTGCGAGAAGCCCGATAACTGGATAACAACAAAAATCCTACACCTTTTTGTATCTACATGAGATTATTATGATTTATAACCTTTTTAACCAACAAGAACTTAGTGCAATAGTTCATTGCCTATGGATAATTATCGGACCTAATGCTACTGATGAAGACGAACAAGTCATAGACGAACTTACCAAAGAATGGTTTGAAGATAAAACTCCCTGGAAATTCCATGCCCAGCAACAGAATCCATACGAGGCTCACCGATTGCTCAAATCAATTCCGAACGATGCCCGACAAGCATTGGAAAACATTTTCTATGCCATTGCAAGCACAGGTAACAATCAGGATGTGAAGCGACGCATTGCCCAAACACAACTCTATCTGATTGATAATGCTTAAGTTGCTTCCTCCTCAAAGATAGCATCAAACCTTTTCCGAAGTTCTTCCTCGTTGGCGATAACGGCTTGCAAAGCGCGTAGGCGTTCGCCATTCTTCGATTCGGGAATCCATAGTTTCAGGTATCCGCCCGGTGCATATTTTTCGTGCAGATGGTGCAGGAAACGTTCGTAATGCCACTCGCGTGAGGCATCGGGCGCTTGCCGAAGGCCATATTGAACGGTACGTCGGAGGGTGATATCGGTATCAATTTGTCTGTCTGCCTCGGCCACAATGCGTCCGTAAATGCTTCGCGGTTCTTGCTTGTTGCTTGCCCGATGATCTTCCACGGCCTCTTTCATGGTGAGCATCTCCTCTTCGGTAAACCATTCTTTCAGTCGTTTGTCGGTCATCAGTATCTCGCCGGATACCAGGTGGTGTGTTTCCCTATTCCTGCATAGCCCCAAATCGTGGTAGGCGGCAACGGTGTACACCATGTCAGGACGGGTTTCCGGATATTGCCTGCATAGTGAAATGCTTTCATCTACAACCGTTTGCACATGGTCCAGGTTGTGCGCCTTGTCGAATGTTCTGTATCGGGGGATTATCTCGGTTTCGATGTATCTTTTCAGTGTTTCGGCTATCATGCTGCTATTTTGTTTTCGTTCGGTGCAAAGATATAAAAAAGAGTCGGTATGCATCGCGCACACCGACTCTTAAGTAGGTTTTATAAAAAGGTCTTTAGTTTGTTTTAATATAGTTTCGATTTATCGGAGTAGTGCAAGCACCTCCCGATGGTTATAAAGATTGGTTACAGATTGGTATTGTCCATAGTGATAGTCATCTCGGGCACCAAGATGTAAGCGGCTTTCTTCTTGTTCCACTTGTAGTAAGTAGTAGTTACGCTCTTGCCGTTATACTCGTAGCGGATGCACATATCGTTTTCCCACTTGTTAGAGATGCTATTCCACTTCAAAGCTTCGCTTTCAGTCATACGCTTTTGATCGTCGTATTGATAGTTGTACTTCATGAAGTTAGCAAGGCTGCTGCCTTCGTTCTTATAGATGGTTTGAGAAACCATTAAACCGTCAACTTCCTCTGCATTATGAATGAGGTTGTTCTTGTTGTCTGCTGACAAATTCATACCACAAGCCATCAAAATAACTGAAAGAATCAAAGTCTTAAAATTTTTCATATCCTTATAAAGTTTTAATGTGTAACTTACAATTTTCTATCTCTTTTGCTTAATTGCGCTGCAAAGGTAAGACAAAATTTGATAATACAATAATAATTTAGTGAAAATCGTAGCAAAATGTCAGATATGTAGTATTGGTGTTGCTTACTTTTTGATTGTTTTGCTTACAAATTCATATCCAACAATCGCTTTGTTGGATATGAATTGATGCAATCTGCTTTTCAATCGAAACAGAACACTTGCTTTCTGATTGAAAGTTAAATAAAGTTATTTTTCGTCTAATGTGCCTCTAACCAGTTGTTTCCCCACCCACAATCGGCCTTCAGAGGCACCTGCATGGGGTAGGCCGATTCCATTTCTTTGATTACAATATTTTCTACAAGCGCTTTTTCTTCCTTAGGAACGCTGAAATTCAGTTCGTCGTGAACCTGTAAAATCATCTTTGCTTTCAAATTGTAACTTACAAATTGTTGGTGGATGCGGCTCATGGCCACTTTGATGATGTCGGCGGCACTTCCCTGAATGGGTGCATTGATGGCATTGCGCTCGGCATATCCACGTACGGTAGCATTGCGCGAATTGATGTCGGGCAAGTAGCGTTTGCGGTGGAATATGGTTTCCACATAGTTCTGGTTGCGAGCCAATTCAATGCTCTTCTCCATGTAGGCTTTTATTTGCGGATAGGTTGCGAAGTATCCGTCAATCAGCTCTTTAGCTTCCTTCCTATCTACGTTCATCCGTTCGGCAAGACCAAATACAGAGATGCCATAGATGATGCCGAAGTTGGCTGTCTTGGCTTTTCGTCGCATGTCGGGAGTAACCTCTTCTATAGGTACCTTATATATTTTAGCGGCCGTGGCGGCATGGATGTCGTGTCCGCTATTAAAAGCTTCTATCATGTTTGCATCGCCGCTAAGGTGTGCCATGATGCGCAACTCTATTTGTGAATAGTCGGCCGAGAAGAATTCGCAATCGTCATCCGGGATAAATGCTTCGCGTATCTTCTTTCCGTCTTCTTCGCGAATAGGGATGTTTTGTAGGTTAGGATTGCTCGAACTCAATCTTCCGGTAGCCGTTACAGCCTGGTTGAACGAGGTGTGTATCCTGCCTGTTTGCGGGTTGATGAGTTGTGGAAGGGCATCGATATAGGTGCTGAGCAATTTTTTCAACCCTCTGTAATCAAGTATTTTACCCACTATTTCGTGTTTGTTTCTCAGACTTTCAAGCACCTCTTCGCTTGTAACAAACTGTCCTGTTTTGGTTTTCTTGGGCTTTTCTACCAATCGTAATTTCCCAAAGAGGATGTCGCCCACTTGTTTGGGAGAGCTGATGTTGAACGTTTCGTTGGCAAGTCCGTATATCTCTTTTTCTATCTCTTGAAGCCGGTTAGTGAATTCTACCGACGATTGTTTCAGCGAATCGGTATCTATGCGTACACCGTTGCACTCTAGTGCAACAAGCACTGGTACCAAAGGCATCTCGATGTCGTAGAATAGTTTCTCCACTCCTTGATTCTTCAACTCTTTGGCAAGGATGTTTTTCAGCTTCAAGGCAACATCGGCATCTTCGCAAGCATACTCATAGATTTGTTGGGGTAGGAGGTCGCGCATGTTTTTCTGATCCTTGCCTCGGTTGCCTATCAGTTCGTCAATGTGGATGGTTTGGTAATTCAGGTAAATTTCTGCCAGGTAATCCAAGTTGTGTCGCAACTCGGGTTGAAGAACATAGTGTGCAAGCATCGTGTCGAACAAACGGCCTTTTACTTCCACTCCATAATTTTTCAAGACAATCATGTCGTACTTGATGTTCTGACCAATCTTCTCGATTTCTTCGTTTTCTAGAATCGGACGTAGTTCGTTGACGATTTTTAATGCTTCTTCACGATTGGCGGGTATGGGAATGTAATAGGCTCTGTTTTCTGCATCGCTAAGACTGATTCCAACCAATTCGGCATTCATCGGCTCGATGTTGGTGGTTTCTGTATCAAAAGCCAAAAATCTCGTTGTAATTAACTTTTGAAATAATTCATCCCTTTTTGCTTTAGAATCAATCAGTTGATAATCCACTTTTGTGGTTTTTAAGCTCTTTAGGTTTCGATTTTCCGGCAAGTCTTGCCCCTCGTCCGCAAATATGGCAAACAAATCGCCTTGAACAGCCCCCTTTTTTTCGTCGCTGGCTTTCGGTGCTTGAGCAAACAAGGTGCCGGCAAAGAGGTCGGCTTGTTGGGCGGGTGGGGGAGTGCTTACCGATTTTTTCAGTACGCGGTCGATGAGCGTGCGGAACTCTAACTCTTCAAAGAGTGGACGAAGCGCTTCTTCGTTTGGCTCTTCTCGTTTCAAGCTTTCCATATCCAATTGAATGGGCACATCGGTTTTGATGGTAGCAAGGAATTTGGAGAAAAGAATCATCTCCTTGTTCTCTTCCACTTTTTTCTTCAATGCACCTTTCAGTTGGTCGGTATGTTCGAGTAGGTTTTCTATGCTTCCAAATTCAGAGATGAGTTTTTGGGCAGTCTTCTCTCCAACGCCCGGGCAACCGGGTATGTTGTCCGAACTATCACCCATCAGACCGAGCATGTCAATCACTTGTTGGGTGTTCTCTATATCGAACTTTGCCTTTACCTCGTCAATGCCCATTACCTCGAAGCCACCACTATGTTTCGGGCGGTACATATACACATTCTCTTTCACCAACTGTCCATAGTCTTTGTCTGGTGTCATCATGTAGGTGGTGATGCCCATCTGGCTGGCTTGGGTTGCAAGTGTACCGATTACATCGTCGGCCTCGAAGCCGCAAACCTCTAATATAGGGATGCGATAGGCGCGGATAATCTCTTTGATAATTGGTACGCTACGACGGATATCTTCGGGTGTTTCTTCTCGTTGTGCCTTGTACGCTTCGAATGCCTCGTGGCGGAAAGTTGGGCCGGAAGGGTCGAAGGCCACACCGATATGGGTAGGATTTTCTTTCTTAAGTACCTCTTCCAGGGTGTTTACAAAGCCCAATATGGCAGAGGTATTCAATCCTTTGGAGTTGATTCTCGGGTTGCGTATCAAGGCATAATATGCCCGATAAATCAGCGCATATGCGTCGAGTAGAAACAATTTTTCGGTTGTCTTCATCTATATTTTGTTTTTTTTCTGGGTAAAAATACAAAAAAATGCGCTATTAATAGTTTTATTGCTAATTTTGTTGCGAAATTCAGAGTTATGGAATATTTGTCGTACATAAAACAGCCTATTCAGACCGAGTTTGACCGCTTTAATCAGCTCTTCGCAAACTCGATTGTCAGCACCAATCCGTTGCTGAACAGTGTATCTGAATATGTTTTCCGAAAGAGCGGCAAGCAGATGCGTCCCATCTTGGTGCTTCTATTTGCCAAGCTGCACGGTGAAGTTACCGAAGCTTCGCTCCATGCTGCTGTTGCGTTGGAATTGCTCCATACGGCAAGTCTTATTCATGATGATGTTGTGGACGAGAGCTTGATGCGTAGAGGTCAACCCTCTGTCAATGCCTCTTTTAATAATAAGGTAGCTGTTCTTTCGGGCGACTATCTGTTGGCAACTTCCTTGGCCCAGGCGGCAATGACCTCTAATTTGGATATCATCTCCATCATCTCCTCCCTTGGTAAGGATTTGGCCGATGGCGAGTTGTTGCAGTTGTCGAATATCGGTAACCAGGAATTCTCAGAGGAGGTATATTACGATGTCATTAAAAAGAAGACGGCCGTACTCTTTATTTCGTGTGCAAAAGCCGGTGCGCTTTCAGCCGGAATTTCCGATGAAAAGGTGCAAAATGCTGCACTTATCGGCGAATACATCGGCATCTGTTTCCAAATTAAAGATGATATTTTCGACTATTTTCGTTCTGAGGAAACAGGCAAGCCTTCGGGAAACGATATGCAGGAAGGTAAGTTGACATTGCCTGTGCTCCATGTGCTGAATACCACCGACGATGAAGAGGCTAAACGCATTGCTTTAAGAGTGAAGCAGGGTGTAGCGACTTCTGAAGAGATAAGCTATTTAGTGGAATTTACCAAGCAATATCATGGAATTGAGTATGCCTTAAGCATGATGGACGAGTATCGAAACAAGGCATTATCCTTGCTTGATCAATATGCGGATGGTCCTGTTAGATCGGCCATTCAAGCCTATCTGGATTACGTGATTAATAGGAATAAATAAGGGCACCCGTGGGTGCCCTTTCCTTATAGTATATATTTCAGTTTTTAGAAGAATTTCAACTCTTCACCTACGATTTCAGAAAGCAATAGGTTGGCCAATCTACTGGTTCCTAAACGGAATAGTTTGTTTGTCAGCCACTCTTCACCCAATACCTCTTTTACGATGCTGTAATATACCAATGCATCGTTCACACAATTGATACCTCCTGCAGGCTTGAAACCTACCTTGATGCCGGTTTGTTCGTAATACTCCTTAATGGCTTGACACATTACAAAGGCTGCTTCGGGTGTAGCTGCCGGTTGCTGCTTTCCGGTAGATGTCTTGATGAAGTCTGCTCCTGCATACATCGATAAAATCGACGCTTTTTTAATGTTTTCTGCCGTTTGAAGTGCTCCGGTTTCTAAGATAACTTTAAGATGTTTCTCCTTGCATGTGGCCTTGATTTCGGCGATTTCATCGCACATTGTTTCATAATCACCACTTAGGAATTTGCCTACAGAGATAACAATATCTATCTCGTCTGCACCATCCATTATCGCCATAGCCGTTTCGGCTACTTTCACTTCAGTGAAGGTTTGCGACGACGGAAATCCTGCCGATACGCATGCTATGTTTACACCTTCTACTTCAAGTGTATCCCTTACAATCTCGGCAAAGCAAGGATATACGCATATGGCAGCTACGTTCTTCAAATCAGGATAGGATTCTTCGAATCGGTTGACGTTTTGCGTAAACTTCATTACGCTTTCATCGCTATCCGTGGTGTTGAGCGTAGTAAGGTCAATGCAGTTGAAGAGGAATTTCTTAACATCCAAATTGTTGTTATCAGCAACTTTTGCATCGATAATGGCTACCACTTGTGCGGCTACATCCTTATCGTTCAAATTCGTATTATACTTGGCCAGTGTAGCCTTGTACTTGTTCTGAGTCATTTCATTTGCTTCCATGCTCTTTCAGTTTAGGGTTGTTTATATGTCTAAATTTATCTCTATTCGTTTTCTTCTCGATTGTTTTTTTGAATGCTTCGTTCAAATCTACCCCTGTTTGGTTGGCTATACAGATCAGTACCCATAAAATATCGGCCATTTCATCGGATAAATCATGCTTTTCTCCCTCTTTGAACGATTGGTCTCCATATGTTCTGGCCATTATCCTTGCCAGTTCGCCAACCTCTTCGGTAAGTATCGCCATGTTGGTCAGTTCGCTGAAGTATCTTACTCCATACTCTTTTATCCACCCATCAACCAACTGTTGGGCTTCCTTTATGGTTATCTCTTTGTCCATCATTCCTTGTTTTTTGTATCCATCCAGATGGTTACAGGTCCGTCATTTAGTAGTTCCACCTTCATATCTGCCCCAAATTCGCCTGTTCCAACCTCTTTGCCCAGTGAAATGCTCAACTCCTTGCAAAAGGTTTCGTATAGCGGTATCGAGATTTCCGGTTTGGCAGCACGGATATAACTCGGTCTGTTTCCTTTCTTGGTAGATGCATGCAGCGTGAATTGACTCACAACCAATATCTCACCATCGATATCCAGTACCGAACGGTTCATAACGCCGTTTTCATCATCGAATATGCGTAGGTTCACTATTTTTTTGCAAAGCCACTCAATATCCTCCTTTTCATCGGCTTCTTCTATGCCAACCAATACCAATAAACCCTGTTTGATAGCCGATTTACATTTACCTTCTATCGTTACCGAGGCATATTTTGTTCGTTGAATTAGTGCTCTCATGTGATTCTTTTTTGCAAAGATAGTTATTTTGAGTTGAAATGATTGTAGATAATGCCTGCTTTTGCTTCGCCAATTACTTCCGTCAGCTGTTCTATATCGGCTTCTTTGATGCGTTTTACGCTCTTGAACGCTTTTAAAAGCATTGTTTTGCTCTTTTCTCCAATACCCTTTATGCTATCAAGTTCCGATGAAATCTGTCGTTTGCTTCGCTTGTCACGGTGGAAGGTAATGGCATATCGGTGCACCTCGTCCTGAATGTTGGTCAGTAATTGGAATAACGGTGTGTTCTGCTTCATGCCGATTACTTGTGGCGGATAACCATATAGCAGTTCCGATGTGCGGTGCTTTCCGTCTTTTGCCAAACCGGCTATAGGTATATTTATCCCTAACTCGTCGATAACCTCTTTTACGCTGCTCATTTGTCCTTTACCACCATCGGTGATTATCAGGTCGGGTAGGGGTGTCTTTTCTTCTATAGCGCGCTTATATTTGCGTCTGACAACCTCTTGCATTGATGCATAGTCGTCAGGTCCTACCACACTCTTTATGTTGTATTTACGATACTCCTTTTTCGCCGGTTTTCCTTTAATGAATACTACACATCCGGCCACTGCATCCGAACCCTGTATGTTTGAGTTGTCGAAACACTCAATTCGCATGGGCAATTTCTCTAAATGTAGCTGCTCTTGAATCTCTTTCAGCAATCTGACGCTTCGTTGTTCCGGGTTCAGTTTTTCCGCTTGTTTCAGTCTGTCAGCTTTGTATTGTTTGACGTTAAGTATCGATAGTTCAAGCAGTTTCTTCTTTTCTCCTCTTTGTGGAACGGTAAACGTAACGTTATTTAGTTCCATATTCATTTCGAATGGAACGATAATTTCACGCGATTGGCTTTTATACCTTTCCCTCATCTCTACAATACCGAGTTCCAACAGTTCCTCTTTCGATTCATCTAATTTCTTCTTGTATTCGAATGTAAAGGCTTGATTGACAGCTCCATTGGTGATGTGTAGGTAATTTATGAAGGCAGAAGATTCGTCCAAATCCTCTTCTATACTGAATACATCGATGTTGTGTAATATATTGCTTACTACCTCCGACTTACTGCGGTAATTCTCCAATAGCAGATAACGCTCCTTAACTTTCTGTGCCTCTTCGAAACGCATTTCAGCAGAAAGTTCCTGCATTTCTTGGTAGAGTTTCTTGCTTAACTCATTCGTATTACCTTTGAGTATTTCTTTGATTTCATCGATGTTTTTAAGGTATTCTTCGTGGCACTGTTTCCCCGTGCAGGGAGCGGCACAATTCTTGATGTGATACTCCAAGCACTCTTTGAACTTTCCTGCCCGGATATTTTCCGGCGAAAGGTTGTGCTTGCATGTGCGCAAAGGGTAGAGGTGCTTGATTAAATCCAGTACTGCATACATGGTTGGCAGGTGGCTATATGGGCCGAAGTAGGCCGATCCGTTTCGGATAATCTTTCGTGTTTTGAAAACCCTGGGGAAGTACTCGTTCTGTACACAAATGCTGGGGTATGTTTTATCGTCTTTCAGCAGTACGTTGTACCTCGGACGATATTTTTTTATCAGATTATTTTCCAATAATAGTGCATCCTCTTCCGAGTTCACCACAATGTATCTGATGTCCTCTATTTTGCTTACCAGCACCCGTGTCTTGCCTGCTTCGTGCTCCCTATTGAAATACGAAGAGACACGTCGCTTTAAGTTCTTTGCCTTGCCAACGTATATAATGGTTCCTTCTCCGTTAAGGTATTGATATATTCCCGGTTTTTCGGGCAGGTTGTTTACAATACCCTTCAGATAGTCTGATGTACGGAGTTCTTCCATTCTTGTTTTATAGTGATAGTACAGATTCTACTTCTATGTCCTTGTCGAATACCTCTTTTCCGTTCAAATCCTTTAGCTCGATAATGAAGTTGACCATTACCTTTTTAGGATTCATTTGCTTCACAAGGTTACATGCCGCTTTCATCGTACCGCCTGTAGCCAATAGGTCGTCGTGAAGTAGTACGATGTCGTTGCTGTCGATGGCATCTTTATGCATCTGTATGGTGTCTGTTCCATACTCTTTGGCATAGCTCTCTTCGATGGTTTCTGCAGGCAATTTCCCGGGTTTGCGGATGGGTACAAATCCGGCTCCAAGTCTTGCAGCCAGCATGGGGCCCATGATGAAACCTCTCGATTCTATTCCAACCACTTTCGTTATCCCTTTGTCTTTGTACATTTCGTATAGTCTGTCCGACAATTCATTCAATGCCTCACCATTCTTGAAGAGGGTAGTGACGTCGAAAAATAGTATTCCCGGTATGGGGAAATCGGGTATTTCCCGGATGTTTTTTCTTAGTTCTTCTGTAGTCATATTCTTTATTTTTTTTATTTTGAATTTGCAATGTTTCACGTGGAACATTCGTTTGTTCATCTACCGGAAAGTACCAGCAAAACGTTGATGTCGCTTGGCGAAACGCCAGGTATGCGACTGGCTTGCGCTATTGTTTCCGGATCTATCTTGATTAGCTTTTGTCGCGCTTCTGTCGATAGCGATTGGATGTTTGCATAATCAAATTTGCCTTTTATTTTGATGCTTTCAAGCCTTCCTAATTTATCTGCAATGATACGTTCTCGTCCAATGTATCCTTCATATTTGATGAGGATTTCTGCGGCTTCGATAATCTCCTCCTTGCGGTCGGTAATCTTGTCTAATTGGTGTTTGAACGCACTGACGTGTTCGGCAATGTTTTCGATGGTAATCTGTGGGCGATTGATTAGATCTACCAGTTTGCATCCGTGTCGAAGTGGGGTAGTGCCTAAGCTCTCCAAAGCAGGGTTGATGAGTGCGGCTTTTATCGAATAGGTACGGGCAAATTCGATCAGGTTGTTTACAGCTTCCCGTTTCGTTTTCAGTAATTCGTAGCGGTCGTTTTTAGCCAATCCTAATTTCCATGAACGTTCCGTCAATCGCATGTCAGCATCGTCCATGCGCAGCAGAATGCGGTATTCTGCTCGCGATGTAAACATACGATAAGGTTCATCCACGCCTTTGGTTACCAAATCGTCGATTAATACGCCGATATATGCTTCGTCGCGGGCTAACGTAAACGGTTCGCCTCCGTGGCAGTTGATGTGCGCATTGATACCGGCAATGATACCCTGTCCGGCAGCCTCTTCGTAGCCGGTTGTTCCGTTTACTTGTCCGGCAAAGAAAAGGTTCTTTACCTTTTTCGTTTCCAACGTATGTTTCAGCTGTGTTGGATCGAAGTAATCATATTCTATTGCATAACCAGGTCGGTAGATAACCATATCCCTGAATGCAGGAATCTTCTTCAAGGCCTCAATCTGTACATTCATGGGGAGCGAAGAAGAGAATCCGTTCAAGTAGAGTTCTTGTGTTGTTTCACCTTCAGGCTCCAGGAAAAGCTGGTGCTGCGGTTTGTCGGGGAAGGTTACAATCTTCGTCTCGATACTTGGGCAATAGCGTGGTCCGATGCTCTGTATTTGTCCGTTGAAAAGGGGCGATTCGGCCAATCCTCCTCGAAGAATGCTGTGACATTCTTCGTTGGTAAAGCATGTCCAGCAGGGCAACTGTTTCAAGTGTCTGACGCCGGTATTCATAAACGAGAACTTATGGAAATCGGCTTCGCCTTCCTGGATTTCCATCTCCTCATAGTGTACGCTTCTGCCGTCGATGCGCACGGGTGTTCCCGTCTTCATCCGACCATAAGTGATGCCGTTGCTTGCGATGGATTCGGTTAGTTTGTAACTTGCCGGCTCCGCCATTCGTCCGCCTGGAAGCATGGTACTGCCCACATGCATCAATCCGTTAAGGAAGGTGCCTGCTGTAAGTACAACGCACTTGGCATGGAACGTTACTCCCCATACGGTTTTAACGCCTTTTACCTTTCCATCTTCAACAAGTAGCTCACATACAGTGTCTTGCCAAATGTGCAGATTGGGAATGTTTTCCAATATCTCGCGCCAGGCCCAGATAAACTTTCCGCGGTCGCATTGTGCGCGTGGGCTCCACATGGCCGGTCCTTTCGAGCGGTTCAGGATGCGGAATTGGATGGCTGTAGCATCCGTAACCAGTCCGGTATATCCTCCTAAAGCATCTATTTCGCGAACAATCTGCCCCTTTGCAATACCACCGATAGCCGGGTTGCAACTCATTTGGGCAATCTTGTTCATATCCATCGTAATCAGGCAGGTCTTCGAGCCCAAGTTTGCTGCAGCTGCCGCCGCTTCGCATCCGGCATGACCGGCCCCAATCACTATGACGTCGTAATTAAAATCCATATCTATTATTTTATTGCGCAAAGATAGTGCAAGCCAAGGGGTGAACAAAATAAATGTTTTATTTTTTGCTTGTTGCCTTTGCGAAATATTCGTTAAACACAATCCCTGCTACAATCAGTATCAATCCAACGTAGGTGGTAAGAACAATCTCTTCGCCCAAGATTCTCGAAACAAAGAATAGCGACAGGAAAGGAGAGAGGTAGCATAATTGGTTGATAAGTGCCGGGTTGGTTGTTTTGCGTATGGCCAATCCGAAACATACAAATGGAATGCCCATCTCGAACGCACCTACATACATTCCCGAAAGTATGCCCGGCAATGTGTTTAGGTTAATTCCAACCACTAATGCACCTATTATCAGATAGATACTACCAAACAAGAAGCTCATGAAGCAGGCAACGATAGCATCTGCTTTCTCCTTGTTCTTGTTGTTCACCATCCAATAAGAGGCCCACAGAAATGCACTCATGATGCCCAGGAACAGTCCGTAGGGAGGAATCTCCATTGCATCCGTCTGTTTTCCTCCGGCCGAGATAATAATCAATCCTCCTAACGAGATGAACATCCCGATGTATTTCTTTGCCGGTATGGGTTGTTTGGTGAAAGTGGCTAAAAGAATCAGTAACACAATGGGCCACATGTAGTTAACCGGTTGCGCCACTTGTGCGGGAAGCAGGTCGTACGATTTGAAAAGTACCAGATAGTATGCCACCGGATTTAGCAATCCCAGTAGGGCGAAATAGCCCCATAACCGTTTGGGCATGTTGCACACTAAGCTCCATTTGCCTTGTATGGTCAGTACGATTGTAAAAATCAGCAATGAAGTGATGCTTGCTATTGTAAGCATCTCGAAATGAGTAAGGTAGGTTAGTGCAATTTTAAAGGCAGTTGCCACGGTCGACCAGCTCAGTACGGCCGCCAATGCCAATAAGATGGCTTTGTTGTTTTCTTTCATAGTTGTTACAATGTTATCAATGCAAGCGCCTTGTTCTCGGCATCCTCCATAATCTCCCGTTCGCCGGGTCCTTTGTCGTTTATGCCGCAAAGATGCAGGATGCCATGTATGATAACGCGGTGTAACTCACGCTGATAATCGTTGTCGGCAAACTGCTCGGCATTGGTTTGTATGGTTTCTAAGCTGATGAACATGTCGCCACCGATTCGGTTTCCTTCGGTATAGTCGAAGGTAATGATGTCGGTGTAGTAGTCGTGTTGCAGATACTGCCTGTTCACTTCCAGGATTCGCTCGTCCGAGCAGAAGATATAGGCTATTTCGCCCACTTTCTTGCCGTACGATGCAGCTACTTTCTTAATCCATTCGCTCACCTCACGTCGTTTGATGGGTGGCATGCTGATGTCTTCTGTCTGATAACTTATCATATATGCTATGTAAAAAATAGGTAACTGATGATGATGGCGGCAATGATGCCCGAGAAGTCGGCAATCAATCCGCAGGTAACGGCATTTCGCGTCTTGGAGATGCCTACACTGCCGAAGTAAACCGCCAGGATGTAGAAGGTGGTATCCGATGCTCCACGAGCAACGCACGACATGCGCCCCACTAACGAGTCGGCTCCGTGTACTTGCATGGTGTCAATCATCAATCCGTTTGCACCGCTACCGCTCAGCGACTTCATCAATGCCGTAGGAAGTGCGCCTACAAAGGTGGTATCTACGCCGCACAAACCAACTAAATAGCCGATGCCATTCACGATGATGTCCATAGCACCCGAAGCGCGAAAAACCGCGATTCCAACGAGGAAAGCAACCAGGTAGGGGATGATGCGGATGGCGGTTGTAAAGCCCTCTTTTGCCCCTTCGATGAACGAGTCGTACACGTTTATCCGTTTATGAACGCCCCATAGAATAAAGGTTAGGATGATGGAGAATAGCAGCACATTGGCTACCAATGTAGAATAAACGCCCATTTCATCGCGTCCCACTTGTGTAAATAGCCAGATGATGGCGGCAAAGAAGATGCTGATGCCGCCGATAAGCATCAGGATGGGTTTGTTCAGCAGGTTGATGCGTTGCGATATGCTGACGGTTGTTACGCCGACAATGGTCGAAAAGGCGGTTGTAAGTAGGGTAGGTATAAAGATGTCGGTAGGCTGTGCCGCGCCCATCTGCGAGCGATACATCATGATGCTGACAGGTATCAGTATCAATCCCGAAGTGTTGATGACCAGGAACATAATCATCGGATTGCTGGCTGTATCCTTCTTCGGGTTCAGCTCTTGCAACTCCTTCATGGCTTTCAGTCCCATGGGCGTGGCGGCATTGTCCAGGCCAAGCATGTTGGCCGACAGGTTCATGAAGATAGAGCCCATGGCCGGATGCCCTTTGGGAATATCGGGAAACAGGCGGCAGAATACCGGGCTCAGCCAGTTGGACAAGGCGTTTATCATCCCGCTGTTTTCGCCTATCTTCATGATACCCAACCACAACGAAAGGATTCCCGTCAGGCCCAACGAGATTTCGAATGCCGATTTCGACGAGTCGAACGTTGCATTTATCAGTTCGGTAAAGATGTTCACATCGCCGGTAAACAGTAGCTTTCCAAGAGCTACGATAAATGCAATCACGAAGAATGCTATCCAGATATAGTTCAATACCATCGCTTGAATGTTTTGCTGTTTTCTGCAAAAATAGCGCAAAGTTTCCATTCCATGAAGATTTTTTCTAATTTTGCTTAATGAAATTCGAAAACATCACCTATGAACAAACTCACCGATGAGATTACAAGCCGTTTGGAGAGCTTTTCCACCGCTGAAAAGAGAGAAGTGCTTCCTCGTTTTTTCAAGACGGGGAAGGGGCAATATGGCGAAGGCGACCAATTCTTGGGCGTCATCGTGCCCTATACCCGCCAGGTGGCCAAGGAGTATCGGGACATCCCTTTCGAAACCATCTCCCGCCTGCTTCAAAGTCCTTGGCACGAATGTAGGCTATGCGCCTTGCTGATATTGGTAGAACGCTTCAAAAAGAGCGATGAAAAGGGGCGAAAACAGCTCTTCGACTATTACCTTACGCAAACCGCCCGCATCAACAACTGGGATTTGGTCGATTTGTCGGCACCGGGCATTGTGGGCGAATACTTAAAGCTGAAACCCGAGCGCGAGCAGCGCGAAGTCCTCTATAAACTCTCCGACAGCACCTTGCTTTGGGAGCGGCGAATAGCCATTGTCTCTACCCTGACATTTATCAGAAACCGCGATTTCATCGATACTATCGCCCTTTCCGAACGCTTCCTCTCTGCCTATCACTCCATGCCGAAACCAGCGATGCACGACTTGATGCAGAAAGCCATCGGCTGGATGCTTCGCGAGATGGGTAAGCGCGATAAAGACCTGTTGATACAGTTCTTGGAGAAGCATGCCGCCACCATGCCCCGTACCATGCTGCGCTATGCCATCGAGAAATTTCCTGAAACAGAACGTCGCGAGTTTATGAAGAGATGACCATTTTTTGTTCATTTTCTCTATTCTTTCTTTATCTTTGCCCAGGATAATAAAGAAAATCGTATCTATTTGAGTGACAGAGGTCAATAAAGAGGTCAAAAGCTGTTGGTAACGATTTAGCGACATTACCACCGCACCGATACGCTGTGCTTTGCTTAT
>SUXZ01000021.1 GCA_015060685.1 Mediterranea massiliensis | reverse complement strand
ATCAGTATGTTCAGTACAGACCGGGTGTTGCCTGTTTCAAAAGCCAATGTACCCTTGTTCAGAGAAAAAATCATAGAACTTGGAAAGAACTTAGAATAGTATTACATACCACGACCTTTCCGTTTCGCTGGGACGTAACGTGATGCCTTTACAGTCTTGGCTGCTTGTAGCCAGCAGCGGAGTCGGAAGTTCTGGTCCTCCTCATTCTTCTTGCGACCATCCCAGCCAGTCTCACTACTGACAGAGCCACCACCAGCGCAAGGGATATTGACATAGTGACCATCAAGACAGTTGTGGACACTTTTATTTGTCAACACCACCGCCCTACGCCAAAAGCCCAAAAAGTAACTGCTTATTATGGATTTATTGTATTATATTATTTATAATATATTTATATATAATATGTTATATATAGTATAATATATATAGATACGATTATAGATATTTACACCAAAGTGCGGACGCAAAGGTCACATTGCGGCGAGTAAAAAGTGATGTGGACAGCTGTCCACTGTCCACACTGTCCACATTTTCCTTTCGGCAATTACCCTTAAGGGAAAATAAATTTACCCTTAACAGAAAATTATTCCTGCCTTAATACTCATTTATCGATAGATAGCATTCCGCACCTCCACGCAATGCGTTCCGTGCATCCACCGAATTTGTACGACACTATCTCAACGCTTCCGGCTCGTTATAGCGGATATAGACACCATAATCGTGAATGAAGCGATTGAGGCCGGATGTGTTGTTCACTTCGCCTTTGCGCTTGCCGGAGAGTACTTCTTCGGACATTTTCTTCTCGTCGAGCACACGTTGAAGTGTTTCCGGATTGCCTTGATAGTGTCCTGGGAAGAGTTTCTCTATACCATGTTTTTGCATATAGGCTGCCGTGCGCGAAGTGGTGGAAATCAGTTGTTTGAAAGTACCCGTAAAGAGCAAGAGGTTGGTCGAACCAAAAGCATCGCCACTAAAGCCATAATGATGTTCCTTGTCGAAGAAAGTAGTTGAGCCGGGTGTGTGTGCCGGAGTGTACATTACCTCAATCTGACGGCCGCCAAGGTCGATAATCTCGCCATCGGCCAGGAAGTTAATCTTTCCTTTATAAGGATTAGGATTGGGAATCAATACCGTATCATTGGGATTGATCCAGATTTCGGGGAAACAATCTATGGCACCGGCATGGTCGCCATGCACATGCGTCAAAGCAAGCATCACCGGTTTGTCGGTAAACATAGCTGCTATTCTATCCAACTTAGGCATGTATGTGCCGGCATCGATAAGCAAGGCACGCTCTTCGCCCTCGATGAGGTAAACCGATTCGTTGTAAACCAAGTGTCCGTTTCCCACCCATGTATGCTCATCAATCTGTCTGACGACGATGTCTTCATCGCGATAGACAAACTTCTCGGGATAGATGTTACGGAACTTTTCGGCCTGTTCGGCATTCCACACCAAGATGGCGCTTCCGTAGCGGAAGTATGTATCGAGCAGCGGATGATCCAATCCCGAGGGAGTGGATTCGGCCGTTCCCTTCTCCATGTTGTTCAGTAACTCCTGCATGTCGCACAGGTAATCCATACCCATCTCTTCGTCGCCCAACTCGGGCAACCAATCGCGTTGCCAATAGTGACCGCCATAGATGCGGAGTTCATACGGATTCACTTTATGCTCGGGATTCTTTATCCAGGCAATGAGGTGCGGCACGGCCGAGAGATAGTTTGTGAAGCCCTCTTCGTTGAAAATCCACACACCATGTCCCGAGCCGATGGCATCGCCGGTAAAGAGGATGTTCTCGCCATGCAAGTAGAAGACCATCGAGCCGGCGGTATGTCCCGGCACGGCAATGGCCTCTACCTTCATGCCACCCAAATCGAAGATTTTGCCTTCCTTGTAGAAGGTGTAGTCCTCGTCGGGAAAACGATGGGCCAAGGCTTCAAAATCGGCTTGCGGAAGGGCGAAGTGCACACCCGCGTTCAAGAAAGCAGGAAGCATGCCCGTATGGTCGCCATGATTATGCGTAAAGGTGATGGTCAACGGTTTATCGCCGATGCGTTCGGCAACAATATGTTTAAGCGCCTCATCCGCATTATCCGCCCACTTGATGTTGTTGGAAAGGTCGATGAGCAACGCCTTCTCCTTGCCGACAAGCAGGTAGATGTCCGAGCAGTTGTTGAAGTGAGTCAGCTGACCCGCCTCATCGAAAATCTCCCCTCCTGGATAACTTGAGTTAAAGTCTTGAATGTGATAGACATTGGGATTGATAACCGTGATGGTGTAAGGGCCAAATTCGATGGATTGGTTCTTTCCGCCACATGCCGCCAAAAGAGCCGACACGACAACTGCTACAAACAGGGTGAGATGCTTATACATAATGGATAATTATTTAATCATTTTACGTGCTTTCTTCAGAAGAGCCTTGGAAGGTTCGGCAGGGAGGTCGGTTGGTTCGAGGTACCAACGTACTGTCCAGCTCAGTTCTTCGCCGGGTTGCAAGGTGGTATAGGCACCTTGTTCTTCGATTTCCACGAAGGTCTTACCGGTGTTGACATAGATTTGGATTTCAGCCTCGGCAGGTGCAGGCTCGGCAGGTTTCAAGTCGGGGAATTTCTTCACGAAGAGCAAACCATTGTCGCAGAAGGCAAGCCATCCCTTACCATCGGCATTGATTTTACGATTCTTACGACTTTCGTCGAGGGTGTACCATGCCGCCTTCTTTTCATATACAAACGGCATTGTCTCCATGTTGTTTGCCGGAGTCACCTCCTTGGCATCGAAGAAGATAAGTCCGCCATTGGGCACTCTGGAAATTTCCCAAGGAGCAACCTTGCGTGTTTCGCCCGATTGGTTTACAATGGTATAGGTAATAACGATGGCATTGTCCTTGGCATCGGTAGTAAACTCCTTGCGCACGCTATAGCCGAATCGTTTCGACTTTTCGCCGGTAAGTATCAGTTTGTTACCATTTACTTCTGCCTGATAGGGCTTGGTATCGTATTCGGGTACGGGCGGCCAGTTCCATTCCGATTGCGGACTTGTCCAGAAGGTACTTCCAAACGAATTGGGCATGCGGGTTTGCGAAAGAACCTCCTTATCTCCATATTTATAAGATAAGATTTTCGCACCTTTCGATGCATCTACCGTCATGGATACTTCACCCACACTGAGCGTGTATTTTCCGTCCTCATTGTTTGTTATTGTTTGGGCAGAGAGTGTTGCACTTCCCAATAAAGCCACTACAAGCAGCGATAATCTGTTTCTTTTCATGATTTTATAGAATTAAGTTTCCGCAAAAGTCGCTAAATCTTGGCATACTTGCAAATTTCTACCTAAAAAACAGAGCAACTTGTCTAAATAAAGCCTTGGCAGATAACACAGAGATTACTATATTTGCAAGAAAATAGCATACAACATAATGTCACAACCCAAATTCATACTAACCTCCAAAGGCGAATTGCGCTTAGGATTGGTGAACCGCCACTACGAACTGTTGAAACCCGGCGAGCAATGCTATGGCGGAGGATATTACGAGTTCGACTACCTGAGCAACCGCCTGTTGTTATCCGGTTTCTCTACCGATTTCGGCAAACCAAGATGGGAGAAATTCAAGGTCATCAGCCTTGCCGAAGGTTATAAGGGCCTACGCATCCTATACCACACCTGGCGCGATTGGGAACGGGCCGAAAACATCAGTCAGGAGTGGGAAGTGAACTATTTTTAGCCGTTTGACTTGCTTTTATCTTTAAAATAGCGTTCCTTTGCAAAATAATAACTATGGACATGAAACACTATATGTTTATACTACTGACTTTCGCGTCGGTACTTCTTTCTTCGGTATTAGTGTTCGGACAAAACGCAAGCCCGAATACCATTAAGACTAAAAGATTGCTGATTGTCAATTCGTACAACGAATCGGCACCCTGGAGCAATAGCATCATCACCCCCTTGCTTCGCGAGACGGCCAAGATGAGCGATGTAGATGCCAATGTAGCCCACCTATACGCCAACCAGATTACCAACGACAGCATCTTCCAACACACACAAGAGGAGTTGTTCAAACGATACGCCCAACCCGACATTCTGGTAATCATCGGTAACGTAGCATTTTGCATGCGCGACGAGATAAAGAGCCGTTGGGGAGACATCCCGATGCTGATTTGCTCGGAAGAAGACACTATCTATCCGGACAGCTACTACTACACCGGCATAGACAACGAGTTCTCGGAAGAGAATCCGCAACCCCTTTTACCGCTACAAAAGGAGTATAACCTGACCTATCTGGCGGCACCCAACTATCCCGAACAGACCGTCGACCTGATGATGCAGCTTATGCCGGATACCAAGCGCTTTACCTTTGCCGCCGATGCACTTTACAAGAACCGTCTGAACGAGAAGCGCATCAAGCAACACTTGGCAACCCACTATCCGCAAGTGAAGTACGAACGCCTCGTGGCTCAATCCACCATCGGTAGCCGCCTGCGCGACCTGCTTGTCGACAACGACGGTGCCGGCACACACGCCACCCTCTTCTCGACATGGTTTTACGAATACACCTCACTTCCCGGACACCAGACACTGATTACGGGCGACTACCGCCAAATCTCCACCTCGCCCAAGCCCATCTTTACGCTGAGTCGTTCGTACATGAACGATGGTGGTTTTGTAGGTGGTCACTTCTCCGACATCGAGGAGATACAAACCGCACTGATACGCATACTGAAGCAACTGGTTAGCGGTGTAGAGGCCCGAAACATACCTTTCTATTATCCCAAGAAGTCGGAAGATGTGGTCAGCTACCCGGTAATGCGCTCGAAAGGGCTCAACACCAATCTTCTCCCCAAAGAATGTGTGGTGCAGGACGAACCATCCTCTTTCTTCGAAAAATACAAATGGTCCCTCTCCATTGCAGGTATCATATTACTACTTTCGTTGGCTGCTGCCATCATTATCAGCTACATACAGCGCAAAGAGCTGGTGCTGGCCAACAAGCACAAGGAGCTTATCAAGAACATGCCCGTGCTTTATGCACAAAAGCGTGTTTTGTTCAACGATAAAGGCGAAGTGGTGGACGTTTTACACCTCGAGGGAAACACTATATTCCGCAAACTCTTCCAACAAGATGAAGAGATGCACGGAACAGATTCGGCAGAAAGACACTTCCCATCGGAAAAAGAGAGCCTGATGCGATTCATCAAGATAGCCATCCAAGAGCAACATTCGGTTAGCTTCACCCACTACTTCAACCAGCTTGAAGCTTTCTACGAAATCATTATCCACCAAACGGAGAACCCCGAAATCATCAACATATTCGGTGTGGACATCACCCGACAGAAACAGAACGAACAGGAACTGATTCTGGCGAAAGAGCATGCCGAAGAGAGCGACCGCCTGAAATCGGCCTTCCTGGCCAACATGAGCCACGAAATCCGCACACCGCTCAACGCCATCGTGGGCTTCTCGTCCGTACTGGCCGCCACCGACGATAGCGAAGAGAAGGAAGAGTACATCAGTATCATCGAAAACAACAACGAGCTGCTGCTACAACTCATCAGCGACATCCTCGACCTCTCGAAGATTGAGGCCGGCACCCTGGAGTTTGTCTATACCAACATCGACTTGAACAAGATGATGAAGGAGCTGGAAGATTCCATCCGCATGCGCATGAAGGAGGGAGTGGCACTTCGTTTCGTACCTGAATTGCCTCAATGCTTCATCCACACCGAACGCAACCGTCTGTCGCAAGTCATCATCAACCTGCTGACCAACGCATCGAAGTTCACCTTCGAGGGCGAAGTGAAGTTCGGTTACGAAGTGCGCGACAACGAGCTATACTTCTACGTCAGCGATACGGGTTGCGGCATCGACGAAGAACACCTGCCCCACATCTTCGAGCGATTTGTCAAGGTAAACACCTTTGCACAAGGCACCGGATTGGGATTGGCCATCAGTTACAATATCGTGAAGAAGATGGGCGGTGAGATTGGCGTTACATCGGAGAAGGGCGTTGGAACAACCTTCTGGTTCACCACCCCATACGAGCCGGTAGAATCATTGGAAGCACCCAAGAGCGAGATTATGCAAACGCAATCGGTGGATAAGGAGAAAATCAGCATCCTTATTGCCGAAGACGACGAGCAGAACTATCACCTCTACCACTCCATCCTACACAACGACTACAACCTGCTGCATGCATGGAACGGAGCCGAGGCGGTAGAGCTGTTCATCACGCAAAACCCGCACCTGATACTGATGGACATCAACATGCCTGTAATGAACGGATACGAGGCCACCACCGAAATCCGTAAGTTGTCGGCCGATGTACCTATCATCGCCATCAGTGCCTACACATACGAACCCAACGAAAAAGAACATGGATTCTCGGCATACATGGACAAGCCTGTCAGCCCCAACAAGCTGCAAGAGGAGATTGCCAATATGCTGAACAAACATTTCATCATATTATAGACATGCAATATACCATCAAGGCACCAGTCAAGCTATCAGCCAATATCCAATTGCCAGCCTCGAAAAGCATCAGCAACCGGGCATTGGTGTTGCATGCCCTGGGCCAAGGAACCACACTACCACAAAACCTGAGCGATTGCGACGATACGCAAGTCATGATTCGCGCACTCGACGGACTCCCTCCGCACATCAACATCGGAGCGGCAGGCACGGCCATGCGCTTCCTCACCGCCCTGCTCAGCGCAACACCGGGCACCCGAATCATCACCGGCACCGAGCGCATGCAACAACGCCCCATCCGCCTGTTGGTAGATGCCTTACGTTCATTGGGTGCTGAAATCGACTATGCCGCCAACGAAGGCTTCCCACCCTTGCGCATCACCGGCAAATCCCTGCAAAGCAACTCCATAGCACTGGCCGGAAACGTCAGTTCGCAATACATCTCGGCCCTCTTGATGATTGGCCCTACACTACCCGACGGCTTGCAACTGCAACTGACGGGCGACATCATTTCACGCCCCTATATCAACCTCACCCTGAAGTTGATGCACGACTTCGGTGCAGAGGCCGCTTGGAGCTCGCCCAACACCATTGAGGTGAAGGCCGGCGGCTATCGCGACACACACTATTTTGTGGAAAGCGATTGGAGTGCCGCCTCCTATTGGTATCAGATGATGGCCCTCTGTGCCGATAAGGATAGCACGGTAGAGTTGCAAGGATTGTTTGCCGACAGCTATCAGGGGGATAGCCGTGGAGCAACGATTTTCCGGAAGTTGGGTGTGGAGACAACCTTTGTCGGCAACAATGTGGTGCTGAAGAAAACCGCCCAACGAGCCGAACGGTTGGATGAAGACATGGTGGACATACCCGACTTGGCGCAAACCTTCGTGGTGACTTGTTGCATGCTGGGCATCCCCTTCCGCTTCACCGGTTTGCAAAGCCTGAAGATTAAGGAGACCGACCGCATCGAGGCACTGAAAACCGAATTGGACAAACTTGGCTACCTGATTAAGGACGAGCAGGACAGTATCCTGAGTTGGGATGGTGAACGACGCACACCCGAAGCACATCCCGTTATCGCCACCTACGAAGACCATCGCATGGCTATGGCCTTTGCTCCGGCCAGCCTCATCGTGCCCCAGATAACGATTGCCCACCCCGAAGTGGTCAGCAAGTCATATCCCGCCTATTGGAACCATTTGCAACAGGCCGGTTTTTCAATTATAAACTACTGATACGTATGATTATAATCATCCTGCTCATCATCATCGCCCTCTTGGCATTGGTTGCCGCCATCATCGGTAGCGTGCGCTATCGCCGCCTCCAGAAGAAGGTGGAAAGTGGCGAGTTGGAAGCCATGCCCGAAGTGGTGGAGGTGGACGAAGAGTGTTGCGGCCAGCATGAAGTGTGCGAACGCGACAGCCTCCTGGCGGCCGTCAGCAAGGGCATTGTCTATTACGACGATGAGGAGCTCGACCGCTTCATCGGCTTGAATCCCGACGACTACACCGCTGAAGACGAAGATGAGTTTCGCGATGTGTTCTACACCATGCAGGACACCGATGTAGCCGGATGGGTGCGAAGCCTGCAACTTCGTGGCATTGCCCTTCCGAACAACATCAAGGACGAAGTGTTCTTGATTGTAGGCGAACGACGAATACACTAACAGAGAGATGGAATTATTGCAATATACCTTTTTCCAACATGCCTTGATAGGTAGCCTGCTGGCAAGCATTGTTTGCGGCATGGTAGGTACCTACATCGTTACCCGCCGGCTGGTGTTCATCAGTGGCGGTCTGACACATGCCTCGTTTGGAGGCATTGGCATCGGCCTTTACACCGGCATCTCCCCCATCCTCTCGGCAGCCCTGTTTGCTGTCCTATCCGCCTTCGGTGTAGAGTGGTTGAGCAAGCGAAGCGAGATGCGCGAAGATTCGGCCATTGCCGTATTTTGGACGCTTGGCATGGCGTTAGGTATCATCTTCACCTACCTGTCACCCGGCTTTGCGCCCGACCTCTCGGCCTACCTGTTTGGCAACATCCTCACCATCTCGGTATCCGACCTTCTTTTCTTGGGTTGCATCACCTTGGCCACCACCCTATTCTTCAGCCTCTACCTCCGTCCCATCGTCGCTATTGCCTTCGACCGCGAATTTGCCGCCTCGCAAGGCATCCGTGTGCAACTGTTCGAGTACCTGCTGATGATGTTCATCGCCCTTAGCATTGTGGGTTGTTTGCGTCTGGTAGGCATCGTGCTGGTCATTTCGTTGCTCACCATCCCACAACTCACGGCCAACCTCTTCACCCACTCGTTCAAGCAGATTATCTGGCTCTCCATCGGCATCGGTTACCTCAGTTGTTTGGGTGGATTCCTCCTCTCCTACTACCTGAATGTACCTTCGGGAGCCTCCATTATATTCTTTTCGATAATTATCTATGCCGTATGCAAGCTATTCAAAACTTTTCGCGTACATTTACGGCAGAAAAAACAATAAGACCTATGAGCACTACTATCCGCATTGAATCGTTAGAGAAAATCCAAGAAGCAGCCAAGGCCTTCGTTGCCAACATGAGCGACGACACCGTATTTGCCTTTTACGGCAAGATGGGCGCCGGCAAAACCACCTTTGTGAAAGCCATTTGCGAAGAGTTGGGCGTAGAAGATACCATCACCTCGCCCACCTTTGCCATTGTAAACGAATATCGTTCCGACCTTGCCGGCGAATTGATTTATCACTTCGACTTCTACCGCATCAAGAAGTTGGACGAGGTGTACGACATGGGCTACGAAGACTACTTCTACAGTGGTGCCATCTGCTTCATCGAGTGGCCCGAGCTCATCGAAGAGCTCCTTCCCGGCAACACCGTAAAGGTCAGCATCGAAGAGCTGCCCAATGGCGAACGCGAAGTTACCCTTTCGGAGTTGGAATAGTAAATAACCCTACTTTCCGCCCGATTCACACACAAAAATCCTCTGTACTCCACAGAGGATTTTTTGTTTTGTAGCACAACGAAAACACTTACCCACTACATAAAATTAAAATATCGACGGTATTTATTAGAATACCACCGATATTTTAATTTTTCTCAGTCACAAACAGCTTTCTTCTCGGCAGTCCCCAAGAATTTTGTCTGCAGAGAACAAAAAAATTACGAAGCATTTCAGAGGAAATTGCCTAGTTATTTGAATCATAACTTAAGGCAAAGGTTGGTCGTAAGTTAAGACCAGGCTCGGTCATAAGTTAAGGCCGAAATCGGTCGTCAGTGACAATTCTGTTTTGTTACCCGTTAACAGGGTAACATTAGATAACAGCAAGCCCCCTTGCCTAAGAGGTAAGGGGGCTTGTGTATGCTTATCGTCAGGGCTTATTCGCCCAACGAATCGGTGTATTCCATTTCGCCTTGAACCACAAAAAGGATTTCTTCGGGATCGTAATCGCCCATTTCGTCCTTCTTGGCTTCCTTTACGATGTAATCTACAATCTTTTCCAAATCGATTTCCACACAGCCATCGGCATCGGGTTGAGCATCGAGGATGCCGCTTTCCACGTAATACTCATCGATCAGGTCGAGAAAGTAGTAGAACTCATCGTCGGTGAATTTCTCTTTCAAATCCTGGGGCAGATAGTTCTTGATGAATTCGATGGTCTTTTCGTCATCGATATCGTCTTTCAAAAATTCATCGTTCATAGTTGCGCTATTTTAGGAATGAGAAGGTGGATTAAAGCAACGCATCGATCTTGGCTACATAGGTAGCCTTAGGAGCCGAACCTACTTGCTTGTCAACCAACTGACCGCCCTTGAAGAAGAGGACTGTAGGGATGTTGCGGATGCCAAATTCTGAAGCTACATCGTCGTTATCGTCCACATCGCACTTGCCAATGATGGCTTTCCCTTCGTACTCAGTAGCCAATTCGTCGATGATTGGACCTACCATTTTGCAAGGGCCACACCAAGGTGCCCAAAAGTCGATTACTACCGGCTTGCCTTCTGCCAGAATCTCCTTGTAATTGCTGTCTGTAATTTCTAATGCCATAGTTTTGATTTATGATTTATTATTTATGATTTAATTTTATGGATTGTGAGTGCAAATATAATTAATTTATTCGGAAATCAAATTCTTCGTGCTGTTTAATAAATGAAATTAATTCGCGCGTAACGGAAACTTTCATGTTGGTGGATTTCAAATCGACAACATGCTTCGCTATTTGATCGGTAATACAGAAGTGTAATTCGGTATTTCCGGGCGATTTACGAGCCAGCTCGACCAATTCCATCACTAACGTCTTGTCCAACTTCTCCAACGGCATGGTAATCGTGATTCTCTCAAGCAGACGATCTTTTACATCGGGCAACAACTCCATTGAGATTACCTTGAACTCCAATTCGTCTTGCTTATATGTTCTGGGCTGGCAACGGCCTTTTATAAATAGGAAGGTGCGTTCGCCCAAGTAGCCTTGGAAGTTCACCCAATCCTGACCGAAGAACGCCAGTTCGCCCGATCCGGAATAGTCTTCAATCTTGGCAATGCCATAAGGATTGCCTTTCTTGGTATTGCCGGTGCGCAAACCGGTCACCATACCACCCAAGGTTATCTCTTCGCGAGTAACCAACGGAGAGAGGTCTTCCAACTCTTTCATCTTGGTGTTGCACACCTGCTCCAAAATTACCTGGAACTCGTCCAACGGATGGGCAGAGAGGTAGATGCCCACCAAATCGCGTTCCTTGTTCAAGCGTTCCAAATCGCTCCACGAATCGGCTTGCGGAATGTCGGGGGTGGCTATCTCCACCATGTTTTCTCCACCAAACAACGAGTTGGCAGCTGTGGCCTTGTCCACTTGATAACGGTTACCATAGCGCAAAAGGGTATCCAGGAAGGCTTCGTTCTTGGTGTTCAGGGCAAAATATTGTTCGCGCTTCAATTCGGTGAAGCTGTCCAATGCACCTGCCAGTGCCATACTTTCCACCGCACGGCGGTTGCAAGCATTCAGGTTGACACGCTGTACCAAATCGAACACATTGGTATAAGGGCCATTCTTCCGGCGTTCGTCAATAATGCTTTGTACGGCCGATTCGCCCACACCCTTTACAGCACCCAAACCGAAACGGATGTCGCCACTCTTGTTTACAGTAAACTTCAGGTTACTTTCGTTTACATCGGGACCCAACACGCGGATGCCCATTGCCTTACATTCGTCCATCAGTTTGGTAACATCGGCAATATCCTTGCTTCGGCTCATCACGGCGGCCATGTATTCGGCCGGATAGTTGGCCTTCATGTAGGCTGTCTGATAGGCCACCCACGAGTAGCAAGTGGCGTGGCTCTTGTTGAAGGCATAGGAAGCAAATTTTTCCCAGTCGGCCCAAATCTTCTCCAAAATCTTCGGGTCGTGTCCGTTCTTCTCGCCTCCACTGATGAATTTGGGCTTCATCTGATCCAGCTTGTCGCGCAACTTCTTACCCATTGCCTTACGCAGGGCATCGGACTCGCCACGGGTAAAGTCGGCCAACAGACGCGACAGGAGCATCACCTGCTCCTGATAGACCGTAATGCCATAGGTATCCTTCAGGTATTTTTCCATCACCGGCAAGTCGTACTCAATCGGCTTGCGCCCTTGCTTACGGTCGATAAAGTCGGGAATGTAATCCATCGGTCCCGGACGATAGAGGGCATTCATCGCAATAAGGTCTTCGAAGACACTGGGTTGCAATTCGCGCAAGTATTTCTGCATACCGGGCGATTCGAACTGGAACGTTCCGATGGTGCGCCCTTCACAATATAACTTATATGTCAACGGGTCATCGATGGGCACATTGTCTATATCCACCTCTATGCCTCGCGAAAGTCGTACATTTTCCACGGCTTCTTTTAGGATAGAGAGCGTCTTCAAACCCAAGAAGTCCATCTTAATGAGGCCGGTTTCCTCGATTACCGAACCTTCGTATTGTGTAACGAGCATCTTCTCGCCCGTTTCCTTGTCGTCGGCTGTACTCACCGGCACCCAATCGGTAATATCATCACGGCAGATAATGGTTCCGCAAGCATGCACACCTGTTCCACGCACGTTTCCTTCCAACATCTTGGCATACTTCATCGTATTGTGCAGCAAGGGGTCGGGCGAGGCTTCTGCCTGTTGCAATTCGGGTATCTCTTCGATGGCATTTGGCAGATTCAATTTCTTTCCCGATGCCAATTTATCGGGCACTAACTTACACAAGCGATCGGATTCGGGCAAGGGCAATTTCTGAACACGTGCCACATCCTTAATGGCCATCTTGGTAGCCATGGTACCATAAGTAATAATATGTGCTACCTTCTCTTGGCCATACTTTTCGGTTACCCAACGCAACACTTCGCCACGGCCGTCATCATCGAAATCCACATCGATATCGGGCAACGAGATACGGTCGGGATTCAAGAAACGCTCGAACAGCAAGTCGTACTTAATCGGGTCGATCTTGGTGATTCCCAAACAATAGGCCACCGCCGAACCGGCAGCCGAACCACGACCGGGTCCTACCCAAACGCCCAACTGCTCGCGAGCTGCAGCAATAAAGTCTTGCACGATAAGAAAGTAACCGGGGAAACCCATAGTCTTCATGATGTATAGCTCGAACTTCAACCGTTCGGCCACCTCTTCGGTCAGCGGGTCGCCATAGAGTTTCTTGGCTCCATCGAAAGCCAACTTAGCCAAATAGTCGCCTTCCAACTTGATGCGGTAGAGTTTATCATAACCGCCCAAACGCTTGATTTTGGCCTCACCATCCTCGCGGCTCATCACCACATTGCCGTTTTCGTCTTGGGTAAACTCGTTGTAGAGGTCCTCTTCGGTGTATGTTTTCCGATAGCCCTCTTCGGTACCAAACTCTTCGGGGATGGCAAAGGTGGGCATAATGGGCGCATGGTCGATGGAATAGGTTTCAACCTTATTCAGAATCTCGATGGTGTTGCTCAAGGCTTCGGGCACATCGGCAAAGAGTTCGTTCATCTCGGCCTGTGTCTTCATCCACTCCTGCTTGGTATAGAGCATACGAGAGGGGTCGTCCAAGTCTTTTTGCGTACTTAAACAGATGAGGCGGTCGTGAGCTTCGGCATTTTCTTCATCGACAAAATGCACATCGTTCGAACAGATAAGCTTAATGTCGTATTTCTTAGCCAATTCCATCATCACCTTATTGGCTTGTTGCTGCAACGGATAGGCTTCGTGGTTGGCTCGCTCTACTGTTGCCGGATGGCGCTGCAACTCCAAATAATAATCCTCGCCAAAGAGTTTTTTATACCAACGCACCGCCTCTTCGGCATCCTCCATTTGGCCGTTCAGAATCTTTTTAGGCACCTCGCCACCGATACAAGCCGAACAAACAATCAATCCTTCGTGATACTTCTCCAAGTCTTTTCGGTCGGTACGAGGGCGCATATAGTAACCTTCTGTCCAAGCTCTTGACACAAGTTTTATCAAGTTGTGGTAACCCTTTTCGTTCTTAGCCAACACAATCAAGTGCCAACCGCTTTGGTCTTGTTTACCTTCGCGCTTTTCCTTTCCACGTCGGGCCACATACATCTCACAACCGATAATTGGTTTGAAACGTTCTTCGGGAGCAACTCCCTTATTCTTCTTGCTGACGTAGTTGATAAACTCCTTGATACCATACATGTTGCCATGGTCGGTAATAGCAATTCCCTTCATGCCATCTTTCATGGCTTTATCTACCAAACGGCTAACACTGGCCTGCCCATCGAGCAAGGAGTAGTGGGTGTGAACGTGTAAGTGAACAAAATCCTGCATAAAATAAAAACATCCAAATTTGAGTGCATAAAGGTACATTCTCCTGAAGATTCGGCCAAAATATTTAAGAAAAAGTTGCAACTAAATGTATTTATCTCTGTTTTTCTTGGGATATTATCAAAATAAGACTATTTTTGCAAATAATTTCTATTAAATAGGGAAGACTATATTAATGAAGAGACTAAGAAAAATACGAAAAATCAGGATTCACCGTGAAGGTACAGTAACCCTGATTTCCAGCATACTGATATTGATAGCATTAAATGCCATTCTATATTTTTGCTTTGACAATAAATCACTATTTTATATCGGTTTTGCCATCAGCACCGTGCTGTATGCGGTTTTAGTTAATTTTTTCCGTTGCCCCATCCGCTATTTCAACCAAGATACCGAAAAGGTGGTAGTGGCTCCTGCCGACGGAAAGGTGGTAGTGATTGAAGAGGTGGACGAAAACGAGTATTTTCATGATAAACGATTGATGATCTCCATCTTCATGAGCCCGTTGAACGTGCATGCCAACTGGTATCCGGTGGATGGTGTGGTGAAGAAAATCGGTCACCAGAACGGTAAGTTCCTGAAGGCTTGGCTACCCAAGGCAAGTACCGACAACGAACGTTCGATGGTGGTGATTGAAACACCCGAAGGCATAGAGGTGATGGCCAGACAGATTGCCGGAGCCATGGCCAGACGTATCGTAACCTATGCGACCGAAGGAGAAGAGTGCTTCATCGACGAACATATGGGATTCATTAAGTTAGGTTCGCGTGTGGATGTTTACTTGCCTATCGGCACTGAAGTACTGGTAGAAATGGGACAAAAAACCACCGGAAACCAAACCATTATAGCCCGTCTTAAATAAGTAATTATGGCTAACTGCATTACACGTCATATTCCCAACACACTGACTTGTCTGAACCTGTTCTCGGGATGCATTGCATGCGTCATGGCTTTCCATGCCCGCTTCGAGATGGCTTTGCTTTTCATCTTTATCGGTGCTGCTTTCGACTTCTTCGACGGATTTGCCGCACGCTTGTTGCATGCCTACTCCAACATCGGGAAGGATCTCGACTCGTTGGCCGACGACATCAGCTTCGGCATTGCTCCGGCCTTGATTGTATTCTCACTGTTCAAGGAGATTCACTATCCTGAGCAACTCGCTTTCTTAGCTCCTTGGTTGCCCTATGCAGCCTTCCTGATTGCTGTATTCTCGGCCCTCCGACTGGCCAAGTTCAATAACGATACCCGTCAAACCACTTCGTTCATCGGATTGCCCGTACCGGCCAACGCCTTGTTCTGGTCTTCATTCGTAGCAGGCTGCTACCCCCTTGCAAGCTATCACCCCCTATTGACATTGGCACTTGTCTGCCTCTTCTCATGGTTATTGGTATCGGAAATTCCCATGTTCTCGCTGAAACTGAAAAGTCTTTCGTGGAAAGAGAACAAAATCTGTTATCTGTTCATCATCGTAAGCATAGCATTGCTCATCGGCCTGCAGATTGCCGGTTTTGCCGCTATCATTGTATGGTATATCCTACTTTCGCTGATGACACAAAAGAAGCAATAAACTAAACTAACGCTACATGTTTTCTATTATTGGATTCATCCTTATTTTTATCCTATTTATATTTATATTCGGCATAACCCTCATAGCCGCGATTGTGCGTGGATTGTTCGGCCGCAACAAGCGTAACAGCTATACACAAGGCACTTACCAGCAACAACAAGCAAGTGAAGACCGCATAGACGGCCGTCCGAAACGGAAGAAGATTTTCGACGATGAAGAGGGCGAGTATGTGGATTTTGAAGAGGTTAAGGAGTAAATTAGTGATTGGCATTTATCTTCTTTTTGACGCAAAGAACTGCTTCATCAATGTAGCACACTCATCGGCCATGACCCCTTTTCTGACTACGGTTTTCGGATGCAACGCCTGTGGAGCATAACGTTGGTATCCGCGTTTCTCGTCTTCGGCACCAAACACCAATGCACCCATCTGCGCCCAAGCAATGGCACCGGCACACATCACGCAAGGTTCTACGGTTACATACAACGTGCAATCAGAAAGATATTTACCGCCAATGGCCGAAGCCGCAGCCGTAATGGCCTGCATCTCGGCATGTGCAGTGACATCGGTAAGGGTTTCGGTCAGGTTATGCGAGCGGGCAATGATGCGCTCTTTGCACACCACCACTGCCCCTACGGGCACTTCGCCCCGTTCGAATGCCTTTTCGGCTTCGAGCAATGCCTGTTTCATGAAATAGTTGTCGTCCATCATCGTCTCATGTCATGTTCTCCAAACAGGGTTGGATAGTCATCTTCCATATTTTTATGAATAAATCCCAAGACTGTTTCGCGGAACCAACGCGACTTGTTGGTTATCTTGTATCGCTCAAGATAACGGTCGACAATCTTCATCTCATCTTCACTCATCAGACATACGATGCGTTGTTGTCGTTTGACCTTTTCGTTGGCATATTTGCCACGTGATATATCCCTCTTTTTCATATTTCTTGCAAAATTAACTTTACTTCCTTAAAAACAAAGCAGAAAAAGCGTATTTTTGTCGTTGAAAGGATAAAATAATGGCGAAACACAACAATTTAGGCAAATCGGGCGAGGCTGCAGTGGCTATTTACTTGGAAAAGAATGGCTACACCATCCGCCATCGGAATTGGCGCGAAGAACATCTGGAGTTGGACATCGTGGCAAGCAAAGGGGATTGTCTGGTTGTTGTGGAGGTAAAGACGCGCACCTCCGACGAATGGCAAGAACCTCACGAAGCAGTAAACAAAAGAAAAATCAAGCACATCCTGCTTGCCACCGATGCCTACATCAAGACGTTCGGCATAGACATGCCGGTGCGTTTCGATATCATCACAGTGGTTGGCGAGGAGGGACACTTCGAGATTGAACATTACCCGGATGCTTTTTATCCCACATTTTAAAAAGATATGATGATACATTTAAGCGAAACAGACTCTACAAACAGATACCTGCGGCAGTTGTGCCAGGAGAATGGCAATGAGCAGATGGCCGAATTTACAACCGTGTATGCCGACTACCAGACAGCCGGAAAGGGGCAACGTGGCAATAGTTGGGAGGCCGAAAGAGGGGCAAACCTGCTCTTCAGCTTCGTCTGCTACCCTACATTCATCCCTATACGCGAGCAATTTCTGTTTTCCCAACTCGTTTCATGCTGCATCAAAGAGACGTTAGACAACTACTGCTCCGACATCAGTATCAAGTGGCCCAACGACATCTATTGGAAGGAGAAGAAAATCTGCGGCATACTGATAGAGAACGACTTGATGGGCAACCGCATAGGCCGATGCATCTGTGGCGTAGGGCTGAACATCAACCAAGAAACTTTCCTAAGCGATGCACCCAATCCGGTGTCACTAAAGCAAATCGTTGGCAAGGATTTCCAGCGCGAAGCCATTTTGGAGGAGATAATGAAACGCATCAAGCAGGCATATAGCAAATTGCAAGCCAATCCGGCATTTGCCACCGAGCTGGCAGCCCGCTATGCCGCCTCACTTTTCCGTCGCGAGGGGATGCATCCTTATCAAGACAAAGAGGGAGTATTTACCGCCCGATTGGTTCGCGTAGAGGCCGACGGACGATTTGTATTGATGGACGAGAACGGACGCGAACGCTCGTACCTGTTCAAAGAGGTGCAATACGTGCTATGAAACCTATCGACCGACAGATATTGAACATTGCCCTACCTTCTATCCTGAGCAACATCACCGTGCCGTTGCTCGGATTGGTGGATGTAGCCATTGTAGGCCATCTTGGTGCCACCTCATATATTGGTGCCATTGCCGTGGGTGGTATGATGTTCAACCTCATCTATTGGATATTCGGATTCCTGCGTATGGGTACCAGCGGCATGACCTCGCAAGCCTACGGATCCAACAACAAGCAGGAAATCAAACTATTGCTTCAACGCTCATTAGGCATTGCGTTCAGCATTGCCGCCCTGCTTGTCTGCTTGCAACTACCCATCTGCCGACTGGCATTCAGCATTATCCAGCCCACCGACGAAGTAGAGTCGTTTGCTACCACCTATTTTCATATATGCATTTGGGGAGCCCCTGCCATGCTTGGACTTTATAGCCTGACGGGATGGTTTATTGGTATGCAAAACAGCCGCATCCCCATGTGGATAGCCATCTGCCAGAATGTAGTGAACATCGCAGCCAGCCTTTGTCTGGTATATCTTGGCGGTATGAAGGTAGAGGGTGTGGCACTTGGCACACTGATTGCACAATACGCCGGCTTTGGGATGGCTATCATATTGTTGTTCAGGAATTACGGGAGCTATTCCGATTGGCTGCATTTCACTAAAGAGGTATGGGAGAAAAGTGCCTTGATGCGTTTCTTCCAAGTGAATCGCGACATCTTCCTTCGCACGCTTTGTCTGGTGGCCGTCACCCTGTTCTTTACCTCAACGGGGGCTTCGCAAGGCGAAGTGATACTGGCCGTCAACACTTTACTGATGCAACTTTTTACCCTCTACTCCTACATCATGGATGGCTTTGCCTTTGCCGGCGAAGCATTGGCCGGCCGCTACTTGGGCGAAGGGAATCGTCAAGGTTTGCAGCAAACCATCCGCCACCTGTTCGGTTGGGGTGGCATGGTAACTGTGCTATTCACCTTATTATATATAGTGGGTGGTGAAGGATTCTTAGGACTGCTCACCAACGAGCAATCGGTGATAACGGCATCGAGTGACTACTTCCCATGGGCTGTTGCCATCCCCCTTGCTGGTATGGCTGCCTTTGTTTGGGACGGCATCTACATTGGCTGCACCTACACCCGCGGCATGTTGCTCTCCATGTTTTGTGCCGCCACTGCCTACTTCCTACTCTACTTCTTGCTAAAAAACGATTTAGGCAACCATGCCCTATGGCTGGCTTTCATCAGTTACTTGCTGATTCGCGGCATTGTGCAGACACTGCTCAGCCGTCGGTTGTAAAACAAATTCCTAATCTTCAAAAAACACCCCTACGAAGCAGAATTTTTTTCCTCACGAGAGAAAAAATTTTTCCCCACGAGGGTAGATTATCTCCCTCACGAGGAAAATTCTATAAAGCCTTTTTCATACTGTTTTTAGTTTGTAAGGATAGATTACATTCTATCTCGAAATAGTTTGCCACCCAAAAGAAATAATTGCACAGATTTAGCAAGTATTGAGATATTTTTAGTATGTTTGCAGAAATAAACGTAAAACTGCACGAAAATGGCAAACTATAAAAGAATCTTATTAAAGCTCAGCGGCGAAAGCTTGATGGGCGAAAAGCAATATGGCATCGACGAAAAACGATTGGCCGAATATGCTGCACAGATTAAAGAAATCCATGAAATGGGTATCCAAATTGGTATCGTGATTGGTGGTGGAAACATCTTCCGCGGATTGAGTGGTGCCAACAAGGGATTCGACCGTGTGAAGGGCGACCAGATGGGTATGTTGGCAACCGTCATCAACAGTTTGGCCCTAAGCTCAGCATTGGTAGCTGCTGGTGTAAAAGCCCGCGTACTGACCGCCATCCGCATGGAACCCATCGGCGAGTTTTATAGCAAATGGAAAGCCATCGATGCTATGGAGGCCGGCGAAGTGGTGATTATGTCGGCCGGCACAGGCAACCCGTTCTTCACTACCGATACAGGTTCGTCACTTCGTGGTATTGAAATCGAAGCCGACGTAATGCTGAAAGGTACGCGTGTGGATGGTGTATATACCGCCGACCCCGAGAAAGACCCAACCGCAACCAAGTTCGACCACATCACTTACGACGAGGTATTGGAACGCGGCTTGAAGGTGATGGACCTCTCGGCCATCTGCATGTGCAAAGAGAACAACCTCCCCATCATTGTGTTCGACATGGATACCGTAGGAAACCTGAAGAAGGTTATGGCCGGCGAAGGCATCGGTACACTTGTCCACAACTAAAGATTAGTAGTCAAGTAGTGAGTAGTTAAGTAGTCAAGCAGAATTCATAATTCAAAAATCATAATTCAAAATTATATCAGCTATGGCAGACGTTAAAGAAATTTTGAACGAAGCACAAGAGAAGATGGATATGGCCGTAATGTATCTGGAAGATGCATTGGCACACATCCGCGCAGGTAAAGCAGACGTACGTTTGTTGGACGGCATCCGAGTAGATTCATACGGAAGCATGGTGCCCATCAACAACGTAGCAGCAGTAACTACCCCCGATGCACGAAGCATTGCCATCAAGCCTTGGGACAAGAGCATGTTCCGTGTCATTGAAAAGGCAATCATCGACTCGCCACTCGGCATTATGCCCGAAAACAATGGTGAGATTATCCGCATCGGCATTCCGCCATTGACCGAAGAGCGCCGTAAGCAACTGGCCAAACAATGTAAAGGCGAAGCCGAAACAGCTAAGGTTAGTGTGCGTAACGCCCGTCGCGACACCATCGATGCATTAAAGAAAGCCGTTAAGGACGGCCTGGCAGAAGATGCACAAAAGGGTGGCGAAGAGAAATTGCAAAAGTTGCACGACAAGTACATCAAGCAGATTGATGACATGTTTGCAGCCAAGGAAAAAGAAATTATGACGGTATAAAATCCAACAAAGAGGGTGCGTCAAAACAATGGCTCACCCTCTTTAGATTTATAAGCATGAGGGGATTAGTAATTAAGAATACAGGAAGTTGGTATTTAGTAAAAACTGACGAGGGAAATTGTGTAGAGTGTAAAATAAAAGGCAACTTCCGACTGAAAGGGATACGAAGCACCAACCCTGTAGCGGTGGGCGACTACGTAAACATCATCCTTAACCAAGAGGGAACAGCCTTTATCAGCGAAATAGAAGACCGCAAGAACTACATCATCCGACGCGCCTCTAACCTCTCCAAACAGTCGCACATCATTGCAGCCAACTTGGACCAATGTATGCTGATTGTTACCGTCAGCTATCCCGAAACATCGACTACCTTCATCGACCGTTTCCTCGCATCGGCCGAAGCCTATCGCGTGCCCGTCAAACTGATATTCAACAAGATAGATGCATACAACGAGGAAGAGAACAGTTACCTGGACGCGCTTATCCACCTCTACACCAGCATCGGGTATCCCTGTTTCAAGGTGTCGGCCAAGCAAAACATTGGCATAGATGCGCTATCCAGCGAACTTGAAGGCAAAATCACCCTGCTATCCGGCCACTCTGGCGTAGGGAAATCTACCCTTATCAACGCCATCCTGCCCGATGCAACCGCCAAAACAGGCGAAATATCATCTGTGCATAAGAAAGGTATGCACACCACCACCTTCTCCGAGATGTTCGAACTGCCCCAAAACGGCTACCTGATAGACACCCCTGGTATCAAAGGATTCGGCACCTTCGACATGGAGGAAGAAGAAATAGGCCACTACTTCCCCGAAATTTTCCGAACATCGGCCGATTGCAAATACGGGAATTGCACCCATCGCAACGAACCGGGCTGTGCCGTCAGAGAAGCCGTTGAAAACCATTTTATTAGCGAATCGCGCTACAATTCATACCTCAATATGTTGGAAGATAAGGAGGAGGGGAAATACCGCTCAGCCTACTAACTCTTAAATTTCTTTAATACACTACCGCCACTTTTTAAGATTTGTTTTCATAAATTCTTCTTATTTTTGTCAAATACTCTCAAAACACCCATTACAACATGAATAAGAAGACAAAATGGGGCATATTCATTGGTATTGGTGCCCTGCTGATTGCCGGAGGCATCTATACAAGCATGCCCAAAGAAAATGAAGAATTAAGCTCTGCCAACCAAGTAATGGCCAACCAAAGCCGAGGCAGAAGAGCGTTGAACGTAAACGCCATCATCATCAAACCACAATTATTAAAGGAAGAAATCCCCATCACCGGCATTACACTACCCGACGAAGAGGTGGACTTGTCATTCGAATCGTCCGGTAAAATCACAGAAATCAACTTCGAAGAAGGCACTTATGTAAAGAAGGGCCAACTATTGGCTAAGGTAAACGACCGCCCGTTGCGCGCACAACTGCAACGACTGGTTTCGCAACTGAAGCTGGCCGAAGACCGTGTATTCCGCCAAAACGCACTGCTCGAACGAGATGCCGTCAGTAAGGAGGCCTACGAACAGGTAAAGACCGAACTGGCCACACTGAATGCCGACATCGACTTGGTGGAAGCCAACATACAACAGACCGAGCTTCGAGCCCCTTTCGATGGCATCATCGGTTTGCGCCAAGTCAGTGTAGGACAATTTGCCTCGCCCAGCACCATCGTGGCTAAACTGACCAAGGTATCGCCCTTAAAGATAGAGTTCGCTATCCCCGAACGATATGCCGGAGACATCAAGCCCGGAACAAACCTCAGCTTTACACTGGAAGGAAAACTGTCGCCATTCCATGCAAAAGTATATGCACGCGAATCAAAAATCGATTTGGAAACACACACACTTACCATGCGTGCGCTCTACCCCAACAGCAACGGAAGCATCATGCCAGGACGATATGCCAGCATCACGCTGACCAACCAAGAGGTAGCGGATGCATTGGTAGTGCCAAGCCAAGCCATCGTTCCCGAAATGGGTAAGGACAAGGTGTTCCGCTACCAAAACGGCAAGGCCATTCCCGTAGAAATCACTACAGGAATACGTACCGAAAAGGATGTACAAGTACTTAACGGATTGAGCATTGGCGATACCATCATTGTATCGGGCACACTGCAACTTCGCACAGGATTGGATGTTACATTAGATCATATCGATTAAGCCTTATGAACATATCAGAACTAAGTATCAGGCGGCCGGTATTGGCCACCGTTATTACGCTGATTATCGTATTATTAGGCGTAATCGGCTATACCTATCTGGGTGTTAGAGAGTACCCATCGGTAGATAACCCCATCATCTCGGTATCCTGTTCCTATCCGGGAGCAAATGCCGAAGTTATAGAGAACCAGATTACCGAACCGTTGGAACAGAACATCAATGGTATTCCCGGCATCCGTTCGCTATCGAGTGTGAGCCAACAAGGTTCTTCCCGAATCACGGTAGAATTCGAGTTGTCGGTAGATTTGGAAACTGCTGCCAATGACGTGCGCGACAAGGTATCGCGTGCCCAACGCTTCCTTCCACGCGACTGCGACCCTCCAACCGTATCGAAGGCCGATGCCGACGCTACACCTATTTTAATGGTGGCGTTGCAGAGCGACAAACGTTCGCTACTGGAACTTAGCGAAATTGCCGACCTGACGGTAAAGGAGCAACTCCAAACCATCAGCGACGTTAGTGGTGTAAGCATCTGGGGTGAAAAGAGATACTCCATGCGCTTGTGGCTCGACCCTGCCAAGATGGCCGGTTATGGCATCACTCCCATGGACATCAAGAATGCTGTGGACAGACAGAACGTAGAATTGCCATCGGGCAGTATCGAAGGAAACACTACCGAGCTGACTATCCGTACGCTTGGTTTGATGTACACTGCCGAACAATTCAATAACCTGGTATTGAAAGAGGATGCCAGCAGGGTGGTTCGCTTCAGCGATGTGGGCCGTGCCGAGCTGGGACCTGCCGACATCAAGAGCTACATGAAGATGAACGGTGTGCCCATGGTTGGCGTAGTTGTAGTGCCTCAACCCGGTGCCAATCACATTGAGATTGCCGATGCGGTATATGAACGCATGGAACGCATGAAGAAAGACCTTCCGGAGGATGTTACTTACAGTTATGGTTTCGACAACACCCGATTCATCCGTGCCTCTATCAACGAAGTAAAGAACACGGTTTACGAAGCCTTTGTATTGGTAATCATCATTATCTTCCTCTTCTTGCGCGACTGGCGTGTAACGCTGGTACCTTGTATCGTAATTCCGGTATCGCTTATCGGTTCGTTCTTTGTGATGTACTTGGCCGGCTTCTCCATCAACGTATTGTCAATGCTAGCAGTAGTACTTGCCGTGGGCTTGGTAGTGGACGATGCCATCGTAATGACCGAGAATATCTATGTGCGCATTGAGCGAGGGATGGAACCCAAAGAGGCGGGCATCGAAGGAGCCAAGGAGATTTTCTTTGCGGTCATCTCGACCACCATTACACTGGTAGCCGTATTCTTCCCCATTGTGTTTATGGAGGGAACTACCGGTCGTCTGTTCCGAGAATTCAGCATGGTGGTATCGGGAGCCGTAATCATCTCGTCGGTAGCCGCCCTTACCTTCACTCCGATGTTGGCAACCAAACTATTGGTAAAACGCGAAAACCAGGGTTGGTTCTACGAAATTACCGAGCCATTCTTTGTGGGTTTGAATAACATCTACAGCAAATCGCTGAAAGCATTCATCAACAAAAAATGGCTGGCACTGCCTTTCATTGCCATCATGATGGTGCTGATTATGGTGTTGTGGAATACCATCCCTGCCGAAATGGCTCCTATGGAAGACCGCTCACGCATCAACATCAACACAAGAGGTCCCGAAGGCATCACTTACGAATACATCCGCGACTATACCGAGGACATCAACCTGCTGGTCGATTCTATCCTACCCGATGCTCAAGCCGTAACGGCACGCGTATCGAGCGGTAGCGGTAGCGTACAGATAACGCTGAAGGACATGAGCGAACGCAACTACTCGCAGATGGAGGTGGCAGAAAAGATTTCGGCTGCTGTTCAGCGAAAGACAAAGGCACGTTCGTTTGTACAACAATCCTCTTCGTTCGGCGGACGACGCGGTGGCATGCCGATACAATATGTTCTTCAAGCCACAAGCATCGAAAAGTTGCAAGAGGTTTTGCCAACCTTCATGGCAAAGGTCGATGAAAGTCCTATCTTCCAGATGGCTGACGTGAACCTGAAGTTCAGCAAACCGGAAGCACGCATCAACATCAACCGCGACAAAGCCAGCATCATGGGCATCAGTACACGAGACATTGCCCAGACCTTGCAATATGGATTGAGCGGTCAGCGTATGGGCTATTTCTACATGAACGGCAAGCAATACGAAATCTTGGGCGAGATTAACCGGCAACAACGAAACAAGCCGGCCAACCTGAAAGGTATCTATATCCGTAGTTCCAATGGCGACATGATTCAGTTGGATAACCTCATCGAACTTGAAAACGGCATTGCTCCTCCGCAATTGTACCGCTACAACCGTTTCGTTTCGGCTACGGTTTCGGCTGGTTTGGCCGAAGGCAAAACCATTGGCCAGGGACTTGACGAGATGGACCGCATAGCAGCCGAGACATTGGACGACACTTTCCGTACTGCACTCTCGGGCGAATCGAAAGAGTATCGCGAAAGTTCATCGAGCCTGATGTTTGCCTTCTTATTGGCCATTGTGCTGATTTACCTTATCCTATCAGCCCAATTCGAAAGTTTCAAAGACCCGCTTGTCATCATGCTCACGGTGCCATTGGCCATTGCCGGTGCGCTGATTTTCATGCACTTCAGTGGCATTACCATGAACATCTTCAGTCAGATTGGAATCATCATGCTGATTGGTTTGGTAGCAAAGAACGGTATCTTGATTGTGGAGTTTGCCAACCAGAAGCAGGAAGCCGGAATAGATAAAATCACAGCTATCAAAGAAGCTGCCCAACAACGCTTGCGCCCCATCTTGATGACCAGTGCATCGACCATCTTAGGGCTCCTTCCACTGGCCTTTGCCACAGGCGAAGGTTGCAACCAGCGTATCGCCATGGGTGTTGCCGTTGTGGGCGGTATGTTAGTATCTACCGTACTCACCATGTACATCGTACCGGCCATATACCTTTATATATCTACCAGTAGAACTCAAGAATAATGAAACGGAATCTATTACTTATCATAGCAGCCCTTTGTGTAACAACTACCTGTGCACAACAAATAGCCTCCTACACACTGAAGTCGTGTTTGGAAAAGGGACTCATCAACAACTACTCGTTGCAGATAGTACGCAACCAGGAGCGTGTTTCACACAACAACGCTACCCTTGCCAATGCCGGATACCTACCTACGTTAGACCTCTCGGCCGGATATAACGGAAACATTGACAATACAAAGAGCACGCTTAGGGCAACCGGTGAAACGATCGAAGAAAACGGAGTATTCAACCAGACACTGGATGCCAGAGTCAGCTTGAACTGGACCATCTTCGATGGCTTCAACATCCAAGCCAACTACCAACGGTTGAAGGAGTTGGAACGACAAGGCGAAACAAACACGCGCATCGCTGTAGAAGACCTGATAGCCAACTTGGCCGCCGAGTACTATAACTTCGTCCAACAGACCATCCGTCTGAAGAATTTCCGCTATGCGGTTTCACTCTCCAAAGAGCGTTTGCGCATTGTGGAAGAGCGCTACCACATCGGTAACTTCTCGCGATTGGATTACCAACAAGCCAAGGTGGACTTCAATGCCGATAGTGCCCAATACATGAAGCAACAGGAGTTGCTACACACTTCGCGCATCCAGCTCAACGAGCTGATGGCCAACGAAAACGTGGATCAACCTATCCATACTCAAGACAGCCTCATCGACGTGAATGCCACATTGGATTTCGAGGAGTTATGGAATGCCACCATGCAGGTCAACGCCAACTTACTGAAGGCAGAGCAAAGCAACCGCTTGGCGCAATTGGATTATAAGAAGGTGTGCGCACGCGACTATCCCTACCTTCGTCTGAATGCCGGATACGGCTACTCGCACAACCGCTACGAGATTGCCGCCAACAGCAAGCGCAGCAACTTCGGGCCCAATTTTGGCGTAACGATAGGTTTCAAACTGTTTGATGGAAACCGAAGCCGCGAACGCAAGAATGCACGAATCGCCGTACAGAACGCCCGTCTGGAACGCAACGAGCTGGAGCAAGCCTTACGTGCCGACCTCAGCAACTTGTGGCAAGCCTACCAGAATAACCTGAAAATGCTGAAGTTGGAACGTCAGAACCTGATTGCCGCCAAGGACAATCACGACATTGCCATGGAACGCTACATGCTGGGCGACCTCTCGGGTATCGAGATGCGCGAAGCACAAAAGAGCCTGCTCGATGCCGAAGAACGCATCCTTGCCGCCGAGTACAACACCAAACTTTGCGAAATCTCCCTACTTCAAATCAGCGGAAAGATTACTAAATACCTTGAATAATCAGCATAAAAAAAGAGGCGATTGCCTCTTTTTTTTATTTCATTCCTCTTGCCTGCTTTATCCGTTCGTAGGCTTCGGTTATCTGCTTGAACTTCTCTTCGGATGCCCTCTGCACATCGGCACCAAGCGAAGCAACGGTATCGGGATGGTGCTTCAATGCCAATTGGCGGTAGGCCTTCTTTACCTCGGCATCGGTGGCGCTTTCACTGATTTCCAATACCTTGTATGCATCGGCCAACGAGGAGCCGCCAAGGCTTAACATGGAATCAACCTCTTGCTCGGTCAGCCCCATGTAGCGGGCAATCTCCTTTAAGGCTACCACCTCTTCGGGTTGCACCTTTCCGTCGGCTTTGGATATCCCGGCCAGGAAACTGAGCAACTGAAGACGTTGCTCGTAGTTCATGTGTTGGGCAATCTGTTCGGCACATTGACGAATGGTGTTGCGATAGGCACCGGGTGAGCGGGCATCCATCTGCTTCTTTTGCTCGAAGAGCTTCAGCAAGATGTCTTGTCCTTGTGTAACGGCTCTTTCGCCAAAGGTAGTACGGAGGAAGTTGCGCACATACTCCATCTCGCTATGCATGATGCGTCCATCGGCCGCAATGACATAGGACGACATGGCAAGCAAGCTGAACAAGAAGCTATTCCGATTGCCCTCGTCCGTATTGCGCTCGCTATCTGTATAGTCCACCACTTCGGTCTTATCGAACAACGAACCTATTCCGTAACCTAAAAGCGCACCCAACGGGCCTCCAACCATCCAGCCCAGTATGCCGCCAATCCATTTTGTTGCTCCCAAAATAATTAAGTAATAAGTGGTGAGTGATTAGTAAAAGCGATGAGTGATAAACAATAACGGCTAATCACTCATCACTAAACACTAATCGTTAATATTATTTTCTCGGTTTCAATTGTTTGAAGAAGTCGTTACCCTTATCATCTACCAAGATGAATGCAGGGAAGTCTTCCACTTCAATCTTCCAAATGGCTTCCATACCCAATTCAGGATATTCCACGCACTCGATGCTCTTGATGTTGTTTTGCGCCAAGATAGCAGCAGGACCACCGATAGAACCGAGGTAGAATCCACCATGCTTTTGGCAAGCATCGGTTACTTGCTGGCTACGATTACCCTTGGCCAACATAATCATGCTACCGCCATGGCTTTGGAACAAATCGACATACGAGTCCATACGACCGGCAGTAGTGGGTCCCATAGAACCACAAGGCATACCGGCAGGAGTCTTAGCCGGACCGGCATAATAGATAGGATGATCCTTGATGTATTGTGGAAGGTCTTCGCCATTGTCAATGCGTTCTTTCAACTTAGCATGCGCAATGTCGCGACCTACAATGATAGTACCATTCAACGACAAGCGGGTAGCCACCGGATACTTGGTCAACTCCTTAAGGATGTCGGCCATCGGCTGATTGAGGTTAATCTTCACGGCATCGCCTTCGCCGGCATTGCGGAGTTCTTCCGGAATCAGTTCGTATGGTTTGTCGTCCATCTTCTCAATCCAGATACCATCCTTGTTAATCTTACACTTGATGTTGCGGTCGGCCGAGCAAGATACGCCCAAACCGATGGGGCAAGAAGCACCATGACGAGGCAAGCGGATGATGCGAACATCGTGAGCCATGTATTTACCACCGAATTGTGCGCCAAGGCCAATCTTATGAGCCTCTTCCAACACTTGTTTTTCTAATTCGATATCGCGGAAAGCACGACCACCTTCATTACCGGTAGTAGGCAACTCGTCGTAATAGTGAGTAGATGCCAACTTCACGGTGAGCAAGTTCTTTTCGGCCGAAGTACCGCCGATTACGAATGCAATGTGATAAGGAGGACAAGCTGCAGTACCAAGCGACTTCATCTTTTCAATCATGAAAGGCACCAATGTAGCTGGATTCAACACGGCCTTGGTTTCTTGATAAAGGTAAGTCTTGTTGGCCGAACCACCACCTTTTGTTACACACAAGAATTTGTATTCCATACCTTCGGTAGCCTCAAGGTCTATTTGAGCGGGGAGGTTACACTTAGTATTTACCTCATCATACATGGTCAACGGAGCATTTTGCGAGTAACGCAAGTTCTCCTCTGTATAGGTTTTGAAAACGCCCAATGACAAAGCCTCTTCATCGCAATAGCCGGTCCACACTTGTTGACCCTTCTCGCCATGAATAATAGCCGTACCGGTGTCTTGACACAAAGGAAGTTTTCCCTTAGCAGCCACTTCAGCATTGCGGAGGAAGGTCAATGCTACATACTTGTCGTTGTCGCTTGCTTCGGGGTCGGCCAGAATCTTTGCCACCTGTTCATTGTGTTCGCGACGCAACAGGAAAGAAACATCACGGAAAGCAGCATTTGCCATTGCGGTCAAGCCCTCTTTTTCAATTTTCAGGATAGGTTTTCCTTCAAATTCACTTACACTGACATAATCTTTCGTCAGCAGATAGTACTGAGTTTTGTCTTCTCCATGTTCAAACATGGGTTGATACTTGAATTCCATAGAGTTTAATTTTGAATTATGTTTTTTTTATTTATGATTTTGTAGTTATAGGAGTTAAAGCCGATAGCCATCAATAATCGCTAATCACTAACCGCTAATTCACTCTCCTCATTCTTCCTATCAATTCATCGCCAAGGGCCGATTTTGCCTCAATGTGTTTCAGCACAGCATTGACAAACGAATTGCTTTCGAAGTCGCCACGCACTTGCTCGAAGTCGAGTTTCTTTTCGCGACGACTACCATCGGCACCGAAACCGGTCATGGCCGCCAACGAGAATTCCTTCTTGGCATCTTCATACACCATGTGGTCCAAACCTACCACAGCAGCCTTCCATTTCTCCACAATGTTGATTACATCGGCGGCCGTCATCTCTTCGGGATGTACACCATAGAACTCTTCTATGCGTTCGTATGCCCAAGTCCATTCGTAAGTATAATAGTTCTTATGCATCCGCTCAAACTCCGCATTGATATACTTCAAGCGATTTATGGTGCCATTCTCTATGCCATCCAGCAAACCGTCAATCTCGCTCTTAGGAGCAATCAGTCCGCTGATGTCCACCCACTCGCCAGAACCTATCGCTGTGTCGGGGCGCAATCGTGCACGTATCTCCTCGTCGTTACGGAAGTCGATGCCCTCCAAGCGCTTGATGATGGAATTTCCCAGGAATTTATGAATAGCTGTTTCGTAGAACTTAATACCCTTGTTCAGTGCCGAATTCTTTATCTTGGCATTGTGGTAGGAGTATATTTCAGACAACTCGCCACTGGCATGGCGCAGTTCCGCCAAAATCTCGCGTCCCTTGAACATCTTCTGTACAGTGTAGGGACTCAACAGGTTATAGTTGATAAAATCAAGTTTGTTGCTATCGGTACGCTTGTCGCGTTTAGGCCACTTCTGTGCATCACGGATGGTACCAACGCTTCGCAGATTAACTCCCGGTACCAAATAGGTAGAATTCTGTTGCTCAATCAAATATGAGAAGGGAAGGTTCGATGTGTCGCAATGTCCGGTGTGTCGGCCCATTACCAACGAAAAGGCTCCGATACGTGCAGGCCATAGGACATAAGAGTCGGAAGTGGTTTTTGCTCCACGTTCCAATGTTCCCTGATGGATGGGGCCCAACTTATACATATGGTTACTTTGGTTAGAACCCGAACCGGCATTCATGAACGAGAACATACCGGCAATGAGCAGTGTGGATTTGTGGTGAGTCACCGTAAACGGACCGGCAAAGATGGCACAAGCCTCGCCATTCTCTCCCTGACAATTGCTGAAGAAGAGCGAATCGCTTGCCATGTAGCCGTGTCCTAACTTACAAGCCTGACCGACAAAGCAACGCGACAACATCGCGCCATCGTCGATATGGCTACCACTACTCACGATAAAGTCGTCGCAAATCACCCCATGCCCTATATAGACGGGAGCCTCCTCATTGCTATTGATGCTACCGTTCTTCAAGCGATAGGCACCGCAGATGTTGGCATAATCGCCGATGCGCAGGTTCTCTATTACTCCGGTATTCATGATGCGGACATGATTGCCTATGGTTCCTCTATCCGAAGCATACTTCTGACTATAATAATCAGCCAGTTCTTTCAGTCGTGCAGTCAGCCCCGGGCGATGGCGATAGAGCGCCATGATGTAGGCCATGTGAGCGGAAAGCTTATCGTTGATAGGCACTTCACGTCCACCGGTTTCGTTCAATACGGACACCTCGATACCGTTACCAAACGTGCTAACACCATCTACCAACATCAAATCCACATTCTCGATAAAGCAGTTATCGCCGATGTTATAGTTGGCAATGTAGTTCTGAATATTCTCCACCAAGCAGTTATCGCCGATGGTGACATTGTGCAGTGTAACACTTCTAAGTCGCGAATGTTTCTTGATTCCTCCAGGCAGTTCAAACTCGTCCTGGAAGACTCCAAGTTTCACTTCACCAGAAAAACGTGTCTGGTGAACATACTCTGTTGTAAAATCGGGCGATACCCAAACATTCTGCCAATCTTCTGCCAAGCATTCCTGCGCCTGCAAGCGGCCAATCTCATCCGAACTTAAATGTCTGTAGTCCATATCTATAAATTACGTTTTTATCACTAATCACTTATATCATACGTCTGATACAGGAAATCGTTATACGGATATTTCTGCACATGCAATTGCTTAACCCGTTCGTAAACGGTGGTTTTCAGCAACTCCATATTTGTTTTTTCGCGTGCCGAGATAAACAGGCAATTATCCTCCATCTTGGCCATCCAGGTATTCATCAGTTCCTGCAATGTCCAGTTCTCCTTCGTGCGTGGAGTCAAGTCGTCCTCCTCTTTCTCGATAAACGTATAGGCATCTATCTTATTGAATATAATCATCATAGGCTTTCCCGCCGCCCCGATGTCCGACAGGGTTTTGTTCACCACCTCAATCTGTTCCTCAAAATCGGGATGAGAGATATCTACCACATGCAGCAACATATCGGCTTCGCGCACCTCGTCGAGTGTAGATTTGAACGAATCCACCAAGTCGGTAGGCAACTTGCGGATGAAGCCTACGGTATCGCTAAGCAAGAAAGGCAGGTTTTCGATGATTACCTTACGGACGGTTGTGTCCAACGTAGCAAACAGCTTGTTCTCAGCAAAAACCTCGCTTTTAGCAAGCAGGTTCATCAACGTAGATTTTCCCACATTGGTATATCCCACCAATGCCACGCGGATAAGTCGCCCACGATTTTTCCGTTGCGTACTCTTCTGTTTGTCAATCTCCGCCAGGCGTTCCTTCAGTAATGACATACGGTTCAAGATGATACGACGGTCCATTTCCAACTGTGTTTCACCCGGACCACGAAGACCTACCGAACCCTTACCGCCGCCGGCACCCGAGCCACCGCCCTGGCGTTCCAAGTGCGTCCAAAGGCGTTGCAAGCGCGGAAGCATATATTTATATTGGGCCAATTCCACCTGCGTTTTGGCGTTAGCCGTCTGCGCACGCATGGCAAAGATGTCGAGAATCAACGATGTTCTATCCAAGATTTTAATCTTCAGTTCCGCTTCTATGTTGCGTATCTGCTTGGCCGACAGTTCATCGTCGAAAATAACCATACCAATTTCACGCTCTTCCTCGGCTTCGTTGATGATATATTGCTTGATTTCTTCTAATTTTCCTTTCCCTACATACGTCACCGAGTTAGGACTATCCAGCTTTTGCGTAAACCGTTTCACGACCACCGCTCCTGCCGTTTCGGCCAAGAAGGCCAACTCGTCCAGGTACTCATTAGTCCGTCGTTCATCCTGGGTTTTCGTTACAAGTCCCACCAACACAGCGGTTTCGGTTTGTACTTCAGATATTACGAATTCTTTCATCCAACTTAATTTTAGTCTTAAATCGCTACTATTTCATCCAAATTCAGCTACAAAAATAATCATAGATTATTATCTAACAAAAAAGATAGCGGTTTTCTTTATTTGAAGTAAAATAATAAAAAAAGCGAGTGCGTTTCACAACGCACTCGCTAAACACCATTAATTTATGTGATTCAATGAACCACTTTTAACGATTATCGTCTTCCAACGATTCGTTAAAATTTCAACCGATTAATAATCGGTAATATCTATTGCATTGATTCCATTGATATTCTCCAGTTCAAAACCTATTGAATTCCATGTTTCTAATATAACTTCTTTTTCACCCGAAATTGTGTAATCATGCTCTTTATCAAAAGTATATGAATCGGAGAAATCATCACCCCATTTTATTGTTCCGAAAACATTGTCACCAAGCATAAATGGAGTTTGGAATGCTTTTTTCTCATGATAAATCTTCAATAAGCCATATCCTTCCAAAGTTTCAGGCTCATCACCATCTTGATTCAATGAAATAGTAGTTGTTTGTGTAGGAATAAATTCCAAACCATAATCTGTAAGTACCAATCGGAAAATATATTGGAAACCACTCTTCATTTCTACTTCAGGGAAATTACATTGATACTGCTCACCGTCAATAACCACACTAAGAGTTACAATCTTAATTTTGGTCGAAAAAGGGATTTGCCAAATACGGGGAAGTTCATCCTTCCAACCTGAGGTTGTGATTTTCTTACCAATATTTTTCAATTCCGTACTACCTTTTTCTGTCCCTGCTATCTTGCCTGTCGAAACGTTCAAAGTACCTTTACTATAAACATCTTCACCACCGATGCTCAAGCTTTGCAGCTCACCCTTTCCTGAATAACCTTGAGCTGTAATATTCATAGAAAGCAACGACAATGCATGTTTCATTGTAAGTTTGGCACGATGAGTAGTATAAGTAACAGGTACAAAAGCACCTGAATAGAGAACATCCTGTTGTTTAGCCGTTTCAATTGGCAATGCCGCCAAGTTGCTTTGACCCTCCATATATGGATAATAGGCATAGATAAATGCCTTTCCACCCTCTGAAAGAGTAATTGGAGGTTCAAGTGTCCAAGCACCATTTTTATAAAGGCCTACAACATCTTCAACGATGTTCGGCGCATCCACACGTCCATAGGTCTTGGCAAAAACTGCCATTTTATCTCCATCGGAAAAACTAAGAATCGGATCTGCCTTCGTCAAGATATCTGTAGTAATAGAAACTGTAACCTCTTTTCCACCTTCTCCGCTACCACCAGGAGTTGGCTCAGGTATATCAGGTTCGTTATCCGAACCACAGGCACACAAACATGCTAATAGAGGCAATGTGCAATATAATAATAATTTGTTCATATTGGATTTACAGATTAGAGTTATTCTTGATTAGTGTAATTTGCTTAACCTCATCTACACATTTCAGTTCTATCACATTTTCGCCATCCGACAAACGATTTACATCGATCACCAATTCTGGTAGTGGCTCAAGAATACCACTTTCCACAACAATTCCCAACGAATTAATTATTGAATAACTTACATTGTGCTTGGTACTCAGATAAAAGAGTTTATTTTCCCTATCATATTTTAGTGATGTACTGGTTCCAAGATCTTTCCACTCTTCTACAACGATGCGGAAACCTTGTGTCAATGAAGCACCGCTTTCCGGGTCACTCACTGTAATTTCAACATTCCACGGTTCTTTTTTTACCACAAGCGGTTCGGTAGTCTTTAACATACCATCTTCCCAAACAAAAGGAACATCTGAATATGAGCCTGTTTTTGAGTCGTATGTACCATGAACAACAACCTGATATTGGGACTTAACTTCTTCGCCATTCACCAAGATAGAACCTACCACCGAACCAGCAGGAAGTCCCTCTTCTATACGGTTGTTACTCAAGGAAATGCTTTTAAACAACTGATCGGGAGCACCGATGCCTACTATAACTACATGATGAGCATCATAATTCATACCCATTGCACTATCACGCAAATTATTAATGGAGAAGTATCCGTTTCCATATCCTCCCCAACCCCAATTTACGTTAAACAATCCTTCACCATCGTAACCATCGACATTGAAACTATGTCCATAGCCTCCATAGCTATCTATGGCATTGTAAACAACTGCACGCCCAGCATTCAATTCATTAAGCATCAGCAATGCCCAGTCGCCACTATAACTATCGCGCCAAATACATCTTATACCATCCGAGTATGAAAAATGGTTCACCAAAGCATTCGATATACGGCTGGCTTCATTACTTGGAATACCCGAACCATCTTCGCCATAATCCATACGTACACTCATACCGGTATGAAACAACAGGCGTGCCACTTCGTCATAATTATCGTTATCCGGATTAAAAATATCGTCCCAGCTATAGGCTCTTTCATCATCAAAATTGATGCGCATTCCGCCATAATTAGCACTGGTGTATGAAACTTGTCCCTTAGGACGTGCCGGATAACGCTGTACACTCATAGCTTGTGCCATAGAAACAGCCACACAACCAACAACAGCCTTTTGTTGAGGACAATATTTATTAAATGGTGAACTTTGATTCCAATTAACCTGAATCAATGGTTCTATTTTATTATCGGCAGCGCGCGTAATTGTTGCTGTAGCACTTTGCCAATATGGATGGGGTGAACTCTCTCTTTGTACAATTTCATTTACCTGCACCTCAAACTCCTTCATCATGAATTGCATATTATCAGGAAATTCTTCAACCTTTAAACTTCCTACGAAAGAATATCCGATTACTGGAGTTACAACATCATCTGCAGCTATAATTACCCATCCTTGGGGAGCCATATTTATGATATAATAAGCATCATTTATTATGTTGATACTTGTTATATCATAATCCTTTTCAGAGCGAGCTTCGATAAAGTTCAATGCGTATTCTTTGGCTTGTTGTTCGTCGACTTCCTTAGCTGCTACAAAAGAGATAATGCTAAATAAACTTAGGTATAGTAGTACAATTTTTTTCATGATACTATAAAATTAAAAGAGTGGGTGCGTAAAAAAGCACACCCACTCTTATGTTACATTACTTAGTCAATACAATATTCATACAATTGAACCAAGAGTATCCGTTCGGAGCACCATCTTGAACTAAGAAGCCATACATCAGTTTGTTTTCTTCAAACTTAACCTCTGTAAAATCATCATTCCAGAATCCTTCTACTCCACCAGCAAAACTGATATAACCATTGTCAACACCGCCAGTTGCAACATCACATACACCCAATCCAGAGAAGTTTACTCCTTCTGCGAAGACATATCCGAATGGAATAAACAATCTACCTTGCTTGGTTGCTGGATCAAACTCATATTCTAACCTCATAGAAGTCCAAGAATAACCCATAATACCTGTTATGTACAATACCTTATCGTAATCTTCTTCACCTTCTTCCGCACCAACAATCGTTACATCCCACTGAGAAGCTGCACCAGCACTGGACAAAGAACTCATCTTCCATTTACCTTGCAATTTTTCGTAGAATGCAGAATCGTTATCCTTCAATGTAATTGTGGCAGAAGCCGATGAACCAATAGTTGCACCTACTGCACTCTTGATGGTCATTGTAAACTCGCGTGCTTCGTTAATCTCATCATCATCAACAGTAATCATTTCGATGCTGCCACTTGTGGCATCCTCAGGAATAACAATAGTTTTAGAGGTAACAAGATAGTGGATATCATCCATTGCAGGATTTGAACCTTTCTCCGCAACTTCTACAGTAACTTGAATCGGGCCGTTTAATGTTCCATCCACCACAATGGGAATGTTTACAATACCCTTATTCTCTTTATAGCTGAGTTCTGTTTCACCCATGCTCACGGTAGCTTTGCTATTGTTCCATGACTCATCGTCGTCAGAACAGCCTACAAACATGACTGATGCGAGCAACAGTGTATATAATTTATTAAACTTCATATCTTTCTGTTTTTAATTTGATAATTAATAACCAGGATTTTGTTGACCCTCCAACTTAGGATTCGATTGCATTTCAGTAGTTGGTATCGGCCATACATAGCGGTAATCACCGGCCTGATAAGTCACAGCAACACAATTTGGAAGTACCATATCTTCCAAACTTGGAGCACCAATTAGACTATATTGAGCATCGCGAGCGAATCCTTGCTTCCAACGGCGCAAATCGCTCAAGCGGAAACCTTCACCAATCAATTCCTTTTGGCGCTCTTCACGCACTGCACTTAACAATGTTTCTCCTGGGTAATTGGCGTCTTCATAACCTATGATACGTGCTTTGCACAAAGCATTCAGATACTTGTTACCATTAGTCACATCACCCAACTCGGCTGCAGCTTCGGCTGCAATCAAATAGGCTTCGCTCAAACGGAAAGGTTTGGTCATGTTCATAAAGTTACGTTGTGCTCCGGTCTTCAAAGTTTCGTTACCTGGATATTTGTTGAACACATAAGCAGGCGATGTAATACCATTAGCAACAAGTCCTGTATATATAGTAAAGAATGCATCAAAACGTATATCACCTTCGCCATACATAAACAATACTGAAGTTGTAGGGATGTAATCGGCTGATTGTTCGCTATCAGTAAGATAGTATTGACCAGTAGAAGAACCCAACTCTACATTACTCATAAAAGGACGGAAGATTACTTCTGAGCCTTCGTCTGTTGACCACATATCGATATAATCTGCACCTTCTGCCAATTCATAAACATCAGTATTGATTAGTTGGGTAGCCTTATTATAAGCTACTTGATAGTCACCCTTTGTCAAAGCCATACGTGCTTGAAGTGCAAGTACTGTATTGGTATTGAAATAATGAGCATTAGGCTCAGGGGCATTACCAGCAGCCTCATAAGCTTGGAATCCTTTATTTGCAGCTTCCAAATCAGAATCAATCAAAGCATATGTTTCTGCTTGTGTACTACGTGCAGGATACTTACTACGATCAGCAGTAGGGAAGTAGGCTGTTACCAATTGAACACCCATTCCGTTAGCACCCTCAAACTGAATATTATTACAGAAGTGTTCTGCCATCCAATAGTAGCAATATGCTCTCAAGAAGTGAGCTTCTGACTTATAAAGATTAAGCAAAAGTTTCTGTTCTTCATCAAACTCTTCACTGTCAAGCAAAGGTTGAACTCTCTCTATCAGATAGTTTGCACTATTGATTACAGAATACATGGATGCAAAGAAACTTTCAATATCCTGATCTGAAGACAAGATGTTTCCGGTAGCGAAATTACCTCCGCGGTTACCGTTACCAATCATTCCATTGAACTCGTCAGTCTGAAGGTCTTGGTAGAACACCCAGGCTCCAGAAGTTATACTTCTCATACTAGAGTAGAGACCATTACGAAAACGCTCTACATCATTTACTTTTTGGATGGCAGTTTGGTCATCAAGCGATCCGTAAGGATATTTATCCATGTCACATGATGCAAATATACCTCCAACTAATAACAATATTGCGAATATTTTTTTCATATTATAATTATCTGCGTTATAATGTTTTCTCTATTCTTAGAATGTAATTTCTGCACCAAATACGATTTGGCGAGTATTCGGATAGTTGAACTTAACCAAGTTTACTTCCGGTTCGGGGTCATAACCACTATAACCGGTCCAAGTGAACAAGTTACGTCCGATGGCAAATATATTCACGCCACCAATGCCAGTACGTTTCAGCAATGATTTAGGAAGGGTATATTGAATAGTAACATTCTTCAAACGAAGGAATGAAGCATCTTCCACCAAGCGAGTATCGAATTGAGGTTGTTCACCATACTTAGGAATATTAGTAATATCACCTGGTTTTGTCCAGATATTCAACATTTCAACAGCTTGGTTTTGCGAAGTACATTGTTGGGTATTCTTGGTAAAGTAATTATCGTTACTCAACATATATTTATCCAACGCGTAAGCAAAATCTGCACTAATGCTTAATCCCTTCCAAGAGAATTCAGTACCGAAACCGCCAGACCATGGAGCATACATACTCTTACCAATGAGCACGGCATCGCGTTCTTCGTTGAATACCTTGGTCTTGTTGCCATCCTTGTCGTACCACATTTGCAAACCGTCACGTGGGTCAACACCTGCATAACGTACATAATACAACTCACCCATATCATGTCCGACTTTATACATCAAACCATAGTTAGGCAATGCAAATTCGTCACGTCCATCAAACAGCTCGGTAATTTCATTTTTGTTGTAGTTTACATTGGCTCTTACCGACCAGTTTATATCTTGAGTGTCAATAACATCATATTTAACAGAGAGGTCAAAACCTTTGTTTTCCATGCTACCGATATTACCCATACCACCACTGAAACCAGTTGTATATGAATAAGGAATCTCCATCAACATATCTTCTGTTTTCTTCACATAGTATTCTGCATCAACAGACACTCTATCGAAAATGCGGAATGAAAGACCCACATTGAATTGTTTTACGGTTTCCCAAGTCAAGTCGTAGTTGCTTGCCTGTGCAATACCCAATGTACCTCCACCATTATATGGCTTGCTACCACTACCAATCAAACCGAAATATCCATAATTACCGATAGAAGAGTTACCTGTAGTACCATAGCTGGCCTTCAATGTCAACTCATCCAACCAATCGGTATCTTCCAAGAATTTTTCTCTCTTGGCATTCCACATACCGCCTACAGAGTAGAAAGTTGACCAACGGTTGTCTGGTGCAAACTTCGAGCTACCATCACGGCGAAGTGTGAAGTCAAAGAAGTAACGTTCATCATAGTTATATGCGCCATTGAAGAAATAGGAATTGAATACAGTTTCTGTCAATTCATCTGATAAATTGGAAACTGACACTGTTGTTGCCTGATCCAAACGCATTTGGCGAACATCAGAATGTCCTGTTGCATAAACGCCAAAGTAGTCATCCTTTGAAATGATAGACTCTTGACCGGCCAACAATGTCACGTTGTGATCATTGATATTGAATTTGTATTCAGCCGTATTAGTATAGGTGAACTGATAGTAGCGTTCAAAAGCTTTCTGAGCCGAACCAGTACGTGCAGCGATTTTGTCCCCCCAAATAGTAAATTGTTCGTCATAAGGAAGGCTCTTGCTATTTAGCGTATAATCGAAAGCATCCAATGCTTGTTGAGCACGAATTGTCAAACCCTTGATAGGTGTAATCTCTTGGAATAAGTTAAGGTTTGCTGTTACAATTGTACGATACTGTTGACGATTTTCGTTCACAAATCTTGGTGTGGTAAAGCCTGTATAATGGAGCTTCTTTGCATAGTTTCCATTAAAGACTGCTTTGCCGTTTTCAAGAGTATATTCTTCATAAGTATCGTATGGGAATGCCATACGAGCAAAAAGAACTGGGTCTGTGGTATATAAGCCATCACTTGCACCATTTTCCGAGTTGGTTTCATATTTTTGATAACCAAGATTGGATTGGAGACCAACTTTAAACCAATCAGCAACACGTGTATTGAAGTTGAAGCGTAATGCTTCACGACGCATACCCGATTGATCGATGATACCATCTTGTTCATGGTGGTTCAATGAAAGATAGTAAGATACATTTTCACCACCACCTGTAACAGAAGCATCAAGTGTGTAAGTATTTCCTGTCTTGAAAATTTCATCTCGCCAATTTGTGTCAATACCATATTTATTAACCAAATCTTTCACCTCAGGAGATACGGGAACACCAATCTTATCACGGAATTCGACATATTGCGATGCGTTCATCATATCCAATTTATCTTCTACCATAGAGGTGAAGCCATACTGTCCACGAATAGTAACCTTAGGTTTTTGACCAAATTTACCTTTCTTACTAGTGATTACAATTACACCATTTGCTGCACGCGAACCATAAATAGCTGTAGAAGCAGCATCTTTCAACACGGTAATATTCTCAATATCTGAAGGATTGAGTGTATTAAACAATGTTGAAGAAATGGGGGCGCCATCCAAGATAAACAAAGGAGCAGTACCTGCATTGATAGAACTTACGCCACGCAAACGAATGGTTGCAGACTTAGAAGGATCACCCGAACTTGACATTACTGACAAACCTGCTACCTGACCAGACAAAGCATCGGTAAAGTTTGCAGTTACAGGTTTTTCTAACTTCTTGTTGCTTACAGTTCCAACTGAACCTACAACAGAACCTACTTTCTTAGCTGTACCATAGCTTGTAATTACCACTTCATCAAGCATCTCATTGTCGGTTTTCAATGTAACCTTAATGTTCTCTTTGATGGGAACTTCTACGGCCTTCATACCAAGGTATGATACCACAATAGTCTTCGCCGAACTCGGCACGTTGGTTAATTTAAAATCGCCATCGATGCCGGTAATAGTACCCAACTGGGTGTCTTTTACCAAAACCGATGCTCCGATTACTGGTTGCCCGTCTTCTTCAGAAATTACAACACCTGTAACTGTCTGAGTTTGGGCAGTTGCTAAGCCTATCCCTACAAAAAGACAGGCCAATAACAGCATGATTTTTCTTTTCATAAATTCTCTCTTAAAGTTAAACTTTACATTAATTGTTTCAATACTCTAATAGGTTGCAAAATTACTAATATTTCTAAAAATGACAATAGGAATCTTAAAAAAATCTTTCGTTTCTGACACTTTGTCGGGTGTTTTAACTAAAGATTGTGCAATTTGTTCCGTGTTTCGAACAAAATGATTTCCTATTATCAGCAATTTTTGCATAGTCAATTCGGCTTTTAACATATCAGACAGCGGTTTTTTAGTCAGTTGATGACGAAAACACACTATAATAGACGATTACAATTTGTATATGTATACATAGAATATTCATTTTAACAATTCCTTTTACATCTAATAATCCATTATTTTTGTAGAAGCCAAGTGCTTCTATTGCAATGCAAATAGAGGTTTATTCCCTTAAATGCCAATCCGACTAACTAACATTATAAAACGTGAATATTATGATGAAATTCATTTACAGATTTGTGTATAATCGCAAGAATAAACTGAATCGTGAGCAGGTGGCCTTGCTACAAATAGAAGTGTATTATCGGGGAAAGCGGAAATATTTTTCCACGAACCTCTACCTACGGCCTAACCAATGGGATGAAAAACGGAAAAGAATTAAACGTCATCCTAATGCATTGGAGTTGAACAAGCGTATACAGGAATACCTTGCCCATATAGAACAGATAGAATTGAATTTGTGGAGGCGCGAGAAGAGAGTATCTCTGGAGATGTTGAAAAAGGCTCTAAACAACCACTATGGTCAGGAACAGTTTGTTCCCTTTTTCCTTTCCGAAGTACTGAAGGCTGATGTTAAGGAGAGCACTCGGTGCAATCACCTCACTACATGGAAAAAACTTCAGGAATATAATAAGAGCCTTTTGTTTGAAGAACTTGATTATCATTTTCTGCTTGATTTTGAAGAGTTTTTATATCGTTCGGGATGCAAAACCAATACGGTAGGCAAGCACATGCGCCACTTGAAGCGCTATGTCAACGTGGCTATAAATAAAGGATACGGCAATTGGTTGGATTCGGACATGTTTATGAAATACCGCATTAAATCAAAAGACATTCAACATCAATTCTTAATGCCGGAAGAGTTGAAGAAATTAGAAAATCTCTGTTTGCCGCCAAAATCCTTCAAGGCACGACAGATATTGGATGCGTTTTTGTTTTGTATCTATACAGGATTGAGGTATTCTGATTTTTGCAACCTAAACAGGGACTCATTCGCTTCTCGTGAAGACGGCTTATGGTTAATACTACGTACCATTAAGACCGATGCAGAGGTGCATTTACCGCTGCATTTATTATTCAACGGCAAGGCGATAGCTATATTAGAACGCTACTTCACAGACTTGGATCAGTTCTTTCATCTGCCCGACAATTCGAACGTTAATAAGCAACTTGTCCGTTTAACCCAAATGGTTGGGATAAAGAAAAAAGTCACTTTCCACGTTGCACGGCATACCAATGCAACCTTGTTAGTGTATTATGGGGTAAATATCACTACTGTGCAGAAACTGTTGGGACATAAAAACGTAAGAACAACCGAGGTTTATGCCGAAATATTGGATAAAACAATCGTGCGCGACCTCCAAAATAGTGGTATGAAACAGTGATTTCACTAAACACACGATTAAAAATATGTTAAAATGCACACTTTTAGCACCCAAAAATGCGTATTCGGCACTTGTTTCCCTTAATTGCGGAAACAGTTTCAGCGCATGAAACAGAGTGTTTCACCCAATGAAACAAACAGTTTCAAAGCTTGAAACTCCAAGTTTCACCCCATTGAAACTCCGAGTTTCTGCAGTGTACTAAAATAAGTTGACAGGTTAATATTAAAATCCGATATAGGTTTACAGTTTAAAATCTTATTCCTATGCAGGTTTACACCTTGCAAAGATAATCCGATTGAGGTTTACAATCCAAAA
>SUXZ01000020.1 GCA_015060685.1 Mediterranea massiliensis | reverse complement strand
TTTACAGATATCCAACTTACTAATACTACTGTGGTAATAAACGTCCACAATCTCCAGGCGGAGAGAATTGCTAATTGAGTTGCGCATAACTTTTTTGAGTTGTGTCAACTTATTTAGTACACTACACAATGAGGGAAAACAAGTGAAGAATATGGATTTTTGGATGCAAAAAGTGTGCATTTTAACAAATTTTTAATGCAATAAACTTGATTTTCGGCCTAAAATGTTGTATCTTTATGGCATAAAAAGGAGAACAAGACATGAAGATTACTCAGCTTAGGAAAAAGAAGGGTGGCCAAACGGCCATGACGGTGCTGACGATGGATGATTGGTTGGCGCGGATGAAGGAGGAGACGAAGGAGAAGCCTGTCGGCGAATTTCGTCTTCAGTTGCGCTATGTGCTGCCCGATGAGGTGCCGGCAGGTCTTGAGGCGTTGCCAAGGATTCTGCCGGCGGTGGAGTATGGCCGTAGCCGGGGTGGCCGTTACTTGAAGCAGTACAATGGTGTGGTGGAGCTGACGGTAGGCCCCTTGTCGGGCCGCTCGGAGGTGGAGTTGGTGAAGCAGCGCGCCTGGCAATTGCCGCAAACACGTTGCGTGTTCATGGGAAGTAGTGGGCGTTCGGTGAAGATCTGGACAACCTTTACCCGTCCGGACAATACGTTGCCCACGTCCGAGGAGGAGGCTGAGCTGTTTCATGCACATGCCTATCGCTTGGCGGTGCAGTGCTACCAACCGCATCTGCCTTTTCAGATAGTGCCGCGCGAACCGCGTATCGACGGCTATTCTCGCTTGTCGTTCGACCCGGAAGTGCTTTATCGTCCCGATTCTGTGCAGTTTTACCTGACGCAACCCGTATCGTTGCCCGCCGAAACGACTTATGCAGAGCATCTGCAAGCTGAAGAGTCGCCTTGGAAGCGTGCGGTGCCGGGGTTCGAGCAGATGGAGGCCGTGGCGTTGTTGCATCAGGCTGCTTTGTGCAAAGCCCGTGTGGAGGTGGGCGAGGCGCGCCGTGCCGGTAAGCTGCCGGCGGATAACGACTTGCACCCCGTTCTTGTGTCGTTGGCGCAACATTGTGCCGCATCGGGGTTGCCGGAGGAGGAGTCGGTGCATCGCACACTCTTCTACTTCCACCGCAAGGTGCGTGAAGAGCTGATTAGAAGTATCTTCCGTGATGCCTATAACGAGGCCAATGGTACGATAGAGGCTTGGACGCTTCTGCCGAAAGAGCAACGCTTGGCCATGCAGCTGGAAGAGTTCATGAAACGTCGTTATGAATTGCGCTACAATACCCAAATCGGTGAAGTGGAGTATCGCGAACGCTATACCTATCGCTTCCATTTCCTGCCGATGGACAAACGGGCGTTGAACAGCATCGCCATTGATGCACAGAAAGAGGGCATCCCGTTGTGGGACAGGGATATAAACCGCTATGTCTATTCCAATCGTGTGCCTACCTTCAATCCGTTGGAGGAGTATCTGTATGGCTTGCCGCATTGGGATGGGCGCAACCGCATCGATGCGTTGGCAGATACCGTACCCTGCAATTATCCGAAGTGGCGCGAGCTGTTTCATCGGTGGTTCCTGAATATGGTGGTTCATTGGCGTGGAGGCGTCGACAAGAAGTATGCCAATAGTGTGTCGCCCCTGTTGGTGGGCGCGCAAGGTACACGCAAATCCACCTTCTGCCGCAATTTGGTGCCACCCGAATTGCGTACCTACTACACCGATAGCATCGACTTCTCGCGCAAGAAGGATGCCGAACTCTGCCTGAACCGCTTTGCGTTGATAAACATCGACGAGTTCGACCAGGTCAGCGTGACGCAACAGGGCTTCCTGAAACATATCTTGCAGAAACCGGTGCTCAACGTGCGCAAACCCTACGGAACGGCCATGCTCGAGATGCAACGCTATGCCTCGTTTATCGCCACCAGCAACCAAAAGGATTTGCTGACCGACCCCAGTGGAAGTCGCCGATTCATCTGCGTGGAGGTGACCGGACAGATAGAGACACCGCCCATCGACTACGAACAGCTTTATGCCCAGGCCATGTATGAGTTGGAGCAGGGCGAACGCTATTGGTTCGACTACGAAGACGAGCAGGTGATGACCGAACACAACCGCGAGTTTGAGCAGAACAGCCCCGAAGAGCAACTCTTCTTCAGCTTCTTCCGTGCTGCCGACGAGGATGAGGCCGGCGAGTGGCTCTCCACTACCGAGATTATGGAACGGCTTGTTTCGAAGAGCAACCTGAAGTTCTCCGATAAGAAGGTGCGCCTCCTTGGACGAACGTTGGCGAAGCATAAGCTGCCGTCGCGCCATAGCCGATACGGAACGCTTTATCACCTGGTCTGTGTAAATTAAGAATTAAAAATTAAAAATTGAGAATTAGGAAATTAACTCAAAACTCAAAACTCATAACTAAATGAAAGTTCCTTTTGGATTTGCACGTTGCTATCAAGAACGTTGCCCGTTGAAAGAAACTTGTTTGCGCTACTACTTGGCGCAACACGAAGAGAGCGAAGCCAATAGCGTTCTCATTGTCAATCCGCGTCTTATCCCCGAAGATGCATCGAAGTGCGCTTATTATAAGGGTATGAAGAAGATTCGGGTGGCGTGGGGACTGAAGCATCTGTTCGATGAAGTGCCCGCCAAGCAACTTTATTCGTTGAGGAGTGGCATCATTGCCTCCATTGGCCGCACACGCTATTATCGTTGCTACCGCATGGAGCAGGGGCTTACTCCGGCCGACCAGCAAATCATTGCCGCGGCTTTCCGTAAGTATGGCCTGACCATCAAGCCGAATTACGACCATTTTACCGAAGAGTACGATTGGGGATAAACTTTTTCTCTTCGGATGTGGTTTGTAACGAATAAAACCACTATTTTTACACTCGAAAACAAAACTGATTAAGAGATGAAGAAAGTATATGTATTCTTTGCCGATGGCTTTGAAGAGATTGAAGCGATGGCACCAGTGGATATCTTGCGTAGAGCAGGCATGCAAGTGGTGATGGTGTCGGTGACCGACGACGAAATCGTGAAAGGTGCGCACGGCGTATCCATGTTTTGCGATAAGAACATCGTGAATTGCGACTTTAGCGATGCCGAACTGTTGCTCTTGCCCGGTGGTATGCCCGGCGCGGCTTCGTTGGGCGAGTCGGAAATGTTGTGCAAGGCATTGCTGAAGCAGGTGGAGGCCGGCAAACCGGTGGCTGCTATCTGTGCCGCACCGATGGTGTTGGGTAAGTTGGGCATCTTGAAAGGCAAGAAGGCTACTTGCTATCCCGGCTATGAAGCCTATTTGGAAGGGGCTGAATATACCGCCCGACTTGTTGAGCAGGATGGTAACATTGTTACCGGCAAGAGCCCAGGCGCCTCCATACCTTTTGCCATGACACTCGTGGAGATGCTTGTAAGCAAGGAGATGCGCCAAGAGCTTGAAGCCGGCATGATGGTTTCCTAACTTTTAACTTTTAATTCTCAATTTTCAAAGTGAACTTTGTTATTATCGTAGCTGGTGGTAAGGGCCTTCGCATGGGTGCCGACCTTCCCAAACAGTTCTTGCCCATATGCGGTAAGCCTGTGCTGATGCATACATTGGAGGCTTTTCACAAGGCAGATGCTGCTATGCGTCTGATATTGGTGTTGCCTAAATCGCAACAGGATTATTGGAAATCGTTGTGCGAAGCGTATGCCTTTTCTATTCCTCACCAAGTGACCGACGGAGGCGAAACACGCTTCCATTCGGTTAAGAACGGCTTGGCATTGGTGGATGAAGAGGGCTTGGTGGGTGTGCACGATGGCGTGCGTCCGTTTGTATCGATAGAGGTGATTCGCCGTTGCTATGCCGAAGCTGCCCGGTATAAGGCCGTTGTGCCGGTGATAGATGTGGTGGAAACCATCAGAATGGTGCAGGGGGATGATAGCCGGACGGTTGACCGCAACCTCTACAAACTGGGACAAACCCCGCAAGTGTTCGATGTGGCTTTGCTGAAGCAGGCCTACCATCAATCCTATATCCCCGGCTTTACCGACGATGCATCGGTGGTGGAGGCATACGGCGAAAAGATACACCTGACCGAGGGCAACCGGGAGAATATCAAGATAACCACCCCGTTCGATTTGAAAATAGCCGAAACAATTCTTCAGAAATAGATGTTCGATCTGACTACACGCGACATAAAGTATCTGCCTGGGGTGGGGCCGCAACGCTCGGCCATGCTGAATAAGGAGTTGAATATCTACTCCTTTAACGACTTGTTGTACTATTTCCCCTATAAGTATGTCGACCGTAGTCGTATCTACACCATCCGCGAGATTACGGGCACCATGCCGTATATTCAAATAAAAGGTGCCATCCTGAGCTTTGAAACCATGGGCGAGGGGCGTCAGCGTAGGTTGGTGGCTCACTTTTCCGATGGTACGGGTGTGGTGGATTTGGTTTGGTTTCAAGGCATTAAATACATTGTCGGCAAGTATAAGCTGAATAAGGAATATATCGTCTTCGGGCGGCCCACTATCTTCAACGGACGTGTTAACATCGCTCATCCCGACATCGATGAGACTACCGAGCAGAAGGCGGGCTCGTTGGGGTTGCAACCCTACTACAATACGTCGGAGAAGATGAAGCGCTCGTCGCTCAACTCGCATGCGTTGGAGAAGATTATGCATGCGCTGATGCAACAGATCAAAGAGCCCTTGCCCGAAACTCTTACGCCGCAAATCCTTTCCGCCCATCGGCTGATGCCGCTTACCGATGCCTTGCGTGCCATTCACTTCCCCGAGAATGCCGACCAGCTTCGGAAGGCGCAATACCGGCTGAAGTTCGAAGAGTTGTTTTATGTCCAACTGAACATCTTGCGCTATGCCAAGGACCGGCAACGCAAGTTTCGCGGCTATCTCTTCTCGAAGGTGGGCGATGTGTTCAACCGCTTTTATCAGGAAAATCTTCCTTTCCAACTGACCAATGCACAGAAACGGGTGCTGAAGGAGATTCGTCGCGACATGGGTTCGGGACGCCAAATGAACCGTTTGTTGCAAGGCGATGTGGGTAGTGGCAAAACGTTGGTGGCATTGATGAGCATGCTCATTGCGCTCGACAATAATTACCAGGCGTGTATGATGGCACCAACCGAAATCCTTGCCAATCAGCATTATGAAACCATCAAGGAGCTGCTTCGAGGCATGGATGTGCGTGTGGAGCTGCTCACCGGCTCCATAAAAGGCAAGCGTCGCGAGGCTATTTTGCAAGGATTACTCACGGGCGATGTGCATATCTTGATTGGTACACATGCCGTGATTGAAGATACCGTCAGCTTTGCTTCGTTAGGCTTTGTGGTTATCGACGAGCAGCATCGTTTCGGTGTGGCGCAACGCGCCCGCCTTTGGGCGAAGAACACCTATCCGCCGCATGTGTTGGTAATGACCGCTACACCCATTCCGCGCACGTTGGCCATGACGCTGTATGGCGACTTGGAGGTATCTGTTATCGACGAACTTCCGCCCGGTCGTAAGCCCATTGAAACCCTCCACCGATATGATGCCCATCGCAAGCATCTGAATGAGGCTATCCGCAAACAGATAGCCGAAGGGCGTCAGGTGTATATGGTGTATCCGCTGATTAAGGAGAGCGAAAAGATTGATTTGAAAAACCTGGAAGAGGGTTACCAGCATGCATGCGAAGATTTCCCTGAATGTACCATCTGTAAGGTGCACGGACAGATGAAACCTGCCGAAAAGGATGCGGAGATGCACCGATTTGTATCGGGAGAAGCACAGATTATGGTCGCCACAACCGTTATCGAGGTGGGGGTAAATGTGCCGAATGCCTCTGTGATGGTGATAGAGAACGCCGAACGATTTGGCTTGTCGCAACTTCATCAGTTGCGGGGTAGGGTAGGACGTGGCGCTGACCAATCCTATTGTATCTTGGTGACCGGTTTCAAACTGGCCGAAGATACGCGGAAACGCATTGAAATCATGGTGCGCACCAACGATGGCTTTGAGATTGCCGAGGCCGATTTGAAACTTCGTGGTCCCGGCGATTTGGAGGGTACCCAACAAAGCGGCATGGCATTCGATTTGAAGATTGCCGACCTTGCACGCGACGGCCAGTTGTTGCAATACGTGCGCGAAGTGGCGCAACAAGTGGTGGATACTGACCCCGACAACACCTTGCCCGAATATCAGCTCCTTTGGAAGCGTCTGAAGGAGCTTCGGAAAACCAATGTCAACTGGGCGGCGATTAGTTAGTGTTTAGTGATTAGTGATTAGTTGGTGATTAGTGTTTGGTTAATCACTTATCACTAACCGCTAATCACTATCGAATATGTTGTAAAACATGTTTCGGTGCAAATATTTGATAAACAAATTGTTAAGAGTGTTTGTTCGCTAAACAAGAAAGAATAAAAATGAAAAAACGTTAATGAAAGTCGTTATGTATCAATAAGAAACACTATCTTTGAGGGATTTTTTGGAAAACTATGAAGATTAACTGGATTAAATACATCACTTTATCACTATTCACCCTATTGGCTTGTGCCGAGTTGCCGGCGCAAGATTTGCTTGCACGCCAAGCACCGATTGACGTAAAACTGAAGGCGGTCGATTCGTTGGCGTTGTTGAAGCATGTGCGCCCTGCCCAATCGCTTTTTCCGGCTGCCGACATCTATCCTAACTGGACAAATGCCAGTGTGAACTCGTATGGAAATGTGGCTTTGCCAGATAGTTGCGTATTCGATTTGACCGACTTTGCCTTGCCCACTACCAATAGCCGTATCACCGATGTGTTCGGTTATCGTCCGCGCCGTCGTCGTGTACATAACGGATTGGACGTGAAGGTGTACATTGGTGATACCATCCGTTCGGCATTCACCGGTAAGGTGCGCATTGTGAAGAACCAAGGCCGTCGTCGCGGTTATGGCAAGTATATCGTTATCCGTCACGACAATGGTTTGGAAACCGTATATGGACACCTTTCCAAGTGGTTGGTAGAGGAAAACCAATTGGTGAAAGCCGGAGACCCCATCGGTTTGGGCGGTAACACCGGTCGCTCTACCGGTTCGCACCTGCACTTCGAAGTGCGCTTCTTGGGTGTTCCCCTCGACCCGGCGAAGATGTTCGACTTCGAGAAACAAGACATTTTAGCAGATACCTATACTTATCGGAAGAAACAGAACAAGACACCAACCGGTGGCGACATCTACTACAAGGTGCGCAAGGGCGATACATTGGGACGCATCGCTGCACGCCAAGGGGTAACTGTTTCTCAACTATGTAAACTCAATGGAATCACCCGTAAAACAATCTTGCGGGTAGGACAAGTTTTGCGTTGCATTTAGATGGTTTGCCGTGAGTTTAAGCATTCGTAGAAAATATATCATCAGTAAGTATCTGACAAACTTGTGCCGCTTTGCTTTAGCGGCCATGTTTATCTTTTCGGGCTTTGTCAAGTCCGTCGATTCACTTGGCTTTTATTATAAATTGGAAGACTATATCCAAGCTTTCGGCATGGAAGGTTGGATACCGGCCTTTTTCATTATGCTGGTGGCCGTAGGCTTGTCTGCCCTTGAATTTGTGGTAGGTGCCTATCTGTTGTTTGGCATCCGTCGTGGCACGGCAACCTACATCACATTGTTGCTGATGCTCTTTATGACACCATTAACCTTTTACCTGGCCATAGCCAATCCGGTGCGCGATTGCGGATGTTTCGGCGATGCCTGGGTGTTGAGTAATTGGGAAACCTTTGCGAAAAATGTGTTGCTGCTCACTATGGCAATCGTGGTGTTCAGGTGGCGCAAACTCATCTTCCGCTTCTTTACCGAAAAGACCGATTGGCTGGTGTCGTTATTCACCATTGCCTATATCCTGATGCTTTCATTCTATTGCTTGAAGTACCTGCCGATACTCGACTTCAGACCTTATAAGGTTGGTACCAACATCTTGCAAGCCATGGAGTTACCTGCAAATGGCGAAGAGGGAGGTATGCCTACTATCAACGATTTCTGGTTGACCGACATCACTACCGGCGAAGACATCACATACAATATTCTGGAAGACGAAGGATATACATTCCTTTTGGTGGCTCATCGCATTGAACATGCCGACGACGGAGAAATCGATTTGATAAACGAACTATACGACTATTCGGTTGATAACGGATATGGATTTTATGCCCTGACCTCCTCGTCGGAGCAAGAGATTGAGTCGTGGCGCGACTGGACAGGTGCTGATTATCCGTTCTGTCAGGTGGACGATACGGAATTGAAAACCGTGATTCGCTCGAATCCGGGATTGTTATTGATAAAAAACGGAACAATCATCCATAAGTGGAGCAACGATAATTTCCCCTCAGAATACGAACTTTCCGGCCGTTTGGAAGAGATTCCATTGGGCCAATTGCAACAATTTAGCGATTTTTATACAGTGGGATGGGCTTTTTTTTGGTATATCCTGCCATTATCACTAATTTTGCTGGCCGAAACCGTATGGCTGAAAAGAAAAAGAACAAAACAAGATACATTAACCCTTTAAAATAAAAACAAAAATGAGAAAGAACATTGTTGCAGGAAACTGGAAAATGAACAAAACCCTTCAAGAAGGTATTGAATTGGCAAAGGAATTGAACGAAGCATTGGCTAACGAAAAGCCTAATTGCGACGTTATCATCTGTACTCCTTTCATCCACTTGGCATCGGTTACTCCATTGGTAGATGCTGCTAAGATTGGCGTTGGTGCAGAAAACTGTGCTGATAAGGTATCGGGTGCTTATACCGGTGAAGTATCTGCCGCTATGGTTGCTTCTACTGGCGCAAAATATGTAATCTTAGGTCACTCTGAACGTCGTGCATACTATGGCGAAACTGTAGAAATCCTCGACGAAAAGGTGAAGTTGGCTTTGGCTAACGGCTTGACTCCTATCTTCTGTATCGGTGAAGTGTTGGAAGAACGCGAAGCTAACAAGCAAAACGAAGTGGTTGCTGCTCAATTGGAATCGGTATTCTCGCTTTCTGCTGAAGACTTCGGCAAAATCGTGTTGGCTTACGAACCCGTTTGGGCTATCGGTACTGGCAAGACTGCTACTCCTGAGCAAGCACAAGAAATCCATGCATTCATCCGTTCGTTGGTAGCTAACAAGTATGGCAACGAGGTAGCTGAAAACTGCTCTATCCTTTATGGTGGTAGCTGCAAGCCTTCTAACGCTAAGGAATTGTTCGCTAATCCCGACGTTGATGGCGGTTTGATTGGTGGTGCTGCTTTGAAGGTTTCAGACTTCAAGGGCATTATTGATGCATTCAACTAATTAAAATCATATGGGGAGATAAAGGGAGGAACAGACTATCCTCCATTTATCTCCCTTATAACTAAATTGTTTATGAAGAGATTCGCTTTATTCTTGATTGTCAGTGTGGCATTGTTGGCAAACGCTAATGCACAGAATAACATTGTGAGCAGTCTGCAACAATCAAATCCCGGTCAAGGCAAGGTTACCATACACCAGGATTCACGCATTACTGCTTTGCTGGGTTCTACTTATGTGCCCGTTAATGGTGAGCAGCGAGTGATAAAAAGTGCCGGATATCGTATCCAACTTTATGCAGGGAACAATACCCGACAAGCCAAGAAAGAGGCTCAAGAGGTGTCGGAAGCCATTAAGCAATCTTTTCCCAATTTAACGATTTATACCTCTTTCAATCCTCCCAGATGGTTGTGCCGTGTGGGCGATTTCAGAAGCATCGAAGAGGCCGATGCCATGATGCGACAAATCAAGGCAACCGGAGATTTTAAGGAAGTATCCATCGTAAAAGACTATATCAACATTCCGCTATAATTCTGTTATGTTAGGAAAAGAAGAAATATCGTCACCCTCGCTGGGTGAGTTGCAAGAGCACTATCAACGCATTCTAACCTTGTTGGGCGAAGACCCTTCGCGTGAAGGATTACTGAAAACCCCCGAACGTGTGGCAAAGGCCATGCTGACACTTACCAAAGGATACACCATGAATCCGCACGAAGTGTTGCAATCGGCCAAGTTCAAAGAGGAATACAGCCAGATGGTTATAGTGAAGGATATTGATTTCTTTTCATTGTGCGAACATCACATGTTGCCTTTCTATGGCAAGGTGCATGTGGCATACATCCCCAACGGATATATCACCGGCTTGAGCAAGATTGCCCGCGTGGTAGATATCTTCTCACATCGTCTGCAAGTGCAGGAACGTATGACATTCCAAATCAAAGAGTGTATTCAGGAAACACTGAATCCTTTGGGCGTGATGGTGGTGGTAGAGGCCAAGCACATGTGTATGCAGATGCGTGGAGTGGAAAAACAGAATTCCATTACAACTACTTCCGATTTTACCGGTGCATTCAATCAGGCAAAGACGCGTGAGGAGTTTATGAACCTCATCCAGCACCAATCTAAATTCTCATTCTAACTTTTGATTACCACCCGTTCGCCCAAATGCTTGGCCATGAGGTTCTGTGCCTGGCGCAGTTGGTTGTACTTGTTCATCAGCTCATCGCATTTCTCCGAATCGTTGGCTATCTCCGGGTTTTGTAGTTGCCGAAGCATCTTCTTCAGTTCCTCTCCTACGATGGTATATTTGTAGTTGATGACCAACTGGGTTACAATGTCGAACAGACGTTCTTCATCGCTAACAATCTTTTGTCCCTTCGAGTGGTATTTGCTTAATTGGTAGCGCTCGCTAATCAAATCGCCGGCAATTTGGCTGATAGTAGGATCGGTATGCCCGATGAAATAGCGGCTGGCATTGAATCCTTCGTCAGACAGGTGTTCAATGGCTTCGTTCAACATCTGTTGGTGCAAGTTGCTGCTGAAATCAAGTTCGTCGTCTTTCAACTCTTGTCCAATGTAGTCGATAACGGTTACGGCTTTCCCGCCCTCTTCCTCATTCAAGAGCAATACTTGTTCGCCATAGCGTACAATCATTTGTAATAATTGTCGCTCAAGTTTCAGGATGTCGTTGCTTACCTTCTCGGTAGGTGGCAGGTAGCTTGGTGGAGGAGGAGTTGGTTGCTCATTGCTTGTCTCTTCATCACCGATAGGTGGTGGAGGCAATGTATCGTCCGGGTTTGCCGGTCCGAACTCAGTGGGAGGTGGCGGTAAGGGTTGTTCACCGGCATTGGTTTCCTGTTCGGCTTGCAGTTGGCGTTGCGCTCTTTGCCGTTCGCGCTCGGCTTGTTCGGCCTTGCTGATGGCTTGCTTCTCGCGACGCTTGGCCACTTCGCTCACCAATAGTCGGTCTTCCACATGGAGCAGTTGCGCACACTCTTTGATATACACGTCCCGCACAATGGCTTCAGGGATGATGGAGATGCTTTGTACCAGGCTTCCAATCAGTTCGGCGCGTTTGATGGGGTCCTTTCCGGCATCTTCCATCAACAGATTTGTCTTGAAACGGATGAAGTCCGTCTCATGCTCTTTGATAAACTCCTGAAATTCGGTAGCGTTGTGCTTGCGTGCAAACGAGTCGGGGTCTTCACCGTCGGGAAGTAGGCACACCTTGATGTTCATACCCTCTTCGAGCAGCATGTCGATGCCTCGCAAGGAGGCTTTGATGCCTGCCGAGTCGCCATCGTAGAGGATGGTCATGTTGTTGGTGAAACGGTGAATCAGTTTGATTTGTCCGGGAGTCAAGGCTGTACCCGATGAGGCAACAACATTCTCCACACCACTTTGGTGCATGGAGATAACATCGGTGTATCCTTCTACAAGGAAGCAACGGTCTTGTTTCACGATGGCTTGCTTGGCGAAGTAGATGCCGTATAGTTCGTTGCTTTTCTTATAGATATCCGATTCGGGCGAATTGACGTATTTTACCTTTACCCCTTTCGTTGCACTGGCCAATACACGTCCGCCAAACGCAACGACCTTTCCCGAAAGCGTGTGTACGGGGAAGATGACACGCCCCCAAAAACGGTCGCGTAGGCGATGGTCGTCAGTCTCGTAGCACAAACCGGTCTTTACCAAGTACTCCCGTTTGTATCCTTTCTGAAGAGCCTCTTTGCCCATGGCATCGTGACTTTCGGTACAATATCCCAATTGGAACTTCTCGATAATGTCATCGCGGAAACCACGATTGCGCAGATAGGCCATACCGACACTGCGTCCTTCTTCATGATTCTTAAGTGTATGCTGGAAGTAATCGCGCGCCCATTGGTTTACAACGAACAGACTTTCGCGTTCACTTTGTGCCAGTTTCTGTTCGTCGGTAAGTTCTTTCTCGTGAATCTCGATGTGGTATTTCTTCGCAAGCCATTTCAAGGCCTCCGGGTAACTGAGTTGTTCATGCTCCATGATGAAGTGAACCACGTTACCACCCTTGCCACAAGCAAAGCATTTGCACAAACCTTTCGAGGGGGAAACATAGAACGAGGGCGTTTTGTCGTCATGGAAAGGACATAGACCAACATAGTTTACACCACGTTTGCGTAGTGTGACAAATTCGGATACAACATCCACAATCTGTGCCGCATCCATTATTCGGTCTATGGTTCCATGGTCAATCATGCTTGCAAAAGTAGTACATTCTTTTCAGATAGGCAACAGAGAAGTTGGAATATATGCAAAGAGGTGCATGCTTAAGCATGCACCTCTTTAATCTTTTGTGTGGAGATTATTCATCCTCTTCTATTTCTCGTCTGATAAACAAGGAGAAAATCCAAAGCAATAGGACGGCACCGATAACGGCGGTAATCAAGTTTCCTAAAATGCCTCCGAACTCAAAACCGAACAGCCCGAAGAGCCAACCGCCCAAAATGCCACCGATAATGCCTAATACTAAGTTCAGCCAAAAGCCGAAACCACCGCCACGCATAATCTTGCCGGCCAAGAAACCGGCTACAATTCCAATAATAATGTACCAAATAATAACCATAGTCAATATTGTTTAGGTGAATAATAACAAGCAAGTTGCGTTGCTTTTTCATCATAAACAATCTAAACGGCTAAATGTTTATTGGATTTTCTCGCGGATTTTCTTCAAGTATTGTTTCATGCCTTCGGCATCCTTGTTGGTGATGATATCCAGCAACTCGTGTAGCTCGGTGCGGATACCCTCAACCTGAGCCGGTGTGCGAGGATTGAAGAGAATCTCTTGCAACAGATAATCATCTTCGTTCAATACTCCCCGTGCAATGGCCATGTGGCGTTTGAAGGTTGTACCCGGAGCATCCTGGTGCTTCATTACAGCCGCAAATACAAAGGTAGAAACAAATGGGATGGAGAGTGAATAGGCCACGGTTTCGTCGTGACCGTCGAAACTGTATTCGAAGATGTTCAATCCCAATCCTTGGTAGAGGTCTTTGAAGAAGATGCGTCCAAGGTGGTCGCCCTCGGTGATGATGATGGCATTCTCGGTGCTCAACTTGTCCAAGTTGGCAAAGGTGGGGCCAAACATCGGGTGGGTAGAGACGTAACGGAATCCGCATCCTTCGTAGAACTCCTTCAAACCGGTCTTAACCGATGCAATGTCGCTTAAGATACAATCTTTTGGCAGTGCGGGAAGTACCTGCTTGAAGGCATCGATGGTATATTTTACCGTTGCGGCATTGATGACCAGTTCGGGTTTGAACTCGGCAATCTCTTCCAACGTGGTGAACCGGTAGGTGTTATAAACAAAACGCAATCGTTTCGGATCTACATCGTACACGGCAGTTTCGTGTTGGAAACTCAGTACATCTGTGAAAAATGAGCCCATCTTACCGGCTCCAAGTATCAGTATGCGCATATTATCGGTTTAAGATTTCCATTTGTTGACGTACACTCTCTTCGTGGATGGCTTCGAATACTTTCTTTACGAATTCGCTGCTCATACCACATAGGCTACCTTGCGAGGCGCGCTTATCCAGGATTTCGTTGTAACGACCGGTTTGCAGGATGGTCATGTTATGCTCTTTCTTGTATGTACCGATTTCGCGTGCTACGCGCATACGCTTCGATAGTTCCTGAATCAAGTTGTTATCACATTCGTCGATTTGCTTACGCAATTCCGAGAGATTTTCGGTGGTTTGTGTCTCCTTGCGGATGACGAGCAAGTTCAGAATGTAATCCAAGATGTCCGGTGTTACCTGTTGCTTGGCATCGCTCCATGCAGCATCGGGGTTGCAATGGCTTTCCAGGATGAGGCCGTCGAAACCTAAGTCCATGGCCTGCTGACAAAGCGGTGCAATCAGTTCGCGCTTACCGCCAATGTGGCTGGGGTCGCAGATGATGGGAAGGCTCGGAATGCGGCGACGCAGTTCTATAGGAATGTGCCATTGTGGCAAGTTGCGGTAGATGGTCTTGTCGTAACTGCTGAATCCGCGGTGAATAACGGCAAGTCGTTTAATGCCGGCTCCGTTGATGCGCTCCAATGCACCAATCCACAATTCCAAATCGGGGTTTACCGGGTTCTTTATCAAGACAGGAATATCTACACCTTTCAAGGCGTCGGCAAGTTCCTGCACGGCAAAGGGGTTGGCAGTAGTGCGTGCACCTACCCAAAGAATGTCGATACCGGCTTTCAATGCTTCTTCGGCATGTTTGGCGGTAGCTACCTCGGTAGATGTCATCATGCCGGTCTCTTCTTTTACGCGTTGCATCCATCTCAAGCCTTCAACGCCCACACCTTCGAAACCACCCGGTTTGGTGCGTGGTTTCCAGATACCTGCACGGAAAATCTTAATGCCTTTGTTGGCCAGTTGGTGAGCCGTGTTCATTACTTGTTCTTCGGTTTCGGCACTACAGGGGCCTGATATTACTAAAGGACGCTCTTCGCGTACACCTTTCAGTTTTAGGGGTTCAAGGTTCAGTTCCATAGCAATATAATTTTGATTGTTGAATTTTAATTTATTGAATTGAGTTATATGATTTCCTTAATTCTGCGCAATGCTTCGGCAAGTTTCTCGTCCTTGCAGCAGAGTGAGATGCGGATGTAACGTTTTCCGTTGCTTCCAAAGATAAAGCCGGGTGTGATGAACACCCTTGCTTCGTGCAAGATGCGTTCGGTCAGTTCCTCAACATCGTTGTAACTATCGGGTATTCTACCCCAAAGGAACATACCTACTTGATTCTCGTTGTATTGGCATCCCAATACATCCATAATCTCTCCGGCTATCTTCCGACGGTTGCGGTAGTTTTGATTATTTCCGTCGTACCAATCCTTTTCGGCTTCGAGGGCGGTAGCGGCTGCCAGTTGCATGGCTCTATACATACCACTGTCAATGTTGCTCTTTACCTTCAGAATCCATTGGACGAAGTCGGCATTCGAAGCCAGCATGCCAATACGCCATCCAGGCATGTTGTGGCTTTTACTCATCGAGTTGAATTCGATGCAGCAATCTTTGGCTCCTGGCACGCTTAGTATGCTTAGTGGCTTGTCGTTCAAGATGAAACTGTATGGGTTGTCGTTCACGATGACGATGTTCTTGCGACGAGCCAAATCGACCAGGCGTTCGTATAGTTCAGGAGTGGCATTGGCACCGGTCGGCATGTTAGGATAGTTGGTCCACATCAATTTTACGCGGCTCATATCCATCTGTTCCAACGCTTCAAAGTCGGGCATCCAACCATTTTCTTCCTTTAGGTCGTAGTTCACGATTTCTGCACCGAGGATGCGGCTAAGCGATGTGTAGGTGGGATAGCCCGGGTTGGGAACCAATACTTGGTCGCCCGGATTGACAAAGGCAAGTGTTACGTGCAAGATTCCCTCTTTCGAACCAATCAGTGGTTGGATTTCGCTTTTGGCATCCAAGTCCACTTGATACCACTTTTTGTACCAATCGGCAAAGGCTTGTCGCAATTCGGGAATGCCCACATAAGGCATGTAGCCATGTCCGTTGGGGTTTTGTGCTTCGCGACAAAGCGTTTGAATGGTCTCTTCAGAGGGCGGCATGTCTGGGCTGCCTATGCCGAGGCTGATTACATCTTTTCCTTCGGCATTCATCTGTGCTACCTCTTTCAGCTTCTTCGAAAAGTAGTACTCGCTTACTCCTGCCAAGCGGTCGGCAGGGCGTATCTTATTAGATAGTTGATTTTCCATCTTCGTATTCTCCTAATATTTTAAGTTCTTTGGTTAGTGGAGTTATGGCTGTTATAGATTGCTTGTACCTCAACAGGTCATCAAACACAACATCTACGTAGAATTGATATTCCCATTCGCGTCCGATGATGGGAAGCGACTGAATCTTTGTCAGGTTGATGCGGTAGAACGACAGGATAGAAAGAACTTGCGACAGGCTGCCTTCGGCATGAGGCAATGTGAACACCACGCTCGACTTGTTTGCCCGGCTGTTGCGATGATTCAATTCGTCTGCTTGCCAAGGGTCGGCTACCACCAGGAAACGGGTGAAGTTGTGCTTGTTTGTCTCGATGGCATCTTCCAACACCTTCATGCCATACATCTCAGCTGCTGCTCTCGAACAGATTGCGGCATGTCCTTTAACGTTTCCTTTCTTGATGATTTCGGCACTGAGCGCTGTATCTTCTGCTTCGACAACCTTCATCTTGGGATGGCGACTCAGGAAGTCTCGACATTGCATCAAGGCGATGGGGTGGGAGTTTACTTCCGTGATGTCGTCCCAGTCTTCCTCGGGCAGGCAACAGATACAGTGTGAAATGCGAAGCTTGTGTTCGCCGATGATTTGCAGGTTGCTTTGTTTCAACAATTCGTAGTTGTGAAGCAAGCTGCCTGCAATGGTATTCTCGATGGCGGCCAAGCCAATCACTTTGCTGTCTTGTTGTACGGCATTGAACACGTCTTCGAATGTGGCGCAACATATCAGTTCAATCTCTTCGCCTTCGAAATAGTTATGGGCGGCAATGTCGTGAAACGAACCTAATGTTCCTTGAATGGCAATTCTTTTCATATTTATGAATAATTAAAAATCCCGCTTACAAATATAAGCGGGATTCATATCGTTTCTTAAAATCTTTTCAGTTCTTAAGCATCACTGTCACTTGATACATACAAACTCCCGCTCTACTTTCTGGCTAAAGTAAAAGTAAAAAAAGAAGTAATATGCAAAAGTAAATAGGTTCATGCTTATGTTTTGCTTTTATTTTCGATGCAAAAGTAACTCTTTTCTTTTAAAACACAACAAATCGTGAACGTTTTTTTATTATTTCGTGCTTTTTTTCTTAAAAATGTCTTTTTAAAGGTAGGCTTATATTCCCAAAACGTTTGTTTGTGGCGCCTCTTGGTTATGGAAAGTTCCGCTCACGGCTTCTGCCTCTTTGGGAGCAATCTCCATAGCCATTTTTACATCTTCTAAAGAGCCCTCTTTATCTCCATTCATCAATTTTGCGCGTCCACGTTCGTGGTAGGCTTTGGCAAATTGCGGGTTCAATTCGATGGCTTCGTCGAATGTAGCAATGGCTTCGGTCAGCTTGCCTTGCTGAATATACAGTTCTCCTAAATAGAGGAATGCCTGTTCGTTGAAGGGGTTCAGTGAAATGATGTGTCGATAGTCTTCCTCGGCATTTTGTGTGTTGCCTTCGGCCAAAAACTTACGGCCACGCAGCAAGATAGCTTGTTCGTTGTCGGGCTCATAGCTCAAGATGGCATTAATGTCTTCCATGGCCTCTTTCGGTTGTCTCATCGAAATCAACGCTTCGGCACGCATCAGTCGTGCTTCAATAAAATCCTCTTTCAGGGTAATGGCCTTGGTCAGGTGGGCAATGCTCATAATCTCATTTCCTTCTCCTCCGGTTGCTCTGCCTAACAGGAAGTATCCCATCGCATTTCCTTGTTCAATGTTGATAACCTTTTCGGCGGCAGCCTTCATGGCAGGATAATCTTCCTGCAAATGGCAAACATTGGCCAGGTTGATAAGTGTGATGACATGCTCCGGTTCCATCTCTACCATCTGGTCGTATAGCTTGCGTGAGGCTTCCAACTGGCCGGTTTGTAGATAGGCCTGAGCCAGGTATCCCATGGTCTCAAAGTCGTTTTCCAAAGCCAATGCCTCGTTAAAGCATTTTATGGCATAGTCCACTCGTCCCATTCGCCAGGCACGCATGCCGTCGTACTTGAATATTTCAAACTTCTTCTGATTCTTTTGTTGTTCCTCAGATGCGTTCTCTTTCTTATTTCCAAAGATAAATGATAAAAAGCTCATATCGTTATGATTTTGGGTTTATTTGAATCTTTCCATTGTTCATGATTAGTTGCTCGTTCTCTAAAAGTTGGCGTAGCAGCAATGCCAAAGCCTCTTTGTCTGCACCGAGTTTCTTGGCAATAACGTGCGAAAACTGTGGTTCCTCGCCCAGCAGTGTCATAACTTGCTCTTGCAACTTGCTCATGTCTGTTTCGGGCAACATCTTTTCGCCTTTGCGTAGGCTGACGCAAGTATCGCAAATCCCACAATTGTGGTTGTTCTTTTCTCCGAAGTAGGATAGAAGCATGCGGCTTCGGCAAGGATAATAGGCCGTGGCATATTCTATCATGTGCTCAATTCGTAGTTGGAACCGCTTTTTTCGCTCTTCATAAACTTCGGGGGTGATGCGAATCTCTTGTTTCTCTACGCGCGCACGCGTATATATAATATAAGGTGTATTCTTTTGAGGAATATAATGAACGATGCCGCGCTGTGCCAAACCGACAAGTCGCTCGTATATTTCCTGAAGTGTCAGGCCGGTGCGCGTACTCAATGCTTTCTCGCTGATAAAGACATAGTCGGTGAACAATCCGGTGTACGAGCGCAAGATGGTTTGAATCAACATTTCCGTTGTATCATCTGTTTCGCGCAATTTGTACAGCTCGTCACGTTTCAGTGTGAAGAGCAGTCGCGATGCGTTCTCTTGCGAGTCGGTATATTCCAGGTATCCGGCTTGTGTCAATATCCTTAATGCACTATCGGCCTGGATGGGGAAGTGCTTGAACTTTCTGCAGAAGTCTTCCAGGTCGAACGGACGCATGCAGCCTTGTCCGTCGCCCATGGCCATTTGGTAGTAGTATTGCAGATGTTCGTACACTTCGCGTATGTATTCCTTTTCGGGAAAGTTGTCGGGGATTCTTTTCTGCAAGCGGGCTTTGTCGGCATTGGAATAGAGAATAACGGAATAGGCCTTTTCGCCATCGCGTCCGGCTCGTCCGGCCTCTTGGAAATAGGCTTCGATGGAGTCCGGTAAATCCATGTGGATAACCAGTCGCACATCGGGCTTATCTATACCCATGCCAAATGCGTTGGTGGCCACCATCACACGGCTCTTGCCATCCTTCCACAACTGCTCGCGGATGTCTTTGGCGGCATTGTCCAAACCGGCATGATAGAATTCTGCCGTTATCTGTTCGTTCTTCAGTAGTTCGGCAATCTCCTTGGTCTTCCGGCGGTTGCGTACATATACAATGGCACTTCCGCTCATCTTTCTCAAGATGTATAGCAGCTCGTCCGATTTGTTGTCGGTGTTTCGCACAACATAGGCCAGGTTCTTCCGCTCGAAACTCATTCGGAAAACATTCTCCTGTTTGAAGCCAAGTCGTGCCTGTATGTCGCTCACCACTTCAGGGGTGGCGGTGGCTGTCAGTGCCAGGATAGGTACGTTGGGCAGTAGCTGGCGGATGTCGGCAATCTTTAGGTAGGCTGGGCGGAAATCGTATCCCCATTGCGAGATGCAATGGCTTTCGTCAACCGTTATCATGCTGACATTCATCTTTTTCAGCTTCGTTTGAAACAGCTCCGAATCCAGCCGTTCGGGAGAGATGTACAGAAACTTATAGTTGCCGAAGATGCAGTTCTCAAGAGTCGTTACAATATCTTGCCTGTTCATACCCGAATAGATGGCCAATGCTCTGATGCCTCTTCTTTTCAGGTTCTGAACCTGGTCTTTCATCAACGCAATCAAAGGGGTAATGACAAGGCACAATCCCTCTTTAGCCAGAGCCGGCACCTGAAAGGTAATCGATTTTCCTCCGCCGGTAGGCATTAGTCCCAAGGTATCTTTCCCCGAGCCGATGCTCTCGATAATCTCCTGTTGAATGCCCCGAAAAGAGTCGTACCCCCAATACTGCTTCAGTATCTTTTTATACATTATTCGGCTTGATATCTTCTATCTGTAACTGCACTTCGCCTCGCTTGTGGCTGTTCTCCTCGATGGTATAGCAGATATCGAACGAACGTTTCGATTTGATGAACCGCACGTGCGAGCTCTGTCCGAAGGCGATACCGTTCATCACGTTGTTCGATTTGTTGTCAACCAGTTCCAGCTTGATGTGCTCCTGTTCGCGTCCTACCACTTTGCTTGTGCCATAGTCGTACACATTGTGTGTGCAGAAGATGGGCTTTGCATTGTCTGGTCCGAATGGATTGAACTTCTTCAAGTCGCTATAGAACTTATGTGAGATGTCTTTGAAGTCAATTTCAGCATTGATGTCGATAACCGCACTGGTCTGTTCGGGCAGGATGTGCTCTGCAACATACTCTTCGAAGCGCTTGGTAAAGGCCTCTACGTTTTCGGCTTTCATGGACAAACCGGCAGCATAGGTGTGTCCGCCGAAGTTTTCCAGCAAGTCGCGGCAATGCTCGATGGCCTTGTAAACGTCGAATCCCGATACAGAGCGTGCCGAGCCGGTGGCCAAGTCGTCGGTGCGTGTCAGTACAACGGCCGGGCGGTAGTAAATCTCTGTCAGGCGTGAAGCCACGATGCCGATTACTCCCTTGTGCCAATCCTCGTTGAATAGCACGATAGAGCGTCTGTCGGCCAATCCTTCCAGTCCGGCAACAATCTTGTTGGCCTCTTCGGTCATGCTCTTGTCCAGATCCTTGCGCGTTTCGTTATATTGGTTTATCTGGCTGGCCTTGCTCAGGGCAGTGGCAAAATCCTTCTCGGTCAGCAGGTCAACAGCCTCCTTGCCGTTCTGGATGCGTCCCGAAGCATTGATACGCGGACCTATCTTGAAGACAATATCGCTGACGGTTATCTCTTTATCGGTCAGTCCGCACACGTCGATAATGGCCTTCATGCCCACACTAGCGTTGGTGTTGAGTTGTTTCAGACCGTGGAATGCCAAGATGCGGTTTTCGCCCATAATGGGTACGATGTCCGATGCAATACTTACGGCAACCAGGTCGAGCAGTGGAATCAAGTGATGGAATTCAATGCCGTTGCTGATGGCAAATGCCTGCATAAACTTAAAGCCTACACCGCATCCCGAAAGATGCTCGTATGGGTAGGTGTTGTCCTCGCGTTTAGCATTCAGGATAGCTACTGCATCGGGCAATACCTCGTCGGGCACGTGGTGGTCGCAGATGATGAAGTCGATTCCCTTCTCTTTGGCATAGGCAATCTCTTCAACGGCCTTGATGCCACAATCAAGTACGATGACCAGCTTCACTCCGGTTTCGGCGGCATAGTTCACCCCTTTGGTCGAAACACCATATCCCTCGTTGTATCTATCGGGGATGTAATAGTCGATGTTCGAATAGAATTGTTGTATAAACTTGTACACTAAGGCTACGGCTGTAGTTCCATCCACGTCGTAGTCTCCGTAAATCAAGATACGTTCTTTGCGTCCCATTGCCAAGTTCAGGCGCTCTACAGCAATGTCCATGTCTTTCATTAAGAATGGGCTATGCAAGTCGGGAAGTTGGGGGCGGAAGAATTTCTTGGCTTCCGATACCGTATTTATTCCTCGCTCCACAAGCAGCCTTCCCAATACGGGGCTAATCCCCAGGTCTTGTGCTAATTGTTGGCTTGCTTCGGCCTGTTCGGTTGAAATGGGTAAATAGTTCCATTTGTGAGTCATTATATATATTGTTTTTTCTTTTTTCTTATCTCGAAGTGTCGGCAAAACTACCTATTTCGCCAACAAGGTGTAAAGGTATGAAAAAACAATTATATTTTCCCACATTCTATGCAAAAACTTTCAGAAGAGGTTGATTTTATTTCTTTTTACGCAAATCCTTGCCTTCGTAGGCACATATCGCTTCCACCCATTCTTCGGTCAGCGGCATGGATTCGTGCTTCACCAGATCGAAGGTAACCATAACCGAGCGGCAGATGCATTTCACTTCTTGTGTTTCGGTATCGATGACGCGTTGCAACAGCGTGAAGCTTTTGGTTCCTATCTCGGTGATGGCCGTTTGAACGGCAATATGGTCTGTTCCGTAGATCTGGGCGGTAAAGTCGGCGTCGATATGAACAACAACAATGCCCACTTTGGTCCAATCCACATTGGGGCATACCGAAGCAAAGTACTCGGTCTTCCCCAAGTCGTAATAGCAGAAATATACCGTGTTGTTTACGTGACCGAACTTATCTACATCATTGAATCGCAGTTGTATGGGTAGTGTGTGGCGAAATTGATAATCTTCCATGTCTAACTATTTAATCTTTGTTTTCGGGCTGCAAAGTTACTGATAAATTGAGTGAAAAAACGAAGAATTATTGATAATTTGTGTTGATTGAGCTGTTTTTCTAAAAAAATAGACTACCTTTGCGCCCGAAGTTTCTGCTTCCTACTATGGGGTTGACTGGATTTGACAGCGGGCAGAGATGGTAAGTAAGCATGCAGTGCTTCGTTGATTGGCACTTAAATCTCAGTCCTCAAAATTTTATCTGGCGAAACTCGTTACGCTCTCGCTGCTTAATCGAAGTACAGTAGATTGAAGCTTAATTTCGGCACAAGGTGCTGAAACGAGACATCACTCAAAAGCTCTGGCTCCGAAGCATTTTGGTAAAGTGGTGCAGCTAAATCGGAGATAGTTGGCATTGGCCTCGCGGTGTCGATGAAGTTTTAGAGGATAAGGCGTCGGTTGATGGCTTTGGTTCTGCCGCCGCACGAAAATTTAGGCAAAGATAAGCATGTAGAAAGCTTATGATTTCCTCGTTTGGACGAGGGTTCGATTCCCTCCAGCTCCACAACTTAGACAAAAAGCTGCTGATTTTCAGTGGCTTTTGTTTTTTAGAAGGAATAAGTGTCCTCCCTTTTTTTAAGACTCTGTGTTTAAAATCGTATGCGGAACCGGGTGATACCGTCGGGATAGGTACGCAACGAGAAGTTGTAGCCATGCTTCATCAGCACTTCGCGGATGAAGATGAGGCCGATGCCTTGACCATTCGGTTTGGTCGAGAAGAAGGGGCTGAACAGCTTCGCTTCCACCTCTTTGCTGATGCCTCGCCCGGTGTCGCCCACCTCTAACATAAGCGGTTGGGCGGTGGTGCGTATGGTGATGCAACCGGCATCTTCGATGCTTTCGGCGGCATTCTTGATAATGTTGATAAGTACTTGTTCGAATAGCGAAGTATCCACTTTAATCAGCGGATTCTCTTCGCACAACTCCATTTTCAGTGTGATGTTTCGATGCAGGCAGATGTTCTCCATGAACAACATGCAAGCCTCAACGCGGTCGTTCAATCCCACTTCTTCCAATTGCGGCTCGGGAATCTTTACCACATCGGCAAATCGGGTAATGAAGCGGCTCATGCTATAACTACGTTCTATGCACACCCTCATTGCTTCGCACAGGTCTACGCTCTCGTCTATTGCTCGGATGGCTTCCGTTACGGTGTCGAGGGTAGAGGTGATGCCCGCCACGGAGTTGTTCACTTCATGGGCAATCATCCGAATCACCTTTTCGTAGGCTTTCTTTTCGGCCTTCATCACTTCGGAGGTAAGGCTTTCTATCAGGAAGAAGGGATGGGCAAATCCGCGGTCAACGAAAGAGAGGCGCGAACAACGATAGATGTGCGAATCGTTCAGCCGGATAGTTTCGCTAGTATCTTTCGGCAAGCGGCTCAACTCTTCTGCCAGGTCGCTGCTCAGTTGAGTCATCGTTTTGTTTAGTATATCTTTCTCGCTTGTTTCGCCCAGGAATTCCAATGCAGCTTTATTGGCCATAGAGATGCGTTCGTCGAAGGTCAGTATCACCACACCCATGGGTGATACGTTGATAAGCAAATCTAAGAAGTGATTCTGCTCGCGAAGCCGTAGGCGTTCCTCTTTAAGTTGCACCATCATGCGGTTGAAAATCTGCACGATGCGGTCGGCTTCCCGTTGCCCGACGGGCTTTAGCCGGCTGCTGAAGTCTTGCTCGCGCAACAGGTCCATACCGTTGGCAATCGTATCGAGCGGCTTCACCACTTTATGGTAGAAATAGACCAGGTAGACGAGGCTTATGGTAATGATTCCCTCTATCAGGTAAAACTTCCATCCTGCCTCCTTGGCGGGTATCACCACGAAGATGGCTCCCCATGCCGAAACAAGGAGCAAGGCCAGTAGCAGGAAGAAAATTTTCAGTTTCATACGCTTGTTATATCGTGATGTTATGCTTCTCCAACCGGCGGTAGAGGGCCTGACGGCTCAGTCCTAAGGAGGTTGCCACTTGCGACAGGTTGCCACCGTATTGCTCCAATGCCTGTAGGATGCGTTGGCGTTCAATCTCTTCCAGTGTCATACCTTTCAGGTCTTTGTTGGTCAACTCATCGTTGGGTTGGATATATTGTGCTTTGAAGTCCTCCTCGTCCAGCATCTCTTTGCCGCAAATCAGTAAGGTGCGTTCCACTAAGTTCTTCAGTTCGCGGATGTTGCCGGGGTAGGGCAGGCGTTGCAGGTATTCCATGGCTCCGGGTGTGAAATCCACTTTAGGCAGGTTGTTGGCTTCGCACACCTTTTCGGCAAAGTGTCGTACCAGTAGGGGAATATCTTCCCTGCGTTCGCGCAAGGCGGGCAGGTGGATGGTTATCAGGTTGATGCGATAGAAGAGGTCTTCGCGGAAGCTCTTCTCCTTTACCATCTCGGCCAGGTCGGCATTGGTGGCACTCACTACGCGGATGTCCACCTTGCGCGGACGGCTATCACCCAACACCTCGTAGGTTTGTTCTTGCAACACGCGGAGCAACTTTACCTGGCAACTTAAATCCAGGTCGCCTATCTCGTCAAGGAAGATGGTTCCCTTGTCGGCCAGCTCGAAACGGCCGGCCCTGTCCGATGCAGCACCGGTATAGGCTCCTTTCTTATGACCGAACATTTCGCTTTCGAACAACGATTGCGATATGCCGCCCAAGTTTACCTTAACGAAAGGCTTCTTGGCCCGCGGGCTGTTTCGGTGTATGGCTTCGGCTATCAACTCCTTGCCTGTACCGCTTTCTCCCGTGATAAGTACCGAAGCGTTGGTGCCCGATATGCGTTTAATGGTTTCCAGCACCTCCATCAATGCGCGGCTTTTGCCGATGATGGGCGAGCGGTCGAATGCATCTTCGTCCGTGGTAGGCTCTTCCGTCTTTGGCTTGTTCAGTTCAAGAGCCGTTTCTATGCGCATCAGCAGTGCGGCGTTGTTCCAAGGCTTGGTGATGAAGTCGAAAGCACCGGCTTGCATACCCTTTACGGCCAGGTCGATGCTGCCCCATGCGGTCATCAGGATAACCGGCACTTCGGGGCGATACAGTTTGACCTGTTTCAATAGCGTAATGCCTTCATCGCCCGATGTGGTCAGGCTGAAGTTCATGTCCATCAGAATCAGGTCGGGCGCAACAGCGCGCACCACGGCCATGGCCTCTTTGGGCGAGGCTACCGCTTCAGTTTCATATCCCACACGGTTCAGCTTGAAGCTGAGTGAAGTTCGGATGGCGCTATCGTCGTCTATTATCAGTATCATGTTTGCAAAGATATGATTATTTTTTCACAATTGCTTCAAAGTCGGCATCAATATTGGTATTCTTTTCGAAGTCCCAAAGCGTGAGGCTGCGCAATTGGTAGTAGTAATACCAGTAATAGAACAGCTCGCTGATGTGTTTCTGCCGTGCCTGGTCTTTGCTCACTTGCGCATCGTTCAGGTCGAGCGTGCTGATGCGGCCAATCATAAAGGTCTCTACATTGGTCTTGTAGCGTTGTTGGGCTATCTGGTCGGCTTCGTTGGCAATTTCCAGTTGGGCACGTTGGTTGTTGAACTGCTCTACCAGGATAAACAGGTTCTGGTTGAAGTTCATCGACTCTTGGCGCAAGCGGCTTTGTATCACTTCGCGGTTGCTCTTGGCCACCTTTACCTGTCCTTTGCGCTTGCCCCAATCGATAAGCGGAATGTTGAAACCTACCTCCACTATCTGATTGTCTTTCAGTGGGTCGTATGCACCGCGTAGTTCCTGGTCGGTGCCGGTGAAGCCCACTTGTGCAAAGAGGGTTATCTGCCGCAGGTTTCCTTTGGCCCGGGCCACTTCGTAGTCGGCCTCCAATTGTCGGCGGCGGATGTTGTGCGCAAAGGCGTTGTTGGTCAGTGCCTTGTTCAATGCATCCTGATAGTCAACCGACATCGTTGGCAATCCGTCGGGCAGCACCGGTTCCACCTCTTCGTCTTCGTTCAGTGCCAGGAACGAACGTAGCTGGAACATGTTGCTTTTCAGCTCGCTTTCGTAGTTGGTCAGTGCCGATTGTGCGTTCAGCACGTTCAGCTTCAGTTGCAACACATCGTTCTCGCTGATTTGTCCCATCTGTCGTTTCGCCTTCGCCACTTCGTACAGCTTCTCGGCATTCTCAAGGTTCTGGCGGGCTATCCCTACATTCTCCTTGGCCAGTAGCAGGTTGAAGAAGTAGCTGATGGTGCTCATCGTCACCTCTTCCGTCTGACTCAGGAAGTTGGCTTTGGCTTCGGCATAGCGCACCGGCTCGATGCGTCGGTTCCATTTATAGCTGTTCACCCCGAAGATGGGTTGGCTCAGGGTCAAGGCAATGGGCACCGACATGTATCGCTTCTCCTTTGTTCCGTCGAGCTGGCGCATGAAGTCGAGCGAAGTGTTCAGCGAAAGCTTTCCTCCCGTCAGCCAGATGTTCTGGTCGATGGAGAGTTCGCCCGACATCTGCATGTAGTTGTTTCGCACAAAGGTGTATGAGCCGTCGCTCTGCTGGTAGCTGTTGTAGCTCTTGGCATAGCCGGGTAGGGTGGCCGAGAAGTTCACTTCGGGCAACAGGTTGGCCTTGTAGGTGCGATACTCCCAATAGGCCGTCTTCAGTTCGTTCAGTGCTACGGCGGCATTCACGCTTTGTACGCGGGCCAGGGTAATGGCTTCTTCGAGTGTGATGCGTCTCACTTGCTTCTCATTTGCTGCTTGGGCGTGCAGGGTGCTGTATGCGGTCATCAGCAGGAGTATCCATTTGGTTGGTTTCATAGATATGTGAGTAATTTTTGGTAACTATTAAGTTTATTATAACGTATTGCTTTTTTCGTTTGTTTTTGTTATATTATGCTTCGGTTTTGCCACAGTTGTGGCACTCGACTGCCAACGTGTTGGCAAAGCTTGGCACTCGTGGAGTACTTCTGGCCGCGATTTACTCCGCATGCAAGGCATCAACAGGTTTTGTTTGGATGGCCTTATTGGCCGGTATCAAGATGCCGATGCTAATCATGGCAAGGATAAGTGCAAAGCTGATGAGGACGCAAAGCAACAAGCGGTCCCATTCAAGGGTAGTGCCGTTGCGGAAAGTATTCAGCTCGGCATGGGCAATGTTGAAGTCGATAAGCAAGGCAAGCGGCGTAATCAGTAGCAAGATAAACAATCCTTCGCTAAGCAAGCGGATGAACACCATGCGCTTGGTGGCACCGTGTACTTTATGCAGCGCTATCTCGCTACGACGTTGCTGGGTGCGGAACCAGAAGGTGCCAAGCAAACCAAGGAATACGTTGAGCATCAGGAAAGACATGCCCGTTACTTTGTTGCGGATGTCGTTGGTTTGTTGTTGCTGATAAGCACGACGCTTATCCTTGAACGAATAGATGTTGCTGATAAAGATATTCCCTATGCGGTATTGGCTTTCGCTATCGGCCATGAGGCGAGCTCTGAACTCCTTATCGTGCTCGGGACGAACGCGTACGCATAATTCTTGCGTATGATCCATCCAATCTATCGGAAGCTTTTCAACGAAAGAAAGACAATAATCGCCTTGTTGATAATCCGAATAACGGACAGAGTTCAATACTGCACCCAAGATATGCATTTGGGTAGTGTCGCCATGCAGATAGAATGGCTTGCCTATCAATTCGTTTGGTTTGAGATTCCGGTCCTTACAAAAACTTTCGGAAAGCAAAAACTTCCCTTCTTCCACCATTTGTGCCAATTGTTCGGGTGTTTCACCATTCACACCTGTATAACGGAATACGCGTAGAAAGTCGGGTGTCACCATGCGACGAACAATATTGATAGGTGTTTGATTGTCTCCAATCAATTGAACAGGGTTCCAATTATTACTGGCATTATAAGGGTATGCAGCACTGGAAAGGCTCACCGCCTCAATGTCGGGACGATGCTGAAGGCGGTCAACCAATTCGAGAACATCGCGTCGAAGTTCTTCATCCGATTGGTAAGTCACAAAGTCGGGACTCTTATCGTTAAGTATTCCCATCTCGATGTGATAACAATGGTCAATGTCAAATCCTCGCGGTTCTAAATAGGTGGCGGTGGTGCAATAGAGGCTATCTACGATGTACCACATCACTACACTGACCAGTAGCAGTTCGATGGCGAGCCACAAGTTGCTTCGCCATTCGTTCTTTATTTGTGTAAATAGTTTTTTGTTCATAATGCAATCAATGTAATCTTCCTCCCAACGCACTCACGATGCCGATGCGCGATGCACGCCATGCAGGGATGCCCGAAGAGAGTAGGTTTAATACAAAACAGAAGAAGAGCGCCCAAAGGAAGGTGTCGGGCTGAAGCAGGATGGAGGCATCCACTACTGGCGGATTGAGTGTTTGGCTCTGTGGTTGGGCAAACAGGAAGTCGTTGCCCACGTAGGCGCATACCACACTCAGTAGCAATCCCAATACACCGGCTATCATTGTTACAATAAAGTTCTCGGCCAAGATTTGCAACATCAAATCCGTACGTGTACTACCAAAAGCTCGGCGCACACCAATCTCGCTAACACGTTGGCGCAAGCGGCTTTGCGTCATGCTACTGATGTTGATGGCCGGCACAAGAAGCAGTATCGCAAAGATGACAAACTGCTGACGTCGATGGGCGGTTACATCCGGCTCCTGCAAGGCGGTTAAGCTAATTGAGGCCTGCTCTTGGTCATAAGGACGGTTGCGCGAGAAAAACTCCCAATTGTTCTCACTAATTATTTTATTGTATTCGGCCATTCGGCGGTCGCACTCTTCGCGGATGATGGGAAAGTCATCTCGCTCTTTGGCAAGGATGGTGCAACTTAACATACCCATGAGGTCATCATTCCATTGTTGATTATCCATTCCGCCGGCAGTATAGGGAATCCATGCCTGCCCGTAGGCCAAATCGGCAAGGGGAGATACATCCTTCACCACACCGCATACTTTGTAGGGTGCATGGTTCAGCAGAAACTCCTTACCCACAACACCTTGGGCCGTGCCAAAGAGTTGGCGTGCTACGGTTTCGCATACTACTGCCACCGGAATAGCGGCATCGAACGTTGCTTTGTCATAAGGCTTTCCTTCCGTGAAGCGGAAATCGAACACTTGCCAAAAGGCATCGTCCGTCTGTCGCATGTCGAATGTTGTGGCGGCTTGTCCCGGCATGCTGAACGGTACGGCAAATGAGATGACACCATAGGCAGTTACCGCTTCGGGGGTCTTTAACGATTTATAAAGTTCTTTGGCTGTTTTGGCACTCATGGGACCGTTGCTGTGGCCATCGCCCCAATTCTTATTTCTCAAGCTTGCAAAGCGAACATGCAGGAAACGGTCGCGGTTGCTTTCGGGCGAGAAGGGGGCTGTCTTCACCTGTTGCATCATTACCACCAACATGATGAGGAAAATGGCAAGAGCCGTACCCACAACATTGATGGCACTGATAAGCGGTGATTGACGCAACTGTGCAAATGCTTGGTTTATAGTTTTCTTAATCATAATTCTGTTTTAACTTTAGTAGTTATCTACTTGACTACTAAATAGATTACCCAATTTGTCGTCCGTCGAAGAAACGGATGATTCGTGTTGTTTGCTTAGCTTGGTCTTCGTTGTGGGTCACCATCACGATGGTGCGGCCATCCTTTTCGTTCAACTCTTTCAGTAACGCCATTACTTCGGCACCCATCTTCGAGTCGAGATTACCGGTTGGTTCGTCCGCTAAGATGATTTCTGGGTTACCAATAATGGCACGCGCAATGGCTACACGTTGGCACTGACCGCCCGATAGTTGTGTGGGCATGTGGCGCATACGATGGCTAAGGCCTACACGTTCCAAAACTTGCTTGGCAAGTGCTGTACGTTCCGACGAAGACATCTTGCGGTAGAGCAATGGAAGCTCTACGTTGTCGATGACGTTGAGAGAATTTATCAAGTGGAAGCTTTGGAACACAAAGCCAAGGGTTTTGTTACGGAAGGCCGCCAGTTGTTTGTCGTCCATCGCTTCGGTGTGTGTGCCGTTTATTTCGATGGTGCCGCTGGTGGGTGTATCCAGTAGGCCGATGATGTTCAGCAATGTGGATTTGCCACAACCCGAAGGCCCCATGATGCTGAGGAATTCGCCTTTCTTCACTTCGAGGTTTACGTTCTCTAATGCTTGAGTTTCAATTTCGTTTGTACGATAAATCTTGTTGATACCAGTTAACTTAATCATAATAGTATGTTTTTTATTGTTATTTAATTTAATGATTAGTGATAATTCATAATTCATCTACTCATCCCGCAAAGCATCAGCAGGCAATACGTTGGCGGCACGCCTAACGGGAATGATGGTTCCCACCAAAGCTATGAGTAATAATATAAGGTATGTGATGAGGCTCACCATGCAGAAGTGTTCCCAAAAGTTGTTCACCCAATACTTGGGACTGATAATAGGGTTGCTACCCGTAAAACCGGTTTCATACATTCCCTCCACGTAGACATAGTGAAGAAGTAGTGGTAGGGCGCATACAAAGGCCATTGTTACCAACAAGGCCGCTTCGGTGAGGAACTGTAGCACGATACGCTGCCTACCGGCACCCATGCTTCGCATTACGCCAATTTCCTGACGACGGGCATTACTACGAATCCAAAATGTGCCGAGCATTCCGAGGAAGATGCAAAGAACGGCAAAGCCTGCAAGCGCATAGTTCAGGCGGATTTTGTTGTTAATTCCGTCCATTTCATTCATATCCTTTATAGCATCAGAGAATGAGTTGATGCTATGGAAGCGTAAGTTGCCCCATGACAATTGAGGTGCCACCTCGCTGATAAAGCGTTTCTTGAAGGTCTCTTCATTGACACCTTCTTTCAATTTGAACACAAAAGGATAACGCCAGTGCATGTATGGACTTGCCTCTATCTCCTTCTGGAAGTAAATGAGCAACGGGTAGGGTTGCTGGTATTCATAGTGCTTATAGTCCTCGAACACACCGGCTATGGTGAGTCCTGTATCTTTATGGGCATTCTGATAAACCTTCTTTCCCACTACATCGTTGGTGCCGAATAGTTCTAATGCCAGGTTTTCGGAGATATAGACACCCTTTATTCCCTCCTCCGGGTTCAGGTATCTACCGGTATGCACACTCTTCATGCCGTAAGTGGCAAAAGGATTGGAACCTTCAACAAAAGCATACCATTGCAAATGAACGCTTTCATTCTTAGCCACATCCGCCGTATCGCGATAGAGCGTCATGCCGCTCCAGTTTCCACTACCTGGAAAACTCATCTGCATGGGGATGGTAAGGCTTTCCACTTCCGGCAGGTCGCGGATGATGCGTGCCACTCGTTCGTAGTGTGCCACTTTCATGGAGTCGTTCTTTTCTGCCTCGGCATCATAACGTGGGTTGGTTTCTTCGTATTTTGTCAAGCGCACCACCATTCTTCCTTCTTTTTCATATCCGGGGGCAATATTCTTGGTAGCATTCAGCACACAGACGGGGTCTATCACTACCCAAAGAAAGAAACTCACCGCCAACAATTCGATGAATATCCAGCCATTCATTCTTCGCTGGTTCCAAATCTGATTGAATATTATCTTTATCATAATCGATTATCTTTTACTATGAATACAACTGATGATGTTTCGACGCAAGGACCAAACGGTGGGAATCAGTGCCGAAATCAAGTTAAGCAACACACAAAACAATAGGGTCGAACCAAACACCACCGGATTGAACAACATCTCAAAAGTGATAGTCATCTCGCGACCGGGATTCATAACGAACGAATCGAAAAGTGTCAGTATCCAGTTACTGGAGGTTATCACTATCAGATATGAGAGTAACAAGCCGGCCAATCCGCCCATGAGCGTAAGCAACATATTCTCCCACAGCACTTGTTCTACTATTTGCTTGTTGGTAGCTCCATACGCCTTGCGCACACCGATTTCCTCCATGCGGCTATCCATGCGGTTACTAATCATACCGCTAAGATTTAAAGCCGGAATGATGAGGAAGGCCAAAAAGATATAAAAGTAATCGCCCAACAAATCCCAGAAACCGAAGTCTGCATTGTCGGAGCCGGTACGGAATGTACTCTTCCAAAAGATGTCCGGTTGACCGAAGAACTCATGAGTGTATTCCTTATCGGCTTGGTTGTAGGTCTCGATTCGATTCAGTATCTCGGTACGTAACTCTTCACATTCAGCGGAAGTCGGTGCCAGTATGTAGTTCTTAATATTCCCCATCAGCCCCATGCTTGGGTTGTCTTCTACAACTCCGGTATTGTGTGTGATAGGTAGCCATAAATCGCCTGCTGTAGCGGGAGTGGCATTCGACACATTTTGTACAACTCCTACAACGGTCAATTCCTTGCCATCCACGAAGAATTTCTCTCCTACGGGTGAATCATGGGCGAAAAGTTGCTGGGCCAATCCTTCGGAAATGACCGCTACGGCTTGTTTGGCCTCTACGTCTTCGGTAGTAAAGGGTAATCCGGCAATGAAGTTGAATGTAAATACTCGCCAAAAATCAGCATTTACATAGGTAGGCGCCGCCTCCGTTTCGCTATCGGTACCGACACGTGAAACCATTGAATTCTCTCCCCAATTTTCGGCTACGGCTGCTACAGCTTCGGCATGTTTCAGTTCGGCAAGCAATTGGGTGGTAAAGTTATAGGAGGTCCCGGAATTGCGGCTCCAATTGCCGGCATTGGCTTTGGAAGTCCGTTGTGTGGTAGAAACCACCAATGTCCGGTTTCGGTTATACTCCGGATAAACGGGTGCAAACTTTACGTAAAAGATGATGAATAGTGTCATCACCAAAGCAATGGACAATCCCGTACCCATCACATAGATGGAGGTGAACAGTCGGTTCTGCTTCATCATGGCCCATGCCTGTTTCAAATAAGTCTTTATCATAATAGGATGTTATTTTACTTTCAATTTCTTCTTGTTGCGGAACTCGCTCATGTCGCTCACCACTACTTGGTCGCCCGGTTGCAAGCCGCTGATAACCTCTACATATTCGAAGTTCGAATCGCCTAACTTCACTTTGCGCTTCACCAGTTCGTTGTCGCCGTTCAATACAAACAGTTCATAGTCTCCACGGCCCACGTAGAACGATGCATTGGCCATGCGCATCACATCTTCCTTCACGGCGTTCATTACATAGACATCGCTCTTCAGGCCCGAACGGAGGCGTTTGTGGCTATCGTCGGCCAGCTGCACACTGAACGAGATGACACCGTTCTTGGATAGGGGAGTGACGCTGCTGATGATACCTTCCAGCTTCTCGCTACCTATCTTTACAATGGCTCGTCCGCCGGCGGCAACGCGGTCGCCATAGGTGTCGGCAATCTCGGCCTCTACCTTGAAGTGACTCAAATCGGAGATGATGGCCACTTGCGAACCTTGCGATACTTGCGCGCCCACTTGATTGTTTATATAGGTAAGGATGGCTTTGCGGGGCGAGCGGATTTGTGCATCTTCCAACGTGCGTTTCATCTCGGCCAGCCCTTTGCTGAAGATGTTGAACTCGAGTTGCTTCACCTTCAGGTCGGCGGCTTTCACGCGTTGTTCGTTTTCGTATTGTTGGCGCAGTTGCTCCAACTCCAACTTGCCGCGGTTGTAAGCCAACTCGGCTTGGCGAACCTTGTCGGTAGTGCCCGAACCGATGCTGTCCAAGTAGCGTTCGTTGCGCAGCTCCACCTCCTTACGGCTCAGTTCCATGGCGCTGACCTTGATGTTCATGGCCATGTTGCTCAGTTGAGTTTCGTTGTTTATGCGCAACTGCTCCAACTGGTATCGGCGCATCTGCTCTTCGTCGAGCAGTTTGTTGTAGGCCGTTTCGGTGCTTTGCAAATCTAATTTAAGGATGGGTGTGCCCACCTCCACACTGTCGCCCCCCTTGCAATACACCTCTATGATGCGCGAGTTGATGGGCGAGTTGATAATCTCTTCGAAAGCCGGTACTACCTTGCCCGAAGCGCTGACGCTGACCTCTATCATACCGTTGTCCACGGTAGAAAGTATCAGGTCTTTCTTCTTTACGCTGCCTTGCATCCATGAGATGAGCAACGAGGTGCATACTACGGCTGCAACCGCAATGATGCCATACTTGGCAATCTGCTTGTTCCGCTCTTTGCGACGGATTTCTTTGGGTATTTCTCTGTCCATATACTGATTTTGTTTGTTCTTTCTGCTTATTTTATATTACAAAATCCATGCCAAACTATTAAGTTGTTGAAAACCAACATAAAGAGTGTTTTAAGAAGTGTCCGTTTTCGGACAGTTTGTCCGCTTTTGTGTGTCCGTTTCTGTCTGTATGCAGTACAATCCTCTTTTTTTCATCTTTCTGTTTCCCTCTTTTTTTACTTTGCGCTATCTTTGCGGCCGCAATGACGATAGAGAGTATCATACTGCTTGTGTTGTTTGTGTTTGGCGCATCGTTTGTGCAACGCACCATCGGTTTTGGCTTCGGTATATTCATTATGACGATGCTGCCCTACCTGATGCCGTCGTATGGCGAAGCAACCATGTTGTCGGGCTTGTTGGCTATGGTGACCTCGCTGATTATCTGTATTAAATTATGGAAGTATATCCCTTGGCGCAAGATGGTGGGTATGTTGGTAATCTTTATCGTTACGAGCTATGTAGCCATACAGTTTGTCAGTGGGCTGAACAACGCTTTGTTGCAACGCATCTTGGGCGTGATGCTGATTCTGTCGGCTCTTTATTTCATCTTCTTTTCGCATCGTGTCCGCATCCGGCCTTCGTTATCTACGCAGTTATCGTTAGGTACGTTGTCGGGTGTGATGGGTGGTTTCTTCGGTATGCAAGGGCCACCGGCGGTAATCTACTTCCTGGCCGTTACCGATAATAAGAATGCCTATACGGCTATGGCGCAAACCTATTTCCTGTTGGGAAACATCTTGATGACGCTGTTTCGTGCGCAGACAGGATGTTTTACTGCCGAGGTGGCCCATTCCTGGTGCATCGGTCTGCCTGCCGTGTTGTTAGGTACGTGGGTAGGAGGTATGGTGTATGAGAAGATTCCGATGAACCTGCTTCGGAAGATGGTTTATCTTTATATTGCCCTTAGCGGCTTGATTGCCCTTCTTTAATGGCTTGTTGTTGCGCGAAAAGGTTAAACCTTTCGGGCCAAAACATTTAACCTTTTGAGTGAAAAGGTTTAACCTAATGGGGCATAAGGTTTAACCCTTTTGCAGGTTAGTGCATAAGAAAAGCCCCCAAAACCTTGCGAGCAAGGCCTTGGGGGCTTGGTATTCAAAAATGGAAAAAGTATTTTTCTTACTTGGCGTAACTTACAGCGCGGGTTTCGCGGATAACGGTAATCTTCACTTGACCCGGATAAGTCATTTCGTCTTGAATCTTCTTGGCAATTTCGCCAGACAAGCTTTCGGTTTGCTTGTCGTCTATCTTGTCGGCACCAACAATTACGCGCAACTCGCGACCGGCTTGGATGGCGTAGGTCTTGGTTACACCCGGATAAGACATGGCCAATTGTTCCAAATCGTTCAGACGCTTGATGTAGGCTTCTACAATTTCGCGGCGAGCACCCGGACGTGCACCTGAGATGGCGTCGCACACTTGAACGATAGGAGCCAACAGACTGGTCATCTCCACTTCGTCGTGGTGGGCACCGATGGCATTGCATATGTCGGCCTTCTCTTTGTACTTCTCGGCCAGCTTCATACCATAGAGTGCGTGTGGCAATTCGGGCTCTTCGTCGGGCACCTTGCCGATATCGTGCAGCAAACCGGCACGTTTCGCCTTCTTGGGGTTCAAACCAAGTTCCGAAGCCATTACGGCACAGAGGTTGGCTGTTTCGCGGGCGTGTTGCAACAGGTTTTGTCCGTATGATGAACGGTATTTCATCTTACCGATGATACGAATCAGTTCGGGGTGCAAGCCGTGGATACCCAAGTCGATGGTGGTGCGCTTACCGGTTTCGATAATCTCTTCTTCGACTTGCTTCTTCACCTTGGATACTACCTCTTCGATGCGTGCGGGGTGGATGCGGCCGTCGGTGACGAGCTGGTGCAGTGCCAAGCGTGCAATCTCGCGGCGAACGGGGTCGAAGGCCGAGAGTACGATGGCTTCCGGTGTGTCGTCGACTACAATTTCCACGCCGGTGGCTGCTTCGAGGGCACGGATGTTGCGTCCTTCGCGTCCGATGATGCGGCCCTTCACTTCGTCGCTATCGATGTGGAACACGGTAACCGAGTTTTCGATGGCTGTTTCGGTGGCTACACGTTGGATGCTTTGGATAACAATGCGCTTGGCTTCCTTGCTGGCGGTCAGTTTGGCATCGTCCATAATGTCGTTGATGTAGGATTGGGCCTGTGTTTTTGCCTCTTCCTTCAACGATTCCACCAATCGTTCTTTAGCTTCTTCAGCCGATAGTCCGGAGATGGTTTCGAGCTTCTCGATTTCCTGACGTTGCATATGTTCGAGTTCCTCTTTACGTTTTTCTACAATGCCAAGTTGTGCTTCGAGGTTTTCTCTAACGGCATCGGCTTCGGCCTTCTTGCGTTGTACCTCTTCGTTGCGTTGGTTCAGCACCATTTCGCGTTGCTTCAACTTGTTTTCGGCTTGCTGAATCTTCTGATTGCGCAAGGCTACTTCTTTTTCAAGGTCTGCTTTCTTGTTCAGGAATTTCTCTTTTACTTCCAGCAGTTTGTTCTTTTTGATTACTTCCGCTTCGGTTTCAGCCTCTTTCAAGATGGAGTTGTATTTGTTCTTCAAACCATATCTGAAGATCAAATAGGAAACCAATCCTCCGATTAAAAGACTGACTGCGGCTACAATTATTATTGCTATCATCATCTTTAAGTTATTAATATATAAATAAAAAACACTGCAATGATGCTTCTCCTTTCGGGTTGAAGCGTCAAGACAGTGCGTGTTTCTGGTTCAATAATATGGGTTGCATGGCTCTGACGGCATGCTGCTTGCGGGTGTTATTCCTTCTTGAAATACTCTTCCAACAAATTCGTCAGTTCTGCAATCTTATTGGTATAGGGTTCGGTATCGTTGCGCTGTTGTTGTTGCAGGTTCTCCAATGCAAACTGGTAGGCTACCATGGCAATGATGTGTTCCTGCTTCAAGGGCGCGTTCTTATAACGTTCCCGATACATATTCAATCTTGTGTCAACCTGTTTGGCGGCATTTCTCACTATCTCTTCGTCTTCCCGACGGATGGTGAGCGGAAAGTTTGCATCGGCCAGTTGCAGGTTAATCTTTATCTTATCGTCCATACATCTTTTATTTTATCATTCGTCCAATAAAGCGATGCATTTATCGACCTCACGCACTAAGCTCGACAATCTTAACTTGGTTTCTTTCACGTCGCCACCGTTAAGGCTGATTGCCGTAGCCGATTTTAAGTTGGTATAGTCGGTATTGAGTTGTTCAAGCTGTTCCTTCAGGCTTCGAACCTCGGTTTCCTTGGCAGCAAGAAGTTGCTTTAATTCAGTCCTTTCGCGTTTCAGTTCATCGTGTAGATAGATGAGGTGCCTTAAACGGGCTTCGAAGGTACTTAACAACTGCTTTTCTTTCTCTGTCATTACTACTATACCAAAATACTTCACAAAAATACAGAAACTTTGCAAAACACAAAAGTTTTTGGCAAAAAAAATGTAAACAAGCCTTCGATTAGGGGAAGTGCAGGCGGGTTTGGCGCATGGTTTGGGGGGATTATTTCGAAAATCATGATTGAACATTGTTGGTGGGTATCAACTTATTTTGTACTTTTGCACGGAAATTATTTAAGCTAAAGAAAAGACTATGGGAATATTCTCCAAATTGTTTAAAAAGAACGAGGCTGCTTCGGCAAAGAATGTTGAAGATTTTGTCTCGCTTACCCGCGTTTACTTCCAATCGGTGCTGGCGGCTAATCTTGGCATCACCAATATCCGTTTCATCCCCGATGTGGCCAACTTTAAACGCTTGTTCAAGATTCCTACCCAAGGCGGACGCTTGGGATTGGGCGAAAAAGCGGCTTCGCGCAAGATGTTGATGCAAGACTATAACATCAGTGAAAACTTCTTCAAGGAGATAGATGCTTCTATCAAGAAGTGCTGCCGTACTCAAAACGACATACAAGCCTACCTGTTTATGTATCAAGGATTCTCTAACGACTTGATGATGCTTGTCGGCAACCTGATGCAATGGAAGTTCCGTTTGCCATCCATCTTCAAGGGCGCATTGCGCACCATGACCGAGAAGACCATCCACGACATCTGCACCAAGCCGGTTTGGAAGCAAGATGATGTGCATAAGACAGCTATGGCCGTGCGTCAGTACAAGGAACGTTTGGGATACTCTGAAGCCTGGATGACCGAGTATGTTTACAACGTGGTGATGCTGGCCAAGAAAGAAAAGAAGAAAAACAACTCGGAAGAGGCCAAGAAATAGCGCATTATGCAAACCGAGCAGCACCCGTTACAGCCCTTCTTGCCTGCCAATGCCCGCTTGCTGATGTTAGGTAGTTTCCCTCCCCAACGCAAGCGATGGTCGATAGATTTCTACTATCCCAATTGGAACAACGACATGTGGCGCATTATGGGATGCTTGTTCTATGCAGACAAAGATTATTTTTGTGACAATACCCGCAAGGCATTCCGTAAGGAGTGCCTTGTTTCGTTTCTAACCCGCCAAGGCATAGCCATCTACGATGCGGCAACCGAGGTCAGACGCTTACAAGATAATGCTTCCGACAAGTTTCTGGAAGTGGTTACGCCCACCTCTATCCAATCCTTGTTGCAGCAACTGCCTGCATGCCGGGCCATAGCCACCACCGGCGAAAAGGCCACCGAAACCATCTGTGAGCAACTCGCCATCCAACCACCCAAAGTAGGACAGTCCGTCCCCTTCACCCTCTGCGGAAAGAACTACCGTCTCTATCGCATGCCCTCTTCCTCGCGTGCCTATCTTTTGGCTTTGGAAAAGAAGGCTGCTGCCTATCGCACCCTTTTCCAAGAATTGGGATACCACATCTGATATCATATATATAATGTATTGTATTTAAAATACTTGAAAAACTGTTGGTAAATGCAGAAAATGCAGCAATTCTTCTGTCAATTCGAAGAATTTGTTTAATTTTGCGTTTATGATGTGTTATCAATATAAAGTATGCACTATGAAACGTCCTGAAATTGTACTTCGCATAGCTAAGGCCATCAAGCAAGTGGCTCCCGATGCAAAGACCATTTTGTATGGTTCGGAGGCGCGTGGCGATGCACGCCCCGATAGTGATATCGACTTATTGGTTTTGTTGGAAGGAGATAACCGCCTTTCTGTTGATAAGGAGATGGAGATAACCGCTCCCTTGTATGACATCGAATTAGAAACCGGAGTAAGTATTAGCCCGATGGTCATGTTGAAAAAGGAATGGGAGAATCGTCCGTTCCGTACACCTTTTTATATTAATGTAATGAATGAAGGGATAGTGTTATGAAGCAACAATTGACAGAACAGGAAAGATATGAACTAATGAAATATCGGATGCAACGGGCACATGATACTATGAAGGAGGCTTTGTTGCTGAAAAGCGAGTCGTTCTATAACGCGGCAATCAATCGCCTTTATTATGCTTGCTATTATGCAGCAGTTGCATTACTAATAAAACATGAAATCCAACCTCAAACTCATAATGGAGTTAAGACAATGTTGGGATTGCATTTTGTATCTCAAGGGAAATTGTCGAAAGATCATGGAAATACATTCAATACCTTGTTTGAAAAGCGTCATAGTGGCGATTATGATGACTTTGTCTATTGCGACCGTGAGATGGTAGATGAACTATATCCAAAAGCAGAAGTCTTCATTCAAACGATAGAGGAGATGCTGCATCAATAAGGGTTAAACTGTACATAAAGGAACTATTAATCAATTGTTTTATAGAAATTATGAAGACATATATTGCAAACTATATTGAGAGTATGAAACCATCGTTCATTATCAACCTAATTGATAGAGACGATGGAAACAAAAAGAAACAAAGCTTGGAGAAGATTCCAAGAGAATCGTGTATTTAAAGCACGAATGCTGAAATTTGCAGGATGGCAAATCGTTGTATGGGACGAAAACGGCAATTGTATTGAACATGCACATTGGTTTGAAATAGCCAAAGGAAAGTGGGCGAAGAAGTATAAGGATAGCAGCACTCCGTGTAGCTGTTGGCTTTGCCGAAGCGAAAAGTATAGCCGTTTGCAATTTAAAAAGGAAACCGAACGTATTCTATTTGAATCGTTTGGATAATGTAACTACCTTTTAAGGTCGCAATATGTGACCTTAAAAGGTGGTTCTTTTATAGGCTCTTTTTATTGTTATTTGAATTGTAATAGAATATGGGATATTTTCCTTATATTTGCTTTCGCTATAGCAAGAATATATTAAGTAGTAGGACGAGTGGCAAAAAAAATAAGATTATGAGTAACCAAAATCATAAAAGGGGATATTGGACAAAAGAAAGATGTACAGAAGAAGCGGCTAAATATATAACTAAGTCCGCTTTTAGGAATGGTAGTCCAGGAGCATTCTCTTCTGCTTATAGACATGGATGGTTAGATGAAATTTGTCAAAACCTTAAATTGTTGAGAACTTATTATTCGATAGAAGAATGTGCGGAAGAAGCGAAAAAATATACAACAAAAACAGAATTTATTAAGAAAGCCCCATTGCATTATAGCCATGCAATAAGAAAAGGATTTTTGAATAAAATCTGTAATCATATGGAAAAGCAAGGGAGTCCTCTTAAGAGAGCTGTTTATGTTTTTGAGTTTGCAGATAATTATGCTTATGTTGGGCTGACATCAAATTTAGACAGACGTGAAAAGGAGCATTTAACCAATCATTCTAGTGCCGTGTTTAGACATATTCAGGAATCAAAATGTTCTTATATGTTTAAATGTTTGACGGATTATCTTTCTAAAGAAGAAGCTGCGGAAATAGAAATTGATACTATCATTGAATATGCAAAAAATGGTTGGTGCATATTGAATAAAAAGAGTGGGGGTGATTTAGGAAGTAAAATTAGAAAATATACTAAACAATATTGTAAGGAAATAACTTCCCAATATAATGACAAGAGAATATTTCAAAATTTAAATCCTTATTTTTACAGGTATATAAGTAAGCGTGGCTGGTTGGATGAGTTATGCTCACATATGGTAAATCAAAAGAAAAAAAATGGATATTGGACTAAAGCGAAATGTAAGGAAGCAGCAGATAAATTTAGTAAAAGAATAGATTTTCAAAAAGGAAATCCTGCAGCTCATAGTGCTGCGTTCAAGAATGGGTGGCTAGACGAGGTTTGTTCGCATATGAGTTATAATGAGTTTGAACCGACCAAATGGACAAAACAAATTTGTGCAGAATTGGCAAAACAATACAAAACAAGAGGGAAATTTAAAGCCAATAATTCTTCAGCATACAAGATAGCGTTAAGGCACAAATGGCTAGATGAAATTTTTAAAGATTTGCCGTATCATGGGTATAGGAATGAAAGGGTCATGATTGCAAATGAAGAACGAAAAACAAATGGTAGTTGTAAATATTGGACAGAATATAGAATTTTTGAAGAGGCAAAGAAATACCATTCTTTGACAGAGTTTTCTAAAAAAGCAAGTGGAGCTTATGATGCTGCGTGCAGTTTGAAAATTTTGGACAAGATACGTAGGGTTATATGTGACAAATAAAGGCTTTTAGCCCTCTAAATTAGAGGGCGCATTTTGTAGGTTCTGATGAACCTATTTATCACTATATTTGAAAACGGAATCCAGATATAGGAGATTATACCTGAATCCTGTTCCTCATTTACACAATATTTTGGACTCTGTCTTATGTAATTTTGATATTCAATGCTCCTGGAGGAATCCCTCCTTTCCTTTTGGTTTTATATAGTAACATTCCCGGTGCTATGAGGTTTAGTCGATGTTCTATCACACCAAAAACAGATTGTTCATAATGAGTTTGGGAATCACATGATGATACATCTATATTCCTATATTTAATCTCCGCCCATGAGGTATTATTCCAAAATTCGAAAAGTTGCTTAATTTTTGGGCATACACCTCGTTCTGACACTTCAAATGGAGGTATTGCATAATTGACAAACATATCATCCTTGTATGTCTCGTCAAATAATAAATCTCTTTCGTCTTGGTGTATTGATCCATAACGGATTCCGATGATATTGGATTCCGGATTTGCATTCTTATTACGCATTGCAATTAAACACTCCATAATCATTTGTGGAATAGAATATTCTGGAATGTAATTTTCTTCAGGACGTTCAACTTTCATTCGTGATGCAAGTATTAAAGGTAATGTCAATATAGTTGAAGCATCTATAGCCTTATTGGAGTTAGGCAAGGTCAAATCTAAAAATATCAAATCTTTAGTTGGCTTAAACAAAGCAACGTTAGCAAAATCAAGGTCTGTTCGTTTCATTTCTTCCCAACAGCCATAAACAGACGATGCCAAATAGAATATGGGGAATCCTGGAATATTAAATCTCGCATTCCCCACTTTGTATCGAAGTTCAAATGGAATATGATACATCTCTTCAGAACTTTCTTTTGTATACTTGGCAAAAGTGTTGGCACTTCTCATTCGATATAATTCGGCATTTTTTTTTAGAGTATATGTTTTTAGTGACAGATTGCTTCCTTCTGCGAAGCATATATTATACAACTTAGAATGCGCCTCTATCCTTAGGTTCTCTTCCAACAATTGAGCGACTGAAAGTATACTATCACATATACTTTTTAACTCCGAACATTTCACTTTAATCGAAGTTTCACCTTTGTTAGCGGCAAAGAACTGTAAGGATTCAAAAATCGTTTGGAGACGAGACTTTAGATTTCCCACTTTTCCCTTTCGGGATTCTTCATGTATATATTTGTATAATTGTTGATATTTCATAGCATATTCTACTAATTAAATATAGTCCTTTATTCTTTTTTTTAACACCAATTATCCCTATACTCAAAAACAAGTAACTAAAAAGGTGATACGCTCGTAATGTTTCCTTGCCAATCTATGTGAAAAATCTGATGTTCTATGACATACCCCTCAAAACTGTTTTTCGCCCTATATTTATGCCTTACAATATAGCCGTTGTCAGTTTCCGTGACATTGCCCCATTCAATACTTTCATAGCTATCAGGATCTTTTAGATTATTCTTTAGATATTTTACCACTTGTGAAACAGAGCCATCCAATGAACTATTTTTAACTTCTATCCCAGCTTTCATTCTTGCTCTTTCTAAAAGCTTTTGGTTTCTTTTTTCATCTGCAATTCTTTCAATCGGTGCATTAACAAAATGAATGTCCGTACCAGCTGCGTTTCTTAAATATATATATTGGTTCTCTTTAAACCACTTAATAATCCACATCTTACTATCGTCATAATCCAACATATAATAAGAAATTCTCTTATATGTTGAATCAACCTTGTTGGTTATCTCTTTGTCTATTGCTGCAATAAGTTCATAATCGAATTTCAATCCATGTAGTGAAAAATATAAATCATAAAGTCTGTCCTCATAAAAACTAGTTTCAATAGATGTTCCTATTTTCTGACCAGATTCTAAAATATAATCATAGTCATAATATTTATCTCCCTTTTTACTTATAACACCTTTTTTCACCAACTTTTCAAGATGTTTATTTACTTCATCTCTTGTCATTCCGAACTCAAAGTTCAAAGGTAGTTCTGAAATGTTTTCAGATGATAGTTCTGCTTTTGTTTGGGCAACATCCATTTCCGATCTATTAATTTCATTTTGTCGTGCAGAATTGTCACAACTAATCATTAATATTAGTAGAGTTATTGTCAAAGCTATCTGTTTCATATGGTTAAATATTTAATGTATTCATGTGCAAAAATACGATAATTTTGATAAATATCATTATGATAAAAGTTATCTATTCCATTCATTCTGAAAAAATAATACTATATTTGTACTGTTTCAGAACATTCTGAATTTTGGATTTCATTGTTTTGGAGTTTTCAGACTTATCTGAATTGGATTTTTTACATGAATGAAGATAGCAGGGAAAGAATAATTGTTTGCTGGTTTTGATTGATCTTGTCAGAATCGGAGGAAGATGCCAAATCATGGAATTTGAAATTTCAGAAATACATGATAAATACAAAGCAACGGGTTATGGATAGCCGAAGTCTTTGGAATGTGATATTTAATTAATTATTAACTCAAAATTCGTAGTGTTATGAAAGAGATTTTGAAAGCAAATCTGAATAATGCTCGCAATGCTGAGCATTATCAATTCCATTCAGACGTTTTGAGTATTGTTACCGTTGAGGTAGCAACTGCTCAGAAAATTGAAGGTTTACGTTCCGAATATGCTGCACTCTTTGACAAGGAGAATACAGCTTTTATTCAGAACAGAGCTTATGAATCTACCAAAGAGGTAGAAGCAAAAGACCGTGTAC
>SUXZ01000031.1 GCA_015060685.1 Mediterranea massiliensis | reverse complement strand
TGCGGAGAGACAGGGATTCGAACCCCGGGTACCTCTCGGTACAACGGTTTTCAAGACCGCCGCAATCGACCACTCTGCCACCTCTCCAAAACTTCCATTAAGAAGTGCTTTCCTCTAAAAGCGCTGCAAAGGTACGAATGATTTTGATTTCTGCAAATCTTTCGCCTAAAAAAATCTTTTTCATAGCTACTTTTTGACTTATATCTAAAAAAAGATATAAAAACGAAAAAGATATTCAAGGGTTAGTTTTATCGGCAGGAATGTTGTACCTTTGCAGCCGAAAACAAGAAGAATAATAGAACATTTTTTACACACAAAAGACCTATTTCTATAATGGAATTAAACAAAATTTTTATCGACGGACTTTGGAGTAAAGAAATCAATGTAGCCGATTTCGTTAGTACTAACATTGCACCTTATACAGGCGATGCATCTTTCCTTCAAGGACCAACCCAACGCACTTTACACATTTGGAACCTCTGTCTGAAAGCTATTGAAGAAGAGCGCGAAAACGGCGGTGTACGTTCACTCGACAACAAAACCGTTTCAACCATCACTTCACATCAAGCCGGATACATCGACAAGGAAAACGAGTTGATTGTGGGCTTGCAAACCGATGAGTTGCTGAAGCGCGCCATCAAGCCTTTTGGAGGTATCAATGTTGTTTCGAAAGCTTGCCACGAAAACGGTTTGGAGGTTGACGAAAAAGTAAAAGATATTTTCACTCACTATCGCAAGACTCACAACGATGGTGTGTTCGATGCATATACCGAAGAGATTCGTTCGTTCCGTTCATTGGGATTCCTTACCGGTCTTCCCGATAACTATGCCCGCGGACGTATCATTGGCGACTACCGCCGTTTGGCTCTTTACGGTATCGACCGCTTGATTGAGGCCAAACAAAACGATTTGAAGCACCTCACCGGTCCTATGGACGATGCACGCATCCGCTTGCGCGAAGAGGTGTCAGAGCAAATCAAGGCATTGAAAGAGATTAAGGTAATGGGCGAATACTACGGCCTCGACCTGAGCCGTCCGGCATACACGGCACAAGAAGCCGTCCAATGGGTTTACATGGCCTACTTGGCTGCCGTTAAGGAGCAAGACGGTGCTGCCATGTCGTTGGGTAACGTATCGTCATTCCTCGACATCTTTATCGAATACGATTTGGCTCACGGCAAGATTAACGAAGTGTTTGCACAAGAATTGATCGACCAGTTCATCATCAAGCTTCGTATGGTGCGCCACTTGCGCATGCAATCATACAACGACATCTTTGCCGGCGACCCCACTTGGGTAACCGAAGCCATCGGTGGACGCTTCAACGACGGACGTGTAAAGGTAACCAAGACTTCGTTCCGTTTCTTGCAAACCCTCTACAACCTCGGTCCATCGCCCGAACCTAACATGACCGTGCTTTGGAGTCCCGAACTTCCCGAAGGTTTCAAGGACTTCTGTGCCAAGGTATCGGTTGACACCAGCTCTATCCAATACGAAAACGACAACCTGATGCGCGAAGTACGCAACTGCGACGACTATGGTATTGCATGTTGTGTATCTTACCAAGCCATCGGTAAGCAAATCCAATTCTTCGGTGCCCGCGCCAACCTGGCCAAGGCATTGCTTCTTGCCATCAATGGCGGCCGTTGCGAAAACACCGGTACTGTTATGGTAAAGGGTATTCCTGTGCTTACAAGCGACACCTTGAAGTTCGAAGAGGTAATGGCCAACTATAAGAAGGTACTTACCGAGATTGCCCGCGTTTACAACGAAGCCATGAACATTATCCACTACATGCACGATAAGTATTACTACGAAAAGGCTCAAATGGCCTTCATCGATACTAATCCACGCATCAACTTGGCTTATGGTGTTGCTGGTCTTTCTATCGCACTCGACTCACTCTCGGCTATCCGTTATGCTAAGGTAACTGCCCGTCGCAACGACATCGGTCTGACCGAAGCGTTCGACATCGAAGGCTCGTTCCCTTGCTTCGGTAACAACGACGACCGTGTTGACCAATTGGGTGTTGACTTGGTATATTACTTCAGCGAAGAATTGAAGAAATTGCCCGTTTACAAGAACGCCCGTCCTACCCTTTCGTTGCTCACCATTACATCGAACGTTATGTATGGTAAGAAGACCGGTGCTACTCCCGACGGACGCGCCAAAGGTGTTCCATTCGCTCCTGGTGCTAACCCAATGCATGGACGCGACAAGAACGGTGCCATTGCATCACTCAGTTCAGTGGCCAAGCTTCGCTATCGCGACTCGCAAGATGGTATTTCCAACACCTTCTCTATCGTGCCCAAGTCACTCGGTCCTACTCCTGAAGAGCGCATCGAGAACCTGGTAACCATGATGGATGCCTACTTCACCAAGGGTGCCCACCACCTGAACGTGAACGTGCTGAACCGCGAAATGTTGGAAGATGCAATGGAGCACCCTGAAAAGTATCCGCAACTCACTATTCGTGTATCTGGATACGCAGTAAACTTCGTTAAATTGAGCCGCGAGCACCAATTAGAGGTTATCAGCCGTAGCTTCCACGAACGCATGTAATATTATAACTACAATGATAAACGTACACTCCTACGAAAGTATGGGAACCTACGACGGGCCGGGTCTCCGGCTCGTCGTATTTCTACAAGGCTGCCCTTTCCGTTGTCTCTATTGTGCCAACCCTGACACCATCGAGGCCAAAGGCGGTAATCCTACCCATCCGCGCGAGATACTCGACATGGCCGTCAGCCAAAAGCCCTTCTTCGGCAAGCGTGGTGGCATCACCTTCTCAGGGGGCGAGCCTACACTGCAAGCCAAAGAACTGATTCCTCTTTTCGAAGAGCTGAAACAACACGGCATACACACTTGTTTGGATACCAATGGTGGCATTTGGAACGAATCGGTCGAAGCATTGCTACAACTCACCGATTTAGTGTTGCTCGATGTGAAGCAATTCAATCCTACACGCCATCAATCCTTAACAGGTCGTAGCAACGAACAAACATTGAAGACAGCCGAATGGCTTCATCAACACAACCGCCCTATGTGGTTGCGTTATGTATTAGTACCTGGTTATAGCGATTTCGAAGAAGATATACGCGCGTTGGGTAAACACTTCCGTTCGTATGATAACATTCAGCGTGTTGAAATTCTACCTTATCATCGTTTAGGCGTACATAAATACGAAGCAATGGGATGGGAATACAAGTTGAAGGAGGTAAAGGAAAACAGTGCCGAACAACTGGCCAAGGCCGAGGCATTGTTCAAGGAATACTTTCCGGTAGTAATTGTGAACTAACAAAAAAGGCGTATCCTAACGGACACGCCTTTTTTGTATCAATCATTTCAAAGTAGATTATTTCTCACATTTGCAAGGAGCAACCATCTTCCAAAGACCGGCAGCGATAGCAGCACCGATGAAAGGACCTACGATAAAGATCCAAAGTTGAGCCAAAGCATCACCACCTTGGAAAAGAGCAGGACCAATACTACGTGCAGGATTCACTGAAGTACCTGTGTAGCGGATGCAAACCAAGTGAACCAATACCAATGACAAACCAATGGCCAAACCAGCGAAGTTGCCGGCACCTACCTTGCTGTCTGTTGTACCCAACACAACCAACACAAAGATGGCAGTAAACACGATTTCTGCAACCAATGCGCCCATTGTAGAAACGCCAGGTTGGCAACCATTAGCACCTGTTCCGGCAATGATGTCGCCACTTGTCGCTGTGCAAAGGAAGAGAACGGCCGAACCCAAAATAGCACCAATCACTTGGAAAAGCATGTACATCGCTGCATCCTTACCACTGATGCGGCCGCTAATCAAGCAACCCAAAGTGATAGCAGGATTGATATGGCAACCACTAATACCACCAATGGTATAAGCCATAGCTACAACTGCCAAACCAAACGCCAACGCTGTACCCACTACTGTTTCGGGGTCTGCATTAGTACATCCAAGGCTTACGGCTGTACCGCAACCCATCAACACGAGAACCATAGTTCCCACCATTTCTGCTAAATACTTTTTCATTCCTGTTTTTGATTTATGTTAGTAAAACGCGGCAAATTTAAGAAAAATATCATAAACTCTGCCTATTTATTTAAAATTTGTTGTGCAGCAAGCACTAAAAACATGTAATGTGACGAACCGCCACCCAGTACATACTCGGTCTGTTGCCATAAGAACGGGAAGGTCAGCAACTCGGGGAAGTCGGGACGAATCAGTGCCGTACCCGAGATAACGCCACCGGGGATATACGACCAGTCGGCACGGTTCAAACCATAGCCTACAGTAGCCGATTGTGCGCCTACACCCGATGCAAACGATGCTTGGTTAGAGCCTGGATGACATCCCAATACAAAGTTCAGTGCGCAGAACACCGGCTTCGCATCGAATATTTCGGGATAAGCATTCACTAAGAAGTAGTGTCTGTATCCGAAGCTTTGAATATCCCAACCGGCACCCCAGATGTGCGGACGATAAGGAATGCCATAAGGTGTTTCGGCCACCTGTTTGTCCAGCAACTCCTTGCATTGAGGCAAAGCCTTGCGGAAGGCTTTTGAGAAGGCCTTGGCTTTTCTGTCCTTCATCTCTGCAAATTGCTTCTCTACGCGTGCCAGGTACCATGCCGAACTACCTATTTGGTTGATGATGGTCTCTTGGTTCTTCAAGATATAATCCTTGTACAAATCATCTTGTGTAGTCAGATAAAGTTCGGCGGCAGCATGCACCTTGGTCATCACCAGTCGCGGACTCTCTTCGGTTGTTTCGAAAATCTGCTTGGCAATGTTCAAGCAGTGCGTACTCAGCGTGTCGTTAAATCCCTTCAGTGTGCGCGATGTAGCAGCCAGTTGAGCAGCAGTACTCATTTCGCGCGAAGGATTGTTTTCTGTATAAATCCAGCGGTCGTCCTTGTTGCCGATAATGCCGTCTGTCATCGATGCAGCATCGCCCAGCAACACATATTGGCGCAATCCGTTACAGATGATTCCGCGATACAGACGTCCCAAAGCCAGGTAACTGTTCACCACTGTCAACGCACCGTTTTCTATCTGTTGCAGCATGTCGTTCTTTCCATCAGCCTCGTGAATTTCGGTCACACGGTTTATCTGGTCGATGGCAGTAACATCTATTTCGGGTTTGAACGATTCGTAAGCCAGCGACAGGATATAAGCCTCGCCCGCTTGCGACTCGATGCGCAAGTCAAAGTCGCCGGCATCGTGCCAGCCGCCAATGTTCACGCCGTGTACAATCTCGCCCGGGTTAAACTTCGACAAGCCCGGTTTTTGGTCGTAACCATCGATATGGTTGTGAGCAGGAGCCATCTGAGCATCGTCCATGTGGCAACGGTCGTGCCATACGCGGTATTTCTCGTTCACGCGCATGTGACACATCTGCACCGGCAAGAAGTACTCTATCACCGGTTGCCAAACGCCACGGTCGAACACATCGCCGGCAATGCGGAAGATGGGCGAGAACGATTCGCCATAGCGCACCTGGTACAGGCCCTCTTCCACCACGTCGGTAAAGTCGGCCTTCAGGTAATTATATCGCAGGAACTTGCCCCACTCTTCGGTAGGCAGGTTCTTCACCACACGTGTTTCGTCGGCATCAATGCGCAGCAGTTCCACCGGCAGGTTGCGTTCGTCGCGAATGTCGCGTTCAATCACCACCTCTTTCGGCTGGTTGGTATGATAGCCAATCTGCGATGTCTGCACCACCGGCTTGTACATCCACTCCTTCTCCACATGCGGTGTGATAATCCACTTCACAGCACCCTTGGTAGCGCCCGGTTGTATTTCGCTGCGCAGCACAAACCAACCGTTGTTGTGGTTCATGCGGCCGTCGTACAACTTCAGGTCGCCCGTGAGCGATTCAATCGTCACCTTATTATATTTGTCGTCTGGTCGCGAAGTAAACTTCTTGCCCACGGCATACGGCTCGGCAATCACATCATCGGCCACGATGGGGCTATATCCCTCGCCTATCAGCTGCTTGGCGTTGGCCAGCGAGCCTGTGCCTACATAAAAGTCGCCCGGATGCAAGTGGTTGGGTGTAGTTTCCAACAACGGAGCGTTTGGTTGTTGCGGATAGATGCCGCTCTTGCCGTCCATAATCCAAGGCTTGCCAAACAGCGAACCGGGGAAGAACTCCAAGTTGAATCCCACCTTTCCGATAAATGTTTCAGGAATCGGTTTGTCCAAGTCCACGTTCACTTCGATGTGGTTGCCCACAGCCTCTACCCTCACCTGATAGTTGAAGTTCAGGTCGGGATAAATCATCGGATTGAAACCCGTCATGTGTCTGGACGAGTCGGGGAAGCAGAGCGTCACATCAATACTGTTGTCGCCCAAAGTACGTTTCAGTTGTTTGGGCACCGGTTGCCATTGTCCGGGTGTAGCCTCTAATCGGATGTCACCATTCGTAGCCACACGGTTTCCGTTCATGATAATACACACACCGCCTTGATGCCCTTCGGGATAGATGTCATCATAGGCCATTACGTCCACCCCGCCATGCTTGAAGTAGCCCGACGAGGTCAACTTAAAATCTTGCGCTTGCAACGACAACGCCGCCAGCAGCAAGCCGCCAATCAGTTTTGATTTCAGATTCATAGTATTAAAACATTAGATATAACCATACAAAGGTAAATGCTTTTTTTGATAATCCCTAATATTTACCCGAATTATTTTTCCACCAATGACAACACACTTAAACAAGCCTTGCAACAATAGTATATATTGTTGAGTTGTGAACATCAAATACTTCACGGCTGACGAACAAATATTTCAGAAATGAATGCTGCGTCACATGCGTCACGTGAAATACATTACTTCTCATAGAATAATTAAATAATTAAAATAAATTTTATAAATCATAATTAATTATTTATTCCATATAAAGCTAAAGAAATCGTGTGACGCATGTGACGCAAGCAAAGATGTATATTATGATGTAAACATGCCTTGCAACAATAGTATATGTTGTTGAGTTGTGAACATCAAATACTTCACGGCTGACGAACAAATACTTCAGCCGTAAGGAACAAATAGTTCAGAAATGAACGTTGGTGACACTGGTGACAGGTGATTTTATTACTTCCTATAGAATAATTAAATAATTAGAATAAATTTTATAAATCATAATTAATTATTTTTTCCATATAAATTAAAGAAAACAGGTGTCACCAGTGTCACCCTTTTAATCTACATCGCTTTCAAAAGCCTGTCTTCGTTGACAAGATTAATCTCTTCACGATTGATAATCAACAAATTCTAAATGCAGGGATTGATTTAAAACCATCCCCAACGCTGCCGCGGGCATCCTTGAGACAGGGATTGACTCCGTCCATCCCTAATGCTGCCGCAGGCATCCTTGCAAGAAAAAAGCAGATAAGAAACTTTCAAATGAATTTGAGTTCCTTATCTGCTTATTTTCTTGCGGAGAGACAGGATTATGAACCTAACTCTCGTAACCTCGTATAAATCAAGTTCTTGCTTATATCAAATTCGCTTTCAGTAACGATTTAGTAACGGTGTTTTGTCCATCAATGTCTTTCATTGGCATTCAAGTGTCT
>SUXZ01000019.1 GCA_015060685.1 Mediterranea massiliensis | reverse complement strand
TTTGGATTGTAAACCTCAATCGGATTATCTTTGCAAGGTGTAAACCTGCATAGGAATAAGATTTTAAACTGTAAACCTATATCGGATTTTAATATTAACCTGTCAACTTATTTTAGTACACTGCAGTGAAACTCGGAGTTTCATGGCTTGAAACTGTTTGTTTCATTGGGTGAAACACTCTGTTTCATGCGCTGAAACTGTTTCCGCAATTAGGGGAAACAAGTGCCGAATACGCATTTTGGGGTGCAAAAAGTGTGCGATTTAACAAATTTTTAATGCAATGAATGGCATTTTAGGGCGATAAACGTGCAAAAAATGTCACTTGCTACGACGCTCGGAGATGTAGATGCCCAGCAAGATGAGGGCTACACCAAGCAAGGCCATGAAGCTGACGGGCTCGTCCAAAAAGAGCATGGAACCTATCAGGGTGAAGAGAGGATTGAGGTAGAGGTAATTGGATGACTTGATGGCACCCAACCGACGAAGCACCACGTTCCAGGTATAGAAGCAGAGCAACGAAGCAAACAAACCTAAGAAGAGAAGGTTGAACCACACGGTAGGATGGGAGAATCGGCTCCAATCTGCCGTCCAAGGGGTGAAAAGGAAGAAGGGCAGGATGGTGAGCAGGCCATAGAAGAAGATTTTGCGCGTCAGGAATATCATGTTGTAGCGGTGGCCTATCTCCTGAAGGATAACACTATAGACCGCCCAACAGAGGGCTGCCGAGAAAGAGAGCAAGTCGCCCAACGGATGGATGTGCAACAACACACTTCCGTTGAACACCACAAAGGCAACACCCAACAGAGCCATGAGCGAACCGGCAAGTAAGCGATAGGAAGAACCCTCTTCGTAGGCCGGCGAGGAGGTGCGACGACGGCGACGAACGAACCAAGCCAACAGGGTGGTGAGTAGGGGAGCGGAGCAGACAATGAAAGCAACGTTGGTGACTAACGTCAGCCCAATGGCACTGTTCTCGGTGACAAAATAGAGCGAACCGCCCGTAATGCCTAACAGCAGGGCCAGGGCCTCGTCTTTCCAATTATCGCACCACAACCGACGGGGCGAAAAGAACCAGATACCTACGTAGGCCACCACGAAGCGAAGTACAAAAATCTCCTGCGGAGTGAATCCGTGATTCAGCAGCACACGTGTGCAAATAAAGGTCACTCCCCAGATGCCAACGGTGAGAAATGCAAGCAAATGATAGAGGGTTTGGTTGGTCTGATTCATAATTCGTTGAATAAAATCGGCACAAAGATACATGTTTTGAAAATAAAGCGTAAATTTGCACCGCATAAAATAGCGTTAAGCATTTAATGATTAGTGATTAGCAAATAATTCAAAATTCATAATTCATAATTAGACCTATGGAGTATAATTTCAGGGAAATTGAAAAGAAGTGGCAACAACGATGGGTGGAACGCAAAACCTATCAAGTGACCGAAGACGAAACTAAACAAAAGTTTTATGTATTGAACATGTTCCCCTATCCAAGTGGAGCCGGATTGCATGTGGGACATCCATTGGGATACATCGCATCGGATATCTATGCACGATACAAACGACTGAAGGGTTTCAACGTATTGAACCCGATGGGTTACGATGCTTATGGTTTGCCTGCCGAACAATATGCCATCCAGACAGGTCAACACCCTGAAGTAACTACCAAGGCCAACATCAACCGCTATCGCGAACAGCTCGACAAGATTGGTTTCTGCTTCGACTGGAGCCGCGAGGTGCGCACTTGCGAGCCGGGTTACTACCACTGGACACAATGGGCTTTCCAGAAGATGTTCGAAAGCTACTATTGTAACATAGCCAAGAAGGCGCTCCCCATCAGCGAACTGGTAAAGCACTTCGAAACAAAAGGTAGCGAGGGTATTGATGCAGCTTGCAACGAAGAATTGACATTCACCGCTGAAGAGTGGAATGCCAAGAGCGAGAAAGAACAACAGGAGTTGTTGATGAACTACCGCATTGCCTACTTGGGCGAAACCATGGTGAACTGGTGTCCGGCATTGGGTACCGTGCTTGCCAACGACGAAGTGGTGGATGGTGTGAGCGAACGTGGCGGACACCCCGTGGTGCAAAAGAAGATGCGCCAATGGTGCTTGCGCGTTTCGGCTTATGCACAACGCTTGCTCGACGGATTAGACAACATTGACTGGACAGAATCGTTGAAGGAGACTCAGAAGAATTGGATTGGACGCTCGGAAGGTGCCGAAGTGCAATTCAAAGTAAAGGATAGCGACCTGGAATTCACTATCTTTACTACACGTGCCGACACCATGTTTGGAGTTACCTTCATGGTATTGGCTCCCGAAAGCGAATTAGTGGCCCAACTGACTACCGCTGAACAAAAGGCAGAGGTGGAAGTTTACTTGGATAGAACAAAGAAGCGCACCGAACGCGAACGCATCAGCGACCGCAAGGTAACAGGTGTATTCAGTGGCTCGTATGCCATCAATCCGTTTACCGGTGAAGCAGTGCCCATCTGGATTAGTGATTATGTATTGGCCGGATATGGTACAGGTGCCATCATGGCGGTACCCGCACACGATAGCCGCGACTATGCTTTTGCTAAGCACTTCGGATTGGAGATTCGTCCGCTTGTAGAGGGTTGCGACGTAAGCGAAGAAAGCTTCGATGCCAAGGAAGGCATTGTGTGCAACTCGCCAAAAGCAGGCGCAACTCCTTATTGCGACTTATCGTTGAACGGATTGACCATCAAGGAGGCTATTGCCGCCACAAAACAATATGTAAAGGAACACAACTTGGGACGTGTGAAGGTGAACTTCCGCTTGCGCGATGCCATCTTCAGCCGTCAACGCTATTGGGGCGAACCATTCCCTGTTTACTATAAGGATGGTATGCCATATATGATTCCTGAAAGCTGCTTGCCATTGGAATTGCCGGAAGTGAGCAAGTTCCTCCCAACAGAATCGGGAGAACCACCATTGGGCAACGCCACTTGCTGGGCATGGGACACCGTGAACAACTGCGTGGTAGATAACGATAAGATTGATAACCAAACCATCTTCCCATTGGAATTGAACACCATGCCGGGCTTTGCAGGCTCAAGCGCCTACTACTTGCGCTACATGGATCCGCACAACACCGAAGCATTGGTATCGGAAAAGGCAGATAACTACTGGCAAAATGTTGACCTCTACGTAGGTGGTACAGAACATGCTACCGGTCACCTTATCTACTCGCGCTTCTGGAACAAATTCCTGTTCGACCTGGGCGTGAGCGTGAAAGAAGAGCCGTTCCAAAAACTTGTGAACCAAGGTATGATTCAAGGACGAAGCAACTTTGTATATCGCATCAAGGATACCAACACGTTTGTATCGCTTGGATTGAAAGATCAATACGACACTACACCGCTGCACGTGGATGTAAACATTGTATCGAACGACGTACTCGATGTAGAGGCGTTCAAGGCCTGGCGCCCTGAATACAACAATGCCGAGTTTATCCTTGAAGATGGCAAGTACATCTGCGGATGGGCGGTAGAGAAGATGTCGAAGTCGATGTTTAATGTCGTAAATCCTGACATGATTGTGGACAAGTATGGTGCCGACACCTTGCGTATGTACGAAATGTTCCTTGGCCCTGTAGAGCAATCAAAGCCATGGGATACCAACGGTATTGACGGTGTACACCGCTTCCTGAAGAAATTCTGGAGCCTGTTCTATGACCGCAACGGACAATACCTTGTAACCGACGAAGCGGCTACTAAAGAGGAACTGAAATCGCTGCACAAGCTTATCAAGAAGGTGAGCGGCGATATAGAAACCTTCTCGTACAACACCTCTATCTCGGCCTTCATGATTTGTGTAAACGAACTCTTTACACTGAAGTGCTACAAGAAGGAAATCCTTAACCAACTGATTATCACCTTGGCTCCGTTTGCACCACACGTTTGCGAAGAGCTTTGGGAAACACTGGGCAATGAAGGAAGCGTGTGCGATGCACAATGGCCGGCATTTAACGAAGCATACTTGGTAGAAGACTCGGTAAACTACACCATCTCATTCAATGGTAAGGCCCGTTTCAACATGGAGTTCCCGGCCGATGCCGATGCCAAGAGCATTGAAGCTGCCGCCATTGCAGACGAACGTGCAGCCAAATGGATGGAAGGTAAGAGCATTGTGAAGGTAATTGTAGTGCCGAAGAAGATTGTAAACATCGTTATCAAATAAAACGTAGAACATGAACCTTATTTTGAACAAAACTAACATGATTAGGGAAATAAAGGATTATTTCTTTATTAGTTTTGGACTGTTTTGTTATGCATTGGGATGGGTGGCTTTCTTGCTGCCCTACCAAATATCTACCGGTGGAACAACCGGTATCAGTGCAATTATCTATTATGCTACCGGATTTCCCATCCAATACACCTACTTTCTGATTAACGTGGTGCTGATGCTGTTTGCCTTCAAGATATTAGGACCGAAATTCAGCATTAAAACAACGTTTGCCATCGTTTTGCTGACCATAATGCTCGAAGTGATGCAGATAGTGGTGAAGGATGAAACAGGTAACCTGCCACAGATTTTAGGACCGGGACAAGACTTTATGGCTTGTTTGATAGGTGCAGCTATGTGTGGTGCCGGATTGGGTATTGTATTCAATTATAACGGCAGTACAGGTGGTACGGATATCATTGCAGCCATCATCAACAAGTATCGCGACGTGACGTTGGGACGCATGATCATGATTTGCGACGTGTTCATCATCTCGTCTTGTTACTTTATCTTCCACGATTGGCGAAGAGTGATTTTCGGATTCGTTACGCTATTTGTCATCGGTTTTGTGTTGGATTACATCGTGAACAGTGCCCGCCAGTCGGTGCAGTTCCTTATCTTCTCGAAAGAGTATGAAAAGATTGCCGACCATATTTCGCGCGATGCCCGACGCGGTGTGACCGTGCTGCATGGTATGGGATGGTACAGCAAACAAGATGTAAAGGTATTGGTTGTATTAGCCTATAAACGCCAATCGGTAGAGATTTTCCGATTGGTGAAGCAAATAGACCCGAATGCGTTTATTTCGCAGAGCCAGGTAATTGGTGTGTATGGTGAAGGATTCGACAGATTGAAAGTGAAAATTAAAAAGGAAAATGAGTAAGAAGATTGTATTCGCTACCAATAATGCACACAAACTGAACGAGGTAAGAGCAATTTTAGGCGAAAAAATAGAGGTATTAAGCCTGAAGGAGATTGATTGCTACGACGATATTCCGGAAACGGCCGATACCTTGGAAGGAAACGCTTTTCTAAAGGCAAGGTATATTTACGAACGTTATGGAGTGGATTGCTTTGCCGACGATACCGGATTGGAAGTAGAGGCACTGAATGGCGCTCCTGGAGTGTTTTCGGCAAGGTATGCCGGCGGAGAGGGTCACAACTCGGAAGCCAACATGCAGAAACTGCTGAAAAAACTGGAAGGCGTAGAAAACAGAAAGGCACAGTTCAGAACAGCCATTGCCGTGATTGTAAATGGCAAAGAACACCTTTTTGAAGGCATTGTAAAGGGAAACATCATTAAAGTGCGTAAAGGTACGTCAGGATTTGGATACGACCCTGTATTCGTTCCTGAAGGATACGACAAGACCTTTGCCGAACTGGGTGATGAGATAAAGAACAGTATTAGTCATCGGGCGGTAGCAACCCAGAAACTTTGCAAGTTCTTACTGAAATAAATCATAAAAAAGGTGGTGCTTTTCGAAGCATCACCTTTTTTTATAACTATAATCCTAACTTAGCCGATATATCCAACATCCGTTCGATGGGATGAACAGCTTTTTCGGCTATCTCCGGATCGACTATAATCTCTGGAGATTCGTTTTTCAAGCAATCGTATAGCTTTTGAAGGGTATTCAGACGCATATAGCTACATTCATTGCATGCACACTTACCATCGATGGGAGGCGCAGGAATGAACGTTGTATCGGGGCACTGCTTCTGCATCTCGTGCAAGATACCCGATTCGGTGGCTACAATGTATTTCTTTTCAGGATGAGCTACGGCATACTTTAACAGAGCAGCTGTAGAGCCCACTACATCGGCCAGTTGCTGAATGGCTTCCTTGCACTCGGGATGAGCCAAGATAAGGGCATCGGGATGCTGTGCTTTTGTTTCAACCAACTTTTCCACCGAGAATTGCTCATGTACATGGCAACTTCCGTCCCAAAGTAACATGTTGCGTCCGGTAACCCGGTTGATATATCCGCCTAAATTTCTATCGGGACCAAAAATAATTTTCTCATCTTTGGGGAAACTTTCTACTATCTGACGAGCATTGGTCGAGGTTACTACCACATCGGTTACGGCCTTGACTGCCGCAGTAGTGTTAACGTAAGAAATAACTGTATGATTAGGATGCGCTTGAACAAATTGAGCAAACTTGTCGGCCGGACAACTATCGGCCAACGAACAACCGGCCTCCATGTCGGGTACCAATACCTTTTTGCCCGGACAGAGTACCTTGGCCGTTTCGCCCATGAAATGAACGCCACACATCACAATGATGTCGGCTTCGGTCTTGGCTGCCCATTGAGCCAGTGCCAGACTGTCTCCAACAAAGTCGGAAATCTCTTGTATCTCGCTACGCTGGTAGTAGTGTCCCAAGATAACGGCATTCTTCTCTTTTTTCAGTTGCTTGATAGCATCAATCAGATTATCCATAATTATATATATAGTTTATTTCTTATTTTAAAAGAAAAAATACTTGATGATGATGATAGCCGGTTGATAGTGTTGATAACAAATTGGCAAATTATTTGTTTTTTAACTTATTAGTCGAAAACAAAAAGTTATTGATATGTTTTCAACACATCCAACCATTGTTCTATCTATTGATAATAAACGAGATATTGATTTATCTTGTTTACTTATCAACATCCTGTTAATAATTTGCAAAGTTAATAACTTTCGGCTGAAGAAACCGCAAATTAGTATTGAAAAATAGGTGGATATTAAAGAGAAAAATTATGGTTAACTTTTTTGGAGGTTTCAATTTTAGGCCTGGTAGGCGAAGATTTTGAATTTACAACTTATTTAGCATGAATTTATCTGAGAAGTTTCCACCGGTTTTGCACCAGTTATTAACAGTTAAATGAACAGAAAATAGTATTTTTGCACCGATAACAAAAAATGTATGACTATGTATCGTAAACTGAAGATTACCGAACTGAACAGAATCAGTGTAGAAGCTTTTAAGGAGGCAGACAAATTGCCTTTGGTGGTGGTATTGGATAATGTAAGGAGTTTGCATAACATAGGTAGTGTGTTTCGCACATCGGATGCTTTCAGGGTGGAATGTATCTGTTTGTGCGGTATTACGGCTGTACCTCCTCATGCCGAAATACACAAGACGGCTTTGGGTGCCGAAGATACGGTAGATTGGAAATATTATCAAAACACGGTGGATGCGGTAGATGAATTGAAGCAAAACGGATATACCGTATTTTCTATCGAACAGGCCGAAGGAAGTACCATGCTGGATAAATGGGAAATGGATCGTAACAAGAAATATGCCATTGTTTTCGGTAACGAAGTGAAAGGGGTAGAACAGGAGGTTATCAATCATAGCGATGGTTGCATAGAGATTCCGCAATATGGTACGAAACATTCGTTGAATGTGTCGGTTACGGCAGGTATCGTGATTTACGAGTGTGCCAACAGACTGATGAACGAATAAATTAGATTTGTCCGCTTTCTACTAAAATGATGACCCGTTCCACCATGGCATCGTCGCCGGTGGCATCGTATTCTTTCTTAAGACTTGCACCAAACAGGGCTGCAAAAGCTTGGTAAAAACCGGCTTTCAAGGGGCCCATAAAGGCTTTTACCAGTTCGTAGCCGGTAGAGTTGGTCTGTCTGTCAACCAATTTAATCAGTAGTTTGCCTTGCGAGAAGGTGAGTTTCTTCATGATGGGCGTATATTGTTTCTTTACGCTCTTTTCCACGGCTTTAATATGTGCATTGCGTGCTTTCTCGGTGGGAAGTGTTTGTAGCACTTCGTAGGTTTCGAGTACGGCTCTGCGTATCTCTTTGGAAAGTGGTAGCACTTTCTTTACATCGCGCACTAATTTATTATATTTCTGTCGTTCGCGATTGTTCTTAAAGTAGATGGGTTTGAAAATGTGTACGGTAGGAAGGGTGAAGTAGGGGATGGTGTCGCCTTCGTACACACACATGGGTGCCAATACAAGTGGTTTTTCCATTTGCGACGGTTTGGTAATAACCTGTTGTGCCTTTGCTTCTTTAACAGAAAACAAGAAAAGCAGCAAAACCATTATGTTTACCCATTGTTTCATTTTGCAAATGTAAGTTATTTCGTGAAAATGACATACTTTATACGCTTTTCTTTATACCTTTGTGCAATAATTAAACAAGATTTAAGTAATGACAGTTATTTATCCATCACCGATATTCGGTCCTGTACACTCGCGCAGGTTGGGTGTTTCGTTGGGAATAAACCTGATGCCTGCCGATGGAAAATTGTGTAGTTTCAACTGTATTTATTGCGAATGTGGACTGAACGAAATGTTTCGTCCCTCTTCGTCGCGACCAACCCGACAAGAGGTGGCCGAGGCATTGGAAGCTCGTTTATTGGATATGCAGAAAAACGGGCCTTTTCCCGATGTGCTGACTTTTGCCGGCAATGGCGAGCCGACGGCTCATCCGTATTTTGCCGAAATCATGGACGATACCATTTACTTGCGCGACAAGTATTTTCCAAATGCCAAGGTAAGTGTGCTTAGTAATGCCACTATGCTACATAAACCGGCCGTGTTCGAGGCATTGAAGCGGGTGGATAATAACATATTGAAACTGGATACGGTGGATGAATCGTTTATCCGCTTGGTGGATGCACCGGTGGGAAGGTATTCGCTGCCCGATGTTATCGAGCGGATGAAGGCTTTCGAAGGTCACTGCATCATTCAAACCATGTTCTTGAAGGGAACGTATGGCGGAAAGGATGTGAACAACACCGGCGATGAGTATGTGTTGCCATGGTTGAAGGTGGTCAAGGAGATTGCACCGAGCCAGGTGATGATTTATACCATCGACCGTGAAACGCCGGTGGCGGGATTGGAAAAGGCTTCGCACGAAGAGTTGGATAGAATAGCACAAAAATTGCGTGAAGAGGGATTGGAAGTAAGTGTTTCTTATTAATAGAACGATTATGGCAAAGAAAAAGAAAAATGATAGTGGTTCAAGCTTGTTGTATGTTGTATTGATTATTGCAATAGGGGCAGTATGTTGGTTTCATGAGGCCATTTTTGGGTTTGTCTTTAAAGGTGAACAACACGAGAAAGTGGTAGTGGAAAAAGTGGAAGAAATACAAGCTGTAGTAGCCGATAAAGTGGAAACTATAAAGGAGGAGGTGAAGCAGAAAGTATCGGAGAAACAAGCAGAAGTTTCGGTTCAAACCACCAAGAAAGAGCAGGTTAAACTATCGGATATAAAGAATTTGGAGCGTCCGGCAAGTATCAAGAATCGTTCGGAACGCATCATGAGTCGTATGAACTACATTACTTCGTACAACAAAAAGTGGAAAATGCCCAACTGGGTGGCATGGAAGATAGATAAAAGCGAACTGAAGAACAACGAAAGCCGCACCAACGAGTTTCTGCCCGATCCGGATTTGAAAGAATCGGAAGCGGTTACTACCAACGACTATCGTGGTTCGGGTTACGACCGTGGACACATGTGTCCGGCAGGCGATAATCGCTATCATTGGAAGGCCATGCAAGAGAGTTTCTACATGACCAATATGTGTCCGCAAGACCATAAGCTGAATAGTGGCGATTGGAACGACTTGGAAGAGATGTGTCGCTTCTGGGCCGAGAAAGAGGATGGATTGTATGTGGTGTGCGGACCGATTGTTAACAGTAAATCGCCCAAAACCATCGGAAGAAGACAGAAGGTGGTAGTGCCCGATGCTTTCTTTAAGGTGATATTAAGCACGGCCGGCAAGCAACCTCGGGCGGTGGGATTTGTATTCCAGAATACAAATACTCGCCAACACTTAGGCAAGTATGCCATGAGTGTTGACGAGGTAGAAGCTATGACCGGTATCGATTTCTTCCCGGCACTGCCCAACGATGTGGAGGCAATGGTAGAGAAGCAAATCAATCTTCGTTCGTGGGGGTTGGATTAAACCAATTCCTTGGCACGTTCAAGGGCTACGTTGATGTTGGGGCAGATATTATCTTTGCCTAACAATTCATAGAATCCTGATTTTTCGAGCACTTTGTGTACTTTCTCGTTTACGCCAGAGAGTACAATGGTGATGTGTTCCTTTTGCGACATCAGGCAGAGGTTTTCCAAGTTGTGGATACCTGTAGAGTCGATGAAAGGCACTTTACGCATACGTACAATACGTACTTTCGGACGAGGACGCTCGCCCGACAATGACATCATTTCCTCGAACTTGGTTGCTATACCAAAGAAGTATGGACCATTGATTTCGTACACTTCCACCTTTTCGGGGATAATCAGGTGCTCTTCTGCCAAAGTCATATCGGTCTCTTTCGACGGGTCGATTTCGTTTTGGATAACCGAAATCTCGGTAGTCTCCATTACACGGCGCATGAAGAGCACGCAGGCAATTACCAAACCAAATTCGATGGCGATGGTCAGGTCGAAGATAACGGTCAGGAAGAAGGTTATCAGCAACACGGTTACATCCGATTTCGGGTTCTTCATCAATGCCTTGAAGGTACGCCATCCACTCATGTTATACGATACGATTACCAGTACACCGGCCAGACATCCCATAGGAATGTATTGTGCCAATGGCATCAGGAATAGCAGAATAAGCAACAGTACTATGGCATGCACAATACCGGCAACGGGTGTCTTACCACCGTTATTGATGTTCGCCATGGTGCGGGCAATGGCACCGGTGGCAGGGATACCGCCAAACAAAGGTGTAACGATGTTGGCCACACCTTGTGCAATGAGTTCTGTATTCGAGTCGTGCTTGTCGCTAATCATACCATCGGCTACAGCTGCCGAGAGCAACGATTCGATGGCTCCCAATACGGCAATGGTTACGGCCACGGGGAAGAGGTTGCGGATGGCATTCCAATTCAAGTCGGGAACCACAGCATCAGGAAGTTCCGATTTGATGCTGAAGCGGTCGCCAATGGTATCGATGCAAGTGATTCCACCATACATCTTAAGCAGGTAAACACCAACTGTTACCAGGATAATGGCTACCAACGAGCCGGGTATCTTCTTCGAGAAACGAGGAGTAACGGCTATGATGATGATACTGAGTATGCTGACGGCTGTGTTCCACCAGTTGATGGTGTCGAAGTGGCGGAAATAAACCATCCATTTTCCGATAAAGTCGCCGGGCACCTTCTCGTCGCCAAACGTCAAACCGAATACATCGGCCACCTGGGTGGTGAAGATGGTTACGGCAATACCGCTGGTGAAACCTACAATAATGGGGTAGGGGATAAACTTGATGACGGCTCCTAACTTGAAGACACCCAACAATACCAACAAGATGCCGGCCATCAGTGTGGCTACTATCAATCCGGCCTCTCCATATTGCTGGATGATGCCATAGATAATCACAATAAAGGCTCCTGTAGGGCCACCAATCTGTACCTTGCTACCGCCTAATAAAGAAATCAGGAAGCCGGCAATAATAGCTGTAATGATACCTTTTTCCGGTGATACTCCCGAAGCAATACCAAATGCAATGGCCAACGGAAGAGCTACGATACCCACAATGACACCGGCCATTAAGTCTTGCATAAACAAGGCTTTAGAGTAATTTTGCAAAGTTGTGTACAACTTTGGCTTAAAATCGAACGCTTTCATCTAATACCTATTAAAAACCTATTTAATTACATCAAAAAAGTTAATAAACTTAAAAGAGGGTGCAAAATTAGTGAACTTTTCTTTTATTTATTCGTTAGAAAGTAGTTATTTTGTGCGGAAAGATAAAAATAGAGCAAAATAGTTCAATTTATAAACCTTAATACAATTAATTATGGCTAAGAGCGTTAAAGGAACACAGACTGAAAAGAACTTGCTGACATCGTTTGCCGGTGAATCGCAAGCTCGTATGCGCTATACTTATTTTGCAAGTGTAGCAAAGAAAGAGGGTTACGAACAGATTTCGGCTATCTTCACCGAAACAGCCGACCAGGAAAAGGAGCATGCAAAGCGTATGTTCAAGTGGCTCGAAGGAGGAATGGTGGAAATCACTGCTTCCTATCCTGCCGGTGTAATCGGCAAAACACTTGACAACCTAAAGGCTGCTGCTGCCGGCGAACACGAAGAGTGGTCGTTGGATTATCCTCACTTCGCAGAGGTGGCCGACAAGGAGGGTTTCCCCGAAATTGCAATGATGTATCGTGCCATTGCCATAGCCGAGAAGGGTCACGAAGAGCGTTATGCCGCTTTCGTAAAGAACATCGAAGAGGGCAAGGTTTTCGAAAAGGATACCGAAACCACTTGGCAATGCCGCAATTGTGGATATATTCATACAGGTACAGAGGCTCCCGAACTCTGTCCGGCATGTGCTCACCCCAAAGCTCACTTCGAAGTGAAGAAAGAGAATTGGTAAGATACACCTTATATATAATAGTAACGGCCGCAATCTTTATTAATTGCGGCCGTTTTTGTGTTAATATAATTTCTATAAAAACACCCTTTTAAGTTGCTCTTTATCAATAAATCGCTAACTTTGCAGTTGTTATAGCATTGTAATAAGTAAATCAAGCAACCATGGATATTCTGAAAATTAACCGATACAAGAATAGTTTTGATAGTATAGCGAAGTGTATTTCCGATGATAATGGAGAACCAATGGAGGTATGGTATGCTCGCGAATTACAAGCAGTATTGGGATATGCCAGGTGGGAGAATTTTATTGTAGCTATCAATCGTGCTGTCGAATCATGTAATACGCAGGGAATCAATGTAAATGACCATTTTCGTGAGGTCACGAAAATGGTTCGATTGGGCAGTGGATCTCAACGTCCAGTGCAAGATTACATGCTTACTCGCTATGCGTGTTATATTATTGCACAGAATGGTGATCCAAAGAAAGAGGAAATAGCTTTTGCTCAAAGCTACTTTGCTATCCAGACGCGCAATGCAGAACTAATTGAAGAACGCTTACAGTTGATATCACGATTAGAGACTCGTGAACGTTTGCGCAGTTCTGAGAAGCAATTGAGTCAAAATATCTATCAACGAGGAGTAGATGATAAGGGTTTTGGTCGAATTCGTTCCAAAGGAGATACGGCTTTGTTTGGTGGTGTAAACACCGAGCAGATGAAGAAGCGTTTGGGAGTGAAAAATGGTGCTTTAGCCGATCATCTGCCTACATTGACCATAGCGGCCAAGAATCTTGCCACAGAGATGACTAACTACAATGTAGAGCAAAAAGACTTACAAGGAGAAGTTCCTATCACGGGCGAGCATATACAAAACAATCAAAGCGTTAGAAAAATGTTGCTTGACCGTGGCATACGCCCTGAAGAATTACCTGTAGCTGAAGATATAAAGAAAGTTGAGCGCAGAGTGGCACGCGAAGAGAAACTCTTGGAAAAGAATACTAAGAAATTACCGAAATAACATGTGATATAATAGTAACGGCCGCAATCTTTATTGGTTGCGGCCGTTTTTGTATCCTTAAGGGTAGTTGCAGTTGCAAGACTTGCAATTACTATTCCAAGTCTTGCAATTACAATTGCAAGTCTTGCAACTGCAAAAAGCCAACGGGGAAAATTTTCGGGTTTTGTGGGTTAACGATAATTAGTAGATAAAAAAATCCGTAGCGCCATGATTGGCATTACGGATTTTCTTTTATTGGAAAATTGAAATTTATTTCTTTGGATAGTCGATGCTATAGTGCAGACCACGACTTTCCTTTCGCTCCATGGCTTGGCGAGTGATGAGGTAGCCAACGTTGATCATGTTGCGAAGTTCGCAAAGCTCACGGGTGGCTTTGCTGCGTTTGAAGAGGCGCTCGGTCTCTTCGTAGAGGATGTCCAAACGGTTCCAGGCGCGTTTCAAGCGGGTGTCGCTACGCACGATACCTACGTAGGCCTCCATGATTTGGTTCACCTCCTTCATGCTTTGGGTGATGAGTACACGCTCTTCGTTGCTGATGGTGCCTTCGTCGTTCCATTCGGGGATATCCTCTTCGTTGAAGTCGTAGCGGTCGATAACGCTCATGGCGTGCTTGGCGGCTGCATCGGCATAGACTACGGCCTCTATCAACGAGTTGCTGGCCAAGCGATTACCTCCGTGTAAGCCGGTACACGAACATTCGCCAATGGCATAGAGACGGCGGATGCTGCTTTGTCCGTCCAAATCTACCTTGATGCCGCCACACAGGTAGTGGGCAGCCGGTGCCACGGGGATATAGTCTTTTGTAATGTCGATGCCTATGCTGAGGCACTTCTTATAGATGTTGGGGAAGTGTTGCTTGGTCTCTTCCGGGTCTTTGTGGGTAACATCCAGATAGACATGCTCTTCGCCACGAAGTTTCATTTCGTTGTCGATGGCGCGGGCTACGATGTCGCGGGGAGCCAATGAGAGGCGTTCGTCGTACTTCTGCATAAACTCCTTGCCGTCTTTGGTGCGAAGCACACCGCCATATCCGCGCATGGCCTCGGTGATGAGGAACGAAGGGCGGTCGCCCGGATGATAGAGGGCGGTGGGGTGGAATTGGATGAACTCCATGTCTTTCACCACACCCTTGGCGCGATATACCATGGCAATGCCGTCGCCGGTGGCAACAAGCGGGTTGGTAGTTTGGCGGTAAACGGCTTCGCAACCGCCTGTAGCCATGATGGTTACTTTCGATAGGAAGGTATCTACCTGTCCGGTTTCCTCGTTCAGGATGTATGCACCGAAGCATTTGATGCCCGGCGTGTAGCGCGTAACGATGATGCCCATGTGGTGCTGGGTGATTATCTCTACGGCATAGTGGTTCTTGAAGATGGTGATGTTGGGGTTGGCCTTGACGGTTTCGATGAGCGAAGTTTGTATCTCGGCGCCGGTGTTGTCCTTATGGTGTAGGATGCGGAATTCGGAGTGTCCGCCCTCTTTGTGCAGGTCGAACTCGCCATCTTCCTTCTTGTCGAAATCCACTCCCCAGTCAATCAGTGCTTTAATCTGTTCGGGTGCGTTACGCACTACCTTTTCCACGGCTTCGCGGTCGCTAATCCAGTCGCCGGCAATCATGGTGTCTTCGATGTGTTTGTCGAAGTTGTCCACCTTCATGTCGGTTACCGAGGCGATGCCTCCTTGTGCAAAGTAGGTGTTTGCTTCTTCCAACTCTGCCTTGCAGATCAGGGCTACACTACCTTTTTTGGCTACTTTCAGCGCAAAACTCATACCGGCAATTCCTGAGCCGATGACGAGGAAATCGAATTTTCTAACCATAATGAAGTTGTTGTTTCTGTTGCAAAACTACAAAATATATCTGTTCTTTGTATGTTTTCGGATAAAAAACAACCCCCGAAGGGTTTCGGAGGTTGATTTTGTATTTTTATTCGGCTGTTGTTGCAAGCGGAGATGGGGTGGTGTATGTGCGGGCGGCAAGCTCTTTGTCAAGCATATACAAACCATATTTATTATCTTCTACAGCTTCGAAGGCGGCAATCATGTCGCGTGCATTCTCTTCCTCTTCCACTTGTTCGTCGATGAACCAGTTCAGGCGGTTGATAGAGGCGAAGTCGCGGTCTTCGTTGGCAATAGCAGCCAGGTTATTGATGAGTGCGGTCACCTTCTTCTCGTGTGCAAGGGTTTGTTGGAACATGGCCAAAACAGAGTCCCAAGTGGCGGGCACCTCTTCGATGGGGAGGAGGGTTACTTTGGCATCGCGCGAGTTCAGGTAGTTCATAAAGATGCGTGCATGGTCTTGTTCTTCTTGGAATTGAACGTAGAACCAGTTGGCTACACCTTTTTGACCTTTGTTCTCAGCATCCATAGACATGGCAAGATAGAGATAAGCCGACCATAATTCGGCATTTATTTGCGCATTGATAGCATCGTGTAATTTTTGACTTAACATAATCGTACGTATTAAAGGGTTATTGTTTTGCAAAAATAGCAAATTTTTCAATTAATATTCTATCTTTGCAAAAAATAAATTTGTTGGAAATGAACAATTATCAGTTAGCGATTATCGGTGGTGGCCCAGCCGGATATACAGCAGCAGAAATTGCCGGAAAAGCGGGCCTTAGTGTAGTGTTGTTCGAGAAGAAAAACTTAGGTGGCGTTTGCCTGAACGAGGGATGCATTCCTACCAAAACCTTGCTCTATTCGGCCAAGACGCTCGATGCTGCCCGACATGCTTCGAAGTATGCCGTGAAGGTGGGCGAGGCCGAAGCCGATGTGCCCAAAATCGTTGCACGCAAGCAAAAGGTGGTTCGCAAACTGGTGTTGGGCATCAAAGGCAAGCTGACAAATGCCGGTGTAACCGTTATCAGCGGCGAAGCAATTGTGTTGGACAAGAATCATATACAATGTGGCGAAGAACAGTATCAGTGCGACAACCTGTTGCTTTGCACCGGCTCGGAAACGTTCGTACCGCCCATTCCGGGTGTAAGCGAAGTGCCTTATTGGACACACCGTGATGCGCTGGATTGCAAAGAGTTGCCGCAATCGCTCGTTATTGTCGGTGGTGGAGTCATCGGCATGGAGTTTGCCTCATATTTCTGTAGCATGGGGGTGAAAGTAACCGTCATCGAAATGCTCGACGAGATACTTGGTGGCATGGACAAGGAGCTTTCGGCCATGTTGCGTGCCGAGTATGCCAAACGTGGCGTGCAATTTTTACTTAACACTAAAGTCATTTCCTTAGTAGGGAAAGATAATTCGATAACAATCTCCTACGAAAATACCGAAGGTACCCACTCAGTAGAAGCCGAAAAAGTGTTGCTCAGTGTAGGCCGCAAACCGGTGACAGAGGGCTACGGATTGGAAAACCTGAACTTGAAGCGCACCGAACGGGGTACAATCTGGGTAGATGAGCATTTACAAACTTCGGTAGCAGGTGTTTATGCCTGTGGCGATTTGAACGGCCGCTCGCTATTGGCCCACACCGCCGTGCGCGAGGCAGAAGTAGCCGTACATGCCATCCTGGGCAAGAACGATGCAATGAGCTATCGGGCCATCCCCGGCGTGGTATATACCAACCCCGAGATTGCCGGAGTAGGAGCCACCGAAGAGAGCTTAAAGCAACAAGGTATAGCCTATACCGTAAAGCAGTTGCCCATGGCGTATAGCGGACGATTTGTTGCTGAGAACGAAGGAGTTAACGGCGTTTGCAAAGTGCTTGTTGCCGAAGACGATACCGTGCTTGGCGCACACCTTTTAGGCAATCCGGCCTCCGAAATCATCATGCTTGCCGGCATGGCCATCACCTTGAATCTGAAGGCCGACGAGTGGAAACAGATGGTCTTTCCACATCCTACGGTAGGTGAGATCTTTAAAGAAACTGTGTAGTTTTATGAAAGTTCGTACGCTTTTCATTATAGCAATTTATTGTTGTTTTATTGCCAATTCTCTTGCACAGACAACCGGCGAGGTAACAAGCAACCTCTCTTCGCAACTCGATTCGTTGGTAGAAGCGCATTTGCCCGCTTTTTCCCATGTCGGGATTTATGCTTACGACCTGACAGACAACCAACCGATTTATGCTTACGAAGCAGAAAAGTTATCGCGTCCGGCATCTACCATGAAGTTGATTACCGCCATCTCGGCTTTGGCACATCCGCAAGGCAGCGAGCCTTTCCGCACCGAGGTATGGGCGCAGGGATTTATTGAGCAAGACACGCTTTATGGCGACGTTTATGTGATTGGGGCAATGGATCCGGAGTTCAACGACGAGGCACTCGATTCGTTGGTATCGATTCTCTCATCTTTGTCATTTAGTCATGTCAAAGGCCGTTTATATGGCGATGTGTCAATGAAAGACTCCATCTATTGGGGTAGCGGCTGGGCCTGGGATGACAATCCGAATGCTTACCAACCCTACTTGTCGCCATTGATGTTGCACAAAGGTGCCGTGGAAGTGGAGGTGATACCCACTACCAAGGGTATGCCTGCCGAGCTGAGCGCCAAACCGCTTTCCACCTATTATAATATAAGGAACAACACCTTGTCGGCATCTCCCGAAGCCGGCAAGTACGAACTTTCTCGCAATTGGCTGGAGAACGGCAATGAATTGGTTGCCTCGGGCAATGTAGCCAGAAAGCGGACAGACAGAGTAAACGTGTACAAGCCGGAGCGATTCTTCATGCACACTCTTCAAGAGCGTTTGCAAGCGCGCGGCGTGCAGTTTGATGCTCCTTATGCTTTTCAGGAACTGCATCGTAACGATAGTTGTTTCCTGTTGGCTACCTACGAAACCCCTATCCAAATGGTATTAGACGAGATGATGAAGGAGAGCGACAATCTGAATGCCGAAGCCATGTTCTACCGCTTGGCTCTTCAGGCCACCGGCGAACGCCACCTCTCTTCCGACGAAGCCATCGAGCAGATAGAACAGAGCATCGAGCGTTTGGGATACAATCCATCAAACTATCGCGTGGTCGATGGTTGCGGCTTGTCTAACTACAATGCCGTTTCGCCCGAATTGTTGGTTGCCTTCCTTCGTTTTGCATACACACATCCGGATATTTATCACGCCATCTACCAATCGTTGCCTATTGCCGGTATAGACGGCACGTTGCAATCGCGTATGCGGCGAGGTTCTCCAGCTTATAGGAAGGTACGCGCAAAGACCGGCACGGTTACAGGTATCTGTACGCTGGCCGGCTACCTTACCATGCCCAACGGCCACCAGGTAGCCTTTGCTATTTTGAATCAGAATCACCTGAGGCATCGCGATGCCCGCCTGTTGCAAGATAAGGTTTGCGAGTTTTTATGTGGATATAGATAAAAAAAGAGGAGCATTTTTTGAATGCTCCTCTTTTTATTCAATATAGAACGTATCTTAGAGATACTTCTTCCAATCAGTATTGCGCATATCGCCACTCTTGGCCAACTCGGCGTGCATACCCAAAGCGGCTTGCACCAAGTGTGGAGTTTGTGCCTTTCCATCGGTCAGTTTCAGGTAGTCCCAAAGCAATTGCTTGTAGTCGGGGTGAGCACAGTTTTCGATAATCAGTTGTGCGCGTTCCTTAGGACTCTTGCCGCGGAGGTCGGCCACACCTTGTTCGGTAACGATGATGTTCACATCGTGTTCGGTTTGGTCGTGGTGCGAAATCATTGGCACGATGGCACTAATCTTACCTTCCTTGGCTACCGATGGGCAAGTAAAGATTGAGATGTAGGCGTTGCGGGTAAAGTCGCCCGAACCACCGATACCGTTCATCATCTTGGTACCGCTGATGTGTGTAGAGTTTACGTTTCCGTAAAGGTCGGTTTCGATAGCGGTATTAATAGAGATAACGCCTAAGCGACGGATAATTTCGGGGCTGTTAGAGATTTCTGACGGACGAAGTACCAACTTGTCGCGATAGAAATCCATATTTTCGTAGATCTCGTTCAAGCAGTCGTTGGTTACGGTCAGTGAGCAACCGGAAGCAAACTTCACACGGCCGTCGCGGATAAGACCTACAACCGAGTTTTGGATAACTTCTGTGTAAACGTCGAATGCAGGGATGGCTTCAGAGCGGCCAAGAGCACCCAACACGGCGTTGGCAATGTTTCCTACACCCGATTGGAGTGGCAGGAATGTGCTTGGAATGATGCCACGCTTCATGTCCGATACCAGGAATTCGGCTACGCGTTCGCCAATCTTGTCGGTCACAGGGTCGGCAGCACTAAACGAGCGGGCTTCGTCGGGCCAGTTGGTTTCTACCACACCAACAATCTTCTTAGGATCTACTTGTACGTAGGGTTTTCCGATGCGGTCGTTTACCTTATAAATAGGTATTTCGCGACGATAAGGAGGGTCGAGTGGTTCGTATACGTCGTGCAAGCCCATACCGGCTTTGCTGTGTGCTGCATTCAACTCAACAATCACCTTGTCGGCCAAGCGGGCTACTGTGGGCGAGATACCACCGGCAGCAGTCAGGTAGATTTTACCGTCTTCGGTCACTTCGCATGCTTCGAGGATGGCTACATCCACTTTACCCATGAATCCGTAGCGCACCTCTTGTGCCATTTGCGACAAGTGGATGTCGTTATAAGCTATTTCTCCGTTGTTCACTGCCTTGCGGAAGTCGGGGTTGGTGGTGTAAGGGGCGCGATAGCGGATAGCCTTTACGCGTGAAAGTACACCGTCGCAAGAGTCGCCGGTTGATGCACCGGTAAAGATACCGATTTGGAATGGGTTACCTTTTGCATGCTCTGCTTCAGCAATTTTAGCCAATTCGGCTGTTACGGCCTTAGCGGTACCGGCTGGTGTAAAACCGCTCAAGCCAATGTTCATGCCATGTTTGATATGGCTGGCAGCTTCGGCTGCCGAGATAAATTTCAATGCCATTTTTATTTATGTTTTAATACCTATATTTTGTTCAAAAGTGTTTTCGTTGCAAAATCTCTCCCCAAATAATTGCTTTACGTGCCTCTTCTGCCGAGTTTATCTGAAACTCTTCGTTGGCTTTCTCTTCCGTCACCATTTGTTTGGCGGAAGGTGTTATGGGGCGGGTATAGTTGTTGGTGTTTTTGTTGTGTGTGGTTGGTTGTTGGATAAACGGACGCGGTTTGGGTGGGGTTGTTGCAGCAGGTGCAGGCTTGGGCACTTCCTGCATTTCAACCTCTTCGAAGTTGTAATCGGAAGGTTCGTCATCTAAATCGTAGTCGTCTTCACTGCTGTCGTTGAATTTCTTCTTGAAGAAACTGAACATGATTCCTATGACAACAACCAATAAGGGGGTCCATTCTTCCATAATGTTACATTTATTGTTTGGTGTGACAAAGATACGTTATTTTATTCGATTATAATGCTATAAATAATAATAAAATAAAAAGAGGCAGCTTCACAGCTACCCCTTTGCCTTTTAACCTAAACCTTAACTATGAAAAAATCTAATGTTTCTTTCGGTTGCAAAGATGAGCATAATTTTTATACCCACCAAATATATTGAGAAAAAAAGTTCATCAAATTAACAAAATTTAGAGAAATCTGCTATTTTTATCATAAAACTACCTTATTTTTGTTGTTTTAGACCATTGTTTCAAGTCAAAACGTTATCTTTGTGCCGTTATTAATATCATTTGTTTTATGGAAAAGAATACGGGAGCGGACTTAAAATCCGCAACTGAAGCAACTGAGAACAAGAAATTGTTTATCGAAACTTACGGCTGTCAGATGAACGTAGCCGATAGTGAAGTGGTGGCATCGATTATGCAGATGGCCGGTTATTCGTTGGCCGACTCGTTAGACGAGGCCGATGCAGTGTTTATGAATACCTGTTCCATTCGCGACAATGCTGAGCAGAAAATCCTGAACCGCTTGGAGTTCTTCCAGGCTATGCGTCGGAAAGGTCGTAAAATCATTGTGGGCGTATTGGGCTGTATGGCCGAACGCGTGAAAGAGGATTTGATTCAGCATCATGGTGTGGATGTGGTATGTGGCCCCGATGCCTATTTGTCGTTGCCCGAGTTGATGGCGGCGGTCGAAGTGGGCGAGAAGGCTATCAATGTGCAACTTTCTACCACCGAAACTTATCGCGATGTCATTCCTTCGCGCATCTGCGGTAACCATATTTCCGGCTTTGTATCCATCATGCGCGGTTGCAACAACTTCTGTACCTATTGCATTGTACCCTATACTCGCGGGCGCGAACGTAGTCGCGATGTGGAAAGCATTCTGAACGAAGCACGCGATTTGCAGCAAAAAGGCTATAAAGAACTGACTCTGTTAGGACAAAATGTCAACTCCTATCGTTTCCAGTCGCCCGATGGAGGGCTCATCACTTTCCCCATGCTGTTGCGCATGGTGGCGCATGCGGTTCCCAACATGCGTGTACGTTTCACCACCTCTCACCCCAAGGACATGAGCGACGAAACCCTGCAAGTGATAGCCGAAGAACCCAATGTTTGTCGTCACATCCACTTGCCCGTGCAAAGCGGCAGTTCGCGCATTTTGAAACTGATGAACCGCAAGTACGACCGCGAATGGTATCTCGAACGCGTTGATGCCATCCGTCGCATCATTCCCGATTGCGGTTTGTCAACCGACATCTTCTCCGGTTTCCATAGCGAAACGGAGGAAGACCACCAGCAATCACTCTCTTTAATGGAGGCTTGCGCCTACGATGCAGCCTTTATGTTCAAGTATAGCGAACGTCCCGGCACGCATGCCAGCAAGCACCTTCCCGACGATATCCCCGAAGAGGTGAAGATTCGTCGTTTGAACGAAATCATTGCTTTGCAAAACCGCCTTTCGGCCGAGGCCAACGAGCGTTGTGTGGGAAAGACCTACGAGGTACTTGTCGAAGGCGTTTCCAAACGCAGTAGCGACCAGCTCTTTGGCCGCACCGAGCAAAACCGTGTGGTGGTGTTCGACCGTGGACAGCACCGCATTGGCGATTTTGTCCGTGTGCGCATCACCGAGTGTAGTTCGGCTACCCTAAAAGGCGAAGCCATTGATTAATTAAACATCCATACCCCTTACCACTATGAACCTTTTTTTGTTTCTGATAATCAGTCTGCTCTCATTAGTTCCTGTTACGGCAAATGCCCAACAGGCAGTTACAAAGAGTGTAATTGTAGAAGTAGAGAATCCTTGGAATCAAGCCAAGCAAGACGAACCAGTTGTGTTTAGTCTGGAGTCCTTGAATCCATCGTTTCGGGTTCGTTCGGCTCTTGTCATGAATGGCAGCGAAGAGATTCCGTCGCAATTGGATGATTTGGACGAAGACATGAAGCCCGATGAATTGGCTTTTGTGCTAAATCTTCCGCCGCATAGTGTGCAAAAGCTGACTATCACACTCTCTTCTGCCAAGAGCGACAAGCGGTATCCGGCTCGTGTATATGCACAGATGAAGATGCGTGCCATACCTAAATACAAGCATCAGCATGCGCAGTCTATTACAGTGCCAGGCGAGAGCAATATTTATAACCTGATGTATCATCATGGCCCGATTTTCGAGTCGGAGTTGGTAGGCTATCGCATCTATTTCAATCAAAAGCAAACCATCGATCCTTACGGTAAGTTTCAAAAACGTTTGGAGTTGGAGCAATGCGAGTTCTATCCTACTGAGGAACAGCTTGCTCAAGGTTTTGGCGACGATGTGCTGATGGTTGGAAACAGTGGCGGTGTAGGTGCATTGAAGGGGTGGAATGGCACGGAGGCCACCCATATAGAGCCGGTTGCTTTCCGTACCGAACGGTTATTGGCTACAGGGCCGATTCGCACCGTTGCCGAGGTTGAAGTAAAAGGTTGGGAGTATCAAGGCAAGGAACTTACAATGACACATCGCTATATCTTGTATGCCGGTCATCGCGACTTGTTGATTGAAACACGTTTTGATGAACCGCTTGAAGATGAAGTCTTTTGCGCAGGTGTGCAAAATATTAAAGGTACAGAAACGGTTTCCGATTCCGATCATCAAGGCTTAGTGGGCAGTTGGGGAAGACATTGGCCGGTGACCGATACTATTCGTTTTGCCAAAGAGACTGTGGGCTTGGCCACATACATCCCAAAGAAATTTGTCCATCAAGAGGTGAGCGACAAGGATAACTTCCTTTATACCATCCAAGCACCGGGTAGCAAAATGTTCCATTACTACACCATGTTTACTTCGCGGAAAGAGACTTTCGGCCCTACCACTTCAAAAGAGTGGTTCGAAGAGATGCGTCGTTGGAAACAATCCATTGAGCAACCTATTCGTGTACGTATCGTTGAATAGGCATTTTGACAAAATGTCAGTTTTGACACTTTGATTTTCAAACTGCACGAGAATCGCTTGTTTAAGGGCAAGGTAAAGGGTGGTTCGAAAAATCGAAACGGAAAGTATTCAAGCTGCTGCTTTTCTGTGTGATAGCGAAATCCTTACAAATATTCTACGCAAAAATCTGTTGGTTATTCTTACTTTTTAGACTACTTTTCGCTGTTTTTGCCGAAAGCCTGAAACTTTTCCGCCGGATTCACGCGAGATTACCGCCGTAGATACGGCAGTTGCCGCCGTGGCTGCGCGCAATTGTTCCGCCAAGCGCCGAGGTTCCGGCGCAAATCCCGCGTGATTCCGGCGTTAACCTCGCGTGATTTCAGCAGCAATGTTTTTCACTCCTTCCAAAACGATCTTTTTTATAAAATGGCGCGTTAGCAAAATCCTAATATTTCGAGCATATTGTTAATAATTTCAATAAATCAATAACCTTGCGATTTCTTAAATAATGCCTAAAATCCATTCTTTAGGAACTCTCGCAAACCGAGATGGGTAATGCCTGCTCGGTCGCTCTTCTTTACGAAAGGAGTCATAGAGATGACATATTTCGGATAGTTATCCTTGATGTTCTCCAAGCAGCCGAATTCACGTTCTACAGTTTCGGGTGAAGTCACAAGATATGTTACCTGTACATACACCCGTTCATTGTTCTTGGTACAAACAAAGTCCACTTCTCCAGCTTTCAGTTGTCCTACACTTATGCTGTATCCCATATAGAGTAGTTGCCTATAAACTATGTTTTCCAGAATCTTTTCAATGTCGCCTACTCTTTTCCCTCCTGCAATTAGGTTTCTGATTAACTGCATACTTATAGGTATTAAAACTTCTGCAAATATGCATTTTTATTTCTTATAGGAAACAAATGACCGCAAGAAAGTTTATTTTATTTCTTATAAGTCCTATTATTTAGTATAAACATACAATCGAGGCTACTTCCGCATTGTGTGGAGGTAGCTTCGAAATAGTTAAAAATGGTGATATATTCTTGAATTCTTTACCTCGTATAGTATCACAGCTAATCCATTTCAACTATATTCTCAAAATAAATAGCCCAATCCGAAGCTTCATATGCAGTTACGCATCCTTTAGGAATGTATAATTTTTTTTCATTCGGCGTGTCCCTAAAACTATCTTCGATTTCGGGTGGAGTAGTTGCATAGCAATAAACCTTTGTTAAAGAATTGCAATACTGGAAAGCAATCGTTCCAATTGATGTAACATTTTTAGGAATAGTTATAGATGTCAAGGAATTGCAATCTTCGAAAGTCCAGCCTTCTATCGTAGTAATTTTATCAGGAATTGTTATTGACTTCAAAGCATGGCAATCAGAAAAAGCACCATGTCCAATCGAAGTGACTATATCAGGAATTGTTATTGATGTCAAGTTGTAGCAGCCATAAAAAGCATCATATCCTATCGAGGTAGTGCTATTAGGCAACACAATATTGCATAAAAGATTACATGCTTGAAACATGTGGTCACCTATTTTATGATGAGAAGTGTATTGTTCATCACCATAATACGACTTACCGCCTCCCATAATTTCTGCTTCTGACAAATCAAGAGTAGAAAGATTTGCTATAACATTTTCATCTTCTCCACCTCCTGCCATTTCACGAAGACAATAAATGTCACTACCATTAATAGGACCAATTATTTTCAATGTGCTGATGTCGAGATAGTTTTCTCCCAACGTTGTTTTTAACGTACCGGCAGCAGTAAGTGTTACCGTATTCGAATCATCCGGTTTAGGCGCAGGGGTTGGATTATTTGGGGTATTCGGATTGTTGGGAGAATCCAAATTTTCGTCGTCACCGCCACCACAACTAACAAGCATAAAAATAAGCCCTGCAAGCAAAAATAATAATTTCTTCATAATACTAATTTTGTACGACGGGACTTCGTCATCGAAAGTTCAAAAGTCAGGTTTGGAAGGCATATAAATAAAAAACGTGAAGCCCACTCGTCGCTCGCTTCACCGATTAGGCGTCCTGGAAGTTGCCCTGATGTCGAAACGAGCAACTTCGAACTTCACGCCGATATGATAACAACACCTTATTATACAAGTATTTCCCATAGTGAAGATACACTATCGGCTAAAAAGTATAAAAGGGGTGTGTATAAACATACCCAACGTGCGTTTTCGGTTGCCTTGTTTTTGACATCAGTTTGATAGTTTTCCAGGACTTCAATCGGTCAAAATCAAAACGTATGAATACGCCATTATCTATATGTCTGCCCTCACCGCCCGACACTTCATGCTAAAGCATCGGCGTGAAGACACTACAAATGTATGTAATAAATCCAAAAAACGGAAAATTATTGAAGAAAAAAACGGCAAAACAGCCTTATATGTGCCTTTTCTACTTAATTTTCTTTAATTTAATAGGTGTAAGTCGCAAGAATTTTGTTATTTTGCGCAAAATTTAGGTATATTGTGCCCGAAACAATAACCATAACCCAGTGTCCGCTATGTGGAGGCACCGATTTGAATCCGGCGTTAACCTCGCGTGATTTCAGCAGCAATGTTTTTCACTCCTTCCAAAACGATCTTTTTTGTAAAATGGAGCGTTAGCAAAATCTTAGATTTATGAACAGATTGTTTGTGAAATGCAAGTTTTACTGTCGTATTGAATTTTGGAAAATGCAGTAGGGAAGCGGCACGATGCGTCCGAAAACAGATTGAGGCTACCTCTGCATTGTGCAGAAGTAGCCTCGCTTTATCACTAATCCTTAACTGCTAATCGCTAAAACTTGTACACACCACCAAGCGAGAACAGGGGGCGGTCGAAATCGCTCACAATTTGATATTTCGCTTTTCGGTTCCGCTATAATTATTCTCTATTCAGTTTTTTCTTCTTTCATTTTTTCTGCAGCCGATTCCATTAGTGTAGGGGTGGATTCGGCCATGGCCGCTGTCCATCTCACGGTGAGAGCCACGATTTTCAGTTTCTGCATTGTGGAAAATTCCTTTTCGTCAATCTTATCAATGCCCAACTCTTCGAACCGATTGTTGAACTCCTCTTCCATCTTGTTCCACTCCTCCACGGTCAGATTGCCTTTCTTCTTTTCCACCTCTTCTACTAACTCTTCAAAGCCATCTACCACCATATCACTCTTCGACTTGCTGCAACTGCTTATTACAGCCACCGTTGCCATACACAATAATGCTATCAATACCTTTTTCATACACTTGATTGTTTTAAATGGGTTAATACTTTTTCGTTCTATCTGCTTGTAAAAGTAATCGGGCGAAATATACCTTGCAAGCACTTGATGATTCATTTATTGACAAAGGCATGCATCATCAACAAATAGCGCAAGTTGTCAATCTTTCTTTTGTTTATACCACTCTACAGCAATGCCCGAATAGGGATAGTAGTGCGTACTTTTCGAGGGGAATAGGTCGAGGTGAAAGGTCTTGCGATGCTGTTGCAGTTGCAGCTCGCTCAAGGAAGCAGTGAAACTCATGTTATAGGCAGTAGCCAAGAGGCTTACACGCTCATCATCGGGCATGGAAGATAGTTCGGGGAGGCGCTCCTCCACCAATTTTACAAATAGCGCCAAATAAACACATTGCCAACGCTCCTCTTCTATCCGCTCAAGGCGACGCTTGCGTTGTTCGCGGCTCTGCTTTGTGTCGAAATATAGGCGATATTTATGCCGCAGGGGGCTTTTCATCCAGGCAGATTCTATCTGCTCCACAAACGAGGGCTTCATCTGGAAACGTCCGATGGAAAAGTCGGCACGCTCCTTACCGCCGCTGGCGTATAGCCCATGCAGGGCAGCCTGTTCCAAACTGTTCTGCCATCGCGAGAAGCGGAGTTGTTCGGGAAAGATGATGGCTTCGCATACGGCAGATTCCACATGGAGCGAGCGGAATACCTCGTCCCAAGCTGCGCGCCGTTGCTCCACATGCTCGGCAGCCCGACTCCAATCGGAGTCGAGCTGCGTAGCGTATTCTTGTCCCCATAAGCCTATAGGGATAGCTATAAGCAGGGTTGCTATGAGGATGCGGATGGACATTATAATTTATACACGCACATATAAAAGTCTTCCTTGTCGTTCACCACATCGTGTACAATAAATTCCAAACGGTCGGCATGGCGGCGGAAGGCTACAGGATAGACCATTGTACCGTCGTGAAGCGTCAGCGTGCGGCCAGTGCTGAACGTAGCCACCCGATTACCTTTACGCAAAGGAATTTCGCCATATTCATAGTTCACTTTCACTTTGGCGTCGAATAAGTTATGAGGCCCTTCGCCCGCCAAGCGGGTGCGGTTGCCGCCTTCCAACTTGTAGTAAGCCTCCTCTTTCTCGTTGTACACCAATATCTGACTGCCGTTCTTGAAGTCGTCGAACAGGTTGCCGCTTCCGCCAAATCCACCTATAAAGCCGCTTTCGGGGTAGTATATGCGTTCATCCTCTTTTAGGATGTTCATTGCCTCCATGTGGTAGGGCAGCACGTCGGGTTGTGGGAAGTCGGCGTATGCCTCGTCAAGAATATCTTCGCAAGCCGTTACCACGTTGAGTTGCGGACGACGGAGGGCACACTCCGGCAGCAACCCTTCCTTCACCATCTCGCCATAGATTTCGATGGCTTCGGGCAACAGTTTCTTGGTTTGCTCCAAACGAGTGCTTAGGCTCTTTATCCAGATTTTGGCGGCACGGGTGCGGTAGTTTTTCATCAGTTCGTCGGCTTGGTCGTAGAGGGCGTGAATCTTATCTACATCGTCTTCGTTGTATATTTGGTTGTAGATGGTGCGGAGCTTCTCTTCGTAGTCGGCAGCTATCTCGTTGCAATCCATCACAATTTTCCCATCGCTCTTTTGCAAGGCGGCGGCCTTGTCGCTATATGCCTTCAGGCGTTGCTCCATCCGTATCGTAGCCATGCTATACTTCTCCATCAGGGCATTCTCCTTCTTGCCGATGTTCATCAAGGCGTTCATATCCACACCGCCCATCACATCTTGCTGAATGGCCATTGTTTCTTGGCTGAGCTGCATCATACGTGCTTGTTCGGCTTCGGTCAGCGTGCCTTTCTCGGCTTTCTTTTCCAATACTTCCAATTCCTTGCTTATCTCGTCCATGCGTGCTTCGTGCTTCTTGCTCTTGGCGGCCATATTGTCTGCCATCGACTGCATGTTGTTCACATCCATTCCGCCCAGCACGCTCTGCTTGATTTTCTCTTCGATGCGTGCTCTATCGGCTTCGGAGCAGTTCGGGTCTTCCAAGCGTTTCATATCCTCCACGCTGATGCCCCACGTCTCCGCCAAGTCCTTGTAGAGCTGGTCGCGGAGAGCGAGCATCTCTTCGTCGCTACACGTCCATTGCTCGTCCAGTTCCTCCACACGCATACTGATGGAGGCGAGGCGGTTGTAGTACGCCTGACGCTGGGCATCGTCGGGGTTGGCTATTTGCTCTGCACTTGGCAACGAGGGCAGTTCGTTGAGTAGTTGCTGCACGGTGTTGGCCGTACTGGGGCTTACCTGTCCGTCCCACACAAAGGTGGTTTGGCGCAGCTTGGGCACACGGTCGGTGGCCGTAGGCTTGCTACCTGCATTTTCTTCATTGATTTCAAATTCGGCTTCGGGTTCTTCTTCTTCCAGTCCTACCACCTTATTCACTGCACTGTTCACTGCACTCTCGGCTTTTTGTTTCAGTTTCTTCAAGAAACCTTGGGCGTATGTATCTGTAGGTATTGCCAGCACAAGGGCTGCAATGATTATTCCTAATGTTTTCTGTTTCATACTCTATTATTTTGATGGTTCCGTAATTCTTAACTCCAAGCAAGCTTGGCTCTGCTCTCACTGCTTGACGAACTGACTTCGTCCATTTGTCGGCGCATCTCGGCATAGTTCAAGCAAGCTTGACTCTGCTCTCACTGCTTGACAAATTCAACTCTTCGGTTCTTGGCACGGCCTTCATCGGTATTATTATCGGCGATAGGATTATTCTGGCCCTTACCTACGGCGGTGAGGCGGTCTTGAGCGATGCCGAGTTCTACCAACTTCGCCACGATGGCTTGCGAACGTTGCTCGCTGAGGGTTTGGTTGCTGGTGGCATTACCCGTAGAGTCGGTATGACCTTCTACCGAGAACTTCAACGTAGGATTTTCATTCATCAACTGCACGATGCGGTTGATTTCACCCATCGACTCGGGCTTGATGGTCGATTTGCCTACATCGAACGTGATGCCGTAGGTGATAAACTTGCCATCCGACATCATACGGTCGTAGAGAGGTACAGCTCCCTTGGCGAGGCGGAAGTTTGTAACCAATGTGCGGTGGTCATTCCAACCCGTATTGCGAATCGTAAAGTAAGCAGGTGCCGCCATATTCGGGATATTCGTTACTCGCGAACCATTGATATAAGCCTTGAATGCACGCTTGTTGAACGATACAGACAAGTGACTCCAAGCATCAATCACTTCTTTATATTCACCTACCCGTCCGGTTCGTCTATCGCCGGAAGTAGATATATATTCCCAGTCAACATAACCTTCCGCAAATGACAGATGCATCACTTCTTCTCCCGAAGCATCATAGAACTGCAATCGATAATTCTGACTTGGTATTTCGTGAGTTTCCGTATAATTGTTCACCCAATAATCAAATTCAAGGGTAAACACATCGGGCAGATAATGCTTTTCTTTCATCAAAGGAGCAATTGTAGATGAGCCTCCTGCTTCCAAGTTAATGGCTTGCACGCCTGCCATACTTGCCACTTCTGCATTACCATTCAACAAATCCCATTGGCTTGGAAACTCGCCCATTTGTTCGTTGACAAGATTGTCTTCAAAGAAAATTTCATCGCCCGGCACGAAATCGCTCTTGGCGTATGTCGTTTCGAGCGACTGACCTTTCTGCGGTTTGGCTTGTGCAACACCATCTCCATTGTCATAGCTGTCATCGGCAATGTTGTTATTGCCTCGGCTATCATCGTCATTGTTGTCGCTTGTAGGCAAATCGCCTTCGAGCACGGCATCCATTGTTTTCTCGGCGGTGCGTTCCACCTTTTGCTCGATTTTTCGTTTTGCCACCTCTTCTACTTTCTTGCCCAATTTCTTTAAGAAACCTTGTGCACTTACTTCTGCTGTGCCGCCCATTGCTACGAGCATCATCAGCAACATAACCAATCTTTTCATATTTTTCCTCCAGTTTTTATGGTAAATAATAAATTGCTTTCGATAAAGGAAGAGTTGGGAGAGCCATCCATCCGTTGGGACTTCGGGGGGGGAAGTAATAATGAAAATTTGGTTTACGTTTTCTTTGTCATCGGCTTGAAACCATACGGCTTTAGGCTCCTCCAACTCGTTGGCCTCATATATCTTGTCGCTAACAAAGTTCTCTTTTTCCCTTTTTCTATGCAAAGCATAGCGTGCATATTTATTGATGATAGCATGAATCGTCAATAAATAGCATGGATTTTGCATGAAACATCAATGTTTCGGGGGGGGGTGTTTTCGTTGATGAAATTTCACTTTTTTAGCCTCAGCCATTCGGAGGTAGAAACGCCCATACACTTCTTGAAGGCGCGGCAGAAGGTGAATTGCGAGTTGAATCCGCATTGTTCGGCTATGGTTTCGAGCGTCAAGCCAAATTGCTTTTTGTTTTGCAACAGGTATTTCGACTTTTCGATGCGCATACCGTTCACCAAGTCGAAGAAGGTTTTGTTCAGTTCGCCATTGATGGAGCGCGAGATGTTGCGTGCCGAGATGCCGGTTGCCTTTGCCACTTCGGCAAGCGATAGCGAGGGGTTGACGTATGCCTCCGATTGCTTTAAGTACGCTTCTACCTGCAGGGCATATTGTTTCAGTTGTGTATTGTCTTCCTCTGTGCCGGTTTCGGATTGCGGCAGTGTTGCATCGAAGTTGTTTATCTCCTCTTCGGGCATGGCTATTACCATGGAATGGTGGCGGCAGAAGGCGTGTGCATGTTCCAGCTCCTGGTAGAGCAGGTAGCCCATGGCCACTATGTTGATGAAGTAGAACATCCGGAAGCCGCCAAAGGGGTGAAAGTGGCTGCTTACCATAGCCGCCAACATCAAGACACCCAAAACGGTGATGAACCGAGGCACCCATACCTTGCCCGACAGCTCGGCTTGCGAGTAGTTGCTGAAGAGATACTGTTTCGCCTTGCGCAGGTAGCGGAATATCATGTAGAAATAGGTTGCCAATTGTACGGTAACGACCAAGAAATTGACACTTGTAAGCAGGTAACGGAAAGAGGCTGCATGCTCTACCGAAAAATTGGCAACCTCGTTGATTGACATTTCGTGCAGGTAGAGCGACACCAACACGGCAAAGGCCACGGCAGGCAGGAAGTGTATCAGCACCGAATAGCGGAAACGATAGTTGGGGTTGAATGCCCGATGAGCCAGAAACAGCATGAAAGGCATTATGGTGAGATTTACCGAATAGGCTATAGGGGCTATCAGCAAGGCAAGGCCATCGAAATGGAAGTAGCCGCATGCAATGTAGATATAGTGGGGCAAGGTGGTGGTGAAGATAATCAATGCGGCATAACTGCCTACACCCTTGAAACGGGTGGCTGCCATCAGCATCAATGCCATTCCTATCAGTAGGATAATGGCAAAGGTATCGAAAAGGAATATAAGCGTATCGTTATTCATAGCTTGTATATTTTACATATACGTATAAACAAAAAGCGTGGCCATCCTCTTGTCTTTATGAAAGCAGGCTCTGGTAAAACCCTCGGACTAAAAACAAGCAACGGTCCACGCATCAGGTATATACAAATCACCCACTCCATAGGATGATAGATATACACAAGCTACGCGAAGAGTCGGCCTATTCTCGTCCTGTAAATTTACCAGATTCGCTTTCAGAGAATGAAGCTTACACTTCCCATCAAACTAAAAGATGTACTTACCTTTTGGTAAGCATTTGCAAAGATATGCAATTTATTCAGATAATGGGAATGAAGACAACTCTTTTTTAACCGTTGCTCTTGCAAAGAAATAAAGAAATAAGGTAATATAGGCTATAATTAAGGATAAAAGGAGTGCAAAAATCGGATGTTTAGACTGTTTTACGCCTCTTCTAACCAGGCAGCAGGCGTTTTGCCGGTGATTTTCTTGAATACCATATAGAAGGTGGAGCGCGAGCGGAAACCGCACTCGGTGTAGATGCTGTCGATATTATAGCTGGATGCTTTGAGTTCGCACAAACGTTGTTTGGCTTCTTCGACGCGCATGCGGTTTACAAACTCGAAGAAGTTGCATCCTAAGCAACTATTGATGGCGCGCGAAAGGGTGCGTTGGGGGATGTTCGCCTCTTTGGCAAAGAGTGCCAGCGAAATGTCGGGACGCAGGTAGGCTTTTGTCTCTTTCATATAGCGCGATGCCTCTTTGCACACGGCCTCCATCTGCTCGTTGCTCATTGGGGAAGAGGTGGAGGTGTCGGTGTCGGAAGCGCTGTTTTCAGCGGTTTCGGTCACGGGCTTTACGAGCATCACCGGGTGGGCAATGGTGTTATATACCAAATAGAACATGGCAATGACATTTAATATCTGTATCAGCCAAGCATCTGTGCGTGGCCAGATGGCATAGCAGGTCATTACCACCACAAACAGGGCTGCGAAGAGGTACTCAAAGGAAATAATCCACTCCTTCTGCATCCATTCTGCATCCGAAGTGTTGGTGTTGATGGCCTTCTTGGTGCGATGCAGGAAGAGGAAAATGGCGGTAAAGTAGCCCACCATTTGCAAGAAGACGATGATGGTATTAAGGTTGCCTATCCATGTATCTTCTCCACTCATTTCGTTCAAAATGGAGCTCATCTGTTCCTCGGTCGATAGGGAGAGGCAAATCACCAAACAGAGCAAGGCTGGCAAGAGGTGTAGCAGGTGGATGGGCTTCAAACGAAAGTCTGCATCAAAATTTTTCTTGGCAAACAGCCAAAGCAAGGGCATTAGCAAGGTGTTGACCGAAAAGCTGATGGGGAACATAAAGAGTGTGAAATCGTGCCATCCTAACATGCGGCTCATGTTGTATAGGTAAACAGGCACATTGGGCACTACGATGATGGCTGCGGCATATCCGCTCTCGCTGCGAAAACGGGTGGCGGTGAGCAGTATCAGTGCTAGCACTAATAGTAGGATGATGGCAGAGGAGTTGACGGTCAGTATAAATTCGTTATATGCCATGCTATACATGTATTGATGTGTGCAAATTTAGTGAATAATTTTCGAACTGCTGCAAACAGCTTGCAAATCTTCCTTGGATAGAGCGTAATTTACTTGCCGTTTTGTTAATTCTCCTTAATTTAATAGGTGTAAGTCGCAAGAATTTTGTTATTTTGCGCCAAATTTAGGTATACTGTGCCCGAAACAATAACCATAACCCAGTGTCCGCTATGTGGAGGCACCGATTTGAAGCCGGTGCTCACTTGCGTGGATCATTACGCCTCGGGCGAAATGTTCCACCTTTGTTGTTGCCAAAAGTGTAAGTTCCTGTTTACACAAGGCTTTCCCGATGAGGCTTCCATAGAACCCTATTATGCTTCTGAGAACTACATCTCGCACAACGATAGCCGTGAGGGGTTGATGAACCGTATCTATCACTATGTGCGCGGCAAGATGTTGCAGCGTAAGGCCGAGCTGATAGAGAAGCACAGTTATCAGCAACAAGGCCGCCTGCTCGACATTGGCACCGGTACCGGACACTTTGCTGCCTTCATGAAGCAGCGCGGGTGGCTGGTGGATGCGGTGGAGAAGAGCGACCAGGCCCGCAACTTTGCCTACGAGCATTTCGACCTCGATGTTTATCGACCATGCGACCTGCAACGGCTTCAGCGTGGCAGTTACGATGTCATCACCCTTTGGCACGTAATGGAGCATTTGGAGCAACTGAACGAAACGTGGGAACACCTGCACCGTCTGTTGGCTCCTCGCGGAGTGCTTATTGTGGCGGCTCCCAACCACTCGTCTTACGATGCCAAGAAGTATGGTGCCTATTGGGCCGCCTACGATGTGCCCCGACACTTGTGGCACTTCTCGCCCGACACTATGCAACGTTTCGGTGCCAAGCACGGCTTTATCCTGGCCGAGCGCTATCCCATGCCCTTCGATGCTTTCTATGTATCCATCCTGACCGAGCGCTACATGCGCCATACGGCCGCCTTTGTGCGTGGCATGTTTACGGGTGTGCTGGCCTACATTGCCTCTTTGTTCAAGAAAGAGCGCAGCAGTTCCATGATTTATGTTTTCCGTAAAAAGTAATTGCCCATGACACCCAGACGCACCAAATCCTTCTTCGACATGCAGTTTGTCACTGCCAGCATCAGCACTACTATGGTATTGCTCCTGTTGGGGTTGGTGTTGTTTTTCGTGTTGTGCTCGCATAACCTCTCCACTTACGTCAAGGAGAACTTGGTCTTCTCGATTGTCATTAGCGACGACATGAAGGAGAATGATATTTTGGCACTTCAACGCCAACTCGATGCCAAGCCGTTTGTACGCACTTCGGCCTACATCTCCAAGAAACAGGCGCTGAAAGAATATACCGAGGCGATGGGTACCGACCCGCAAGAGTTCTTGGGTTTCAACCCCTTGAAGGCATCCATTCAAATCAATCTGCATAGCGATTATGCCAATACAGACAGTCTGGCTATCATCGAAAAGCAGATAAAGGAGAATACCGATATTCACGAGATAAACTATCAGCGCGAACTGATTGATGCCGTCAACAAGAACATTGCCCGCATCAGCCTGTTGCTTTTGGCACTGGCAGCCGTGCTCACGCTTATCTCGTTTGCTCTTATCAACAATACCATCCGTCTGACCATCTACTCGCAGCGATTCCTGATTCACACCATGAAGCTGGTTGGTGCAACGTGGGGCTTTATCCGCCGCCCGTTTTTGCGTCGCAACTTCTGGATAGGCTTGTGCTCGGCCCTGCTTGCCGATGCCGTGTTGTGGGGTGTGGCCTGTTGGGTACTTAGCCGTCAGCCCGAGTTGGTGTCGGTCATCTCTGTTCGCGTCATGGTATTGGTATCGATAGGGGTACTGATATTCGGCATATTGATAACCTGGTTGTGTGCTTTCTTCTCCATTAACAAGTTCTTGCGGATGAAGGCCACCACCCTATACTACATATAAAAATAAAACAAGTAAGATATGAAAAAGAAATTTGCATTCGACAAAGTCAATTACATCTTGCTGGCCGTGGGCATGCTGGTTGTAATTATCGGGTTTCTGCTGATGACAGGCCCCTCTACCACGCCCGACCACTTCGAGCCGGACATCTTCAGTGCCCGTCGCATCAAGGTTGCTCCCTTGGTGTGCTTGATAGGATTTGTATCCATTATCTATGCCGTAATGCGTAAACCGAGAGATTGATTATGGAAGGAGATTTGACATTATTAGAAACGATTATCATTGCCATTGTCGAGGGCTTGACCGAGTTCTTACCGGTATCTTCTACCGGACACATGGTGATTGCACAAAGTTTGCTGGGAGTAGAGAGTACCGAGTTTGTAAAGGCATTTACCTTTATCATACAGTTTGGTGCCATTTTGTCGGTAGTGGTGCTTTATTGGAAGCGTTTCTTCCAACTGAACCGCGAGCCTGCTCCTGCCGATGCCACACCTTTAAAGCGTTTCCTGCACCGATATGACTTCTATTGGAAACTATTTGTGGCCTTTATTCCGGCAGCCGTGTTGGGCCTGCTGTTCAGTGATGCCATCGATGCCATGCTCGAAAGCGTTACCGTAGTGGCCGTGATGCTGATTCTTGGCGGTATCTTCATGCTTTTTTGCGACCGCATCTGGGGAAACGGAAGCGAAGATACCCCGTTGACCGAGAAGCGTGCCTTCAAGATAGGTCTGTTTCAATGTATATCGATGATACCCGGTGTGTCGCGCTCCATGGCTACTATCGTGGGTGGTATGGCGCAGAAGCTGACACGTCGTGCAGCAGCCGAATTCTCGTTCTTCCTGGCTGTGCCCACCATGTTTGCGGCAACACTTTTCAAAATGCTGAAGCTCTTTATGGATGGCGGAACAGAAATTCTGGTGAACAACCTTCCTGCTTTGATTATAGGCAATGTAGTTGCATTCATTGTTGCGTTGCTGGCCATCAAGTTTTTCATTAGTTTTGTCACCAAGTATGGTTTCAAGGCTTTTGGATGGTATCGCATCGTGGTTGGCGTGCTCATTTTGGTATTGATGGGAATGGGCTATACGTTGGAATTATAATTTAAAACGTTTGGAACGTGGATTTTAAAGAAGGCGAAATATTATACTTCGACAAACCGTTGGGCTGGACATCGTTTAAGGTGGTGGGCCATGCGCGTTATCACATCTGCCGGCACATTGGCGAAAAAAAACTGAAGGTAGGTCATGCCGGCACGCTCGATCCCCTGGCTACAGGCGTGATGATTGTCTGCACAGGCAAGGCTACCAAGCGCATCGAAGAGTTTCAGGGACATACCAAGGAGTATGTGGCCACCATCCGTTTGGGTGCCACCACTCCCAGTTTCGACCTTGAACACGAAATCGATGCTACCTATCCCACCGAGCACATTACACAGGAGATGGTGGAGGAGACCTTGAAGCAGTTTGTGGGCAGCATCGAGCAGGTGCCGCCGGCATTCTCGGCCTGCATGGTGAATGGCAAACGTGCCTACGATATGGCACGCAAAGGTCAGGAGGTGGAACTGAAGGCCAAGACATTGGTCATCGACGAGATAGAGTTGCTGGAGTATGCCATGCCCGACATCAAGGTGCGCGTGGTGTGCAGCAAAGGTACCTACATCCGTGCATTGGCCCGCGACATTGGTCAGGCCCTGCAAAGTGGTGCGCACCTCATTGCCTTACGACGTACCCGTGTGGGCGATGTGCGCGTAGAGCAATGTCTTAACCCCCTCGAATTCAAGGAGTGGATAGCAAATGTGGAATAATATAAACTAAAACAAACTATATGAAACTTTCTCAATTCAAATTCAAATTGCCCGAAGATAGGATAGCACAATATCCTACCAAGTTCAGAGACGAATCGCGCCTGATGGTGCTGCACCGCAAGACTGGCGAAATTGAGCACAAGGTGTTTACCGATATCCTGGAGTACTTCGATGATAAGGACGTATTTGTTTTCAACGATACCAAGGTATTCCCGGCTCGTCTGTATGGCAATAAGGAGAAGACCGGTGCGCGCATCGAGGTGTTCCTGTTGCGCGAACTGAACGAAGAGTTGCGTTTGTGGGACGTGTTGGTGGACCCTGCACGCAAAATCCGCATCGGCAACAAGCTCTATTTTGGCGAGGACGACTCGATGGTGGCCGAGGTTATCGACAATACCACCTCGCGTGGCCGCACATTACGTTTTCTTTACGACGGACCGCACGACGAGTTCAAGCGTGCGCTCTATGCCTTGGGCGAAACACCGCTTCCGCATGGCATCATCAACCGTCCGCCCGAAGAAGAGGATGCCGAGCGTTTCCAATCTATCTTTGCCCGCAACGAGGGTGCCGTTACGGCTCCTACCGCCAGTCTTCACTTCAGCAAGCAACTGATGAAGCGCATGGAGATTAAGGGTATCGACTTCGCCTTTATCACTTTGCATGCCAGTTTGGGTAACTTCCGCGAAATAGATGTGGAAGACTTGACAAAGCACAAGACCGACTCTGAGCAAATGATTGTGAATGAAGAGGCCGTTCGCATTGTAAACAATGCCAAGGACCTTGGCCGGCAGGTGTGTGCTGTGGGTACTACCGTAATGCGTGCCATCGAAAGCACCACCAGCACCGACGGACACATGAAGACATACGACGGATGGACCAATCGCTTCATCTTCCCTCCCTACGACTTCAGTGTGGCTACGGCCATGATTACCAACTTCCACATGCCACTCTCTACCCTCTTGATGATGGTGGCTGCCTTTGGTGGATACGACGAGGTAATGCATGCCTACGATGTGGCATTGAAAGAGGGCTATCGTTTCGGTACTTATGGCGATGCCATGCTGATTATCGATTAGTATGTACACCTATTACCTGTCATTAGGAACCAATTTAGGCGATAAGGAGGGCAACCTCCGTCGAGCCTTGCAACTTATAGAAGAGCGGATAGGGGCCATTGCGTCCCTCTCCGCTTTTCATGTTTCCGAGCCATGGGGATTCCAATCGGACAACAGTTTCCTGAATGCCTGCTGTGCTGTCAACACAATCCTTTCTCCCCTTGCCATGCTCGATGCTACCCAACAGATTGAGTGCGATTTGGGCCGTACCGAGAAGTCGCAAGATGGCATTTATCACGATCGCCTCATCGACATCGACCTCTTGCTTGCCTTTCACAAGGGCGAACCGCTTACAGTGCAACATCCTCGCCTCTTCATTCCCCATCCTTTGATGCACCAACGACAGTTTGTCCTCATTCCCTTGCGGCAGATTGCTCCCTCCCTACCTCTCTTCCAATCAGAGGATGCTCTCTAATATTGTATAAAAGGATTACTATTATTTCCTCTTTTATAAGAATTCTCCTATTAGCCAGATTTTTTTTCCTCGTGAGAAAAAAATTTTTTCCCCGTGAGGTCTATATATCTCCCTCACGAGGAAAATTCCATGAGGGATAATTTCGGAATAGAAAGTGATTGTAAGGAAATATCTAAAACAAAGGGATGCATTTCGATGCATCCCTTTGTTATAGTGTGAAAGATGAGTTTTACCAGTTGTCAGTGCGGAAAGGTACTAATGGCAGTTCGTTGCCACCGATGAAGTTGCCTATTTGGAAGTCGCGGAAGCAGTAGCGTACGGCTACAGGCTTAGGAACCTTCTTGCTGGAAACAACAGCATGGTTGGTTTGCCAACGAATCCATACCGAGTCGGCAGGATGGAAGATGCGGTCTTCGCCCGCTACTTCGAAGCCTTCTAATTGATAGTTGCGGCAGATGCCCATATCCAAGTTGTTGAAGCCCAAGAAGACTTCGTTGCCCTCTACGGTGAAATCACCGTTATAGGTGGGGCCTTCGCAACAGATTTGCTTCATGCCGTAGGTCTTGTTCAAGGCAACATACGACAAGCGTTGTCCCACTTCGGCCTTGCGGCGTGGGTGGATGTTGAAGCGTTCGTATGGCTCGGCCAAGTCGTTGGTGCTAATCATCTTGCTGTTGGGGATGAGGCTTTGTGCCTTGTACTGGGCTTCGCGCAGGTAGGCCGACATCTCGTTTTGTGCTTCACTGTCGTAATCGTATGGAGCAATCTCTACATAATAGAAAGGTATTTCGCCCAAAGCGAGTTGTTCGCGCCAATGGGCTACCATAGTGGCAAGGCGTTGGGCATAGGTGGTGTGTGAACCTACGTTAGAGCAGCCTTGATACCAGATGATGCCCTTATAAGTGTAGCGGGTAACGGTGGGGAACATGGCGTTGTACATCATCAAAGGTGTTTCCCAGTCGGGATACTTGGCCAACCCTTCGGGAGAGAGGTCGATGTCGGAGTAGGTTTCAAGAATGTTGCGAGGCAACCAGCTCTCTACGCGTGTGCCGCCATACGAGCAGTTCACGATACCCACGGGCACGTTCAGTGCTTGGCTGAGGTTCTTGGCAAAGAACCAGGCGGTGGCACTCATCTCCATAGCAGCCGCCAAAGTGGGCAGTTGCCATTGGCTACCGGCATCGGTCACTACCTCCATGCTCTTGGCTTTGGGAACGGTGTGCATGCGCACGTAGGGATAGTTGGAGGCTTCGATGGCTTCTTGCATACCATCCTTGATGCAACAACCGCTGAAGCCCTTCAAAGGCATCTCCATGTTGCTTTGTCCACCGGCCAGCCAAACTTCGCCAATCAGGATATTCTTCAGAGTAACCGGATTCTTGCCATCGGTGATGGTGATTTCGTAAGGTGTAAAACTGGCTTGGGGAGTCTTGACGCTGAGCATCCACAAACCCTCTTTATTGGCCGTTGCCTGCACGGTTTGTCCGTCCCACGAGGCGGTGGCGGTAATCTTGTCTCCGGCCTTTGCCCAACCCCATAAGCGGGCATCGGCTTGTTGTTGTAACACCATGTTGTCGCCTACGAGCGAGGCCAGTTTCAGTTGTGCGTGTAGCGTGAGCACGCAGCTCATCAGCAAGGCTGATATAAACAGTAATCTTTTCATAGCAGTATAAATTTTAAGCAAATGTATGAAAAATATTTGTTTTGAGGTGTGGCAACCCTCTTTTTGATATAAAATGTGTATAATTGGTTAAGTGATGCACATACAATGCAAAAATTAGTAAACTTTTTTGCGATTGCGGCTGGCTTACATTATCTTTGCAAGCTAAAAATAGAAATATCAACGACATGAAACAGTATAAACTCATTAACAACCTGACGGGATGGGTCGTATTCCTGATTGCGACAACCGTCTATTGCCTCACCATTGAGCCGACTGCAAGTTTCTGGGATTGTGGCGAATTCATTACTACGGGATATAAATTGGAAGTGGGCCACCCACCCGGTGCGCCTTTCTTTATGTTGGTGGCAAACCTGTTCACTCAGTTTGCTTCCGACCCCACAGAGGTGGCCAAGATGGTGAACCTGATGAGTGCCATGATGAGTGGTGCTTGTATCTTGTTCCTGTTTTGGAGCATCACCCACTTGGTGCGCAAACTGGTGGTGAAGGATGAAGAAAACATCAGCGCGGCCAATATGATAACCATCATGGGTAGCGGACTGGTAGGTGCATTGGCCTATACGTTCAGCGATACCTTCTGGTTTTCGGCCGTCGAAGGCGAGGTATATGCCTTTTCGAGCCTCTTCACCGCATTGGTGTTCTGGCTGATACTGAAGTGGGAAGATGTGGCCGACGAACCGCATAGCGACCGCTGGCTTATCCTGATTGCCTACCTGACCGGATTGAGTATCGGTGTACACTTGCTGAATCTGCTCTGCTTGCCGGCCATTGTGTTGGTGTACTACTTCAAGAAGGTGCCCAATGCCAACGCAAAAGGTTCGCTCATGGCATTGGCCGTATCGGCCATCATGGTTGCCGTGGTGCTCTATGGCATTGTGCCGGGCATTGTTAAAGTGGCCGGATGGGTAGAACTACTCTGTGTAAACACATTGGGATTGCCTTTCAACACGGGTGTGTTCCTATATATTATAGCTCTGGCTGCTGCCCTTATCTGGGGTGTGTACGAAAGTTACCAGGAGAAGAGCAAGTTGCGCATGGCAATTTCGTTTATTCTGGTCATTGCCATGCTGGGCATTCCTTTCTACGGACACGGCACAGCCTCTATCGTCATCGGTCTGATTGTGATTGCCTTGCTTTGGGTTTACCTGAATCCGAAGAATCAGGAAAAGATGAAGGAGTCGTGGCGCATCACAGCCCGTACACTGAATACTACACTGCTCTGCACACTGCTCATCGTGATTGGCTATTCAAGCTATGCACTCATCGTGATTCGCTCTACCGCCAATACACCGATGGACCAGAACTCTCCCGAAGACATCTTTACGTTGGGTGAATATTTGGGACGCGAACAATATGGTACACGACCACTGTTCTATGGTCCTGCCTACACCTCGGAGGTGGCTCTCGACGTGAAGAACGGCTATTGCGAACCACGCAAGAAAACACCGATGAAGTGGGTGCGCGAGGGTGATAAATATGTAGAATCGCCTCTTCGCATCGAATACGAGTATGCACAAAACATGTTCTTCCCACGTATGTACAGCTCGGCGGGCAGTCACCCGCAACTATACGAAAGCTGGATGGAGATTGAAGGTCGCCAGGTGCCTTATGACAAGTGTGGCGAAATGGTAATGGTGAAGATGCCTACACAATGGGAAAACATCAAGTTCTTCTTCACTTACCAACTGAACTGGATGTATTGGCGCTACTTCATGTGGAACTTCGTAGGACGACAAAACGATATTCAAGGTTCGGGAGAAATAGAACATGGCAACTGGATTACGGGTATCGACTTTATTGATAACTTGCTCGTGGGCAACCAAGAGTTGTTGCCTACCGAACTGAAGGAGAACAAAGGACGAAACGTGTACTACGGATTGCCATTGTTGCTCGGATTGCTCGGTTTGTTGTGGCAAGCCTATCGCGGACAACGCGGCATCCAGCAGTTCTGGGTGGTATTCTTCCTCTTCTTCATGACCGGTATTGCCATCGTCCTCTACCTGAACCAAACACCGGCACAACCGCGCGAACGCGATTATGCCTATGCAGGTTCGTTCTACGCATTTGCCATCTGGATTGGTATGGGTGTGGCCGGATTGGTGCAACTGCTGAAGCACTATGGCAAGTTGTCGGAAAAACTGGCTGCTCCTGTGGCTACGTTGCTATGCTTGTTCATCCCCATTCAAATGGCTTCGCAAAACTGGGACGACCACGACCGTAGCGGACGCTATGTGGCACGCGACTTCGGACAAAACTACTTGATGTCTATGCAGGAGAGTGGAAACCCGATTATCTTTACTAACGGCGATAACGACACTTTCCCATTGTGGTACAACCAAGACGTGGAAGGCTTCCGTCCAGATACACGCACTTGCAACCTTTCGTATCTGCAAACCGACTGGTACATCGACCAGATGAAACGTCCGGCACACGAATCGCCCGCACTGCCCATCACTTGGGATCATAGCGAGTATGCCGAATGGGTGAACGACTATGTACAAGTGGTGCCCGAATACGAAAAGAGCGTTAAAAGCCTTTATGAAGAGGCGGAAAAACAAGCCTTAAACGGAAATCCGGAAGTATTGGTTAATGTGAAGAAGGAGTTTGGAGAAAACCCATTCGAACTGAGAAACATCTTGGACAAGTGGGTGAGAAATCCGAAAGATGATGCATTGAAGTTAATTCCTACCGATACCATTTACATGAAGGTGGATAAAGAAGCGGTGCGCAGAAGCGGTATGTACATGCCAAGCGACTCAATCCCCGACTATGTATATATCTCACTCAAGGGTAAACGAGTGCTCTACAAGAGCGAGCTGATGATGCTGGAACTGTTGGCCAACACCAATTGGGAGCGTCCGCTTTATATTGCCGTCAGCGTGGGTGAAGATAATCAGTTAGGTATGGCAAAGAACTTTGTGCAAGAGGGATTGGCCTATCGCTTCACACCATTCGAACTTAGCTCGAAGAACAATATCTTTGTGGATACAGAAAAGAGCTACGACAACTTGATGCATAAGTTTAAGTTTGGTGGCGTTGAAAAGCCGGGCATCTACCTCGACGAAAATGTAATGCGCATGTGCTATACACACCGCCGCATCTTTGTACAACTGGCCCAACAACTGATGAAGGAGGGCAAGCGCGACAAGGCAAAAGAGGTGCTGGATTATGTAGAAAAAATGATTCCGGCCTATAATGTGCCATACGATTGGGACAACTACGCCATGCAAATGGCCGAACTATACTACCGATTGGACGAACGCGAGAAGGCCGACACCATTATGAAGGCATTGGCCGACAAGGCTGTTGAGTACATCACTTGGTACTTGAGTCTAGACGAACAACACTTCCTGACATCGCAATACGACTTGATAGAGTATCACTTGCCGTTGCTCAATACCGAGATTAAGACAATGAAGAAGTATCAATCGGAATTGGCCGAAGAGTATGATGCCAAACTCGACGATTTGTATGAATTGTGCGTGGCACGTGTAAAAGGATAAACTATGTTTATAGAGCAACCACCGAGACTTGTTCGGAAGTTATATCCCGGTACCTTGTGGCGGATAAATCCCAATGAGAAGGCTGTTTACCTGACCTTCGACGACGGGCCGATACCTGTGGTGACACCGTGGGTGCTCGACCTGCTCGACAAGTATGGGATAAAAGCCACTTTCTTCATGGTAGGCGATAACGTGCGCAAGCATCCCGATGAGTTTCGGGAAGTATTGAAACGTGGACATCGGGTGGGGAACCACACCTTCAACCACATCCGCGGCTTCGAACACTCGGCCGAATCCTACTTGGCCAATGCCGAAAAGGTGCGTCAGATGGCGTTGGAATTGGAAAAGGATGAGGCGTTGTTGGATAAGGCCATGCGCCCGCCATTGTTTCGTCCGCCGCACGGCTATATGGGCCCCCGCCAATTTGCGGCCTTGCGCAAGTTCTATACCATCGTGATGTGGGACCTTGTGACGCGCGATTATAGTAAGCGATTGAATGGCGAACAGGTATTCAAAAAAGTGAAGAAATATGTTCGCAACGGTTCCATCATCACCTTTCACGACTCCTTGAAATCATGGAACAAGGGCAACCTACAATACGCCCTACCTCGTTCCATCGAGTACCTCCTTTCCGAAGGCTACGAATTCAAACTCATCTAAATAAAACAGGCGTTGCATGTGCAACGCCTGTTCTGTTATAGGATAGATTCTATCCCAAAGGGTCCAATACTTCATCACCGTCGTTTCCTGCATCACTACCATTCTCGCTACCTTCCGAACCATTGCTTTCACCGTTCTTCTTTACCTTTCCAGCCCATTCCATCCAGAACAGTTCGTTGTTGATAAGCGAGCGAGTAGATACTTGACTACTGGTATTGCGTGTTACTTCGGGAATAAAGCGCACACGTACAGCTGCGATTTGGTTGGCCGATACTTCATCGGCAGTATCTACACCATTCTTCGTCGCCGTTAACGAATAGTAGAAAGTGCCTACTCCTTCCAGTTTTACAGTACGTCCCGATGCCATATACGAAGCCATCACCGAACCTAAGTTCTTCAAGATAGCGTAGGCATCGCCTCGCGTTACGGTTGATAACTCGGCCAACTTGTCGGCCACATTGTCAGTTGAAACAGGTTTTCCTACAGTAATGCTACGAGGATACCACTTGTTGTTCAATTTTGCTTGTTGTTTTACATAAAATGCCATAATAATAAATAATGTGTTTTGTGTTGTGTCAAGGTTTTCGGGCATCCTTGACTTCGCCCATCGAGGTTCAGGTTTTGAAACGTTTCTTTTGGTTGAATTCGATGTTGCAAAGATACAATGCGAAAAAGCCCTTGTCAATAGTTTCACCTTGATAAGTTATTTTCTTATTTCGCTAATAATCAACGCCTTGATATTTTAACACCTTGATAAGTTACATAATTCAATGAAAAATGATAAGTCATTATACCTTTTGAGGCTCTTTATTTATTAAAATCTTCCGATACGCCCCATTATGAGAACCGACAGGTCGGCGAAGCCAACGTGCCGTTTGA
>SUXZ01000001.1 GCA_015060685.1 Mediterranea massiliensis | reverse complement strand
GCAGCGCTTTTAGAGGAAAGCACTTCTTAATGGAAGTTTTGGAGAGGTGGCAGAGTGGTCGATTGCGGCGGTCTTGAAAACCGTTGTACCGAGAGGTACCCGGGGTTCGAATCCCTGTCTCTCCGCAAGAAAATAAGGTAGAAAAGAAACCAAATTTATTTGAGGTTTCTTTTCTACCTTTTTTCTTGCAAGGATGCCTGCGGCAGCATTAGGGATGGACGAAGTCAATCCCTGTCTCAAGGATGCCCGCGGCAGCGTTAGGGATGATTTTAATCAATCCCTGTCTCAAGGATGCCCGCGGCAGCGTTAGGGATGATTTTAATCAATCCCTGTCTCAAGGATGCCTGCGGCAGCGTTAGGGATGATTTTTAATCAATCCCTGTCCCAAAGATGCCCGCGGCAGCGTTTTATTCCCCATCTTATTCCCCTAACTATTAAGCAATTTTAAACTTTATTGAAAAATATATACGATTTAATTTGCATAGTAATATAAAAAGGCCTACTTTTGTAAGAAATAAGATTTACTAACAGCTAATACCAGGTATGATGAAAAAAATATTAGTCACAGGAGGAGCTGGATTTATTGGGTCACATCTTTGTACAAGACTTATTAACGATGGGCATTTTGTGTATTGTTTGGATAACTTGTTTACGGGTTCTAAACGAAACATATCCCATCTATTAGATAATCCGCATTTCGTTTTCATATTGCACGATGTCGAAAACCCCTATAAGATGGAGGATATCGATGAAATCTATAATTTGGCATGTCCGGCATCGCCCGTACATTATCAATATGATGCCATCAAGACCATCAAGACATCGGTAATGGGTGCTATCAACATGTTGGGTTTGGCCAAACGAACCAAAGCCAAGATTTTGCAGGCATCGACAAGCGAAGTGTATGGCGACCCGATGGTGCATCCGCAAGTGGAGAGCTATTGGGGAAATGTAAATCCTATTGGTATCCGCTCGTGCTACGATGAGGGTAAACGATGTGCCGAAACACTGTTTATGGATTATCATAGACAGAATGGTGTTCGTATCAAGATTATCCGCATTTTCAACACCTATGGCCCACGCATGATGCCAAACGATGGACGTGTGGTATCTAACTTCGTGCTTCAAGCCTTGCAGAACAAGGACATTACCATTTATGGCGATGGCAAACAAACACGTAGTTTCCAATATGTGGACGACTTGGTGGAAGCCATGATTCGTGTAATGGATACCGATGACAGTTTCATTGGCCCGGTTAATTTGGGAAATCCCGGCGAGTTTACCATGTTGGAGTTGGCCGAAAAGGTGATTGCTCTGACCGGTTCGAAGTCGAAACTGAGATTCGAGCCATTGCCACATGATGACCCCAAGCAACGCAAACCGGACATTTCGTTGGCAAAAGAGGTGTTGAAGTGGGAACCTAAAGTGCCGTTGGACGAAGGATTAAAGCACATCATCGAGTATTTTAGATTATATGAATAAATAAACCTAAATTTATATATTATGGAAATAAATCCTGCAGAATATAAAATCCTGATTGTGGACGACGTTATGTCGAATGTGCTGCTGCTAAAAGTGCTTCTGACAAATGAAAAATTCCAAATTGCTACTGCCAGCAACGGTACGCAAGCATTGCAACAGGTTGCGAAAGAGAATCCCGACTTGATTCTGCTTGACGTAATGATGCCTGATATGAGTGGTTTCGAAGTGGCTACCAAACTGAAAGCCGACCCGAACACTGCTGATATACCTATTATATTCTTGACGGCATTGAATAGCACTACCGATATTGTGAAGGGGTTCCAAGTTGGTGCAAACGACTTTATCTCGAAACCTTTCAATAAGGAGGAACTGATTATCCGTGTAATGCACCAAATCTCTTTGGTGGCAGCGAAGCGAATGTTGCTATACAAAACACAAGAATTGGAGAAAACCATTATTGGACGCGACAAACTCTATTCGGTAATTGCGCACGACCTCCGTTCGCCGTTGGGCTCTATTAAGATGGTGCTCAATATGCTGATTCTGAATTTGCCGGCCGAAAAGATTGGCGAAGAGATGTTCGAACTGCTCACCATGGCCAACCAGACAACCGAAGATGTGTTTGCACTGCTCGATAACTTACTGAAGTGGACAAAGAGCCAAATTGGCAAACTGAATGTGGTGTATCAAAACTTCGATATTAACGAATTGGTTGATAGTGTACTCGAGATATTCTCTATGGTGGCCGAACTGAAGCATATCAAGATTAACGTAGAGAAATTGGGAACAGCACTTACCGTAAATGCCGACATTGACATGGTGAAGACTGTAATCAGAAACTTGATTAGCAATGCCATTAAGTTCAGTAACGAGGAATCTGAAATTTGGGTTCGTACTGAAGAGAAAGAAGGCATGGCCTACATCAGCGTGCAAGACCAAGGTTGCGGTATTGACGAAGAGAGCCAAAAGAAGTTGTTGCACACCGATACGCACTACAGTACATTCGGTACCAACAATGAAGAGGGTTCAGGCTTGGGCTTGTTGCTTTGCCAAGACTTTGTATATAAGAATGGCGGTAAGTTGGGCTTTACCTCTGTTAAGGGCGAAGGCTCTACCTTCTTCTTTACTATTCCGTTGAAATAATTTCGTGGATATATGATAATAGAAAAGGAGCACTTAATCAGGTGCTCCTTTCTTTATATATATAATAAGGTGGACGTTTCTATTCCTGCTGCTGTTTCTTCATTGAAAATCCCAACATCATACCATCGTAGTTTTCGGCCAACGAACCGAGTGTTTTCAATGTAGTGTTTTTGCTCTTGCTGGAGAGGGTAGTCAGCAAACTCATCAACTTATCTGCATTGAAGAGTAGATCCATGTTCGATGAAGTGCAATTTACTTTTGCGTTCATGGGAATCAGTTTGGCAAATTTTAGTTGAAGACTCTCTTCGTCGGCTTTGTACGAATAGGTGCCTTTCAATGTTTTTTTGTTCAATTTGGTGGTAAAGGTACTGTCGGCATTGAAGGTGAAGGTCAGTTTGCCGGGTGTGATACCCACCTTTTTAAGTTGCTCGTTAAGCTTTTCTTCGGCCACACCGGCTGCTGCCGTACCGCCTAGGTTGGTGAGCACATTGTCTGATTTCAATTCGATGGCCGAACCGGTGAAGATCCATGTACCGGTAACATCCACTGTTGTCGATTTGCCGGTTACTGCATTCACCACCTTTTCGATGTTATCTTTGTTAAAGATGTCTTTCCACGATTGTGCTTGGCTGTTTTGGGCCATTCCTATCAAAGCAATGATGGCCAAAATAATACTCTTTTTCATACGGGTAAAATTATAAGTTATTGTTTCTTACTTCGTTGTTTATCTGTTCGATGTATCCTAACAGTTCATCACGTCCGAGTCGCTTTTCCGACGAAGTGATGAAGTAGGGGGGTAGTTCTTCCCATTGCTCCTTGAGCTTGTCCAGATAGGTTTGGACATTATTCTTCAGTTGGCGTCCACTCTTTAACTTGTCGGCTTTGGTGAAGACGATGGAGAAAGGTACATCATTTTCGCCCAGCCACTCGATAAACTCCAAGTCGATGGTTTGCGGCTCGTGTCGCGAATCGACCAATACAAACAGGTTGGTCATCTGTTCGCGTTGAAGAATATAGCTTTCGATAATCTTCTTGATTTGGTCCTTGCCTTTTTGCCCACGTTTGGCATATCCATATCCCGGCAGATCCACAATGTACCAATTCTTGTTTATCAGGAAGTGGTTTATCAGCATGGTCTTTCCGGGTGTTGCCGAGGTCATGGCCAATCCTTTTTGCCCTGTAAGCATGTTTATCAGACTGGATTTCCCGACGTTTGAACGGCCAATGAAGGCATATTCGGGAAGTGTTCCTGTCGGACACTTCTTTACGTCGGTATTACTGATGACAAATGCAGCGCTTTCAATTTTCATAATCGATATATTTGGCGCAAAGTTAATACTTCTTTTGAAAAAATGCGTCGATAATCAGGAAATCTCGTAACTTTGCAACCATTCTATAATAATGTATATATGAACGGACAATATTCTTCGATGTTGCTTGAAAAGGCAGTGAACGAGTTTGCCAAATTACCCGGTGTGGGAAAAAAGACGGCTATGCGTTTGGTGCTTCATCTGTTGCGCCAAGACCAACCAGTGGTAGATGCATTTGGCAATGCCATTATGACGTTGAAGCGTGAGGTGAAATATTGTAAGGTATGTCATAATATTTCTGATACAGATATATGTCAGATCTGCTCCAATCCGCAGCGTGATGCCTCAACGATTTGTGTGGTGGAGACAATACGCGATGTGATGGCCATAGAGGCAACCCAACAATACAAAGGCTTGTATCATGTGTTGGGTGGAATCATCTCGCCAATGGATGGTATCGGTCCTCGCGACTTGCAGATAGATAGCTTGGTGAGCCGTGTCGAGGCAGGTGGCATAGAAGAGGTGATATTGGCATTAAGCACTACCATGGAAGGCGATACTACAGGCTTTTACATCTGCCGTAAACTCGAGGGAATGGGCGTGAAACTTTCTCAGATTGCCCGTGGCATATCGGTGGGAGATGAGTTGGAGTATGCCGATGAAATCACCCTGGGCCGAAGCATTGTGAACCGTATGCCTTATAGAATGAATAATGAAATGTAAAATGTTATGGAACAAGAGATTAAACAAGTATCTTCACGCCTAAGGCTACTATACTTTGCCTTCTGGCTGTTGGCTATATTGATTGTGGTGTTATGCGAATGTATGGATGGCTTTGTTGGCAGATATGCTTCCAATCCCAAAGCCGTTTACTTAGCAGAGACGGTAGTGATTCTGCTTACTATCCTAACCATTCCCGTATCGTTGAAGTTTTATGCACGCATGCTTACCAACAAGATAGATAAACTGAGTATCGACAAAGCTTTGAAGGCTTATTGCAAACTGAACTATCTGCGCTTGGCACTTCTGGCTATCCCCATGCTTGTGGGGCTATTTGTCTATTATCAGATGCTTAGCAATACCGGTGTGCTGTGCGCTTTGATAGCCTTGTGCGCTTCTCTATTCTGTGTGCCCAGCGAGAAACGGTTGCGTCAAGAATTATTTATCCAAACAGAAGGAACGGAAGACAATGAAAAATAAGTCGTTTTTCAAGGGTGAACTGGTGATGTTGCGAGCCGTAGAGCCCGAAGATTTGGAGTTGCTTTATGCCATCGAGAACGACCCCTCTATGTGGGATATTTCCAACTTCTCCGTTCCCTATTCGCGCTACGTGTTGCGTCAGTACATCGAGCAGGCCCAGAGTGATCTGTTTGCCGACCAGCAATTACGTCTGATGATTATCCGTTTGAGTGACAATGCTGTGCTGGGATGCATCGATTTAATGAATTTCTCGCCCATGCATGCCCGTGGTGAGGTGGGCATTGTGCTTCAGCGAGAGTATAGGGGAGAGGGGTATGCATCAGAAGCCCTCCGCTTGTTGATACAATATGCATTCGAATTCTTGAATTTGAATCAGCTCACAGCTCATGTTCTTGTGAGCAACGAGGCGAGTCTTCACTTGTTTCAATCGTGTGGATTCGGTTCGTGTGGGGTATTGAAATCGTGGTGGCGCATCGGAAAACAGTATGAAGATGCCCATATTTTGCAACTTCTATATCCCTAAAACCCGAAAAAGCATTTTTTTTGAATATTTTTTTGCTTTTGCTATTGCAGATTCCAAAGAAATAGCTACCTTTGCACCGCAATCGCAAGAAAGCAACCCAAATGGTGTGGTAGTTCAGCTGGTTAGAATACCTGCCTGTCACGCAGGGGGTCGCGGGTTCGAGTCCCGTCCATACCGCAAAAGCCTCGGAGTTGAATAACTTCGAGGCTTTTTTTTGCTACTTTTTATATGCTTATACGTTGGAGCGCTTGCACAATCGTTTGAAGTCGCAATACTTGCAATTCTCTTCGATGGTGGTTTGCTTGAATGGCGTTTCCAAGCCGAAGATTTCCTCTAAAAGTTTCTGTAACTTCTTGCGGAAGTCGTTTTCGTATAGCCTGAAATCGTTCACTCCCTCCTTGTCGCTTCCAAATTCAATCAATGGCGAATAATTCTCTTCGGCTGCGTGGTGGATGTACAGCAATGCCGGAGCCACTTTATCATCTTGCTTTTTGCTCATGATGGCTGCATAGAGAAATGTTTGGAAGATGTATCCAGCCCGGTCTTTGTCAGGCGTAAACAGCTCATCCATCTCCTTTACCTTCTTTGGCTTGCCGCCGGTCTTATAATCCAGGATGCGAAGTGTGCCCTCTTTCTTGTCCATGCGGTCAATGGTTCCACCAAGGCGGATAGCAATCTCGCCCACGCCACTATTGATATGCATCACTTCGCTTACCCTCGTCTCCATTCCCTCTAAGGTAAATGGAGCATACTTCAAGTCGTTTCTCAGCAATTGTTTCAGGTAGTAGCTGATGACTTGCGAATTGATGAGTTGCTGGCCGTTGTATTCGGCTTTTTCCTGCTTCTTGATTTGGAATAGAATCTCCTTGAAAGCCGTATCTACAAACCCCAAAATCCGTGCGTCATCCTTGAGCAATGCTTGCAAATCCGCTTTCGACACTTCCTTGTTACGCGAAGTCAGTTCGTCATAGATAAGCTCTGCCGAGCGGTGGAAGATGGTACCAAAAAGTTTCGAGTCTATTTCGGCACTAACCTCTTCGGACACCTTCAATCCGGCTACATGACGGAAGTAGAAACTCAGCGGACAATTCAAGTAGGTGTTTAAGGCCGATGGCGAAAGCACATGTTTGTTGTGCTCGTCGGTTGCATCGAATCGTTTCTGCAGGATTTCGATAATCTCTTTGCTCTTTTCCACGACGATGGTCTGCTCTTGCTCGGCTTGTTGGCCGGCTTCGAGGTAGTAGTTTTCGATGGCATGAGGATATTCGGCCAATAGCTGAAGCATGAATCTCGACATCTCGCCACGATTCAATCCTTCGCTGCTTGTGTTGTAAACCAGTGTAATGTTTTCGGCGCGTTGTATCAAGCGATAGAAGTAATAGGCATATACGGCATTCTTGTGCTCGATGGTAGTCATGCCGAAACCTTTTCTTAAGTTATAGGGGATGAACGATGATTCGCGCTCCTTCTGCGGCAACTTGCCTTCATTGAGCGACAACATAATCAGGTTCTTGAAATCCAGGTTCCGAGTTTCCAATACGCCCATTATCTGCAAACCGATGGCCGGCTCGCCATGGAAAGGAATTGTTTCGGCCATCATCAGACGGTTTAATAGCCGTTGCAGCGTGTCCTTGTTGATGCTCTCCAGTTCGCCACTCTCCAATAGCGATTGGATGCGTGTAATCAACTTATATCCTTTGTAGAGCGATTCCTGATAAAGCTGGTCGAACACCTCTTCGCTATGCTCAACCTCCTCGTCTTCATCCTCTTGTGGAGCGGTGCGATATATCTTCGACGCCTCATACAACAGTTCGATGAGGTATTGGCATAATTCGGTGTTTTCGGCTTTGGGTGCAAACAACAGCTTGAGGAAATCGTCGGCTTGCAGTTCTTCAACGGTGGGGAAGAAGCGGTTCTTTTTAGTCAGCTCACCCTCTAAAACGGTTGCATTTGGTGACAACTGTTGGGTGAAAGGGTGTCTTAACACATTCAGCACATAGCGGTATTCAAAGCGGTTCCCTTTACGATATCCATTCAGTTGGAGTTCCATCAGCGAGGTGATGAAGCTATACGTGGGCGTTTGAGTAAAGGGGAATCCCATGGTGATGTTTGCATGCTTCACCTGTTCGGGGATGGAGTGCAGAATGGGCAATAGCAATGCCTCGTTACACAAAACCACAGCATTCTCTTTCAGGTTCTTGTCACCATCCTTAATGGTATTCTTAATCCATTGCGGCAAGTAGCGTGCCTGTCCGTTTTCGGTGGGCGAAGAGATGTAGCGGATGCTTTTCTTTTCGCGCAAGCGGTCGAACAAGGTTGCCGGCAATTCGTTGGGAAACTTCGCCATGTTGCGAATGATGAACTCGCCGGCTTCGTGCATATAGGGTAGGGCAGCCTGCTGTGGCGCTTGCGTGTAATAGGTGTCGTAATCCCAATAGAACATCGCTTTCCCAGCTGCCTGAAGCTTAGTGAAGAATCTCTTTTCCACTTCGTTCAGCACGTTGAAGCCCACAAACACATAGTGCTCGTACTCCAGTTTCTCTGCCTCCAACTGCTCTATCACCTCTCTGTACATCATTCCTTCGTAGGCGATGCCCAACTCCTTCAGCCGTTGGCGGAAGTTGGTGTAGATGTTGCCCAGTTTGTCCCATAACGTCAGGAAGCGTTTCTTCAATTCTGTCTCCTTTTCGATAGAGAAGTTTTCGAAGAACTGCTGGATGGTTTCCACTTGCTCTTTTGTCAGGAAACTGAAGTCGTCCATCTCCTTCAACTCTTTCAAGTTGGTGAACAGTTTGCCGGCATCCACCAGGTTCTTGTCCACATCATCGAAATCGCTTATCAGCAATTCGCCCCAGAAGTAGAAGTCGTCGAGCGTTTCTGCCTTGCCGGTTACTTGGCAAAACACCTTGTACACCTCGCACACCAGCTGTATGGGATCGCCCAATTGGGAAGGCGACAGCTGTTGAAACAGTTCGCTGATGCTGATGTAGGCCGGCGACCACATGGGGCCGTTGTGTTGGCTGGCCAGGTGCTCGTTGAAAAAGAGTCGCGCACGCTTGTTGGGGAACACAATGGCTGTACCCGATAAGTCGCCACCGGTTTTCTTATAGATATCTTCTGCAACTAATTGAAGGAAAGTGTTCATGCAGTTTGTTTTATTCTTTAATTCTTAATTTTTTCCGTTTCTCCATTCTCCACATACCACAGGTATCCGCTGAGGTTTGCAGCAGGGTAGCCCATCTTCTGCAGCAGTTCAAGGTAAATCTTCACCTGCTTGTGGTGAGATTTGCGTGGTTCGCCAAACTTGAAGTCCACTACCACCACCTCGTCACCCTTTATCATTACCCTGTCGGGGCGTTTATTGCATAGCTTGCCCTTATCCATCCAGATAATGTCGCGCTCGTTCAGCAGCTTCCATGAGCCGTCATACCAGCTGCCGACTTGCGGAAGAGCAAGCGCCTCTGTTACCAGTTGGCGCACTTCGGCCTCCATCTCTTTCGTAATGGTTCCGTCGGCTATGAGTTGCTCAATCACCTCGTTGGCCTCCTCCTTGGTGCCGATTTTCGAGAAGATGAAATGCAGCAGGTTGCCGCGATTGATAAATCTCCGCCACGACTGCTCCTCACTCTTGCCCGATATGAACAGACTCGACTCGTTCGATTGCTTGAAGTCGATGCGATGACGTAATCCCTCCATCTTCACAGGTAGTTTCTGTGCCTTGATGGTCAGGCGGTTTTCTATCTTCTTCTCCTCTTTTTCCTCTTTTTTCTCCTCTTTCTGCTTGTTGTACAACTCGCCCAATTCGTAGATGCCGTTCAGCCAAGTGCCGCCCAATGCCTTTATTCCATCCGAGCCCAAGGCGGCATCAATCAGCGAGTCTATGCGGCCGTTTTTGGCTTCACCGCCCCAAATCAGCAAGTTCTTCTCGGCTCTTGTCAGGGCCACATACAGCGTATTCAGGTTGTCCACCCATAGCTGTAGCTGCTCTTTGCGGTAATCGTTGCGATAAATCGATTCGGCCATGGACGAGTCGTATTCGATGGGCAGTAGGCTATAGGAGTTGTATGGCTCCACTTGCGGCACGCACCAGGTGAGGTGTCCGTTCACTTCATTCTCCATCTTCCATTCGCAATAGGGCAGCAATACGGTGTGGAATTGCAGCCCCTTCGATTTGTGTATGGTGTATGCGCGTATTCCTTTTGCGCTGCCGCTCTGTATGGTTTTCGAGCAGAGTACCTCGTCCCAATGCTGCAGGAAGCGGTTGATGTCGGCAGGCTCCTTTTGCAAGTATTCCAGGGTGTGGTCGAAGAAAGCGAATAGATAGCTCTCCTGATTGGCTATCTTGTTTATATCCAGTAGGCGATACAACTCTTCGAGCAATTCGTATAGCGGCATGAAAGCCAACTGCTGGCGTTCGGTTTCCAATGCTTCGGGCAATAGCTTTATGGGCTCCTTGCGCAGTTGCTCCTCGTCGAAAGCGGTTTGCAGCACTTGTTGGCAATAGCTGCTTGCCAGGTTGCTCAACGCGATGTGGTCGTTGTTGTCGGCCACAAAACGCAGGGCATCTATCAGCAGGTTGATGGCTGGCGATGCGTCTAAGCGGAAAGCTTCGTCACTCACCACCACCACGCCAAGCTGTTGATACAGGTAGTTGGCAATGGGCGAGATATGCTTTTTCTTGCGCACCAAGATAGTCATCTGTTCGGGTTGAATGCCTTGGTTCATCAGCCTTTTCACTTCGTTGGCTACCGACTCCAGTTGCACTTCGGTTCTCGACTTTCCCTCCTCTTTATCGGGGAAAATCACCTTTACAAACCCCTCGGTCACATCCTTGGAAGAGTCTTGTTCCACATTGGCATAAGCGTTTACCAGTTCGGGGCACTCCTCCTTCAAATCCTGTTTCCGCTTCTCTTCCAGCAGCTTCACCAATGCCTGGAACAGGCGGTTGTTGAAGTCGATGATGTTCTTCTCGCTTCGGCGGTTCACCTTCAGCGTTTTCACCGTGATGGGGTACTTGTCCAGTGGGGTGCCGGTGGGGTGTTCTTTGCGTCCCAGGTTGTTCAAGATGCTCCAGTCGCCGTTCCGCCATCGGTAGATGGACTGCTTCACATCGCCCACAATCAGGCTCTCTGCTCCCTGCGAAAGCCCTTCGAGCAGCAGCAGGCGGAAGTTGTCCCATTGCATGCGGCTGGTGTCCTGAAACTCGTCTATCATGATGTTGCTGATTTGTGTGCCCAGCTTCTCGAAGATGAACGACGAGTCGTCCTCCTTGATGAGGTTGTGTAGCAGGGCAGTGGTGTCTGAAAGCAGGAAGCGGTTTCGCTCGCTGTTCAGTGTTTTCACCTCCTGGCTGATGTAGTTCAGCAGTTGTAGCTCGTGCAGGTTTTTCAGCGACTTCCGGCAGCTGTTGATGGTTTTCACGCAATCTTGCCGCAACTTCTCGGTCTCGTTCAGCATGGGCATCAGCGTCTCTTTCACCAGGTTGGAAATCTTGCTATTGCTTCCTATCCAGATGTCGGCCGACAGCATACCATCTTGTACGCGTTTGGTAAGCAGTTCTTTGTTTTTCGTTTCGCCATTTCTCAGCTTATTGAAATAACTTGGCACACCGCTCGCTTTATATTTAAAGTCGTCCATTGTCAGCCCATGCTCCTCCAATATCTTGAAGAACTTTTCGCCTTGTTTGGGCAGAATCTCCTTTGCCTCCTTTTCCATGGCTTGCAGCAGCGAGATGAACTGCTTCATCCTGTCCAGTTCCTTCAGCTCCTCGCGCAGCTTCTGTCCTTGCTCGATAAACTCCTCGTTGAAGATATTTTTGGCAAAGTCTTTCAACTCCTTGGTGGTATTCCATTTCTGGTTGTTCTCTATGCGGTCTTGTATGTAGTCGAGCAGCCATTTCAGCAGGGGAGAGGTTAGCGTCAGCTTCTCCATCATGCTCTCCACGGCATCGGCCACCACTTCATCGGCATTCAGCTCGATGTTCAGGTTCGGACTCTGTTCCAGTTCGCGGGCCAGGTTTCGCATCACCGATTGGAAAAACGAGTCGATGGTCTCCACCCTGAACCGCCCATAGTCGTGCAGCATGTAGTGCAGCGCAATGCCCGCTTGTTCCCTCACTTCCTCCATCGTCCAGTGACCGCCATCAGGCAGTTCGCGCAAGCCTCTCAGCACCTCGTTGGCATAATTCTTCGAGTCGGGGTCATTCAGGCGTATGCCGTTCAGTTGTTGCATGATGCGCTCTTTCATTTCGGCGGTGGCCTTGTTGGTAAAGGTCACGGCCAAAATCTGGCGATAGGCGCGCGGATTCTGTATAAGGTGTTTTATGTACTCCACAGCCAGCGTGAATGTTTTTCCCGAGCCGGCCGAAGCCTTGTATATCAGTAGTCCCATGGCGTTGTAATTAAGATGGTGTAAAGGTAAAGTTATTTTCTGATGCGTGCAACAAAACAGCGGATAATAAAATGGGCCGAGTCGAAATCAATCAACCCGGCCCGGAGGCACATATCTTTTTACCTATTGATACCTAAAAATTATTCCTTGATAACAGGCCATCCGTCAACCCATTCGATGGGGCGCATAAAGAGCTTGCTGGCACCATTATGTTTCACGGCTGCTTTCAAGTCCTGTGGTTTGTACACTACGAATCCGGGAAGTGATTTCTCCGAAATGGCTTCGGCTTTGAACATGCCGCTACCTCCCTGGTCGATAATCTTCTTCGACGGGGCAGCGAAAGCAATAAGCGCTACTGACACGAACGTCAGGAATAGGGTTAATTTTTTCATGGGTGTTATAATCATATTAAGTTTAGTCGGCTGTTTTTCTTTGGCGAAAATAGCCTACTATACTAATATTTGCAAGTCCCATGTTCAAATCTCCACTATTTTGATAGTTTTGTCCACCAAAAAACAGCTGTTTGTTACGTAGAAGGGGGTAAAATGTATCATCTGTCGCGGCTCACCTCCACGCGGATGCCGAAGTTTCCGCTGGCCGATTTCAGCTCGAAGGCACCTTTGAAGTTGTTCCGTTGCCAGGGCAGGGCCGAGGCGTCGAATTGCCGGTAGCCTTTATAGTTGTATTGCCCGTAGGTGTTCAGCCGCATGCCATTTTTCAGCTTGAAGCTGCTCATCAGCAAGTTTGTCGGTGTGGCAAAGAAAGAGGATAGGCCCAATACCTGTGCGCCCGATAAGGAGTAGTTTCCGCGCGAGAACTGGAGGTTCGGGTTCAGTTTGAAGAGCCGGTTATAGTCGGGCGACTTATCCTTGTAGCTCATCTCGGGGCGCAGACTGATGGGGATTGTTGGCGCCAGCTCCATCAAGCCCATGTCCAGCAGGAAACCGCCGTAATCCTTCACGTCGGGCGATAGTTCGAAGGGCGGGATATAGTCGGCCGGCGGCACGCCAAGCGTATCCGTTGCCACCTCTTGCGCCTTTGCGCTCCAGGTTGCCATCAATAGGAATAATATGTATATAGCTCTTTTCATTCAGTTTTGAGTTGTTTAGGTGTTAAGGTATTAAGCTTTTAATTCTTAATTTTTAATTTTCAATTTTTAATTCCTTCTCGTATCCCATCCGTTCCCCACTCGGGTAGTGGACGGTTCCGCAATGCGTGAAGCCAAGCGTTTTCATCATCCGTTGCATGTAGAGGTTGTCGTGGTTGGTGTCCACCTTGAAGCTATACACCCCTTTCGCCACCGCCAGCTTTTCCACCTCCTGCATAAACCGGGTGGCTACGCCTTGCCGCTTCGCCTCGTCGGCCACCGCCAGCCGGTGCACTACCACATAGGGCTTCTTGCTCAGCCATTTGCCCTGAATGGTGTTGTAGGCAGGCTCGCCGTCGAAAGTCACCGCTCCGTAGGCCATCGCCACATCCTCGCGGCACAACACGTGCGCATAGCCCTTGGCTATGTCAGCTTCGATGTGACAAGGCAGCGGATACGACTCGTCCCACTGCTGCTTCCCCTCGCGATACATCTGCGCCTTGGCCTGCTGCAATATTTCCCAGATGCGTGCGGCATCGTTTTCGGTTGCCAATCTGAAAGTAAAATTGTTCATATCACGTGCAAAATTAATAAATTATCATTCAATAATCAAAAAAACGTCGTTCATAATTAGTATTTTATTATCTTTGCGCACCCAAACTTAAACTTTATTAGCATGAAAATTTATTATGGAGTATTAGTTGCGCTGTTCCTGGCCATCGGAGTCGGCGCAAAGGCGCAAGGCACGGTTGACGATTACCGGCGTGCCTATGCCCTGCAAGAGAAGTTCAGTTCGAAACTGGTGTACAATGCCAATGTAGAGCCTCAATGGATAGGCGACACACACCACTTCTGGTATGTCAGGAACACGCCCGAAGGCCGTGTATATGTGGTGGTGAATGCCGACAAGCAGACACGCAAGGAACTCTTCGACCACCAACACCTGGCCGAAGCATTGAGCAAGACATCGGGCAAGGAGGTGACGGCCGACAAGCTTGTGCTGAGCCGTTTACGCATCAACAAGAAGCTGGACAGCCTGCACTTTGTCTTCGACAACCAGCGATATACCTACGCCATCCGCAAGAAGAGCCTGACCTCGCAAGGCGCTCTTCCGCCGGCACCCAAGCCCCGCCACTGGATGGAGGTGGACGATGAGAAGGGCGCAGCACCCGTTCCGTCGCCCGACGGCACACGTGTGGCCTACATCAAGAACCACAACATCTACGTGCGCCAGCTGGCCACCGGCGAAGAGAAACAACTCAGCGTGGACGGCACCCTGAGCAACTACTACTCGTCGTACATCCGCTGGTCGCCCGACAGCAAGAAGGTTGCCTCGTATAAAATCCGCCCCGTAGAGAAGCGCTACGTCTATTATGTAGAGTCATCGCCCGCCAGCCAGTTGCAGCCCATCCTGCACAAGCAGGAGTATGCCAAGCCCGGCGACGAGCTCCCCTTCAAGGTGCCCTGCATCTACCACGTGGAAGACGGCAATCGCATCATCCCCTCTACCGAACTCTTTGCCCAGCAATATGAGCTGACCGGCTTGTCGTGGAACGACGACAGCCAGGCCGTCACCTTCGACTACAACCAGCGCGGGCACAAGGTGTATCGCGTGCTGGAGCTCTCGGCACAGACAGGGCAGGTGAGACCCCTGGTGGAAGAGACACACGACAAGTACGTGAACTACGTGCGCTACTTCCGCCACGATTTGGCCGACGGCAAGCGCATGATTTGGATGAGCGAGCGCGACAACTGGGAACACCTCTATATGATAGACCGCCAATCGGCACAGCCCCTGCATCAGATTACCCGCGGCGAGTGGTATGTGCGCAGCGTGATTCGTGTGGACGAAGAGAAAGAGCAGATTTACTTCTCGGCCAACGGCGTGCAGAAGGAAGACGACCCCTACCTGATACGCTACTACCGCATCGACTTCGACGGCCGCAACATGGTGTGCCTCACCCCCGAGACGGGCAATCATCAGGCATGGTTCTCGGCCGACATGAACTACCTGGTAGATGTCTATTCGTCGGTGGATAAAGCCCCTGTAGCCGTGCTTCGCCGTGCTGCCGACGGGCAAGTGGTGATGCCGCTCGAAACCGCCGACATCAGCCGCCTGCTGGCCAACGGCTGGAAAGCCCCCGAAGTGTTTGTGGCCCCCGGCCGCGACGGCAAAACCCCTATGTGGGGACTCATTGCACGCCCCACCAACTTCGACCCTAGCAAGAAGTACCCCATCATTGAATACATCTACCAAGGCCCCGGCGACCAGTACGTGCCCAAGTATTTCATCTCGCACAACCGCTACATGACCTCGCTTGCCGAGCTGGGCTTCATCGTGGTGATGGTAGACGGCATGGGCACCTCGTTCCGCTCGCGCCAGTTCGAGAACATCTGCTATCAGAACCTGAAAGATGCCGGCCTGCCCGACCACATTGCCTGGATAAAGGCCGCTGCCGAGAAATACCCCTACATGGACATCGACCGCGTGGGCATCTACGGCTGCTCGGCCGGCGGACAGGAATCTACCGCTGCCGTGCTGTTCCATCCCGAGTTCTACAAGGCCGCCTATTCGGCTTGCGGATGCCACGACAACCGCATGGACAAAATCTGGTGGAACGAGCTTTGGATGGGCTATCCGGTGGACGAGCACTATGCCGCCAACTCCAATGTGGAGAATGCCCACCTGCTGACACGCCCCCTGATGCTGGTGGTGGGCGAACTGGACGACAACGTTGACCCCGCATCGACCATGCAGGTGGCCAACGCCCTGATAAAAGCCAATATCGACTTCGAACTGGTGGTGATACCCGGTGCCGCCCATACCGTGGGCGAAGCCTTCGGCGAGCACAAGCGCTACGACTTCTTCGTGCGCCACCTCATGAACGTAACGCCGCCCAAATGGAACGAAATAAACAAATAATTCAATAAACTCATTTAATTACCATGAAATCAGACATCGAAATAGCCCGCAGCATCGAACTGAAGAAGATAAAAGTGATAGCCGACAGCATCGGCATACCCCGCGATGAGGTAGAAAACTATGGCCGCTACATCGCCAAGATTCCCGAGACGCTTGTCGACGAGGAGAAAGTGAAACAGAGCAACCTGATACTGGTCACCGCCATTACCGCCACCAAGGCCGGCATTGGCAAGACCACCGTCTCTATTGGTTTAACCCTTGGCCTGAACAAGATTGGCAAACGCGCCATTGTAGCCCTGCGCGAACCTTCGCTGGGTCCCTGTTTCGGCATGAAGGGTGGTGCAGCCGGTGGCGGCTACGCCCAAGTGCTGCCCATGGAGAAAATCAACCTGCACTTCACGGGCGACTTCCACGCCATCACCTCGGCCCACAACATGATTTCCGCCCTGCTGGATAACTACATCTACCAGCACCAGGCCGACGGCTTTGCGCTGAAAGAGGTGGTTTGGAAGCGTGTGCTCGACGTAAACGACCGCTCGCTGCGCAGCATCGTCACCGGACTTGGTCCGCGCACCAACGGCCTTACGCAAGAGTCGGGCTTCGACATCACCCCCGCCAGCGAAATCATGGCCATCCTCTGCCTGTCGAAAAACATCGACGACCTGCGTCGCCGCATCGACAACATCATCCTGGGCTATCGCTTCGACGGCACGCCGTTTACGGTGAAAGACCTGGGCGTGTCGGGCGCCATCACCGTGTTGCTGAAAGACGCCATCCATCCCAACCTGGTGCAGACCACCGAGGGCACGGCAGCCTTTGTACACGGCGGCCCCTTTGCCAACATTGCCCACGGCTGCAACTCCATCCTGGCCACCAAGCTGGCCATGACCTATGGCGACTATGTAGTGACCGAAGCCGGATTCGGAGCCGACCTGGGTGCCGAGAAGTTCTATAACATCAAGTGCCGCAAAAGCGGTCTGCAACCCAAGCTCACCGTCATTGTGGCCACCACACAAGGCTTGAAGATGCACGGCGGTGTCAGCCTGGACGCCATTAAGGAACCCAATATGGAAGGGCTGCAACGCGGCTTTGCCAACCTGGACAAGCACATCGCCAACCTGCGCTCATTTGGCCAAACCGTGGTCGTAGCCTTCAACCGCTTTGCCACCGATGTGGACGAGGAGGTGGAAGCCCTGCGCCGCCATTGCCAGGACGATTTGAAGGTGGGCTTTGCCGTGAACAACGCCTTTATGCAGGGCGGTGAGGGAGCCGTAGAGTTGGCACGCCTGGTGGTGGAAACCATCGAGCAGCACCCCTCTGCACCGCTTCAGTTCACCTATGCCGACGAGCTGGGCATCGAGCAGAAAGTAGAGCAGGTGGCCGGCCGCATCTATGGTGCATCGGAGGTGACCTACAGCACCGTGGCGCGTCAGAAGCTGAAGCTTATCAAGCAGCTTGGCATCACCCACTTCCCCGTCTGCATAGCCAAGACACAATTCTCGTTCACGGCCGACCAGAAACTCTATGGCGTACACGAGAACTTCGAGTTCCACATCCGCGACTTTGTCATCAACAACGGCGCCGAGATGATTGTGGCCATTGCCGGCGAAATCCTACGCATGCCCGGTCTGCCCAAGTCGCCCCAAGCCGAGCGCATCGACATTGTGGATGGGCATATCGAGGGGTTGAGTTGAGGAATATAAAGAATACACCATTTCAAACATCGCTTGCTTCTTGTTGAGGTGGGCGATGTTTTTTTGCCCACATCAAACTGCCTCTAACCCCGCAGCAAATTGCTCTTAAGCCCACAGCAAACAGCTCCTAAGCCCGGGGCAAACCACCGCTAACCTGCGGGCTCGTACCAATATGCTTCGAGGTTATTCCAAATAGCCCTGGGCGAAGGACGAGGAGGAGCGTTATCTGGCAGCGGACACCCCATGTAGCACCGCTTGCCGTCTATGCGCTGTTCGTAGCGGTACAGATTGTCGTTCCAACTGCTCTGCAAAGAGACACCCCGCAGCAACTCCATAAACCGCTTGTTTGTTGCTTCAACGCCAGCATCCTCTTTCTGTTGTTTCTTCTCTTCTCTCTTCTTCTCTTCTCTTACGTGCGTGCGCGAGGAGGTAGATACGTTGTTGTCGTTCAGATTATTATCTCTTTTCGGCATGTTCTGCTTAGGCTCTGCGTAGCTCGTGCGCAGACTCTGTGCAGAACGAGTACAGGATGGACCGAAGTCGATTACAGAACGAAACTCTTCTCCCTCGACGATGAATAAATCCGTGTATTTCCGAACAATCAGTTCCATGTATCGGTGATGAAACCCTTTGCGTTCGAATAGCGACAATTGCTGAAAAGAGAGATGATGATCCTCTTGCAGCGACAATTTTTCTACGAGGTACAGGTAAGTGCCATATCCCTTTACTCCCTCCTCTTGAATGAGTTGTGCCAAACGCTTGTCGTCCGACAACCCCAACGGATGCTTAAACCAATTACTTTTCATACGCAATTCTTTTTCCGCAAATATAGCGAAACAGCACCCCGTTTGTCAAGTCCACGAAAGCCCGCTTCGTTGAGTACCCACCCCTGCGAGAAGTACTTCTGAGAGGGGGCAAATGTTAAAAAAGTGCGCTGAAGCGGGCTTTTGCAAATTTAACTTTTTTTATGAAAAACGAGAGAAACATCTTATGTAGGAAGCATTGATGAAATGCCAATACAAAGGCGACATTTAGTAATAATTCATTATAATATTGGCAATCTTACAAAATACTACTATAGAATTTTTCTCACGAGGGAGATATATACCCCTCACGAGAAAAAATTTTTTCTCTCACGAGGAAAAAATATCTTCCTCGTAAGGCTAAATTAAACCGATTTTGAATTTGTTTGACACAAACATAACTTCTTTTTTGTGGCCGCTTTATTTGTTAATAGTTCGTTTCCAAACAACAAATACTACACGTCTGAGGAACAAATAGATTAGCCGCAAACAACAAATACTTCAGAAGAGCTTGATTTGCTTACTACCATTAATTCTCGTGCCAACGAGTGCAGCCGAGATTCAACGAAGTTAATACCTTAACTCCTTACTTTTGTAATATTCAATATTTTTTCTATTTGCTTTGTTATTACGATTTATTTTTATACTTTTGTATAAAGAATATTTTAATTTGGTGTCATTATGAAAAAGTTATTGTTTTTGTTATCCATTGTGCTTGTTGGCTGTAATAACACAACAACTGATTGGGATAATTACCAATTAAAAGGAAATGTTGAGTTTGTAAAACTATCATTTTATGATGCAGATAGTAAATTTGGTGAAATAGTGAAAGGTGATTTAGATTATTTGGGGATAACTACTATTGAATTTAATGAATCTGGATATATAACATCAACTTCTGAATATTATGAAGATGGGGATTTATATAGTAAAGATATATATTCATATAAAAATGATAAAAATGATAAACTTGATAATGTTATAAAATACGATTCCAAAGGAGATTTATCTTATAAAACGATTTATAATTGGGATGCCGATAATTTGCAAAGTGTGATTCATTATAATGAAGATGGAGAAGAAACATTTAAAAGTATTTCTGAGTATGTAAATGGTAATCTAAAATCATATTCTTATTATAGGAATGGGGAATTAGTTTCTAAAGAAATTATAACTAAAAACAATGGAGATTATGTTTTAGAATCTGTTTCTTACGACAAAGATGGAAAAGAAATAGGTACAATTATAAATGAGTGGAAAAATAAACAAATTGTAAAACGTAGATTTATATCAGATGAAGAAAATTCATATTCAATATTTCATAATGAAAAAGGACTTGCTATAAAATCTGAAAACTGTTATGTAACACAGAATGCTATATATACATCCGAAGAGGGGATCTATTACTACGAATATGAATTTGATGATAATGATAATTGGATAAAATGTATCGTTTATAAAGGAAAAATTAAAGAACCTTATAAATTAATCGAAAGAGAAATAAGATACAGATAATAATTGAGCCAGTTTACAAAATGTAGACTGGCTTTCTTTTTCTATCCCATCCCCTTTCTATAAACAATGGGTAGCTAAACTCTGCCAAATCTGAAATAATTGGCGATTTGTTTTGAGGTCTAATTTTTTTGACCTACTTTTGTGGTGAACTTACTAATTTGTGATTATGCCAACAATATTGGAAATTTTCGGATTGCGCTTTTTTTTCTTTGCTAATGAACATTTGCCAATTCATGTTCATTTGGAAAATGGAGACGGATTAGCAAAGATAGCTTTGGAACCTGAGGTGACTTTGATTGAAAACAATGGAATTAAACCCAAGGATTTGAAAAGAGCTATAAATATTGTGAGAGAGTATAGAGAAGAATTTATCGAAAAGTGGAAAGCTTTTCATGGCGAATAACTTAATACGAATAATTATGCCTAAAATTGAAAAACTTTGGTTTGATGCTGATAGAATTTGGATTGAGACGGATAAGGGGGAAACTCGTAGCCGTCCGCTGGAGGCTTTCCCTACACTGAAAGATGCTACCGAGGCGCAACGACAGGCTTACAAGATTGGCAAGTTTGGAAATACCATCCGATGGGAAGAGATTGACGAGGATGTGCATATCAGCAGCTTCGACGAGGTGGACGAGCCGGACTACGACAACGAGATAGCCCGTATCTTCAACCGGTTCCCGCAACTGAACGTATCGGAAGTGGCAAGAAGCATGGGAATTCACAAGAGCCTGCTATCCAAATATATTTATGGCATGAAACGGCCAAGCGAACAACGGAAGGAACAGATTAAGAACTCGCTCCGCCTGTTAGGACGAGAACTGATGGCGGTATAACAACCTTAACTCCTTACCACCTTAACCGCCACAATTATTGCCTACACAAATAAAAATACCCCAAAGTGCTTTCGCGGGCTTTGGGGTATCGTTGTACATGGAGCAGGGGATTACTTGTTGATGGCGGCCGCCACTTCTATACAGGCAAGGTTCAGCATGACGTAGTTGGGCACTGTATTGATGCAGCACTCGTTCTCGCCCCACAGGAAGGGGTAGTCGTCCTTGTTTTCCATAAAGTCGGGCTTGCGCATCAGCAGACCGGGAACAATGCCGCCGGGGATGACGTTATAGTCGGCACGGTTATTGCCGTAGGCCACCTTCTTGGTGCCAACACCTACACCGGTGACAAACGAGAGGTTGTTGTAGGGGTGATTGCCAAAGAGGTAGTTAAGTCCTTTCAGAATCATGTCGGGGTCCACCAGTTCGGGGAATTGCTTCCACACCAGGTAGGCGTTGAACGAGTTGCTGATGACTTGCGTATTGCCTCCCCAACCACCGCCAGAAATGGGCACACTATAGGGGTTTTCGCTGCCTACTGCGGCCAAGCGCTCTACATAGGCGGGGATGGCTGCATCTACCTTGGCCTTGGCGTCGGCAGGGAGCATGTGGTACACGCGCAGAATCTGACTCATGTTTGGACCAGCGTTGCGGCGACGGCGGTTGTTGTCCTCTTGGTTGTCGTCGCTCTTGCCCAAGGCGTCAATCTGCTTGAGGATGGCGGGCATAAAGCTGTTTTTAAACTTTTCGTCGCCTGTGGCATAGTAGAGCTCGATGGCTCCACGCACGCCGTTATCGGCTTCGCCCACGTATTTGTTCCACAGCATAAGGGCGTTCTTCAACGAGCGTTCGGCCTCGGCCGGGAAGTAGTTCTTCAGCGCGGGATAGGCCGATGCAAGGCCTACGATACTGTTCATTACGCCGTTGGCGCTGGGCTTGTTGGTCATAACGATGCGGTCGTCGTAGGTGCCGCTACGTTTGCCATCGGCCGATACTTGATAGGGCTTCAAGCTGGGGTCGTAGATAAGGCCGTCGGTCAGTGTCAGTGCATCGCCCAGGTGATGGTATTGGTGCATCTGCGGCTGGCCGATGTTGCGCGACACAAAGCCTAATGCTTCTATCTGGGCATTCATGTTGAGCGTGCCGTGCATGATTTGTTGAACCACATCGGGCACTCCGTCGGGGCGATGGATGTCGGCATATTTGGTCACTTCGTCGATGTAGGTCATGTCGCGTTGGGGTTGGAACAGGCGCCACAAAGAGGCCAAATCGACGGTGGTGGTTACAACGGAGTTCTGCTGGATGTCGAAGTCGCCGGCATCGTACCAACCACCTACGGCAAGGCCTGGAATGTGTTCCAATGGTTTGTACTTGGTGTAGTTCTCGGCTCCCTGGCTATAGCCATCGTGAATCTTGATATTGGCCGGAGCCATGATGGCATCGTCCATGTTGGCGCGGCCGTGCCATATTCTATAGCCTTCGTTCACTTCCATGTGGTCCATGGCCACTACTAATGATACATCCATCGATGAATGCCATTTGTCTGTGTAGATGTCCTTGTCGATAGGGAAGGCGTTTGTCTGAATGCCGTCGTACTCGATGACGTAAAGACCGGGTTCGGTCACCTCGGTAAAGTCGATGCAGGCATAGTTGTAGCGGCTGTAGAATACGCCCCATTCGGCCACTTTGGCATTCAGGGCCAGCGTTTGGCTGCCGTCGGGATTGACGCGAAGAATCTTGGCGGTAGATGCCATCTTGTCGCGCTTGTCCAGTTCCACTACCGATACCTTGCGCTGTGCAGGGGTGTAGCCTATCTGCGAGAAACCGATGTTGGGCCGGCGTATCCATTCGGGATTGGAGCTTGGCTCTACGTACCATTCCAATACTTTGCCAGTCTTGTCGGCCGGGAGCAGCGAGCGCACCACAAAGGTGCCGTTCTGTGCCAGGTGACGGCCGTCGTAGAGGCTTACATCTTCATCGGATGTGATGCTGACGCACAGCTCGTCGTCTTCGGGGGCCAGTACAATCTGCTTGCCGGTGGACATGGGCAGGGGTGCCAGGAATTCATCGCGGCCGCGGTCGTCGAAGGTTGTTTCGCCAAAGTATTGGGGTATCTTTTCCGACAAGGGGCGAACCTCGGTGTCGTGCATGGGGAAGCGGGGCAGGATGCGTGCAGCACCATCTACCAGGTAGTTCTTGCCAAAATAGGATGCAGGGAAAAACTCTAAGTTCATACCTGCTTTGCCTATCAGGTTAGCCGGAACGGGCTTGTCTAAATAGACCTGCATCAGCACGCCTTCGCCGCTGGGGGTGACGCGAATCTTCGATGCGAAGTCGTAGTCCTTGTAGGTTAGTTCCACCTCGATGTAGTTCTCGTCGCGGTTCACTTCGCGGTTGGTCATTTCGCCGTAGATGTCCCACTGCTCGGGGGTGTTCATAAAGCGGATGCCGCCACCGGTGCTGATGCGCTCGCCGCGCTGGATAATCTCGATACCGGCCAGCTTCTCGTCGCAGAAACCACCGTTGTAGATGTTGCTATACACCAATACATTGGAGCCGGTCTTCTCGAAGTATTCCAGCTCGTTCATGCTGAAGGTGTTGGTGCCCTGCTGCGTACAGGATACCGTGAACATCAGCGAAACGGCGGCCAACGAGGCAATCTTCTTGAATGTTTTCATTGTTACGTTATTAATCGGTTAGTATTATTAGTTAGGTAAATTCTCTATTTTTATTTTCCTGCTATTACGATAGGCAAACTCTTCAGGTCTTCTTCGCGCGAGCTGGTACCGTAGTAGATTTCGTATTCCACATCTTCGGTATCGACACAAATCATGGTGTTGGACTTCTCGTCGAAGAACTGAAAGGCTTCGGGTTCGAGCTGGAATGTTACGTCCATGCTCTTGCCGGGCTTCAGCTCCACGCGCTCGAAGGCACGCAACGACTTGGAGGGGCCGTTTACATCTTTCAGCGCCTTTACATAGATTTGAAGCACTTCGCTACCGGTACGAGTGCCTGTGTTCTTAATAGGAATGGTTACATCTACATAGCCGTTGGCCTTCTTCGCAATAGCTGCCTCGCCCACACTGAAGGTGGTGTAGCTCAAACCGTAGCCAAAGGGGAAGAGGGCGTCGTCGAAGTAGCGGTATGTGCGCCCCTTCATGGAGTAGTCGGAATAGGCAGGCAACTGAGAATCGCTCTTGTAGAAGGTTACGGGCAGCTTGCCGCCGGGGTTATAGTCGCCAAACAGCACGTCGGCCACGGCACGGCCACCCATCTCGCCGGGATACCAGGCCTGGATGATGGCTTCGCAGTTCTCTACTTCGGGCTGCATCGCCATGGCCGAACCGGAAAAGTTGACCAAGATAACCTTCTTGCCGGCTTCTTTCAGCTTTTGAATCAATGAACGCTGAATAGCAGGGAATTCTATCGAGGTGCGGTCGCCACCCTTAAAGCCTTCTATCTCGATGGGCATCTCTTCGCCCTCGTAGCGGGCCGATATGCCACCGGCAAACAACACCACGTCGATACCTTTCAGTTGGCGGATAACATCGTCGTAGTTGAACGCTTTCTCAAAGCCCAAATCGAACTTCAAATTGGTGTTGTAGGTTGGAACCTGGGTGTAGAGAATCTCTATGTGATAGGTCTTGCCCTTTTCCACTTCGATAAATGAGCGTTCGTTCAGCGTGAGCCATGTCTCGCGTTTCACCATGGTCTTGCCATCGACACGCAGTTCGTAATTGCCGCAAGAGGTCATGTCGAGCAACACCTTGCCGCTTTCGGCTGGGGTGAAGTAGGTGTCGTAGATGGCCGAGAAGCCTTCCAAATTTACACCCGGAGCAAAGGCATAGTTGCCGAAGGTGGTCTTGGAGAAGGGGGCGTTTTCCCAAATCACGTTCACCGGCTCGCCCTCGCGCTTGGTGTTGTTCCAGAAGGTGGCCTTCATGCCTGTTTTGCCGTCGGCCTGGCATTGGTTGTACATGGAGTGCAAGGTCATCATATTGGTGTAGTCGCATCCCGGCAGGTAGGTGATGGCACGTTTGCTTACCTTCTCTTTGATACCTTCCAAGAAGGAGATGGTTTGGGTAGGGGTGCCGTTGTAGTTGCCCCACATCATGGTTTCGATATCTGCATTAGGACCGATTACGGCTATCTTCTTTATCTTTTTGCTCAATGGCAGGATGTTGTTCTTATTCTGTAGCAAGGTGATGGTTTGGCGAGCCATGTCCAATGAAAGTGCTTTGTGTTCCTTACCGGCTACCTTGTCCATGGGGATTTGTTTCCATTCCACCATCTCGGCGGGGTCGAACTCGCCTAACGAGAAGCGGGCTTCGAGCAGTCTTATTACTTTTTGGTTCACATCTTCTTCTTTCATCAGGCCTAAACGGACGGCTTCGGGAATGCTCTTGTAGGCATAGTTATAGCCACACTCTACATCGGTACCGGCCAATACGCCCACGGCAGCAGCATGGGTGGCGTCGCTCGAGGTCTTGTGTGTCATCCAGAAATCGGATACGGCACTGCAGTCGGATACCACCATGTACTTAAAGCCCCAATCGTCGCGCAAAATCTGTTGCAGCAAGCGGTCGCTGCCGCAACAAGGCTCGTCTTCCCAACGCTGGTAGGCGCACATCACTTCGCGCACATCGCCCTTCTGAACAGCGGCCTGAAAGGCTGGCAGATAGGTCTCGAACAAATCGCGCGGCTCTACGTTGGTGATGTTGTCGGTGTGGCGTGCCCATTCCGGACCGCTATGTACGGCAAAGTGCTTGGCACAGGCCAACAGCTTGCGATACTTGGCATCGGCCGGCCCTTGCAGGCCCTGGATAACCTTTACACCCATTACCGAGGTGAGGTAGGGGTCTTCGCCGTAGGTCTCCTGGCCACGTCCCCAACGCGGATCGCGGAAGATGTTTACATTGGGCGTCCAGAAGGAGAGGCCGTAAAAACGGCGTTCATCCAATCCGTTGCGCTCGCGCTCGTTGTGGATGGCGCGCGCTTCGGTAGAGGTGGCGTCGAACACATTGAACACCAACTCGTCGTTGAACGAGGCCGCCATGCCGATGGGCTCGGGGAACACCGTAACATTGCCTTGATTGGCCACGCCGTGCAGCGCTTCGCTCCACCAGTGGAAGGTCTTGATTCCTAAACGGGGAATGGCTGCCGATTGGTCCAGCATGAGTTGTGATTTCTCTTCCAGCGTAAGCCTGTTCATCAAGTCCACGGCGCGGTCGTGTGCCGGTAGTGAGGGGTCTTGAAACGGATACTCTTGCGCAAATGTCAGTAGTGGTAATGCAGCGAATAATGTTAGTGCTGCGCTTCTTAATTTCATATTTCTTTTATTTAATGGATTGATTAGAACGAATAATTTACAAAGAAAATACTTTTTGTCCTTTCTTGCATGTTTACCTTATATGTTATACAGCATACTGATTTTCCAAGAAAACCTTAACTCCTTAACACATTAACTCATTACTTTTATATTATATTTGCAAAAAGTTTTAAAAGACAACCTCTATGAACTACCAGCTATCCTTTGCAAACCTCCCCTTCAAGCCCGACAGAAGTCAGGTGATTTATGTGGAAGAATTCTACGACGAGCAGGCAAACCGCTTTATAACAGACAACTATCACGACGTGAGGCGGATGTTTGAACATCGTGGCTATGAGTTTATCTACCTGCCGATGTTGTTTAAAGACGAGGAGCTGAAGCGGAAGGTGCTGTACTATGCTCCCTATTTGGAGACGAAAATCGTAGCGGATAAAAGTTTGCGTAGCAGCTATCTATTGAACTTTTTGAGTAGCTCGCATTTGGGCGAAGCGGTGAAGCCTTCGATATTGTTTGGCCCCGAACGATGTGGAGACGAATGGCTATTCCAAGCGTGCGAGTTACCGCTATCGGGTGTAGCTTCAAAGGATATTGTACAACTGCTGGATGCTGTTAGCTCGGGGACGCTTTTCGTAAACGAAAGTTGTGCAATGAGTGATAATGTGCTGATGAACTATCAACCTTCGAGCGAGCCAAGGTCTTCGATGAGCATTGAGAGTGATGAGAAGAGAAGTGCTCTAAAGCGTTCGCTCTTCTCCAGGATGGTGGACAGAATTCAGGGCGAACTGTTTGAAGATGATGTGGAAGAGTATGCGCCACTACGCGACGAGGTGGCCGAGATATTGGAGAGTTTGGAGAACAACGTAAAGAAATTGCGGCTGCAAGGGGTGACTCTGAGCGCGATTCACGAATTTATAGACAAGCAGGAACCGTTGTCGCCACTGGTGATTACGGACGATTTGCGGATTTTCCTGCCGCAATATAATAATATAGAGATTGAACTGAGCGCACAGCGGAAGGCGCTCTACTTCCTCTTCCTGAATCATCCCGAAGGCATTGTGCTGCAACGGCTGGAGGAGTATCACAAGGAGCTGATGAACTACTACAAACAGACCAGCGGTGGGGTGGTGACGCCACGCATGGAGGAGAGCATAAAAAAGTTGGAGACCTACGGAAACAACCAGCTGAACGTGGTGCTGACACGCATACGCGAGGCCTTCTGCACGAAGTTCGACGAGCGATTGGCGCGCCACTACTACATTACCGGCGAAAGGGGACAGGCCTACAAAATCGGGCTGCCCTCCGAACTGATTCGCTGGGAGGAGTAGGCCAGGCAAGCCTTGCCTTTGTCATTTTCTTGCCACACCCGGACAAAGGGCGTAAGTTTGCATTGTCAAAACGATTACTAACCAACTAAAACTTACTGACAATGGAAACAAAAAAGATTATCAACTTGATTATTCTGGACGCATCGGGTTCTATGAGCACTATCTACAACCAGGCTTTGGGCGGCGTGAACGAAACATTGGGTGCTATCCGTGTGGCGCAAAACGAACACCCGGAATTGAAGCAGTATGTCACACTGGCTTCGTTCAGTGCCGGCGAGAAATACTTGAATAAAATCTTTACGGACAAGCCTATAGACGAGGTGCGCAATATCACTAAAGAGGATTATCCGCTACTGGGATGCACCGCGCTACACGATGCCATGGGTGATATGATTACGGAGGTGATGGGGTTGGCCACACCCGATGATTGTGTGCTGGTGACGGTGATTACCGACGGATATGAAAACGCTTCGCAAAAATGGACGGCAGCAGGCGTGAAGTCGCTGGTGGAGACGCTGAAAACAAAGGGTTGGACATTTACCTACATCGGCGCCAACCAGGATGTGGTGATGGTGGCCGAGAGCCTGGGCGTGAAAAACTCGCTCTGCTTCGAGGCTTCGGAAGAGGGCACCAAGCAGATGTTCGAAAAGGACAAGAAGAGCCGAAAGGCTTTCTTCAACAAGTTGTCGTTCAACGTGGCAAACGACATCGAGACATCCTTTGAAGACGAGGATTATTTTCAATAAACGCTATCTGCCAAAGGGGGATTTATAGGCGGATGGGGCTGCATCGGGAGAAATCTTGGTGCAGCCTTTTATTTAATATGTGGCAGATGTGCGGATATTCGGATTTTTTCCTTACTTTTGTAGCATCGTGTTGAATAATTATTCTAAGACCAATTGATATGAAAAACAAACTCTTATTTTTGCTGTCTGCCCTGCTGCTATGCGCTTGCGGCAATGTGAAGGAGCAGACCTCTCTGAACGGCAAAATCTTGCTGGACTATGTGGGCGACAACGACGTGAAGCATGCCTTTAAAATTTCGTATAGACAAGCTGACGGCACCTGCCTGGTGCTGGACATGCCGGCGGTGGGCATACTGGCCGACAACGGACAAGGCAAACAGCTGAAGCTGAAAAAGGTGGAGACGGGCGAAGTGATTAAAAACTCGTACACCATGCCGGCCGGTAAGAGAAAGATTTGCAGCAGCGAAGCGAAAGTCTGCACCTATATCTTTACCGACAGCCTGCAGAAAGAGGTGCGCATGGTGTTCCGCCTCTATGACGACGGCGTGGCGTTCCGATACGAGATTCCCGACGTGGAGAACAGCGTGATTCGCGAAGAGCTGACTACGTATCGCATCCCCGAGGGACAGAAACGATGGATTCAGACTTACGACCAGGGATATGAGGGATTCTATCCGGAAAGCACCACCGGAAAGATGGCGCCCGGCAGAAACCGCGTGCAGCAGCAATGGGGCTATCCGGCACTGATACAGCCTGCCGAAGGGGTGTGGATGTTGCTCTCGGAAGCGGGCATAGAGCGCATGCATAGCGCATCGTTCCTGGTGAACAAGGAGCAGGTGACCGACTACAAGGTGACCATGGACAAAAACGAAAAGGTCGTAGCGGGCAGCTGGACATCGCCCTGGCGTGTGGCCATCATCGGCTCGCTGGCGGATGTGGTGGAATCGACACTGATTACTGACGTGAGCCCCGAAAACCGCATCGGCGACACCGGCTGGATTAAACCGGGAAGCGTGTCGTGGATTTACTGGGCCTACAACCACGGCTCGAAAGACTACCAAATCGTGAAGAAATACATCGACATGGCGGTGGAGATGAAGTTGCCATACGTGCTGATTGATGCCGAATGGGACGAGATGGCCAACGGCGGAGACATTGAGGATGCCATTGCCTATGCCAAGAAGTGCGACGTGAAACCGCTTATCTGGTACAACTCTTCTACGGCGTGGATTAAGGATTGGGGAGCACCGGGCCCTCATGAACGCCTGAACGACCCCGAAAAACGCGAAAAGGAATTCCAATGGCTGGAAGATATGGGCGTGGCCGGCGTGAAGATTGACTTCTTTGCGGGCGACTTGCAGGAGACGATGGAGTACTGCATCGACCTGCTGGAGTGTGCCGCCAAGCATAAATTATTGGTGAACTTCCACGGCGCAGCCATTCCACGCGGATGGCAACGCACGTATCCCAACTTGATGTCGGTAGAGGCTGTATATGGTGCCGAGTGGTATAACAATGCACCGGTGCTTACACCGCGTGCCGCTGCCCACAACGCCACACTGCCCTTTACCCGCAACGTTATCGGGCCCATGGACTATACACCTTGTACTTTCTCGGACTCGCAACATCCGCACATCACATCGAATGGCCACGAACTGGCGCTGACGGTGCTCTTCGAATCGGCCTTGCAACACTTGGCCGACCGCCCGGAAAGCTACCTGGCACAACCGGGTGCCGTGCAAAACTTCTTGAGCAACTTGCCAACTACTTGGGATGATACTAAGTTGGTTACCGGCTATCCGGCCGATCACGTTGTAATGGCTCGTCAAAGCGGCGACAAGTGGTATGTGGCGGGCATCAATGGCAAGGATGAAAACAACATCGTCAACCTTGACTGGAGCTTCCTGGCTGATGGCGAATATGATGTGCTCATCTTCAAGGACGGCGATAGCAAAGAAAAACCTTGGACATTCGAGCATATTGTTTCTACACCCGCCAATCTCTTCAGTCAGATTGAACTCTTGCCAAGAGGCGGCTTTGTGGTGGAATTGAATAAATCACTAATCGCTAATCACTAATTACTAATTACTAATCGCTAATCATTAATCACTAATCACTAATCGCTAATCACTAAATAACATGGATTTTCACGAAATAGGAAAAACTGGATTAAAGGTTTCGAACCTTAGTTTTGGCGCATCATCATTGGGTGGCGTTTTTCATCAAATTAAAGAGAACGAGGCTATCGAGGCGGTGTTTACGGCCATCGAAAAGGGTATGAACTTTATCGACGTGTCGCCTTATTACGGACACTACAAGGCGGAAACCGTACTGGGAAAGGCGTTGAAACAGCTTCCAAGAGAGAAGTATATCCTCTCTACGAAAGTGGGCCGCTATGGAAAGGATGGCGTGAACACGTGGGATTATTCAGGTAAACGCGCCACCGAAAGCGTGTACGAGAGCATGGAGCGCCTGAATGTGGAGTATATCGATTTGATTAATGTACACGATATTGAGTTTGCTGACTTGAACCAGGTGGTGAACGAAACATTGCCGGCACTGGTGGCCCTGCGCGAAAAGGGTGTAGTGGGGCATGTGGGCATCACCGATTTGCAACTGGAAAACTTGAAGTGGGTCATCGACCATAGCCCGGCGGGCACAGTGGAATCGGTGCTGAACTTCTGCCATCATTGCTTGAACGACGACAAGCTGGTGGACTTCCTCGACTACTTCGAAGAGCGCGGCATTGGTGTTATCAACGCATCGCCTCTCTCCATGGGCTTGCTCTCGCAACGCGGCATTCCCGATTGGCATCCGGCTCCAAAACCGCTGGTAGAGGCTTGCAAAAAGGCGGTGAAGCATTGCGAAAGCAAAGGCTATCCCATCGAGAAACTGGCCATCCAATATGCCGTGAGCAATCCGCGCATTGCCACAACCTTGTTCAGCTCGGCCAATCCGGTGAATGTGGCAAAGAACATTGCCTACATCGAAGAGCCTATCGACTGGCAACTGGTGAAAGAGGTGCAGGAGATTATCGGCGACCAGCAACGTGTCAGCTGGGCAAACTCGTAAACCATTCGCGATATGGATTACAGGATTATTGATGCACATGCCCATTTGTGGCTGAAGCAAGACACGGTGGTGGATGGCATGCCTATCCGCACATTGGAAAACGGCCGTTCGCTGTTCATGGGCGAGGTGCGCCAAATGGTGCCGCCATTCATGGTGGACGGCGTAAATAGTGCCGAGGTGTTCCTCTCGAACATGGATTATGCACAAGTGTCGGCGGCGGTCATCACGCAAGAGTTTATCGATGGTATTCAAAACGATTACTTGCAAGAGGTGGCGCAACGCTATCCCAATCGCTTCTTTGTGTGTGGCATGTGCGAGTTTCGCAAGCCCGACTTCTTGCCGCAAGCCAAGGAGTTGCTCGACAAGGGTTTTCGCGCCATAAAGATACCGGCTCAACGCCTGTTGTTGCCCGAAGGACGCGTTAGCCTGACAAGCGACGAAATGATGCAGATGTTTGCCCTGATGGAGGAGAAAGGGGCCATCCTTTCGATTGACTTGGCCGATGGCGACACGCAAGTGGGCGAGATGAAGGAGATTGCGCAAACCTATCCAAACCTGAAGATAGCCATCGGACACTTCGGCATGGTAACGCGCCCCAACTGGGAAGAGCAAATCAAGCTGGCGCGATACAAGAATGTGTTTATCGAGTCGGGCGGCATCACCTGGTTGTTCAACGACGAATTCTACCCGTTCCATGGCGCAGTAAAGGCCATACGGCGAGCGGCGGATTTGGTGGGCATGGAAAAGCTGATGTGGGGCTCCGATTATCCGCGAACCATCACGGCCATCACTTATCGCATGTCGTACGACTTTGTGCTGAAAAACAACGAGCTCTCCGATGACGAGAAGGCGATGTTCCTGGGCAAGAATGCCGAGCAATTCTATGGCTTCGAAGACTTGGTAGAGTTGCCGTATATAAAGAATATGTCTGAATGAATATAGACTTGATTTTTAACTTTTAATTTTTAATTTTTCAAGTGAAAGCTGTTCAAATAGTGTCTCCCGAGAAAGTGCAGATTCTGGACGTGGAGAAGCCAGCGCTTCAACCCGATGAAGTGTTGCTGAAGATAGAATATGTGGGCTTTTGTGGCTCCGATTTGAATACTTTTTTAGGTAAGAATCCCATGGTGAAGATGCCCGTTGTGCCGGGCCACGAAGTGGGAGCAGTGATTGAAGCAAAGGGTGAACAAGTACCCGATAACCTCGCTATCGGACAAGTGGTTACGGTAAACCCATATACCAATTGCGGCAAGTGTGCATCGTGTCGTAATCGCCGATACAACGCGTGTCAACACAACGAAACGCTGGGCGTTCAACGCAACGGCGCCATGTGCGAGTACATTGCCTTGCCCTGGCAAAAAGTGATTCCTGCCGATGGCATGAGCACGCGCGATTGTGCGCTCATCGAGCCGATGAGTGTGGGCTTCCATGCGGTGAGCAATGCGTGTGTGGTGGACAACGACATTGTGATGGTGATTGGGTGTGGCATGGTGGGCTTGGGTGCCGTAGTGCGTGCCGCTCTTCGTGGGGCAACCGTGGTGGCCGTGGATTTGGACGACGAGAAACTGGCCTTGGCCAAGGAGGTAGGCGCCAAGTATGTCATCAACTCGAAAACAACCAATGTACACGACGAAGTGATGCGCATCTCGCAAGGCTTTGGTGCCGATGTGGTGATTGAGGCGGTGGGCAATCCGATGACCTATAACATGGCCATCGACGAGGTGTCGTTCACCGGCCGGGTGGTGTACATCGGCTATGCGAAGTCGGAGGTTTCTTTCCAAACCAAGTTATTCGTGCAGAAAGAGCTCACTATTCGCGGCTCGCGCAATGCGCTTCCCGAAGATTTCCGTGCGGTAATCAACTACTTGAATCAAAACAACTTCCCCTATAGCAAGTTTATCAGCAAGATTGTGAAACCCGAAGAGGCGGAAACGGCGCTGAGCGAGTGGGCGGCCCAACCGCAAAAGGTATTCCGCATCTTGGTGGAGTTTTGATAGCTACTAGCGAGTGGCATTCAGTTTTTCAAGAAGGGCATGGTTGAGATGTGTGAAGTCGGGCACAACAGTATGACACAACACTTCGATGCTCTCTTTCTTATTAGTGGTAGAGAGGCCTATGACAAGCGCGTCGGAGGCCTTTCCTGCCTTTAGGCCATTGAACGAATCCTCGAATACCACGGTTGTCTCGGGGGTGGCGCCCAAACGTTTCATGCCCGTCAGATAGCATTCGGGCGAGGGCTTGGATTCGCTGAAGTCTTCCGAGGTAAGAATAGCATCGAAAAGCACCTTTAATTCGGGATGTGCCCGATAGGCGGCCTGCATTTTAATGTCGTTCGAGCTGGTAACAATAGCTGTCTTCACGCCATTTGCCCGCAATTCGCCGATAAGCTTTTCAAAGCCGGCAATGTAATCGTATTGCATGTTGCTTTCAAACTCGTTGAGCTGTTGTGTAATTTCGGCTTGTTCTTTCTCCATGCCGGGGAAGTAGGTGTTGAAAATATAGGTCAGTGTTTGTCCTTTAATCAAAATTTCCAAATCTTCTTTCTGAATGTATTCCACACCCATGCGGTGCCAGAAAAGGCTATATTGCGGTTCGGTGTCCACCACTACGCCGTCGAAATCGAATAGTGCTGCTTTAATCATTGTAGTAAGTCGTTTAGTAGTTAAAGTAAAAAGGAGCTAAAGCAGATAAACTCTGTCTTCAACTCCTTATATTCAAACAAATATTTATGGATTAATATGCAAAGATAGGATATTTCTCCATAGTCTTGTTAACGCGGGCGCGAACATCGGCAATCACCTGTTCGTTGTCAACGTTAGAGAGAACAGTTTCAATCATTTCGGCAATCTCTACCATGAGGTCTTCCTTGGCACCACGAGTAGTGATGGCTGGAGTACCCAAACGGATACCTGAAGTTTGGAAAGCCGAGCGGCTATCGAATGGCACCATGTTCTTGTTCACGGTGATGTCGGCCGATACAAGTGCTTTTTCGGCAACCTTACCGGTCAAGTCGGGATACTTAGAGCGGAGGTCAACCAACATTGAGTGGTTGTCTGTACCGCCACTTACGATACTGAAACCGCGTTTAACCAACTCTTCGGCCAACACCTTGGCATTCTTTTGTACTTGAGTGGCATATTCTTTCCATTCGGGTTGAAGAATTTCGCCAAAGGCAACAGCTTTTGCGGCAATAACGTGTTCCAATGGGCCACCTTGAATACCTGGGAAAACGGCCGAGTCGAGCAATTGAGACATCATCTTAATTTCGCCCTTAGGAGTCTTCTTGCCCCATGGGTTGGGGAAGTCTTTACCCATCAGGATGATACCGCCACGAGGACCACGAAGTGTCTTGTGGGTAGTAGAAGTAACGATGTGAGCATACTTCACGGGGTTGTCCAACACGCCAGCGGCAATCAAACCGGCGGGGTGAGCCATGTCGATCATCAGGATAGCGCCCACCTTGTCGGCAATTTCGCGCATGCGCTTGTAATCCCATTCGCGAGAGTAGGCCGAGCCGCCACCGATGATAAGCTTGGGTTGTTCGCGAAGTGCAACCTCTTCCATTTGGTCGTAATCAACGCGTCCGGTTTCTTGATTCAAGTTATATTCGCAAGGAGTATAAATAATACCCGATGTGTTCACTAACGAACCGTGTGAGAGGTGACCACCATGAGCCAGGTTCAAGCCCATGAATTTATCGCCAGGATTCAATACGGCCAGGAAAACGGCAGCATTGGCTTGTGCGCCCGAGTGTGGTTGCACGTTTGCCCATTCGGCACCGAATATTTGCTTGATGCGTTCGATAGCGATGGTTTCGCTTTGGTCAACCACTTCGCAACCGCCATAGTAGCGCTTGCCCGGATAACCTTCGGCATATTTGTTAGTCAAGCATGAGCCCATGGCTTGCATAACTTGTTCGCTTACAAAGTTTTCTGATGCAATAAGTTCAATGCCTTTCAGTTGGCGTTGATGTTCTTTTTCGATGATGTCGAAAATCAAATCGTCTCTTTTCATGATTCGTTTTTATGATGTTTATGATTATTTCTGATTTCAGTTCGCAAAGTTACGGCAAAAAACTGAATAATTTGATAGGTAAATGTGTTTTTTGCCTTACAAAATGCAAATTGTTTAAAAGTATAGTCCTAACGAGAAACTCAGCGTGTTGTAATTGCGATGAAAATGTAGTTGGTTTTGCTTGTCCGAGCTGCTTTGTTCGCCTCCGTCATAAGTGGCCGGCTCATAGCTTAACTCTTTTGAAATGTTGTGCAGGCCGATGTCGTAGCGGAAATCGAAAAACACGCGCGAGATGGTGACGGCCACCCCCAGTGTAAAGCTGGCGTTGAGGGGATAGAGTTCCTCTTCGATGTTCATTTGATGGAAGTTCTTGTAGTTGTTGCGCGAGTGCTTGTCCCAAATGTATCTGAACGTCGGCCCGCCAAAGGCCGCCATCTGATAGGGGCCCTCTTTCATGAAGTTATAGCCGTAAAGAATGGGTAGCTCAATGCAGCTGATGCGGCTTGAAATGGCACATTGGCGTGCGGTTTGTGATAAGTCGCCCTCGGCGGCCGGCTCGGTGAAGTGTACTTCACACCGGTTGATGTTGTACGACAACTCCGGTTGAAGAAAGTGCCTGTCGAAATTGATGCGCATGAACAACGAGGCAAAGTAGCCCAACTTATATTCGTTTTGAACGTCGCTGATGGCTTTGCCGTTTACGGTAAGGTCGCGGATAATCATTAGCGACGAGTTGAAACCACCCTTGATGCCGAAGTTCACCTTCTTGTCGCCGGCATAATTTTTTAAGTCGCGTTGTTGTGCAAAGGCGGGCAACGCAACCAGCATCAAAAGTATGGCAATCACTCTACGCATCATTTCGGCCTACTTCTTTTTCTTTTCTACACTCCAGCCAAACTTGCCAATCTTTTCGCCCAGTTCGTAATATCCTCCGTGAACATACACCAAGGGGTTTGTTTCGGCCAATTCCAACTTGCCGGTTTCGGCGTTCAGGTGGTCGGTATCGGCACGCACATTCACCACTTCGGCAATGAACATGTCGTGCGAGCCAAGCGATACAATCTCCTTCACGCGGCATTCTATGCACAAGGGCGATTCCTCGATAAGCGGTGCGCTTACCACACTACACTTGCCGGGCGTTAATCCCATCTCTTCGAATTTATTGTAATCCTTTCCCGAGCGCACACCACACCAATCGGTCTGCTTTGCCAGCTCTTTGGTGGTGAGGTTGATGACAAACTCCATGTTCCGTTTGATGATGTCGTACGAATGGCGTTCGGGCCTCACCGAGATGTAGCACATGGGCGGATTGGTGCAGATGGTACCAGTCCAGGCAATGGTAAGGATGTTATACTCATCGGGCGTGCTACCGCAGCTCACCATCACCGCCGGCAAGGGATAAATCATTGTCCCCGGTTTCCAATCCTCTTTCATTCCTCTTTTATTATTTCAATGTGTTGGCAATCCTGCTCTTTTTCGCAATAGTGGCACTTCAATATGCCCTTTTCCTTGTCTATTACGTGGAATAGGGTAGGCATCGGCTCGTTGTTGGTGATGCACTTCAGGTTGGGGCACTTCACGATGCCGTTCAGCTCGTCGGGCAATTGAGTGGCCCGTTTTTCCACCACCTCATAGTCGCGGATAATGTTCAGCTTCACGTTGGGCGCCACAACGGCAATGCGGTTAATCTCTTCGTCGCAGAAGAATTTGTCGGCAATCTTGATGATGCCCTTGCTACCCAGTTTCTTGCTATGCAGATTAAATCCGATAGTGATGTTGTTGCTCATTTGTTGCAAGCCTAACAACGACACCACATCGAACAGTTTTTCCGAAGGTATATGGTCGATGACTGTTCCGTTTTCGAGGGCAGCCACTTGTAATTCATGCTTCTTCATAATTCAAAATTAAAAATTAAATTAAGTAGTCAAGTAGTGAGTAGTTAAGTAGTCAAGTAGGATAGTGAGCCCCTCGCTAATCGCTAATCACTAATCACTAGTCACTTCTTTACCTCATCCAGCGTAATGCCCAACACATCGCAAAGGATGGCTTCGCGTGCATAGAGGCCGTTTTGTGCCTGTTGGAAGTAGTATGCCTTTGGGCTTTCGTCCACATCGTAGGCAATCTCGTTTACGCGGGGAAGCGGATGCAGGATGCGCATGTTGTCGCGTGTCTTTTCCAGCATCTTCTTCTTCAGGATATAGACGTTCTTCACCCGTTCGTACTCGTTCAGGTCGGTGAAGCGTTCGCGTTGCACACGCGTCATGTAGAGGATGTCGGCATCGGCAATGATGTCTTCGTTGAAGTCGGTATGCTCCACATACTTCAATCCGTGTTGGCGGCAATACAACTTATATTCTTCGGGCATTTTCAGCTCGTCGGGTGCAATGAAGTGGAAGGTGGGGCTAAAGTGGCGCATGGCCATCAGCAACGAGTGTACCGTGCGGCCATATTTCAAGTCGCCCACCATGAAGATGTTCAGGTTCTCCAGCGTGCCTTGAGTCTTGTAGATGGAGTAGAGGTCGAGCATGGTTTGCGACGGGTGTTGGTTGGCCCCGTCTCCGGCATTTACAATAGGCACATTGGTCGATTCGCTTGCATAGCGTGCGGCCCCTTCCAAGTAGTGTCTCATCACGATGATGTCGGCATAGCTGCTCACCATTTTGATGGTATCCTTCAAGGTTTCACCTTTCGACGAGCTTGTAGCCTTCGGGTCGGTAAAGCCGATGACGCGCGCGCTCAGTCGGTTGGCGGCGGTTTCAAAGCTCAATCGCGTACGTGTAGATGGCTCGAAGAATAGTGTGGCCACTACTTTGCCTTCTAACAATCGTCTGTTAGGACGTTCTTCAAATTGTTTGGCCATCTCGATCATATAGAGAATTTTCTCTTTGGTATAATCGGCAATGGTCACTAAACTTTTGTTTTCCATATAGTTGGTGATTTATGTTTCTTTTCAGCTTGTAAATGTAGGCAAAAAGGTTGATATCCTAAAACAAATCTTAAGAATTTTGAACGATTAAACTTTTTCTTGCCAACATGATGTGCATATCGCACATAATTGCTAACTTTGCGCAATTAATATATAATGTGAATTGTCAGAATAAAAACATGATAAAAATTATTATCCGCACCCTTTGGGCGCTACTATTGCTGGGCTTGTTTGCCTGCTTCATGCTGTTTTTCTCCATCAACAAAGGATGGATAGGCTACATGCCTCCACTCGAAGATTTGGAAAATCCTGATTATAAGTTTGCTACACAAGTCTTTTCGGCCGATGGCGAAGTGCTTGGCACCTATTCGTATAGCGAAGACAACCGCGTGTATGTGGGCTACGACGAGTTGCCTGCCCACCTTATCCACGCCTTGATTGCTACCGAAGACGTCCGTTTTGCCCAACACTCGGGCATCGACGCGAAAGCCCTGTTGCGTGCCATCGTCAAGCGCGGCATCTTCATGCAGCCTGAGGCCGGTGGTGGTAGTACCATCACCCAGCAGCTATCCAAGCAACTCTTCTCGCCCCGTGCCGACAACGTGCTCGAGCGCCTCTTCCAGAAACCCATCGAGTGGGTGATAGCCGTGAAACTGGAGCGAAACTTCACCAAGGAAGAGATATTGACGATGTACCTCAACAAGTTCGACTTCCTCTACACCGCCGTGGGCATCAAGACGGCCGCTCAAACCTACTTCAGCTGCTTGCCGTCCGAGCTCAAGATAGAAGAGGCTGCCACCCTGGTGGGCATGTGTAAGAACCCCTCACGCTACAACCCGCGCAAGTTCAACGAGCGTTCGCTTGGCCGCCGCAACGTGGTGCTGGATCAGATGGTGAAGGCCGGTTACCTGAGCGAAACCGCTTGCGACTCATTGAAAGCCCTTCCGTTGACGTTGAAGTTCAACCGCGTTGACCACAAAGAGGGCCTTGCCACATACTTCCGCGAATACCTGCGCGACGTGCTCAAGCACAAGAAGCCCGAGAAGAAAAACTATCGCGGATGGCAGATGCAGGAGTACTACGAAGATTCGCTCGATTGGGAAACCAATCCGCTTTTCGGCTGGTGCGAAAAGAACTTCAAGGCCGACGGCACACCTTATAACCTCTACACCGACGGCTTGCGCATCTACACCACCATCGACTCGCGCATGCAGGCCTATGCCGAGAAGGCCCTTACCGAGCACCTGAAAACCGTTCAGAAACAATTCTTCCGCGAAAAGAAGGGACGTCGCAACGCACCCTATTCAAACAAGCTTTCGGCCGCCGAGGTGCAGAAATTCCTGGATAGGGCCATGCGTCAAACCGACCGCTATCGTGCCATGACCAAGGCCAAGGCCACCGAAGAAGAGATACGCAAAGCCTTCAATACCCCGTGCGAAATGTCCGTATTCAGTTGGGAGGGCGAGATAGACACCGTGATGACTCCGATGGATTCCATCCGCTACTACAAGTCGTTCCTGCGTTCGGGCTTCATGTCTATGGAGCCTCACACCGGCCATGTAAAAGCCTATGTGGGCGGCCCCAACTACCACTATTTCCAATACGACATGGCCATGGTTGGCCGTCGCCAGGTGGGCTCAACCATCAAGCCCTTCCTCTATACATTGGCCATGGAAAACGGCTTCTCTCCGTGCGATCAGGTTCGTCACGTAGAATATACCTTGCTCGACGAGAACGGCATCCCCTGGACACCCCGCAACACCAGCGACAAGTTCTATGGCGAGAACGTCACCATCCATTGGGGCCTCTCCAACTCCGACAACTGGATTACCGCCTACCTCATGAGCAAGCTCAACCCCTATGCCTTCAAACGTCTGATACATAGCTTCGGCGTGCGCAATCAGGCCATCGTGCCCTCCGTGTCGCTTTGCCTTGGCCCTTGCGACATCTCCGTGGGCGAAATGGTCAGTGCCTACACCACCTTCCCCAACAAGGGCATCCGTGTAGCCCCTCTGTTTGTGACGCGCATCGAAGACAACGAAGGCAACATCCTTGCCACCTTTGCCCCCGACATGCAAGAGGTTATCAGCACCTCCAGCTCGTACAAGATGCTCTCCATGATGCGAGGCGTAGTAAACGGAGGTACGGGTAGCAGCATCCGCCGTTTGGGCGTTACCGCCGATGCCGCCGGCAAAACCGGTACATCCAACGACAATGCCGACGGATGGTTCATTGGCTACACCCCCTCGCTCGTTTCGGGCGTATGGGTAGGAGGCGACGAGTACGACATCCACTTCGACTCCATGGCCTACGGACAAGGTGCCCGCATGGCGTTGCCCATCTGGGCCAACTATATGAAAGAGGTGCTTGCCGACGACGAGCTTCCCTATAGTGCCGACGAGAAGTTCGAGTTCCCCGAAAACTACGACCCCTGCATGGAAGAGTCGTTGAAGGAAGAGGAAGTTGTGATAGGAACCGCCAACGAAGGGTTGGATAACCTCTTCGACTGATGACCTTTCTACTTTGCATAGGTAGCAACCATCAGCCCGAAAAGCAGTTGGCCTTTGCACGGCAAATGTTGGCGGAAAGCTATCCCGATATCCTTTTCTCCGACGAGGTGGAAACGCTCCCTATAGGCCTGCAAAACAAAGCGCTCTTCCACAATCAGATGGCTCGCTTTCAAGCCGACGTCCCAATCGACGAAGTACGCCTTCAGTTAAAGCACATCGAGCAGTTGGCGGGGCGTAGGGTAGAGGATAAGCCCTTGGAGATTGTCCGCCTGGACATCGACCTTCTTCAAGCCGGCACCCAAGTGCTGAAGCCGCACGACATGCAACGACACTACGTGAAGAAAGGGATGGAAGAGCTACAGATTATGAACGATAATAACGAAAAGAACAGAAAGACAGATATGAAATTTTTAGGAATTATACCCGCCCGTTACGCCTCCACACGTTTCCCCGCCAAGCCATTGGCCATGTTGGGAGGCAAGAAGGTGATACAACGCGTTTACGAACAAGTGTCGGGCATCCTGGACGATGCCTATGTGGCCACCGACGACGAGCGCATAGAAGCCGCCGTAAAAGCCTTTGGCGGCAAGGTGGTGATGACCTCCGTACACCATAAAAGCGGCACCGACCGTTGCTACGAAGCCGCATGCAAGATAGGCGGCCAGTTCGATGTCATTGTCAACATCCAGGGCGACGAACCCTTTATCCAACCCTCGCAATTGCAAGCCATCAAGGCCTGCTTCGACGATGCCACCACCCAGATAGCCACCCTTGTCAAGCCCTTCACACCCGACAACGGCTACGAAGCCCTGGCCAACGCAAACTCGCCCAAGGTGGTACTGAACAGCAACATGAATGCCCTCTACTTCAGCCGTTCCATCATCCCCTACACACGCAACCGCGACGTGAACGAGTGGCTCAGCGGGCACACTTATTATAAGCACATCGGCCTCTATGCCTATCGCAAGGAGGTACTTGCACAAATCACCTCATTGTCCCAATCCTCGCTCGAGTTGGCCGAGTCGCTCGAACAACTCCGTTGGTTGGAAAACGGCTACACCATCAAGTGCGGCATCACCCATTCCGAAACCATCGGCATCGACACCCCCGAAGACCTGCAACGCGCCGAGGCCTTCCTGCAAGCAAACACATCACATTAAAAACAAAACGACATCAGCATGACAACAAAACAACTCTGCTTCATCCTCGCCATCCTTTTCTCGGCCAACCTCTCGGCACAAGAGAAGAAAGCCGGTGCGGCCCGGAAGCTGAAAGACATCTTCTCTACCGAAGTAAAGATAGGCACCTATACCTTCAAGGACGGCTCTGTGTACAACGGCGAGATTAAAGGGCGCAAGCCCTCCGGCCGTGGTAAGACCACCTACAAAAACGGCAACACCTACGAAGGCGAGTACGTGAAAGGAAAGCGCGAAGGCAAAGGCACCTTCTCCTTCGCCGATGGCGAACGCTACGAGGGCGACTGGTACCAAGACCAGCAACACGGACTCGGCATCTTCCACTTTGCCAACAACAACCGCTACGAAGGCATGTGGTATCAAGACTATCAGCACGGCCCCGGCATCATGTACTACTACACCGGCGATGTGTACGACGGCAACTGGGTGAAAGACAAACGCGAAGGGCAGGGCACCTACACCTGGAAAGAAGGCTCTAAGTACGAAGGCTCGTGGAAGGCCGACAAGAAAGAGGGCCAGGGCAAGCAAACCTGGACAGACGGAAGCCTGTACGAAGGCTCGTGGAAAGATAACCAGTTCTCCGGCCAGGGCACCTTTATCTACGCCAACGGCGACAAGTATGTGGGCAACTGGCTCAACGGCGTTCAGCACGGCGAAGGCATCTACCACTTCCACACCGGCGACCGCTACGAAGGCAACTACATCAACGGCCAGCGCACCGGCCAAGGCGTCTATATCTACGCCAACGGCGACAAGTACGTGGGCAACTTCAATAACGGCATCCAGCACGGCCTGGGCTCCTTTACCTGGGTACACGGTGCCGTATATACCGGCGAGTGGAAAGACAACCTCCGCTCCGGCCAGGGCATCTACAAATGGAATAGCGGCGACACCTACGAAGGCGAGTGGCAAAACGACAAGTTCCATGGCCAGGGCAAGCTCATCACCACCGATGGCACTACCTACAAAGGCGGCTTTGTAAACGGACAGAAAGAGGGTAGTTGTGTAGAGATAGATGCCGACGGCAACCGCTTCGAAGGCACCTACCAGGCAGGCCGTCGCCACGGCCCCTTCACCAAGACCGACAAGGCGGGCAACGTCGTCCAGAAAGGTACTTACCAAAACGGCCGGTTGCAATAATCTATGTTGATTATCTACATGAATCTAACGATTTATTTATGGACTTTATATTTTTTTTAAATAAAATACGTTTTTTTTGAAAAAAAAGTAGTAATTTAACGCCCTAAATATGAATCAACGTAAAAAAGATAATATTATTAACTAATTAATTACACCTATGAAAGTAAAAAGTTTACTAGTTTTAGCAGCAACTATGTTATTAAGCTGTAATTGCTTATTTGCTCAAAATCAACAAGAAAGACAAATTAAGGAACCTGGCAAGATCTTGTTTAATCCCCATTGGTTTATGCAAATTCAAGGAGGGGTTGCTCATACTGTTGGTGAAGCAAATTTTAAAGATTTAATTTCACCTGCTGCTGCATTAAATTTGGGATATCAATTTAGTCCTGCATTCGCATTGCGTTTTGGTGCTAGTGGTTGGCAAGCTAAGGGTGGTTGGGTTGTTAATCCTAATGCCACATATAAATATAAGTATTTGCAAGGAAATGTTGATGCAGTAATAAGTTTGTCTAACTTGTTAGGAAAGTTTAATCCCAAAAGAACCTTCGATTGGTATGCTTTTTTGGGTGCTGGTTTGAATCATGCATTTGACAACGATGAAGCTGTTGCACTTTCTGCACAAGGTGCTGAAATGCAGTATTTGTGGGATGGCAGTAAGAATTCTATTGTTGGACGTGGTGGCTTGGGCGTAAACATCCGCCTAAGCGATTGTGTAGGTTTTACTATCGAAGCTAATGCTAACACACTATCAGATAAATTCAATTCAAAGAAAGCTGGTAATCCTGATTGGCAATTCAATGGTTTGGTCGGTTTCTCTATTAAGTTAGGTAAAGGTTACACAAAGACAGAACCTATCTATTATGATCCAGTTCCAGTAGCAGAACCAAAACCAGAACCAAAACCAGAACCAAAACCAGAGCCAAAAATAGAACCGGTTGTTAAAATTGAACCGATGACACAGAACATATATTTCGATATTAATAAGTCGAATATTCGCGAAGACCAGGCATCAAAGATTGATGAATTAGTTTCTTATTTAAATAAGTATCCTAATGCAAAAGTCTCAATTGTTGGTTATGCTGATAAGGGCACTGGTAATGCTAAGATTAACGATCATTTGTCTAAGGAACGTGCAGCATCTGTTAGTGTAGCTTTGCAAACTAAAGGTATATCAGAAAGCAGAATCAATACTGATGCTAAGGGTGACTTAGTCCAACCATTTGCTGTAAACGATGAAAACCGTGTATCTATTTGTATCGCTCAATAAAATAGGTTTTAAACTCAGACTATTAAATTAGTATTTTAATTATCCAATGAAGCTCTCTTCATTGGATAATTTGTTTTTAGATATTCCAAATCTATTATCTATTTGTTTATAGAAAACACATATGCATCAAAAATCAGTCATATTCCAAGATTTAGATTTGACATAATAGTTACTATAAGAATTAGAGTAAATAATGTATTATTATGAGAATTGTGAGAAATCAAATTATATATATTGATGCATCGCGAATAGATAGATTTGTTACTTATGTAATTGTTCGTTGGTCGAGAATCTGAACGTTTTATGTAGTTCGGTCGGTTGTTATATCCTGCGGTATTCTTTTGAGTGGCATGCATAGTATGCCATAGCATATAAAGAGGGTTCATTATGTATATACATCACAGTTTAGAAGAAAAGAAATCATCCGCTTGCATGAATTAGGAGCAAGCATGTCTGAGTTAATGAAACGTTATCATGTGCTGGAATACTGTTTCGGACTTATGAAGTCGGAACTACTGTATGCAAACCAGTACAAGTCCATGGAACACTTCAAGAAAGATTTGAAGGAATATATTGAAGGTATAACAATAAAAGAATAAAAATGAGGTTAAAAGGAATGAGCCCGATGCAATACCGAGCTCAATACCTTAAAAATAAATAACGTGTTTAATGTCTAACTTTTGGGGGACACTTCATTTTGAGACACCCTCTTCTAATTGTAAACCCAAAATTCTATGGGGATATGTTTAATCAATATTATTAAATGATGTATTGCGAACTGATGGATTCGTTGTTCATGACACGACGGATGGTTTCGGCAAACATGTCGGCTATGCTGAGTTGCTTAACTTTAGCACACTTCTTGGCATAGGGGATACTGTCTGTGAAGACCATCTCGATCAAGCCTGATTCCTGTACACGGAACGAGGCGGGGTCGGACATGACGCAATGGCTGGCAATGGCGCGTACCGAGTTGGCACCTGCTTCCATCATTACATCAGCGGCTTTGGTAATGGTGCCGGCGGTATCTACAATGTCGTCCACCAACACTACGTTCTTGCCTTTCACATCGCCAATGATTTGCATAGAGGCTACTACGTTTGCCTTTTCGCGTGTCTTGTTGCAAAGCACAAGGGGCACTCCTAAGTATTTAGAGAAGGTGCTGGCACGCTTCGAACCACCTACGTCGGGGGCGGCAATTACCAGGTTGTCCAACTTCAACGATTCGATGTAGGGAAGGAACACGGCCGAAGCATAGAGGTGATCTACCGGAATGTCGAAGAAACCTTGAATCTGGTCGGCATGGAGGTCCATGGTAATCAGACGGTCGATACCGGCTACCGATAACAAATCGGCCACCAACTTGGCGCCAATCGATACACGGGGCTTGTCCTTACGGTCTTGACGTGCCCAACCGAAGTAGGGGATTACGGCCACAATGCTCTTGGCCGATGCACGCTTGGCGGCATCTACCATTAGCAATAGTTCCATCAAATTGTCGGAATTGGGGTATGTAGATTGTACTAAAAACACGTGTGAGCCACGGATGGATTCTTCATAGGATACGGCAAACTCCCCATCGGCAAAGTGGGTGATGTTCATTTGCCCCAACGGACAATCCAAGCTGGCACAGATTTTCTCTGCTAAGTATCTCGAGTTTGTGCCCGAGAAAACCATATAAGGTGCTTTGCTCATTTTGATAATAGTTGTTACTATTTATTAATTTGATGCAAAGGTATAAATTTATTAATAGATATTGTATCGTTATTGAAGAAAAATATTTTTCTTTGAAGAATTATTTGTAGTTTTGCTTAATGAAATTGAAGTTTTTAGCAAAGTTGGTGCTGCCTTGTCTGTTTTTGGGGCTGATGATGGTCTGTACAAGACGTGGTTCGGAGGCGGAGGTTCAACGCGTGAACGAGTTGAACGGACGTGCCTATACCTATATGTATAAAGACCTGGCGCAGGCGGAGGCGTGGGCCGATTCGGCACTAAGTGTTGCGCAAAACGATGCCAAGGGAAGGGCAGAGGCCTATAACTTGCTGGGCGAAGTGGCGTTTGTAAGGCAAGACTACGATGAGGCGCACGGGTTGTACGACCTGGCGATGACTACGGCTCAAGACGATTTGGAAACCCTGTTGGCTTACGTGGGAAAGATGCGTATCTATCAACGCACCTCACAAAACAAGGAGTTCTATGAGTGCCGGCTGAAGGCGTTGCGCTTGCTCGATGAGCTGAAACAGACCGACATGGAGGCTTGGGACGAACATCGCAAACGTCGATTCTTCGAGGCACGATGCGAATTCTACATGGTGTCGGCACAATACTATTCGTACTTGCAACAATACGAGGAGGCGGCACAAAATGCTGACTTGGTGCCGCGTGGCGAGGCGTTGCAGGCCGATACCAACCAGTTGTTGCAATACAACTACCTGAAAGGGCGGATAGGGTTGTGCAACGAAGAGACGATTGAGGAGCAACGCTTGTGTCAGTTTGATGCACTATACTATGTGTGGCTGCTATCTACCCGCAAGGGGTATGATTACTATATCGGAGGTAGCTTGAAGGGGCTTGCCAATCTGCTGGTGAGCGACGAGGCGCGACTTTTTTATGGCGAACAACGCCCCACCGCCTTCAGGTTGCTTTCGCCCGAGGGCGATTCGCTGATAGCCTACCGATTGGGCGAACAGGCTTTGCAGATGTTCGAGGCCTATGGCGACGAGTTCCAACAAGCGGCCACTTGCGTAGTGATGGCGAAATACCTGAACCGGAACGGACGCTATCAGGAGGCCATCGAATATCTGGACAAGGGTACATCGCTACTGAACGACGAATGGAACACGGCGGTGGAGACGGACATCAACGAGCAACTGAGCGTGGCGTATGCCGGTTTGGGCGACAAAGCAACATCCGACCGCTACCGGAACGATTACCTGGATTTGCTCGACGAGACGCGCCAGGACAAGGAGATGGAGAGCCGTTTGCAAGCGCTTGAGGCGGAATCGGCACGGCTTACCGGCATGTTGGCGGGCGTGGTGGCCGTGTCGGTATTGGTGATTCTCTTCTTCCTCCTCTTCAATCGGAAGGCTACGCAACGCAACCGCCAACACTTGAACCACTTGCAACATCTGCAAGAGATTTCGCAACGCATCACATCGGCCATACCCACCAACGCACAAAGTCAGGAAGAGGTGGTAGCGGCCATCGAAGAGTGCCTGAAACCACATCTTGAAGGGATGTTTGGCGGCAAGGCATGTCGCATAGAAGAGCAGTCCCTGACGTTGGAAGGTGGAACGAATGCCGAAGAAAAGGCGTTGCTGAACGCGATAAATCCCTATATCAAATGGGCCATAGAGAATGGCATCAACTCGGTGGCGCTTGGCGACGAGCAGAAGCGATTGGAGAAGCAACGCTACATCCACGAGCAACACATTGCCGGAAACAAACGCCAAAACTTGATGAAAAAGGCGTGTCTGAACATTGTGACAGGCATACAACCCTACATCGACCGCATAGTGAACGAGGTGGACAAGCTATTGAACAAAGGCTTCATTGCCAACGATGAGGTGAAGCGCGAGAAGTATGCCTACATCGACGAGCTGGTGACGGTTATCAACGAATACAACGACATCCTGGCACTTTGGATAAAGATGCGTCAAGGCTCGCTGAACCTACACATCGAATCATTTGAGTTGAGCGAACTGTTCGACATCATGCAAAAGGGCGGACGATCGTTCAAGATGAAGCAGCTCTCGTTGGAGGTGGTGCCGACCGATGCCGTAGTGAAGGCCGACAAGGCACTGACGCTCTTCATGATAAACACCCTGGCCGAGAATGCACGCAAATATACCCCCGAAGGCGGAGAGGTGAAGATTTATGCCGAGCAGGCGGAAGAGTATGTGGAGATATCGGTCAGCGACACGGGATGCGGATTGTCGGAAGCCGACGTGAAACGCATTGTGGACGAGAAGATATACAACCCCAAGGATATCGGCATGGATACGGCTGACGATGTAGAGCGGTTGAAGCAAAACAAGGGTAGCGGCTTCGGGCTGATGAATTGCAAAGGCATCATCGAGAAGTATCGCAAGACGAATGCCCTGTTTGGTGTGTCGTGTTTCCGTGTGGAGAGCCAGCCGGGCAAGGGTAGCCGTTTCTACTTCCGCTTGCCGTTGGGGGCGAAAAGAGTGTTTATGGCATGCCTTGTCGGTGTGATGACGATGATGCAGGCATGCACCCCGAAGGTAGAGGAGGAGGCACCCCAACAAACATGGTCGGCCGAATACGAGGCATTGCTCGACCAGGCATCCGACTTTGCCAACGATGCCTATTACGCCAACATCGACGGCCTTTACGAGCAAACCATCTGCTACGTGGATTCGGCTTTGCAATGCCTGAACAAACACTACGAGCAATATGCCGAAACACCAGACCGCCCGTTGTTGTTTGCCGGCACGGACGAACCGGCCGAACTTGCTTGGTGGGCAAGCACTTACGATACCGACTTCCACATCATTCTGGATATCCGAAACGAGGCGGCGGTGGCTTGCCTGGCATTGAACCGATTGGAGGAGTACGACTATAACAACAAGGCCTACACATCGCTATACAAATTGCTGGGCGAAGACCAGTCGTTGGGTAGCTACTTCGAACGATTGCAACGTAGTGCCACACAGAAGTTGGCGTTGCTATCCATCATCCTCTTCTTGCTGCTCACCATGCCCATGGGCTACTACCTATTATATTATCGTCCGCGCCAACGCGAACAACGCCACATGAGCCGCTTGCTGAAAATCTATCAAGCCGTGTCCGAGGCATCGCAAACCACCATCCTGAAGGACGATGAAGAGACGTTGCTGAGCGAGGAGGAGAGCCTGAAGGAGATACCCCAACACATCCTTACGCAGATGAGCGAGCCTTTCGGACGCCTGTTTGGCACGCGCCAGGTGGCGATAGCCATTAGCCGCGAATCGACCGGACAGATGAGCTTTGCCACTATGGACAACCAACCCGTGGACAACGAGGTGGAGGCTTTAATGAAGCAGACACACGAGGCAGGCATCGCCCTGACGCAAGAGCAATGGCATGCCTATCCGTTAGTGGCGGAGGTGAGCCAACGTAAGATGTGCATCGGTAGCATGGCCATCTGTATGGACGGAAAGGGTATGCAGCCCACCAAACGCTTGTTACTCCAACTGCTTGTGCGCTACCTCTCCATCGTGCTCTACAATGCGGTGGTGAAGCTGTCCAACCAATACACCCTAATCGAAGAGGTGCAAGACGACAACCGACGCGCCTCGTGGGAAGACAGCCAACTCTATGTGCAAAATCAGGTGTTGGACAACTGTTTGTCGGCCATTAAGCACGAAACCATCTACTATCCCAACCGCATCAAGCAACTCATCAGCCGTTTGCAAAACGAGGCGTTGCCGCAAGCCGAAGAGGTTGAGGTGGTGACATCCATCAGCGAACTGATTGCCCACTACAAAGGGGTTTATACGTTGCTCAGCCAATGTGCTTCGCGACAGATGGAGGAGGTAACTTTCAGACGCTCGAAGCTATCGGTAGAGGAGGTGATGGCGCACGCACGCCAATACCTCGACAAGCGTACCAAGGGCACAGGCACCATGCTCGAACTGAAGCTATTGCCCATCGACGCGGTGGTGGTGGGCGACAAGCATCAACTGAACTACTTGTGGGAAAAACTGATAGATGAGGCGCTGACCTTGCCTGTAAACGGTGCATTGACGTTGATGGCCGAACGCGACGGCGACTTTGTGCGCTTCTCGTTCATCGACCACCGGCGCACGTTATCGAAAGAGGTGCTTACACAACTCTTCTACCCCGACTTGAGCCGCATGAAGCAGGGCGAACACGACGCACTGAAAGGTACCGAGTATTTGCTTTGCAAGCAGATTATACGCGACCACGACGAGTATGCCGGACGACGCGGATGCCGCATCAATGCCGAGGTGCATCAGGGTGGTGGATTCACCGTTTACTTCACGTTGCCGGGAAGTTAGTGAGTTAGTGAGTTAGTGAAAAACAAATAAACAACATAGATAATGGAAAAATTCAGAGTAATTATTGTTGAAGATGTAAAGCTTGAACTGAAAGGTACGGAAGAGATTTTCAGACACGAAATTCCGAATGCCGAGGTAATTGGTACCGCCATGACAGAAGAAGACTTCTGGCCGTTGATTGAGAAGGAGACACCCGACATGGTGCTGCTCGACCTTGGCTTGGGAGGCTCTACAACCATTGGTGTGGACATTTGCCGCAACGTAACCAAACGCTACCCAACGGTAAAGGTACTGATATTTACCGGCGAGGTGCTGAACGAAAAACTTTGGGTAGATGCACTCGAAGCCGGTGCGGTGGGCATCATCTTGAAGACAGGAGAATTGTTGACAAACAACGACGTGCAATCGGTTATCGACGGCAAGAAGTGGGTGTTCAACCAACCCATCTTGGAGAAGATTGTAGAGCGTTTTACCAAAGCCGTATTGGCCGACACCAAGCGCCAGGAGGCATTCATCAACTACGAGATAGACGAGTACGACGAGCGCTTCCTTCGTCACTTGGCATTGGGCTACACCAAGGAGATGATAACCAATCTGAAAGGCATGCCGTTTGGCATCAAATCGTTGGAAAAACGTCAGAACGAATTGGTCAACCGCCTGTTTGCACCCGAAGAGAGAGTGGGCGTGAACGCCATCCGATTGGTGGTGAGGGCACTCGAAATGCGCATCCTCTCACTCGACAAATTACAACCCGACGACGAATAACACTTTAATTTTTAAACTTATGAAATACTTATCATTTTTATTCTCATTGATTTTGTTGGCCTCATGTTCGACTGAAAAGAACAAGGCCTTGGTGTTGTACTACTCGCAAACAGGTACCACACAAGCGGTAGCCGAAGAGATTCAACGCCTTACCGGTGCCGACATCGTGAAATTCGATGCCGTAGAGGCATACAACGGCTCGTATGCCGAAACCATCCAACGTTGTCAGGAGGAGATGAAGAACGGCATCGTTCCCGCCGTAAATCCCATTGACGTAGATTTGGCTCAATATGACGTGGTTTATTTGGGTTGCCCCATTTGGTTTGGCACTTGCGCATTACCTATGATGGGATTGCTTGCAGAGTACGATTTCTCGGGCAAGAAGATTGTGCCTTTCTGTACCTTTGGTAGCGGTGGATTGGAAACGGCCGTAGCCGACATCTGCAAGCACGAACCCAATGCCGAGGTGGCCGAAGGCTATGGCGTGCGTACGGCTCGCGTAGGTGCAGCACCCGACGAAATCTATCGCTTCCTGGTGTTGAACGGATACATCGACGGCCAGGTAGAGGCATATGCTGACTACTCTGAACAAGCGCCCGTTACCGAAGAAGAGGCCGCAATCTTCGATGCTGCCTGCTCAAGCTATCAATTCCCGTTGGGTACACCTGTTACCGTAGGCAAGCGCACCACTCCTCAAGGAACCGATTATCGTTTCGTGGCCACCAGCCAAAACATGGACGGCTCGGCATCCGAAAGTGTTGTTTTGGTTACTGTTCAAGCAGATAAAGCACCCGAATTTACTCGTGTGATACGCAATTAAAGCCCAATTGGGAAAAGATTTCGGTCCGATTACTTGCACGTTCAATAAAAATGCGTACCTTTGCACCGAAATTTTAAGGATGGTTCCGTAGCTCAGCTGGATAGAGCAACGCCCTTCTAAGGCGTGGGTCTTGCGTTCGAATCGCAACGGAATCACTGGGCGGCTACTACGGTGGCCGCTTTTTTTATGCTTTCATGCCTCCTCGCGCACGAACAAAGTTAAAAAATCAAAGTTTTCTGCCGCTTATCCAAATAATTTGTTGTATCTTTGCACCCTAATCTGTATAAGAAGGAATGAGACAGCTAAAAATTACAAAGAGTATTACCAATAGAGAAAGTGCTTCGCTCGACAAGTACTTGCAAGAGATTGGTCGTGAAGATTTGATTACGGTAGAAGAAGAAGTAGAGTTGGCGCAACGCATCCGCAAGGGCGACCGTGTTGCTTTGGAGAAACTGACACGTGCCAACCTTCGTTTCGTAGTATCTGTGGCCAAGCAATACCAAAACCAAGGACTCAGCCTGCCCGACTTGATTAACGAAGGAAACCTGGGCTTGATTAAAGCCGCCGAGAAGTTTGACGAGACACGCGGTTTCAAGTTCATCAGTTACGCCGTATGGTGGATTCGCCAATCCATCCTTCAAGCCTTGGCCGAGCAATCGCGCATTGTGCGCTTGCCTTTGAACCAAGTAGGCTCATTGAACAAAATCAGCAAGGCCTTCTCTAAATTCGAACAAGAGAACGAACGCCGTCCGTCGCCCGAAGAGCTGGCCGACGAGCTCGATATACCCGTAGATAAGATTTCGGACACCTTGAAGGTATCCGGTCGTCATATTTCGGTAGATGCCCCCTTCGTAGAGGGCGAAGACAATAGCCTTTTGGACGTGTTGGTAAACGACGATTCGCCCATGGCCGACCGCACGTTGGTAAACGAATCGCTTGCACGCGAAATCGACCGTGCCCTCTCTACCTTGACCGAACGCGAAAAGGAAATCATCCAGATGTTCTTCGGCATCGGCCAGCAAGAGATGACTCTCGAAGAGATTGGCGACAAGTTCGGCCTCACACGCGAACGCGTGCGTCAAATCAAGGAAAAGGCCATTCGTCGCTTGCGTCAAAGCAACCGAAGCAAATTGCTTAAATCATATTTAGGATAAACCATACACTTTGTCAGCATGAAACAACTACGTTCACTATTGGCCCTAATGCTTTTGTTCATCGTCTGCACAGGCTTTATAGGCAAGAAGCAAAAAGAGAAAGAGGTCTATCTCTTCGGCGTGGCCGCCTCGTTTAGCGACACCTTGGTGTACTACACCGACATTCAGGCGCTGGATAGCGTAAAACTGGACAAGAACGGCTTCCTGCTTCGTCGCGAAGTGTATAGCGACCAGTTGAAAGAGTACATGCAATACCAGATGGCGCAAGACAACTACACTTGCATGATCTACTTCTCGGACAACAAGGAAAAGTTGCAGAAGAAACAGGATAAGACCATCAAGGGATACAAAAAGAACCCTTCTCTTTCGGTAAACCTCATTCCTTCGGCCAACTTCAAGTTCAAGCGCGCAACCGAGTAACCCCAATAAGCTGTAAGGCATGAAAAAGATACTGATGTCGATGCTCATAGGCCTCTCGTTCGTCTTCAACGCATGTGGAGGCGACGATAAGGACGAGCCCGTACCGCCGGTGGTCAAACAACCCCAACGCACGGTGCTTGCCTACATTGTAGCCGACAACTCGCTCAGCTCGTTTGCCTACGACGATGTCGATGAAATGCTCCAGGGCATGAAATCCATCGATACCGACATCAACAACCTGCTTGTTTACGTGGACGACAATGCCACCCCCGTACTTTTCCGCCTAAAGAAAGGCAAGGACGGCTTGGTAGAGAAAGAGATTCTCCGTGAATACGAAGAGCAGCAATCCACCAATCCCCAAGTCATGAAAGAGGTGTGCCGCAAGGCCTACACCGACTATCCCGCCAAGAGCTACGGCCTGATTTATTGGTCGCACGGCGAAGGATGGAAACCCATGCCGCTCACCTCATCCACCCGTTGGATTGGTCAGGACAAGAGTGGGGGAGAAACCGACTACACCAACATCGACGAGCTGAAAGAGGTGCTCACCACAGTGCCCCATCTCGACTTCCTCCTGTTCGATGCCTGCTTCATGATGTCCGTCGAAACCGCCTACGCCCTTCGCGACGAGGCCGATTACATCATCGCTTCGCCCACCGAAATACCCGGCCCCGGTGCCCCCTACGACACCATGGTGCCCGCCATATTCAAGCAAGGAAATACCGCCGTAGATATAGCGAAAGCCTATTACAATACCTACGAGGCACTCTATAACGACGGAAGGGGAAATAGCGATAGCCATTGGACGGCCGGCGTATCCATCGGCGTACTGAAGACCTCCGCTCTGTCCGCTTTGGCACAAGCCACCGGCAACGCATTGAGCAATGCCATCGATAAAGAGCTATCCGCCCTTAAAGGCGAAATATTCGATTACGACCAACGCCCGCAATCATCCAGTAGCCGAATAGGCTATTACGACATGGCGCAAATTATCCAAGCTCTCACCACCGGTGCCGATTGGACTAATTGGGAAAAAGCCTATGGCGACGCCATGGTTTACTATCAAACCACCCCAAAGAACTTCTCCAGCTATTCCGGCATGTTCTCTATGGAAGGCACTTGCGGCCTTTCCCACTACCTGCCCACCGGCAATACCTCGCTCAATACCGCCTACGCGCAAACCGAGTGGTACACCGCCGCCTCCCTCGCTTCTTGGGGTTGGTAAAATGGGTATGCAATATTTACTGCATATCTGTGTTATTACGTATTACAAATAACCCTTAATGGTATTTTTTTCATTTAAGGCTAATTTACCTATATTTGCACGCTATTCAAAACTAACCAATCTAAAAACTGACAAATATGGATACACTGAATCAATGGGCCGGTAGCATCAGCGCGGCCGTGTGGGGCATGCCGATGATTATCTTGTTACTGGGCACGCATATCTACCTGACTATCCGTCTGCGCTTTCCGCAACGACACATCTTCAAGGCCATCAAACTTTCGTTCAGCAAGGATAAGGATGCCGAAGGCGACGTTTCGCAATTCGGCGCGCTGGCCACGGCGCTTGCCGCTACCATTGGAACGGGAAACATTGTGGGCGTGGGTACAGCCATTGCCTTGGGCGGACCGGGGGCGGTGTTCTGGTGCTGGCTGACGGGCGTGCTGGGCATTGCCACGAAGTATGGCGAGGGACTGCTGGCGGTGAAGTATCGCATCAGCCAGGGCGGACGGATGCTGGGCGGACCGATGTATGCCATCGAGAACGGGCTGGCAAGCAACAAAAAGGGGGTGGCCAGGTGGTTTTGGATGGTGATGGCGGCGGCCTTTGCTTTCTTTACCGCCATTGCTACGTTTGGCATCGGCTCGACGGTTCAGGCGAATGCCATTGCCACGATGAGCCACGAAACAATCGGTTTGTCGCCCGTGGTGATTGGGGGCATCGTGACGATTCTGGCGGCGGCGGTGATTATGGGCGGCGTGAAGAGCATTGCCCGTTGTTGCCAGACGTTGGTGCCGCTGATGGCGGTGATTTATGTGCTGGGATGCATAACTATCTTGATTATCAACGTGCATTTTGTGGTGCCGGCACTGAAGCTGATTATCGACTCGGCATTCAATCCGGCGGCGGCAGGCGGCGGATTTGTGGGCACCTCCATCATGATGACGGCACGATATGGCATTGCACGCGGATTGTTCTCGAACGAGTCGGGATTGGGCTCGGCACCCATCGTAGCGGCATCGGCACAGACGAAGAACCCGGTGCGCCAGGCGTTGGTTTCGTCGTCGGGCACCTTCTGGGATACGGTGGTGATTTGTGCCATTACGGGTGTAACGATTGTATCGTCTATCCTGGCTTTCCCGGATATACATGCAAGCGATGGCGGCGAGCTGACAAAGATGGCTTTCTCGAAGATTCCGTATGTGGGCACGCCGTTGCTGGCCTTCGGCTCGCTGACATTTGCCTTCTCTACCATCCTGGGCTGGTGTCTGTATGGCGAGCGGGGCATGGAGTATGTGGCCAGCAAGTTCATCGTGCGACGCAAGCGTGCTATGGGGGTGGAACCTACCTCGGAGTATATGGAGAAGCGGCTGAAGGGCGTGAACAATGCCTACCGGATTGTCTTCCTGATTACGGTGTACCTGGGGGCGGTGATTAGCCTGGATTTGGTGTGGAACCTGGCGGATATCTTCAATGCGCTGATGGCCATTCCAAACTTGTTGTGTCTGCTCTTCCTCTCGGGTGTGATGGTGAAGGAGACGCGGAAGTATTTGTGGAGCGGAAGGATTGACGAATAAACGAATAAGGAATAAAAGAAAATAGGATGACCAACCGGCCATCCTATTTCTTTTTTTATCAGAATTGTGACAAATCTATTTCGGTGACGCCCGCAAGGCTCTCCATCGTTACCTCCTTGGCTCCCCAACTCTCGATGGCAATGGTGTGCTTGCCTTCGGTCTTATAAATGTGGTTGAGGTTGGCCTTGTAGTCTTCGCTGGTGTTGTCGCCCCAATATACCTTACCGAAAAGGCCGTCGGAACCGCTGATGGCGGGCACGTTCATGCGGCCGTTAGTGTGGGTCACCTGCAAGGTGCTTAACTCGCGTTGGGGCATCTCGTCGCTATCGGCATTGAGCGACACTACTTCGGTGAGCTCGGCAAAGATGACCAACTCGCGTTCGGTGAGTGCCATGCGGAACAGGTATTTGTTGCCGCCCGACACGCTTTGCTTGGGCAACGTGCTGGTGTATTCCTTACCATCTACGGTGAGGGTGAGCTGGTAGTTGCTTCCGCTTGAGTTGGAAGGGATGACAAACATAGCGGGGATGTTGCTGGTAAAGCCGCCTTCCTGAAGGGTTTGGTTGAAGCTCTTGGCGTATTCGCCACGTGTGCTACCGGCTATTGTTCCCTTGGTGATGTTCAGGTTGCCTTCTGTATAGAATCCGTCGCCCGACAGCTTAATCTCTTGCAAGTTGCCCTTGCCGGTATAGCCTTGCTTATCGATGTTGAAGGCGAAGACGGACATGGCGTGGTGCATGGTGACACTGGCCGTAGGGATGGCCTTGCTTACGCTGGCCTTGCTTCCGGAATAGAGGTAGTCGGTTTGTGTGCCGACACTTACGGGGATGGCGGTGCTGCTTGTATAGGCCGAGCTATAGGGATAGACGGCATAGAACGAGGCGTTTACACCGGCTTCCAACGGAATGGAGGGGCTGGCCTTCCAAAGGTCGTTGCTACACACGGCTTTCGACATCTTTTCCGTGCTGCTGTTGTTGGAGAAGGTGACGAAGATGCTCATTTGCGAGCCGTTCTTCAAATCGGTCAGCACTTCGGGCAGGGCACGGGTTTGAACGGTGGTGGTGAACGATAGTTCCGAAATCTTCACTTCGGGCTTGCTCGGGGTTTCGCCGCCCGGTTCTTCAAAGTCGTCTTTTCCGCCGCCACATGCTACAAGTGCAAACGACAGGAACGGAATGAGGTAGTATGCTATTCTTTTCATGATGTTTCTGTTTTAGGGGTTATTCATTCTTGCCGATTACAAACGAAATCACCTTCTGGGTAAATTCATCCTTCACCATTGTCAGCTGATAGGTACCTGCGGCAAGAGCCTTGGTATCGATGCTGATGACACCGCTTTCATCGGTCACGCCTTGGGTGGCTTCCACGCCATCGGATGCCTTGAGCGAGTAGCTGATGTCGGGCAGGGTAGTGATGGTGATGATTCTATCGGCCTTGCTATACGCGAATTTGCAGTTGTTTTCCAAACTTCCGTCAACCTCCTTCACCACGACGAGGTCGGTGGTCTTTCCGTCGCCATAGAGGCGTTGCCACTCGGTTGTTTCGTTGTTGTGATAGTTGGCCACGATGTAGTCGAGCGGCTCGATTCTAACGGTGATTTCGCAAGGTACGGCTGCATAGCCGGTGCCACTACCATATGGTAAATCTACAATTTCCAGCTCTTCGCAGATGTGTTGCTTGAATTTGCCGTCTTTGTCGTAGAGCGAAAGGATAGCCACACCATTGAACGGCTCGTTGCCAACGTTCATGATGAAACCGAATTGCATGTTGAACGGCTCGTTTTGCTTGATGTCCTTGGTGTCGGGCTTCAAGCCGTAGAGCATGTCGCCGTCAGTGCTTTGTCCCTTCATTAGGAAGAGGGCTTCGAATGGCTTGCTGTCTTTTTGGATGGGCTGTACGCCGATGACGGCCGATTGGTTCTTGATGAAACCGCCGCCCGAGTTACCGCCGGTGCCCTGTTCTTCAGGGTCGAGGGCCGAGAGCAGGTAGTAGCCATCGGCCAAGCCGCCCCATCCCCAGTTTACGCTGAAGTAGTCGGTATCGGTATAGCCGTCGAACACGAACTGGTGGCCCTCGCCACGGTCGTTGCTACCGCCGTAGATTATCGGACGGTTGGCATCGAGCTCGGCACGCATCAGGTTCATCCAACCGGTGGCGTTATACCAATCGCTTTGCAAGTAGCCGGTACCCAAGTCGTATTGCATGTGTTCTATCATGGCCGGGGCAATCTCGTGCGAGTAGGCACCCGAACTACCATAGCCGTCGAGGTTGTATTGCATCTTCATCATGATACCGCAATCGTACATCAATTGTGCCACGGCATCGGCTTCCTCGTCGGTATATTCGCCTTCGACATACTCCATCAGCATCTTGTCCCATTGGTATTCGTGACCTAATTCGTGGCCGGGGATGGTGTGCGAGTTGTTTTCGTTATCTTTATAGGTGTATTCGGAAAGTGTTCCTACGCCCTTGGGAGGCCAATTGTGATACTTCATCACGATGGCCATGGCGGTAGCTACGCATCCGGTAGCCGACTTGCGGCCGTTTATCTCGGGGGTAAGTCGGTCGTAGGGTGCCGATTGATTCCACTTGGCGGTGGTGAGCTGCTTTACCACGTTGCCGGCATCGGTGGCACGCGTTTGCCAAGCCGAACGGGTGGTGGCAGAGGCCTTTAATCCGGCACGGCGGGCATCATTAATCTCCTTGCGATACATCTGCATCCAAGACTTGAGGTTGGGTGCCATGTTGTCGGCCTGGAAGGTTTCGGTGAGCGAGTAGCCCAGGATAGGCATGGCCACGTCGTCGCCCGACACGATAACGAAACCGGGGGCATCGGTGCGGTTGAATACATAGAATGCAGCATCTTGTTGGCTACGTGTACCGGCTTCTTCGCCATCCCATACCAATTGTAGTTGGGGCGAAGCATTGCGGGTTTGTACATGGGATTTGAAGAAATCCGAAGCAAGGCTTTGTGCTTGTTCCACAGGGATGTTGTCGGCCAATAGCCATGCGGGCAATAGCGCACAAAGCAGTAGAAGTAGAGACCTCTTGTTCATAAAATATTAAATTAATGGTGTATATTGGCGCAAAAATAGTTTTTTTTATTCTTCTAATAGCATATTTTTTATTTAATTTGTAACCAAAACAAAAAAATACATCAGAAACATGTATAAATTGCTTTCGTTGCCGCCGAATTTGGTTGCCGATATTTACGATATAGAAACACTGGACAAGCAGGAATGGTTTTGTTCGTCCGATCCGATAGATAAAAAATTGGGATCGGGCGGAGGCACTACCTGGTTGCTGAAACAATGGATGGAAGGAAAAACCGAAGAGGAGTTAAGGGAAAAGAAAATTATCCTTCATGCCGGCGGACAAAGCAGGCGGTTGCCGGGATATGCGCCTTCGGGAAAAATACTGACTCCGATACCGGTCTTCCGGTGGGCGCGCGGACAACGGTTGAACCAAAACCTGTTGGCGTTGCAAATGCCGCTATACGAAAAAATATTGAAGCTGGCACCGCAAGGATTGGGCACGCTGATTGCAAGCGGCGATGTCTATATCCGTGCCGAACAACAACTACAACCCATCCCCGATGCCGATGTGGTGTGCTACGGCGTGTGGGTGAATCCCGAACTGGCTACGCATCACGGGGTGTTCGTGTCGGACAGAAAAGCACCGGAGGTGTTGGACTTCATGCTTCAGAAACCCTCGATGGCCGAGCTTGAAAAACTATCGAAAACACACCTCTTCCTGATAGACATCGGCATCTGGCTGCTGAGCGAAAGAGCCGTGAAGCTACTGATGAAACGCTCGACGGACGAGGAGGGCGACGAGGTGCAATACTACGACCTTTATAGCGACTTCGGACGTTCGTTGGGTGCCCATCCTACAATAAACGACGACGAACTGAACAAGCTTTCGGTGGCCATCTTGCCGCTTCCCGGAGGCGAATTCTATCATTTCGGCACCAGCCGTGAATTGCTATCATCTACATTGACCATACAAAATAAGGTGTACGACCAGCGACAAATCATGCACCACAAAATGAAGCCTAATCCGGCCATCTTTGTGCAGAATGCCGCCGTGGAGGTGTCGTTTACATCGGCCAACGGAAACTTGTGGATAGAGAATAGCCACGTGCCTTGCACCTGGCAACTGGGTGCGCAGCAGATTATTACGGGCGTGCCCTACAACGATTGGCGGCTGACACTTCCAAGCGGAGTGTGCTTGGATGTTGTGCCGATGAAGCAAGGCGGATGGGCTGTCCGTCCGTATGGATACGACGATGCCTTCAAAGGGGCGTTGCTGCATCCGGAAACGCGCTACCTAAGCAAGCCGTTCGCTCAATGGATGGAGGAGAGGGGCGTGAAGCCCGAGGCGTTGAAGGGCAAGGTCGACGACCTGCAAGCGGCCACGCTTTTCCCAATAATATATAATGTAGAGGAGATGGAGGCGGTGATAGAGTGGATGACAAGTAACCCTACCTTGGAGACGGGAAAGCAACGATGGACGGATGCACAACGCATCTCGGCCGACGAGATTGCCGCCAATGCCGACTTGAAACGCTTGTACGAACAACGCCAGGCCTTCTCGAAAGGCAACCTCGACATGCTGGCCAAGAACTACGAGAAGAGTATCTTCTATCAACTCGACTTGGAGGATGTGGCCAAGCAATATCATCGCTACAACCTACCCAAACCAATGGCGCTGAACGACGATGCACCCATCATGCAACAGATTCATAACCGCATGCTTCGTGCACGCATCGACCAACTGGACAACCGCACCTATAACCAAGACGAACAGATTGCCTTCAGCCTGTTGCGCGACACCATACTTGCACCCATCTACCAACGGAAAAGCCGCCCCAAACTGAACGTGTATAGCGACCAGATAGTGTGGGGTAGAAGCCCCGTGCGCATCGATATATCGGGCGGATGGACTGATACACCTCCGTACTCGCTCCTGAAGGGTGGAAACGTGGTGAATCTTGCCATCGAACTGAACGGACAACCGCCGTTGCAAGTCTATATCAAGCCGTCGGTAAAGCATCACATCGTGCTTCGCTCCATCGACATGGGCGCCATCGAGGTGGTGACTACCTTCGAGCAGTTGGCCGACTACAAACAGGTGGGCTCGCCCTTCTCCATACCGAAAGCGGCACTTGCCCTGGCGGGATTCCTACCCGCGTTCAGCGAGGTGGAATATGCCTCGTTGCAACAACAACTCGAAGCCTTCGGCACGGGTATGGAGATTACGTTGCTATCGGCGGTACCGGCCGGCTCGGGGTTGGGAACAAGCTCGGTGCTTGCGGCTACGGTGCTGGGCGCGTTGAACGACTTCTGTGCCTTGTCGTGGGACAAGAGCGAGATTTGTAGCCGCACCCTGGCACTTGAACAACTGCTTACTACCGGTGGCGGATGGCAAGACCAGTACGGCGGTGTGCTTCATGGGGTGAAGTTGTTGCAAACGCAACCCGGATTCGAACAATGCGCACAGGTGCATTGGTTGCCACAACACCTCTTTACGTTGCCCGAGTATAGGGCATGCCACTTGCTTTACTATACCGGCATTACACGCACGGCAAAGGCTATCCTGGCCGAGATTGTGCGCGGCATGTTCCTCAACTCGCTTCCACACCTCAGCTTGCTGGACGAGATGAAACAGCATGCATTGGTGATGGTCGATGCCATTCAACGCAACGACTTCATGGCGTATGGACAAGCGTTGGCCACCAACTGGTGTCAGAACAAGCAATTGGATAGCGGCACCAATCCGCCCGAGGTAGAAGCCATTATCCAACAGGTAAAGGATTATTGCTTAGGCTACAAGTTGCCAGGTGCCGGTGGAGGAGGATTCCTGTATATGGTGGCGAAAGATCCGGAAACGGCCGCACGCATCCGCGAAACACTTACGCAGAATCCGCCCAATAGCCGGGCACGATTTGTGGAGATGACGTTGTCCGAACGCGGTTTCCAAGTATCAAGAAGTTAATTAGTAATCTTAAATATTTATATCATGAAATTAGTACAGACAAAAGATGGTAAAAATTACCTGCTTCCGTTTATTCTCGTGACTTCCCTCTTCTTCTTGTGGGGATTTGCACATAGTATTCTCGACGTGTTGAACAAGCACTTTCAAGAGGTGCTGGAGATTTCGAAAGCCAAATCGGCCATGGTGCAAGCCGTGGTGTATAGCGGTTATTTTCTGATGGCAATACCGGCCGGATTGATTATCCGTAAGTGGGGCTATCGCATCGGTGTGGTGACGGGCTTGCTGCTCTATGCCTTGGGTGCCTATATGTTCTTGCCCGGTAGCAAACTGATGTCGTTCGAGTTCTTCCTGCTTTCGTTGTTCATCATCGGATGCGGTTTGACTTGCCTGGAAACCGCCGCCAATCCATACGTCACCGTGTTGGGTGAGCCAGACAGTAGCGCACGACGCTTGAACTTTGCCCAATCGTTCAACGGCTTGGGTTGGATTGTCGGCCCGCTTGTAGGCGGATTGATTCTGTTCGATGGCGACGGTGGCGGAAACATTGCCATTCCTTACGTAGGCATAGGTATTGCCGTTACATTGGTGGCTATCCTCTTTATGCGTGTCAAACTTCCCGAGATAAAGGAAGAGACTATCGTCGAAACCAACCATACAAAACGCAGCCTTTGGAGCTATCGTCACTTTACCTTCGGCGTGATAGCATTGTTCTGCTATGTGGCAGCTCAAACCGGTATCAATAGTTTCTTTATCAATTACGTAACCGAATCGTCGGTGCAAGTAACCGACCAACAAGCAGCGCTTATCCTTTCGTTTGGCGGCATGGGCTTGTTCATGTTCGGTCGTTTTGCCGGTAGTTGGGTTATGGAAAAGATGGCGGCCGAACGCATGTTGTTCTATTTTGCCATCGGCGCGGCTATCTGCATGGGTGTAGTGGTGTTTGCCAACGGATGGATTGCGGTCATCGCCCTCTTCTGTTGCTACTTGTTCGAAAGCATCATGTTCCCAACCATCTTTGCATTGGCCATCCACGGCGTGGGTGCACACACCAAGCAAGGCTCGTCATACCTTATCATGGCCATCGTAGGTGGTGCCGTAGCACCGGTATTGATGGGTGTGATTGGCGAACAACAGATGGCGCTCGGCTTCCTTGTGCCGTTGGTTTGCTTCCTGGTTATTGGCGTGTATGCAAGCAACTATAAAAAATTACATATTCACTAACTAACACACTAACTCACTAACACACTAACTCACTAAATAACCAACGCACTAAAATGCTTCGCTCCCTACTCATAACCCTCCTGCTGCTCGTTGGCACCGCAAGCTACGCCCAGCAACCGGCAAAAGATGCACATTTCGAACTTCCGTTCGATTTCCCCATCTATTTCTCGGGAAATTTCGGCGAGTTAAGGAGCAATCATTTTCACGGTGGATTGGATTTCAAGACACAAGGTGTTAGTGGAAAGCCGGTGAGGGCGGTGGCCGATGGATACATCTCGCGCATCCGGGTGAATCATGGCTCGGGATATGTGCTCGACGTGGTACACGACAACGGGTACACCACCATCAACCGTCACCTGAGCGCTTTTGTCGGCGAGATAGCCCAACTGGTGGAGGATAAGCAATACGAAACCGAAAGCTGGGAGGTGGAGATTGTCCCCGAGAAGAACCGCTACCGCGTAAAGGCGGGAGAGGTGATAGCACTTAGTGGAAACACCGGCTACTCCTATGGGCCACACCTGCACATGGACTTGTTCGAAACCATCACCGACGATTACATCGACCCGTTGCCCTTCTTCGTGGATAGAGTGGTGGACACTGTTGCTCCTAAAGCGCTGGGCATGATGCTCTTTCCGCAACGGGGAAGGGGAGTGGTGAATGGCTTGGATACACCTGTACAGATGCCTCTGAACGGCAAGAAGGAGTTTACCGCCTGGGGCGAGATTGGTGTGGCCATCCGTGCTTACGACTACATGAACGGTGTGAGCAACCGCTACGGTGTGAAGCGTGTGGTGCTCGAGGTAGATGGTGTGGAAACCTTTCGTAGCGAGGTGGACAGGTATCGTTACGACGAAAACCTATACATCAATTCGTGGACACACGGACAATACATGAAGTCGTTCATCGAGCCGGGAAACAAGTTGGGCATGCTACATGCAAAGAATGGGAATCGCGGATTGATAACCATCAACGAAGAGCGCCCCTACCGCTTTGTATATACGCTGACCGATGCCTTTGGCAACAGCTCGAAGGTGCGGTTTACGGTGAATGGCAAACGTAGCGAAATATCGCCCAGGCCGCATCGGGAGAAGCATATCTTCAGATGGAACAAGGTAAACGTGCTTCACGAACCGGGCATCGAACTGATTGTGCCGCGCGGATTGCTTTACGATGATGCTTACCTGAACTACGCAATGCGTGCCGATAGCAATGATGTGGCCTTTACCTATCAACTGAACAACACGGCCATCCCCATGCACGACTATTGCAACATCAGCATCGGCTTGCGACACATGCCGGTGGCCGATAGCACGAAGTACTATGTGGCAAGTGTTGCCGCCAATGGAAAGACGGGCTATGTGGGCGGTTACTATTATCGCGGAAAGATGCACGCACGCATCCGCCAACTGGCAACCTACACCGTGAAAACAGACACCATACCGCCGCAGATTACACCCGTTTCGCCAAAATTATGGACAAGAAACGGAAGGGTAGTGCTGAAGGTGAAAGACGAGGGTAGCGGCATGAAAACCTATCGTGCCACCATCAACGGCGAATATATCTTGCTGGGCAAGCCGAATGCCGTAAACGGTAATCTGGTGTACGAGATAGACAAGAAACGCATTACACCTGCCGGAAAACACCTCCTGGAGGTTACGGTTAAGGATATGTGTGGAAACGTGGCAACTTATCGGCACGAGCTGAAATTATGACGTACAAACAATAAAAACAAATAAAATCAATAACAATGAAACGAATCTATGTAACCCTTTGCGCTATAACAATAGCCATTGCACAAAGTTGGGCCTGTACAAACCTGATTGTCGGCAGAAATGCATCGACTGACGGCTCGACTATCGTATCCTATTCAGCCGACTCGTATGGATTGTTTGGCGAACTGTATCACTATCCGGCCGGAAAGCATCCGAAAGGCACCATGAGACCGGTTTACGAGTGGGATACCGGTAAGTATTTGGGCGAGATTCCCGAAGCACGCACCACCTACAACGTCATCGGAAACATGAACGAACACCAGCTCACCATCACCGAAACAACCTTCGGCGGACGCCCCGAACTGGTGGATACAACCGGCATCATCGACTATGGTAGCCTGATTTACATCGGCCTTCAACGTAGTCGTACGGCTCGCGAAGCCATCAAGGTAATGACCGAACTGGTGCAGGAGTATGGCTATTATAGTAGCGGCGAATCGTTTACCATTGCCGACCCCCAAGAGGTGTGGGTGATGGAGATGATTGGTAAGGGTGTAGGCATCAAGGGTGCCGTGTGGGTGGCTGTACGCATCCCCGACGATTGTATCTCGGCTCATGCCAACCAGGCACGCATCCATCAGTTCAACATGAACGATAAGGAGAATTGCCTCTACTCGGCCGACGTCATCTCGTTTGCACGCGAAAAGGGCTATTTCAACGGCTTGAACAAAGACTTTAGCTTCGCCAATGCCTATGCGCCGCTCGACTTCGGTGCCCGCCGCTATTGCGAAGCGCGTGTTTGGAGCTTCTTCAACATGTTTACCGACATGGGCGACGAGTTTCTTCCCTACATCCTTGGCACTACCAACAAGCCCATGCCGCTATATGTTAAAGCCAATAAGCGCATCTCTGTGCAAGAGATTAAGAACGCCATGCGCGACCACTACGAAGGCACTCCGCTCGACATTACACAAGACATGGGTGCCGGCATCAACCACTCACCCTATCGCTTGTCGCCCCTCTCGTTCGAGGTGGATGGCGTTGAATACTTCAACGAGCGCCCCATCTCTACCCAGCAGACGGGTTGGGTAATTGTAGCCCAGATGCGCGAAAATCTTCCCGATGCCATCGGTGGCGTGTTGTGGTTTGGTTGCGACGATGCCAACATGACCGTCTTCACTCCCGTTTATTGTTGCACCGACAAGGTTCCTCAATGCTATAGCCGTGTGGATGGTGCCGACTATATCACCTTCTCGTGGCGTTCGGCCTTCTGGGTGATGAACTGGGTGGCCAACATGGTGTATCCGCGCTACGACGTGATGATTGAGGATGTGCGTCAAACCCAAGCATCGCTCGAAGGTACCATGAACCAGGCACAGGCTGGTATCGAGCAAGCAGCTAAAGCTCTCTACGAAACCAATCCCGATCAGGCCAAGCAATTCTTGTCGAACTATACCAATCAGGTGGCGCAAAGCACTATCGATGCATGGAAGCAGTTGGGCGAGTATTTGGTGGTGAAGTACAACGATGGCGTGGTTCGTCGTACAAAGGATGGTAAGTTCCTCCGCAATGAGATTGGCCAACCGGCAAGCCCCATCCGTCCGGGCTATCCTGAAGATTTCCTTAAGGAGTATGTCAAGCAAACAGGCGACCGCTACAAGGTAACCGAATAATACTTAGTATATAGAAATGAAATAGGGATGTAGCATGAAAGTTACATCCCTATTCTTTTTATTTACATCATAGGAAATGCTATTCTTGTGCGGTGCGCAGAATAAAGGTAGTAGCACCGATGGTAACAATGGCACCATCATCTATCAGGACACGGTCTTTATCGCCCAAAAGTTCGTTGTTCAGGAAAGTACCGGTAAGACTTTGTGCATCGCGAAGGGTGTAAAGCAGCTTTCCCTGTTTGTTTCGGCGCACGTTGATGATGCAATGCAGGCGATCCATGCTACGGTCAGCCGTCTCAATAGGTACTTGTATGGGCGCATCGGGTTGTCGGCGACCGATGATGTTGTCGCCCTCTTTCAACGGAAGCACCTGTTTGAAGCCAAACACATTTTCGATGACGGTGATGCTTCCAAACGCTTCTTGAAAAGCCTGTTCGTCCAATTGCTCTTCCTTGCGTGGTGCTTTCATCTTTGTTTTGCCCAGTCGGATGCTGAATTGTTTTTTACAATCCGGACAAACAAATACAAGCGATTGGCCTTCGGTGTACTTGGTTTCGTCGAAGGTCATGTAGTTTTCGCATTTCGGACAGCGGATTCTTTTCATTGTTTTTGTGTGTAGAAAGGGTTATTTTTTCAGTACCCAAGCACCATTATAGGTAGATTGTTGTTGCTTGGCGGCTTCGTTTGCCTCGTCCATGGTGGCATACGAGGCTATGCAGACGCGCATTTTTCCCCCTCCGATAATAGGTTTAGCATCAGAATGGCCTGCTTTTTGTAGCTTTTCAACCATTTTATGCACCTCGCCTTCGGTAGCCATGCTTGCTACGATGACGTGATAGCGCTTAGTTTGGGCGGTAACAACCGGCTTTTCGGTTGGTGTTTCCTTTACGACGGGTTGAGGTTTTGCTTCAACAACCGGTGTCTCAGGTTCGATAGTGGGTTGCTCAAGCAAGCTATCGGTTTGGGTTTCCTGTAATGAAATGGCTGGTTGTTCCTCGCTTACGGGTTCCAAAGAAAGGGTTTCCGTGGGGATGATTTGTGCCCGCTCGGCGGTATAGTTCACAGGAGTCTCTACCTTGTTGAAGGGGTAGATATAGAGGAACGCCATCACTACAACAGCCACCATGGCAGCTGTCCATGCTGGCCCGATACGCAATTTGCGATGATTGGTTTGCAACTTGATGACGGGCGTTTCTTCGTCGGGTTGTGTATTGTTCACCACTACGCTCATCGGTGCCGGTACAGGGGATGTAGCGGATTTTTGAAGGGCTTGTAGCGGCTTTATCTGGAAGCTGCCCAATCCATAGAGCGATGGGGTGGTAAGTTTGTTGTCGTAGGCCTGGAAGTTTATCTGATTATAGATGGAACAACGCAATTCGCCAATTTGCGGCAGTTGCACACGGCCGTTTTCGTGTAGGGCGTCGAGCAATGCGTCCACCTTTTCGTCAATCATTCGGGTGGCATCAGAGAAGCTGTTTCCATAAACCGACATGAACGATTGAACCAGCAAACCGTCGTTCATCTTCAACTGGGGATTGAAGCCAACGATGCGGACAGGCGGAAGAAAGAGTTGCTCTTCTTCCACATAAGTCGCTGGCTGATAGTGCGCCACAAAGCCTCCCAGACGGGGCACAATGACGCAATCATTCTCCAACAGAAGGGTTTCTATGTGTTGCGATAGTTCAATCATGCCACAAATGTAGCATTAATTTTAGAAAAGACAAAAAAAACGGGCAATTCCTTGCCCGTTTTAATGTATATGTAGCGAAATGGTTTATTTCATCAACTCGTGAATTTTCTCTACCAATTTGCTGCCGTGCAAATCGCGTGCAATGATGTTTCCTTCGCCATCTACCAACACGGTAGCAGGGATGCTATTGATGCCGTAGGTAGAAGCACCGATGCTTTGCCAGTACTTCAAGTCGGACATTTGCGGCCAAGGCAAGCCAAGTTTTTCGATGCCGGCTACCCAAGCCTCGTGTGTGCGGTCGAACGATACACCCACAATGCCGAAGCCCTTGTCCTTGTATTGATTGTAGAGTTCGATGAAGGTAGGCATCGATTCGCGGCATGGGCCACACCAGCTTGCCCAGAAGTCGATAAGAATCAACTTGCCTTTACCTACATAATCAGACAACTTCACCTCGTTGCCTTCGGGGTCGTTCATCACCAAGTCGGTAAATTTCATGCCCGGAGCAGTGGCTTGTTTTCTTTCGTAGTTGCTCAGGATGCGGGCTACTGCTTCGTCGTTCTTTACTGCTTCGGGCAGTTGGGCAATGTATTCACCCAGCTCGTCGTATCCCATGTAGTAGTGAGCCTCTTTAAACAACTCGATGCCTACAGGATTGGTGCCGTTTTGCTTAACACTATTCAAGATGATTTCGGTAGATTGCTCGTCCAAAGCATTCAACTGTGCAATCTTTTCGGCCTTAGCCTCTTCGCTAAGCGCTTCGTCCGACAACTCATCCATCAGTGCGCGCATTTTGTTGTTCACTTCATCGGATGCATCGCGATAGGCTTGCATCAGGTTGTTGTTTTCTGTACCGGTAACCGATACGTTGTCGCCGCTGACCTTCACTTTGATATCGCCATTTTCCAGAAAGATATCCAATGCCATCGGGCGAACCATTTCGGCCGATTGATAAGTGATGGTGCGCGATACGGTTTGTGGTTGTGTACCTTCGAAGGTAAACACACCGTTTTGTATAGTGGCCGAGTCGGTGGCTACATACTTTCTGTTTTCAATGCGATTCAAGTAAACGGTTTCGCCGTCTTGAGCACCTTCGATACTACCTGTAACAGTGTATCCGTTTCCAGAACAAGCTGCAATCAATGCGCCTGTTGCTAACAAATAAGCAAACTTTTTCATTTTATTACGGTTTAAAATTAATCTATAACTATGTTGGATAAAAAAACTCCTTACCAACCGATGTCAGTAAGGAGTGTGTTGTTTTAATCCAAGTTGCCTTACTGAAATTATTCAGCGGCAGGTGCTTCTTCAGCAGGAGCTTCGGCTTCTTCTTCAGCAGGAGCTGCAGCAGCTGCAAGAGCAGCCTTCTTTTCAGCCAATGCCTTAGCCTTGTTTTCGTTTACCTTCTTCTCTGCTTCCAAACGAGCCTTTGCTTCAGCCTTCTTAGCTTCTTCTTCCTTAGCCTTCAAAGCAGCCAAGCCTTTTTGTTTGTCGTTCTTCCAAGCATCGAACTTCTTTTCAGCGTCAGCTTCGGTGAATGCACCCTTAGCAACACCACCCAAAAGATGTTTCTTCATGTAAACACCTTCGCGAGAAAGGATGTTACGAGTAGTGTCTGTTGGTTGTGCGCCTACCATAACCCAGTGAAGTGCACGTTCGAAGTTCAAATCTACAGTGGCTGGATTGGTGTTTGGGTTATAAGTACCAATTTTCTCAATGAAACGACCATCACGTGGTGCCTTTGAATCTGCAATAACGATAGCATAGAAAGCATAGCTCTTGCGACCGCGTCTTTGCAATCTGATTTTAGTTGCCATTTAATTAAATTTTTAAGTTAATGATTTGAAAATTTATGCTATTAACCCGTAATAGCGGGCGCAAAGGTACTAATTTTATTTCATTCAGCAAGTTAAATCAGGAATATTTCTTCGGAAAACGGAAAATAATAGCCAAAATAGCGCAAATTCCCATGCAAAACGGATAGTACAGATTACCTACAATGCTCAATGGCGAGATGGATGCAAGACCTGCCGCCATCAGCATTTGTGCACCGTAGGGGATAATTCCTTGAACCAGACATGAGAAAGTGTCTAGCAGACTGGCCACCCGACGCTTGTCAAGATGGTACTTCATGGCAATGCCACGTGCTATGGGGCCTGCGGTGATAATGGCAATGGTGTTGTTGGCGGTACAGAGATTGGCTATGCTTACTAGTGCCGCTATGCTGAACTCGGCACCCCGCTTGCCATGCACACGACGGGTTAGTAATCGGATGATGTAGTCGATACCACCGTTATAGCGTATCAATTCCAGCATGCCTCCGGCCAGCAGGGTGATGATAATCAACTCGCCCATACCGATGATGCCGCTACTCATGGCACCCACCCAGTCGAATACAGAGATGCCCAGGCAAACACCAACCAGGCCGGTAGAAACTATTCCAAGCAGCAACACCACCATTACATTAACACCGGCAATGGCGGTGGCTAATACAATAAGGTAGGGTAGTATCTTTATCCATTCTATGTCGCCAATATCTGGTGTGGCATGTATAGCCAGGCCTTTCACAACATAGATACCCAGCACAATCAGTGCCGCCGGCAACACAATAAGGAAATTCACCTTAAACTTATCACGCATTTGGCAATCTTGTGTGCGGGTGGCGGCAATGGTGGTATCGGAGATGAACGAAAGGTTGTCGCCGAAGAACGAGCCACCCACCACTATAGCGGTCATAAAGGCCACATCTATCCCCGTCTTCTGCGCCAATCCTACGGCCACCGGTGTCAGCGCAACGATGGTGCCTACACTGGTGCCCACCGAAATGGAAACGAAGCACGAAGCCAGGAAAATGCCCGCTAACAGCAGATTGTCGGGTAGGATGTAGAGGGTGAGATTCACCGTTGCATCGATGGCACCCATCGCCTTGGCACTTTGTGCAAATGCACCAGCCAGGATAAAAATCCAAAGCATCAACAGAATGTTCTTGTTGGATGCACCCAAGGAGAATTGCTGAATACGTTCTTCCAGTCGCAATCCTTTGGTGATGCAAATAGCATAGCACGACGACGCCAGAAACGCAACCGTTATCGGCATTTTATAGAAGTCGTTCAGCAAGATGGAAACGACCAGATACAGACATAGAAATACAAATAGCGGGCTTAAGGCCAACAATCCTTTCATTCTGATTCTCAATTTATAAAGTTACTCCTGTCTTGAAGATGGCAATCTCTTTGTATCCCTTCTTCTCGTTGTTTACCAGTTCACCGCTTGCCACCTTGATGACATACTCGATGAAGCGTTGGCAAGTCTTTTCCATCGGCTCGTCTTCCACAATCACGCCGGCGTTGAAGTCTATCCAAGTTGGCTTGTTCTTGGCCAGTTGCGAGTTGGTAGAGATCTTCATCGTAGGAACAAACGTGCCGAAGGGAGTGCCGCGACCGGTAGTGAACAGCACCATGTGACAACCGCACGAAGCCAATGCTGTAGAGGCAACCAAGTCATTTCCGGGTGCCGAAAGCAGGTTCAATCCCTTTACTTGAAGGCGTTCACCATAACTCATCACACCTTCCACGTAGCTCTTTCCACACTTCTGTGTACAGCCCAGTGCCTTGTCTTCCAGTGTCGAGATGCCTCCCGCCTTGTTTCCCGGCGACGGATTTTCACCCACCGGCTCGCCGTGCGAAAGGAAGTATTGTTTGAAGTCGTTTATCAATTTCACGGTTTGTTCGAACAACTCCTTGTTGCGACAACGGTTCATCAGGATGGTTTCGGCACCAAACATTTCGGGTACTTCGGTCAGCACGCTGGTACCTCCCTGAGCCACCAAGAAGTCGCTGAACATACCCAATAGTGGGTTGGCGGTGATGCCCGAGAAACCATCGGAGCCGCCGCACTTCAAACCAACACGCAGTTCGTTCAGAGGCACATCCTCGCGCTTGTCTTGCGATGCAATGGCATACAACTCGCGCAGAATCTCCATGCCGGCTTCATATTCATCGCCAGGCACTTGTTGCGTCACCATAAAGCGGATTCGGTTGGTGTCGTACTCACCAAGGAGTTCGCGGAAAACATCGGGCTGGTTGTTTTCACATCCCAATCCCACCACTAACACGGCACCAGCATTTGGATGCAACACCAGATCGCGCAGAATCTTCTTGGTATTCTCATGGTCGTCACCTAATTGCGAGCAGCCATAGTTGTGTGGATAGGCTACAATATCGTCCACATCCTTGCAACCGGTTTCGCGCTTCAAGCCTTCGCAAAGTTGGTTTACAATGCCGTTTACACAACCCACTGTAGGTACAATCCACACCTCGTTACGGATGCCGACATCGCCATTGGCACGGCGATAACCTTTGAAGGTAAGCGACTGACAAGGAATGTCGAGCGATGCATCGACAGGCTGATATACATACTCCAACAAGCCCGACAAGTTGGTTTGGATGTTGTTTTCGTTCATCCAGTCGCCTTGCTTTTGTGCATGCTTGGTATGGCCGATTGGATAACCATATTTTATGACATCTTCGCCGGCTTGGAAATCTTTCAAGGCAAATTTATGTCCGGCTGGTATCGGTTCGTTCAATACAATCTGTTGGTTGTCCAGGCAGATTACTTCTCCTGCCTGCAAGTTTTCAATAGCCACGGCAACATTGTCTGCCACATTGATTTTTAGATACTTAGTTTTCATATTGTAAGGTTTTATCTGATGTTATAATATGCAATGTTCTCTTTCGTCAGCAGGTCGATAGGCATGTAGTTGATGGGGTTGACACTCTTTTTCAGTATCAAGTGTTCGCACAACGACTGTATGCCGCTATATCCTTGTAGGCGTGGATGTTGTGCTATCAGGAAATGTATGCCTCCCTGTTTCAGACAATCCACATTCCGTTGCAGCAAGTCGTAGCCTATCAAGTTGAAGTAGTCCATCTTTTCGCGTTGCAAAAACTCGCCCACAATATAGGCTTTCGAGTTGAAGGTGATGCCGTTCTTTACATTCGGATGGCTTTGGAAAAACTGATTCAGCATAGCCATATCGTCTGACTCGTTCATTACATGTAAGTCGAGTTCCAATATCTGACATTGCGGATGGTAGGTTTGCATGTATCGTCTGAATCCCACCTCTCGACGCTCTTGTTGGTTAGAGCCGATGATGCCTTCGTACTTCTTTCGGAAGATAACCACCTCTTGCGGCGATTGTCCCGACATCATCAGAATGCTGGCTGCAAAATAGCCGCTTTGAACAGAGTTTTGACCGTAAAAGGCAAGGGCCGGCTCTTCCACAATGTTCGAGTCTATATATATATAAGGTGTTCCTTGCTGCTTCAACGCATCGGTAAAGGGCTTGGTATAGGCTGGGAGAGTGGGTGCAAACAGTATGCCGTCGTACTGCTCGTCCACCAACCGCCGGCTCTCCTGTACAAACGATGCATAGTTGTATGGGTCGTAATGAGAGAGGCTGATATTGATGTTGAAGTCGCCAAAATTCGCCATCGCCTCGTAAATGCCATTCTGAACTTCTGTCCAGTACTCGCCCTCTTCGTGTTGCGGCAACAGGCAGGCAAACCGGTAGCTTTTGTTCGAAGCCAACGCACTGGCATACATGTTGGGCTGATAGTTCATCTCCTTCAGGATTTCCTCCACACGCATCCGACTCTTCTTGGACACACCGCTACGGCCGTGAATCACTCTATCCACGGTTCCTACCGAGAGGTTGGCACGCTCGGCAATGTCTTTTATCCTAATTCTTTCGCCCATAAACAGCCTTTCGTTTGATTAGACACAAAAAAATATCATTTTTTTCGTCACAAATATACGTTAATTTTCTGTATTTCAAAAAAAGTATTACCTTTGTGCCCGCACACGAAAATCATCGTTTGCGCACACGAAAACAGTTAATTAGTTAATTATAAATAAATTAGCTTGTTTTAGTGCTTAAAAGGACAAAATTAAAGATTTACTAATATAAAATTTGCAGACTTATTATGGGAAAGAAAGTTGTTACACTGGGCGAGATTATGTTGAGATTATCAACGCCGGGAAATACTCGTTTCGTACAATCAGATTCATTCGACGTAGTTTATGGTGGCGGCGAAGCCAATGTAGCCGTAAGTTGTGCCAACTATGGACACGATGCCTATTTTGTAACGAAATTGCCCAAGCATGAAATCGGCCAGTCGGCTGTGAATGCACTTCGTAAATATGGTGTAAACACACAATTCATTGCTCGCGGAGGCGACAGAGTAGGTATCTACTACTTGGAAACAGGTGCTTCCATGCGTCCAAGCAAGGTGATTTACGACCGCGCTCACTCGGCTATTGCAGAGGCCGATGCAGCAGATTTCGACTTCGATGCCATCATGGAAGGTGCCGATTGGTTCCACTGGTCGGGTATCACACCTGCCATTTCGGACAAGGCAGCCGAACTTACCCGCTTGGCTTGCGAAGCAGCCAAACGCCACGGTGTGACCGTTTCTGTGGATTTGAACTTCCGCAAAAAGTTGTGGACAAAGGAAAAGGCACAATCTATCATGCGCCCATTGATGCAATATGTTGATGTATGTATCGGCAACGAAGAGGATGCAGAGCTTTGCTTAGGCTTTAAGCCCGATGCCGACGTAGAAGGTGGCGAAACAAATGCCGAAGGCTACAAGGGCATCTTCAAGGCCATGGCCAAGGAGTTTGGATTCAAGTATGTCATCTCTACCTTGCGCGAATCATTCTCGGCTACTCACAATGGCTGGAAAGCAATGATTTACAACGGCGAAGAGTTTTATGAATCAAAGCGTTACGACATCAATCCGATTATCGACCGCGTAGGTGGTGGCGACTCGTTCTCGGGCGGTATCATCCACGGATTGCTTACTAAGGACAACCAAGGCGATGCATTGGAATTTGCCGTAGCAGCTTCGGCATTGAAGCACACTATCAACGGCGACTTCAACCTCGTTTCTATCGAAGAGGTAGAGAGCCTTGCCGGCGGTAATGCTAACGGTCGTGTACAGAGATAAATAAAAAATTAAAAGGTTAAAATTAACTTCCTTCGGTCGTTCAAAACCTCTTTAGATTTTTAACAATCAAGGAATAGTAAAAATTAAAAGCTTAGATATGGCAAAGTTTGATAAGATTGCTGTACTGAATAAGATGGGTACAACCGGTATGGTGCCCGTATTCTATCATAAAGATGCCGAAGTGGCAAAGAAAGTTGTTAAAGCTTGTTACGACGGCGGAGTAAGAGCCTTCGAATTTACAAATCGTGGCGACTTTGCTCACGAAGTGTTTGCCGAAGTAGTGAAATATGCCGCAACAGAGTGCCCTGAAATGGCAATGGGTGTAGGCTCGGTAGTCGATCCGGCTACAGCTGCCCTCTACTTGCAGTTGGGTGCTTGTTTCGTAGTAGGTCCCTTGTTCAATCCTGAAATAGCCAAGATTTGCAACCGCCGTTTGGTGGCTTATACTCCCGGTTGCGGTAGTGTATCCGAAGTGGGTGCCGCACAAGAAGTGGGATGCGATTTGTGCAAGATTTTCCCAGGCGACGTGCTCGGTCCTAAGTTGGTAAAAGGGTTGATGGCACCCATGCCATGGTCGAAACTGATGGTAACAGGCGGTGTAGAGCCTACTCAAGAAAACCTTACTTCATGGATTAAGGCAGGCGTTTTCTGTGTAGGTATGGGCTCGAAGCTCTTCCCTGGCGATAAGGTAAAAGCCGAAGACTGGGCATATGTAACCGATAAGTGTCGCGAAGCACTTGCCTACATTGCCGAAGCAAGAAAGTAATTAAAGGGTTATATATTCAATTCTATTAAAAAGCGCTGACATCTAACACGGTGTTGGCGCTTTTATTATATTTTTACCATTAAAAATGAAGTTTTTTTTGCTTTTCTTTCCGTTTTATTAGTTTATTTCAAAAAGAACCTCTACCTTTGTATAAAGTTGTTAACCATAATTTAATGTTTCTTTAGATTTTGGATTGTATTTTTCATATCATCGACTGGATATTCTTCCTGCTCTTGGCAGTGAATGTTATCTATATCTTCGTCTTCAGTATGGCTACCTTGCGAGGACTTCCTCCTAAACCTGCGCCAACTGATAAACGGAAGAGATACCTGATGCTTATTGCTGCCTATCGCGAAGATGCAGTGATACAAGACACCGTAAAATCGTGCTTGAATCAGGATTATCCGAAAGATATGTACGATGTACTGGTCATATCCGACCACATGACGAAAGAGACAAACGACATTCTCCGTGCAATGCCCATCAAACTGCTTCAAGTAGATTTTGAGAAGAGCACCAATACCAAATCGCTAAAAGCTGCACTCGAACACGTCGGCAAGGATGCGCCCTACGATGTAGCCATGATTATCGATGCCGACAACATCATCAACGAACACTATCTGTCCGAGGTGAACGATGCATTCGCTAATCCCGATGTAAAGATACTTCAAACACATCGCGTAGCCAAGAACTTGAATACCAACACAGCTTACTTGGATGCTATCAGCGAAGAGATGAACAACTCCATCTTCCGTTTAGGTCACGTCAACTTAGGTATGCCTACGGCACTTATCGGTTCGGGTATGGCGTTCGAATTCAATCTCTTCTACGATGCCATGATGACAAACACATCGGTAGGCGGATTTGATAGAGTGTTGGAAATGAAATTATTGTATCAAGGTTACTTCTTCCACTACTTGCCTCACACCAAGGTGCTCGACGAGAAGATTCAGCAGATGGACGGCTTCTACAACCAACGTCGCCGCTGGCTATCGGCACAATACTACAGCTTTGCCGAATTTGCCAACCAACTGCCAAGCGCCATCAAGGAGAAGAAGTGGGGCTTTGTTGACAAGATTTATCAGCAAGCAGCCTTCTCCAGAGTGCTGTTGTTGGGATTCATTGCCATCTTTGCTATCCTCTCAACTATCTTCTACATCGAAATCTCGCTGAAATGGTGGATTCTTTTAGGCTTGTTGCTGCTTTCATTGGGCGTGGCCATTCCTCGTAAATATTGGGGCTGGCGATTGGTTAAGAGCGTATTGTTAGTGCCTTATTCATTTGTATTGATGTTCCTCAACCTTTTCCGCTTGAAAGAGGCAAACAAGCGTTTCATCCATACTCAGCACGGCACAGGCACAAACGCTAATCAGTAGCATAGGTTTCCAGCACTTTACCAAGCCTTTTCTTATTCTTCCTTCGTTGGAATTGCCAGAACTCTTTGGTGAAAATATACATCAAATCTGTAGAGATGCTTGTTGGAGGAGGCACAAATTCGTTTTCCTTTTTGGTCGGTGTAAGCAGATTCGGACTGATGGTTTCGGTGCGTGTACCTTCCGGTTGCCAACTGCCATCCGCCTTCTTCACGAGTTTGCATTGATAGATGGGATCCCAATCGAAAAGCCTGTTGGAAGAGTAGGGATTCAGTGTCAGTCGTACCTTCGGTTTCGGTTTCGCGCTTACGGGTAGAGAGGGTAGTGTATTGTCGAAATCCAACCACGATTTATGATTATCCAGTTGGGGAGATAGCAGAAACTCCTTATCCGGCGACTTGGGCAAGCAGATAGAGTCTTGCAACAGCCGTTCATCTTGGGCATAGAGCCTGATGGATGAAACAGATAGAAATAGTATTACCACCACATATATGGAGTGCCGCATAAAGGATCGTTGTAACATGGGTCGTTCACCCAATAGATTTGGGGCGTATTATTATACTCTTTCCACCACCTACGATAACTATCTGCAGCCTGTCTTAAGTCGTCATCACTTAAAAAGTAGATGCCTTCATAGTTGTCTGCACCTACATAAACAAGTTTGCTTCCTAACGATGCATTTCGTCCGATGCGAATGCTTTCGATAGTCCATAGTACACACTCTCCCAAACGCAATTTGCTATCAGGAAAAGTTAATGCCAACGGAAAAGATGGGATTATTGTCATGTCGTCGGCATGCTCCAACAACAACGGGATATCGTCCATACCAAAATGGGGCATACCATTTACATCATTCAACGCAATTGCGTCATACGTACCGGTTTTAAGTTGCTCAATGAATATTTCAACATCGGGATGGAAATAATCGAGCGAATCTTTGCTGCACGATGCTACCAATAGTGTAGTAAATAGACTGATGACTGATAATTTTAACATTTTCATAATCCGTTGCTTTTTAGGTTTCTTTCAATAGATTTGAATAAATAATGAAAGAGGGTAGCATTTTGTTTACGCCAAAATGTTAAATCATAGTCTCATACGCAATCCGCAACACAGATTCATGTTTGTCGGCCGCTCGTTGTGGATAGTACGTGTTTGCGAAGAATCGGCCAACCGATGAGAAAGTGTTGCTTCGCCAAACATTGCCAGACAATCGGAAAGTTTGTAATTCACTCCTACACCTGCTTTTACCGATGCCGAAAGCGGTTCGGCATCGAAGCCGTTATCTATCGCTCCGGCAATACACTTCTCGATGGCTGCACCTGCCGTAGCATAGAGTTCGGTGCGCTTGCCTTCAGCCACCGTTACATTCATCTTCAGCGGCACTTCCAAGGTGTGAAGCGTCCGTTTTTCCGCCACCGCATCAATGCCTTCCAATCGGTTGTAAATCAATCCGCTTTCCAACGAAATCCGTTTGCTTAGTTTGCGTTCGATGGTTATTCCTGCCGATAGCGGCAAGGCAAAATCCTCGTGAGGCAGGGAAGTGCCTAAGAATGTTTTCATCGACCAGGGCGATTCGTTTGTAGGCTGTACGATTTCGCCTTGAGCAGAAGGGGTAGATGATGAAGTATTGTGATGTGTTTGTGTTGTTTCCTGAGCGTTTTTTCTGGTTTGTGTAACGGTGACGCGCACATGCACTTCAGAATGTATATAAGGTTCGTCCGTTGGCTTGTCCGATAAAGCTACCTGATGATAAGCCGCCGGATACACCGCTCGGTTAGCGGCGGGGCGAGTTGCGTTGTTTTGCACCAGTGCCGGCGAAGTTTGTTCAGGATAATCCGCAAACAAGTCATCGTTGCTTACGATAGTACTGTTTTGCACAACAGGTAGTTGCGCAACTTCGTCGTAGATACCCTCGGATGCATTATCCAATCCGTTCAGCCAAGCAAAAGCAGCACATCCCAATACAAGCAAGATGCTTGCCGCTATGCTCCACCTCTTCAAGAAACGATAGCGGGGAGTAGTGACAGCTACTGGCAAGCAAGCCTCTATCTCTTCCCAAAAACCATCGCGCACATCCATTTGCACGCCGGTTAGTTGCTGCTGTATCTTTTCGCAAAATTTATCCATAGTTTTTGTATGCTTTAATCTTCTCCATTAAAATCGTTTTTGCCCTGTGTAGTTGTGAGGTAGATGAATGTTCCTTGATGTGAAGCAGTTGTGCAATCTCTTTATGCGATTTCTCCTCGAACACATACAGATTGAACACCGTTCTGCATCCATCGGGAAGTTCGGCAACAAACTTCATCAGCACCTCTTGCGGAACGTTTCCGGTTTGCTCAATCATCGCATCTTCATCCGACAAATCGGGAAGCGACTCATCGTTTATATAAATATTATCAAAACTTTTCTTTTTCCTTAAAAAGTCGATAGCTTGTGCGCTGACCACCTTAGAAAGCCAACCGATAAGCATTCCTTTTCCGTTGTAACTGAAGTGAGTGAATATCTTTACGAATCCGTCGTGAAGCACATCGTAGGCATCGTCCATATTGCCAGTATAGCGATAGGATATAGCCAATAAATGCTTGGCATAGAGTGTATAAAGCCTCTTTCGGGCATCCTCTCTACCTGCTCGACATCCTTCTACGATTTCCTCTATTTCATCAACCACTTGTTTCAAACCAATTCGTTTTTGCAAAAACTTCTTTTACCCTATAGACGGACAAAGGTGTGAAATGCTGCAAAAACTTTTTGTTAAAATTGCGTTAAAGTATGTATAATGAACATTCCCCTTAACATTATATAGCTTTCCTTCGCTTTGCAAACCTCGGTCTATACAAAAACATCGAATTCTACATATCAAGCTAATAATGTGGAACTTACATATTATTTCTTATGATTCAATTTGGAGGGGTGGGGTAAAATATTCCCAAAATATTTTTTGCTAACTATTTGGAATATAGAACATAATATGTATTTTTGCAGCATCAAAGAGTCTATAAGACTATTATAATTTCTACTATTGTAGATTTGTTTCTGCTGCAAATGTATAGTATATAGTCTATAAGACTATTATAATTTCTACTATTGTAGATTAGCCACGAGATTCAAAAGATTTGTTTTGTCTATAAGACTATTATAATTTCTACTATTGTAGATCTACACTTTCTAAAATAGTCATAATTTTGTCTATAAGACTATTATAATTTCTACTATTGTAGATTACAAGCGCAAGTTCTTCTTCAAGGTCTTGTCTATAAGACTATTATAATTTCTACTATTGTAGATTCGGCCATCACACAGATAGGCGACAATGTCTATAAGACTATTATAATTTCTACTATTGTAGATAGCAGAATCACCGCTACTTCCGATTTTAGTCTATAAGACTATTATAATTTCTACTATTGTAGATTTGCCCATCCGCGAGCAAAGCGGATATTGTCTATAAGACTATTATAAATAATTTCTACTATTGTAGATGGGATGCAGACACCGGGGACACCGTGAGTCTATAAGACTATTATAATTTCTACTTTAATCATCATGAGTTTATGGTAATTTACCATATCAGTGAAGATTTCTTTGTATAGTGTATTCTTTAATAAATTATTTTACTACCTTTACCGGCAACTTCATAAATAATTTATTTACCTTAACAGAATACATTATGAAAACATTTCAGCAATTTTCGAGAGTTTATCCTTTGTCAAAGACTTTGCGCTTTGAGTTGAAACCAATAGGTAGCACCTTGGAACACATCAATAAGAACGGTTTGCTTGATCAAGACCAACACCGTGCAAAGAGTTATATCCAAATGAAAAATATTATTGATGAATATCATAAAGAATTCATTGAAGATGTGCTTGATGATTTGGAATTGCAATATGATAATGAGGGAAGAAACAATTCGATTTCAGAGTTTTATACTTGCTACATGATTAAGTCGAAAGATGATAATCAACGTAAATTATATGAAAAGATTCAGGAAGAATTAAGGAAACAGATTGCAAATGCTTTCAACAAGAGTGATATATACAAGCGTATCTTTAGCGAGAAACTTATAAAGGAAGATTTGAAGAACTTTATAACCAACCAAAAAGATAATGATAAACGCGAGCAAGATATTCAAATAATTGAGGAATTTAAGAATTTCACTACCTATTTTACAGGCTTTCATGAAAACCGAAAAAATATGTATACATCCGAAGCGCAATCAACAGCCATTGCCTATCGGTTGATTCATGAAAACTTGCCAAAGTTTATTGATAACATCATGGTGTTTGACAAGGTAGCGGCATCGCCCATTGCTGATAGCTTTTCCGAATTATATACCAATTTCGAAGAGTGCTTGAATGTCATGAGCATTGAAGAAATGTTCAAGTTGAACTACTTCAACGTGGTATTAACTCAGAAACAGATTGATGTTTACAATGCAATAATTGGTGGTAAGACAATAGATAATACAAACATCAAAATTAAGGGGTTGAACGAATACATTAACCTCTATAATCAGCAACAAAAAGACAAGTCGGCGCGTTTGCCAAAACTAAAACCTCTCTATAAACAGATATTGAGCGACCGCAATGCCATTTCGTGGCTACCCGAACAATTCGAATCGGACGATAAACTATTGGAAGCCATTCAAAAAGCATATCAAGAATTGGATGAACAAGTTCTTAATAGAAAGATAGAAGGTGAACATTCTTTGAGAGAGCTATTAGTTGGATTGGCAGATTATGATTTAAGCAAGATATATATCCGTAACGATTTGCAGTTGACAGATATTTCGCAAAAGGTGTTCGGTCATTGGGGAGTTATCTCCAAGGCATTGTTGGAAGAACTGAAGAATGAAGTACCTAAAAAGTCAAAGAAAGAAAGCGATGAAGCTTATGAAGATCGTTTAAACAAGGTTATCAAGTCGCAAGGAAGTATCTCTATTGCCTTTATCAATGATTGTATAAACAAACAGCTTCCCGAAAAACAGAAAACAATACAAGGTTATTTTGCTGAATTGGGAGCCGTAAACAATGAAACCATTCAAAAGGAGAATCTATTTGCACAGATAGAGAATGCCTATACCGAAGTAAAAGACTTATTGAACACACCATATACAGGAAAGAATCTTGCACAAGACAAGGTAAATGTAGAAAAGATAAAGAACCTGTTGGATGCCATTAAAGCTCTGCAACATTTTATTAAACCATTGTTGGGTGATGGTACAGAGCCGGAAAAAGATGAAAAGTTTTATGGTGAATTTGCTGCATTGTGGGAAGAGTTGGATAAGATTACTCCGCTTTACAACATGGTACGCAATTATATGACTCGCAAACCATATTCTACAGAGAAGATTAAATTGAACTTTGAGAACTCCACTTTGATGGATGGTTGGGATTTGAACAAGGAGCAAGCAAACACCACCGTGATTCTCCGCAAAGATGGTTTGTATTATCTGGCTATTATGAACAAGAAACACAATCGAGTATTTGATGTGAAAGCCATGCCGGATGATGGAGATTGTTATGAAAAGATGGAGTACAAACTACTACCAGGAGCCAATAAGATGCTTCCCAAGGTATTCTTCTCTAAATCAAGAATACAAGAATTTGCTCCAAGTAGTCAATTATTAGAAAATTACCATAACGACACCCATAAGAAAGGAGTCACTTTTAACATTAAAGATTGCCATGCTTTAATCGACTTCTTTAAGGCTTCTATTAACAAACATGAAGACTGGTGTAAATTTGGCTTTAGATTCTCTCCAACAGAGACCTATGAAGATTTAAGTGGTTTTTATCGTGAAGTAGAACAACAAGGTTACAAAATCTCATTCCGCAACGTATCGGTTGACTATATCCATTCACTTGTAGAAGAGGGTAAGATTTTTCTGTTCCAAATCTATAATAAAGATTTCTCACCTTATAGCAAAGGAACACCAAATCTTCATACTCTCTATTGGAAGATGCTGTTTGATGAAAAGAACTTGGCAGATGTTGTCTATAAACTAAACGGACAAGCCGAAGTTTTCTTCCGTAAATCGAGCATCAATTATGAGCAACCTACACATCCGGCCAATAAAGCTATAGACAACAAGAATGAGTTGAACAAGAAGAAACAAAGTCTCTTTACTTACGACTTGATTAAGGACAAACGTTATACTATAGATAAATTCCAATTTCATGTACCCATAACCATGAATTTTAAGAGTACAGGAAATGATAATATCAATCAATCCGTCAACGAGTATATTCAACAAAGCGACGATTTGCATATCATTGGTATTGACCGTGGTGAGCGTCATTTGCTATACTTGACGGTAATAAACTTGAAAGGAGAGATAAAAGAACAATATTCGTTGAACGAGATTGTGAATACATATAAAGGTAACGAATATCGTACTGACTATCATGATTTGTTGTCGAAGCGAGAAGACGAAAGAATGAAAGCTCGTCAAAGTTGGCAAACCATTGAGAATATAAAAGAATTGAAAGAGGGCTATTTAAGTCAGGTTGTGCACAAAATAGCCGAACTGATGATAAAATACAATGCCATTGTTGTGCTCGAAGATTTGAATGCAGGATTTATGCGTGGTCGCCAAAAAGTAGAATCTTCTGTTTATCAGAAATTCGAGAAAATGCTGATCGACAAGCTAAACTATTTAGCCGATAAAAAGAAACAGCCAGAAGAACCTGGTGGAATACTTAATGCCTATCAGCTTACAAACAAGTTTGTTAGTTTCCAAAAAATGGGAAAACAATGCGGTTTCCTTTTCTATACCCAAGCATGGAATACCAGTAAGATAGACCCCGTAACAGGTTTTGTAAATCTGTTCGATACTCGATACGAAACGCGCGAAAAGGCAAAAACGTTTTTTGGAAAGTTTGATAGTATCCGTTACAATGACGAAAAAGATTGGTTTGAATTTGCTTTCGATTATACAAATTTCACATCGAAGGCCGATGGTAGTCGCACCAATTGGAAACTTTGTACATACGGAAAACGCATAGAAACATTCCGTGACGAGAAACAAAATTCAAATTGGACAAGCAAGGAAGTTGTCTTAACGGATAAGTTTAAAGAGTTTTTCAAAGAGTCGAATATAGATATTCATTCCAATTTGAAAGAGGCTATTATGCAACAAGACTCTGCGGATTTCTTCAAGAAACTTCTGTATCTGCTGAAGTTAACACTACAAATGCGAAACAGTGAAACTGGAACAAATGTTGACTACATGCAATCACCAGTAGCCGATGAAGAAGGCAATTTCTACAACAGTGATACTTGTGATAGTTCGTTGCCAAAGAATGCCGATGCTAATGGGGCATATAACATTGCACGAAAAGGGTTGTGGATAGTGCAACAGATTAAGACTTCGGACGATTTAAGAAACTTGAAACTGGCCATTACAAATAAAGAATGGTTACAGTTTGCTCAAAGAAAACCTTATTTAGACGAATAACGCTATTATTCGTAAATATATGGACGATTACATCTCCATATCAATGCTAAATGATTTTGTCTTTTGTCCGTATTCCATATACCTAAATGTGTATATGGATACGGATGAGGGACTTTATCATGCCAAGCCGCAAACAAGAGGGAAATTATCTCACTACGAAATCTCTACAAACAAAACAATACCCATAGAGTTGCCAAATGAAATAGAAACTGCTCGTTTTTCGTGGAGTTTACATATTATTTCTTGTAATCCTATTTGGAGGGGTGGGGTAAAATAGTCCCAAAATATTTTTTGCTAACTATTTGGAATATAGAACATAATATGTATTTTTGCAGCATCAAAGGGTCTATAAGACTATAATAATTTCTACTATTGTAGATATTACACGAGGGTTTGACCGAAGAAAATCGTCTATAAGACTATTATAATTTCTACTATTGTAGATATGGTTGGGTACAACATTCCAGCTATATGTCTATAAGACTATTATAATTTCTACTATTGTAGATATGGTTGGGTACAACATTCCAGCTATATGTCTATAAGACTATTATAATTTCTACTATTGTAGATATGGTTGGGTACAACATTCCAGCTATATGTCTATAAGACTATTATAATTTCTACTATTGTAGATAAGACCGCCCGATTGAAGACAGAGAATTAGTCTATAAGACTATTATAATTTCTACTATTGTAGATTTGAATCTCGCACTATCAAAGGTGGTAGTCTATAAGACTATTATAATTTCTACTATTGTAGATTACTCATCCGTCAATCCGCACTTTCTTGTCTATAAGACTATTATAATTTCTACTATTGTAGATTGGGATTATTATCTAATAGTCGGTATGGTGTCTGTAAGATAGGGGATAAGTGTTTGTTAGTTAGGTGTGACGAACAAAATGATTGGACGTAAAGTATTAAATGTTTAGGCGCAAAGTATTAATACTTTAGAAATCGTAATTTAGCTAAGGAAATTGGATAAAATATTCCCGCGTGATTTGTGCTGAAATCACGAACAATCTTTGCCGGATTTGCGCGTGATTTATGCTGACTTTGCGAACAAATTGGAAATAAATCACGAACAAATCGGGAGGAAAACACGAAGGAATCCGGAAGTAATTGCGCGTGATTATTAAAAATTAGGTTTAGCTCTCTGTCAACCGATACTATAAATAAGGGGAAAAAACAGTCAACCCAAATCATCAACAAACAACGAGTGAAGAATAGGCATTTTCGGGGGCTAAAAGTGTGCGTTTTAACATTTTTTAATGCAATGAATGGCATTTTTGTGAGTATAAACGGTGTTATTTGAATAAATAGGGCAGTAGAAGGGGAATGTTTTTCGATGGAAAGACGAGCGTATGATTATAATCTTACGCAACCGATATTATTTTTAAGGCTAAATGCTTGTTTAATCCAAAGGGAATCGTTACATTTGCCCTTTGACAGAATAATCATTTAATAAACAAAATAACTCTCTATGGAAAATCTTGAATTGATTCAGATGGTGACCGAGAAAGCACAAAAGTGGCTTACTCCCGCCTATGACGCAGAAACTCAAGCCGAGGTGAAGCGTATGTTGGAAAACGAAGATAAGACTGAGCTTATCGAATGTTTCTACAAAGACCTTGAATTTGGTACCGGTGGCCTTCGTGGCATTATGGGTGCCGGTAGCAACCGCATGAACATCTACACCGTGGGTGCTGCTACACAAGGCTTGTCGAACTACTTGAACAAGAACTTTGCCGACTTGGAACAAATATCTGTATGTATCGGACACGACTGCCGCAACAACAGCCGTCTGTTTGCCGAAATCTCGGCCAACATCTTCTCGGCCAACGGCATCAAGGTATATCTGTTCGAAGATATGCGTCCTACACCGGAAATGTCGTTCGCTATCCGCCACTTGGGATGCCAAAGCGGTATCATCCTTACTGCAAGCCACAACCCGAAGGAATATAACGGATACAAGGCTTATTGGGACGATGGCGCACAAGTATTGGCTCCACACGATAAGGGTATCATCGACGAGGTGAACAAGATTGCTTCGGCTGCCGACATCAAGTTCGAAGGCAATCCTGCACTTATCCAAATCATTGGCGAAGACGTAGATAGCGTATATTTAGACAAGGTACACAGCATCTCTATCGATCCGGAAGTAATCAAGCGCCAAAAGGATTTGAGCATCGTGTTTACTCCTATCCACGGTACTGGTATGATGTTGGTTCCGCGCGCATTGAAGCAATGGGGATTTGAAAACGTTCATTGCGTAGAAGAGCAAATGGTGAAGAGCGGCGATTTCCCGACAGTTATCTCGCCAAACCCAGAAAATGCTGAAGCATTGACACTTGCCATCGAACTGGCCAAGAAGATTGATGCCGACATCGTGATGGCTACCGACCCAGATGCCGACCGCGTAGGTATGGCTTGCAAGAACGACAAGGGCGAATGGGTACTTATCAACGGTAACCAGACTTGCCTTATCTTCTTGTACTACATCATCAAGAACCGCAAGGCAATGGGTAAGATGAAGGATACCGACTTCGTGGTGAAGACCATCGTTACTACCGAACTTATCAAGGCTGTTGCCGACAAGAACAACATCGAAATGCGCGACTGCTACACCGGATTCAAGTGGATTGCACGCGAAATCCGTTTGAGCGAAGGCAAGCAACAATACATCGGTGGCGGTGAAGAGAGCTACGGATTCCTGGCAGAAGACTTCGTTCGCGATAAAGATGCCGTATCAGCATGTACTTTGTTGGCCGAAATCTGCGCATGGGCTAAGGATCAAGGCAAGACTCTCTACGACGTATTGATGGAAATCTATGTTGAATACGGATTCTCGAAAGAGACTACCATCAATGTAGTGAAGCCGGGTAAGAGCGGTGCCGACGAAATCAAGGCCATGATGGAGAACTTCCGCGCTAATCCTCCGAAGGAAATCGGCGGCTCGAAAGTTATCTTGGCTAAGGACTACAAGACTTTGAAGGCTGTAGATGGTGAAGGCAATGTATCGGACATCAACATGCCGGAAACAAGCAACGTACTTCAATACTTTACCGCCGACGGCACAAAGATTTCTGTTCGTCCATCGGGTACTGAACCAAAAATCAAATTCTACGTTGAAGTGAAGGGCGAGATGGGTTGCGCCAAGTGCTACACCAACGCCAACGCCGAAGCCGAAGAAAAGGTGAAAGCCGTAAAAGCTTCGTTGGGAATTTAATTTAGTGATTAACCGTTGGCGATTAATGATAAGCAATAACGGCTAATCATTAAACGCTAAACACTAAACGTTATAAAAAGTGGAAACAGTAGAAATTGTATTGGCAAAGATGAAAGAGCTGAATGCTCCGGTAAACGCCACAACATTGGCCAAGGAAACAGGCCTGGACAAGAAAGAGGTAGATAAGGCTATGGCAACACTGAAAAAGGAAGAGAAGATTTTCTCTCCGGTGCGTTGCAAATGGCAAGCCAAATAATTTACCGAATCATTATTAAGAGGTGTTCAGTGCTTTGAACACCTCTTTTTATAAAATCAAAACTGTTATGATAAAGAAAATCATCACAAACCTTGGTTTCTGGATACTTGTATCCATGCTTTTAGGTATATGGGTAGGAGCAGCCATGGGAGCAGATTCGTCGATGTTTGCTCCATTGGGAACACTATTCATCCAACTCATCAAGATGCTTGTCATTCCGTTGGTGGCCCTCTCCATCATATCGGGAGCGGCATCATTGGGAAATTCGCGCTCGGCCGGTATCATCGGAGGCATATCCATCGCATTCATCATGATAACAACCGTCATAGCGGTTGTCATAGGCATTTTAGGCGGAGTAATCTTTGAGCCGGGAGAGGGGATAGACAAGGAGACCATAGCCAGCCTGACGCTTGCAAACAGTGTTAATCCCGCCGGCGAAGCGCCTGTTTTGAGCTTTTGGGATACGGTAATCGGTATGATTCCCGAAAATCCGATAGCGGCATTGGCGCAAGGAAACATCCTGCAAATCATTGTCTTCGGATTGTTTTTAGGCTTTGGTATAGCTGCCCTTTCCGAACCACGCAGAGGAAAGATTATCAGTGGCTTGAATGGGTTGCTGGAAGCGCTTGTTTGGTGCATCGAGAAGGTGATGTGGGTAGCTCCCATTGGTGTGTTTGGTTTGATGGCTGATGCTGTAGGTACGTTTGGTTTCGACATCCTGCTACGCATTGTAAACTTGTTGTGGGTTTACCTGCTTTGCATCGCCATCATGGGATTATTGGTTTATCCGCTATTGGTAGGAGGGTTCTCTCGTGTATCAATACGAACTTTTATGCGCGAAATGATTCGTCCGCAAATCATTGCATTCACTACCGCTTCGTCTATGGTGACTCTGCCTATCAATATGGAAACGTGCGAAAACAAACTTGGCATTTCGAAACAGACATCGGGGTTTGTATTGCCGTTGGGAGCAACCATCAACATGTCGGGCAATGCTATTTACTACACGTTGGTAGCGCTCTTCTTTGCTCAAATCTACAACATCGATTTAAGCATGTCGCAATACATTGCCATTGCTATTGTGGCTTCGCTCGGCTCCATCGGACAAGCCGGTGTGCCTGGGCCTACGTTGTTGGTAGTAGCCGTATTGGTAGCTGCCGGCATCCCCATCGAAGGACTACCATTGCTTTATGCGCTCGACCGAGTGTTCGACATGATTCGTACGGTGCTGAACATCACCGGCGATGCCGCTTGTGCAGCCGTTACCGACCGATTTGTAAAGAGATAACAATCAACTGCTAAAACCATGAAAAATACTATTTATTATTCATTTCTGATGCTTTGCCTCACCCTGTTCGTTGCGTGTGAGAAAGAGGATGATGCAACGGTATTCCCAACCGAGATAACCAACCTCTCCACCGAAACAGTTGTGATGGGGAATGGAAGGGATTGCAAGATTCAATTCTCGGTAGTACCGGCTAATGCATGGTTCAATCATCAGATAGGCGATGCGGATTGTCAGATAAGTTTGGAGAAAACCACTTCCGAAAGCAAGGAATTGTATCGCTTAATCAAAGTAGAGCCTATTTTGGGAGTAAAGGGTAAGTATCAGGCTACCATCCGCGATTTGCAACAATCGAACAACTATCGCGATCAATGCAAGCTTGTGATTACCAATAACGACCAGACAAAGGTGAGTTCCAAACCTATCAACATCCTCTTTTCGGGTACGAAGCTGTTTTCGTTCTCATTCTTAAAAGCGCATAACGAGGGGGCACTGATGCAAGATTTCCAATTTGATGTGAAATCCAACCAGCTGACCGTTGCTTCTCCTTTCATCAGCAAACCGCAACTGGTTGCTTCGTTCGAAACGAATGCACACAAGGTGCTAGTGAACGGGGTAGAGCAGGAGAGTGGAAAGAGCGTAAACGATTTCTCTTCGCCGGTTACCTATCAACTGGAGTCGGCAACGGGAGAAAAGGCATCGTTCGTAGTGAATGTATCTTATTCGGGATTGCCCGTCATGATAATCGAGACGCCGAACAAAGCAACCATACCAAGCAAATGGGAGGATTGGATGAAGGATGCAACCATCACCATCCTGAATCCCGACGGTACGGAAAGCTATTCGGGCACTACCAGCATTCGCGGACGTGGAAATACCACTTGGGGATATCCAAAGAAGCCATACAACTTGAAGCTTGACGAAAAAACCGAAATACTTGGTATGCCTAAACATAAAAGATGGTCATTATTAGCCAACTGGATGGACAGGACATTGCTGAGAAACAAGGTTGCCTTCGAAATGGCTCATGCCACCGATATGGCTTGGAATCCGCACGGAGAGTTTGTGGAGGTAATACTGAACGGCAAGCACGAAGGAAACTACCTGTTGTGCGAACACATCAAAGTGGACAAGAACCGCGTGAACATCCATGAACTGGAAGAGGAGGATGTGGATGGCGGATACATCATGGAGCTTGATGTGTATTACGACGAAACCTATAAATTCAAGTCGGCCGTCAGAGATTTGCCTTATATGTTCAAGGATCCGGATGAAGTGAACGAACAACAATTTGCTTATATGCAAAACTTCATCAACGAGATGGAAGCGTCGCTTTACAACGACGGGAAGTTTGCTCAGAGAGATTACCTGAACTATATGGACATCGATTCGTATATCGACTGGTGGTTTGTTCACGAATTGGCCAGAAATTGGGAGCCTAACCATCCGAAGAGTACCTATATGTATAAGGATAAGGGAGGCAAGCTGCATGCCGGTCCCGTATGGGATTTCGACTGGGAAACATTTACTCCAAACAATTGGTTTGTTGTGAAGGATGCACTCTACTACCAACGTCTGTTCCAGGATGCGGCATTTGTGGAAAGGGTAAAGGAGCGTTGGACAATCTTAAAACCCAAATTCGAGCAAATAGCTGCATTTATCGAATCGGAAGCCGAACGTATTGCGCCATCCGAAAAGATGAATCACACAATGTGGCCCATCAATCAGACGGTGAATCGCGACGAATCGATGACATTCGTCGATGCGGTTTCGCGCATGAAGAAGGCATATAACGACAAATTGTCTTGGCTCGACGCCGAAATAAAGAAGATGTAATTGCGCGGCTACCCCTCGGCTATCCAGGCATCGATAAGGCGGCGTGCAATGCTTAGCTTGCGCGGCAGCTCAGGGAGGTTGTCGCGACGGAAGAATGAAGCGGTGGTAAGCTCTTCGGCTTGAAGGGTGATATCACCGCTTTCGTAATCGGCCGTGAATCCAACCATCAATCCACACGGATAGGGCCAAGGCTGGTTTCCAAAGTATTGGATGTTGCGGATGCGAAGCCCGGTCTCTTCCATCACTTCGCGGGCAACACACTCTTCCAACGTTTCGCCCGGCTCAAGGAATCCGGCTACAAGACCATAATGATTGCTTCGGAAGTTGCGTGCTCTTACCAACAAGGCTTCATCGCCGCGGCGCACCAATACGATGGTTGCCGTTGCTATGGGCGGATAGATTTCGTGTTTGCACGAAGGACATTTCTTCATGATGGCTTCGAGTTGTTGCGTCGGGGTGCCGCAAACGGGACAGAAACGGCTATGGGCATCCCAATAGAGCAATTCGTAGGCTCTTCCACCATATTTATAATGAGATAGCGGCAAGTGGTCGTATGCATCGCGCAAGGTCATTAATGTCCACTCTGCACCGAACGTATTCGGCAGATTCACCGACACTGTTCGGCACTCGCACGCATCAGATAGGGTGAAACGATGTATTGTGCCTTCGAAAAAGGGCTTCCAGGTTTCTACCTCTTGCGAAGTAGGAAGGCATAGCTTTCCCGTTTCGTCTTGCTTTAATAGCAACTTGTCGTTATTGAAAAGATACCAAAGTGTATCGGTATTATTTTGTTTGCTGTCCATATCCTTATTTTTTTCACGGCAAAGGTAAAGAAAAAATATAGAAATTAGCTATTTTTGCACCATGTTACATTTTGATAGTGATTATATGGAAGGTGCACACCCCGAGGTGATGCGCCGTTTGTGTGAAACCAACCTTGAACAGACGGTTGGTTATGGTTGCGACGAGTATACCAGAGAAGCGAAAATAAAGATTAAGGAAGCCATCGGATTGCCCGATGCTGAAGTGCATTTCTTAGTTGGAGGTACGCAAACAAATGCTACGGTGATAGACGGATTGCTACGTCCGCATCAAGGAGTATTGGCGGCAGAAACCGGACATATCAATGTGCACGAATCGGGTGCTATCGAAGCAACCGGACACAAAGTGCTTGCCTTGCCGCAACACATGGGAAAGGTGAGAGCCGAAGAGGTGGAAGCCTATATCAACAACTTCTATCGCGATGAAACCTACGAGCACATGGTGGCACCGGGTATGCTTTACATTTCGCATCCAACGGAGTATGGTACACTCTATTCGCTTGCCGAACTCGAAGCGTTGAGCAACGTTTGCCGCCGTGCGAATATTCCTCTCTACATGGACGGTGCACGATTGGGATATGCATTGGCATCGCCCGCTACCGACATTACGTTGAAGGATATAGCACGCTTGTGCGACGTTTTCTACATAGGCGGTACCAAGGTGGGAGCACTCTTTGGCGAGGCCGTTGTAGCTACTCGTCCAGGGTTACTGACACACTTCTTCCCACTAATCAAGCAACACGGCGCTTTGTTGGCAAAGGGTAGGCTGTTGGGTATTCAATTCGATACGTTATTCACCGACAACCTTTATGTGGAGATAGCCTCGCACGCCATTCGCCAAGCCATGAAGCTAAAGCAGGCATTCGTATCGAAGGGCTATCGCTTGTTTATCGACTCGTTTACCAACCAACAATTTATTGTGATGCCCAACGAGCAGATAGATCGCTTGATGCAATATGCCTCGTTCGAGCTTTGGGGTCCTCGTGGCGAAAGCGAAACCGTTGTTCGCTTCGTTACAAGCTGGGCCACTACAGATGAAGCTATCGACAAACTAATCGAACAGTTATAAAGCATTGTGTATGAACCGACTTGCAAGCAAATGGAGAGAGTTTATGAACAACAAACATCTTAAAAAGAAGCTATACGACATTATCTTCGAAAGCGAAACACCCGCCGGAAAAGCATTCGATGTCACCTTGATTGCGTGTATCGTGCTAAGCATTGTGCTGGTAGTGATAGAGAGTTTCGAAGGCGTGAGCGGAAAGTTTTCGTTGACACTTCAAGTGCTCGAATACCTTTTCACATTCTTCTTTACCGCCGAGTATCTGTTGCGCCTATATTGTTCGCCCAATCCGCGCCACTATGCATTGAGTTTCTTTGGCATCATCGATTTGCTAGCCACACTCCCTCTATACATATCGTGGATATTCGGCCCTGCACGCTACCTGATGATTGTGCGTGCCTTCCGCTTGATACGTGTTTTCCGTGTATTCAAGCTGTTCAACTTCTTGAACGAAGGCAACCTGTTGCTACGCGCACTACATGCAAGTAGCCGAAAGATAGCCGTATTCTTCCTCTTTGTCATCATCATGGTCATATCGCTCGGCACACTGATGTATATGATTGAAGGACAAGAACCAGGCACTGCTTTCAATAATATTCCCAATAGCATCTATTGGGCGTGTGTAACGCTAACTACCGTAGGCTATGGCGACATAGCTCCCGTAACCGGTTTAGGCCGTTTCCTATCAAGCATCGTCATGTTGTTGGGATACACCATCATAGCCGTACCAACCGGCATATTCTCGGCATCGATGGTAGAGATGGTTCGCAAAGAAAACGGTCTGAATGAAAACGAGAAACGGGGTTGTCCGCAATGCGGTAAACGCCGTCATGGAAAGGATGCCATCTTTTGCAATCATTGCGGTGCCATGTTAGAGCCGGAAGAGAAAGAGTGAGTTAGTGTGTTAGTGAATCTTAATTTTTAATTCTCAATTAATATCCCCGTGGTTTCAGTAGATAATATTGCCGTAGAATTTTCAGGCACAACACTTTTTTCAGATATAAACTTCTTCATCAATCCCACCGACAGAATTGCCTTGATGGGTAAGAACGGTGCCGGAAAATCCACTTTGTTGAAGATATTGGCAGGAGTAAGACAACCCACACGCGGAAGGGTATCTTTCCCGGCAGATACGGTGATTGCTTACTTGCCGCAACACCTCCTTACACAAGACGGACGAACGGTGTTCGAAGAGGCATCGCAAGCATTTGCCCACCTGTTCGAAATGGAAGAACGCATCAACAAGTTGAACGATGAGCTGGCTACACGCACCGACTATGAGAGCGATGAGTACATGAAACTCATCGAAGAGGTGTCGGCATTGAGCGAGAAGTTCTATACCATCGACATGACCCACTTCGACGAAGATGTGGAGAAGACACTTCTTGGTTTGGGATTTGTGCGCGACGACTTCCAACGCCCTACAAGTGATTTCTCCGGCGGATGGCGTATGCGCATCGAACTGGCCAAGATGTTGTTGAAGAAACCGGATGTATTGCTACTGGACGAGCCTACCAATCACCTGGATATTGAATCTATCCAATGGTTGGAAGATTTCCTGATACAATGCGGACGTGCGGTAGTAGTCATCAGTCACGACCGTGCATTTGTCGACCACATCACGAATCGCACCATCGAAGTGACGATGGGACGCATCTACGACTACAAAGTGCCTTATAGCCAATACTTGCAACTTCGTGCCGAGCGCCGAGCGCAACAACAGAAGCAATACGAAGAGCAGCAGAAGATGATTCAGGAAACGAAAGATTTTATCGAACGTTTCAAGGGCACTTATAGCAAGACACTACAAGTGCAAAGCCGCGTGAAGATGCTGGAAAAACTGGAAATAATCGAAGTGGACGAAGAAGATACCTCGCATCTGCGTCTGAAGTTTCCTCCCGCGCCACGTTCAGGAAACTATCCGGTTACCGCCGACGGAGTAGGGAAGAGCTACGGCGAACATGTAGTGTTCAAGAATGCAAGTTTCATGATTGAACGCGGACAGAAGATAGCATTCGTAGGTAAAAACGGCGAAGGAAAATCTACCATGGTAAAGTGCATCATGGACGAGATAGAGCACGACGGCACACTGACGTTGGGACACAACGTAATGATAGGCTATTTCGCTCAGAACCAAGCATCGTTGTTAGACGAGGAACTAACCGTTTTCCAAACCATCGACGACATTGCCCAAGGCGATATCCGCACCAAAATAAAGGATATGCTCGGCGCATTCATGTTTGGAGGAGAAGCCTCGCTAAAGAAGGTAAAAGTGCTTAGTGGAGGTGAGCGCACTCGTCTGGCATTGCTCAAACTACTGCTCGAACCGGTCAACCTGCTTATCCTCGACGAACCTACCAATCACCTCGATATGCGCACTAAGGATATCTTGAAAGAAGCCTTGCAAGCATTCGACGGCACATTGATTCTTGTTAGTCACGACCGCGACTTTCTCGATGGATTGGTTACCCAGATTTATGAGTTCGGAAACAAGCGCGTAGTACATCATTTAGACGGCATTCAAGCCTTTATGGAACGCAAACGGATAGAGAATTTGCGCGAAATAGAACGAAAATGATAGAAAACCGCTAATTTTCGTAACAAAAGTTTGCTTATGTGCGATTTTTTTACGAATATTGCCGCCCGTTAGCAAAAAACAAATAATTAAATCAAAATACAATGAGTTCAAAAGTAAAATTCTACAAGGGTGGCGACCAACCGCTTGAATTGCACAAAGTACGTGTAGTGCAAAAACTTCACTTAGTACCCATCGAACGACGCATGGAAGCCCTGAAAGAGGGTGGATTCAATACATTCCGTTTAAGCACACTCGATGTATATCTCGATATGTTGACAGATAGTGGTGTAAATGCCATGAGCGACAATCAAGTAGCAGCTATGTTGCATGCCGATGATGCTTATGCCGGTTCACAATCGTTCATCCGTTTGCAAAAAGCCGTAGAAGATGTGCTTGGAAAGAAATACCTGCTTCCTGCTCACCAAGGCCGTGCTTGCGAAAACATCGTTTCTAAAGCCTTCATCAAGCCGGGCAATGTAGTGCCTATGAACTATCACTTCACCACTACGTTGGCTCACGTTCAAGAAATGGGTGCTCGTGTAGCCGAGCTCTACTACGACCGTGCCATGGAGTTGAAGAGCGATTATCCTTTCAAGGGCAACATGAACATCGAGAAGCTGGAAGAACTTATCCAAACAGAAGGTAAGGAAAACATTCCTTATATCCGTATGGAAGCATCTACCAACTTGATTGGAGGTCAACCATTCTCAATGGCCAACTTGATGGATGTTCGCCGCATTGCCGATAAATATGGTATTATGTTGGTACTCGACGCATCGTTGTTGGGCGAAAATGCATACCTCATCAAGCAACGCGAAGATAAATGGAAAGAGAATAGCCTTGGCGAAATCATCAAGATGATGTGTGGTTTGGCCGACTTGGTATATTTCTCTGCCCGTAAGCTCAGCTCTTCTCGTGGTGGTGGTATCTGTACCAACCAACGTGAGTTGTACAACAAGATGGAAGCGCTTATCCCCTTGTACGAAGGTTTCTTGACTTATGGTGGTATCTCTGTTCGCGAAATCGAAGCAATGACCGTAGGTCTGTACGAAACACTCGACGAAACAGCTATCAGCCAAAGCCCTGAGTTCATCAGATACCTGGTAACAGAAATGGAAAAACGCGGCATTCCTTGTGTAACCCCTCCGGGAGTATTGGGTGCCCACGTCAATGCAATGGAATTCTGTAGCCACATTCCACAAGATCAATATCCTGCCGGAGCATTGGCTGCTGCCTTCTACCTGATTTCCGGTGTTCGCGGTATGGAACGTGGTACAGTATCAAGTACCCGCGATGAAAACGGTAAGGAAATCCCTGCCGATGTCGAATTGCTCCGTTTGGCTGTTCCTCGTCGTGTATTCACTTTGTCGCAAGTAAACTACGTTATCGACCGTATGCATTGGTTGTATGACAACCGTCACCTCATCGGCGGCTTGAAGTTCACTTACGAACCTCCTGTACTCCGTTTCTTCATGGGTGGACTTGAACCAACCAGCAACTGGCCAAACCGCTTGATGGAGAAATTCCGTGAAGATTTCGGCGATAGCTTGTAATCCTAATCGAAATAAAAATATCAGGAGGCTTGTTCGAAAAGAGCAAGCCTCCTTTTTGTATGACTATCTAATATGAGCATCATTGATAAAAAATAGGCCGAGTATCCAAAGATACCCGGCCTAAGTCTGTTATTTCGTCTGTCAACAAATTATCTTGCAGCAAAATAAGTATCGGTAGTCAATACTTGGCGAGCTTCAGCAATACCTTGTTCATCGAGCGAAACATTCAGTTCTTCGCCATCAGGCAAAGAGATTGTAGCCGTATTGTCATCGTTCACCTTCAACAGTTCAGTGCTAACGCCGTCGGCAACAACATTCCAGCTGTTCAATTCTTGGTCGTAAACCAATTGCATAGCAACCGATTCGCCTTCCTTAGTGATAGAGTAGCCGTTTTCCAAAGTTTCTACTAGGTAGTTACCGTTTTCGCCTTGTACCCTCTTAACATCGCCAATGCTTGCCATTGGGTTGTTGCCTGTCCAGAATTCGATAGAGTTGATAACCAACGCATCTGCCATATAGCAAACCGGATAAACAGGAACGATGTTGAATACCAAATAAACCAATTCGTTTACAAATTCGTTACCAATGCTTTGATTCCAAGTCACCAAGCGGTTGTGCAAGCTGAAAGAGCCAATGCAAGAACTGAACATAAACGCGCTACCAATTAATAATGTAGCCAAAGATTTTAAACCAAACTTTTTCATAACATCAAAAAAATAAAGTGTTAATATTACGTTATGTTTGCAAAAGTAACAAAATAATATGAATTGTCAAGCTATTCTAAAGGAAAAATAATGTTTTGTATTTATTGTGCTTCTGATGGAGGATTTTCAGAAAGTTATAAAAACAAAAAAGCCGAACATTTCTGTCCGGCTTTTGTACACTCTCAGGGATTCGAACCCTGGACCCACTGATTAAGAGTCAGTTGCTCTACCAACTGAGCTAAGAGTGCATTAGCTGATTGCGGGTGCAAAGGTAGTGCTTTATTTTATATTTGCAAACGATTATTCGTTTTTTTTCGATTAAATGGGCATTTTTTATTCAAATTCGTACATTTCGGAAGGCGTTGTACGTTTCAGCGCACATAATTGCACATCTTTTCCAGGGATAATTCCCTTCTGACGAAGTTTCCATTCAACGGTTTTGTATGCCAACTCCGGATGATTGTTGTCTTTGCTTAAATGGCAAAGCCAGATATGTTTCAGATGTTCCTCGATGTTTTCCGCAAGGAAGTCGGCTGTATCAGTGTTGCACATGTGTCCGGTAGCACTTTTAATCCGCTCCTTCAAGTAGGGAGGATATGTTCCCATACGCAACATCTCTTCGTCGTAGTTGGCTTCTATAATCAAGTAGTTGGCCTTCTGAATATAGTTTGCTGCTGTTGGAGTAATCTCTCCCAAGTCGGTAAGGAAAGAGAATACCTTTCCGTCCACTTCAATGCAATATCCTACGTTGTCTGTTCCATCGTGCGGCACTTCGAATGCTTCGATGGTAAAGTCTTCCAGTTGCATGGGCTGTTGCTTCTCGATGTATCTGACCGATTTGGATGTCAGTTTCTCGGTCATACAATAACTTTTGTTGATGCCATTGTGAACCTCACGAGTAGCATAAATAGGAATAAGTAACTTTTCACCCAATCCACCAACGGCTTTGATATGATCGGCATGGTCGTGTGTAATGAATATGCCTCGAATGGTTTCGATACCGATACCAAACTCCTTCAACGTTTTCCGTATGGTGCGCGAGGGGATGCCTGCATCAATTAGTATGCCATATGTTTCTGTGCCTAAGTAATAGCAATTACCGCTACTACCGCTTGCCAGACTTATAAATCGTATTTTCATTTAATAGTAATTTCCGTCTAAATATAAAAATGCCGCCACTTCTCAGCAAAGCGACGGCAAAGGTAATTAAAATATGCTATAAAAAGTCTTATGCTTGACTCTTTTTATCGATGGATTGGGTTATTTTGGCAAATAATAACAATGCGAAAGCAGCTATCAATCCGATAGCGGCAAAGTAATACCAAATATAGTGAGCATTGGCACTTGCTGCCTGCCATGCTTCGTGCGTTTCGAACAATACCGGGTCGGGACAATATTTAGTCAGCAATACACCGGCAATACCGAATCCGAATATCGATGAAAGGAAAGAGTGCAAGTGACTGAATCCTAAATAGAGGCCTTCTTCGCCCTTAGGAGCCTGCAAAGAGAAATACTCCAGATAGCGGGGAGAAATGAAGCACTCGGCCAACGCTTGCACAACAATACCCAGAATCATCATGACGGTAATGTTGCTGATACCGGTAATCAGTTCGCTTTCGAAGATGTTGCCGCAAGCCATCAACATAGCAGAAACAGGAATCAGGAACATACCGATGTTCATGGAAGTGATAGCACTTCGCTTGGCCATGATTCTGGTTACAAAGCTTACGCAGCAGAACACAACAAACGGATTTACGTTAGCAATCCAGCCTGGTTTAGCCGTTTCGCCAGCCATACGGATAACATACTTCGGCATCGTAGCATAAAGCTGTTGTTGAACCATCCAGAAGCCGGTTACGATAAGAATCAGCATCAACAAGCGACCGTTTGTACAGATACGCACCAAGCCTTTTGCAATCTCGTTCATGCTCTTTCCTTGTCCGGCAGTATGCACCGATTTATAGAAGAAGAAAACGGCAACCAAAGCCATCAGCGTCATGAAAGCCGAGAAATAGTTGATGTAGATGTAGGCATGAGTGCCGATAGCATCGCGCAACGGATCGATAACCGTCTTGCCGGTAAAAGCACCCAAGTTTACAATCATGTAGAAGATAGAGTATCCCTTTGCACGATTCTCTTCGGTAGTCTCCTTGGCGATTGAACCGGTGATAACCGATTTGATAAACGAGCCGCCCACCATAATCAGCATCAGGATAGGAACAATGAGCCAACGGTTGGAGCTTGTAGTCAATCCGGTGAATTGTGTAGGATCGCCATATGTTACCAATCCGGCCGATTCGAGTAGGGTAGGAAGTACACCCAAGCCTGTATAGCCTATGGTAAGCAAGCTGAAAGCCAGCAACATTGATTTGCGGAACCCGATCTTGTCGGCATAAGCTCCCGAGAAGATTGGAAGCAGGTAAAGACCTCCCGAGAAGAGTCCCGAAATCATACTTGCTTCAAAGTCGTTAAATCCCAAGATGTTGGATAAGTAGATAGTCAGTACGATGAATACACCATAGTAAGCCATTCGCTCGAACATTTCCACAACGTTCGACACCCAGAAAGCTCTACTGAATTTTTGAGTAGTGGTTTGTTTCTTTGTCATTCGGAAAAACGTATTTTATATTCATAAAAAAACGAGCTACAGCTGTAAGTGTGTATCAAGATGCGCGCTTATCGGCCATAGCCCGTTCGTATCAACGTAGCAAAAAGCTATCGGTTAAAAGTTAAAGAACTTCTTTGCGTTATTGTAGCTGATGTCCTCAATCATTTGGTTGATGCGTTCCATCTCTTCGCAAGGAATTTCTCCGTTTTCCACATCAGTACCAACGAGGTTACACAATGTACGACGGAAGTATTCGTGACGAGGATAAGAGAGGAACGAGCGAGAGTCGGTCAACATACCAACAAATCGGCTAAGCAATCCCAATACCGACAATGCATTCATCTGCTTGGTCATGCCGTCTTTTTGATCCAGGAACCACCATCCCGAACCGAATTGAATCTTTCCGGGAACCGTACCATCCTGGAAGTTACCCAACATAGTAGCGATTACTTCGTTAGCACAAGGATTTAGGTTGTAGAGGATAGTCTTGGTCAGTTTGCCTACCGAGTTCAGTCTGTCCAGGAACTTGGCCATAGCCTTTGCTGTAGTAAACTCGCCGATTGAATCGAAACCTGTATCAGGACCTAACAGTTTGAACATTTTGCTGTTGTTGTTACGGATAGCACCGTAGTGGAACTGTTGTGTCCAACCCTTTTCCCAATCCATTTCGCCAAAGATAACCAGCATAGCGCTCTTGAACTTCAGGATTTCCTCCTTAGTCAACGTAGCACCGCCATATACCTTATTAAATATCGCCTTGATTTCCATATAGCTATAATCTTCGGCATAGAACTCTTCGATACCGTGGTCAGAGAGTTTACAACCTTGTTCGGCAAAGAAATCATGACGCTTGCGCAAAGCAGCAATCATATCGTCGAAGTTGCTGATGTTCACACCGCTCACTTCGGCCAGTTTCTCTACATAAGCGCGGAATTCTGTCGGACTTTCCACTGCCATTGCCTTGTCTGGTCTCCAAGTAGGCAACATCTTCACTTCAAATCCGCTTTCGCGAGTCTTGATGTGATATTCCAGCGAGTCGATAGGATCGTCGGTAGTACAAACCACCTCAACGTTGTATCTTCTCATCATGCCTCTTGCCGAGTATTCGGGAAGTTTCAGTTTCTCGTTACACTCTTCGTAAATTTCGCGGGCAGTTTTCGGATTCAGTACCTTTTCGATGCCGAATGCTGTTTTCAGTTCCAAGTGAGTCCAGTGATAGAGAGGGTTTCTGAACGTATAAGGCACTGTTTCGGCCCATTTTTCGAACTTTTCCCAGTCGGTAGTATCTTTTCCGGTGCAGAAGCGTTCGTCCACACCGTTTGTACGCATTGCTCTCCATTTGTAGTGGTCGCCACCGAGCCAAATTTCTGTCAGCGACTTGAATTGATAGTCATCGGCCACCATTTGCGGAATCAAGTGACAGTGATAATCAATAATCGGCATTTTAGCCGCATGCTCGTGATACAACTTCTGTGCAGTTTCGTTTTGCAGCAGGAAGTTTTCGTCCATAAACTTTTTCATAGGTCTTATATTTTAATGAATGTTTTATTCGTATTCTTTTTCAGCGTGTAAAAATACACATTATTCTTCAATAATCTTCAATCTGCAACTATATTAAGGTTTATTCACATTTGTTCGCCGTTATCGAACACAAAAGTACAAAAAAATATTTTTTCCATCAAAAATATATGTATATTTGCCGTCGAAATAGCACAAATGTATAAGTTATGGAGAAGAAGAACTATACCATCAAAGACATTGCCCGTATGTCTGGCGTATCTGCCGGCACTGTCGATCGTGTACTTCACAATCGCGGTGATGTTTCGAAGTCGAGTAGGGAGAAGGTGGAAAAAGTGCTGGAGAGCATCGACTATCGCCCCAACATGTTTGCCATCGGCCTTGCAGCAAAGAAACATTTCCAAATCGTATGCATCATTCCGGTATATCACGAAAACGATTACTGGCACATGGTTACACAAGGCATTGAGCGGGCTGCGTTGGAAATGCAACCGTTCAATGTAGATGTTTCGTTCATCAACTATCGCCACGGCGACAAATCATCGTATGAATCCGTATGTCAGAAGCTGATGAATGGAGAAGAGAAATACGATGCCGTGTTGATTGCTCCAAACTTTACGGAAGAGACACAAGAGCTGGCCGGATACCTCGACCAGCAGGAAACGCCCTATGTATTTATCGACTTCAACGTAACCGGCTGCCAACCGTTGAGTTACATTGGTCAAGACTCGTTCCAAAGCGGATACATCGCTTCCAAGATACTGATGCGTAGCTATCAGCCCGGCGACGAGTTAGTGCTTATCTTGAACAATCAGAAGTACAATCCTGCCGAAATCCAGATGCAACGCCGTTTGGAAGGATTCATGACCTACTTGTCCGAATCCTTCGACAAGCTCACTATCCACGAACTGGTATTGGATAAGACAGATGCCAAAGCCAACTACCAGTTGCTCGACTCCCACTTTGCCAAACATCCTAAATCTACACTTGGAGCCGTCTTCAACTCGCGCGTTTATCAAGTAGCAAGCTACCTTTGCGAACGCGGACACCGCATGAACGGCCTGTTAGGTTACGACCTGCTTCAAGACAACATCCGCTATTTGAAATCCGACCATTTGAACTACCTCATCGGACAACGTCCCGGTATGCAAGGCTACAACGGCATCAAGATGCTTTGCAACCACATGGTATTCAAGCAACCGGTTCCAGGCATTAAATACATGCCTATCGACATATTGATAAAAGAAAATATTGATTTTTATTTTGAAATAAACTGACTATGAAATCTTTAAACAAGCAAACAGCTCCCAAGGCTATGGCTCCCGAACGCATTATCCAGTTCGGCGAAGGCAACTTTCTGCGTGCATTTGTAGATTGGATTATCTACAACATGAACCAACGTACCGACTTCAACAGCAGTGTAGTAGTGGTACAACCCATCGAACGCGGTATGGTAGATTGGCTTAACGGTCAAGACTGTATGTATCACGTAAATTTGCAAGGACGCTTGAACGGCGAAGTAGTGAATAGCCTTACTCGCATCGATTGCATCAGCCGTGCGCTGAATCCCTATTCGCAAAACGCAGCCTTCATGGCGTTGGCCGACCAACCGGAGATTCGTTTCGTCATCTCCAACACTACCGAAGCCGGCATTGCCTTCGATCCTTCGTGCAAGTTGAGCGATGCACCGGCCAGTTCATATCCTGGCAAGCTCACTCAGTTGCTTTATCGTCGTTTCAAGACGTTCAAAGGCGACAAGAGCAAAGGCCTTATCATTATGCCTTGCGAACTTATCTTCCTCAACGGCCACCACTTGAAGCAATGCATCTACCAATACATCGAGCTTTGGAAAGATGATTTCGGTGCCGACTACGAAAAGTTCAAGACATGGTTCACCAAGTACTGCTACGTTTGCGCTACGCTTGTAGACCGCATCGTGCCAGGCTTCCCCCGCAAAGAGATTGCCGACATCCAGAAGCGCGTTTGCTATGCCGACAACTTGGTAGTACAAGCCGAAGTATTCCACTTGTGGGTAATCGAGAAGCCCGAAAACATGTCTATCGCTGCCTTGCGCAAGGAGTTCCCCGCCGAGAAAGCCGGTTTGAACGTACTTATCGCTCCAAGCGAAGCTCCCTATCACGAACGCAAAGTTACGTTGCTCAACGGTCCTCACACCGTTCTTTCGCCGGTAGCCTACTTGAGCGGCATCAACATTGTGCGCGACGCTTGCAACCATCCCGTAGTGGGCAAGTATGTACGCAAAGTGCAATACGACGAGCTGATGCAAACCCTTAATCTTCCGATGGACGAGCTGAAGCAGTTTGCCGCCGATGTGCTCGAGCGCTTCGACAATCCATACGTAGAGCACCAGGTAACCAGCATCATGCTGAACTCATTCCCCAAATATCAGACTCGCGACCTCCCCGGCGTGAAGATTTACCTCGAACGTAAAGGCGAACTTCCCAAGGGATTGGTACTTGGCTTGGCTGCTATCATCACTTATTATAAAGGCGGTGTGCGTGCCGACGGTGCAGAGATTGTTCCGAACGATGCTCCCGAAATCATGCAACTGCTCACCGAGCTTTGGGCTACCGGAGATACCCGTCGCGTAGCCGAAGGCGTATTGGCTGCCAAAGAACTTATCTGGGGCGAACACGGCGATTTGAACACTATCCCTGGTCTTACCGATATGGTAACCGGCTTCTTGAACGATATCCAAGAAAAGGGTATGTTGGAAACTGTGAAGGAGTTAGTGAGTTAGTGTGGTAGTAAGTTAGTGAATAAAAAAAGGTGCGAATTAATTTCGCACCTTTTTAGTATCTATAAGCACCATTTACACAGCCTTGAAGCTCATATCCAATCCCATCACAGAGTGGGTGAGCGCACCTACCGAAATGAAGTCCACGCCGCACTCGGCATAGTCGCGCAACGTATCGAAGGTAATGCCTCCCGACGATTCAGTTTCATATCGTCCGGCAACCATCTCAACGGCTTTGCGAGTCATCTCCGGTGTGAAGTTATCAAACATAATTCTGTCCACACCGCCCAGGTCGAGCACCTGTTGCAGTTCGTCGAAGTTTCTCACTTCAATCTCAATCTTCAAATCCTTGCCTTTTTCCTTGCAATACTCTTTAGCGCGCAAGATAGCTTTGTCTATGCCCCCTGCAAAATCCACGTGATTATCCTTCAGCAGAATCATGTCGAACAAGCCGATGCGATGGTTCACGCCGCCGCCAATCTTTACCGCCATCTTCTCCAGGATGCGCATACCCGGAGTAGTCTTGCGTGTATCCAGTACGCGAGTGTTGGTACCTTTCAGTCGGTCGGCATACTTGCGTGTCATGGTAGCAATACCGCTCATGCGTTGCATAATGTTCAGCATCAAGCGTTCGGTTTGCAACAGCGATTGCACTCGTCCGCTCACAATCATTGCTACATCTCCCGGCTTCACTTCGGCGCCATCTTCGATAAACACCTCCACTTGCATTTCGGGGTCGAATCGGTGGAACACCTCTTTTGCAATTTCAATACCGGCCAGGATACCCGCTTCCTTAATAAGCAGTTTCGATTTTCCCATGGCAGTAGCCGGAATACTGGACAACGTAGTATGGTCACCATCGCCTATATCTTCGGCAAACGACAAGTCAATCAGTCTGTCAATCAATTCTTGTTCTGTATTCATCTTTAAATCTATTAAGTATTGATGACACAAAGATACGGCTTTTCTTTATATAGATGGGAAAAAATGCCTATTTTTGTGCAAACTTTTATGTATTGCGTGTAGATATGAAGACAACACTCTTAGTCGTAGGCCGCACCGTTGAGCCCTATTTTGTAACCGCCATCAATGAATATGTTCAGCGCACCCGCCGCTACCTGTCGTTCGATATGGAAGTGATTCCCGAGTTGAAGAACACCAAAAGCCTGTCGGAAGAGGTACAGAAAGAGAAGGAGGGCGAGCTGATATTGAAGTCGCTGCAACCCGGCGATGTAGTTGTGCTGCTGGACGAGGGTGGGCGAGAGATGCGCTCCGTAGAGTTTGCCGGCTACATGGAGAAGAAGATGAACAGCGTAAACAAGCGTCTTGTCTTCATCATCGGCGGTCCCTACGGCTTTTCGCAGAAGGTATATGCCGCCGCTCACGAAAAGATTTCCCTTTCGCGCATGACCTTCTCACACCAGATGGTTCGCTTGATTTTTGTAGAGCAGCTCTACCGCGCCATGAACATCCTACACGGTGGCCCCTACCATCATGAATAGCCCCTTCCACGAGCCTTTCAGCACAGCCCAGGCCAGTCGGCCTTCGCCTTTCAGCAAGTAGAGCAGCGCCTTCTTCGGTGCTGCAATGCTCATCAGGTAAGTGCAGCACAGCCACTTGCGCCAACCGAATCGGTTGCGTCGGGCAAACAGCACTCGCGCTCTGGACAGGTAAAACTCACGCATCGGACTACCTTTCTTCGCCGTTTGTCCCTCCTTATGATAGATGGTTGCTGCCGGCTCGTACCACAGCTTGTAGCCGCCCCGCTTGATTTGTTCCGACCAGTCCAGCTCTTCGTAGAACAGGAAGTAAACCTCCGTCATCGTTCCCATCTCGTCAATGACTCGCTTCGGCACCATCATCGCCGCTCCGTGTAGCGACGCCGTTTCAGTAGCCTTCCGATAGCCATCGGCCTTCTCGCCGAAGCCGGTGCAACTGTTTCGCAGCGTAATGCCTGTCAGCTCCGTAAATCCGGCAAATTGCAGTGTGTCGGGCTGATGGAAGAAGCAAATCATCGGCGAGACACCGCCTATCCGCTCATCCCCCTTCAGTCTGTCCACCAGTTTCTCCAGCACCGGCTCTTTTATCTCCGTATCGTTGTTCAGGAAGAAGACAAACTCCCCCTGAGCCAGTTTCAGTCCCACATTGTTTCCTCCGGCAAATCCGGTGTTTTCGTTTCTCACCGTCTTTACCTCCGGATAACGCCTGGCTATCTCCTCCGCCTCGTTCAGCTTCGAGCCGTTGTCCACTACAATCACTTCGTATGGATACGTTTCGTGCATCTTCAGCGATTCAATCATTGCGCAAGTATCCTTCAGTCCGTTGTAGTTGATGGAAATAATAGAAACTAACCCATTCATATACAATCTATTGTTTTGGTTTGTTAGAGCTTTTTCCACCGTTTCGCTTGCCGCGATAGTTACGGTTTCCGCCTTTGTGCTGACCTTTTCCGCCGTAGTTCCTACGCGGTTTTCCGCGTCCGCTTGTAGCAGTTTTCGGCTTGTATTCCGGTGCCTCTCCCAGTTCAGCCGGCAACGGAATCTTGTAGATTTCCTTCTCCAGGAAATGCTCCAATTTGCCGAAGTAGCCCTGGTCCTGTTCGCTGACAAACGTAATGGCTACGCCGTCGTTGTTGGCTCTTGCCGTACGTCCGATGCGATGCACATAATCCTCGCAGTCGCGCGGCACGTCGTAGTTCACCACCAGCCGTATATCGTCGATGTCGATGCCTCTGGATACAATGTCCGTCGCCACCAGCACCTTCACTCGTCCGGCTTTGAAGTCAATCATCACATTCTCGCGCTGCACTTGCTCCAAGTCGGAGTGCATTTCTCCCACGTTCAGCTTCATCCGTCTCAGTGCCCTGGTCACCTCCTTCACCTTCAGCTTGCTCGAAGCGAAGATAATCACCCTTTCCAGCGAGCTGTCCTCTTGGAAGAGCGACTGTATGATGCCCAGCTTCTGATGCTCGTAGCAGATGTACGAAGCCTGCATAATCTTGTCAGCCGGTTTCGACACCGCCAGCTTCACCTCTGCCGGATTGTTCAGGATGTTCTTGGCCAGTTGCTGAATCTTCGCCGGCATCGTAGCCGAGAACATGATTGTCTGCCGCTCCTTAGGCAGGAACTTCACAATCTGCATAATGTCGTCGTAGAAACCCATATCCAGCATTCTGTCCGCCTCGTCCAGGATGAAGTAAGATACTCTCGACAAGTCCACATACCCCAGGCTGAGGTGCGAAATCAGTCGTCCCGGCGTAGCAATCACTACATCGGCTCCCAGCGTCAGTCCGCGCTTCTGTTGTTCGAATAATATGCCGTCGTTTCCTCCATATACCGCTACGCTGCTCACCGGCATGAAGTAGGAGAACCCCTCCATCTGCTGGTCAATCTGCTGCGCCAATTCGCGCGTAGGAGCCATTATCACACAGTTTATCGCATCCTCTGGATGCTTTCCTTCCGACAGTTCGTTGAGCACCGGCAGCAAGTATGCCGCCGTTTTTCCTGTTCCTGTCTGAGCCACCGCAATCAAGTCGCGTCCCTCAAGAATCACCGGTATAGCATGTTCTTGCACAGGTGTACATTCGTCAAAGCGCATGGCGTCGAGTGCATCCAGCACCTGGTCGTTCAGTGGTAAGTCGCTAAAATACATTTCTACGATTTATAAATTTCGTGCGAAGATAGAGAATATATATTAATAAATAAAATAAGTGAGTCACTAACTCACTAACATACTAACTTACCAACACACTAAAATCCTAAAACATGTTATAAAACATACTTTTTCAGCATTTTCTTTGGTGGAAAAGTAAAAAGAGTGTACCTTTGCAGCCGATTTAATTAACGTTGCCCTTGTAAATCACCGATTTCCGGCAACCAGTATTAACTAAAACAACCCTGCATGAGACATATAAAATGGATTTTTATTGTATCAGCAATTCTTCTTTTAACATCATTCATCGGTAAAGACAAGCCTACCGGCGGTCTGAACGTAGGCGATATCGCGCCAAACTTCACCATCCAATCCACAACAAACCAATCAGCTACCGACCTCCGCTCGTTGCGAGGCAAATACGTACTGATTAACTTCTGGGCCAGCTACGACGCCCCTTCGCGCTTGAACAATGCCAGCTTCGCCCAGGCACTCCGCAACGAATCAGCTTCCGATATAACCCTGGTATCGGTATCGTTCGACGAATATCCCTCTATCTTCCGCGAAACCATCCGCAAGGATCAAGTCGGCACTTCCACTTGCTTCGTGGATACCGCCGGCCATCAGTCGCCGCTCTTCAAGCAATACCGCCTCCATCGCGGATTCAGCAACTATCTGCTCAATGCCAATGGCGTTATCATTGCAAAAAACATTTCTCCGGAGGAGTTAGTGTTTTAGTGAGTTAGTGACTATACCTTGGTGTTAAAAATCTAAAGAGGTTTTGATGAGCGATTAGCGAATAATTAGTGAGTTAGTGATATTGTAGGGACACAGCGTGCTCGCATCACCCAAATCGTAGTGCAAGTTAAACCAAGATTTTAATCAGGAAGAAGGCCGCCAGCAGATACATGCCAATCGTCATCTTCTTATAGTTACCGCTCAGCAAGTTGATAAAGATGTAGCTCAAGTGACCCAATACGATACCCTCCGAGATGCTGTAGGTCAGCGGCATCAGCAACACACAGATAAATGCCGGGATAGCATCCGCATAGTTGTCGAAGTCAATCTTCAGCACCGAGCTCATCATCATCAATCCCACCAATACCAACACCGGAGTAGTAGCCGCCGCCGGAATAGCCAGAAACAACGGAGAGAAGAACAGCGCCAGCAAGAAGCAGATGCCCGTTACAAACGCCGTCAGTCCGCTTCGTCCACCCTCGTTCACGCCCGCAGCACTCTCCACATACACCGCCACCGTACTGGTACCCATCGCCGCACCCGCCGCAGTCGAGATAGAGTCCACCATGAAAATCTCCTTCAGACGCGGAATCTTTCCGTCGGCCTTCACCATGCCCGCGCGGTTGCTCACACCAATCACCGTGCCGATGCAGTCGAACAGATCCATAAACAAGAAGGTAAATATAATCACCACCATATCCTTAGTCCAGATATTATCCCATTCAAATTGCAGGAAGATAGGCTCTATGGAAGGCGGCACACTGAACACCCCGGTTATGTTCGTCACGTTCAGCGGAATACCTATAAGCGTAGTAGCCAGGATACCGAATAGCAGCGCACCCTTCACATTCTTCACCAGCAGCACCGAAGTCACCACGATACCAATCACCCCCAGCAGCGCCGAGCCCGTAGTCAGGTCGCCCAGCGACACCAGCGTCGATTCGTTGTCCACGATGATGTTCGCGCTCTTCAGTCCGATAAACGCAATGTACAGTCCGATACCCGCACTGATAGCATTCTTCAGCGCATCCGGAATCACCTCCACAATCTTCTCGCGCAAGTTTGTCACCGTCAGAAACAAGAACACCAACCCCTCTAAGAACACCGCCGTCAGCGCAAACTGCCACGAGTAGCCCATAACCAGGCACACCGTATAGGCAAAAAATGCATTCAGCCCCATGCCCGGAGCCAGTGCCAGCGGCAACTTCGCATACAGCGCCATAAAAATCGTAGGCAGGGCCGACATCAGCACCGTAGTCGTAAACAGCGCCCCCTTGTCCATACCAGTCTCTCCCAAGATATTCGGATTCACGGCCAAGATATAAGCCATTGTCAGGAAGGTAGTTATACCCGCCATAATCTCCGTTCGCACAGTGGTTTCCTTAGGGTTGAAACCAAATAGTTTTTCAATCATAACACCGATAGATTAAATTAGATTTAAAATCAATGCAACAAAAATAAGCATTTCGCAGAGATTATCCAAATTTAGAGTGTCAGTGATATTGTAGGGACACGGCATGGTGTGTCCGCGATAACGATTCTTGTAGGGACACGGCGTGCCGTGTCCGCCAACCCCGCAAACAACTATCTCACTACTATCTCACCAACTATTCGCTAATCGCTCATCACCATACCTATGAAAATAATATATAAGATGATTTCTATGAGCATTTGCGAATAAAACCTCTTTAGATTTTTAACACCAAGGTATAGTCACCAAATCACTGCGGTGCCTTTTTATAGAGGTAGAAGGCGATGCCCATGTAGATCACGTTGGGCAGCCAGACGGCGACGACGGGGGGCATGCTGCCGCTGACGGCAAAGGTGGAGGCGACGGTCTGGAACAGGATGTAGGAGAAGCTGAGACCGAGGCCCACGCCGAGGTGCAGACCCATGCCGCCCTTGACCTTACGCGCCGAGAGCGACACGCCGATAAGGGTGAGGATGAACGAGGCAAACGACATGGCGATGCGCTTGTGATACTCTATCTCGAACTCCTGGATATTGGCGAAGCCGCGCTGCTTCTGCTTGTCGATATACTCGCTGAGGGCGGCACTGGTAAGGGTTTCGTGCTGGTTCTTCATGATGAGGAAGTCGCTGGGCTCCATGACGAGCATGGTGTCGAGCACATCGCCCTTGGTGATGGTTTCGCGCATGCCGCCCAACTCGCGAATCATATAATCCTTTATTATCCAGTGATATACCTGCGCGGTGTCGTAGGTGATGCTGCGGGCGGTGAGGTGGGAGACGAGCTGCTTGCCGTCGAACTTGTCGAGCGAGAAGCGGTAGCCGGTCTGGTTGTAGTTTTCGAAGCGGTCGATGTAGGCTATGACGCCGGTATCTACCTCGAGCTGGATGTTTCGCGCGGTGTTGGCCTTGCGCGGCTTGTAGTACTTGTCTTCGAAGTCCAGGCGGGTGACGCTGCCGTTGGGGATGATGTAGGAGCCCAGGAAGAAGGTGGCTACGGCAATGATGGCGGCCGACACCATGTAGGGGCGCAGCAACCGCTTGAAGCTCATGCCGGTGGAGAACATGGCGATGATTTCGGAGTTCTCGGCCAGCTTGGTGGTGAAGAAGATGACGGAGATGAAGACGAACAACGAGCTGAACAGGTTGGCGAAGTAGGGGATGAAGTTCAGGTAGTAGTCGAACACGATGGCCTGCCAGGGGGCATCGTGCTGCGCAAAGCGGTCCATCTTCTCGTTGAAGTCGAACACGACGGCGATGGAGAGGATGAGGGCGATGGCAAAGACGTAGGTACCAAGAAACTTCTTGATGATGTAGTAGTCGATGCGTTTCAGGAAGCGGTCTCGGCCAACGAAGGGGCGCTTCAGCATTTTCCAGTAGTCGTTCAGTCTGCTCATTATAATCGGGTTGAAAGTCGTTTAACCATCATGGGTTTCCATGTTGCGAAGTCGCCGGCTAGGATGTGCTTGCGCGCTTCCTTTACCAGCCAGAGGTAGAAGGCCAGGTTGTGGATGGAGGCTATCTGCATGGCCAGCAGCTCTTGTGCATGGAACAAATGTCTCAGGTAGGCACGGCTGTAGAGGGTATCTACATAGGAGGCGCCGTCGGCTTCGATGGGTTCGAAGTCGAACTCCCACTTCTTGTTCTTCATGTTCATGATGCCGTTCTTGGTGAAGAGCATGCCGTTGCGGCCGTTGCGCGTAGGCATGACGCAGTCGAACATGTCCACGCCGCGCTCGATGCCCTCCAGGATGTTGATGGGGGTGCCTACGCCCATCAGGTAGCGCGGACGGTCGGTGGGGAGTATTTCGTTGACTACCTCAATCATTTCGTACATCTTCTCGGTGGGTTCGCCTACGGCCAGTCCGCCGATGGCGTTGCCTTCGGCTCCCTTGGAGGCCACGAACTCGGCCGAGCGCTTGCGCAGGTCGGGATAGACGCAGCCCTGCACGATGGGGAAGAGCGATTGGTGGTAGCCGTACTTGGGCTGGGTTTCGTTGAAGCGGGTCAGGCAGCGGTCCAGCCAGCGGTGGGTCAGCTCCATGGACTTCTTGGCATACTGGTAGTCGGCATCGCCGGGGGTACACTCGTCGAAGGCCATCATGATGTCGGCGCCGATGGTGCGCTCTATGTCCATCACCCGTTCGGGAGTGAAGAGGTGCTTGCTGCCGTCGATGTGCGAGCGGAACTCCACGCCCTCTTCCTTCATCTTGCGGATGCCGGAGAGCGAGAATACCTGGAAGCCGCCGCTATCGGTCAGCATGGGGCGGTCGAAGCCGTTGAAGCGGTGCAGGCCGCCGGCACGCTCGATGACCTCCAGTCCGGGGCGCAGGTAGAGGTGGTAGGTGTTTCCCAGGATGATTTGTGCCTGGATGTCCTGTTTCAGCTCTGTCTGATGCACGCCCTTCACGCTGCCCAGTGTTCCCACAGGCATGAAGATGGGGGTCTCTATCTGTCCGTGGTCGGTGGTTATCAGGCCGGCACGGGCGTTGGTCTTGCTATCGGTATGTTGAAGCTTGAAAAGCATAAAATTAATTTTGAATTATGAATTTTGAATTCATCGGACGCAATTATTGCGTCCCTACTAACTCACTAATCCCTAATCACTAATCCCTAATCACTAATCCCTAATCGCTAATCACTAACACACTTCCACCGGCGATTTTACCTTTTCGTCCAGCAACGCAATGTCCCAAACCTCCTTGATGTCGCCGACATAGTGGAAGGTGAGGCCTTGCAGGTAGATGTCTTGTATCTCGTCGATGTTCTTCTTGTTTTCGTGACAGAGGATGATTTCCTTGATGCCGGCGCGCTTGGCCGCGAGGATTTTCTCCTTGATGCCGCCCACGGGCAGTACCTTGCCGCGCAGGGTTATCTCGCCGGTCATGGCCAGGTTGGCCTTTACCTTGCGCTGTGTCAGTGCCGAGGCCAGCGAGGTGGCCATGGTGATACCGGCCGACGGTCCGTCCTTGGGGATGGCGCCTTCGGGGACGTGGATGTGGATGTTCCAGTTCTCGAACAGCTCTTCCTTGAGTTGCAGCAGCGAGGCATGGGCCTTGATGTATTCCAACGCCAGCATGGCGCTCTCCTTCATCACATCGCCCAGGTTTCCGGTCAGCGTCAGCTTGCCGCCTTTTCCCTTGCTCAGGCTGGTCTCTACAAAGAGTATCTCGCCGCCTACGGCTGTCCACGCCAGGCCGGTGACGACGCCGGCGTAGTCGTTGCCTTGGTACTTGTCGCGCGAGTATTCGGCCACGCCAAGGTAGTTGTAGAGGTCGGCGGGCTTGATTTCGGTCTTCTCCACGGCATCGTCCTTGGCATATTTCAACGCCAGCTTGCGCATGATCTTGCCGATTTTCTTCTCCAGCTCGCGCACGCCGCTTTCGCGGGTATATTGCTCGATGATGGTTTCGATGGTGGCCTTCGGCAGCTTCAGGTCCGACTTCTTCAAGCCGTTGGCTTCCATCTCCTTAGGCACTAAGTGGCGGCGCGCTATCTCTACCTTCTCTTCGGTGATGTAGCCGCTCACTTCTATCAGCTCCATGCGGTCGAGCAGCGGAGCGGGGATGGTGTTCAGATTGTTTGCCGTAGCAATGAACATCACTTTGGAGAGGTCGTAGTCCACATCCAGGAAGTTGTCGTGGAAGGCTATGTTCTGTTCGGGGTCCAGCACTTCGAGCAGGGCCGAGGCGGGGTCGCCGTGATTGGAGACGGAGAGCTTGTCTATCTCGTCCAGAATGAAGACGGGATTGGACGAACCGGCTTTTATCAGGCCTTTGATGATGCGTCCGGGCATGGCGCCGATGTAGGTGCGGCGGTGTCCGCGAATCTCGGCTTCGTCGTGTACGCCGCCCAGCGACATACGGATGTACTTGCGCTTCAACGCCGAGGCGATGGAGCGTCCAAGCGAGGTTTTACCTACTCCCGGAGGGCCGTAGAGGCAGATGATGGGCGACTTCATGTCTCCCTTCAGCTTCAGCACGGCAAGGTGCTCCAGGATGCGTTCCTTTACCTTCTCCAGGCCGTAGTGGTCCTTGTCCAAGGTCTTCTCGGCGCTGTTCAGGTTCAGGTTGTCGGTGGTATATTTTCCCCAGGGCAGGCTGGTCATGGTTTGCAGGTAGTTCAGCTGGACGTTGTAGTCGGGCGACTGGATATTGGTGCGCTCCAGCTTGCCTACTTCCTTCAGGAACATCTCCTTAATCTCCTTGCTCCAGGGCAGTTTCTCGGCCAGCACACGGAACTCGTCGGCCTCTTGCTGCTGGACGTTTCCACCCAGTTCGTCCTGGATGGTCTTGATTTGCTGCTGCAGGAAGTATTCGCGCTGCTGCTGGTCGATGTCGCCGCGGGCGCGGTTCATGATGTTTTCTCTTATCTCGAACAGCTTGGTCTCTTTCTTCATCAGGCTGAGCAGCTTGTAGGCGCGCTCCTTCACCGACGATGTCTTCAGCAAATCCATCCTTACCTCGAGGCTGAAGGGAATGTTTACGCAAATGAAGTTCAAGGCAAACATGGGGTTCTTGATGTTCTTCAGCGCAAAAGTGGAGTCGGGAGGCAATACGCCAGTCATCTTGATGTAGTTCACTGTAGCCTCTATCACCATATCTACCAGCAGGCTGAACTCGGTGTCGTCTTTCATCGGCAGCTCTTCGTCCAGCATGGAGATTCGGCCGCACATATAGGGGGTGGAGTGGGTCAGGCTCTCCAACTTGACGCGGCGGATGCCTTGGATAATGGCCGTCACGGTGTTGTCGGGCATCTCCAGCAGCTTGATGATGCGGGCGGCGGTACCTACCTTGTACAAATCGTTGAATAGGGGATACTCTATATCGCCTATCCTCTGGCTGACTACGGTGATGTAGTCGCCGCTCTTCTCGGCTTTTCTGACTAACTTCAACGACGATTGCCGGCCCACAGTTACTGGCATCACGGTGCCGGGAAACAATACCATGTTGCGAAGCGGAAGCACAGGGGTCTCTTGCTCAACCTCTACATTCATGTATTGCTCTTCGCTGCCGTCCAAATCGGCAATTATCGAAAATCCTTTATCCCAGTTATTACTCATCTTCAGTCTATTTTTCGTTTTGTTGTTTTCTGTTTCAATATATAATACTCACGCGCGCACATTCGCGCAATGAGCGGCAAATGTACGACATTTCTTTCAGAATCGTGCGAAAAGAACGACACAAAAACATAAAATCTTCAGGAAAATAACATATTTTACAAATCCAATCGCTAATTTTGCAGAAGTTTTTAACCGATGAAAGAGATGCCGAACAATCATTTTTCGTTCAAACAATTTACTATCCAACAATCCGACTGCGCCATGAAGGTGGGAACCGACGGAGTGCTGCTGGGGGCTTGGGCGCCAACCGACGGTGTTAAACGAATACTTGATGTAGGAACCGGTACGGGACTTATTGCGTTGCAGTTAGCACAACGGCAACCGCAAGCCACCATCGATGCCGTAGAGATTGATGCCGCCGCCGCTGCACAAGCACAGGAGAATGTAAAGGCTTCGCCGTGGGCGGACAGGGTGAGGGTAGTGTGTAAGGATTTCAGGCACTACGATTCGGCCGAGAAATATGATTTGATTGTCTCCAATCCGCCTTACTTTGTCAACGCACTGCATTGTCCCGACGAACAGCGCAACACGGCGCGACACACCAACCAACTGAACTACGAACTGCTCTTCGGCCGCTCGGCGCAGCTACTGGCACAAGGCGGACAAATCGCTATCATCATCCCCAGCGAAGTGGGGCCGCTCGTGGTGGAAACGGCGTGGAAGTATGGATTGCATCCGCGACAGAAGTTACAACTATTTACCAAGCCTACCAAGCCTTGCCGCCGCTGGATGCTCTCGTTCGCGCAAGGCCTCGCTCCTTGTCAGGAGTCTTCGCTCGTCATCCACCGTCCCGACGGCAGCTACACCGAAGCCTACCAACAACTCACCTCCGAGTTTTATTTATATTAGTAGTCAAGTAGTTTATATTAGTAGTCAAGTAGTCAGTAGTCAAGTAGTCAAGTAGGATGGTGTAGGGACGTAGCGTGCTGCGGCCGATTGTCTTTACTTTTTCGTCTTGATACGACTATACCTTAATGTCGCAATTAACTATGTTTTGAACGACCAAAGGGAGTTAAAAAGATAACAAAAAGAATCAAGGCTGCACTTCCGAGGTTACTCCACAACTACTTTTAGCTAAAGCGCAAAAACTCGCTACGCTCAAACAGCCTGCGCTTTTTAACGCTAAAAGCAGCCGTTCCGCTTAACACCCCTACAGTGAGGCCGAATAATCCTGCGGCGTGAGAGCCTTTGTGTTTACCCATCCGGATGGCTAAAGGGCCTTGGCGTAGGTGCGTCGGTGAGGGCTTTGCCAGAAGCGGGAAAGGAGGTTCTGTCTGAGCACGTAGTGCGAGTTTTAGCTCCGTCCGCTAATGGCTTTGCCCGAATAGCACCGAAGACTCCAGCCCTTGATTTTTTTCTTTGTAACTTTCTTTTTGCATCAAGGCAAAAAGGAAAGTTATTCAGGGCAGACCGATGTGTCTGTCCAATACGTCTGACAAGACGAGATGCACGCAGTGCGAATAGCCGTCTTTCAGACGATACCCTCCAAAAAACACCAAATTTCAACTTTTTCTAAAAAACTTCATCAAAAAGTTTTGGAGGTAAAAGAAAAACCACTATCTTTGCACCGCTTTTCAGAAAGAAACGCACTCGGGGTGTAGCGCAGTCCGGTTAGCGCACCTGCTTTGGGAGCAGGGGGTCGTGGGTTCGAATCCCGCTACCCCGACGATTGAAAACCAAGGAGTTACGAAGAAAAACGTAACTCCTTTTTTCGTATATTACATACCATAACAAGACCAAGAAAATGCAATACATAGGCGAAACCATATCCTTAATCGTAGCCGTTTCGTGGACAGCAACGGCACTGTTTGCCGAGGTAGCCAGCAAAAGAATCGGCTCGCAACAACTCAACTTAGTGCGAATGGTACTATCGCTGCTGATGCTCTCCATCACGCTCTGGTGCTTCACTGGCGCGCCCTATCCGCTGCATACCAACGCCGAGACATGGCTCTGGCTATCGCTATCGGGCTTCGTAGGCTATGTGCTGGGCGACTATTGCCTGTTCAACTCCTACCTGCTTATCGGCTCGCGCTTCGGACAACTGTTCATGACGCTGGCACCGCCAACCGCCGCCATCACCGGATGGCTGTTGCTGGGCGAGCAACTGACGATGCAAGCATTGTTGGGAATGCTTGTCACGCTGTCGGGAATTGCGCTCTCCGTGCTGGGAAAGAAGAAGGAGGGCAGTCATCTGAAGGTGGGACTGAAACTGCCTTTACGCGGCATTCTGTTTGGTATGGGAGCCGGTGCCGGACAAGGCATCGGGCTGGTGCTTAGCAAGGTGGGAATGGTACACTACGAAGCGGCTATTCCTGCCGATGCCGAGTCGGTCAGCCAGATGTTGCCGTTTGCTTCTACCATGATTCGCGCCATTGTCGGTGCCGTAGGCTTCTGGCTGGTGCTGATGTATCAAGGCAAGCTGCGCTCCATGCTTCCGGCGCTTCGCGATGCAAAAGCGATGCGGGCGGCTATCGGAACCACTACGTTAGGTCCGTTCCTGGGTGTTTCGCTCTCGCTGATGGCGGTTCAATATACCGAGGCCGGCATTGCCTCTACGCTGATGGCACTTACGCCGATTCTGATTATCTGGCCTTCGCGCTGGCTGTTCAAGCAGCCGGTCACTACCAAAGAGGTTATCGGTGCCTGCATCAGTGTTATCGGCGTCTCGCTGTTCTTCCTATAGGCAAATCTGACAATCCTGACATTTGACAATTAAAAAAGCGGCTATGCAAATGCACAGCCGCTTGTCAACAATTAAATTACAGGGGTGTAGTATAATTACTTCACACGAAGTACACGGATACCAGTTACAGCCGAATTGTTTTCCAACAACTGAGCCAACGAAATCTTCGATACAACCACCTTCTTCTCGACAGACGAAGCATGAATCAACGTCAGCTTGCTGTCGGCATAGAAAGCAATGCCCATGTGAGAAACATCCAGGCCATCTACGTTGCTGGTGAAGCAGATGATGTCGCCGTTCTTTATCCAAAGCTTTCCTTGATGACCAAGCTGCTCCTTAGGCAAGTAGAAATACTCGCTACCGGTGAGGCTGCTTTCGATTTTCTTCATGGTAGCTACATTCTCGGCAGAGTTGGCCAGTTGCTTGTAGCTGCTTGGATGGGTAGTCATGTAGTTGACTTTCAACGTAGTGGAGTAGGGAGAGTTCTCGGCTGTAACATCTTGCAGCAAGCCTTGGCGAATGCCGTTGTTAATCCAATCGGATACGTAGTGCAAGCGCGATGTGTAGCCGTCAATCTTTCCGTTGCGGTAGCGGATTTTCATCAGGTTGTCGGCAAACTCGGTTTCGGAGATGTCGCCGTTGGCTTGATGAGTGGACAGCGCCATGGCCATGACATACTCTACAAAGGTAGTGCAATCTACCTCGTCGCAGTTGATGACAAGCTCTTCGGGACCGTCGAACTCCAGCGTATTGGCTACATAAGGCACATCGATGAAGCTGAGCGCATGGCTCACCATCTTTGTGTCGATTGTCTGTGAATAGGTTACTGCAGTGAGCAACAGAGCGCTCAATGAGAATAATAATCGTTTCATTTCTTTCTGTTTAATAAGTTTATTTATCAAAAAAGGATGCAGCAAAAATACTACATCCTTTTTAAACTTATGTTACTTTTACCGTTTTTTTTCAATATTGGCGAATCAACGACTTGAAATCGGCCTTTTTAGCATAAGGAATCAACATGAAACCATATTGAATAGCATTTTCTTCGCCTGTGCGAACGCGATACTTTTCGTGTGGCATTGCTCCCCAGCTATTATCACCACCAACACCTGTCATAGCACCATCTATGAAGCAATCAACAAATGGTTCAGGCTTAGCATCTACAATATGAAGAATGCCGCTTGCTCTTGGATCGGGCTTACGGATATCCTTGTTTTCGCCACTATCAACAGTTTCCAATGGATAGTTAGAAATGTTGAATTCGAATGTGTCATCGGCTACAACCAACAAACCATCCTTGCCAGTAAGGCTATACCAGCGAACATCTGTGCGGTGGTTATTCTCTTGTGGACGTACATAAGGCTCGAACATATCCTTTATTTCACGGCTATATTCACCAATGAATTGGCTTGTCTTACGGTCGCAATAGTTTTCTTCAGGGCCACGTCCATAGTAGGTGAGGTTTTTAAAGTCGTTGCTAAGTTGCATACGAAGACCGGCACGAGGAATGTATGGCACATTTGAAGAGGCTGCTTCAAAGTTATTATCTACTTTGATAGCACCATTTTCATATACTTGATAAGTTATTTCCCAACGAGCATCCGTTTCTGGATAAGTGTAAACCACCTTCACTTGGTTGTTGGTTACTTGGAAACTTTCAGCTTTCACAGGTTGATAGCTTGCTTCTTTCCATGCTTTAGCACGACGTGTCAATTGTGCGCCATAATCATTGTCGTTAGGTGCACGCCAGAAGAATGGGCGAGGACCTTGACCGTTGTAGATATACTCGCGCTTATTAAAGATGTAAGAGATAAGCATACCGCTTTCCTTATCGAAGATAGCTTTGAATTGCTTGTTGCCAAATACTACTTGTGTATCGGTTTCGGTAGCCTTGGCTGCAAGCAGCTTGTCAGCAGCCGGCTTTTGGTAGTCGCTTACCTGCATCTGGTCGCGAGCAATGATAGTTCCCTTAGGCAGGAACGGTTCGGCATCGCGGATAGCTGCATAGAAGGCAATCTGTACATCGCCAAGAGCAGCTTTCTTCGAAGGAATGCCTTGCAGGAATCCGCTGGTGATGGTCTTGCGGGGTTCGCCTTGGATGCCTTTCATTGTGCCGCGATAAATCTCCTTGCCATGTTCGCTAACAACGTAGTAGAAATCGTACTTGTTCAAGTTGGTAAAGAAGAACTCGTTGCGGATGCGAACGGTGCAAGTTTGTGGGTCAAAGCCTTCGAACTTAATGTTCTGGTAAACCTTACCCATCTCTTCGGTATGAGGCTTCACGGTGCGGTCAGGATAAATCACACCATTGATACAGAAGTTATTGTCAGATGGTGTGCCTTGTTCGCCATAGTCGCCACCGTAGTTCCAATACTTCTTGCCGTCGGCAGAGTAGGCTTCAAGACCTTGGTCAACCCAGTCCCAGATGCAACCGCCTTGCAACAGCGGATACTTCTCGATAATGTTCCAGTAGTCTTGGAAGTTACCCAAGCTGTTTCCCATGGCGTGAGCATATTCGCAAAGGATAAGCGGACGAGTCATTTCAGGATTCTTGGCATAGCGTTCGATGTCGAAAGGAGAGGAGTACATCGGACAGTAGATGTCGGTGTTCCACTCCAAGCCGGCACGTTCGTATTGCACCGGGCGAGTGCCGTCCAGTGTCTTCAGTGTGTTGTAGGTAACGTAGAAGTTCACACCGTTTCCGGCTTCGTTTCCAAGCGACCATACAATGATACAAGGGTGATTCTTGTCGCGCTCGTACATGTTGGTTGTACGGTCGAGGTGAGCTTGCATGAACAACGGATTGTTACCCAGTGTTCCGCCTACGCGAAGGTCGTATCCCTTTCCGTGGCTTTCGATGTTGGCTTCGTCAATCACATAGATACCATATTCGTCGCAAAGCTCGTAGAAGCGTTCCTGTTGCGGATAGTGAGAGGTACGCACAGTGTTTACGTTGTACTTCTTCCACAATTCGAAGTCCTTGCGCAGCAGCTCTTCATCGACGTAGTGACCGGTCTTTTCGTTGTGTTCGTGATAGTTCACACCTTTCACCAAGATAGGTTGTCCGTTCACAGTGAGTTGGTTGTCTATCATGGCTACGGTGCGGAAACCTACGCGGCAGCTGACGGCTTCAATCACTTCGCCGGTCTGTTGCTTCAAGCTCACTACCAAAGTGTAGAGGTTGGGTGTTTCGGCTGTCCAGTGTAGCGGAGTCTTGATGGTCTTCTCGGCAAAATCCACAGTCAGTTGGTTGCTGTTGATGCGGGTAGAAGATTGTGCTACTTGCTTGTCCTTAGCATCCAGCAAACGATAGGAAACGGTGATGGGCTCTACCTTTCCGCTGTTGTTAGCCAACTTCACATCCACCTTCAGCAAGCCGTTGCGATAGTTGTCGTCGAGTGGAGAAACCACTTTCAAGTCGGCAATGTGTACGCTGGGTTGTGCATAGATATAGATTTCGCGTTCGATACCGCTCAAACGCCAGAAGTCTTGACACTCCAAGTAGTTGGCATCCGAGAAGCGGTGTACTTGGATAGCAATCTCGTTCTTTCCGTGACGGGCTACCGATGTGATGTTGAAGCGCGAAGGTGTCTTGGCATCCTTACTCATACCGATGAAACGGCCGTTGATATAGTAGAATGCAGCACCGCGAACGCCATCGGCACTCAGGAAGATTTCCTTGTTTCCCCAATCTTCGGGAATGTTGAATTCGCGATAATAGGTTCCTGTCGGATTCCACTCCTTAGGTACGTAGGGTGGGTTAGGTTGCTTCAGGTATTTGCCGCCGGCCCATGACACAAAGGCCCAGCCGGTGTTAACGTAGATAGGCGTACCGAAACCTTGTACCTCCCAGTTGCCTGGTACTTGGATATCAGCCCAGTTCTTGCAGGCATCGCCGCGGAAGTTAGTCGGACGATCGGCAAAGTTTTCTACATAATCGAATTTCCACTTGCCGTTCAACGACAAACGATAGGTTCCGTTCACACGGTCGTTTATCACGGCATCGGCTTCCGATACATACGAAGTGAATGTGCTTCGTGGAGCCACCCGATTGATACTGGTCAGCTTAGGATTGGTAATCTGACTGTAACGATCGGCTTCTTGCGCCATAGCACCGTTTACCATCACTAAATTGCAGATGGCAAAGAGTAAATAATTAATCGTTTTTCTCATGAGCTTAACGGGTTATAATTGTTTGTTGTTTATATTAATGTAGTTGTTGTAACCATTTAGTCAGTTCGCTTGTCCACTGCGATTTGTAAACAAACGAATCGCGGAATCCCCAGCCATGACCTCCTTCGGGATAGATATGCATCGTAGCCGATACGCCGTGCTTACGCAACGCCAGGAAGTAGTCGATGCTGTTTTGCGGGATAACCGACTTATCGTCGGCCGACAGCATAATGAATGCCGGCGGCGTCTGTGCGTTTACCTGTTGCTCCAGGCTATAGAGCTGTGCCAGTTCCTCCGAAGCATCCTCCGTAATCAGTGCCGTTCTCGAGCCGTTGTGCGTAATGCCTTTCTGCATCGAAACAACCGGGTAGAAGAGTACTTGGAAATCGGGACGAACCGATGCGTCGCTATGCAGTGTAGCTACCGATGCAGCCAGGTGTCCGCCGGCAGATGCTCCCATAATGCCTATCTGCTGAGGATTCACTCCCCACTCGGAAGCATGCTGACGCACCAGGCGAATAGCTTGTTCGGCATCGCTACGGGGCACTTCGTGATGTCCGTTCGGCATACGATACTTCAGCACAACGTAGGTAATACCTTGTGCGTTGAACCAATCGGCCATGTCGTGTCCTTCGTGATTCATAGCCAAGCGCACATAGCCGCCTCCCGGACAAGCTACAATCGCCATGCCGTTCGGCTTGCTGGCTCGATAGACCGTGATGGTGGGATTCACTACACCGGCCACTCGTCCGCCTTCCAGTTGCTCCTCGGGCGCAGCAAGTCCGTTGCTGTTGGGAGCACCGTCAGGCCATAACAACATCTCGATAGGTTGCTGAGCCGATAGTTGAGCGGAGAATAACATGGCAAGTATGAAAAATAGTTTTTTCATTAAGGGAAAATTATTTTTTAGTATTCAGACTGGCCTTTACAAAGTAGAGGATGAGCATGGCGTAAGCACCCAATGCAAGCAACTCGGAGAGACTGTTGTTCAACCAGGCATCGTTCACCAGGTTGACGCCACCGAAGCGCATCGTTGCACTGACTACACCCATCAGCGCACCGCCGGCAATGAATCCGGAGGCAAGCAAAGTACCCTTTTCGCCGCGGGCAGCATTCAGTTCGGCATCCTTCGAACGGGTAGTTACATACCAGTTGATGGCACCGCCAACAACCAACGGCACATTCAGTTCGAGCGGAATGAACATACCCAACGCAAATGCCAAGGCAGGAATCTTACACATAGTAAGCACAATGGCAAGCACAGCACCGATGCCGTAGAGCAACCAGGGAGCACCTACACCGCTCATCAACGGCTTGATAACGGCAGCCATTGCATTGGCTTGCGGAGCAGCCAGTTCGCCGCTGGTAAAGCCGTATGTCTTGTTCAGCACAATCATCACGCCGCCTACGGTAGCAGCCGAAACAAGTGTACCGAGGAATTTCCAAGTCTCTTGGTTGGAAGGAGTAGTTCCCAACCAATAGCCAATCTTCAAGTCGGTAATGAAACCGCCGGCCATAGAAAGTGCAGTACAAACTACACCACCCATAACCAAAGCAGCTACCATGCCGCCGGGGCCTTTCAAGCCAACGGCAACCATCACTACAGAAGCCAGAATCAATGTCATCAGCGTCATGCCCGATACCGGATTGGTACCTACAATCGCAATGGCATTAGCCGCAACGGTAGTAAACAGGAAGGCAATGCCGGCTACCAACAGGATAGCAACGATAGTGTGCAACAGGTTACCTTGCATCACGTCGAAATAGAAGAACAGCGTAACCATAATCAGCGTAAGGATAGAGCCGATGGCGATAATCTTCATGGAGATGTCGCGTTGAGTACGCTTCACTTCGGCATTTGCCTTGGCTTTACCGCCCATCTCCTTGGCAGCAAGTCCTACGGCACTCTTGATGATGCCCCACGACTTGACGATGCCGATGATACCGGCCATGGCAATACCGCCGATACCGATGCTCTTGGCATAGTTGTTGAATATCTGTTCAGGGCTCATCTGTCCTACGGCAGTAGTGATTTCCGGATTCCATTGGTTCAGCGTTGCATCGCCCCAAATCAATGAGATAAGCGGAATAATCACCCACCACACCAGCAACGAACCGGCACAGATGATGGAGGCATACTTCAAGCCGACGATATATCCCAAACCAAGAACGGCTGCACCGGTGTTTACCTTGAACACCAACTTGGCCTTGTCGGCTACAGCCTCGCCCCATGCACAGACACGGGTAGTGAAGTTTTCGTTCCACCAGCCGAAGGTAGCTACGATGAAATCGTAAAGACCACCTACCAATCCGGCAATAAGCAACGGCTTGGCCTGGTTGCCGCTCTTCTCGCCCGATACAAGCACTTGTGTAGTGGCGGTTGCTTCGGGGAAAGGATATTTTCCATGCATATCGCTAACGAAGTATTTACGGAAAGGAATCAGGAAAAGAATACCTAAGATACCGCCCAGCAACGAGCTGATGAATACCTGAGCAAACGTAACGGTTATCTCTTCAGGATAGCTCTCTTGCAGAATATACAAGGCGGGTAGGGTAAAGATGGCTCCGGCAACAATCACCCCCGAGCTGGCACCGATGGATTGGATAATCACATTCTCGCCCAGCGCATTCTTACGCTTGGCAGCTCCCGACACACCCACGGCAATGATAGCGATGGGGATGGCAGCTTCGAATACTTGTCCCACTTTCAAGCCAAGGTAAGCAGCTGCAGCCGAGAACAGCACGGCCATACCGATACCCCACAACACCGACCAAAGATTCACTTCGGCATATTGCTTGTCGGGGCTCATCAAAGGAGTATAATTCTCACCGGGTTTCAGTTCGCGAAACGCATTTTCGGGCAAACTGATGTTCTTTTCTTCTGATTTCATTCGATGTATATTTTTTAATGATTTACGTTTGAAAGGTCAAAGATAGTTAAAATTTGAGAAACAGAGAACAAAAAAAGGAGAATCTTATCAATTCTCCTTCTCTTTTAAGCTCTATCAGCAAAAATCGCTGTTTATTTTTCTGTTTCAGTAGTTGCGGCAGCACTCTTTTCCACCATGTCGCCCACGATGAACAAGCGGAACAATTCGGTCTTGGCATTGCTGCGCACGGTAATGGATTTCTTGAATTTACCCGGATAGCGTCCGGCACCGTTGTAAGTCACTTCGATAGTACCTTTCTCGCCCGGCAAAATCGGTTCTTTAGTATATTCGGGCACTGTACAACCACACGAAGCCACCGCTTGATGAATCACCAAAGGAGCGTCGCCGGTGTTGGTAAATACAAACTTACAGGTCACGATAGGATCCACTTCCGAGAAAGTGCCGAAATCGTGAGTTGTCTTATCAAATTCAATATTTGCCTTCTTCTCTTGTGCTGTTGCTTGTGCAAATCCCACAACCAACAGGAATAAATAAATAAGTACCTTCTTCATGTTTACTTTATGTTTAAAAATGAATCATGCCGCAAAGATAACTCTTTTCCGCAAAAAAACACTACCTTTGCATAAACGTTTAATGAATTTCAACATTTCAAGCGGTGAACGAAACAACCATAGAACTGAAAAATCTGACAACCGGATACCAAAGCAAAGGAGATAAATATTTGGTATCGAGCAATATATGCGCCGAGATAAAAAGCGGCGAACTGACTTGCCTCATCGGAGCAAACGGCATCGGAAAATCTACGCTGATGCGCACTTTAGCCGCTTTCCAGCCCAAATTATCGGGCGAAATCCGAGTGATGGGCAAGGAAATCGAGTCCTATTCCGACAAAGAACTGGCTCAAATCATCAGCATCGTACTCACCGAACGATGCGACATCCAAGACATGACCATCGAAGAGCTGGTAGGCTTGGGAAGAAGTCCCTATACTGGCTTCTGGGGAACGTTGAAAGAGGTAGATAAGGAGGTTGTGAAGCAATCCATCGAGTGGGTAGGGTTGGAGCATCTTGCACAACGCAACATACAGACACTGAGCGATGGCGAACGACAAAAAACAATGATAGCCAAAGCATTGGCACAGGAAACGCCCATCATCTTCCTGGACGAGCCGACCGCCTTCCTGGACTATACAAGCAAGGTAGATTTGCTGCTGCTGCTGCACAAGCTTAGCCGCGAAATGCAAAAGACCATCTTCCTCTCTACACACGACGTAGAGCTGGCACTTCAGATAGCCGACAAGCTTTGGCTGATGGATAGCGAAAACGGAGTAACCATCGGTTCGCCGCAGCAACTGGCCAAGGATGGATGCCTCAGCCGCTTCTTCCACCACAAAAACATCTCTTTCGACAAAGAGACCAGACTGATTTCTGTTCACCTTTAACACCAAGCAAGCCGTGCATAGCGCCGAAAATAACTACCAACGAATGACAAAAGCCTCCATTCCGGGACTGATAACCCGCATGGCAATTCCAACCATCATCAGCATGTTGGTAACAGCCGTGTACAACCTGGCCGATACCTTCTTCGTCAGTCAGATAAACACCCAATCCACGGCTGCTGTAGGCATTTCGTTCTCGGTAATGGCCATCCTCCAATCGTTGGGATTCTTCTTCGGACACGGCTCAGGAAACTACATCTCCCGGCAACTGGGCGCACAGAAACGCAAGGAAGCCCGGCAGATGGCTGCAACCGGATTCTACTACGCACTCATCTTGGGCGGCATCATTGCGCTGTTAGGATGGCTCTACATCACGCCCATAGCCTCTGCATTGGGTGCAACACCCACTATCCAGCCCTATGCCGAACGCTACCTCAGCATCGTGCTGCTCAGCGCACCCTTCTTTGTAGCCTCCCTCACACTGAACAATCAGATCCGTTTGCAAGGAAACGCCGTTTACTCCATGATAGGCATTGTCAGCGGAGCCATTATCAACGTCATCCTCGATCCAATCCTTATTTTCGGTTTCGATATGGGTATCACCGGTGCCGCCATTGCAACAGCCGTCGGACAATTCTGCAGCTTCATCCTGCTGCTGTTCATGACCTATCGGGGAGGAACATTGCCGGTAAATGTAAAAGACTTCAATCCCTCGTGGACATTCTTCAAGGAGATAATCTACGGAGGAGCCCCCTCGTTGGCCCGTCAGGGATTGGCCAGCTTTTCAACCATCCTGTTGAATGTATCCGCCGGAATATACGGCGATGCAGCCATTGCCGGCATGACCATCGTTTCGCGCGTAGGCTTCTTTATCCAATCCATCATCATCGGCTTCGGCCAAGGCTTCCAGCCCGTATGCGGATTCAACTACGGTGCCAAGCAATACAGCCGCGTGCTGCAAGGCTTCTGGTTTTGCGTAAAGTTCGGCGTCATCTACCTCACGCTATGTGCCATCATCGGCATCACCTTTGCCGAGGAGATAGTCTCCCTGTTCCGCAAAGGCGACGCCGACGTTATAGCTGTCGGTGCTTCCGCACTTCGTTGGCAGTTCATAGCCTTTCCCATCAGTGCCTTCACCACCATCTCCAACATGATGCTGCAAACCATCCGCAAGTCAGTTCGAGCCACCATACTCTCCTCAGCTCGTCAAGGACTCTTCTACATTCCCCTCATCTTCATCCTCCCACACTTCTTTGGCCTGCACGGCATCGAGATGTGTCAAGCCATCTCCGACATCCTCACCTTCTTCCTCGCTATTCCTTTAGTCTATAGCGTCATCTTCAAGGAACTGAAAACACAAAACTGATAAGATTATTCGTGATATGTTAAACTATGGCATACGTCATGAACGTACACATAATACTCTTTAGTATCATCATCCGAATAAATTTGGAAAGCAAAATGAAAATCTTCAATGATACATTCCTTATAATTCAAATCCAGCCAGTCCTTCCTTAGTCGTGGAGTAGGGCACACAAAAGCATATTTACCTAAATCGTATAAGCCTTCATATATCCTATTAATTTTGCGAATAACAGTGATTGAATCTAAAGAAATATACTTTTTCTTGGCATATTCATAGAAATCTTGAATAGCAAGATGGACAGAATTATCAATCAGAACCTTCATTATATCGTGTAGTTAGGAAAATCCTTCTGCATTTTCTCTTTCATAATACGATATGACTCCTCCAAAGGCATGGCATGCTGCAACATCTGCTTCATCGAACAGACAGAAACAGATTCAACATTAATAGACCTATTGTACACAGCCATCTCCTCATGCAGATCATCCAGCTTTGGTTCTTCTATTTTATATTCCATTGATTTATTATTCTTTGCCATACCAATTCAAGTTTGTGCAAATATAAACCATTTATTTCCATTCTTCCAAATTAATACAAACAAAAATGCCGATAAGCGTCTCCACCCATCGGCATTACATTATCTTTGTAATGGATGCAAAAGAATTAGAATGAATACCGCCATGCTAACACGCCGCATGGCAAGGGCCTTGGCGTAGGTGCGTAGGTGAGGGCTTTACCAGAAGCGGGAAAGGAGCGTATGTCTGAGCGCAGCGAGTTTTTAGCTCCGTCCGCTAATGGCTTTGCACGAATAGCACCGGAGACTCCAGCCCTTGATTTTTTTCTTTGCCACTTTCTTTTTGCATCAAGGTAAAAAGGAAAGTGATTTATCTCACTTTAATCCTCTCCACCGGCTGCTCCTTCGTCCTATCCAGCGGAGCCGCAATAAATTTCACCTTAGCAAAATCAATCTCCGCCAAGTCAATCAGACGAATATTCTGGTTATACATCGTCCGATAATAAATCTTTCCGTTCGTCAAATCACTTGCCACCGTCCATTGCGTAGCACTTGGAAAATCCCCCGGAACTTCGCCCACCGGAGTGTCACAAGCCACCGGCACATCAAAGTTATTCAGCAGATGAAACAAGTGCAACACCGTCTTCCATCCATCCGTCTGTTGTCCCGTAGTGTTCAGCAGGAAAGCAGCACGTACAAATCGAGAGGGTGGGGTAAAGTCCCCTGGCAAACCCAAGTAACCGCTACCGGCTCCAATCGAGCGCAGTTCCTGTTTCCCTAAAAACTTGTTTCCCACCGTACCCGTACCGATATTCATATAATTATTCAAGTTCGTCAGTTGCCAATCAAATCCCGGAGCATTCGTAATCACTCCCACATGATTCTCGTAGAAAAACGGCTTCCCTCCGATAAACTCCAGCACCACCTGTCGCCCGCTCGTTTCAGCAATGCGCCAATGCGCAGTCGAAGCCCCCGGATACACCGACACCACATCAATCTTCTTGATACCTTCAATCGCTTCATCCACCGTAGCAAACGAGCTCAAGATATACGACACTAATTGCAAATCCGCCATTGTATGCTGTTTACGTTCAGCATCATACGCCACATATTCGCCATATCCAGGGAAGTAGAACAAACCCGCCGACAATCGCGCCTCGTTCACACCCTCCACAACAAACTCCTTCTCGCCCATAGCCAGTCCCACATACCCATGCTTCGCTGTAAACGCCATGCCATCCGTCCCACCATTCGGCAAGAACGACTGTTGTCTATACCCCCTCGGCACCACCGTATAAAAGTTCTCCACTTCATTACCACCCCAATCAATCGTGCGTGCCATCACCATGGCTCCATCCTTCGCCATCGACGAAATCCCTGTACACGCCATCGTTGGTGTAGCCGTAAACCCCACCAACGTAAATGCCACCAATGGGCATACCAATTCTTTCTTCATAACTCTCAAATAGTTTAAGTTCAATTTGAAAGCTATAACGAGTTAATCCAGCCGTTTGTTCAGTAAGCACACTTAATTGTCCATTAATGTAGCCCTAATAGCTACAACAAATAGGGTAGTATCCGTATAACGATAAACTATTCTATATTTCGGATGAGATAAGAAACTATAATATGTATTTTGGGATGTTGTCATCTTCTCATCAACAACACCTATCATAGGCATAAAAGCCAACGACTCGATAGTGTCCAAGATTCCAGAATAAAATTTTTGAGCATACGATTGTCCCCTTTCTGCAATATACCATTTTAAAGTGGATTCAAAATTCGCAACGGCTCTTTTACTCCATATTATCTGACGACGCCCCATTGCTCAAAAGTTTTTAAAGCCTCCTCATGAGAAACAAAGCCACTCTCTTCAGCCAAACGAATCTCCTCTGCAAACTCTTCATCCGTATAAACACACGGCATAGAACCATGATGCAACAGTTCCAAGCACTGCTCCAACATAGCCTCATCATCAGACTCCTCAATCGAAACTATCAAGCGGTTCTTTAATCCTTGCAAGTAAGTAGGGCCATACATTCCTGCTGGTTCAGAAACCACCATTTCACAGTCCGATTCTTGTTTCTTATAAGCTTTAACCTCTTTCATGCTCTAAACAATAAATATTTTCCGCAAAGAAAAAACAAATTCCCGAGATAATCAAGCAATTAAACAAAAAATGCCGATAAGTGTCACCACCCATCGGCATTCCGCTATATCACTAAATCACTAACTCACTACCACACTAACTCACTAAATCACCGCCTCCCTAATGCACTCCACAATATAGCGTACATCATCATCCGTTACATACGGCCCAGCAGGAAGGCAGAAACCCACCTTAAATATCTCTTCCGATATCCCGTTAATATAAGCAACGCTCTTGTCCGAAGTCTGGCAAATCACGCCATCCCCCCAATTTTTAATTATTAATTTTTCATTTTTAATTCCAGTGTAAACCGGCTGCTTATGCATCGGCTTCCATACCGGACGACACTCCACACGCTTGTTCAGCATAAACACACGCAGCGCCTCCACATTATCATTCGGCTGACAATCTGTAGTAGCACTATCCACCATCTTGATTACACCCGCAGCACCACCCACAGCACTCTTGATAACCTCCTTGTACGCATTCTCCTGACCTTTAATCCTCACATCCTCGTCCAAGGTAGCCGCACAAAGCCAGAAGTTACTGTCATACCGCGCATCAGCAGGCTGTTCATGCAGCGTCACCCCCTTCACATCCTTCAGCAACTCCCTGTAGAGCTCCTGCACATGCTTATGATGCGCAATATGATCATCCAGCACCCTCATCTGTCCGCGGCCGATACCCGCACACACATTACTCATGCGGTAGTTATACCCAATAGCCGTATGCTCATAATAAGGATACGCATCACGCGCCTGCGTAGCATACCACATAATCTCGTTCGCATCCTCAGCCTTTTGGCAGATAAGCGCACCGCCGCCCGAAGTCGTAATCATCTTATTACCGTTGAACGAAAGCACCCCGAAGCGGCCAAACGTACCAAGCACCTGCCCGTCGAAACGCGAACCCATACCCTCGGCAGCATCCTCAATCACCGGAATACCATACTTATCCGCAATTACCATGATTTTATCAATTTGGTAAGGCATACCATACAACGCCACCGGGATAATCGCCTTAGGATACTTTCCTGTTACCTCCTTACGCTCGATGATAGCCTTTTCTAGCAGTTCCGGATCCATGTTCCACGTCTCCCGTTCCGAATCGATAAATACCGGCTTTGCACCCAGATAAGTAATCGGATGCGAAGACGCACAGAACGTAAAGCTCTGCACACACACCTCATCCCCCGGTTGCACTCCACAGGCAATCAGTGCCAGATGCACCGCCGCCGTACCCGCCGACAAGCACACCACCTTTCCATTCACAAACCTCCCTAAGTCCTCTTCAAACGCATTCACATTCGGCCCCATCGGCACCACCCAGTTCGTGTCGAAAGCCTCCTTCACATATTTCTGTTCCCATCCCTCCTCACTCATATGAGCCAGACAGAGATAGATTGTCTTTCTTTCTTCAGCCATAAAATAAAAGAATATAGCAGCACACCTATCGGCACAACACATTACAGCATCATCCCGATAGACACACCAATTATAGTAATAAAAAAAAGATTATTTTAACAAGTAAGAGTATCCATCATAGGGCAGGGTAGAGCCTACCAATACACATAGAAATGCACTTATCAATTATAGAAATTAATCTCAATTAATTCTTGAAAAGCATCTCTCAATCCTTTTTGGTCAGAATGTTCTGCAGAGAAAATTAATGACACAAAAGTTGGAACATTATCAATCAGACAATCCGATTCAAGTTTAATTAATCTGTTTTGATTGAATTCATGAAACCAAGAATCAAACAATCGCTTTCGTGCAAACTGTTTACCATCTATCATTTCGCAAATAGTAATCAAAGCATCTTTATGCGATTGAAAAAAAACATCTAAAACATACAATATTGTATTTCGCACTCGCACATCATCTTGTCCAACATTTGAGACTTCGATATTCGAAACCCGTTCAATGTTAAACATATAAATGTCTGTAGATAGGAAATCAGAAACAGCAGGATAGGAAATAAACGTCAGTAAGTAATCAACACCAGCCACTGTGGTAAATTGATAGCCCTGTTTGTTTTCTAAAACATCATAGCGGTTTTGCAAATACGACAGTTCCATCATCAAAACCATTCAATGTTCCGTGCTCACGAATATAAGATTGCACAGCACGTTTGTCTGCCAACATCTTTTTGAAAATGTTCTTTACATTATTATCATTCGATGCTTTAGATACTATGGACTGATTTTTCTTCATATTCATTCATTTGATTTTGCAAATGTACTGTTTTTCAATCAATAAACAAATAAAATCACCATTTTCTTATCTAAATGAGTGAAAAATATTAAATAACTCACTAAAATACCACCACACTAGTAACTAACTAACTCACTAAAACACTAACCCACTAACTCACTCAGACCTCGTCTTATCCCTTCTCTGCGGCACAAACAAAAACGAAACCAACTTCCACAAAGCCCGTAAATATTTCATTTTATACCTTTTCCTTACCCATTAAACGATTCAAACGAATACGCAAAAATATAACTACCAACCTAAAAGGATAACACCAAGCCTCAGCAGGAGCCAACTTATGATATTTCCTACATCTGTTTATTATGTTATTTACAGCATACAATTTACGTTTCAACCAATTCTTTGGTTTGTGCTTATAATATTCACTAAAAAATCCAAAATTACCACCTTCTATTATCCCATCCATCAACCACTCGCTATTTTTATAGTCTTCTGCAGATATCATAAAAGGCAGTTCGTTTTTGGGGAATCCGAGGTACTTAACCATCATTGCACCTACAATTTTTGCCCCATTAAAACAGCCTACACCACGCAACAAGCGTTCCAATTCCTTTTTGTCAATATCATCTCTATATCGATGAAGCATACATGACCAATCGCAAATTTGGCGTAATCCAATACCTTCATAAATAAAATGTAATAGCAAGTGTACTAAAACAAACATTACGTCCAATTCTAAAGGCAATAATCGGATATCATATTCACCGATTTTCACCTTTCGATTAGAATCACACACTTGTTTCATTTCCTTATTCAGGAAACTATTAGCCCATGGAGAACCAAATTCAGTTAATTTACAATGATTTTCAACTGTAAGAATATTCCATTTACACAATGCTCTACGCGAACTTACATTGATAATTTTTCCTCCTAAGGAAACTAATAACTTGTTTGCCTTATCAAATCCATCTTTTCCTACATACACATCTATATCCCCACATTGGCGATGCAATGGATGAGGATAATTATACGCTAATCCTTGTCCTTTCATCAGAATAGGTAACACACCATTTGCTTCATAATTTGCAAATAGTTTTCCTAATTCCCCATTCATTAATTGGTTATTGTTTTCCAACTGCAACAATGAATTTGACCATTGAAGCAAAACAATTCTTGGAGGGCGTAGTTCTTTGGGAAGTGTAAGCATGCCATCATATACTATACCCGAAACAGTTTGTTCTTTGGACAATTTAATGATTGCCTTCCAATCCACCTCTTTCTCAAACAGAGAGGAATCTACAGAACTTTCCCACAAACCTGCTTTCAATAAAGCTAATAGCTGTTTTTCTACGAGTTGCATATATAATTCATATATATATCGCCATGTCCTGGATATAAATCGAATCCTTGAACCATAGCAGCAATACGTTCTTTGGATGCCTCTGCATCCATCTTATTGGCATTAGGTAATGTCGTCACCACTTTTATCCCCGGGATATAGGCATCGCCGGTAAAGATACTATTGCCTACTTTAAATGTCAGGCAGCTTTTATTATGTCCTGGAGTTTCAAAGACATCCAGCGATATACCATCAAACAGTTCTATTTTATCTCCCTCAGACAATACTTTTACGTTCTCACACTTAATAATCAGCGAATCACCATGATAACGCGAAAAATTCAACTTATCCGAAGCCAAAGCTTCTACACCCCATTCGGATGTATATATCGGGCAATGGGGGTATCGGTCCAATAACTCACGCAAACCATAAATATGATCATAGTGAACATGAGTGAGGAACACTCCTTTAATCTCTTTTATCCCTAATTGCAATATTGGTTTAAAATCACCAATATCAACCAAATAAGCATTATTCCGTTTATCCATCAATACAAAAGTATTCGATGTAAAAACAGAATTGACTATTTGATGAATTTTAATTTGTTCCATCGAAAGTAGAACGGGTTGCTTCCCCTTCTTGACTAATATCCTCTCTAAAAAATACTTTTTTAATTGTAAGCAATACAATCTTTATATCAGTCCATAACGTACAATGATCCACATACCACACATCTAATTCAAATGTCTTAGTGAATGTAATATTATTCCTTCCATTTACCTGTGCCCATCCTGTAATTCCAGGACGCACTTCATGACGTCGATACTGCTCTTTAGAATAGAGTGGCAGATATTTGGGGAGTAGTGGGCGAGGACCAATCAAAGCCATATCACCCTTCAGCACATTAATCAATTGAGGTAGTTCGTCTATGGATGTAGAACGTACAAAACGGCCTATTTTAGTCAATCTATCCTTATCAGGCAACAAATTTCCATCAGCATCCCGTTCGTCTGTCATTGTTTTAAACTTAATCACTTTAAAAATCTTCCCATTTTTTCCTGGGCGTTCTTGAAAGAAAAAAGCTCCTGCACCATTATTGGCAAAGTGTAGCCAGATAGTAATAATCAGCAATATAGGCCAAATAATAGCCAATACACAAAAAACGAGGATAAAATCAATTACTCTCTTAAGAAAATGTTTATACATAGCTACTTATTTTACTAAATCTCCAAAATCTTCAATTTGAGTTTTATCACTGATTATTATACCTGTTCTGATTATTTTTGCAGGGTTACCGGCAATCATGCAATGCGATGGAAAACTCTTTGTTACAACACTTCCGGCTGCAACGAAAACATGATCCCCGAGTTCAACTCCTGGAAGGATGATTGATCTACCTCCAATTACACAATGATTCCCAATTCTTGTATCGCACCACATTTTCCCCTTTTTCCCTCTAGAATAATCATGAGCTATTATTAAAGCCTCTAACATCACCCTTGTATTGTTACCAATATGAATCCCTTTTGGATTAGCTCTATCTAAGGTTGCTCTATGCGATATGTTACAATTTTTACCAATATCTATCTTTCGTATATTTCTCAAATAAAAAATATATAAGTTAGATATTGCTTTACTACAAAACTGTCTAAAATTTCTTGTAAACATTACACTACTTTTTTTAACACATGATAATAATTGTCATTTCAAGTCTATACCTCGATATTCCTTAATCAAAGAAAATAACTTCTTTTTCACTCCCACTTGAAAAGGTGATTGCATTACGTCAAAATCAGGATTGGAGTTCCCTTCTATAAATTCAATATTACCACGATTGTTTATTACTACGTCCCAGCCTGTTATTGGATTCGTAGTTAACAAAGCTGCTTCACAACAAACATCACATATAAGATTCCATTTAGGAATCTTATATCCTTTTATTCTTAACATGCTATCAGGATGAAAAATAAATTTACAACCATTTGTGTTTATTCCATCACTTTCAATTTCACCATTTTTCACGTTTATTTGAGCAAATATTCCTCCTGCATGTGCATTATCCACAACACTATCACCTACTCCCATTCTTAAAAAAGAACCAAAGACTTCAGCTTTCTTCTTATTAGAAATAGTAACCACTCTAATCGTATTCAAGCTTTGTGGATGAAAAGCCTTTAATTCTTCACATGATTCTACACATTCTTCTACCAACGATTTGTTTTTATTACAAGATTCATAAAGTGACTTTAGTTTAATGGAATCAGAATTCTTATAAATCTTAAATACACCTTTTCCTAATGAACCGTCAATTGGTTTAACAATACAATCATTGTTAGAAACTAATTGTGCAAATTCTTCATAAGATGCATTTGGAACAAAAATCCATTTCCGATGAATATATTTATCAAAAATTGTAAGGAATTTGATTTTATCACAAAACAAATGTCTTATACTTCTATGACCATATTTTAAATAGAAAGATCTCATTTTCAATCTTGAAATAAACTCATCTCTTTCTTTTTCTGACTTTTTATAAAATTCATATTGATGTGCGTATTCTGAATACGATACCAAATGTTTATCTAAAGCCTGTTTATAATCATTAAAATTTCCATGTGACAAATTCCTTTCAAATTCTTTTTTTGCCTCTGCATAAAGTTTCTGTTTTTGCATACGCACATTCAATATGCAATACAATCTTTCAATACCCACCAATGTTAATATTTTATTACCTAATGTAGAGTTTGCAATGTTTCCTAAATAAAGTTTCAAATATTTATTCATTTTGTTTATCATTCCATTTCAATACCACAATATTCCTTAATTAATTTAAATATTTTCCTTTTTGCACCTGTCTTATAACGAGTTTGCATCATATCCATATCAGGTCCATAGTTTGCCTCCACAAATTCAACTTCACCTAAACTATTTAAAACGACATCCCAACCTGTAATCGGATTTGACGTTAATTTTGCAGCTTCGCAACAAGTCGCAACTATCAAATCCCATTTAGGAATCTTAAACCCCTTGAAAGTAACACCACTATCAGGATGACTAATAAATCTTTCGCCATTAGTATTTGCTCCATCTGTTTCAACAATTCCGTCATCGACATTAATCTGTACAGAAATACCTCCCTTATGTGAATTATCAACAACACTTTCCCCTACACCCGTACGAAACACACCTGAAAACACACATGCTTTATCTTTATTGGCAATGGTAACTACTCTTATTGTATTCAAACTTTGTGGATGAAATGCCTTTAACTCATCACAAGAATCAATACATTGCTCCACTAATGCTCTATTTCGAACACAAGTATCATACAACTTCCTATCATCATTATGATTACTATTTTTATAAATTTTAAAAATACCTTGCCCTAATTTCCCATCACAAGGCTTAACAATACAATCATAATTTTTAATTAGTGATTTAAACTCTTCAAAAGATGCCTTTGGAGCATATATCCACTTTCTATGAATATAATTACTAAATGTATTCAAAAACTTTGTTTTATTACGGAACACAGACTTTGCAAGTCCAGGAGTATGTTTCCAATAAAAATACGCCATTTTCAATCTTGAAATATATTCATCCCTTTCCTCTTCTGCTTTATTATAAAATTCATATTGATATGCATACTCATTATAAGTAATCCAATGCTTTTCCAAAGCTTGCTTATAATCGTCTATATTTCCTAAAGCTGTTTCTTTCGAAAACTCTATTTTTGCGGCCTTAAATAGTTTTTTCTTTGTAACATAAACTTTTAGTTCAGCATACAATCTTGCTCCACCAACCAATGAAATAAGATAATTACCAATGGGGGAATATGCAATATTAGCAACAAATGACTTCAAATTTCTTCCCATCTTTACATTCACTTAAATTTCCACTAATTCAGAAACAACCATCGGTTGAGTTTTCATCATCATAGTTCCCCAACTCAAGCCCAATCCAAATGAAGACATCAACAAGGTTTTCTCTTCCTTCATCAATTGTTCACGAAGACGAGTGACCATCAGCGACGGAATGGATGCACCACCCAAGTTCCCAAATTCTTCCAAATTATATGGAACCTTGTCAGTAGGTAGTTTTAATTTCTTAACAATACGATCCACAATCATCTTGTTAGCCTGATGGATTAAGAAATAATCAATATCCGTATTTCTATCAACCTGATAATCTGCCATAAAGGCTTCAATAGACTTTGGAGGGCGAGAAATCGCAAACGAAAATACATTCATACCATTAATCAGCGTATGAATTGGAGCACGAACGATGCCATTACCAAAATCTTCATATTCAAACGAGGCTGGTGTAGCAGGATGACGGAAACCGCCATGCGGAGTCATCAATGCCTCATAGCCTTTACCATAAGTATGAAAATCTATTATAATATCCGAGGCTGTCGGGTCATATTCCAACGCTACTGCAGTGCCACAATCACCGAACAACGGTACACGGCTCTTGTCTTTCATGGAACCCATACGAAGCGCAGTATCGCCAATCAGCAACAAGGCACGTTTAACATTTCCCGTTGTCAGCAAATTACCACCAACTGTAATAGCATACATACATCCACAACAACCCATAGGAATATCCATGCAAAAACAATTTTCACTCAATTCCAATCTGTCTTGCAGAATACACGAAGTAGGAGGAGTCTTATAATCACCTGTCACCGACTCGAATATCAATACATCGATACTATCTTTCTCCCAGCCCAAATCGGACAGTAGTTTTTCGGCGGCAGCTTGGCACATATCCGAAGCACACATTGTATCCGGCCCCAAATGACGCGATTTGATACCTACCGTATTATTAAAGGTTTCCGCTTCTTCGGGTGTAAAGAATTCAAAGTCTGTAGTCTTCACTACATTCTTTGGAACTGCAGCCGCCACACCGGCCATCCTTACATTCTTAATACTCCATCTTGCCATGTCTATCCGAAGTTTATAGTTCTACTTCATATTTTGCTATCAACTCCTTACCCTTTTCATAAGAAGTCAATTCCATAATATCTTCCGGATCAAACATAATGTCGAACGACTCTTCCAATAGAGCAATAATGTTCAATTGATGAACAGAATCCCATCCATCTACACTATCCTTATTAAAATTAGCATCTAATGCACTTTCTTCTACTCCAAACACTTCAACGAATGCGTTGTTATACTTCTCAATATTACTCATAATATTTTTTTAATTTTTAATTCTCAACTTTTAATTCTTAATTTCTTGAAGTTTACTATACAAAATCTTTCCCGCCTCATTCTTAGGAATGGAAGGAATCACTTTTATTTCAAAAGCGGTTGCTACCAATTTGGTTTTCTCTACCAATTCTTCTTTAACAGACGCAATAAGCTTTTCATCGGTAATATAAACCGTCATTTTCTCGTCAGTGCCCACGCAAGCACACTCTATTGGGAACTTGGCTTTAATAATCTGTTCACATTCATCCAAGCCAATACGCATACCAAATAGTTTTAAGAAACGACCCATACGACCAACAATGTAAAAACAACCGTCTTCGTCTTGATAAGCTAAATCACCGGTTTTTAAGAATCCATTCCGTTCATCACCAAGCAACAAATCTTCTTGTTTTCGAGCATACCCCATAGTTACATTTTTACCCCGATAGCACATTTCTCCCTGTACATTCGGTTCGGTTATTTCGTTACCTTCACCATCTATCAAGAACATTTCACCATTTGGTACTGCACGACCTATACTACCCATTTTACTTTCTGCCCATTCGGCAGGAAGCCAGGCCATACGAGCCGTTCCTTCCGACTGTCCATAGGTAGCAATCCAGCGTTTACCTGAACTTTTACAGTAATCTACAAACTTCTGGTTCAATGCCCTTGGCATCTTTCCACCTCCTTGCGTCAGTAATTGCAAATCCGGTAAATCCATGCGGAAGAAACGCATCAAGTTCAAAATCTCGAAACTATAAGGTACACCTGTGAAACTGGTAGCTTGTTGTTCTTTTAAAAATTGCCAGAAAGCTCTATCCGTCATACTTTGGTTGGTAACCAAAATGGTTGCTCCGACATAAAGATGGCTAAATACAACAGAAAGCCCCATTGTATAGTAAAGCGGCAATACCAATAATGGTCTATCTATTTTAGTCAACTCAAAGAAAGTGGAGATATTCAAAGCAGCCGCTTCAATATTAGCATATTTATGGCGTACCAATTTAGGACTACCTGTAGAACCGGAAGTGGGCAACAAGTGAGAAAGTTCCTCATGTATTGGACAGGCCTCATTACCTGTTTTCAGCAATACATAGCCAAAACGTTCGTGAACAATCTCATACTGGCCAGTAAGTGAATGTACTTTTGGAACACAAAGATAGGGTGGGAGATATATCTGCATCAAATTCTGAAATAACCCCTCTTCTGTATGCGCATTCAGAATTAATGGAACTTGCTTTGCTGCTATACATCCAATGCTCCATGCAATCCCCCCGACATTGTTTTCTGTCAACAAGAACAATAGAGAACGAGAAGGCATTAAAGCAGCCAAGTCATTAGAAAATGTACAAAGTTCTCCATACGTCAGTTGATGACCCTGTGCATCTATTGCAGCCAACGCCTCACATGGCTGTTTATCAATTTGTAATATCATAACCTAAAATTAAATGGAAGCACATCCATCCACACCAAGAATTTGGCCGGAAATATAAGATGCTCTGTCCGAAGCCAAGAATGAACAAGCATTCGCAACATCCTTCGGTGTACCCAATCTACCCAAAGCGATTCGTTGGATGCGTGCATCTATTTTCTCACCACTCTGTTCATAGAGTTCGGCAAAACGTTCGGTTTTTACAATACCTGGTGCTACTGCATTTACACGAATACCCAACGGAGCCAATTCTTTGGCTGCCGACTTGGTAAACGACATAATTGCCCCTTTGGTTGCCGAGTAAGCCGATTGCCCTGGTGAACCCAAGACGGCGGTTACAGAAGCAATGTTCACAATAGAACCGCCACCGCAACGAGCCATTAAACGTGATACCAATTGTGTCATTTCGATGACTGCAATCACGTTTACACGAAACATCAATTCCGTTTCCGGACGGACAATCATACCGATTTTCTTGTTAAATACCACACCAGCATTATTCACTAAAACGTCAATACGACCTTCTGACTTGAATGTAGACATAAAAGCAGCCTTAACAGCCACAGCATCAGTCACATCAAAATACAGAGGAATTATTTTAGTCTGATATTTCTCTGCACATACTACGGCCCATTCATCCATTGTACCCTCTTTCATATCACAAGCATATACAATGGCTCCATCGGCCGCAAACTGTTCTGCAATAGCGCGACCAATACCTTGGGCTGCACCGGTAATGATGCAGACCTTCTTTTCTAATAAATTCATTTGATTTATTTTACTCTAGTGTCATTCCGCCATCCAACTTTAGAGCAGTACCAGTCACCCAAGACGAAGCATCTGATAATAAATAAATAATGCCCCATGCCACATCTTCGGGATTTCCATATCTTTTCAAAGGATATCTTTGTCTATCCAATTCATATTGCTCTGGTGTCAGTTGGCCTCTATTTAATATACGAGTTTCTACCATAGCTGGATTCACACTATTGCAACGAATACCTTTAGCTGCCAATTCTAAAGCAGCAGTTCGCATAAAAGCATCAATTCCACATTTAGTAGTTGCATAAATTGCATTTCCCATCGACACACGAAAAACACCTGCAACAGAAGAAGTAAACACTATGGATGAAGGATTCTTCAACTTCTTCTTTTTAACTAACAACTTAGTCAACATCATTGGCACATTTAAGTTAATCTGCTGCATTTTAGTTATTTTATCTATCGAAAGGAAAGACGTTGGTACCAATCCTACTACACCCGCATTGTTCACACAACCATCCAATATCGGTAGTTTCTGAACCAATGACTCTAAATCCTCTTCTTTAGTTAAATCCGCAATAATTTTAAGGTGTGCTGTTGAGTTAGAGATCAATGAGTTGAAAGTGTCATTTAAACGTTCTTCATCTCTTCCTGTGATAATAACAGATGCGCCCATTTTGGAACACTCAATGGCTGTAGTGCGACCTATTCCAGAAGATGCACCAGTTATCAAAATTGTTTTACCACGAAGAGAGAAAGGATTATAATTCACCATGATTATTCAGTTAAAGTTCCACCAAATCTGAAATGACAAGGTTTTCCGTTGTAAAAGCTACTGTACCCCATGAAAGGCCAACGCCAAATCCACAAGCGAGGAAACGAGTTGAATCTTTTGCAATATCTTTCAGTTGAGTAACAATTGTCAATGGAATAGAAGCAGAGGAAGTATTCCCAAAAGTTGGAAGGCTATAAGGGACTTTTTCTGTATCTAATTTTAGTTTCTTTCTGATTTTTTCATTCATCATCATGTTCGCTTGATGAAAAACAACATAGTCATAATCCGTGACTTCCGTTCCTGTATATTCCAACAATTTCTTAACAGACTTAGGAGCAACAGATATTCCGAAAGAAAATACATCCATACCTTTCATACGTGTCTGAAGGCGATGTAATTGTTTTCCTTCCACATTTTCCAATTCAAAAGAATCCTTAGTCATTTGATTACGACTTCCACCATCGGGTATAATAATGGCATCGTAACCACTACCATCTGTTCCTGTATGAAAATCTATTATATCCTTATCGTTTCCTGTGTATTCAACAGCAGTTACAGTGCCTGCAAATCCGAACAGAGGATCCAATTCGCCTGCCACTCTTTTTTTAGCATCTCCACTCATCAATAGTGCTTTTTTTATTCCACCATTTGATACTAAGGAAGTAACCACACTCAAGCCATAAATCCAACCAGAACATCCCAAAGAGATGTCCATTGCATAACATTCTTTATTCAAACCCAAACGTTCTTGCAATACACAAGAAGTAGCAGGAAGGATATAATCCGGATGCTGTGAAACAAAGATAATTGCATCAATTTCCGACTTGTTCCATGACAAGTCGGAAATCAATTTTTCAGCTGCAGTCAAACACAAATCTGAAGCGGTAAATTCATTAGAAATTCTGGCACATTGAATACCTGTTTTCGAAGCAAAATCAGAAGCATCATAGCTTCCATTCTTAACTACATCCGAAATATAAACCGTATTTTGAGGAACTCCAGCAGAAAATCCTACGATTTTTGTCCGCTTAACACTAAACAGAGCCATTACTTCTTTGCTTCTACAATGTTGAACAATTCTGCAATCGTTTCAGCCTTACGCATATCATCTCCTTTGAGTGTTATGTCATACTCTTCATCTACCATAGCAATAACACTCAAAGCAATTAAAGATGACCATTCTTCCAATTCTCTAAACTTAGTATCACCATTCAATGATTCTACTGGTGTTTCATCAAATTGTTCTGCAAATTTTTCAATAAATTCATTCAATTCCATATCGTTACATGTTAGTTAGTTATTAATAAATATTTTTTATAATCTCTTGGCCGGATTCCCAAAAACAGTAGTACCGGCTTTTACTTTTTTTATCACAAAGCTACAAGCACCTACGTGTGCACCATCTTCCACCACGACTCCATGATTCAATACTACAGAAGTATAAATGTCTGTTTCGTTACAAATTCTTGTTCCACCCACACAAGTTACATGCGTATCTATTCGATTCCAATCACCAATTCTAACGTCATGTCCAATAACCGTGTGAGATTGAATCAAATTATAATCGCCTAAAATTGCATCCACACCTATACTCGTAAAAGCACAAATAATATTTCCCTTTCCTATCTTTGCATTATGACAAATACGTGCTGTATCGTGGATAAGCGAAATAAATTCACCCCCTTTAGCTATTATATCTTCCATGCATTTTTTACGAGCACTACCTCCAATAGAGCACACAAACACATCATTGGGTTGTGGAATGTAAGTCGAAATTTTATCAATAATAGGAGGATAATTCTCAAAACCTTGCAATGCATTCAAGTTATCATCAATAAAACCTTTAATAGTAAACTCGGTTCCATATCCTATGCACGTTTCAGCCATACCATATAGTGTTCTTCCTAATCCTCCTGCGGCTATAATTATTAAGTTTTTCATTTTTTCACTAAGCGAATTAATAGTTTAAATCCTAATTCCTTTGGCATTAAACAAATATATAAAGCTAACAATCTCTCTTTTAACATCTTATGAGGTTTAAAAGCGGTATCCTTTATACATTTTTTTACACTTATATTAGATAATACTTCTTTAATAGTAGACAGCATTTGGTTTTCTAATGAATATTTTAAGAACTTTGTATACGCAAAAGTTCGAAATAGTCTAAATGCTGTTACAGGAAAAGCCTTACATGATGTTAAATCTTCCCCATTCTCATAAATGGAATCTAAAGCATACATAATTGTTTGGTCATTTTGATAATTAGGTTTGTGAATAGCACTATCGCTTCTCATAAAATAATAAAACGCAGGGATGTTAATTGTATATATATTCATGGCAAATTGTATATAATTCACTGTAAAAGCATAGACTTCACCACATTTAATTGATGGCATAAAACGTATATTGTGCTCTTTAATAATTTTTGAACGATATGCCAATTTGGGGGCAGTTGGAAAAAAACTAATATTTCCAAAAAGAGCAAATTTATCATATAGGCCATCATTTACAGGAAGTTTTCTCAATGTTTCAATTTCACCTTTACTTACATTATAAGCCGTCATGATAATATCAGGGAAATATTCTAATATAATTTGCTTAAACCTAGATATTGCACCTTCCGTCAAATAATCATCAGCATCAAGCAAATAGATATATTCTCCTTGCACAATGTTTAAAGCAGTATTCCTTGCTGCAGATACTCCCAAGTTTTCTTGATTAAGCAAAATAACACGATCATCTAAAGACTTGATTTCTTGCAGTATTGCCAAAGTATTATCTGTAGAACCATCATTTATAAAAATAAGTTCTACATCCTCTGCGTCTTTTTGATGTGCAAAACTTTTATAACATCTCCAAAGATATTGTTCAACATTATAACAAGGAACTATTATTGATATCTTTTTCATGCGTCCCAAATAAAATTAAAAGGTTCATTAATGATGGTAGCTATAAACATTAAAAAAAGTAACGAAATCGTTATTATGAAAAATATCGAATTTTGAGGAAGTCTACCATTTTTAAATAGATAGTACAACAAATATGCAATAGACATCATTGTAAATAATTTAAAGTATCTAAAAGGTCTAGCTAATGCGAGATTATTAGTACATAATTGTTGAAAAAATGCTCCCCAAAATCCTAGATTGTAAATGATTGTGAATTTTCTTGAATTATAGTATAATTTTAATTTGTCAGAATAATAAATGACAATTAAATTCACTAAAAATAGGAGACGTACAGATAACCCATTACCAGCTGTCGTTATATCCCCTAATCCATTTAAAACGTATTCAGAATAATTATCATATCCAAGAATAATCAAATAATTACTAACGTAAGGGAAAAAAGTAGCAATGATATCAACCTTGGTAATGACAATTATGAAAGATGATATAAACAACGAAATTTGTACAAACCTGTTTAAAGTAAAATCCTTTCCCGATACTAATAGTGGATATAAAATAAACAATATCAATGCAGATTTATGAAATCCCAAAAGTATAATACACCACAAATAGTATTTAATAGGTTTTCTATCAATAACATATTGAACAACAAAAAAAAATATACAAGCAGCGGTATCTTGTCTTATAGTGTTCATCCATTGAAAATAGTATTGCCCCATAATTAAAGGAATAACTATAAATGGCAATAAATATTGTTCTTTGTTTATTGCATAGTAAAAAAAAGTAATTTGAATAAAAACCCAAAATGCAAAATACCAAAAATAATGAAAACCTTGTTCTTTAAATAAAGATGTTATGAAATACACAATAGGTTCATATCTATCAATATCGTTACCTGTTTTATAATTATATAAATAAGATAAATGATCTTCCCCCACATCATATCGTAATCCATAAATAATCGTAAATACAAATATAGGTAGCCATATTTCAAAACGAAAAAATGAAACAGGTATATTTCTATTATCTGTCCTTTTATATGAAATTATCCCGCTAAAGAACAAGACTAAGAATACCAAACTATATATAAAAATAGTTTGAAACATCATAAAGTAAAACTATATGATTAATTATTATTTATATTTGCTTCTAAGAATTTACGAGAACTAATTCTCTTTTCATTCAATTTATTATATACGTCTATCCAATTAATACTATCCGTAGTTTGAATATAATTAGATAAATTATCAACTAATCTATCGTCTAATGACAATGTGGATAATATGGATTTAAAACGAGCAAGTCCTCTTTTTAAATTACCGATGACTAAAAAATCCTTTTGGAAAATTATTGAAAACAATGTTCCGTGATATGAATCTGTTATTATGAATTTTGCATCTCTAAAAATAGACAGCCATTCTGGAATACTTAAATTAGCATTTAAATCAGCACTAAAAAATTTCACCGATAAATTCATATTAGCCCCAATCTGCAGAATAACTTTTTCTTTTTCTTTATCGACATCTAATATATAGGATGCTAAAAAACTATTTTCTGAAACAGGAATATCACTGCATAGTTTTTCATACTCTTCTTTGGCCAATAACAATGTAGGGTCTAATACTTCTATTGCGTTTATGTCAAAATATTTTTTACATAAACGCACTCCCGATTTTTCTCTTACAGATACGGCTTTAAACTTATTAATTAATTCACGACATTTATTAATTTGCATATCTGAATATAATAATTTATCTACACCAAAAGACGCAGCATATGCTAATTTGGGAATTGTTGAACTTTCTGCAAATGCTAAATACATATCATATAGATTATTATTATATTCTGGTCGCCATACTTGATCACTACCAACAACAAGAGTTTCTATGTTGTTTTCTGTAATTAACTCATCTGTATATCTTTTTACAGATTTAGTAATACTAATATTAGAACGGACAAATGCATCTATTTGAGGATTCCTTTTTCGATAATAGGGAACAAACTTCCTATTCCGTTTCTTCCCCAAAATCGACAAAATGATAGTCTTGATTGTATATATTAGCCAAACCTTAAAACGATAATGAGATACATACTCAATTGTAACAGGTACATGACCTAAATCTTTTAATATATGTTGTAAAGCAAAATTTTGAAGAATACCTCCATAATTATTCAATAATGGTTGGGTTATTATTCCTACTTTCATGTTTTACGATAATTTTAAATGATTAAAAACAATCTTTGAAAAAGCTATAGCACCTTTCTTGTTGAGGAGATAAGAGTTAATAAAATATTTATCTTCACAAATCAGATTATTTTGGAAATAATCCAACAATAATGATTTGTCATCTATTGCCTTATATACAAAATCATAAACATAATTTTTCATGAAAGCAGTAGAAAATTTAGATGATAAAGATGGATGAATAGGAGGTAAAACAATATATGGTTTTAAATTTCTTTCCAAACAGAACAATATGATTTCACGTAGCAATTTGCATCTTTGATTCTGTTCATCCTTATGTTTATCAGACATAGGAGCATCTAAATCATGAATCTCAAATTGCTGTTTCCAAAGATTTATCCACGATTCTGCATTTTTATCAAAATCCATCGAATTTCTCGGAATCACCATTCTATATGTCTTTATAAATAATTCCTTTATAGTTTCTTTTATACAATAAAATGGCATCTCTTTAAATGGACTTAATTTTACCCTATAAGCTCTTGTACGTTCTGATTCATCAAAGTCTATTATTGTAGCTGGATGTAATATTGGATAGTATTTAAAATTACTCTCTTTACTATATGAGGTAAATAAACATGAGAATGGACATATCGGAATTAATACGATAGCACCTTCTTTTAAATAACTAAAATAATTTTTAAGAATATTATAGTCATGGACTAATGATTGAGGTGCAATAGCCCAATTCATACCTTTTATTGGCAATTTCTCATAGTTAAAAGCATACTTCCCACTACTACTACCTAAATTTACTATGTCATAATCACATGATGATAAATACCAAAATTTCGTGGTACCTTTCCAATATTTTTCACGATACCATTCTGTCTTTAACAATAATCTATTTATTGTTTTATTAATATAGCTAATTATCTTTCTCATAATTATAAACCTGGGCATGAACGCGATTCGGGCATATAAGCCAAATCCATATTAAAAGACATAAGTTTTTTCATTTCAGCTTGTGAAAGAGAAAAATCAAACAAATTAATATTTGATTTTAAACGAGAAGGATTACTAGATTTTGGAATAGGAATTAAACCTCGTTGTATATCAAATTTTAGTATAATCTGTGCAGGATTCTTTTTATAATTTTCGCTTAATTCATTTAAATATACTTGGTATTCATTTAAGTGACTACGACGAAGACTCATTAACGGACTATAAATCATCACCTTCACATTATGTTCATTGCAATAATTTACTAAAGATGTCTTTGTATTAATAGGCGAGGTTTCAAACTGATTAATCATCGGATAAATTTCACACGACTTACTTAACTTTTCAAGATGTCGTTCTCTACAATTACAAACTCCTATAGAACGTACTATACCATTCTTATATAATCGTTCCATTTCAAACCAAATTTCCTCAAAATAATCAGGATAAGGCCAATGCATTAATAAAGCATCTAAATAATCAGTTTTCAACCATTTAAGACTATTTGATAGTTTATTCTCTATTATTTTCCGAACAGCATTCTGAGCTTGCATTACAGGAGAATTCTTCCAAAAATAGACACCACGATTTGCTCCACCTCCAATAGTCCCAGCAGGATAAAGTTCATCAGACAACTTCGTTACCAAAAATAAGTCATCACGAGTAGCAGATGTATTTTGGTACAATAATGATAAACTTTCTCCCAAATCTTTCTCATTATAATAATTATCTGCAGTATCTATAAGTCGATAGCCTACCGAATATGCAGATATAACAACTTCAGAAAGAGTCTTTCCATACATTGGATATGTCCCTAATCCTATTGATGGAATTTCTACTCCATTTGACAACAATAGTTTATACATTCCTAAATATTTTTTGCTGAATTAAGCTCCTTATTTTAATTCTCATTTTTTTATCTAATCCTATGGTATAACTAGTTATTAATATAGATATGACACTAATAACGCATGTCATCAATAATTTATTGAAACCTTGTAATGGAATATCATTACAAAAAAACAAAGGGATTATAAGAGACACTATTGTAACAAGCATACAACGGAAATGGACTTTGAATATATATTTCTTTACAGAGCAAACAACCTTATAATGCAATATAATTATACTAGCAACTTCTGATAAAGCCATACATACTATAGCTACCCAGAAAACGGAATTAGGTTCTCCTCCCATTCTTAACACAACATAAGCTATAGGGAGAGCCATACAAAGTATTGTACCAACAACTATATTAGGAATCAGAATTTTACCAGTTGCATGAAATACTGTTGTTCGAGGTGTCTTCAACGTCTGTATCATACATAAAACCAAAACTAATCTAAGAAAACTTACCGTATAATTTGGAAATTCTCCCAACCATAAAGTTAAAATATAATCTGCTTCAAGACAGATTGGCACAACAATAAGCAACATTAAGTAATAGGAAAAGCAACTGCATTGTATAACCAACTCCATCATTTCATTCACTTTTCCTAATGCATATTGCTTAATAATTTGGGGTTTTACAGCAGTCATAAAATTACCACTGAATTGAGTTACAGCCCCTTGAACTTGATATGCAATTCCCCTAGCTGCATTGACTACTGGCCCAAAAAACATATTCAATAAAATGTTTAATCCTTGTCCCTGAGCCAAAACCGATAAATTTCCTATCACATTAGAACTTGCGAAAATAAACATCTGTTTATACATCTTCGTTTCCTTAACAAAGAATAGTTTACACTCAGAAAAATGTCTATTACAATATATTCTATAATAGGATAATATTAATACATGAACTATAAATAACAAAAACGCATAAGAAACTAACTTATCGTATGTAGAAATTTGTATTAGATATGCAATTAATAACTTTAAAATTACTTCTACAATACCAACATATGCATAAATCCCCATACGTTCATGTGCAATAATAGTTGCGTTGTATGGTACTTGAATTATAGAAAGGACGCATGAAACAATAGATATTTGATATACCCAAAATGCCGCATCAAAACGATTCATAGGAATTACCATCTTATTATATAAAAACCAAAGACCTATAGTTTCTGCTAATAAGACGATTACTATAGCAATTATAAAATGGGTTGCTAAAGAAACATTGAAAACTTTATGCAACTGAATGTTATCCTTACGACCAATTTCAAATGTGATAAAACGTGATGTTGCACCAGCCAAAGCACCATTCAAAAAAGTAAACATTGCAACAATGCCACCAACTACATTGTACAACCCAAAATCATCTTCACCTAACACTCGTAAAACTATTCTTGAAGTATAGAGTGTAACCCCCATAATCAAGAACATACGAATATAAAGAAAAATGGTGTTCTTTGCTATTCTTTTATTATTTGACATAATTTGCTCTTACATCAATACCATTCAATATTTTCTTTTATAATTTTTGCAGGAGTTCCTGCTACTAAACATCGAGGAGGTACACTCTTAGTAACTACAGAATTTGCTGCAACAATAGAGCCTTCGCCTATTGTTACACCAGGCATAATTGTGCACCCTGTACAAAGCCAAACATGGTTTTCAATATGAACTGGAGCATGATTTTGATAAGTTTCATTTATAATAACATGCGGTCCATTCCAATCTCGGATAGAAACATTACGTCCTATACGAACACCGTGTCCTATAGTTATTTCTTTTGCGCACATAATAGTAAGTCCTACGTTTGCAGCCCCTTGGCCTATAACTAATTTTCCACCATTAATAATTTCAATAAATGCGCCATATCGTAGTTTGTATTCTTTGTTTCCATAACGAGTTAAAGGTCCTTCGTTTATTTCTAAAGTTGTACCAGCTCCCATACGAAGACATGTTGGAATTTTTAAGCCCTTCACTGTCCTAAGGCCATAAATAAATGCTGCATTTATTTTTATTTTAGCGCTATGATGTAAATCAAAGACTGCACCAGGAATCGTAAATAAGAAAGAGCCTTTTGTACGTGTTGTATTTTTACGAAAATAATTTAGCCAAAGGAATTTAAAATAAGCCTTTATGGACAAACCAAATCGTAAATAAAAGGTTATTATCCTTTTTGCATTATTTTGCAATACATGTTTTAATCGACTTTTAATTGGCCTTTTTTTATTCAATGGAAAATACTTTTCTGTAACATATTTGAAATCATGCTCGTCCAAATCTTTAAAGAACTGTTCTCGGTTAATTTTTGCTGTAGAAATTGGAGTATTTAAAGCTCTATTTCCCTTAAGAATAGATTCAAACTTAGTTTCTTTGTATTCCAATTTATTCTTTACCAATTCAAAATATTCCTCGCCTTTCTTTGAGTTGAGAAGAATCATTGAAGTTCCTATATTATTATCCAAATTCTTATCAACCTTTTCTATTCCCCAATAGTCAGCAATAGTAATATCTGCTATACGCGGAAAGCCTTTGTATTGGCAAGAATAACAAGAAGGACGACAATATACATTCGTATGATAACCACGTCTGAAATCATCATCCATTTTTACTCCATAATATACTTGACCATTATCAAAAACAACTTTTCTTGTTAAATTCCTCCAACCTAATTCTTTGTTTTTTGCTTTTACATAAACAACCTTACCACCGAACCTTTCCTCTAAACAATCCAAGTATTTTCGATATACCTTAGGAGAGTTTACTCCACGACAGATAAAATCTACAATTATAAGATTCTCATAATCTTTACGTAAAAAAGAACGCAAAGCTGCCATTTGGCAAGGAGTTCCACAAGCCAAAACCTTTACACCCGTTTTTAATAATCGTTTTATTTCGTGATAAAGTCCTTCTGCATTACTTTGAAGATACTTAGAACTTCGTAAACGAACTAAATCTTCAGAATCATTAGAAATGTAATTACTTACTGAAAAATCATTGTTATATACAGCACCACTGACATAACCACCTTGTTCATACATAGCTTCTGCCAACGCAGAAAATGCACCTCCAGAGGTACTATCCCAACGAATATCCATACGCTTATGAATGGCAGCAATGGTTTTTATAGGTTTAGGATAATCATTTATCTTTAGACTTGTGATATTTAATTCAGGACATATTTGATCACACAGTCCACAATCTACACATTTATTTTTATCTACAATAGGATACCAAAATCCTTCAATATCTTTTTTAAATGTTATAGCATTATGGGTACAGATATCACCACACGCATTACAGCCACAACATTTATTTTTATTTGTTATATTAATCATATATAAATCTTTAAGAGTTATTGGATAAATGGTTAGTGCATATATAAGAATTTTGTAAGCGTCCAAAAATGACGTGTCTATAGAAAACGATGCTTTGGAGTACCTATCTCAAAAGTCACACATCATAAAAGATTGATTTTGTGAGTTGGGAATAAATTTTGCTGGCAATGGATATATAACTTGCTACTTAATAATTATAGTGCAAAGTCTACCTCATATTTTTTGTAATGCTCCATTTCTATAAACTTCCTGCAAACTAAGTTACTCGAAAAGATTATTTGTTATTGGTCTATTTAGCTGAAAACGTTTTATCTTCTTAATATTATTTGAAGTTTTCAAACGTTTTGATGACATAAAATAATAATGTGCAGGATTACAAGAACTTTGTCCATAGCCGATAATAATATAATCCACCTGCTTAGCTTGTTGAAGAGTTTCTTTACTGATGGTTATTTTGCCCTCTTTATTTCTTTCGTTCCAAACATAAATACAAGTACGTTCTTTACCGTTTCTTGTTTTATAAGTGATTACTCCGGAATCAACATTATAAGTGCTTTCTACAACATTGCATGAAGAATTTATAATTCCAGAAATGAATTTTAATTCTTCTGTCGATGTGGCATGAAGTGATAATGAAATAAGGAGAAACAATAATAAATACAAATACTTTTTCATATAATAATTAGTGAGTAAGTTAGTTGCTACTACGTAAAACTTCCTTCAAGTTGTGGCGTTGGCAGAAGCGGTTGTAGGAAGTTTTGGCATCGTTGTATTTACGATTGGCTTTTTCGGATAGTTTTTGAATAGCAAAAACAGCTTGTTGGGCAGCTTCTATATTGGCTTCAATTTCGTTCAGCTTAGCGAATTGGTCGTTTCGCTCTTCGCCGGTTTTAGGCGATTTTGCTTTTTCTGCATTAAGTGTTTCTTTGGAGAGGGTGTTTACCTCTTCCACAATACGAATGCATAAGTTCATATAGTAGGTCAGCTGTGCTTTGGCAGCATGAACTGATGTGAGCAAGCGGGCTTGCTCTCTTATAATTTCATCGGTAGTCATGAAAGTAAGTGAGTTGGTGTGGTAGTGTGTTGGTGTGTTAGCGGTCATGCCGCGTCCTTACAGGGTACAGCAATTAATGGACACTGCATGCAATGTCCCTACTTGTTTGGAGTTAAAGGGAGTTATCGGGAGTTAAAGGCCGATAGTTCTCTTTGTGCTGCAACTATTGGTGAGAGTAGGGGTAAGGGTTACTTTAAGTTCTTTATGATTTGATTTATATATTTATCGCTTACATTGCTTATTTCATTTTTATCATAAAGTGTTATCAGATTAACAAGGAAGCATTCATTGTCTATTGTTTGGACGTTAAATGTTATGACACGTAAACCTCCACTTTTACCTTTTCCTTTTGAAGATACGGCCATTCGTATTTTACGTTTGCCTCCACCTAAATCTACGCCTTGAAAGGGATTTTCCTTAATACTTATCAAGAAAGAAGCAAAATCATCCACAAACGTTTTATATTTTTTGGTAAAACGTTTAGCTTGTCGTACAAACTCTTCGGAGACTTTTACAATAACATTCATTATTTGATGGCTCTTAGTTCTGACAACAAATCATCGGCTGATTTCAAAGGCTTTCCATTCTGGATAGAAGTTTGAACATCTTTCCATCCTTTCTCTATCGTATTGCAAATATAGGCTTGCTGACGTGCAATATCATCAGCATACATATCTTCTTCCAAAAAGCGTTTCAATAACGCTTTACGTACGCCAACCTTTTGACTTTGAATCAATGTCCAAAGAGCATCAATAGTAGAAATAGATTGCTCTGAAAAATTCATTATCGTTGCCATTCTCCAATCTCTTTTAGTTTAACTCACCACAAAGAAACAAATTATTTCTGGAAGTTCCTAATGAATCAAGATTATTTAAACAAATTCAATAATAGAAATCCCTACTGTATTGTTATCCGCTGCTCCGGTTCTGCCTGGTCGTTCAGGTAGCGCAGGATGCGGATGTAATAACTGATTCTTATATCTTGCCTAAAAGGACCTGTTGGTACGTAGTTAGGCTGATGTGACACTCGGCGGCGATTTCGCGTTGAGTGATGCCAAGGCTTTTACGCAGTGCGTCGATGGCCTTGCCATGTTCGGAGAATGAATAATTTTTGGTTTTCATAAGGGTGTTAATTATGGTTAATTATTCTGCCATGATACAGACATGTTTGTATCATGGATAATTTGGTTATTTCTTTCTTTGTGGCAAACTTTTAGCTTTAATGCCATGGAGAATTTGAAACTATCTTTTTTCAACGGCTTTTTGGACAAAACGCCGAAGCAGATCACCTTGCTACAGGTGGTGGAGATGATACGCAGCGATAAACGACTGCAAGTGCTAACCGAGAACCATCGTCGGTACCTGAAACTGGGTAACGAGAAGGCTGCCAAACAGGAGAAACAGTGTGCGCCGTGCTTTGCGGTGGCAGTGCGTTTCAACGGGGGAAAGGGGGTGCAGTCCATCGAGGAATGGACGGGGCTTTCGATGGTTGATTTCGATGATGTTCCTCCGGAACGAATGGAGGAGGTGTTTCAGGCTATCTGCCAGGATGAGCACACGTTGCTTGCGTATCGGACAATTTCAAATACTGGAATTAGAGTAGTGTTTAAGGTAGTGTGGTAGTTAGTTAGTAAGATGGTGTGGTAGATACTAAATCACCAACACACTAACTCACTATATCACTAACTCACTATATCACTAACTCACTAAAACACTAAATCACTAAATCACTTAAATCATGGATTTATCAAAGTTATATCAAGTAGCATTCCAACAGGGGAATGCGTATTATGCTGAGTTGGTTGGGTTGCCGGCCGACGAGCAGTGCAAGAATGCTACACGGTTGTCGGGGATGGCACACGACACAGAGGTGTTTTTCCGACCGGAAGCTACGCCGTTCGAAGTATCGCTACCGGAGAAGAAACGACCGGGGCGACCGAAGGGCAAAAAACAATATGCCTTGAACGATGTATTGGAGGCGGTGTTCGACGAACTTTCCAATCGGGGCATTGTTTATATGCCGGGGCATCACAACGAGTACATTATGCAGGCGTGCTACATGCTGAACCGATACGGCGTGGCGCAACAGGAGGTGGAGGAGTGGGCCTCCAACGAGTTTGCCGACTATGGCCGCGAACGGGTAGTGGGCATCGTGCGTTCGTGCTATACACGGACAGAGGAGCATGCTTCGCGAAAGCTATACCGGAAATCGGATAGGGTAGAGGTGGCCACCGTCTTGCGTATCCAGGAGTTCCTGAAGGAGCGCGATATCCGTATTCGTCACAATGTCATCACCCGCAAGCAGGAGCTGTATGATGCCGAAAAGGATGTGTGGACGGAGATGACCGACACGATGGACAACTCGCTCTACTGCCGCTTCTGCACCGAAACAAACCTGCGCATGAACATCAACGACCTGCGGGCGGTGATGAACAGCGACTTCTATCCGCAATTTAATCCCTTCCGCTCGTACCTGATGAACCTGCCGCAGTGGGATGGGGTGGACTACATCGAGCAATTAGCCAACTATGTCCACGTCAGCAGTTGCGAACAGTCGCTGCACAACCGTTTCTTCAAGAAGTGGTTCGTGGCCATGCTACCCACCTGGTTAGAGGATGTGGTGAACCACGAAATCCTGACCTACATCGGCCGGCAAGGCATCTACAAAAGCACCTTCATGCGCATGCTGCTGCCGCCCGAACTGCAGTCCTACTTCTCGGCACGCAACTTCGCCCAGCGGCTGAGCAAGGACGACAAATTAGAACTGACCGAGATGGGCCTCGTTGCCCTTGAAGAGCTGGACCACATGCGCCCCTCGGAGGTGAACCAACTGAAAGCCATCACCTCGCAACACTACATGAACGAGCGTGCCGTATATGGCCGTCACAAGGAGCGTCGTCCGCACATCGCCTCGTTCTGTGGCACGGGCAACAACCCGCAGTTCCTGAACGATCCCACCGGCAACCGCCGTTGGCTGCCGTTCGTGGTGGAGAGCATCGACTCGCCCGTGCAGCGTCCCTTCAACTACACCGGGCTGTACAGCCAGGCGTATGCCCTATGGCGCGATGGTTTCTGCTACTGGTTTACCGACGAAGACAATGCCGAGTTGGCCGAACACAACCGCCAGTTCGAAGAGCCGAACCTTGAAGAGGAGCTTATCCTGACCTACTTCCGCAAGCCCTATGGCACGGAAACAGGCGAGTTCCTCACCGCCACACGCATCGTGGAGCTGATAAACAGCTACATCAAAACACCGTTATTATCCAAAAACATTGCGTTTGCCATGAATAAGTTGGGTTTCGAAAGACGAAGAACTTATTTGGCTCGTGGATGGAACGTGGTGATTCTCAATGGCGAAGAGATTAAAATACGCCAGAGGCGTCAGGCTTTGGAAAGTAATTCCGATTAAGTTTATGACACTTATGACACCTGTTTTCTTGAGTTTCTATTGGAAAAAATAATTAATTATGATTTATAAAATTAATTTTAATTATTTAATTATTCTATGTGAAGTTATGAATTCTGCTGTCATGAGTGTCATAACTACCATTTCTGAACTATTTGTTCCTCTCGGCTGAAGTATTTGTTCGTCAGCCGTGAAGTGTTTGTTGGTCACGCGGACGCAATTTGTATCCCTACAAAGGGGTAGTTATAAATAATGAGCGACTACATGATTGTTAGTAATGTACTTAATCAGATATGCATCATCAATTATAGAGAAGAATATATACCAAGTAGTATTTGTATTTCTCTGATATGTGATATATGACATATCCGTACCGAATCTATCAAAATATGAAGGGGCTTTCTTCTTTAATTTGGTATGAATATTAGCTTGGATATCGAATATTATATCTTCAACGTATGAAATGGCAAATTCATAAGTACCTAAATACCCTTTATCAACAAGCAAACTGATTAGTTCGAACAGATCGTCCTCAACTTCTGGTGTAAAAAGGACTTTCATGCAAACAATGATTTAATGCGAGGACGAAGGCGATTCAATAATTCTTCCCCTGTAATAGCTTGATTAATATTGTCGCATGATTTTGCAATGGTGTTTATTGAAATATCTCTTACGGCACCATAAGTAACAACCGGTTCGGATGCTATAACATCCTTTTCAGTCTCGCTATTAATATATGATTTGTTTTTTGCCATTTTTCTATTTTTTGCAAAGAAACATATTATTAGGGAAATATCCTAATATTGAATGTTATTTTTGTTGTGTTTAACGTTAACCACTAATCGCTAAACGTTAACCACTAATCGCTAAACGCTAATCACTTATCACTAATTCCATATTTCTCACAGATGTATTCCACTACACGGGGTGGAAGTATTCGCATGCCGGGTTGTAGCCCATGCTTAGCCAACTCTTCCTTGTTCTGTACAAGCCAACGGCTGAAGGTGCGATAGCTGACACCAGCTTTCATCGCTAATTCGTATTTCATCATTGCTTTCATTGGTAATCCGTATTTTCTGTAAAGATACGAAAAATCAATGAATTATGCAACAATTATCTGGCCATATCTGGACTTATTTGGACTTATCTGGCCATAACTGGACATAAGTGGACAACGCCCTTCCGCCAGGTTGTATCTTTGCAATGTAATCAGTGATCAACGGTTAGTGATTAGCGATTAACGGTTAGTGATTAAAAAGCCATCCGGAGGGCAATACTAAACACTAAATAACGGCTAAACACTAAACACTAATCACTAAACACTAGTATTAATTTTTAATTTATTATCGTATGCCAGTACTTTACAAAGCCCGAAAGGCAAGCATTCCAAACAAGGAGGGTAAGAAACTGTTTCACCCTCAAGTAGTAACCACCGGAAACGTAGGCTTGGACCAACTGAGCCGCGAGGTAGCCGAACTGAGTTCGCTCTCGCCCGGTGACGTGAAGAACACCATCGACAACCTTATCACCGTGATGACGCGCCACCTGCAAAGCAGTGAGACGGTTTCGCTCGACGGATTGGGTAACTTCTCGCTCTCGATGCGCAGCACCGGAAAGGGTGCCGAGACTGCCGAAGAGGTGAACGCCCAGAACTGCCGCGTGAAGACTAACTTCCGCCCGTCATCTACCCGCAACACAGACCGCACCGTGGCCACCCGTTCGCTCATCACCGGTGCCTCGTTCGTGAAGTTGGATGATGTGGTTTCATCCGCTCCATCAACCGGTGGCGGTTCGTCATCCGACAGCGGCAATGGCGGTAGCGATGCCGGTAGTGGCGATGATGTCCTTGATCCGTTGGGATAATTTAGTATGTTAGTGTGTTAGTGTGGTGGTGAGTTGGTGTGGTAGATATTAATGTGGTAGTTAGTTAGTACTAACAACTAAATCACTAAAACACCAACACACTATATCACTAACTCACAATATCACTAAAACACTAACACACTAACTCACTATATCACAAATTAAAATTTATAATCAATGAAACAACCAGAACAACAACCCAAAAAGCCATCAGCTTTGAGCATTGTGCTCAAGGTAATTGTAGCCGTAGCCACGGTATTAGCCAGTGCTTTCGGCATCAGTGCCTGTAATTCTTAATTTTTAATTTTTAACTTTCAACTTTTAATTTAAATTGAGCAACGCCATTCTTCACAGCTGCCAGTACCAGGAGTACCGGCGCATAGACCTGATAGTAATTCATTGTAGTGCCACACGCGCCTCCCGTAGTTACACCGTGGACGACTGCCGTCGCGACCACCGTGCCCGGGGCTTTGCCAACATTGGTTATCACTACTACATTACGCGCGATGGCGTGGTTCACGCGGGTCGCCCCCTCTACCAGGAGGGGGCACATGCCCGCGGTTATAACAAACATTCCATCGGCATCTGTTACGAGGGTGGCTTGGACGATGCCGGTCGCCCGTGCGATACGCGCACACCCCAACAGCGCATCTGCCTGAAGTTATTATTAGATCGGTTGGCTATCGATTATCCGCATGCCCGTGTTGTGGGGCATCATCAATTGGATCCTGGCAAGGATTGTCCTTGTTTTGAGGTGTGAGTTAGTGTGGTAGTTAGTTAGTGTGGTGGTTAGTTAGTGTGGTAGATGCTATATCACTAACACACAAAATCACTAAAACACTACTTGTACATGCTATCGTAATACTTCTGGTAATCACCACTGGTGACATTATCCATCCATTCTTGGTTATCGAGGTACCAACGGACGGTGCGTTCGATGCCTTCTTCGAATTGCAATGAAGGTTCCCAACCTAATTCGCGTTGTAGTTTTGAAGAATCGATGGCATAACGGGCATCGTGGCCTAATCTATCTGTGACGTAGGTAATGAGGTCGAGCGAGTGGCCTTCGGGGTTGCCGAGGATCTTATCTACGGTCTTGATCATTACCTTGATAAGGTCGATGTTCTTCCATTCGTTGAAGCCGCCGATGTTGTAGGTCTCGGCTATCTTGCCTTCGTGGAAGATGACGTCGATGGCGCGGGCATGGTCTTCTACATAGAGCCAGTCGCGCACGTTCTCGCCCTTGCCATATACCGGCAGGGGTTTTCTGTTTCGGATATTATTAATAAATAAAGGTATCAGCTTTTCGGGGAACTGATAGGGGCCATAGTTGTTGCTGCAGTTGGTCACGATGGTGGGCATGCCGTAGGTGTCGTGATAGGCGCGCACGAAGTGGTCGCTACTGGCCTTGGCTGCACTATAGGGGCTATGGGGGTTGTATTTCGTTGTCTCGTAGAAGAAGTCGTCACCGTAGGCTTTGTGGCCTTCAGAAGAAGCTACTGTTTTGAACGGAGGTTCGATGCCTTCGGGGTGGTTCATGGTCAATGCACCATAGACTTCATCGGTTGAAATGTGATAAAAGCGTTTGCCTTCGTATTTTTCGGGCAGGCTTTCCCAGTAGAGTTTGGCGGCTTGGAGCAATGACAAGGTTCCCATCACATTGGTCTTGGCGAAGGTGAAGGGATCCTTGATGCTTCTATCTACGTGGCTTTCGGCGGCTAAGTGGATGATGCCGTCGATTTTTTCGTCTTGCATCAACTGGTAGAAGGCATCGAAGTCGCAAATGTCCATCTTGACAAACTTGTAGTTGGGTTTGTCTTCAATGTCTTTCAGGTTGGCCAAGTTGCCGGCATAGGTCAACTTGTCTAAGTTGATGATGTTATATTCGGGGTATTTGTTTACAAACAATCTTACGACGTGGGAGCCGATGAAGCCGGCGCCACCGGTGATGACGATATTACGTTTCATGAATTAAAAATGAAAAATTAAAAATTAAAGGCGGACACACCATGGCGTGTCCCTACAAGGATCGGTATTCCGGACGCATCATGCTGCGTCTCTACATTTCTACTTGACTACTAATACAAATCAATATTTATATCGAAGGGGCTATCGAAGTCTTTCAAGAGGGGATGTTTGGTGTCCTTCTCTGAAAGGAGGGCTTTATCCATGGGGATTTGCCAATCGATGCCGAACGATTCGTCGAGGATACTGATGCCACCATCGGCTTGGGGGGCATAGAAGTTATCGCACTTGTATTGGAACACGGCGGTTTCGCTAAGGACGGCAAAGCCGTGGGCGAAGCCACGAGGTACAAAAAACTGGCGATGGTTATCTTCCGTCAATTCTACGGCAACGTGTTGACCATAGGTGGGTGATCCCTTGCGGATATCAACGGCTACATCGAGCACGGCACCTTTCACACAACGAACCAATTTGCTTTGGGTAAAGGGTGGGGCTTGGAAGTGCAGGCCGCGCATCACACCATAGCTGGACATGGATTCGTTGTCTTGTACGAAGTTGATTTTTCTCACCTTCTCTTCGAATTCCCGTTGGGAGAAGCTTTCGAAGAAATAACCACGGGGGTCGGTGAATACTCGGGGTTCGATAATTACGACTCCGTCGAGCTTGGTTTTGATGATGTTCATAATAAGAGTGAGTTGGTGTGGTGGTGAGTTAGTGAGTTAGCGTCTGGAGGGCGGACACGGCACGCCGTGTCCCTACTTGACTACTTGACTACTCACTACTTGACTACTTGCGGACGCAATTTTGCGTCCCTACTTCCTCTTCAATTCATCGATGACTTTGAGGAGGTATTGGCCGTATTGGTTCTTAATCATAGGCTGGGCGAGTTCGCGCATACGTTCTTCGGTAATCCAACCTTTACGATAGGCGATGCCTTCCAAACAAGCAACTTTGAGGCCTTGGCGCTTTTCAAGTACCTCAATATAGGTAGAGGCTTCGCTCAGTGAGTCGTGTGTACCGGTATCGAGCCAAGCGAATCCACGGCCAAGGGTTTGTACCTTGAGCTCGCCATCGTTCAAGAACCATTGGTTGACGGTGGTGATTTCGTATTCACCACGGGCAGAGGGTTGTATCTTGCTGGCTACATCCACCACCTTGTTGGGGTAGAAATAGAGACCTACCACGGCATAGTTGCTCTTAGGGTTGGCAGGTTTCTCTTCGATACTCAAGCAGTTGCCCTCCTTATCGAACTCGGCCACACCGTAGCGTTCGGGGTCGTTTACCCAATAGCCGAAGACAGTTGCCTTGCCCTCTTCGTCGGCTGTACGAACGGCTTCTTTCAACATGGAGCTGAATCCGGCACCGTGGAAGATGTTGTCGCCTAATACCAAGCAGGCAGAGTCGTTGCCAATGAACTCCTTGCCAATGGTAAAGGCTTGTGCCAATCCATCGGGTGAAGGTTGTTCGGCATATTCGAAATGAACGCCATAGTCGGAACCATCACCAAGGAGGCGTTTAAAACCCGGCAGGTCGTGAGGGGTAGAGATAATCAATATCTCACGGATGCCTGCCAACATTAATACCGAAATGGGGTAATAAACCATCGGTTTGTCGTAAATGGGCATCAGTTGTTTGCTGATGCCTTTGGTAATGGGGTAGAGGCGTGTGCCGCTACCGCCGGCTAATACAATTCCCTTCATGAGATTTAGTGTGTTGGTTAGTTAGTGTGGTAGTTAGTTAGTGAGATGGTGAGATGGTGAGTTTGAGCTACTGGAGGCGGACGCTGCACGCAACGTCCCACATTTCTACTTGACTACTTGACTACTCACTACTTGACTACTCTATATTAATCACTTACCTGTTCACGATACCACGCTTTGTAGGCAGCTTCGTTGGTGGGATGGGTGGCAAACTGGAGGTATTCCATCGTTTTGCGCGACATGATGTGCTTGCGACACATGTCGTTCACGGTCTGATAGTGAAGGCTTTGCATAACGATGGGGAAGGGATACTCCTTGATGTAGAGGACTACAGGTGGGGTATCGTCGTGCAACATCTCGCCCAACAGGTAGGCGGATTTCTCGAATGCGGCCCAATACTCGCCAACGCTATAAAGGTTTACTTTATTGTCGTTGTGCTGCTCTTGCTTCAGAATAGTAGTGAGCTTGGTCTGAATAAGTTGTTTTACTTCGTTGAGCATAAGTTATAGTGAGTTGGTGAGTTAGTGTGGTAGTTAGTTAGTGAGTTGGTGAGTTAGTGTGGTAGTGTGGTGGTTAGTTGGTGAGCTAGTACTAACAGCTATATCACTAAAACACTAACTCACTAACACACTAAAATACTAAATCACTTGCAAATATCCATCATCGAATTCGGCCAGAACCACGGCGGTGACGCTTTGTACCAAGACCACCACCTGCTTTTTGCGCTTGCCTTTTACGCGGACAAACAAGCCTTCGACACCATCGAATGCACTGCCGACGATTTTAACCGGGGTGCCTTTATCCAACTGAATCTCGTCGGGGGCAAGGTAGAGCAGCTTCTCATCGTGGGTTTCGCACACCCGGATAAACTGCTCCATCTGGTTGTCGGGGACAATGATGGGAACACCTCTGTCGTCTTCGCGCTTGATGAGGTATTGCAGAAATGTGACGTTTTGCTTAATGGATTGAATGGTTTCTTTGGTGGTGTAGGCAAATATCAGGTTACTGATGGCCGGAACCAGTTTACGACTTTTGTTGCCCTCCTTGTCGCAAAGCATTTCGTACTTCATGGGAATGAAGTTTTTCACGGATTTACTATCCAACAGGGCCTTTGCTTTCAGTACCCGGCCGTATGGAGCACTCATGGCAAACCATACCGGCGATTGGGACGCTTTGCTGGTTGGATAATCGGTGATTGTCATGCGATGTTATGGGGTAACGATATTCTCTTGGCTCCCCGAAACGAGTGATTTTGTTCTCAGTTTCAGGTTATTAACTGCGTTATGTTCACAATTAGCTGCTCGTAGCAACTTACCTTTACAGGTGGTGTTCATTTCACACTGAATCATCAATCTTCTCGGAGAAGATGTATGTTTTCGTTGCAAAAGTAATAAAAATATCTGAACTGCTACTATTTTAAGCGGATATTTTGCCTCCGAAAAAAATATAAACAATGCCCAAAACGGCCTTTTATAAAACATTATTTTTATAGAAACGATTTATCGTGCTGATAATCATGAAATAATTTTCAACATACATCTTCTCCGAGAAGATTGACATTTTATAGACTCACTAACACACTAACACACTAACACTCTAACACACTAACATCATAATAACTCCAGAATTTTCCGGTTGGCATTATCCACCACCTCGGTTTTCAGCGAGGTGAGGTAGATGCGTGTGGTCTTTTCGGAATCGTGGCCCATACCTTCGCTGATAACCGAAATGGGGATGCCTTTCTCGTAGGCGATGCTGGCCCACGAATGGCGGGCGCAATACATGGTGAGGGGTTGGCTCAGGCCTAATCTCTTACCGATGTTCTTCAGGTGACGGTTGATGAGGAACTGGGCATTCTTGAACTGACGGTGGGGATTGTTGTCAAACTCTTTAATAATGGAAAAGAGGTAAGGAGAGGAGGTGTCGGCAAGGTAGTTCGTCATGATTTCTTGCATACAGGGTTCCCAATGGATGGTGAGGGGCTGGTTGGTCTTGCGACGGCGATAGAACAAGACATCGCCCCGGAGGTTCTTCTTCTGCAAATGGGCAATATCCACAAACGACATGCCACGGGTGTAGAAGCTGAAGAGGAACATGTCGCGGGCAAAACGCTCGGAGGGGCAACGACTGCAATCCAATGCCTTCAGCCGCTTGAGTGCCTGCAGGGAGATGGCACGCTTGGCTGTCTTCTCGATGGCGGTAGTGAGTTGGCGGAAGGGTTTCCTGTCGGGAATCAGTTCTTCGTCCACCGCTTTGTTGTAAATGGATTTCAAATGCTTCAGGTAGAACGAGATGGTGTTGGGCGAAAGGCCGATTTGTTTAAGATAACTCCTGTAGGATGCCAGCTCTTCGCCATCGAAATCGTTCATCTCCAAATCGAGATAAGCTCTGAATCGTTTGAAACTGTTCAGGGTAGCCGAATAGGTTTCGGCGGTTCGGTACTGACCGTGTGAGTAGTAACGGTTAATGAACTGTTCGGCATAATTAAATAGGGTACATGCATTTGCCGACAAATAGGTTTTTAAGTTTGGTGTTTCCATATTTTTACATTTAATTCAATCACAAATTAAATGTAAAATAATAATTGGACACGTATTGGCGGACACGGCACGCCGTGTCCCTACAATATCACTAACTCACTAATTATTCGCCTATGGCTCATCACCATACCTATGAAAATAATATATAAGATGATTTCGATGAGTATTTGCGAATAAAACCTCTTTAGATTTTTAACACCAAAGTATAGTCTTTGTAACTTTCTTTTTGTATCAAGACACTATACTTTAATGTAAAAGTAAAAGCTATTTTGAGCGAAGCTAAAAAGGAAAGTTATTCAGAGCGGACACGGCACGCCGTGTCCCTACAATATCACTAACACACCAACACACTACCACACTAAATCACTATCTTCCGCCAAAGCCAACGTTTCCGGCTTACCGATATCGAACCAGCGGTAACCTTCAGTGGAGAAGCCTTGGATGCGGGCCTCTTGACAGATGGAGAGGTAGAACGGAACGATGGAAAACTTGCCTTGCCACTGCTCGCCCTCCAACAAGCGGAAGAGGCGAGGAGAGATGACGTGTACACCGCCGAACGCCATTTCAGACAGTTCACCTTGTGTATAGGTAAACCCTTGTGGTTTAACCTCTCCCGTAGATTTATTTACCCAACCCTTTAATTGGTTGTTGACATCGAAAAGGAGGTAGCGGGAGGTGTTACGGCGGCTGACTAAGAGGGTGGCATCGGCATCGTTTTCGGTATGATAGCGATAGAGTTTGGTCAGATCCACATCGGTCAGGATATCGGCATTGTGTACTAAGAAGGGCTCGTTTCCATCGAGGAAAGGACGCGCTTTCTTAATGCCTCCACCGGTGTCGAGCAGTTCGCCGCGCTCGTCGCTGATATGGATGGTGATGCCGAACTGTTGGTTGGCTTCAATGAAGTCAATAATCTGTTGTCCGAAGTGATGGATGTTGACGGTAATCTCGTTGAAACCGGCGGCTTTCAGGCGCAGGATGACACGTTCGAGCATCGGCTTGCCGGCTACCGGCACCAAGGCCTTAGGCATGTTGTCGGTAAGGGGACGCAAGCGGGTACCCAGTCCGGCGGCAAAGATCATGGCTTTCATGGCGCGTCAGTTTTTAGCGGGATAGTTCTTTTCGATATTCTGTTCGCGATGCACAAGGTTGACCTGCACACCGAACTTCTCGTTCAAGTGCTCGGCCAGGTGCTGGGCGGAATATACCGAGCGATGCTGGCCTCCGGTGCAGCCGAAGCAGACAGAGAGGTTGGTGAAACCACGCTCGATGTATCGCTTCACCGAGGCATCGACAAGGGCATAGACATGTTCGAGGAAGGTGGTTATCTCGCCATCGTCTTCCAGGAACTTGATGACCGGCTCGTCCAATCCGGTGAAGGGCTTGTAGCGTTCGTACTTACCGGGGTTGTTCACGGCACGACAGTCGAACACGTAGCCGCCACCGTTGCCGGTGGTATCTTCGGGGATGCCTTTCTTATAGGCAAAGCTCATCACCTTGACGGTGAGCTTACGCTTTTGCAGGCCGTCGGCAAACTGCTTCAGCTCGGTAAGCGACTTCAGCACCTCGGTCAGGTATGGGTATTCGGGATAGGGCTCTTTGAGCAGTTGGCGCAGGTTTTCGATGGCGTAGGGCACACTTTGAATGAAGTGGGGCTTCTTCTCGAAATAGCCACGGAAGCCGTATGCGCCCAGCACTTGCATGGTGCGGAAGAGCACGAAATGGCGGAGTTGCGCATGGAAATAGGCCTCATCCACCGGCTTGTACTTGCGCAGGGCATGGATGTATTCGTGAAGCAACTCCTGACGAAGTTCGTCGGGATAGTTGGCCTTGGCTTGCCACAGGAAGGAGGCCACGTCGTAGTAGATGGGGCCTTTGCGACCGCCCTGGAAATCAATCAGCCACGGTTCGCCGTCTTTTACCATCACGTTGCGGCTTTGGAAATCGCGATAGAGGAAGGTGGCTGAGGAGCTGCGAAGCAACACGTCGCTCATCTTCTGGAAGTCGTCTTCCAAGCGGTCTTCCTGGAAATCAAGTCCGGTGGCCTTCAGGAAGCAGTACTTGAAGTAGTTCAGGTCCCACAAGATGCTGCGGCTGTTGAACTCGGCCTGCGGATAGCAGTAGGAGAAGTCCATGCCGTCGGCACCGGCAAACTGGATGGCGGGCAACAGGCGCATGGTTTTACGAAGCAGTTCTTTCTCTTCTTCGCTGAACAGGCTTGTCTGACGCCCTTTCTCGATGGCGTTGAACAGCAATGTATCGCCCAGGTCTTCCTGCAGGTAGAACATGCCGTTCTCTGAGCGGGCATAAATGGCGGGCACCGGCAGTCCTTTCTGCTTGAAGTGTTCGGCCATGTAGAGGAAGGCGCGGTTCTCTTCGAGCGACTCGCCGCTGACTCCAATCAGGGTGGGGTTGCCCAACAAACGGAAATATCGGCGGTTAGAGCCCGACGATGGCATCTCTTCGACGGATTGCGGCTCGCAACCCACGTAAGAGCGATATAGTTTCTTCAGTTCTTCGATTATCATGATGTGTGCTGTTGATTTACGGTGCTAAGATACGGCTTTTCCATGAATCATGAAACGTAAGGGCATAAAAAAAGGGATACCGCCGTATCCCAACCTTTTGTTAACCTTAAATCTAATACTATGAAAAACACGTTGCAAATATACGGCTTTCTTCGAAACGTGCAATAGCTTAGGGCCATAAAATGTGTAATTATAACACTTATTAATACTTTTCACCCAAAAATCAAGGGATTTTAAGAAAAATCATTTCTTTTCGGAGATAAGCAATAGCTTGTCGCCCAATTCGAGTTGCAACTGACCATTGGGTACCAGGTAGGCATCGCCACGCTTTACAATCATGACCAATGTGCCCTTCGGGATATTCATCTCTTTCAATGTAGTGCCGCGTGCAAGCAGCTCTTCGGTCACGGTCAGGTCGCGCAAGTCGGAATCGATCTCTTCGGGCAATTCCACACCGAATTCATTGCCGGTTTTCGGCATGGGCATGGAGAGGCCCAGCCAGTTTGCCATGCGCGATACGGTGGTTCCCTGGATAATCAACGAGACAATGGTGATGAAGAAGACAATATTGAAAATGGCATCGGCACCGGGCACTTGCTCCACCACCGGATAGGTAGCGAAGATAATGGGCACTGCACCACGCAAGCCCACCCACGACACGAACAGACGCGACTTCAGCGTTACCTTCTTGCCAAAAGGAAGCATACAGATAAAGATACTTAACGGACGGGCCACCACAATCATGAACACACCGATGAGCAAGGCAACCAAAGCCACCTCGAACATCTCGTGAGGATTGACAAGCAAGCCGAGGCAGAGGAACATGATGATCTGAAACAGCCACGTCAATCCATCCATAAAGGTATTGATTTCCTTGCGGTGCATGATGCGGGCATTTCCCACCATGATACCGGCAATATAGACTGCCAGATAGCCGTTACCACCCAACAGGTCGGTCAGCGAGAAGGTGAAGAAGACAAACGACAACAGCAGGATGGGGTAGAGGGCCTGGTTATCGATGTTCAGACGATTCAGCATCAGGATGGCGAGCTTACCCAACAGGTAGCCGGCAACAGCACCTACCAGGAACTGAATCATGAACGAACCCACTATGCCCATCGCACCCATGTTGGCCGATTGCGTCAGTTGGATAAGCACCACGGTAAGCATATAGGCCATGGGGTCGTTACTACCGCTTTCCAACTCCAACATCGGACGGAGGTTGTGCTTCAGATTGATTTTCTGCGAACGGAGGATGGCAAATACCGAAGCGGAATCGGTAGAGGACATGGTAGCGGCCAACAGCAACGAACTGATGAGCGGGAAGTGGATGTTTGTCCAACTCATGCCGGAAAGCCACCAGATGAAGAGGCCGGCAAACAGAGCCGTCAGAAATACACCCACAGTGGAGAGCACGATACCTTGCGCCAGCACCGGCTTGATGTCGGAAAACTTGGTATCCATACCGCCCGAAAAAAGAATGATGCTCAAAGCAACCATACCAATGAATTGAGCCTCTTTGGCACTATGGAACTGAATGCCCAAGCCATCGCTACCAAAGGCCATACCCACCATCAAGAACAACAACAGGGTGGGCACACCGAAACGATAGCCGGTTTTGCCGACTACAATGCTGACAAACAGCAATATCGAACCTATCAACAATATATTTCCTGCTGTAAAAATCATATCTCTTGCTTATTTAACGCACAAATATACGGAAAGTTTATGACACCTCAAAAGAATTGCATCTTCAACCCGATGGATAAGCAAAGAAAATCTTTCGGTTTCAGATAGCTGTTGGTAAATGCGCTGACTACCTGCAAATCGCACGTACTGAACTCGTAGAAGAAGGTCAGTTCCTTAGCCAGATGGTTGTCCTCGGGGAGGGTAAAGGTGATGCGCTGGCCGGCAAAGATATGGAAACGGATTTTCGATGAGAAGCCATAGTATCCTTTGGGGTATCTGTCCGGTTCCTTCACCCAGAACTCATCGCCAAACACGGTGTTTACATACATGCCACAGGTCAGCGGCTCAAGGGCATAGCCATGCTTCAGGTCGATGCTCCAGGGGATGTAGTTCTGCTTCAGCGTGAAGGTTATCTTGCTGCGTTTGGATTCGTGCTTGGGCAGGTAGCCGAACAACACATCGGTCTCCCACTGGTTCTTGCGGCCATAATCCCAGCCAAGGCCCAACGAGAGGGCGCCCATGTTGCCGGCATATTGCAACTTGGCATGCGTGGGTATCAGGCTTTGCCATTGCTGGCGGTAATGATAACCTCGCTTGTCGTGGGCATTGCCTGCCACCGACGAGACGGTGCCTGCAAGCAGCACAAGCAGGCAGACAAACTTAATAATATACCACTTCGCGTTCATATCCTTCGGGGGTTATGGTGAACAGATAATAGCTTTTGGCTTTCATGCAATCGCTCATATAGTATATCACGCCATCGCCGAACAGGTCTCGTTCGAACAGCTTGTGTTCGTGAGCGGCCGTACAGAACAACAAGCCCGGAAAGCCGGTTACATAGCGCTGAAACACCCTTGACACGTTGTTGTTGAACTCGTCGCAATAGGGACGGATGTGCATGGAGATAACGGTGCGGTCGAACTCATCGGAACGGTCGGTTATCTCGTTTTCCATGAACTGGAAGTCGGGGATGGGACGGGAATAGTCGTATTCGATGGCGTTGGTATTCAGGCAGACAAACTTTATACGGCCGGCAATGAACGAGAAATTGGGATTGCCATATACCTTATTAAATGTCTCTTCGCCGGTGGCTATACAATCGTGGTTGCCCAGCAAGACAACATAGGGGAATTTAAGCTTGTCCATGATGTCGCGTTGAAGAAGGAACTCGTCGGTCATGCCGAAATCGCTCATGTCGCCGCCGTGAATCACGAAGTCGATGTCCGAACGGCGGTTAAGGTGCTTTACAAACTCCTCGGTCTCGTCGTACCATCGTTGCGAATCGCCCATTACAGCAAAACGGATGGTATCCTTGTCCAGGCAATTCTTCTCGATCAATGCTATGTGGTGGGCATTGACGCTTGTCTCGCCACTGATATCCACATCGTATGGATGTTGGCTCATCAGGTCGCAACCATAAAAAAAACATGCCAACGAAGTCAGCATGATTGTACACTTCAGTTTAGCCAGTTTCATTCAGTCTATTTTGTCAGTCAGTTGTTGTGTGAAGTCCTCTCTTGAAAACTCGATGCAAAGATAGAGTTTTCTCGGCAATAACAAATGTTCTAAATCACTTGAATAATTGTCCCATTTGCGCCAATAATTCTTTTTAGCGGATATGGCTACCTATTTAAAAAAAATACATACCTTTGCCGCGAAAATAACCAAATGTGAAACTAAAACAGTATAATCATGGCTGGATATATATCTGACGATACACGCAAAGTAACTACTCACCGCCTGGTGGAAATGAAACAACGCGGTGAAAAAATCTCTATGTTGACCTCATACGACTACACCATGGCACAGATTGTGGATGGTGCCGGAATAGACATTATCCTTGTGGGCGACTCGGCATCGAACGTCATGGCCGGAAACGTAACGACTCTTCCCATCACCCTCGACCAGATGATTTATCACGGCAAGTCGGTGGTGCGCGGCGTGAAACGTGCTATGGTGGTGGTGGATATGCCTTTCGGATCGTACCAAGGTAACGAATACGAAGGATTGGCATCGGCCATCCGCATCATGAAGGAGACGCATGCCGACGCGTTGAAAATGGAAGGCGGAGAGGAGATTATCGGTACCGTGAAGCGTATTATCAGTGCAGGTATTCCTGTGATGGGACACTTGGGATTGATGCCGCAATCCATCAATAAATATGGTACTTACACCGTGCGCGCCAAGGATGAAGCAGAGGCAAAGAAGCTGATTCAGGATGCTCATTTATTAGAAGAGGCCGGATGCTTTGGCATTGTATTGGAGAAGATTCCTGCCGAACTGGCTGCCCGCGTGGCAAGCGAACTGACCATTCCGGTAATCGGTATCGGTGCTGGCGGTGGCGTTGACGGACAAGTGTTGGTGGCACAGGATATGCTGGGCATGAACAATGGTTTCCGCCCTCGCTTCTTACGCAGATATGCCGACTTGCATACGGTGATTACCGATGCCGTTAGCCGCTATGTTTCGGATGTCAAGAACCTTGATTTCCCTAACGAGAAGGAACAGTATTAGTGAGTTAGTGACTATTCCTTAGCGTTAAAAATCTAAAGAGGTTTTGATGAGCGATTAGCGAATAATTAGTGAGTTAGTGATATTGTAGGGGCAGACCGATGTGTCTGCCCTTGTTGTAGGGACGCAATAATTGCGTCCGCCGTAATAATTCATAATTAAACAATACATCACTTCCCTACATTAAATAAGGAACAAACACTATCAAACCGATAATGGCCGATGCAATGGCGCAAACCAATACGGCACCGGCAGCAATGTCTTTTACTTGTCCGGCCAACGGATGACGGGTGGGAGAGACCAAATCGACCAACTTCTCGATGGCACTATTCGCCAATTCGGCGGCTATGACCAAACCGATACATCCTACAACGGCTATCCACTCCATACGGGTGATGCCAAAGAAGAAACCCATAGCCACCACTACCACGGTGGCAATGAGGTGGAAACTGAGGTTCTGCTCTTTGCCTACGCAACTTGCAATACCTTTCCAGGCATACTTAAAGCTCCTGACTTGCTTCTTGAAATCGTAATGCATATCTTGCTAATATCTGGTTACTTGTTTCACACCTTTCACCGTGCGCAGTTTCTTAATCAATGCCTCCAAACGGCCGGTATCGCCGATCTGAATGGTCAATATACCCGAGAATAGCCCGTCATTGGAATTAATATTGATACTTCGCAGACTAATTCCCATTTCTTTCGAGATAATGGAGGTGATGTTGTTCACGATGCCGATATCGTCGTGTCCCACCACTCGCAAGGTAGCAACATACTCTTTTCCTTGCGATTTTCCCGCCCAACGGGCTTTCACAATGCGATAGCCGAAGCGTTGCTTCAACTCGGGCGCATTGGGACAATCCATGCGGTGGATCTTGATGCCACCGGTTACACTTACAAAACCGAAAACATCGTCGCCATAGATGGGATTGCAACACTTGGAGAGCTTGAAATCGACACCTTTCAAATCGTGTCCGATCACCAGCACATCGTCCTTGGCATTGAACTCGTCGGGCATGGCTTGTTGCAGGTTGTAGTTCTCTGCACTTCGATATACCACCTCTTCGTGCTGTTCGGTTTCGCGTTTCTGCAACTCCAGGTAGCGGTCGATGATGTTGTTCACGTCGAGTGTTTCGTTGGCGATGGCTTGATAGAAATCGGTCACTATCTTGTATCCCATCCGCTTGATGAGCCGCATCATGATGCTTTCATCGTACTCTATCTTGCGGTTCTTGAACTTACGTTCCAACGTCTCCTTGGCAAACTGATGCTGACGGGCATCGATCTCCTTCAGTGCTTGCCGGATTTTGGTGCGTGCTTTCGAGGTTACAACCATCTTCAGCCAATCGTGCTTGGGCGTTTGGGCGTTAGATGTCATAATCTCCACCATATCGCCGCTGTTCAGCACTTGCTTCAGCTGAACATTCTTGCCGTTTACCTTGGCACCGGTACACTTGCATCCCAATCCGCTATGGATGTGGAAGGCAAAGTCGAGCACGGTGGAGCCTTTGGTGAGCTTGAACAGATCGCCTTTGGGAGTGAAGACAAACACTTCGTTTTCGTATTGGTCGATCTTGAGCTGATCCATCACATCCAGGCCGTTCTCGCTATTTTCCAACGCCTCGCGCACGGATGAAAGCCAATCGTCCAATCCCGATTCTACCTTCACGCCTTTGTATCGCCAGTGGGCGGCCAATCCCTTCTCGGCCACTTCATCCATCCGTTCGGTTCTTATCTGTACCTCTACCCACTTGTTTTCGGGACCCATTACGGTGATGTGCAACGATTCGTATCCGTTGCTTTTGGGTACGGAGAGCCAATCGCGCAAGCGTTTGGGATTGGGTTGATACATGTCGGTTACAATGGAGTAGGCTTGCCAGCAGGCTTGCTTCTCCTTTTTAATATCTGTATCGATGATGATGCGGATGGCAAACAGGTCGTACACGCCTTCGAAAGGGCATTTCTGCTTCTTCATCTTCTGATAGATGGAGTGTATGGATTTGGTTCTTCCCTTGATGTAGAAGTGCAGTCCCTCTTCTTTCAGTTTGGCCTCTACCGGCGCGATGAAGGCTTCTATATACCTGTCTCGCGAGGATTTCGTTTCGTTCAGTTTGTCCTTGATGTGGTAGTAAACCTCCTTCTCGGTGTACTTCAGCGAGAGGTCTTCCAACTCCGATTTGATTTTGTACAAGCCCAACTTGTGGGCGAGGGGAGCATAGAGGTAGGCAGCCTCGTTGGAGACTTGAAGACGGGCATCGTTGTTCTCGCAATCCTTGATTTGACGCATCACATTCAGCCTGTCGGCCAGCATGATAAAGATGACGCGCATATCCTCGGCAAACGTCAGCAACAGCTTCCGGAAGTTATCCGATTCGATGGAAGGATTCTTCTGGTATAGCTGGTGTATGCGGATGATGCCTTGGATGATGGTTACCACCTCTTTACCATGTACTTTCTCCACCTTTTCGATGGGGAGATTGGCATGCTCTACCAACTCTTGCAACAACAAGGCAAGGAGCGATGCACGGTTCAAGACAATCTCTTCGGACAAGATGCATGCATTCTGCATCACCTTGATAACCGGATTGAGTCCGAAGATATCGCGCACCAGGATGGTTTCGTTCAGATGTTCTGAACAAAACAGTTTCAGCTCTTGCCACTCTTTACTGCTTAAGAGTCCTTCGGTCAGCCGACGCAATTTCTTATATAAAACCCGCAGCATTTTATGCTCATCGGGTGTGTAAAATCCTGTTTTTTCCATAAAACGAATGAAATTCTGCCTCAAATGTAGTTTTTTTCTTTCATTTTCTTACAATGTATTTTCTTTTTTTGTATTTTTGAACGTTTAAATTTCAATTATAAATGTATGATAACACTTCAAGACAAAGAATTGCTTGCTAAGAAAGGCATTTCGGAAGAAAAGATTGCCGAGCAATTAGCAAATTTCGAAACCGGTTTTCCTTTTTTGAAACTTGCATCAGCAGCATCTGTTGAAGACGGCATTTTAGCCCCAGATACAGAAACCCAAGAAAAATACCTTAACACATGGGAAAGTTATACAAACACCGATAAGGTTGTTTTGAAATTCGTGCCGGCATCGGGTGCTGCCAGCCGTATGTTCAAGAACCTGTTCGAATTTTTAGGTGCCGACTACGACACTCCGCAAACAAGTTTCGAAAAGACATTCTTTGCCGAGATAGAGAAATATGCATTTTACCAGGATTTGAACGAAGCATGCCAGCAGACTGCCGGCGCAAGCATCGCCGAACTGGTGGCCGCCGGAAAATACAAAGCCGTTGTAGCTGCGCTGCTCGAACAAAACGGCTTGAACTATGGCTCGCTGCCGAAAGGCTTGCTGAAGTTCCATAGCTATGATGAGGGCAACCGCACACCGCTCGAAGAGCATCTGGTAGAGGGTGCGCTCTATGCATCAAGCAAAAACGGCAAGGTAAACATTCACTTTACCGTATCGCCCGAACACCGCGAACTGTTCCAGGCATTGGTTGATGCAAAAGCATCGCAATATGCCAAGAAATATGGAGTGGAGTATAGCATCTCGTTCTCCGAACAAAAGCCAAGCACAGACACCATTGCTGCCGATATGGACAACAAGCCTTTCCGCGACAACGGCAAATTGCTGTTCCGCCCGGGCGGCCACGGTGCGTTGATTGAAAACCTGAACGACCTTGATGCCGACATAATCTTCATCAAGAACATCGACAATGTAGTGCCCGACAAACGCAAGGGCGACACCGTATTGTACAAGAAGCTGCTGGCCGGTGTATTGGTATCGTTGCAACAAAAGGCTTTCGCATACATGAAACTGTTGGAAAGCGGCAAATATACTCACGAACAGGTGCTCGACGTGTTGCAATTCGTTCAACACCAACTCTTCTGCAAGAACCCCGAAGTGAAGAACCTGGAAGATGCAGAACTGGTTATCTACTTGAAGAAGAAGCTGAACCGACCCATGCGCGTTTGCGGTATGGTGAAGAATGTCGGCGAACCGGGTGGTGGTCCGTTCTTGGCTTACAACCCCGACGGAACCATCTCTGCACAAATCCTGGAAAGCTCACAAATCGACATGAACGACCCCGCCAAGAAAGAGATGTTCGAAAAAGGTACTCACTTCAACCCGGTGGATTTGGTTTGTGCCGTACGCAACTACAAGGGCGAAAAGTTCAACCTGGTGGATTATGTGGACAAGGCAACCGGATTCATTTCGTACAAGTCGAAAGGTGGAAAAGAGCTAAAGGCGCTCGAATTGCCAGGCCTTTGGAACGGAGCAATGAGCGACTGGAACACCGTATTCGTTGAAGTGCCTTTGAGCACCTTCAATCCGGTTAAGACAGTAAACGACCTGTTGCGCGAACAACATCAATAAAAACAAAACCCCAATACCTATTTATATTTAGTGTTAAGGGAAAATATATTTAGTGTTAAGGGAAAAATAATATTGCTTAACTTTAGATTTATTAAATGAAAAAAATTCTTTTATTAGGCTCAGGAGAGTTGGGTAAAGAGTTCGTCATCTCTTGCCAACGCAAAGGACAGTATGTAGTAGCTTGCGACTCGTATGCAGGTGCACCGGCCATGCAAGTAGCCGATGAATGTGAAGTGTTTAGTATGCTCGATGGCGATGCACTCGAAGCAGTAGTGCGCAAGCACAAACCCGACATCATTGTTCCCGAAATTGAAGCCATCCGCACCGAACGCTTGTACAACTTCGAGAAGGAAGGCATACAGGTAGTGCCCAGTGCCCGTGCCGTGAACTACACAATGAACCGTAAGGCCATCCGCGACCTTGCCGCTAAAGAACTTGGTTTGAAAACGGCCAAATACTTCTACGCCAAGACTTTTGAAGAGCTGAAAGCTGCTTCCGAACAGATTGGATTCCCCTGCGTTGTAAAGCCATTGATGTCGTCATCGGGCAAGGGACAATCGCTCGTGAAGAGTGCCGACGACCTGCAACATGCTTGGGAATATGGATGTAGCGGAAGCCGTGGTGACATCAAAGAACTGATTATTGAAGAGTTTATCGACTTCGATAGCGAAATCACCTTGCTCACCGTTACCCAACAAAACGGACCGACACTGTTCTGTCCTCCTATCGGACACGTTCAGAAGGGTGGCGACTACCGCGAAAGTTTCCAACCGGCACCAATCAAACCGGAACATTTGATTGAGGCTCAACAAATGGCAGAGAAAGTGACTCGCGCACTGACCGGTGCCGGTATCTGGGGTGTGGAGTTCTTCTTGAGTAACAAGAACGGCGTTTACTTCTCCGAACTTTCACCTCGTCCACACGATACAGGTATGGTGACACTTGCCGGAACACAAAACCTGAGCGAGTTCGAACTTCATTGCCGTGCCGTACTTGGCTTGCCTATTCCGGGCATCAAGCAGTTGCATGCCGGTGCAAGCGCCGTAATCCTTTCGCCTATCGCCAGCCAAGAGCGTCCTAACTATCGCGGCATCGAGGAGGTGGTTAAGGAAGAAGATACTTACATCCGCATCTTTGGCAAACCGACTACTCGCGTTAACCGCCGCATGGGTGTGGTGCTGTGCTATGCTCCTGTAGGTAGCGACTTGGATGCTTTACGCGATAAGTGTAAGGCATTGGCCGCTAAAGTTGAGGTATATTAATAAGGTATTATATAGAATAAAAAACTTCGGTGCGTTGCATCGAAGTTTTTTGTTTATAGCATGGCTTGAAAATGAAATGCAGAGGGGCCAAAATCGAATGTGGGCAGGGCGGTATCTCCCTTGAACAGTGCAAAAACGGATGAGCCCGATCCGCTCATCGAAGCATAGACTGCTCCCATTTCATAGAACTTGTTCTTGATTTGTCCGATAGCAGGGAATTGTGGGAATACACTCTCTTCAAAATCGTTCACCATACACGAACGCCATGCTTCGACAGGCATCCGTGCTATCTCTGTAAGCGGCATGGCCGGACGCTTGGGTTTGATTTGTGCAAAGGCTTCGCGTGTTGAGACAAAGATATCCAGCTTTACCAATACAAGTTGATAGCCCTTCAACGAAAGGTCGATAGGCGAAAAGATATTGCCGATGCCTTCGGCAAAGGTAGGCTTGTTCTCGATGAAGAAAGCGCAATCGGCTCCTAATTGTGCGGCATACTCTTCCAAACGGGCATTCTCAATGCCTAATTCGAAATATTGATTCAGCATACTCAGCATGAAAGCTGCATCGGCCGAACCTCCTCCCAATCCGGCACCCGAAGGGATGTGTTTCAACAGGTTTATCTCTACCGGAGGCAAAGAGTAAAGCTTATCCAACAGGTTATAGGCTTTCACAACCAGATTATCCTCTTCATTTCCGGCTATCTGTATGCCCGATTGCAACAGCTTATACTTCTTTTCTCCACCATTGTCCAATGGCGTAATCTCCAAGGCATCCTGCAAAGGGATAGGGTAGAATATGGTTTCGAGATTATGATATCCGTCGGGACGTTTTTCAACGATATTCAATCCCAGATTTATTTTGGCATTTGGAAACGTTATCATGGCTTAAAACATAATTATTAAGCGAAAGTACAAATTATTGTTGAAACATCGGTTAAAAACTTCTATTTCTTTTATGGTGCAACATCAAAAATAATGATTTATCTTTGTGACCTTGAATAAAACAAATAAATAATGGCAGAAGAAAGAAGAACCACCCGTACTACCCGTTCGAAATCGACCGCACCGATTGTTAGCGATTATGGACGTTTACAGCCACAAGCCATCGAACTGGAAGAGGCTGTGCTTGGCGCATTGATGATAGAGAGAGATGCCTATTCGTTGGTTAGCGAAATACTACGCCCGGAAACGTTTTATGAGCGACGCCACCAGTTGATCTATTCAGCCATAACCGATTTGGCTGTCAATCAGAAGCCTGTGGATATACTTACGGTGAAAGACCAACTATCCAAACGAGGCGAACTGGAAGAGGTTGGGGGGCCGTTCTATATCTCTCAATTAAGCAGTAAGGTGGCTTCGTCGGCTCATATTGAGTATCATGCCAGAATCCTTGCACAAAAGCATCTGACCCGCGAACTTATCACTTATACCAGTACCATCCAAAGCAAGGCATTTGACGAGACATTGGATGTGGACGACCTGATGCAGGAAGCCGAAGGACGTTTGTTCGAGATTTCTCAACAAAACATGAAGAAGGACTACACACAGATTAACCCTGTGATTTCCGAAGCTTACGAACTGATGCAAAAGGCTGCCGCACGTTCGGATGGTTTGAGTGGTCTGCAAACCGGTTTTACCAAACTGGACAAGATGACTTCGGGTTGGCAAAACTCCGACCTCATCATTATTGCCGCCCGTCCGGCCATGGGTAAAACAGCCTTTGTGCTTTCCATGGCCAAGAATATGGCGGTAAACTTCAAGACACCCGTTGCACTCTTCTCATTGGAAATGAGCAACGTACAATTGGTTAACCGTTTGATATCCAATGTATGCGAAATTCCAAGCGAGAAAATCAAAAGCGGACAGCTGGCCGATTACGAATGGCAGCAACTGGATAAACGAATGAATCTGCTTATCGATGCGCCCTTGTATGTGGACGATACGCCATCGCTATCGGTATTCGAACTGCGCACAAAAGCGCGCCGGTTGGTTCGTGAACACGATGTAAAAATCATCATCATCGACTACTTGCAGCTGATGAATGCCAGTGGCATGAAATTCGGAAGCCGCCAGGAAGAGGTAAGTACCATCTCGCGCTCGCTCAAAGGATTGGCCAAAGAGTTGAATATTCCAATCATTGCCTTGTCTCAGTTGAACCGTGGTGTGGAGAATCGTGAAGGCGACGAAGGCAAACGCCCACAACTGAGCGACCTTCGCGAATCGGGAGCCATTGAACAGGATGCCGATATGGTTTGCTTTATCCACCGACCGGAATATTATAAGATTTACAATTCAAGTGATGGTGCCGACCTGCGAGGAAAAGCGGAAATCATCATTGCAAAACACCGTAACGGTGCTGTGGGCGATGTGCGTCTGCGTTTCATCGGACAATATACCCGCTTCGAAAACCTGGAGGATAACTCGCTCAACGCTCAATTTACCGAAGGCAACAGCGTTGGCTCGCGAATGAACGACTCTGTGCCTCCACCAACCGATTTTGGCGGTTATCCGCAGACTGACAATCCTTTCGGAGGAGTAGGGATGAACGATGTGCCGTTTTAAGAAAATAGAGCAATCATTTTCATAAACAACATCTATTTCGTACTTTTGCGGAAATTTTCAATCTAAAATTAGAAACATTAAGCATACAATAGAATGGCAGTAGAACTAAAAGACCTTACCAAGCGTAGTGAAAACTACTCGCAATGGTATAACGAACTGGTCGTAAAAGCCGACCTTGCCGAACAATCGGCCGTGCGTGGATGTATGGTTATCAAGCCCTACGGATACGCCATCTGGGAGAAAATGCAACGCCAACTGGACGATATGTTCAAGGCTACAGGACACGTCAATGCATATTTCCCATTGCTCATTCCAAAGTCATTCCTTAGCCGCGAAGCCGAACACGTGGAAGGCTTTGCCAAGGAGTGTGCCGTAGTAACTCACCACCGTCTGAAGAATTCACCCGACGGTAAAGGTGTGGTTGTTGACCCCGAAGCACGCTTGGAAGAAGAACTTATCATTCGTCCTACATCAGAAACCATCATCTGGAATACTTATAAGAATTGGATTAACTCACACCGTGACTTGCCAATCCTTTGCAACCAATGGGCCAACGTAATGCGTTGGGAAATGCGTACCCGCCTTTTCCTGCGTACCGCCGAATTCCTTTGGCAAGAAGGTCACACCGCTCATGCCACTCGCGAAGAAGCCGAAGAAGAAGCAATCAAGATGCTGCATGTATATGGCGAATTTGCCGAGAAATACATGGCAGTGCCTGTTGTAAAGGGTGTTAAGAGTGCCAACGAACGTTTTGCCGGTGCATTGGATACCTATACCATCGAAGCCATGATGCAAGACGGTAAGGCATTGCAAAGCGGTACATCACACTTCCTTGGCCAGAACTTTGCCAAAGCATTCGACGTGAAGTTCTTGAACAAAGAGAATAAACTGGAATATGTATGGGCTACCTCATGGGGCGTATCTACCCGCTTGATGGGCGCACTTATCATGACTCACTCGGATGACAACGGCTTGGTTCTTCCTCCAAAATTGGCTCCTATACAAGTGGTTATCGTTCCTATCTACAAGAATGCCGACATGCTGGCACAAATCGATGCCAAGGTAGCCGGTATTGTAGAGAAGTTGCGTAACATGGGCATCTCTGTGAAGTATGACAATGCCGACAACAAACGTCCTGGTTTCAAATTTGCCGACTACGAAGTGAAGGGCGTACCTGTACGCCTTGTTATGGGTGGCCGCGATTTGGAAAACAACACCATGGAAGTGATGCGTCGCGATACATTGGAGAAAGAGACCCGCTCTTGCGACGGCATAGAAGAGTATGTAAAGAACCTGCTCGACGAAATTCAAAACAACATCTTCCAAAAGGCTTTGAACCATCGTAACAGCCACATCACAAAGGTTGACAGTTACGAAGAGTTCAAGGAAAAGATTGAAGAGGGTGGATTTATTCTGGCACACTGGGACGGAACGCCCGAAACTGAAGAGAAGATTAAGGAAGAGACAAAGGCTACCATCCGTTGCGTACCTTTCGAAACCTTCCTCGACGACGATAAAGAACCTGGTACTTGCATGGTAACCGGTAAGCCATCGGCATGCCGTGTATTGTTTGCCCGTTCATACTAATAAATGATTTCAAAAGGCAGTAATAAGGAATTTGTTTCCATATTACTGCCTTCTTTAAATTCCCCTTTTAACCATGAAACAATTATTCTCTATCTTGTCTATGTTTGTGCTGAGTACCAATCTCATGGCACAAAGTTGGGTAGAACGAGCCGAGGAATTTGATGATGCTTTCTACCGCACCAATGAGGCTATTCGCATAGCCGACAATCTATTGCTTTACCAACACACTACCGGTGCCTGGCCCAAAAACATTGATTTTGCCAAACCGCTGAACGAGCAGGAAAAAGCCGTAGTAATCCAATCCAAATCGGACATCAACGAAAGTACCATTGACAATCGTGCCACTACAACCGAAGTGTTGTATCTCTCGCACATTTATCAGGCTACCGGTAATGAGAAGTATAAAGATGCTGCATTAGCCGGTATCAATTACCTGTTGGAAGCCCAATACGACAATGGTGGATGGCCGCAATTCTGGCCTCGTCCGAAAGGTTATTATACCCACATTACCTACAACGACAACGCAATGGTAAACGTCATGAAACTGATGCGTGATGCTTCGAAGCGCAAGGCTCCTTTCCAATACTTGTCCGATGAAGTGGCAGAACGTTGCAAGCGGTCGTTCGACTTGGGTATAATCTGTATCCTGAATACGCAAATCCGTCAAAACGATACACTGAAAGTATGGTGTGCACAACACGACGAGCACACACTTCAACCGGCCAAAGCCCGCGCTTACGAACTTCCCTCGTTCAGTGCAGCCGAATCTTGTGGCATCACACTGCTGCTCATGGGAATCAGCAAGCCTTCACAAGCCATTATCGATGCAGTAGAAGGTTCGGTAGCATGGCTTAAGGCAACCCAACTGGAAGGTATCAGAGTAGAATTCTTTACCAACGAACAAGGAAAGAGAGACCGACGGGTAGTTGAATGTTCGGAAGAAGAATCTTGTCAGCCTATCTGGGCGCGTTTCTATACACTCGACACTTGCCGTCCATTCTTCTGCGGACGCGACGGAGTGGTTCGCTACAACCTGTCCGAAATTGAATTGGAGCGTCGGGTAGGGTATGGATGGTATACCGACAAGCCTCGCGAAGTGTTTAAGAAGTACGAACAATGGAAAAAGGAACTCAAGAACAGAAAGAAATAATCGAAAACAAAAAACGAGAAGGCTATTTACCTTCTCGTTTTTGTTTGGCTTCGGGTTGTTGCCCATCAGTTGCAGCGTTACGTTCCTTTAACTCCATTCTACGCTTCAACCACTTCAAGCGCCATTTGTTCCAAAATGCAAACTCATTCCAACGGGTAAAGTCTTTGCTAAAGATAATGCCGATACCTTGCGTATTCAGGTTGGTTTTGGTATAATAGCGGTCGTTTGTCTCGTTATATGCCCGCAAGCGGATATCTCCCGAAGGCACAATCAGCCATTCGGCTTCAAAGTCGCCCACGAAATTGGAGTTTGCAAGCGGATTGTCGCGATAGCCAAAGTTTCCATTTATCCGCAAGCGATTGTTCAGCATTTGGCCAGACAACATTGTCTCGAACTCCACATCGGTCCATCCGCGTTCACCGGTAGTAAAGTTAGTACCCAGATTCCATTCGTTACTGTTGATGATTTGCGACAAGGCATTGCTAAGCTGTCCGGACAAGGTAGATGAAAGCACACTACTCATCATGTTGGAGTTATTGGTTGTCTCCATACCCGTAGCTGCATAGAACTTTCCGATGCTGAGCAGATAGAGAATCTGCATATTCATCTGCTCTTCAGTAGATATATAGTTGCGGACAAGTGCTTGCACTTCATCACGCTCTTGAGGGAAGTCGATGCTGAGCTTCACTTCCGGCGCACTCAACTGTCCGGTCAGATTCATCAAGCATTCCACCTTGATGTTTGTCTTGTCAACGTAACTGCTTGCATCCGATATCAAGTCGTTCAACGAAACCGTATTCACCACATAGCCTGCATGCAAATCGAGCACCGCTTCGGTAGGATCGCCACTGAAGCTAATCGAACTGCCTTCCTTTAGGTTAAACTCTTTGCGGATAACCTCCTGGATACTGAATTGGTAAGTACCTTGCGTCACATTGTAATTACCAAACATCCTTATGTCACCCTTATTATAGAAATCGGCCCGCACATTACCCGTACCGCGTGTACGAATACCATCGCCCGTAGCCGGATCCATTACCACACGGATAACTGCATCTGGCGTAACCTCGGCTTGCAAATTGATACGTAAATCTGTTTCGCTATCATCCTCTTCCTCCTCCTCAACCTTTTCCTGTTGCACCATCTGTTGGAAGGTAAACGTTTCCTCATGTTGTGTTTCACGCTTCGGTGTCTTATCCACAAACGTAATGAACTGGTCGCTGGTGGCCGAATATACTCCCTCATACATATAAGTAAACAGAGTATTGCGGTTAGTTGTAGCCGCCACATTCACATTCAGTCCGGTTTCAGGTGTACCACTAAGCTGCACATTTCCCGTACCATACACCGTACCATAGAAAATAGCGTCCGGTGTAGAGTGGGTATTCATCAGCAGCATATTGTTTACATCGAAATTCAACTGATACTCCACATTCTTGAAGTGCTGGTAGTTCAGATATCCATTCATCACACCGCTATTTCCTTCAGTATCATAAATGCGGGCATTGCGGAAAGTCAATCCATTGGTTGAAGCAAACACCGAGTCTTTCACTTGGTAAGTAGTGTTCAGTTCATCCACCTTCATACTGGCGTCACAGAACAGATTACCTTCCAGATTCAGCGTTTTGAACGTTCCATAAAGATGGGCATTACCCGTTGCCCGTCCATGGAAATCGCTGGTTAGCGAACCTAAGAATCCATGAATAAAGCGCAGATTAGTGCCATCCGATACAATGTTCAGGTCAAGACCGCTTTTCGGTTTTAGCGGATAGATATAGCCATCCACATATGTATCTGCTATTCCAGGCTCCTGCAAATGGGCATTCAGACGAATACCTTTCACATCGTTGTGCCATTCACCCCGTATCTTGGTATTACCCAACAAGCCATTATTCAATCCCAGATTCCGGATATTCAAGTCGGTGAACATAACCGGCTCCTTCAGCATGCCGCAACCATACGCCGGACCGGTAGCAATTCCACTGAAATCAACCCCTAAATCGGCAATATCGAAAATATAGGCAATGTTGATGTCTTGCAAATCGACACGGATTGTATCAGTGAGCTGTTCCGACAAGATACCGTTCACACGCAAATGGCGATGTTCGTGGTTCACGAAGAAATCATTCACATAGATTCGTCCTGAATCAGAAAGAATCTCGCTCGGATGGATATGCCATAACGTGTCACTGATAATCAAATGGGAAGGAGCGATATTTACCCGAGTGCGCAAAGGAGCGTTATTAGCGGGATTCGACCGCGAAAAATGAACATTGGAAACAATCTGTCCGCTATTGGTCACCGCAGCTGTATTTCCCCAATAAGCTTTGGCCTGCAACGAATCGTTCTGTGCCAGCAAATCAACCACATAGTTCATGGCATCGTTCTGCTTCAGTTCATTCATACGCAACTGAGCCTTGAGGTTGTCCGAATGGTTATCTACCCGAACCATTCCCGATTCAATAAACCTATCTTTATAGCGCACACGAGGGAAATGGGCCGAAAGCTGTACCTTGCCGGTGTTTTCGTCGATACTGCCTTGCAATTCAGATTTTCCATACAACGTTATAGGAAGTTGGAAGACATCGGATAGCAGGGTAGTATTGTTTACATCGAAATGGAAATCCAATACATTCGGCTCTGCCCCTTTGATGCTTTTAGGAGCCGCAACCAGCGAAGGCAGATAGCGGTGAACCAACGCATTTAACGTAGCAGAAAGCGTATTGTAGCGATAGGTTCCAACCATTTTTCCTTCGATGATATCGGAAGAAATATCCACATGCTTGCGTTTATCCTTATCCTGACGAGCTGTCACCAGGAACTTATCCATATAATAATGTGTATCGGCATCGGTATATAGCAGACTGTCCAAGCTGACAGTTCCTTTCAGTTCGTCGAGTGTCTTTCCTTGAAAATCGCCATTGATAGTAAAGCTGAACTCCCCACCTTCGTAATCGGAGGTCAAGCGCAAGTCATTCGGACGGAAATGGGCTATATCCGCTTGGAAATTGAAAATGGCCGGTGTAGAATGGATATTAAACTGTCCGTTAAGATGCATTCGGGCATTGGGGTCGTCGAGCAAAGCTTCACCACTGAATCCGGCCGAGTTGTACTGGCCATCCAGCGTGATGTTCTCATATTTATAATTATTGTATTGCAGCGAATCGATAACTCCCTTCAGTTGCACACGAGGGGGAGCTTGATGGAACAAGCGGCTATCCACATCAAAATGAAGCGTGATATTTCCCAATTTATCGTCATCCACCAGCTTACCCAATTCAAAATCGGTAGTATTCAGGTTGGCCATCAAAGCAAGTTGTCGTGTTTGGCTATCCGAAGCAACATGCATCTTTCCTAACAACGAACCCAACTGAGTGTGAGTCTCGCCAAGAATCTGCATATCCGATAGGTTACCGGATACCTTTCCGATAAAATCCACCGTACCCAAGTTCTGAAGCATTGCCGGAACCCCTTCGTACTCCTTGTTCAAGTTCTGCAACAAGAACGCAATACCGATGGAATCGGCATGCAGTTGCGACAAGTTGCCCGACAACGAACTCTGTTCCGAATCGGTCAGATGATACAAATCCAGATTTCCTTTCAAACGGAAATGTTCGTCCGACGAAAGTTCGAAAAGCGAACAACGAAGTTCGTTCAGCGTTCCATCGGCCTGTACCTCTAAGTTCATCGGCTCTACAAACGGTTGGAACAGCGGTATGATAGGAGAAATATCGCTCAACGTAACAGGCGAGGGCAACAAATGGAAATCGAAGCGCACTTGCTCGGCAAAATGCTTAAACTCCGAAAGGCTGTCATAGTGCATCCGGATAGTATCCATCTGCAACGATGTGTTCGGGAAACGTATCTGGAAATCATTGATTTTCATACCTTGATGATTGCCAACCGCCTTAAACGAAAGTTTATCCAAATCGAAGCCCGAGTTCACCTCCTCCACACTGAATCGTCTGATAGCCGCATTTAGCGAGTCGGGAGTCAATGCCTTCAGCGAAATATTGGCCGTAATGTTTCTCAAGTCAAGGTGGTTTGCATTAAACTTGCCCGGTGTGCTGTCTGCACTATGCAAGTGATACGAAACATTTCCCCGGCGTAGCAGCAACGAATTGATGCGCAAATCAATCTCGCTCTTCGAAACCGTATCCTTGCTGGCAAAGGCATCGAGCAGGAATTTGAAATTAGGTTCCGATGCAAGATCCTTCCGATGCAGGAAAGCATCGAAACCAAACAACTGGATGTTGCTGATAGAAATCTTGCCCTGGAATAGGGGAAGGATATCAAAGCGGGCCGACAGACGCGATACTTGCAGCAATTCGGTATCCTCCCGGTCGAACAGTTGGACATCTTCCAACAGAATGCGGTTCAACAAGCCGAACTCAATTCCGCCAATTTCCAGTCGGCTACCCAACTGCCCGGAAAGTTGGGATGACAAATAAGACGACATTTGCCTCTGAATATATGGTATATTCAGCAACAAAATGGCACCAATATAAAGCGTTAGGAATATGCCAATTATCCAGTATGTCGTTCGCCTTATTGTATTGATAACGGTAGGTTTTTAAAGTTTTAGCGAACAAAAATAAGAAATAATACCTAAAGAATCTACTTTTATCACTACTTTTGCAAAAGAAAAATTATCGGAATCGACAAATGAGTACAATAATATTAGGTATCGAATCTTCGTGCGACGACACTTCGGCCGCCATCATCAAGGATGGCTACTTGCTTTCCAACGTAGTGGCCAGCCAGGCCGTACACGAAACATACGGTGGAGTAGTGCCCGAATTGGCTTCAAGAGCACATCAGCAGAACATAGTTCCAGTAGTTAACGAAGCGATGAAAAGGGCAAATATTACCAAAGAGCAACTCAGCGCCGTGGCCTTTACCCGCGGCCCCGGTTTGATGGGATCACTGCTGGTTGGCGTTTCGTTTGCCAAAGGGTTTGCCCGCTCACTTGGCATACCTATGATAGATGTTAACCACTTAACAGGGCATGTTTTAGCAAACTTTATTAAAGTAGAAGGCGAAGAGTCGGTACATCCCAACTTTCCCTTTCTGTGCTTGTTGGTATCGGGAGGAAACTCACAAATCATTCTGGTAAAAGCCTACAACGACATGCAGATATTGGGCCAGACAATCGACGATGCAGCGGGCGAAGCCATCGACAAATGCTCCAAAGTAATGGGATTAGGTTATCCCGGCGGTCCGATTATCGACCGATTGGCTCGTCAAGGAAACCCTAAAGCATTCACTTTCAGCAAACCCCACATCCCCGGATTGGATTATAGCTTCAGCGGTCTGAAAACATCTTTCCTCTATTCACTGCGCGATTGGATTAAGGACGATCCCGACTTCATAGAACACCACAAGGAAGACCTGGCTGCATCGTTGGAGAATACCGTTGTCGAAATCCTGATGGACAAACTACGCAAAGCCGCTAAACAATACAATATCAAGGAAGTAGCCGTTGCCGGTGGCGTATCGGCCAATACCGGATTGCGCAATGCCTTCCACGACCATGCCAAGCGCTTTGGCTGGCGCGTCTTCATACCCAAATTCGGATATACAACCGACAATGCCGCCATGATTGCCATTACCGGCTATTATAAGTTCCAGGACAACGATTTCTGTCCCATGGAAGCCCCGGCATACTCTCGCGTCACTTTATAGGAAGTAGTCAAGTAGTGAGTAGTTAAGTAGTCAAGTAGAAATGTAGTATAAACACAAAGAATAATGTAAATGAAAGCACTTGCCGAAGAATTAGGAAAGCTACTGCTCGAAAAAGGACTAACACTATCCACCGCCGAAAGCTGCACGGGTGGGGGAATCGCCTCCATCATCACCGCCATTCCCGGCAGTTCGCAATACTTCCATGGAGGCATTGTGGCCTATGCCAACGAAGTAAAAATGGCCCTGCTCGAAGTGCAATCAGAAACCCTGGAACGGCATGGAGCCGTCAGCGAACAAACCGTAGTGGAAATGGCAAAAGGCGCGATGAAATCAATGAAAACAACATGTTCCATTGCCACATCCGGTATAGCCGGCCCTGGAGGCGGAACCGCCGACAAGCCTGTAGGAACAATTTGGATAGCCGTTGCCTGCAATGAAAGAATTGTTACTAAGCGGTTGGAAGGCGACTTTGGAAGAGCCGAAAACATTAAAAATACCATCAAAAATGCCATAAGTTTGCTCATTAAAACCTTGAAATAAGGAAAAATCACTATCAAACAGAGAATTATTTTAAGAAAAACTTGCGTAATTAATAGAAAAGCACTTACTTTGCGCTCTGTTTGAAGGAATAATACGTTTGAAACTATAAAAACTAAGATAGAAATGTCAAAGATTTGTCAAATTACCGGAAAGAAAGCCATGATTGGCAACAATGTTTCACACTCAAAGAGAAGAACTAAAAGATCTTTCGATGTGAACTTGTTTAGAAAGAAGTTCTATTATGTAGAACAAGATTGCTGGATTAGCTTGAGCTTGTCTGCTGCTGGTCTTCGCGTTATTAATAAGAAAGGTTTGGATGCTGCATTGTGCGATGCGGTTGCCAAGGGTTATTGTGAATGGAAATCAATCCGCGTGATTGGTTAATAAAGTAGAGGAGAAAGAGAATTATGGCAAAGAAAGCAAAAGGTAACAGAGTACAAGTGATTCTGGAATGTACAGAACACAAAGAAAGCGGCATGCCCGGTACATCTCGTTATATCACAACGAAGAACAGAAAGAATACTACAGAAAGATTGGAGTTGAAGAAGTACAATCCTATCTTGAAGCGAGTAACAGTACACAAAGAAATTAAGTAATATATTAAATAAGGAATAGACCATGGCAAAAAAAGCAGTTGCAACCTTGCACGAAGGTAGTAAAGAAGGACGTTCTTATACTAAGGTGATCAAAATGGTTAAGTCTCCGAAAACCGGTGCTTATATCTTTGATGAACAAATGGTTCGTAACGAAGAAGTTCAAGATTTCTTCAAGAAGTAAGATTCACAACCTACACCGCGAGGTGTAAGAAACCTATAAAATCCCTCATCGAACAATTCGGTGGGGGATTCTTTTTATTGTTAGATATTATTTAGTATCTTTGCAACGTACTAAAACATTGTAATTGTTTATAATATGGGATTTTTTAGTTTTTTCTCGAAGGAAAAGAAAGAGACACTGGACAAAGGACTGGCCAAAACCAAGGAAAGCGTATTCGGTAAGATAGCCCGAGCCATTGCCGGAAAGTCTAAAATTGATGACGAAGTGCTGGACAACCTCGAAGAGGTACTCATCACTTCAGACGTAGGCGTTGAAACCACCCTGAAAATCATTGAAAGAGTAGAAAAGCGTGCAGCCGAAGACAAGTACATGAACGCCACAGAGCTCAACAACTTGTTGCGCAACGAAATAGCCGAGCTGCTCACCGAAAACAATACCGACGATATCGACGACTTCGAAGCCCCCATCCAACACAAGCCATACGTAATCATGGTAGTGGGAGTGAACGGTGTGGGCAAAACCACCACCATCGGCAAGCTTGCCTACCAATTCAAGAAAGCCGGCAAATCGGTTTACCTGGGAGCTGCCGATACATTCCGTGCCGCTGCCGTAGAACAGCTTGTCATCTGGGGCGAACGGGTAGGAGTGCCCGTTGTGAAGCAAAAGATGGGTTCCGACCCGGCATCTGTAGCCTTCGACACGTTAAGCTCTGCCGTAGCCAACAATGCCGACGTAGTCATCATCGATACAGCCGGCCGCTTGCACAACAAGATTGGCTTGATGAACGAGCTGACCAAGATTAAGAACGTCATGAAGAAAGTGGTTCCCGATGCTCCACACGAAGTGTTGTTGGTGCTCGACGGCTCTACCGGCCAGAACGCATTCGAACAAGCCAAGCAATTCACCAAGGCAACCGAAGTATCGGCATTGGCCGTTACCAAGCTGGACGGAACAGCCAAGGGAGGCGTTGTTATCGGCATCTCCGACCAATTCAAGATACCCGTTAAGTACATCGGTTTAGGCGAGGGAATGGAAGATTTACAAGTCTTCCGTAGAAAAGAGTTTGTCGATTCATTGTTCGGAGATAAATAATGAAGCGTAAGACCATAGATTTCATCACGTTAGGCTGTTCGAAGAACCTGGTCGATTCGGAAAAGCTGATGCGACAGCTGGAAGCAGCGGGCTATAACGTCACTCACGACTCACCCAATCCGCAAGGCGAAATAGCCGTCATCAACACTTGCGGATTCATTGGCGATGCCAAGGAAGAGTCCATCAACATGATTTTGCAGTTTGCCCAAGCCAAAGAAGAGGGCCAACTGGAGAAGCTCTATGTCATGGGTTGCCTGTCGGAACGATACCTCAGCGAACTCCAGATAGAGATACCGCAAGTAGATAAGTACTACGGCAAGTTCAACTGGCCCGAATTGCTCGATGAATTGGGCAAAAACTACCGCCAGGAACTCCACGACGAGCGCCACCAGACCACTCCCAACCACTATGCCTACCTGAAAATCTCGGAAGGTTGCGACCGTTCATGCTCCTATTGCGCCATTCCCATCATCACTGGCAAGCATGTTTCCCGCCCCATCGAAGAGATTATTGCCGAAGTTAAGTACCTCGTCTCCAAGGGCGTGAAAGAGTTTCAGATTATTGCCCAGGAGCTGACCTATTACGGCATCGACCTTTATAAAACGCAAAAAATAGCCGAACTCATCGAACAGATATCCGATGTACCGGGTGTTGAATGGATTCGCTTGCACTATGCCTATCCCGCTCACTTCCCCATGGAACTGATGCGCGTAATGCGCGAACGGAAGAATGTGTGCAAATACATGGACATTGCCTTGCAACACATCAGCGACAACATGCTGAAGCAGATGAGACGCAACGTTACGAAAGAAGAGACCTACCGACTGATAGAGAACTTCCGCAAAGAGGTTCCCGGCATCCACTTGCGCACCACCTTGATGGTTGGCCATCCGGGCGAAACCGAAGCCGATTTCGAGGAGTTGAAGGAGTTTGTCAAGCGTGCAAAGTTCGATAGAATGGGGGCTTTTGCCTATTCCGAAGAGGAAGGAACCTACTCGGCCAACAACTATTCCGACGAGATTCCCGACGAAGTGAAGCAAGAACGGTTGAGCGAACTCATGGCCATCCAAGAGGAGATTTCAGCCGAACTGGGAAGAGCTAAAATCGGCAAGCAATTCAAGGTAATCATCGATAGAAAGGAGGGAAATTACTACATCGGCCGAACCGAGTTCGACTCTCCCGAAGTAGATCCCGAAGTGCTGATAGCCGAAGGCGACAACGAACTTAAAATCGGTGAGTTTTACCAGGTTTCCATCACAAATTCCGATGATTTCGACCTTTTTGGCGAGGTAATAGGCTGATTTTCGGCAAACAATTTGCACAGTTTGCATTTTTTTAGTAATATAGCGGCACGTTTACTAAAAATCTACTTATCTTGAACAACAAAGAATTCATATCGGAACTATCGCAACAAGTCGGCCGCTCCATCAAGGAGACCAACGAGCTGACTGCCGGGTTATTGGAAGCCATGTCCAAACAATGGCAAGAAGGCAACACCATCACCATCCCCGGATTTGGTGCATTCGAAGTAAAGAAGAAGACCGAACGCATCTCTGTGAACCCCACCACCAAAGTGCGTATGCTGGTTCCACCCAAGCTGGTTTTGTCCTATAAGCCCAGTTCGGCATTGAAAGATAAGTTCAAGTAATCATCCGCCTTAACCCAGCCCGCCATGAACGAAAAGATAAACATACAGGAACTGACAGAACAGTTTGCCGAAAGCAAGGGAATCCAGAAAAAAGATGCCGAAAACTACATCAAGGAGTTTTTCAAGCTGATAGAAAAAGCCCTGAACAACGAGCGATACGTAAAGATCAAGGGATTTGGAACCTTCAAGCTAATCGAGGTAGATAGCCGCGAAAGCATCAATGTGAACACTGGCGAACGCATCGAAATACAAGGCCACACCAAAATCACCTTCACCCCCGACGCATCACTGAAAGACCTGGTAAACAAACCGTTTGCCCACTTCGAAAGTGTAGTCCTAAACGAAGGAGCCTTTATAGACGGCCTCCCCACCGATGAAGACGATGCCGAGGAAGAAACCCTTGCAATAGAGGAAGAATCCATCGTTGAAGAAAAAACTCCTGCTATCGAAGAAGAACCCATCATCGAAGAAGAAACTCCTGCTATAGAAGAGGAACCCTCAGATAGTAGGGACGTTGCGTGCAGCGTCCGCGAAGAAGAACCAACCTCCGAAGAGGAAACTCCCGCTATAGAAGAGGAACCAACCATTGAGGAGGAACCCAATCCAATTCCCCTCCTTCAGGAAGGAGGGGTGCCTTCAGGCGGGGTGGTAGGTTCAGACACCGAAGACATCGAGGAACAACCAACCTCCGAGGAACAACCTCAGCCAGAAGAAAAGCCCGAAATGGACAATCACATGGCCCAAATAATCACCAACATTGAAAACGAATTGGAAACCAACAAACAACCCAAATCAATGATTGCCAACCTAAGAGACAACATTGCCAAAGACTTCAAAGAAGACACCCAAGGCATGAAATACTTCTTCGGAATCGTTGCCTTCATTATCCTGCTCTGCATAGCAGCCATCGTCTTCCTGTATCATCCCACACTGCTCACCGACTTGATGCCCAAGCCGCAAGAGCAAGAAGAAACCACTCAAGAAGCAACACCAGAGGAAGTCATTCCGGCCGACACACTCGCCATCCAAGCCGATACACTCGCCGTACAGACCGACACTGTCGTTGCCCAACCCGATACCGTCGTTGCCCCTGTAGTAGAACTTCCTCAACCTACGTCACCGCCCGTAGTAGAAGAGAAGCCCCAACCGGCACCCCAACCGGCCACTACCTACAAGGCCTCCGGTGTCTATACCATAACCGGCACACAAACCGAGCATACCGTCAAACGAGGAGAAACCCTGCGAATCATCTCCGAAAAATACTTTGGCACCAGGGAACTCTCCACCTACATTGTCGAGCACAACAAAGACATCATCAGCAACCCCAACAACGTTGCCGTCGGCACCAAAATCAAAATTCCGAAATTAGAAAAGAAATAACTCAACCCATCCAATCCGCTACAACCCCCATGTAGCGGATTTTTTATTTCCTCCTCCTTCTACAATTCCCCTCATTCAATGACACTGCAAATATACAACTGCAAACAGAGGTTTTCCAAACAATTCCGCCCCTCATTTTTTTATTAACATTTGCCCTCTCCGAAATGTTAAAAGAATCCCCGCCAACATCCGAACGCACTCGGCGTGCGCGCCGAATCTGTCTCGTGAGGCTACGGAACGCATTGGGCGAAAGACAGCCAACCATCGCCAATCTGACAAATCTTACAAATTACAATTAAAAAACTTGCGGGGTACATCCCCAAAGAATATTATGTAAATATATTTTATTATATATATATAATAGCTTCTTCTCAACCTACACCACCGATGGTAGAGAGAGAGAAAATAATTAATTGTAATTTGTAAGAATTGTAAGATTTCAAACCGCCACCAATCATACCTCAACAACGCTTTCAACTTTCAATAAAACACAACAATACATCCAAAGAAAAACACCAGAATCTGACAATCCTTACAAACAACAATTAATTATCCCCGTGATTGACTTTGTGATTTCTGGTTATAATTCTCTGCTCTGAACAACAAACACTTTACGGATAAAGAACAAATACTTCGGGCGTGAAGAACAAAAGGTTTGGAAACAGACAACCTATTAAAGAAAAATAGTCTGAATAATTTTGCAGTATAAGATATATCGTCTATCTTTGTATCGGAAAACGATATATAGATAAGCAATATATGGTATGAAGAATAATGCAACTGCTTTAACAGAATCGATTTATTACATTTTGCTGGCTCTGCAAGAGCCGATGCATGGGTATGGCATAATGCAGAAGACTTCTTCGCTAAGCAGAGGAAGACTGGTGCTTTCGGCCGGCACACTGTATGGTGCTATCTCTAACCTGCTTGAAAAGGGATGGATTTTGCCATGCGGGGAGTCTCCAGAGAGTGATGGAAGAAGAAAAATGTATCGGATAACAGAACTTGGACAAGAGGTGCTTAAAGCGGAATATAACCGCCTTAAAGAGCTTGTAGAGAATGGTAGGAATAGTATTAATAATGTATAGATATGAGAACGAAGAGAATTGCAATCAATTGGTTCGTCGACTTTGACAAGGAAGAGAAGTGGATTAACGATATGGCCAAAAGGGGATGGGCGTTTTGGCACAAGAATGGAATGATTTACCGGTTCAAAAAGTGTGAACCGAATGAGTTTATATATCAGATTGACTTCGACGAGAAGAAATCAAAGAATGGAATGGATGATTATGTGGCTTTTCGCAGTGCGTGCGGAGACAGGTTTGTACATCAATGGAAACAACGGATTTACTGGAAAAGAGAAACCGCTGCAGGGCCATTTGAAGCCGAGAACAACGTTGCGGCCAAATTGCGGATGACGAACAAGGCTTTCAGTCATCACTTGAACAGCCTTATCGGGCTTACGCTGATTGCTGCCTTTTCGTTCTTATTTTTAATGCCGTTGGGGAAATGCCTTCCTGAAAGTGGTTTTTCCATATGGCTAACGGAGTTCAGCATCGGATTTACTTATGGCATTATGCTTGCCGAATTGTTCCTGTTAGTGCCGATTGTTAAGAAACTTCATAAGAAGATAAACGAATTGACAAGACAGATTTTTTAATCGATAACAACGGAGCGCTACTAGTGCTCCGTTGTTATTTTAGAGAAGGAAAACTTTCGGAATTCTAAAATCTGCAAAAAAACAATAATTACTTGCGACACTTAATATAATAATGTACCTTTGGGAGCTAAAATGTAGGGGGGTGACCTACAAAAGGAAATGAAAAATTAAAATTATAAATATCATTAAGAATATGGCTGAAACTATTGACATCCGCGAACTGAACGAGCGGATTGAAAGACAAAGTGCTTTCGTTACGAATCTTACAACTGGTATGGATCAGGTGATTGTGGGACAAAAACACTTGATTGAATCATTACTTATAGGTTTGCTGTCGGACGGACACGTCTTGCTGGAAGGTGTACCGGGATTGGCAAAAACATTGGCTATTAAGACATTGGCTTCGCTGATTGATGCTGATTATAGCCGCGTACAGTTTACTCCCGACTTGCTGCCGGCCGACGTTATCGGTACGATGGTGTATAGCCAGAAGGACGAATCGTTCCAAGCTAAGAAGGGTCCGGTGTTTGCCAACTTTGTGCTGGCCGACGAAATTAACCGTGCTCCGGCCAAGGTGCAAAGTGCGCTGCTGGAAGCAATGCAGGAGCGTCAGGTGACCATCGGCAAGGAGACTTTCAAGCTGCCGGAACCGTTCCTGGTATTGGCTACCCAAAACCCAATCGAGCAAGAGGGTACTTATCCGCTGCCGGAAGCGCAAGTGGACCGTTTCATGCTGAAGGTGGTGATTGACTATCCGAAGCTGGAAGAGGAGAAACTGATTATCCGCCAGAACATCAATGGCGAGAAGCTGGTGGTGAAGCCTATCATGAAGGCGGAAGAGATTATCGAAGCGCGCAAGGTGGTGCGCCAGGTATATCTGGACGAGAAGATTGAAAAGTATATCGTGGATATTGTGTTTGCTACACGCTACCCCGAAAAGTACGACTTGAAGGAGCTGAAGGATATGATTGGCTTCGGCGGTTCGCCCCGTGCCTCTATCAACCTGGCACTGGCTGCACGCAGCTATGCCTTCATCAAGCGTCGCGGATATGTGATTCCAGAGGATGTGCGTGCCGTGGCTCACGACGTATTGCGCCACCGCATCGGACTGACCTACGAGGCCGAAGCAAGCAACATTACTGCCGATGAAATCATCAGCAAGATTCTGAACAAGGTAGAAGTGCCCTAACCGATAGCATCCGTATTGCATGGAAACTACTGAACTATTAAAGAAGGTCAGACAGATTGAAATCAAGACCAAAGGACTATCCAACAACATCTTTGCTGGCCAGTATCACTCGGCCTTCAAGGGTAGGGGTATGGCGTTCTCCGAGGTCAGGGAGTATCAGTTTGGCGATGACATTCGAGACATTGACTGGAATGTAACGGCCCGATTCAACAAGCCTTTCGTAAAGGTGTTCGAAGAGGAGCGCGAACTGACCGTGATGCTGATGGTGGACGTTTCCGGAAGTTTGGAGTTTGGCACCGTAAAACAACTGAAGAAGGACATGGTGACCGAGATTGCTGCTACACTGGCATTCTCGGCCATACAGAACAACGATAAGATTGGGGTAATCTTCTTCTCGGACAAGATTGAGAAGTTTATCCCACCGAAGAAGGGCAGAAAGCATATTTTATACATCATTCGCGAGCTGATAGACTTCCAACCGGAGAGCAGAAAGACCAATATCCGCCTGGGACTGGAATACCTGACGAACGTGATGAAGCGCAGATGCACGGCTTTCATGCTGTCCGACTTTATCGACCAACAGAGTTTTAAGGATGCACTGACCATTGCCAACCGTAAGCATGACGTGGTGGCCATTCAGGTGTACGACCGACGGGTGGCCGAATTGCCCGCCATAGGCATGATTAAGGTGAAGGATGCCGAAACCGGACACGAACAGTGGATAGACACTTCGTCGAAGGCGGTGAGAAGGGCGCATCACGACTGGTGGGTGAACAAACAGAACGAACTGAGGGAAACATTTACCAAGAGTAATGTGGACAACGTATCGGTCAGAACCGACCAAGATTATGTAAAAGCATTGATGAACTTGTTTGCTAAACGTAACTAAAACAAGAGATGAGAAAACTATTATTTCTGATAATAGCATTGCTGGGAGTTGCAGGCAATAGCCAAGGACAATCGGTGACGGTGGATGCTACCATCGACTCGCTACAGATTCTGATTGGACAACAGACAACGGTGAAGTTGCAGGTCTCGGTGGATGCCGACAAAAGAGCCATCTTCCCAAGCTATAAGGATACACTGGTCAGAGGGGTGGAGATAATCGATGTGGCCAAGATGGACACTCAACTGCTGAACGGGGGAAAGCGTGCATTGCTGACGCAGGAGTACACGATTACTTCGTTCGACTCGGCCCTATACTACCTGCCGCCAATGAAGGTGTTGGTGGACAGCATTCCGTATCAGTCGAAGCCGTTGGCACTGAAGGTATATACCGTGCAAGTGCCTATAGACGAAGAACATCCGGACGACTTCTTCCCGCCCAAAACCGTTATGAAGGCTCCGTTCGAATGGGAAGACTGGTATGGCACCATTGCAGCTATCGTGCTGTTTGCTCCCTTCCTGCTGCTGCTGATTTACCTGGTGAAACGCATCAGAGACAACAAGCCGATTATCCGCAAGATGAAGGTGGAACCGAAACTGCCGCCACACTTGCTGGCCATGAAGGAGATGGAACGAATCAAGGGTGAGAAGATTTGGCAAAAAGGACAGTCGAAGGAGTTCTATACCGAGCTGACCGATGCCGTAAGAACCTACATCAAGGAGCGTTTCGGATTCAATGCGCTGGAGATGACCTCGAGCGAAATCATCGACAAACTGTTGGAAGTGAATGACAAAGAGGCCATTGCCGACTTGAAGGAGATGTTCCAGACGGCCGACCTGGTGAAGTTTGCCAAGCATAATCCGTTGATGAACGAAAACGATGCCAACCTGATTAGTGCCATCGAGTTTGTGAACAACACCAAGGTGGAACCGGACGAGAACGAAAAACCGCAACCAACCGAAATAACGATTGTTGAAAAACGCTCGTTGCGAACCAAGCTGTTGCTTGGAGCAGCTATTGCGGCCATTGCCATTGCGCTGGTTGTATCGGTGGTGTACGTTTGCAACGAATTGTATAACTACTTTGCTTAACTCATAACTCAGAACTATAAACATGGTTTTTGCCAATATTGAATATCTGTTTTTACTCTTGCTGCTCGTACCTTATATAATATGGTATATGCTGAAGCAACGGAAATCGGAAGCTACACTGCAACTGTCGGACACAAAGGTGTATGCTTCGGCTCCGAAGAGCTACAAGAACTACCTGCTGCATGTGCCTTTTGCCTTGCGCATCATTGCCATCGCACTGCTGATTATGGTGCTGGCCCGACCGCAAACGACCGACAAATGGCAAAACAGCGAGATTGAAGGTATAGACATTATGCTGGCTCTGGACGTTTCGACCAGTATGCTGGCCGAAGACTTGAAGCCGAACAGACTGGAAGCGGCCAAGGAGGTAGCGGCCGAATTTATCAACGGACGACCGAACGACAACATCGGTATCACACTGTTTGCCGGAGAAAGCTTTACGCAATGTCCGCTAACGGTGGACCATGCCGTGCTGCTGAACCTGATTAAGGATACCCAATGCGGACTGATTGAAGACGGTACGGCAGTGGGTATGGGTATTGCCAACGCCGTGACAAGGCTGAAGGACAGCAAGGCGAAGTCGAAAGTTATCATCTTGCTGACCGACGGTACCAACAACCGGGGAGACATTTCGCCACTGACGGCGGCCGAGATTGCCAAGAGCTTCGGAATACGCGTTTATACCATTGGCGTAGGTAGCAATAGCACAGCTCCTTATCCGTATCCGGTGGGAGGAACCATTCAGTATGTGAACATGCCGGTGGAGATTGACGAACAGACGCTGACACAGATTGCCGGAACGACCAACGGCGACTACTTCCGCGCTACCAGCAACACAAAACTGAAAGAGGTCTATACCGAGATTGACAAACTGGAGAAGACAAAGCTTAATGTGAAGGAGTTCAGCAAGCGGGAAGAGGAATACCGGCTGTTTGCCCTCCTGGCTTTTGTGTGCTTGCTGATAGAGGTGTTGCTGAGAAACACTATCTTGAAAAAAATACCTTAACAGACTCGTAAAACAAAGAAGAAAATGTTCAGATTCGAAGAGCCTACATATTTGTACTTATTACTGCTATTACCTTTTTTAGCAGCATTTTATCTGTACTCGAACTATAGAAGAAGAAGTGCCATCAAGAAGTTTGGCGACCCGGAACTGATGGCACAACTGATGCCGGATGTATCGAAATACAGACCGGATGTGAAGTTCTGGCTGTTGTTTGCCGCCATCGGCCTGTTTGCCGTGTTGCTGGCCCGTCCGCAATTCGGTTCAAGACTGGAAACGGTAAAACGCCAAGGCATCGAGGTTATCATTGCACTCGACATTTCGAACTCCATGCTGGCCCAGGATGTGCAGCCAAGCCGTCTGCAAAAGGCCAAGCGGTTGGTGACGCAACTGGTGGACAAGATGGAGAACGACAAGGTGGGTATGATTGTGTTCGCCGGCGATGCATTTACGCAACTGCCCATCACAAGCGACTATATCTCGGCTAAGATGTTCCTCGAAACCATCGACCCATCACTGATTTCGAAGCAGGGAACGGCCATCGGAGCTGCCATCAACCTGGCTTCGCGCAGTTTTACTCCGCAAGAAGGGGTAGGGCGGACCATCATCCTGATTACCGATGGCGAGAACCACGAAGACGGTGCGCTGGAAGCAGCCAAAGCCGCCACCGATAAGGGAATACAAATCAATGTGTTAGGTGTTGGTATGCCCGAAGGTGCTCCCATACCCATACCGGGTAGCAACGACTACCGGAAAGACAGAGAGGGAAATGTGGTGGTTACCAAGCTGAACGAACAGATGTGTCAGGAGATTGCCCAAGCCGGTAAGGGTATCTATGTACGGGTGGACAATACGAATGCGGCACAAAAGGCTATTACACAAGAGGTAAACAAGCTGGCCAAGGCCGATGTGGAGACACAGGTTTACACCGAGTTCAACGAGCAGTTCCAAGCCATTGCATGGATTATCCTGATTCTGCTATTGGTGGAGATGCTGATTCTCGACCGCAAGAATCCGCTTTTCAAGAACTTCAGTTTCTTCTCGAACAAGAAGTTCACGGTTACTTTGCTGCTCTCGTTGCTCACAGTGGGGGCTTCGGCGCAAAAGGCCGAGCGGGATTATATCCGCAAAGGTAACCGACAGTTTGCCGACAGCACATTCGTGGATGCCGAAGTGAACTATCGGAAGGCATTGGATGTGAACCCTAAATCGACTATCTCCATGTATAACCTGGGCAATACACTGCTGGCACAAAACAAGATTCAAGAGGCTATGGAACAATATGTTGCCGCTTCCAAGCTGGAAAAGGACAAGGGTAATCTGGCACAGATTTACCACAACATGGGCGTGATTTTCCATGGACAGAAGGACTTTGCGAAGGCGGTGGAAGCATACAAGGAGTCGCTCAGAAACAATCCGAACGACGACGAAACACGCTACAACCTGGCACTGGCTCAAAAGCAGTTGAACGAACAACAGCAACAACAACAGAACCAAGACCAACAGCAACAGGAGCAAAAAGAACAGGAGCAGAAGGAACAGGAACAACAAGAGCAGCAGCAGCAACAACAGGAGCAGCAGCAACAACAACAAAACCAACAACAGCAGAATAAAGAAGAAATGTCCAAAGAGAATGCCGAGCAGTTGCTCCGTTCGGTGATGCAAGACGAAAAGGATACGCAGGAGAAACTGAAGAAACAACAAGTGATTCAGGGCGTACAACTGCAAAAGGATTGGTAATGAATGTAGTAGGGCGTAGCATGCTACGTCCGAAGAAAAACGAATAAGAAACAAAATAAATATGAAAAGAATCGTTATACTTTGGATGGCACTGATTGCAATCAGTTTGCAAACCTTTGCCGATGAAAAAGTCAGTTTTACAACATCTGCTCCCGAAGCTGTGGCCGTGGGAGACCAATTCAGACTGTCCTATACGGTTACTACTCAAAAGGTAAGAGACTTCAGGGCACCCTCTATCAAAGGCTTTGATGTGCTGATGGGGCCAAGCCGCTCGACACAAGTCACTCAAGTGAACAACGATGTATCGGCCAGCATCACTTTTACCTATATCTTGATGGCCAAAGAGGAGGGTGAGTTTACCATTCCTGGAGCAGTAATCGTTGCCGATGGAAACGAAATGATTTCAAACTCGGTGAAGGTGAAGGTATTGCCGGCCGACCAACAACAGGCTAATCAAGGAAGCAGCAACGGACAGCGTGCCAACGGAAGCATTGCCAACAACGATTTGTTTATTACTGCAACGGCCAACAAGGTGAATGTGTACGAACAGGAGGCTTTATTGCTGACTTACAAAATCTATACAGCGGTTAACCTACGCGGATTTGACAACGTAAAACTACCTGATTTCAAGGGCTTTCACTCGCAAGAAGTGGAGCTGCCCAACGACAGAAGATGGGGATTGGAACACTACAAGGGTAGAAACTACCAGACTACGGTGTACCGCCAGTTTGTGTTGTTTCCACAACAATCAGGCAACCTGACCATCGAGCAGGCTCGTTTCGACGCTTCGATAGCTGTAGAGAAACAGGTTTCCGATCCGTTTGAAGCCTTCTTCAATGGCGGTGGAATGATAGAGGTAAAGAAAACATTGATGACTCCGAAACTGACCATCAAGGTAAGTGAATTGCCGGCCGGCAAGCCGGAAAACTTCTCGGGTGGAGTGGGAGAGTTCACTATCTCTTCGTCTATCAACACAACCGAATTGAAAGCAAATGAGGCTGTTACAATTAAATTGGTTGTATCGGGTATCGGTAACTTGAAGCTGGTTTCGGCTCCGGAAGTGAAGTTCCCAGAGGATTTTGAAATCTACGATCCGAAAGTGGAAAACAACTTCAGACTGACAACTGCCGGACAATCGGGCAATCAAGTAATTGAATATCTAGCTATACCACGCAATGCTGGTACTTACAAGATTCCGGCGGTAACATTCAGCTACTTCGACATCAAGTCGCAATCGTACAAGACACTGACTACCGAAGAATATACACTGAATGTATCGAAAGGCACGGGAAGCAGTTCGCAAACAGTTTCGAACTATACCAATAAGGAAGAACTGAAGGTGCTGAACCAGGATATCCGATTCATCAAGCAAAATGCCGTATCCTTGAAACCACACGGAGAGTTCTTCTTCGGTACAACTGCTTACTGGCTCTATTACCTGATTCCGATGTTGCTCTTCGTAGTAGTGTTTGTGATTTACCGCAAGCAAATTTCCGAAAACTCTAACATTGCCAAGGTAAGAACCAAGAAGGCAAACAAGATTGCCGTAAAACGCATGAAGGAAGCCGGAAATCTGCTGAAAGCCAACAAGAAAGATGCATTCTACGACGAAGTGCTGAAGGCGTTGTGGGGTTATGTAAGCGACAAACTGAACATTCCGGTATCGCAATTGTCGAAGGACAATGTAGAGGAAGCGCTTATCGCAAAGAATGTTGATAATGAACTGATTAAGACATTTATCAAAGCGCTTAACGATTGCGAATTTGCCAGATTTGCACCGGGCGATCCGGCACAGGCAATGGATAATCTCTACCAGGATGCCATCAATGTAATCAGCAAAATGGAAAACTCTATCAAGAAATAACTAATTGAAACAGAAAGATATGAAAAGAATAATCATTTGGTCGTTAGCTGTTGTTCTAAGCCTGAATGTAGCCAATGTTTGGGCGCAAAATGATAGTACACAGGTAGAAACAACCGATAACTTCATACCCGAACAAAAGGAATACACGAAGGCCGATGGCGATAGTGCTTACATGAATAATGACTACCTGAAGGCCATCGATATCTACGAATCGTTGCTTCAACAAGGCGAAGCTGCCGAATTGTATTATAACTTAGGTAACAGCTACTATAAGCAAGGCGAAATTGCCAGAGCAATTCTGAATTATAAAAGAGCATTGCTGATGCAGCCAAATAATGGCGACATTAAAGCAAATCTTGAAATTGCCCGAGCTAAAACCGTTGATAAGGTTGTTCCCATACCGGAAATCTTCTTTGTAGCCTGGTTTAAGGCGCTTATCAACAAACTGAGCATAGATACATGGGCCAGATTGGGCATTATATGCTTTATAATCTTTATCGTAACGCTGGCCATGTTCTTATTTACAAAGCAACTGAAAACCAAGAAGATTAGCTTTGCTGTGGGTTGTGTTTGCCTGATTGTTTCGGTTTTAAGCAACATCTTTGCCTGGCAACAAAAAAACGATTTGATTGAAAACAAAGAGGCAATTATTTTAGCGCCAAGCGTAACGGCACGCAGCACACCAAGCGAAAACGGTACAAGCTTGTTCATTCTGCACGAAGGCCACAAAGTGGAAATCAAAGACAATTCGATGAAAGAATGGAAAGAAATCAAATTGGAAGACGGTAAAGTCGGTTGGATTCCAACCAATGCGCTTGAACTGATTTACCATTAAACATTTCCTTATAAATCATATTTAGATTCGCTTAGAATCGTACTAAAAATGCTTGGAAACAAGCATTTTTTTTTGCTCTTCTCACGAATATACTTCAAATCTTTAATCACAATTATGTTTAATATCGCAAATAAAGGCTATATCCTACTATAAGAATTTGATTAAAGATTAAAGATTAAAAAAATAAATAAAATTATGAAGAAGAATATTTTAGTGAGAATCAACATTAGTATTAGTATTGGATTGATGCTATTATTATTGTTTGTCGTGGTAATACTATTACTGTATTGCATAAAAAAAGTGTGGCTTAAACGAAGCCACACTTTTAAAGATTATTGTAACGTTTGGAATTACATGCCCATCAAGCTTTCGATTTCTTCGAATTCAGGACCCATGTTCAAGTTGTAGTAAACACGGTACAAACCTTGCAACCACAAATCTTTTTGTTCAGGATACAATTCGCGAACCTTTTCGTAATAAGGCTTAGCTGATTCGTAGAAGCCCTTCAAGATAGCTTGATCTTCAGCATACTTAGGACTGCTAACATCGCTCTCAGCCTTTTCTGAATAGTCTTGAGCCTTCAAGCAGTAGCTGAATGCCAAGTTAGAAAGAGCTTGAGGATACTTAGGATCTACTTCGATAGCCTTCTTGTAAGTTTCGATAGCTTGATCCAAAGCTGCTGCTGCTTCTTCGTTCTTACCGGCACCCTTAAAGTTTTCGTACATGCGGTTGCCCAAATAACCCTTTACATAAATATAGAAGGTATTGTCCGGATCCTTAGCCAACATTTCATCGGCATAAGCCATAGCTTCTTCAAACTTGTTGTTGTTGCTATAGTAGTCGATCATGTTACCGAAGAAGTAATCGTGTTGAGGATACTTTTCAAGACCTTCCTTTAAAGTGTTCATCCATTTTACAGAGTCGCCCTTGATGCTCCATGCTCTTGCGATGAATTCCATTGCATAGCTACCAACTTCCTTATCGTCAACAGCATATGGAGAATACTTAAGAACGGCGTCGAAATCTTCAATTCTACTTGCGGTCATACCAGCATAGTAAGCGATTTGAGGCAATACGCTATCAGTCTTAGCGAAGTTTTGTTCAGCAAACATGGGGCTAACCATTGCATCTACATAACCAGCAAAGAATGACAAAGCTTGCTTACCGATTTCCTTAGCCTTGTCCAAGTTGTCGGCTCTTTCAGCTTCGAGCATCTTGTTGTAATACTCGATACCACCGTTAATCAGGTTGTTCTTTTCGCCAAGAATCAACGATGCGTTTGCTTTACGGTATTTGTTCTTGATTTTACCCTTTTCGTTAGGAATTTGTGCCAATTCATCGCACTTCAAGAAGTATTCACACATAGCCAAAGCGCTATTGTAAATTTGCATAGTATCGTAAGGCTTTCTGAGGTAAGCCTTTTCCATTTCCTTAGTGCCTCTCTTTTGTTGGATGATACCTGCTACATTCCATGTTTCAGGATCGTTTTGTGTTTCCGGATTTGTCATAGCAGCGTTAATCAATTTTTCTGCTTTTGCAAAATCAGGATTAGAAGCATTTGCTATTGCTTTTGCTTCTTTTACGCTTTTTACTTGAGCAAAGGTAATGCTTGCTGCAAATAGCATAACCACCGAAAAAAATACTCTTTTCATGATTTTAGTTGTTTTAAATTAATATTATAAGTCAATTTTTAAATTCTTATTCTTGGTTTTCTTCGTTAACAACGATTTCCTCCTCTTCTTGTTCGGCATTTACCTTACAAACCGATCCGATTTCATCGTTACGTTTTTCGAGGTTGATGAGTCGGACACCTTGTGTGGCTCGTCCCATTACTCGGAAGTCGGCAACGTGCATGCGAATAGTGATGCCCGATTTATTGATAATCATCAAGTCGTTATCGTCTGTTACTGTCTTGATAGCTACCAACTTACCGGTCTTTTCGGTAACGTTCATTGTCTTGACACCCTTACCGCCACGGTTAGTGATTCGGTAGTCTTCGATTTCCGAGCGCTTACCAAATCCTTGTTCAGAAACCACCATAATGGTTTCGTTTTCCGGATCTTGGATGCAAATCATTCCTACTACTTCGTCCTGACCGTCGTTGTCGAGTGTCATGGCTCTTACACCGGTCGATGTTCTACCCATTGGTCGGACAGTGCTTTCGTTGAAGCGGATGGCTCGTCCGTTACGATTGGCAATAATGATTTCGCTATTGCCATCGGTCATACGTACTTCGATAACCTTGTCGTCTTCGCGGATAAGGATTGCGTTTACACCGTTTTGACGTGGACGTGAGTATTGTTCGAGCAAAGTCTTCTTGATAACACCGTTCTTTGTACAGAATACAACGTAGTGGTTGTTGATGAACTCCTTGTCGTTGAGGTTCTTAACGCGGAGGTATGCATTTACGGCATCGTCCGAGTCGATGTTGAGCAAGTTCTGGATGGCTCGTCCCTTCGAATTCTTCGAGCCTTCGGGAATTTCGTAAACCTTCAGCCAGTAACAACGACCCTTTTGTGTAAAGAACATCATGGTGTTGTGCATGGTTGCAGGATAGATATGTTCTACGAAGTCTTCGTCGCGAGTATCACTACCCTTCGACCCTACTCCACCTCTATTTTGTGCACGGAACTCGCTAAGCGGTGTACGCTTGATGTATCCCATGTGCGAGATGGTGATAATCATTTCATCATCTGCATAGAAATCTTCCGGATTGAATTCTTCTGAAGAGTAAACGATTTCCGAACGACGTTCGTCGCCATACTTCGCTTTCACTTCAAGCAGTTCGTCTTTGATTACCTTTCTACAAAGTTCTTCGTTAACAAGGATTTCTTCGAGGTAAGCAATCTGCTTTTGAATCTCCTCGTACTCGGCATGAAGTTGGTCTTGCATCAGTCCGGTGAGTTGGCGCAAACGCATTTCAACGATGGCACGAGCTTGGATTTCAGAGAGTTCGAAGCGTTCCATCAAGCCGTTGATAGCATCGTTAGGTGTTTTGGCGGCACGGATAATTCTGATTACTTCGTCGATATTATCCGAAGCAATAATCAAACCTTCCAGGATGTGTGCGCGTTCTTTTGCCTTGCGAAGTTCGTATTGTGTACGACGGATAACCACGTCGTGACGATGTTCTACGAAGTATTGAATCAACTCCTTCAAGTTCAATGTGCGTGGGCGAAGTTTCTTGTCCTTTCCATAAGGAACAAGTGCCACATTGTTCACACCGAACGAAGTTTGCAGCTGAGTCATCTTATAAAGCTTGTTCAGCACTACGCTGGCATTGGCATCGCGCTTGATGTCGATGACGATGCGCATACCTTCGCGGTCCGATTCGTCGTTGGCATACGAGATACCATCGATTTTCTTTTCGTTCACCAGGTCGGCAATGCTCTTAATCAGTTCGGCCTTGTTTACTCCGTAAGGAATTTCGGTTACAACAATCTTATCGTGGTTTTGTCCGGCTTCGATTTCTGCACGGGCGCGCATCACAACACGGCCTCTACCAGTGAGATATGCCTCGCGAACGCCCGACATACCATAGATATAACCTCCGGTCGGGAAATCGGGAGCCTTTACATATTCCATCAATTCTTCGATATCAATATCGTTGTTGTCGATGTAGGCCACACAAGCATCAATCACTTCGGAAAGGTTGTGAGTAGGCATGTTTGTAGCCATACCAACGGCAATACCCGACGCACCGTTTACCAGCAGGTTTGGAATGCGTGTAGGCATCACTTTGGGTTCCAGCAACGAATCGTCGAAGTTGGGTTGCATATCCACGGTTTCCTTGTCGATGTCGAGCATCATGTCTTCACCGATTTTCTTCAAGCGACATTCGGTGTAACGCATAGCTGCTGCACCGTCACCATCCACCGAACCGTAGTTACCTTGTCCGTCTACCAGCATGTAGCGCATTGCCCATGGTTGAGCCATACGAACCAATGCTCCATATACAGACGAGTCGCCATGGGGGTGATATTTACCCAACACCTCACCCACGACTCTGGCCGATTTCTTATATGGCTTGTCCGAGGTATTTCCCAATCCCATCATACCGAAAAGAATTCTTCGGTGAACGGGCTTAAAACCATCTCTAACATCAGGAAGCGCACGAGCAACGATTACCGACATAGAGTAATCGATGTAGGATGATTTCATCTCTTCCTCGATATTGATTTTTATAATTCTGTCTTGTTCAAGCATTTAAATATGTAATTTAATTAAATATTCAACGTTTGTTTAAAAAACTATGCTAAATTACTGCTTTTTTTCGACATACGAAAGTTTTCTTAAAAACTTTATGATAAAAAATACTCTCAAGTATTTATTTGAGTTAAAAATACGCTTTGTTATAGCAAAATGTCAGCTATCCCCTATCCTTCTGTTCAGATGCCGATGCAAATAGCTTTCGTTGTAAGAAAACAGCCAGAAATACCAATCTGATATTTTTACAACCAACACTTTTTTATAAAATAGAAATTTCCATACAAACCACCTATTTATGATTTTTTTGCAAAAAAACAGCCTGTAAAAACAACTTTGGCATAAGATTTGTATTTTATAAGAATGTGATGCACAAATGATGACGGATTTATCCCTATCTTTGTAAGCAGAAACAGTTGAGTAAAACAAACCAAGAAGAAAGAGAGATTATTTATGAGTAACCAATTTTCGCAACGTTTTTCAGACATTATTTCTTATAGCAAAGAAGAGGCCAATCGTCTGTGCAACAATGTTGTTGCGCCCGAACATCTATTGCTTGGCATGTTGCGCGATGGCGAAGGAAAAGCAATTGAAGTGCTACAGAAACTAAACATTGATTTAAAGGAAATCAAGACACAAGTAGAAAATGCCGTTAAACAAAGCACACTGAACTTTGTATCTTCCAACGACAACGATATAGCCCTATCCACTTCGGCAGCCCGTATATTAAAGATGTGTATGCTCGAATCGCGACTTCTGCAATCTCCCCTTGTAGATGCCGAGCATTTGTTGCTGGCCATTCTTAAAGATGGAGACAACGACGCCGCCCACATCTTAGAAGACCATAAGGCTACATACAACGCTGCCTACAAGCTACTTACATCGAAAGTAAGCGACTCTATCGTGAAGGACGAACTACGCTTTACCGAAGAGGGCGAGGACGATGAGGACATCAAGCCATACAACAACCAGGCTAACAAAAGGCGCGAAGGCGGCACCAAGACAGCTACACCAAGGGCAAACAACGACACGCCCGTTCTTGACAATTTTGGCACAGATGTGACAAAATTGGCACAAGATGACAAACTTGATCCGGTCATCGGAAGAGAGAAAGAAATTGAACGTGTAGCACAAATTCTAAGTAGGAGAAAAAAGAACAATCCGATACTGATTGGAGAGCCCGGCGTAGGCAAGTCGGCCATCGTAGAAGGACTGGCTACACGAATCGTACAAAAGCGTGTTTCGCGCATCCTTTTCAACAAGCGTGTAGTGATGCTCGACATGGCTTCGGTAGTAGCCGGCACCAAGTATCGCGGACAGTTCGAAGAGCGGTTGCGCTCCATCATCAACGAGCTTCAACGCAATCCAAATATCATCCTGTTCATCGACGAGATTCACACCATCGTGGGTGCCGGCTCGTCATCGGGCTCGATGGATGCCGCCAACATCCTGAAACCGGCATTGGCTCGCGGAGAGATACAATGCATCGGCGCCACCACGCTCGATGAATACCGCAAGAACATCGAGAAGGACGGTGCTTTGGAAAGACGCTTCCAAAAGGTGATTGTAGAGCCTACAACGGCCGACGAAACCCTGCAGATTCTCAAGAACATAAAGGAGAGATACGAAGAGCATCACAACGTGAGCTACACCGACCAGGCCATCGAAGCCTGCGTGAAGTATTCCGAACGATACATCACCGACCGTAGCTTCCCCGACAAAGCCATCGACGTGCTCGACGAGGCCGGTTCGCGCGTACACCTTATTAATATCAGCGTACCCAAAGAGATTGAAGAGCAGGAAAAGCTTATCGACGAAGCCTTGAAGGAGAAAGATTTGGCGGTGAAATCGCAGAATTATGAGCTTGCCGCCAACCATCGCGACCGTGCCAAAGAGCTGACCGAGCAATTGGAAGAGATGAAAAGCGCTTGGGAAAGCCAGCACGAAAACCTCCGCGAAGTGGTGGACGAAGAGGAGATTGCAAGAGTGGTTTCCATGATGTCGGGCATACCCGTACAACGCATGGCGCAAACCGAAAGCGCACGCCTGATAAACATGAAGAGCGAGTTGCAAAGCCAAGTCATTGCACAAGATGCCGCCATCGAGAAGCTTACCAAGGCCATCCTGCGTAGCCGTGTAGGACTGAAAGACCCTAACCGCCCCATCGGCACCTTCCTCTTCTTAGGCCCTACAGGTGTAGGAAAGACACACTTGGTCAAGCAGTTGGCCAAGCAGATGTTCGGCTCGTCCGACGCACTGATTCGGGTAGATATGAGCGAATACATGGAGAAGTTTGCCGTTTCGCGCCTCGTTGGTGCCCCTCCGGGATATGTAGGCTACGACGAAGGCGGACAACTGACCGAAAAGGTACGCCGCAAGCCCTACTCTATCGTTCTGCTCGACGAGGTGGAAAAGGCACATACCGATGTCTTCAACCTGTTGTTGCAAGTAATGGACGAAGGCCGCCTGACCGATAGCTTCGGCCGCACGGTAGATTTCAAGAACACCATCATCATCATGACCTCGAACGTAGGTACCCGCCAACTGAAAGAGTTCGGACGAGGCGTCGGCTTTGCCGCACAACAACGCACCGACGACAAGGAGTATGCCAACTCGCTTATCCAGAAGTCGTTGCACAAGACATTCTCGCCCGAGTTCCTGAATCGTATCGACGAAATCATCACGTTCGAACAATTAAGCCTCGATGCCATTATAAAGATAATCGACATCGAACTGAAGGCACTTTATGCCCGCATAGAAAACCTCGGTTTCAAGCTCACGCTGAGCGACGAAGCCAAGCGCTTCATTGCCGAAAAGGGATACGATGTTCAGTATGGTGCCCGCCCACTGAAGCGAGCCATACAAAACTACCTGGAAGATGGATTGTCCGAAATGATTGTATCCACCGAACTTCAGGCTGGCGACGAGATTCTTGCAACGCTGAACGAAACCAAAGACGGAATAACATTTTCCAGGAAGGAAAAATAAATTTTCCCTTAAGGGTAAATATAAAATAGAAGTATAACCATTAAACTAAACTGAATATGCAAAAAGGAAACATTGGGGTAACAACCGAAAACATCTTCCCCGTTATCAAAAAATTCTTGTATAGCGATCACGAAATATTTCTTCGCGAATTGGTATCCAACGCCGTAGATGCTACCCAAAAGCTGAAGACGCTCTCCTCTATCGGCGAGTTCAAAGGCGAGCTGGGCGACCTCACCGTGCGCGTTTCTCTCGACAAGGAAACCATCACCGTTTCCGACCGAGGCATTGGTATGACTACCGATGAAATCGACAAATACATCAACCAAATCGCCTTTTCCGGTGCCAACGACTTCCTGGAAAAGTATAAGAACGACGCCAATGCCATCATCGGCCACTTCGGTTTAGGTTTCTACTCGGCCTTCATGGTGGCCAAGAAGGTGGAAATCATCACCAAATCGTGGAAAGACGATGCCAAGGCCGTGAAGTGGACATGCGACGGAAGCCCCGAATTTACCCTCGAAGAGGTAGAAAAGCAAGAACGAGGCACCGACATCGTGCTCTACATCGACGACGATTGCAAGGAGTTCCTGGAAGAAAACCGCCTCTCTTCCTTGCTGAAGAAATATTGCAGCTTCCTGCCCGTGCCCATCGCTTTCGGCAAAAAGAAAGAGTGGAAAGACGGCAAGCAAGTGGAAACAGCCGAAGACAACATCATCAACGAGCCCAATCCGCTTTGGACACGCAAGCCAAGCGAACTGAAAGAGGAGGATTACAAGGAGTTCTATCGCAAGCTCTACCCCATGTCGGATGAGCCGCTCTTCTGGATTCACCTGAATGTAGATTATCCTTTCCACCTGACAGGTATCCTCTACTTCCCCAAGGTGAAGAGCAACATCGAGCTGAACAAGAACAAGATACAGCTCTATTGCAACCAAGTATATGTGACCGACTCGGTAGAAGGCATCGTACCCGACTTTCTGACCTTGCTTCACGGTGTGCTCGATTCACCGGACATTCCGCTGAACGTATCGCGCTCATACTTGCAAAGCGACTCGAACGTAAAGAAAATCTCCACCTACATCACCAAGAAGGTATCCGACCGCTTGCAATCCATCTTCAAGAACGACCGCAAGCAATACGAAGAGAAGTGGAACGACCTGAAAATCTTCATCAACTACGGCATGCTGACACAAGAAGATTTCTACGATCGCGCCAAAGATTTCTCCCTTTTCACCGATACCGATGGCAAGTGCTACACGTTCGACGAGTACAAGACGCTGATTAAGGATAACCAAACCGACAAAGACGGAAGTTTGATTTACCTCTATGCCAACCATAAAGACGAGCAATATAGCTACATCGAAAACGCCACCAACAAGGGCTACAACGTACTGTTGATGGACGGTCAGCTGGACGTAGCCATGATTAGCATGCTCGAACAGAAGTTCGAAAAGTCGCGCTTCACCCGTGTGGATGGCGACACCATCGACAACCTCATCGTGAAGGAAGAGAAGAAGAACGACGCCTTGGCCGCCGACAAGCAAGAGGCCCTTTCTGCCGTGTTCAAGAGCCAACTTCCAAAGATGGAAAAGACCGAGTTCATGGTAGCTTCGCAAAGCCTGGGCGAAAGTGCCGCCCCCATCATGATTACCCAAAGCGAGTACATGAGACGTATGAAGGAGATGGCCAACATCCAAGCCGGCATGAGCTTCTACGGCGAAATGCCCGATATGTTCAACCTCGTCCTGAACACCGACCACTCGCTGATTAAAGAGGTATTGAACGGCGAAGAAGCAGCCTGCGCAACCGAAGCATCGAGCATCCAAAGCGAGATTAAGACGGCCGAAGAGCAACGCGACAAGCTCTCCAAGCAACAAAAAGATAAGAAAGAAGACGAAATCTCCGTTGCCGAAAAAGATGAATTGGAAAGCCTTGAAAAGCAAATCGAAGCGTTGAAATCGAAGAAAAACGATGTATATGCCAAGTACGCCGCCGACAACAAGGTAGTAAAACAACTCATCGACCTGGCCCTGTTGCAAAACGGCATGCTGAAGGGCGAAGCACTCAGCAAGTTCGTGAAGCGAAGCATCGAAATGATATCCCGCTAACTCACTAACACACTACCAAGAGCGTTGAAAGGCATTTCAACGCTCTTTTTTGTCCGAAACACATTTTTTTCGAGCGAATCAGTCAAGAATAAAAACAAATAACTATATTTGGACATTATTTCTAAAACGTCATACCAGAAACTAAACAATGAAAAGGGTTTGCCTACTATTATCCATACTCTTGGCCATATTCACCCATGCCCAAGCCCAGAAAGTCGGCCTTGTACTTAGCGGTGGAGGGGCCAAAGGCATGACACACATTGGCATCATCCGTGCCCTGGAAGAGAATGGTATCCCCATCGACTACATCACAGGCACCTCCATGGGAGCCATCATCGGCTCCATGTATGCCATGGGCTATACCCCCGATGAAATGGAGCAATTAATCTCCTCGCCCGACTTCAAGCGATGGTACACCGGAGAGGTGGAAACCCAGTACGAATACTACTTCAAGAAGAACCGCCCCACACCGGCATTCTTCAACTATCACTTCTCGCTGAAAGACTCGTTGGAGAACAACAAAAGGCAATTCTCGCTACCCACCAACGTAGTGCCTCCCATCCAGATGAACATCGTGTTTCTGCAGCTTTTCGCCCAATCCACCGCCGCCAGCCACGAAGACTTCAACAACCTGTTCGTGCCCTTCCGTTGCGTAGCCTCCGATGTGTACAACAAGAAAGAGCTGGTTTTGGATAAAGGCGATTTAGGCGATGCCGTCCGTGCCTCCATGAGCTTCCCCTTCGTCTTCAAGCCCATCGAAGTGAACGAAACATTGGCCTACGATGGCGGCATATACAACAACTTCCCCACCGACGTGATGCAACAACACTTCCATCCCGACATCATCATCGGTAGCGTAGTATCCACTAATCCAAGCAAACCCACCGAGGGAGACTTGATGAGCCAGGTGGAAAACATGGTGATACAGAAGACCAATTACAATATCCCCGACTCAGTCGGTATACTGATGACCTTCAAGTACGACAACGTCAACCTGTTGGACTTCGACCGCCTGGACGAGCTACACGACATCGGCTACCAACGCACCATCAGTCTGATGGACTCCATCAAAAGCCGGATACCCCGCCGCATACCACTCGATAGCCTGAACCGAAAGCGCAAGGCATACAAGATGGAGCTCCCTCCGCTCCTCTTCCGCGACATCTACATCACCGGAGCCAACGAAGAGCAGCAAGTGTACATCCGTAAGGAGTTTCACAACGAAAACAACAAAGTCTTCACGCTGGAAGACCTGAAACGAGGCTACTTCCGCCTGTTGGCCGACAATATGATATCCGAAATCATCCCTCATGCCATCTACAACCGTAGCGAAGGACTCTTCGAGCTGCACATGAAAGTGAAGATAGAAGACAATTTCTCCGTAGGCATCGGAGGCAACATCTCTACCACCAGCTCCAACCAACTCTACCTGAAGCTTGGCTACCAGAACCTGGACTACTACTCCAAAGAGGTATCCATCGAAGGCCAGTTAGGAAAGATGTACAACAACCTACAAGTGATGGGCCGCATGGATTTGCCCACAAGCATCCCCATCTCCGGCCGATTGATAGGCTCCATCAGCACGTTCGACTATTACAAAAAAGACAAGCTCTTCTCCAGGAACGACAATCCCACCTTCAATTCCAAGAACGAGCAATTCATCAAACTCATCCTGGCACTGCCCTTCATGACCAACCGGAAAGCAGAGTTCGGCTTCGGCATCGGCAAGCTGAAGGACGAATACTACCAATCCAACGTCATCAACTTCGAGAAAGACAACCCCGACCAAAGCATCTACAAACTGTTTGGAGGCTCAATCGGCTATTACGGAAGCACCCTAAACTCCCGCCAATACGCCACATCCGGCTATTACGAGCAGCTCATTGCCCAAATCTTCACCGGCGACGAAGAGTTCACCTCCGGCAACAGCACCATCCAAACCAACGGCAAGGAAAGAAAGAATCACACCTGGTTGCAGATTTCCTACTCCAAGGACAACTACCACTACATCAGCCCCCACTTCACCTTGGGATGGAAAGCAGAAGCCCTCTATTCATCGAAGAATTTCTCCGAGAACTACACCGCCACCATGATGCAAGCCGGCAGCTTTGCCCCCACACCACATAGCAAGTTGATATATAACGAAGCCTTCCGTGCCAATCAGTACCTGGCCGCCGGCATCAAACCCATCTATAAGTTCAACGACATGTTCCAGTTCCGCACCGAGTTCTATGGCTTCCTGCCCATCTACCCCATCAAGTGCGGCGAGCAGAACAAGCCCTACTACGGCAAACCCTTCACCGGTTTCGAGTACATCGGCGAAGTGTCGTTGGTATGCAAACTCCCGTTCGGAGCCATATCCGCCTACCTCAATCACTACAGCTCGCCCAAACGCGAGTGGAATGTGGGCATCTGTTTAGGCTGGCAGATATTCAATTACCGATTCATCGAATAAATTCAGCAAAAAAAGTAGCAAACCTCTTGCTATTTCAAAAAAAGTGCGTATCTTTGCAGCCGTTAAACAAAAAGGCTCCGTAGCTCAACTGAATAGAGCATCTGACTACGGATCAGAAGGTTACAGGTTTGAATCCTGTCGGAGTCACAAAATCGTTTAACAGACATAACATTACGGAATGGCTCCGTAGCTCAACTGAATAGAGCATCTGACTACGGATCAGAAGGTTACAGGTTTGAATCCTGTCGGAGTCACAAAAAAAAATCCTCGATTCATTCGAGGATTTTTTTGTATCATTACTATTTATTAACCTTGAAGATCCATATATGCAGCCAATCCTTTAACCGTCAACAGATACTTTTGACGAGGGTGACGAGGAGAATCTGGATAAAGCATACGAACATATCCTTCCTGCATTGCAGGAGAAAGAGAATACTCAATAAAGTTTGGCCTATCCTTTAAGCCAACAACAGCCATCATCTCCTTTACAGAAAGTTGCTTTTCTGCGATAACACCAATTAACCGCTTTATATTTTCGTTCTTTGGGATTATACTTGTTGGGGTACTTGTTGGGGTACTTGTTGGGGTTCCCCCATCAACCCTCTTTTCTGCTCGAACATGCAGATAACGATTCATCAGTTCATTATTCTCACCCATAAGCAAGTTTCTGAAGAATCGTTCAAGATATACCAAATCTTTGTAAATCCCTTTTTGGAGATTTTGATAATTAGCCCTAACAAGAGCATTACGGAAATACCAAGAGTGTTCTTTAAATATATCGTTATTAACAAGAAAACCTAATGAACGCAAGTACTTAATAACAAACACAGCAGTTGTTCGGGTGTTACCTTCTCCAAATGGATGTATCTGCCAAAGATCAGACGTAAATTGAGCAATATGATTCACAACTTCTGTCATACTTAAGCCTACATAGTTGAAATCCTTCTCTTGTTGTAAATCGTATGAGATAGCACCTTTTAAATCAAAAGGGTGTGAGTATGTAACAGTATCTCCATCCAATACCCATTCCCGTTTTGTTATTTCATAGTTTCTCAGGTTACCGGCAAACTTGAATATACCCGAGAATATTCTTCTATGAATAGAGGTAAAACCTTGTAATGAGAATGAAAATGAAGGCTCATTAATAATTTTGGTAATGTTTGCGGCAGCTTTGTCAGCCTCTTCTATTTCATTATCTTCCGGTGTTCTTGCTTTCTTTGACTGATAGTATGTATCAATAAGTTCTCTAACCTGATCAATGGTTATATCGCCTTCAATATGCTTGATTGCAGTCTCGTTTAAATACTCTGAAGTTTTCAGCCCATCAACAGCTTGCAAACCAATAGCAGTTTTCCAAGCCTCAGCTTTCTCTTTACCGCCAGGTTCCCCCATCTTTATGTATGCATCAAAATCTATCATATTGCAAATCAACTTATACTAACATGTTGGCGAAATTAAATTAGTACAATAATGTTTTCACAAAGTTCGTGAAGTTTTGGGAGATATGCAAGCAATTCTCCTATGATTTATCTACAAACTTCATATAAAACCTCCGCATCACACCAATAAAGTCATTTGGCAATCGCTTCAACACTTCCTTTCTTATACACTCCGGCACACCGCCATAGTAAGCTTCCGCAATTCCTCCGCTAATGGCCCCCATTGTATCAGCATCACCACCCAACGAAACCGCTAAACGAACAGCACTTTCAAAGTCAGTACTTTCCAAAAAAGCAATGATAGATTCAGGAACAGAGCCCTGACAAGTCACATCAAAATGATAATTGGGTCGAATCTCGTCACATGTCCTGTTGAGATTATATCCGAAAGTACTCTCCACATACTCCTTAATCTCTTGCTTGCTTTTACCGGTACGAGCCATAAACACACAAGCAGCTACGGCTTGTGCCCCTTTGATACCCTCAGGATGATTGTGCGTAACCTCGGCACTTTGTTTGGCAACCTCCAATGTCTCTTCCAACGAATCGAAAGCCCAACCAATAGGACTCACACGCATGGCCGACCCATTCCCAAAACTATTATACGGCTTCGGCTCATCCTCCCTTAACCAACTCCTGAACATCCCTCCATAACCGGCATGAGGATAGCGATTGCCATAGTCCTGCATAATTCCCAATAAGCTGTCACCCGTCAATAGCCAATCCGCATTGGCTACGGTCATTACCGTATCATCAGTAAACTTAGAAGACGATGAAAACAGATGAAAATCCCTGTTTTTTGTCCTATTCCGTTCATATACAGAACCAATAATATCTCCCGCTATAGCACCGCACAAAAACTTCACATCCAACTTTCCAAGCATCTCCAACGTCCTTTCATCAGCCACCCCATTATAATAACGGTCAAGCACCCTTTGGAACAAATCATCCTCCGACACCTCATTAAACAACGTCATACACGAACGCACCTTCATTGCATCCAGATGTCCAAATACCTCTTGTGCATTCTTTCCTACCAGTTCCAAGAAAGTTGCAGTAATCTCCCGCAACCTTGCACCAAGAACCGGATGTGCCAAATAAGCCCTCGCCTCCTCAATACCATCAATGCCATAATAAGAAGAATTGTAACTTTCCCCTAACCCTTTCAGTTGCGGAAAGATATACCATATCCAATGCCCGCGCTTCCTTCCATTCCGTACCTCGTCCAATGCCATTGGGTACATCAGCTCTTGGGCTTCTACAAATCGTTCCAAATCACTATTATTCATGTTTTTCATTATGTGTTAATTTGGGGGCTATAAAGGTAGTGATTACTATAGATTAATCACATAAAAATAAAATAATTTGTATCAGAATGAATACTAAACATATAGAGAATACCATTATAGGTGGAATCCATAACACCATAAAGCAAATATTCTTATATTCTATTCTTTTAATATATGCATATACAACCGGCAGTACGATAAGTAGAATCCATGTAATAAAACTGAGAATAGGAAAATTAATCCAGCGTACATGATCGAAAGATTCATCTACAATTATATCGATTGATATTGGACTCATTAATATTGCTAATAAATAACCTATTAATTGAATCTGTATTAAATTCTTTGATTTTAAGTTAGACAATTTGACACACATATTACTCGTATATATTAAAAAAAAGTATTCGTTTCATAATACTATGTTTTATTTTGCTTAATAACAGAGTATATAAATCCTGCTAAAACACAGATTGCCAAAGTTATTACACCGATAATACAGGCTGATTCGTAAGGCTTATATCCCGAAAAGAGTATTTTGGGACGTAAAGACACTTTATAGTTGTTAAAGTTTTGCAAAGGGAATGGATATACATCACTATCTAATATCTTAAATTCTGGAACCTCTCTTTCATATTTTCGTAAGAGTTTCTTTTCTTTTGAATTCCTATCAAAATGATTACGTACAAAATCTACTAACCATTCCTTTTCCATGTCACCAATCAACCAATATTCATCATCAGCAATATCGTATGCATCAAGCATATTGTTTTTATATCTTTTCCAATCATTATTGTTCCAAAGAAGTAGTGTTAATTCTAAATAAGTTTTATTCGCCCTTTCTTGTTGCAGTTTATAATTTTCATCATATTTAGCTTTAAACTCACTTCTTTCAGCCGAAAAAATTGTACGATATTTAGATTCGATGTTCAATGCAATACAAAATCCTATAATAAATGAGATTACAGGAACAATTACACAAAACAATATTAATCCTTTTGAAATTCGTTTCATTTGTTATTCTATTTATAATTTAAAACCTTCTGAATCCCCAATATTTTCAAAAGATAGTTCATCGACATGAATCGTTTTTGTCTTAGACACATCGCCATGTATTGGTTCACAAACTACAAATCCTGACAACTCGCCATCAAATGGGTTTTCAAGAACAGCTTTAATTTTCATTTCTTGTCCATCAAAACGGACAATGTTACCTTTCTGATAATCGTGATGCATACTCTTAATTAGTTTTTGATTTTTTATATATTTATTTAGCTCATTTACATTCATAAACTCACTATTCAATTACACTTTCAATTTCAATAGGATACGGTTTTATTCATACTCAAAAATTGTTACTTGGGAATCTTAAAACTAATAGGAACATTCATACGAGAACGAACAACTTTACCATTCTGTTTTCCTGGTTTCCATCTTGGCATAGCTTTAACTACACGAAGCGCCTCGGCATCCAAATCTGGATATGCCCTCTGAATTATTTCAAATTCATCAAGACTACCATCTACATTGACAACAAAGCGAATAATAACCCTACCCTCTCTTCCTTCTTTGTAAGCAGTCTCTGGATACTTGATATTTTGAGATAAATAGGTCATCAATCCACTCAGCCCACCATCTGGATATTCGGGCATTTCTTCAATTATTTCTTTAATCTCTTCTTCATCATCTCCCTCATATTTTATTTCAACTTTTCTGTTCTTTTTGATATACTGCACAAAAGGAGTATCTCTTTTTTCAAAATCAGGATCAAGAGAAAGAATCTTCTGCCACATCTCAAAAGCCTTCTCCTTATCCCCTATCATACTATAAAGTTCCCCTTTGGTATCGTAGTAATTGGCTTCATCCGGTTCCAATTCTATCGCTTTATTCACCATTTCAAAGGCCATCTCCATGCTCTTCTCCACCCCTTTACCATCAACATACATATATGCCATATTGTTATATGCCAACGAATGTCCATTGGCCATTGCTTCCCGATACCATTTTACAGCACGCTCATAGTCACGCTTCACACCGATACCATTCGAATAATAATAAGCCGTTGTATATTGCGCACTTGAATAACCTTGATTAGCCGCCTTAGCACACCAGTAAAAAGCCTTTTCTTCATCTTTACCCACACCTCTACCATTCGAATACATCAAACCTATACGATATTGAGCCACTGCATCATCCAATTCCGCAGCCTTCAAATAATATTCAAATGCCTTTGTTTCATCTCGTTCCACACTAATTCCTGCCTCAAAACAACTTGCCAACAAACACAACCCCATCGGCTCATCCTCTGCCGCAGCCTCTACTGCCCATTGATATCCCAAGTTTTCATCTTTATCTGTGGCTATCCCTGTTAAGTAATAATAAGCTAATTTCGATTTTGCCGGTGGATATCCTAATTCAGCAGATTTCTTAAAACAAGCAAAAGCGGCTTCATTCGAGGGGAGAACCCCCAATCCACTTTCGTAACATCTGCCAAGATAAAACAAAGCATTTTCATTGTTCTGTTCGGCCGACTTCGAAAACCAATAGAAAGCCTTACTATAATCGGTTTTCATGTAGTTACCATCATAAAAAAAGCCTGCAATAAAATATTGCGCATAATGGTGTCCTTGATATGCCGCTTTCATCAACCATTCAAAAGCTAATTTAGGATTTCGTTCCGTGCCTAAACCTCCGAGCAGATATGCAATTCCGATGTTATATTGAGCCAAGACATATCCTTTATTTGCCGAAGACATATAATATCGAAAAGCCTGTTCTTCATCCCTATCCGTTCCGATTCCTTCATCGTAGCAAACGCCCAACATGTGTAGCGACATATCATGTCCCCTTTCAGCCGACTTCCTGAACCAATCAAAAGCGATTGTAGCATCTTGTTCCACAACGATTCCCTCAAAATAACACAATCCCACGTAGTATTCCCCATCTTCATTCCCCTGTTGGGCCGACTTCATAAAAAGATTAAAAGCTATCTTTTCATTCTTCTCCACCTCTTCACCAGCCAAATAATGCCAACCCAAATACCACTGAGCATCAGCATCACCGGCATTAGCCAATTGTTTCAATTCGTCAATATCCACCTCCTCTTGCGCAAAGGCAAAGGAGGTAAAGATACATGTTAGTAATAATAGTAGTATTCGTTTCATAGCTTCATTCATTGTTTTCAATATCTCTTATCCATATTTCATATACACAACCCAAGAATAAGTAGAGGTATATCTCTATCACTCCATTAGCAGTCACAACCCTAACATCAGCCTCCCAATAAACTCTTTTGCGATGAAAAGAAACAGCCGTCGCCATCACCTTTCCCCAAACATACCAATCCATCATTTCATCAGATAGCTGTTTCAATAAAATCTCTTTATCCAACATATAGATTTCATCCCAATTACGTTGGTATCGAATTGGATTAGTCAGATAGGACGCAATAATTGAAACATCCTTTTTTCTGAATGCTTTGGCAAAAGCCTTAGCAATATCCATCCTTCTACCCCTTCTATACTCTTTGTGGAATAAATCTTTAGTCGATTCAGAAATCATATTTTACTTTCTTTCATATCATTACTAAGTCGTTCTGATATCTCCAAATATTTACATTACTTATCTTCTCCATTCCTTTTCTTTCTATGGATGAAGACATACAATAGAGAAATTATAAAGACGGATAAAAGAGAGCAATTTGCACCACTCACCGGTTGCCCGCCATTTATAGCAATAGCTATCACCATAATTACCAAACTCAGAACGAAACATGCAATAAACCACAATAAAAATTTCGCGATAAAATTAAGTATATTTTTCATAACATCAATAATTAAATAGTATTATTTACTCTTTTGTAAATCTGCTAATGCAATCTTCTTAATCTCTAATTGATGTTCAACAATTAAATCATAGTCACACTTCTTATCTGATAATTTACTAGCGACAACAAATAATTCTAAAGAAATCAAAAAACAGAATATAATTATATAAAATATTAAAGCTTCTATTTTTGTCGTAACAATTTCTATCATCGCACTTAATTCTTCTAAGAATCCCACACTACTCGCTAATTCCTTACGGAAATTTTCTTCTACACCAATTTTATCTTGCAAATATTTATCTTGTTGTTGAAACAATCTTTTTAAGTTTTCAGAATTAGCATCTCTTTGACTAATTTTGGGATTGGGAAGTAATACTGTCGTATAAGTTGTTTCAGGTATTTTCTTATACGAACCATCATCTTGAAGTATATTCTTATATGTCGTACTGGTAGTAACTGTCTTCTTAACAGGTTCTTTTGCTATCTCAACATTTAGTTTTTCATTAGTTCGCTGCAAAGAATCAATATTTAATTGTAATTCTTTTAATTGTCCATCAATTACATTTAAACGCATAGGAAGTTGTTCTGCTACTTGTCTATCCGTAATTTCTACCATCTTCCGTTTTATATCTTCGCCAAAAATCACTTGATCTAAAATAGAAGAGCCCAGTAAAGCCATGATTATCGCAATAAATAAACGGAAAAATGCACCTAATCGATTACTTCCTACGGTTAAGATAATTTGTCGTTCAATTTGAATTACTATGATCACAAAAATAAAAGCAGATAAAATACATCCCCAAAGAGGAGCATGTACATAACGCTGTGCAAAACAAAAACCTGTAAATCCCCATAGTACTATAAGAATCAACAATGCTGAAGTATATTTTTTCAAGTGTTTATGACTCGCTTCACTACATTGCGAAAGTATTCTTCTATTCCACCCCGTTAAAAAACAACCTAAATTTAACCACCAATTCATACATATTCCTCCTTATTCTCACTTAATGATAAATTCATTTGTTGTAAAGATATCGCTGCTAATCCCTTATTAAAACCTTTTTCATAAGAAACCAACATACCAATCATGTACAAAGCCTTGTTTTCAAAATCATTTTCCATTTGCTGCAATTCATCCATATGTTGCAACAACATCTCCTTTTTAGCTTCTAATTGTTTCACGATTTCTATTAAACCAGCTTCTTTTCTTGAATTGATATGAAAATCCACTAAACGAAGTTCATTCTGATATTTAAGTTTGACTTGACGAAACTTTACTTCTAGTTTACTTTTAATCATAGACATATTCATTTCCTTATAAGAAACATCAGGATTAGTTAATGCATCCTCAAATCCCTTTTCCTCATAATCTGTTTTTAAAAAACTATAGATTATGTCTATTGGCATATCTGTTCCATACTTAATCATTATAGTAGAATCATTCTTTTTATCTACTATGCTTTCATTTGAACTTTGTTCCGATAAAGTTTGCTCCATTTCTGGATACACTTTCTGTTTTCTTAAAAAATTAAATAAACTCATACTATTTATATTTATAATGTTAATACTTTCTCTTTAAAGAATGGAACGTGTATCCCTACAAATTCCATTCATGTTGCGAAGAACATTCGCATTGTCATAAATAGTATGATTTCCCCAACCTATATATAAATCGATTTCAATCATAATGCCTATATTTTTCAAATACTATTCATGACTATTCTTTTTGTATGTTTATCGCATCAAACAATATAAGGTAAACAATGCAGATATTGAAATTTTCAAAAACAATGACTACAAGCTCTAAAGCCCAATTGCTCCAGTAAATATCCTTCCATTTCAAGGTCTGGATTAAATTTCACTCGATAATAATCATAAAGCATATTGATAATTGGCTTCTTTATATTTTCCTCATAATCACGTAATAGTTCTTTAACTTTTTCATCTGAATAACCTGTATTGTTACTATATAATGGTTCAGAATAATTACCTAAGAAAGAGTATTTGCTATATTGTTTTAATATTTTAGTATGCTTGGGAGATTTATAATAATATCTACCTGCTTCTTTAATTTTTTCATTCAATTCATCCTGTAATGTACCTAAATCCCAATTTATAGTAGAAGATATTCCTGAATTAACCTTTACGATTTCTTCCAAACTAATCCTTACTCCAAAAGCAGCATTAATACGCATCTCAAAAACATCTTTCTTACCATCCAATAAATAGATATTTTCTTTAAACCATTCCCTAAATCGAATCACACAATCAGTTCCACGTTCTCTAATGCTATGTGGGATTATAAAATTACGAAATTCTGCATTCAGTCGTTCACAATCTTCTCTCTGATGATAACATGGTGCATCTCCTTCGTACACATACATAAATCTATCCTCAACTTTCACTTTTTGATAGATATCTTCTATAAACAATTCTGGACTTTGCATGAATTCTTTATAAGCCAACAAAGCTTGTTCTTCACGCTTATTTAAGAAGAATAAGGGTTTGTCATATACTTGACCTGTTAAATCGAGATCATTCAAATCCAATTTTCTCAATATTCTTTTCGAATTTGCTACTGTAATATAAACCATACTAAATACTTTTTAATTATGACAATTAATGTTCTTTCACTTGTTTATCGCATGGCAAAAAGAAAGGTAAACAAGATTTTGAAAAATATTTTAAATTATTTCTTCATTCTTTAAAATCAAATGTTTAGATTTGCGCCATGAAGAGATATTTATTGATTATATTATTCGTTTTTCATGCACTATTCATGTATTCTCAGCAAAATCGTGCATTAATTGTAGCTATATCGGACTATCCACAAGAATCGGGTTGGAATGATATACATAGCGATAATGATTTGAATATACTTCTTCCCGAATTCAAACGATTAAATTTTGAAGTCAATAGTTTGACTAATAAACAAGCAACAAAACAAAATATCAAAAAAATGCTTGCACGTCTTATCGACAAATCAAATATTGGAGATAACATTTGTATTCATTTCTCTTGTCATGGCCAGCAAATGGAAGATTCTGACAATGATGAGAGCGATAGATTAGATGAAGCATTAATTCCATACGACGCCCATCTTCTTTACAAAAAGGGAATTTATGAAGGTATTAATCATTTAAGAGATGATGAACTAAATCTCTTCCTAACTTCCATACGAAAGAAAATTGGAACAACCGGTTATTTATTCGTAACAATTGATGCTTGTCATAGTGGTACCGCTTCGCGAGACGAAGAGTACGTCGAAGATAACGATGCTCCAATACGAGGTACAAATGCAATCTTTTCATCCAATCCTTTTTTTATTGCTTCTCATAAAAAACATGTTACTAAAGAAATCATTATCTGCAACGATAACAAACTCGCTCCCATTTGTATCATCAGTGCATGCCAACCATATCAGCGCAACTTCGAAACTAAAGTTAGCAACAAATACTACGGTACTCTATCCTATGCACTATACGAAGTACTATCTGAATTAAGCATATGGGATTCAAATTGTTCTAAGAATATTGAAAAACAAGTTCGTCAATTATCCAAGAAACAGATACCCATGATTGAATACACCACAAATGAAGAGTAGTAAACAAATACATATCAATAATAATCGTGAAGTAAGTCGCATTTACAACGAATTACGTCAAGGCTTCTTTGCGTACAACAGAGTTGCCTTTCCTATGCTTTCAGAAGAAGAGCGTGAAGAAATCTACAACGATTCTTTCATGGCATTATGCAATAATATAGAATCAGGTAAACTTCAACAATTAACATGTTCTTTACAAACCTATATTAATCAAATCGGTAAAAACAAATCGATTGATACCTTAAGAAGGAGTAATAACAGCCAAGAAATGCCAAACTATGAAATTGTAGGTTCTGGAGAAGCATATTTTGACATTCCAGACCATGATTGTGACGATATTACAATAGAACAAAAAGAAGAAGAGATTTATCTATTAGTACAACAAATGGAAAATGATACTTGTCGCAAGATTCTTTTTGGTTTTTACTGGCACCATTATACAATGGAAATGCTAGCTGAATTACTCGGATTCAATAGTTCGGATGTAGCCAAAACCACAAAAAACAGATGTTTTACCAAACTACGAAATGCTGCAATAGCCACATTTCGCAAAAAAGGACTAATATAATTATGAACAAAGAAAAAGAAAATATAGATAAACTGATTGTCAATACCATTCGACGAGTAGGACATGAAAGAGATATGCAAGACATCGAAACACTTCGTAGTCATATTGCAATGAGGGGTGATAATATTGCACGTGCCAAATTAGAAGAACAAGAAGTGTCCAATAATCGTTTTAAGAGAATAATCATTAGCTTTGGTTCAATAGCCGCTATTATTGCAATTCTTTTCTCTTTAAACTTATATAACGACTATCGTCAAATGGATAAGGCATTCTCTACATATTATACTCCTTTAGAATACGATAGCAATTTATTCTCACGAGGTATGGAAACAATCTCCTCTGAATTGACAATTGCATTGGAAGAGTATACCCAAAAACACTACTCTGTAGCCTTACAAAAATTCAATAATATTCAAGGACTCAATGAAAATTATATCATCTACAAAGCAATCTGCTTAATAGAAACCAACAACATTTCCGATGGCATTACTTTGCTTAATGAATTGGTTGCAGATGGAGAAAGCACAGAATACTATCAAGATGCCAATTGGTATTTGGCAATTGCTTATCTTAAGAACCACGAAAAGAATGAAGCACTAAAGGTTCTACAAGAAATAGAACAAAATGAAAGCGCATATTCAATTAAAGCCCAAAAATTAATCAAAGAATTACAATAAAATACATTTATGAATACTCACAACGATAATCCGATAGAAATATTGAATAAGCTTCTCGTTTTACAAAACGAAAGAGTTCGTAAATGGAATGACATAATGTCTAAAACAAAAACTGTTGCTACTGCAAATTGGCTTATGCAACATAAAACAGCATGCGAATCTATCGCAAATCAATTATTGAGAGGATTCATAAATTTACCTGAAAGTGATAGAAATAGACTTCTCTCCGAATGTATCAATGAAATAGATAAATGTAATAAAGCACTCTATCATTTAGGTATGGATGCTATAAAGGATGAAGTTATTTCTAAGTTAGCTGATTCTATCACAAATAAATCAAATAAATTATGAAATTCTATTTATTTGGCGCTGGTGCATCTATTCCTTTCTACCAAACTCCGTTAACGACTAGTTATATAACGAACGAAATTTCCAAAAAGGAAAGATGGGAACCAATATTAAAAGATTATTGGGATAAATTTGAATATCACTATCCCATTTCTGCACGTAAAATAGCCCTAATGGTTCAACTACTAATAAAAAAACATCCACAATATAATTTTGAAGATATTGTAGATGTTTTTGATAAATTAACCTTACTTCAATGGCCATATACTCATACTCAAGCCCCAGAATTTAAACAAACAATTTCTGATTTAAAAGCACTAGGATTTCTTAAATTTCATAAGACGAAAAAGAGAATTAACTTATACTTTCCTTTTCTATTGAGATGTGTGTTACTCAACATATTTACGGAAGCAAATACAAAACGAAGTTCAAAATACAAAGATTTAATAGAAAAACAACATTCTTTATTTGAACCAACAAATGATCAAAACAAAATTGCTATAGTTTCACTTAATTATGATGATTTTTTATACGAATCCTTAAAAGGAGATTTCCATACAGGCTTCAATTTACATCATAACGAACAAGAATTTGAATCTTTTTCAGTCCAAGATTTTATAAACAAAACACGCACTATTAGTTTCTTGCATGGAAATATTCGTTTTTATAATAATAATTTTACTCCTAAGGAAATTGTTGGTGTTAAGAATAGAATTAATAATTTAGGAAGTTCATCAGATGAATCTAATAATATAAACAATTATTCATTCAATACATTTATAACAACAGGCAGAAATAAAGAGCTTATTTTTGATGAAAATCCCTATTCTATTTACTATCAAAAAATGGCGATTGATATTTTTAAAAGTGATGAAATTATTATTATTGGTTATTCTTTCAATGACTCTCATGTAAATAGATTATTAAAAAATTACCTTGATGTTGGTAGATTCAAAAGAATCATCATTGTTGATTACTATAACGGCCAATTCAATAGCAATAATTTGAATTTTTTAGAAAATGTAACTATAAAAAATATTAAAGAATTATTTGAAGCAAACATAAATGAAGATACTTATGAGATTGAAAATCTAAAAAAGAATGGATATGGTTATCTGTTTAATAAGATTTTATATTATTCAAAAGGATACGAAAACTTTTTAAACGAATATAGCGAAGTGTTAAGTTCATTTTCCGATACTATATATACAATATAAGATACTAGAATTTATAATAACTAAAAAAGATGTTTTAAATAACACGCAAATGATAGAACTTAAAATTTCAATATAGCAAAGAAGTGCAGTTATTATGAACTAAATTTTACTATTATTTTAATCATAAAGCAAATTAACTATTAATATGAAAAGTTTTTTCAGCCTTTTACTATTATTACTTGTAAATAATATTGTTGTTATCTCCCAAAACTATTATAAAACAAATTTTGAAGAAACATTAGATTCTTTAATTCAAATAAATCATTATGACGAATGTTACCAACATATTCAAAAGAATCAAAATAATGAACTCAAATTGTTCTATTTACAATATTTGTATTTAAGTCAATGGTTTAGTTCGGAGAGTGATAATGATATTATAATAAATGAAAGTCTCATTGAACGAGCATTGTCAAATGAATGGGAAGAAATTTCTTTATATATCAAAATGGATACAAAACTATTATTAGCTGAGTATTATTCCTATAATCAATTATTTAACAGAGCAATATCATATACAGAAGAAGCCTTAACTGATTATATAAAACTTTTTGGTGAATACCTAATTGATTTTTTCTATACGAATTTAGCTCTATATTCATACCAAAATGAAGATTATTCACGATTCCTAAAATATGCGGAAAAGGTTTATACTTATACATTAGAAAAGGATTATTTATCAGACTCAGAATGTAATGTTTTATACTGTTTAGGAATGTATAACAATACGAATCTAAATTATGAGAAAGCTATATTATACTATAAAACAATTCTTGATAAAGGGTCAGTAGAAAATCATGATTTTTATTTAATAAATGTAGAATTATGTAGAAATTACGCAGATTTGAATGATATAAATAATTACAAAAAATATAGGAAAGAGATTTTAAAATCATTTCATAAGCATTCTAATGATAAAAAACTCATAATATTAGAAAGTTTTTACACTAGCGATTTTAGTAGATTTAAGGACAAAAGGTTATCAAATGAAACCATTAATTTAATTGAAAAAACTTTCACTAAAGAGTCTTTTGAATATGCTAAATGTTTATTTTTTTATTTTGCATTTTGGAATCTTAACAATCATTTTGGAGATATGCTCGATATCACCATATTACATGAAGCGTATAAAACATTATCAAATATTCCTTTGAATAATGAATCAATAGAACTTTTATTACGGATTTCATGGCTATATTTTAGATACAATGAATTTGTTTATGGTAAAAGGATTTTAGATGAGATTGAAGCAAAAATAGGAACTGAGTCTAACCTATTTGAAGTGCCTATTGAAGCAAAAATGGGAACTGAATCTAATCTATTAGAAATGCTTATTTATGCAAAAATGGAGTATTATACACAAATTGGTAACACTACAAAGGCTTTTGAGGAAAACACCAAACTCCTTAGAATCAAAAAAGAGAACAATGATGGATCTGGATTATTAAGAGTTTTAAACCACAGAGGAAGACTATATATAGAACAAAATCAATATGAAAAAGCCATTGAATGTGATTTATATATTCTAAATAAAGAAAAAGAATTATATGGCGAAGAGCTAAAAGGTTCCAGTTTATATTGTCTTCATAATTTATTTTGTGATTATGCAAGTGCAGATAAAATTGATGACGCTATAAATATTGGAGAGTGGTGCGTAAAATTACGTAAAGAGCGAAATGATTTCTATAATTATGCCATTAGTTTGAATGGATTAGGGTATTGTTATTACTTAAAGGGAGATATACATAAAGCTATTGATTTATCTCTTAAAGCAGACTCTATCTTGAAAAACGATCATGAAATGCATTATGCAACAAATACTTATTTAGAAACATATTACATGGAAAATCAAGATACAACTAAATTATATCAATTATTAATAGAACAAAAAGAGTATATTGATTCCTTTATAAACAAAAAACTATATACTTTATCTGAAGAAGAATTATATTGGTATTGGAATATAAACAACAAACTTTACGGAAAGATTCCTCAATATGCAGGTTTGTTTTATAACAATCAGAAAATATCCATGCTTGCATATAACACTCTCTTAACAACCAAAGGGAAAATTTTAAATATTATAAATAATAAGAATAACTCGTTTGTTCTTGAAAAGGTGAATTTTAACGATATCTATAATAATATTTCTGAGAATGCTATGTTTATTGAATTTGCAGAAGGTTATGAAACCAATCATTACGTCGCTTTAATAGGAGATAAAAAAAATAAATATCCCAAAACAATCAATATAAATATTGAAAAAACAGAAAATGATTCATTATATAAAAACATTTGGGAACCTCTTTTAAAACACCTTGATTTTAATTCAAATATCTATTTTTCTGCAGCAGGAAAACTCCATCAAATCCCCTTAGAATCATTACCTATTGGAGACGGAAAAATAATGAGCGATGCATATAACATGTATCGACTCTCCTCTACTCGTGAATTAGCACTAAAAAAAGAACCTGCAAAATATAAAAAAGCTGTACTTTATGGTGGATTGAATTATGATATGACCAATGAAGTAATGCTTACAGAAAATGCAAAATATCAAACGGATAGCACATATACCCTATTTGCTTCAAGAGGATTATTGGAAGATTCTATCAGAGGATATAAATGGACGAATCTAAATAACACAAAAATGGAAGTGGAATATATATCAGAACAAATGCAACAAAATGGTATTTCTACTAAAGTTTTTCAGGGAAATGAAGGTAGCGAAGAATCTTTCAAAGCACTGTCTGGAAAAGGATACAATATTATTCATATAGCAACGCATGGGTTCTTCTTCCCAGAACCGGAAGCAAAAAGGAAAGATTATTTTCAACCAATAATGTTATCTGATGATTTAGGAAGGAATTATGCTCCTGCTGATTTATCATTATTCAGAACTGGACTTGTTCTATCTGGTGGCAATCGTGCTTGGCAAGGAGATAGCATCCCTGACCATGTGGAAGATGGTATATTAACTGCTCACGAAATCAAAGACCTTGATTTACGCGGTGCAGATTTAGTTGTTCTTTCAGCATGTAATACAGGACAAGGAGAAATAACGAGTGAAGGAGTATTCGGTTTGCAGCGTGCATTTAAAATGGCTGGAGCACAAACTATCATCATGAGCCTGACAGAAGTAGATGACCAAACAACTATGGCCATGATGAATAAGCTATATAGTAACCTCATGGAAGGACAAAGCAAACATGATGCTTTCTACAATGCACAACGATACATTCGCTCAATAAAACCAGATCCAAAATATTGGAGAGGATGGATAATGTTAGACTGATTCTCTATACTAATACACTAGTGTCCACTAAAAATGTGGACACTAGTGCAATAAACAACAAAAAAAGGCACTTTTCAGTGCCTTTTCGGTTTTATAAAGGAGAGTTTATCTCAACACTTGATATTCAAATCGGTCAGTATCTTGCGGATGCTTTCGTATGTGGTGATGCGTGTAGGTACCAACGGCAAACGCAACTTGTTCTCGATCATGCCCATCATGTTGAGCATGGCTTTTACACCGGCGGGGTTGCCATCGACAAACAGGAGTTTGAAGAGCTCGGCAAACTTGTGGTGAATGGTCAGGGCGTTGGCATAGTCGCCTTGCAAGGCCAAACGGACCATGCGGCTGAACTCGTTGGGGAAGGCGTTTCCGATGACGGAGATGATGCCCACCGCGCCAAGGGTAATCAACGGGAAGGTGATGCCATCGTCGCCCGAGATTACATCGAAGTTCTCCGGCTTGTTCTTGATGATGTCGTCCATCTGGGCAATATTGCCCGATGCTTCCTTAATGGCGATGACATTCTTGAAGTCGCGGGCGATGCGCAAAGTGGTTTCGGCGGTCATGTTGACTCCTGTACGACCGGGAACATTATATAGTACTATGGGGAGCTCGGTTGCCTGGGCAATGGCTTTGTAGTGCTGATAGATGCCTTCTTGCGACGGCTTGTTGTAATAGGGCACTACGGAAAGGATGGCATCTACACCGGTGAAATCGTCGTTTTTCAGCGTATCGACCACGGCTTGTGTGTTGTTGCCACCTACTCCAAGCAAGATTGGAATGCGTCCGTTTACCCGTTCAATAACCAGCTTCTTTACCTGTTTTTTCTCTTCATCGCTCAACGTAGGGGTTTCGGCTGTTGTACCCAGCACACACAAGAAATCTGTATTGTTTTGTAATTGGTAATCGACCAAACGCAACAAGGCATCGTAGTCCACACTACCATCTTCCTTAAATGGAGTAATTAAGGCTACTCCCATTCCTTTCAGCCTGGATTGTATCATTGCTTATTTCTTTGTTTCGTGAAAAATTTGTGCAAAAGTACAACTATTTTCCGTTTCTACTGCAAAAAATTCAGTAATAATTTAATTTAAGTGGAAAAATGTTAGGAAAGATGGGCTAAAAACTCATCTTCGGACATAATCTGTATGCCCAACTTCTGCGCTTTCTCCAATTTGGCGGGCCCCATGTTCTCGCCGGCAAGGATGAAAGTGGTCTTCTTGGAGATGCTTCCCACGTTCTTTCCGCCATTCTTTTCAATCATTTCCTTGTATTCATCGCGCGAATGGTGGGTAAAGACGCCGCTGATGACGATGGATTGGCCGGCAAGCTTGTCGGTATAGCCGCTCATGTCTTCTTCGGCACGGGTAAATTGCAAGCCGGCGGCCTTTAGGCGCTCTATCAACTCGCGATTTACGGGGTTGGCGAAGTAGGCCAGGATGCTTTGCGCTATTTTTTCGCCGATTTCATCGATGCTTATCAGGGTTTCCAGGGTGGCGGAAGCCATCTGGTCGATGCTATTGAAGGATTTGGCCAGTTTCTTGGCAACGGTTTCGCCCACAAAGCGGATGCCCAAGGCAAACAGCACGCGTTCGAAGGGTACTTCCTTGCTGGATGCGATGCTATGGACGATGTTCAACGCCGATTTCTCGCCCATGCGTTCCAGGCCGCGGATGTCGGTTGCTCGGAGGGCATACAAGTCGGCGGTGTCTTTTATCAGGCCGAGGCGGAAGAAGAGGTCGACGGTTTCGGGGCCTAAGCCATCGATATTCATGGCTTTACGGCTGATGAAATGCTCAATCTTGCCTTTTATCTGTGGCGGACAGCTCTGCTCGTTGGGGCAATAGTGTGCGGCTTCGCCTTCGTAGCGCACCAACTTACTGCCGCATTCGGGGCAACGGTCGATGAATACGACCTTTTCGCCCAGCAGCATCATGCGGGCATCCATATCCACACCGGTTATCTTGGGGATAATCTCTCCGCCCTTCTCTACATATACCATGTCGCCGATGTGGAGGTCCAGGCCTTCGATGATGTCGGCATTGTGCAACGAGGCGCGTTTAACAACCGTACCGGATAGTTGCACGGGGTCGAGGTTGGCCACCGGCGTGATGGCTCCGGTTCGGCCCACCTGGTAGGTGACTTTGTTCAAACGGGTCAATGCTTTCTCTGCCTGAAACTTGTAGGCAATGGCCCAACGGGGCGACTTGGCGGTAAAGCCTAAGTTCTTCTGCTGCTTCAGGCTATTGACCTTCAGCACAATGCCATCGGTGGCAACGGGCAGGTTCTTGCGCGCTACATCCCAATAGTTGATGAAATCGTACACTTCTTGCAGGGTGGATACTTTGCGCGTGTGCTCCGAAACCTTGAATCCCCACGATGCGGCTGCTTGCAGATTCTCGTAGTGTCCGTCACAAGGAATCTCTTCGCCCAACAGGTAATAGAGGTAGGCATCCAGCTTTCTGGAGGCTACCACCGATGAATTCTGCGATTTCAGCGTTCCTGCGGCGGCATTGCGCGGATTGGCAAACAAGGGCTCTTCACGCGCTTCGCGTTCCTGATTCAAACGCTCGAAACTCTCCCACGGCATCAGGATTTCGCCTCTTATCTCAAACGATTGGGGGTAATCGCCATGCAATTGCAAGGGTATTGAGCGGATGGTCTTGACGTTGTCGGTCACATCGTCGCCCTTTTCACCGTCGCCACGTGTCACGGCACGTACCAGCTTGCCATCTTCGTAGGTGAGCGAGATGGATGTGCCGTCGTATTTCAACTCGCAACAGATTTCGAAGGCTTCATTCAGCGATTTGCGCGTGCGCTCATAGAATTCGGCCACTTCACCCTCGGAATAGGTATTGCCTAACGAAAGCATGGGATATTTATGCTCCACTTGCTGGAAGTTCTTGTTCAAATCACTTCCTACACGCATGGTTGGCGAGTTTTTATCCTGATATTGAGGATAGAACATCTCCAAATCCTGCAATTCGTGCATCAGGTCGTCAAACTCCTTATCCGATATCTCCGGCGCATTCAACACATAATAGTTATGGTTATGACGATGCAGTTCGCTTCGTAGCCAATCGATTCTTTCCTTAGGATTCATATCTATTTCTATAGTTTTGATGACAAAAATACAAGTTTTCCCTTGAATATTTGTATTTTTGCACCCAAAATAAATCATTATGCGCATAGATATCATTACTGTCTTACCGGAAATGATCGAGGGATTCTTTAATTGCTCCATCATGAAACGTGCTCAGGACAAAGGACTTGCAGAAATTCATATCCACAATCTTCGCGATTATACCGAGGATAAACATCGCCGTGTGGATGATTATCCTTTTGGCGGATTCGCGGGAATGGTGATGAAAATAGAACCGATTGAACGTTGTATCAATGCCTTGAAAGCAGAAAGGGAGTACGATGAGGTGATTTTCACCACGCCCGATGGCGAACAGTTCTGCCAGCCAATGGCCAATTCGCTCTCTATGGCCAAGAACCTGATTATTCTTTGCGGGCACTTCAAGGGTATTGACTACCGCATACGCGAGCACCTTATTACGAAAGAGATCAGCATTGGCGACTATGTGCTGACCGGTGGCGAGCTGGCGGCAGCTGTAATGGCCGATGCTATTGTTCGTATCATACCGGGCGTTATCTCGGATGAGCAGTCTGCCCTCTCCGACTCTTTCCAAGACAACCTGCTTGCGGCACCTGTCTATACTCGTCCGGCTGACTATAAAGGTTGGAAAGTTCCGGATATTTTACTTTCCGGTCATGAAGCAAAGATTAAGGAGTGGGAGTTGCAACAATCGTTGGAACGTACAAGGAAGTTGCGACCGGATTTGCTAAACGAATAAAATAGTATTGTAAAGAAATAGAAAAAGGACATTCTTGCGAGAATGTCCTTTTTTATAACTTAATATTGCGAATGGGCAAGGTTTGTTAGCAACTATACCTCAAGCGCACCGATTATTTCCTTCACAGAAGTAAATCCGTGTCTATCCAAGTAATCGTTTATACCATCGGCAACCTTAAGGGTAATGGTCGGATCGATGAAATTGGCGGTACCAATTTGTATGGCTGTAGCACCTGCAAGCATGAATTCTACCGCATCGCGCCAGTTCATGATGCCTCCCAAACCGATGACGGGAATATTTACCGCCTTAGATACCTGCCAAACCATGCGTAATGCAATGGGTTTCACGGCTGCTCCAGACATGCCACCGGTGACTGTAGAGAGCAAAGGACGGCGTTTTTCGGCGTCTATAGCCATTCCAAGCAGGGTATTTATCAATGAAACGCTATCTGCACCGCCATTTTCAGCCGCTTTGGCTATTTCCGTGATGTCTGTAACGTTTGGAGAGAGCTTTACGATAAGGGTTTTATCATATACTTTACGCACGGCCTTCACCACCTCTTCGGCACCCTTAGCGGTTACGCCAAAGGCCATTCCTCCTTGCTTTACATTGGGGCAAGAGATGTTTAACTCTATAGCAGGAATATTTACAAGTTCGTTGATAATCGAGGCCGTTTCAACGTAATCTTCGATGGCAGAACCCGAAACATTCACAATCATGTTGGTTTTCACATCTTTTATACGCGGATAGATGTTATCTACGAAGTAATGAACACCCTTATTTTGCAGTCCCACAGCATTTAACATGCCCGATGGAGTCTCTGCCATTCGCGGATATGGATTTCCTTCACGCTTGTGAAGAGTCGTACCCTTAACAATGATACCCCCTATTCGCGCAATATCGATGAAATCGGCGAATTCTTCACCATACCCAAACGTACCAGAAGCGGTCATTACGGGGTTTTTCAATTGTAATTCACCAATGTTTACATTTAAATCTGCCATAACAACTTATTTATATTAAAAACCGGACCCTCTTTACATACACACAAATGGCCTTCCTGCGTGTTTTCAACGCAACAAAGACATGCGCCAACACCGCAAGCCATCTTGTTTTCCAACGAAACTTCACAATTGATATCATTGTCCTTGGCATATTTTGCCACCGCCATCATCATGGGCTTCGGACCACAAGTATAGATTTGCTCGAATTTAACCTGATTCAAGATGGAATGTTGGGTTACAAAACCCTTTTCGCCATAGCTACCATCCTCTGTGGTGGTATAGACATCGCCATATTTGGCAAATTCGTCCAACTGAAGCAGGTCTTTTCCGCTTCTGGCACCCAACAGGAAGGTTGGTTTGCAACCCATTTTAGCCAATTGCTCGCCTAAATAAAGCATGGGGGCGGTACCAACGCCACCACCTACCAATAAAAGCTTGTCAGAGGGCGCTGAAGGCATTGAAAAGCCGTTGCCTAAGGGCAGCACTACATTGATAATATCGCCAATTTCAGCCGTTCCTAAGCACTTTGTTCCGTCGCCCACAAGTTGTATCAGGAACCATACTTGATTGTGCTCTCTATCCACGTAATTGATGGATATCGGACGACGCAGGAAGGTGGTTGGTGATTTATCTACTCTTATCTCTGCAAACTGCCCAGGAACCATCTCCGGTAGAGGAGATGAGGAGGTCAGTTTCAATAGTACATAATTTACGTGGGGAACCAGTTTTTCCGCCACCGTAAGATCTAAAATGTATTTCTTCATATTGAATAATAAGGTAATTTTGTATCTTTCGAGCAACAAAGATACTACATTATTATTTATCCTCAAAACAATCGTGCATAGCCATCGAAAAGGGATTATGCGCTACTATTTCGACGGAGAAAAGGTCTCGTAGGTATTATCATCGAAAAAAATGCGTATTTCGGTGATTTTTCTTGCAGGCCTTTCTTTGTATATAACTTCTTGTTTTACAGATTCTTTAGGCGCATTTTGAGCCGTTTTAAACGCGATTTCCTTGCGATTTTCTGAAATTTTCGGCTCATTGGACAGATTTACGCCATCCTTAGCGAACAAAGAATAGCCATAATCAAGGAAATTATCACCATTTTCCTGTTCTTCCTCGCCAGACACCGGTCGTTTGCCTGTTAGCAACCAGTCGAGGCTTACATCGGGATAACGTTGATGCAAACGCAACAAAACATCGGTACTTGGCATGTTTCTGCCTTTCATAATCTGAGAAATGGTAGCCTGGGCTACACCAATGCTCTCGGCAAACGCACCATTATTGAGTTGTTCACGCTCCATAATGAGTTTAATGCGCTCTCTTAATCCATCTTTTTCTTCCATACCCTTTATTTATATGATAAATTCACAAAATCAATATTCACTTAAACACTTTACAAAGATAAAACATAAGATTTATATACGCAAATTATTTCACAAAATATTGATTTTACAAAAGCATTATGTCGGTTTTACAAATATAAAAATCTACATATTAACAACATTAAATATAAGAAAATATGACATTGATACAGATTTAATAAATTGCCGTATTCTATTCATGTTTAAGCATTTGCATTATTACATAGAGCATAAAACAAGTGATTTACACAAATAAAGTATCAACTTTCGGTTTTTTATTGAATTAACTTTTAAATAAAGTTACGTAGATTACTTGCTAATAGCTAAATAATGCAGTTACATCATTAGTTAACTACGTGATTTCACAAAACAAAACACTATTCATTTGCAAAGTTCACACAAATTAAACATTCTATTTAAGTAAATCTATTCACTTGAATAAATTTTCGGTATTCATTTGTATTAGTGAAAACTTGGATAGATTTACATAACTAAAAACAAATGATTGATATTACAACTATATTGAAGCGGATAAAGAGAAGCAATGGCCCACAAATTTAAAATTTTGGGCTATTTGCGGACAGAATATAAGAAATTGAATAAAAAACGATTCTCAGGCGGTTAAAATTGGCCTAACTTACACTACTACAACGTTTTGCAGCGAAAAATCGTGTTTTGGAAATGGTGCAAGGAGAAAACTCAAGCAGAAAAACGAGGGAAAACGATGGAAATCAATGCAAAATCTTAAAAACTAATTCGCGAAGCAAATCTGCATCAGACAATGAAGAGTTTTCTACTCCTTTCGACTTAGCATCGGTGGTTCTGATTTCGTTGATGATCTGCATTGTCTTTACCCCACTATATCTACGCATGGCAATCATATACTCTTTGGCTTGCCAAGGAGCTTTCAATCCAACAAACGAAGCTATGCCCTGCTCTGACTTTTCCGGTGCATAATAAGCCATCATCAGATTGGCAAAAAAACTAAAAAGTAAAGATAAAGTCACTTGGATTGGATTCGTTTTCGGATTTTCTTCAAAGTATTTTACTATCTTATTCGCTTTCAAGACATCTTTTTCAATTAATGCACTTCGAAGTTCGAAATTGTTGTAATCTTTGCTGATTCCGATGTTCTTTTCAATCTGTTCAGGGGTTATTTTTGTTGAGTTTTTTGATGTCGTAATAATCAATTTCTCCATCTCGCCCACCAAACGACTTAAATCGGCACCGACAAATTCGGCCAGCATAGCGGTGGCTTTCGAATCTATATCATACCCCTTTTGCTTGATATAAGAGGTAATGAAAGTAGGCAGTTGGGCATCCTTTAGCTTTTTAGACTCGAACAAAACGCCTGCTTTTTCTATTTCGGCAGCCAATTTCTTCCCCAATGTTCCATGCTTATGGCAGATTACCAATATAGTGGATTTCAACGGCTTTTGAAGGTAATACACAAGTTCGTCCATGCCTGGAATGGATTGCGCCTCTTTGACGATAATTACCTGATACTCTGACATCATAGGATATCGCTTGGCCGCATTGATGATGGTGGAGACATTATCAATATCACCCCCGTACAGTATAGTCTGATTAAACTCTTTTTCCGTATCAGTCAATACATTATCGGCGATATAATCAGCGATTTTATCTATATAGAAAGGCTCATCACCCATCAAATAATATACCGGACGGTATTGCTTGGCATGAAGCTCTCTGATAATGCCCTCGTATGTGTATTCTTGTTTTGCCATGTTTACCAATCGTACTTCAAATGTTTCACGGTTTTCTTTTCATCGATAATCATGCGGATGGCTTCGATTCCAATCTCTACATGCTTCTGTACGAAGTTCTTAGTTACCATCTTGTCGCTCTCTTCTGTCTTCACTCCTTCGGGAACCATTGGCTGATCGGATACCAGCAGCAATGCTCCTGTCGGTATCTTATTAGCAAAGCCGCACACAAAGAGAGTGGCCGTTTCCATATCTACCGCCATGGCTTTGGTAGCAATCAATTGCTTTTTAAACTCATCGTCGTGTTCCCAAATCCTTCTGTTTGTGGTATATACAGTGCCTGTCCAATAATCCATTCCGTTGTCGCGGATGGTTGATGAGACGGCGCGTTGCAACATGAATGCGGGCAGTGCAGGTACAATTGGGGGGAGATAATCGTTGGATGTTCCCTCGCCTCTAAGTGCCGCCAACGGCAAAATAAAATCGCCTAATTGAGTTTTCTTATTGATGCCGCCACACTTACCCAAGAATAGACAAGCCTTTGGTTTGATGGCACTTAGCAAATCCATTATGATGGCTGCATTGGGACTTCCCATGCCGAAATTGATGATGGTCATGCCATTTGCCGTTGCTGATATCATGTTGGCATCGTGACCGAGAATGGGTACATTGAACTTTTTGGCAAATATCTCCACGTACTTGTCGAAATTAGTCAGTAATATATAGGGTTCAAACTCGTCCAACTGACGTTTTGTATAACGTGGCAACCAATTCTCTACAATTTCTTTTTTCGTTTTCATAGGATTTTAATAAATTTGTGTCCCAAATCAAAGAATCTTAATATTCAACTTACAAAAATAGTAAATGTTATCGTTAAACCTACCAGAATTTGAAACTAAAATTTCCCTAAACAAGGGAAAATATGTTATTTGGGATGTATTGCGACGCAAAAACGTTGCATTAACCCCCGAAGAGTGGGTTCGACAGCATTTCATTCACTATCTTATCCACCACAAAGGTTATCCGCAATCCTTGATGGCAAACGAGGTTCAAGTGTCGCTGAATAGTACCAAAAAACGTTGTGATACCGTACTTTACAGAAGAGACCTCACGGCCAGGATGATTATTGAATACAAAGCTCCGGATGTAGAGATTACTCAAAACGTATTCGACCAGATAACGCGCTATAATATGGTGCTTCGTGCCGACTATCTGATTGTCAGCAATGGCTTGCAACACTATTGTTGCAAACTTGATTATCAAACAAATAGCTATGTATTCTTAAAAGACATTCCATCCTACAATGAACTATAAAACAAAATGCCCCGACAAGTTGTCGGGGCATTTTTTATGGGGAAAGCAAAGCAATTATTCTGCTTCTTTTGCTGCTTTTCTTCTTCTTGACGGACGTTCCTTAACTTCGGCCTTAACCTCTGTTACACCAGCCAATTCAGGGTCAATCATAATGCGACCGCAATATTCGCACACGATAACCTTCTTGCGCAAGCGGATGTCCAATTGTCTCTGGGGCGGGATTTTGTTGAAGCAACCACCGCATGCATCGCGTTGTACATACACGATACCCAATCCGTTGCGTGAATTCTTGCGGATGCGCTTGAACGATTGAAGCAAACGAGGTTCGATTTTAAGTTCCAGGTCTTTCACCTTTTCTCTCAGTTTTTCTTCCTCTTGCTTGGTTTCAGAAACGATTTCTTCGAGTTCTGCCTTCTTCAATTCCAAGTCCTTCTTGCGTTCGTCAAGTGCTTCTTCGCTATTTTCCAAGTCTTTAGTCTTGTCTTGCTCTTGATAGGTGAACTCTCTGATTCGCTTTTCGCAAAGTTCTATTTCGAGTGTTTGGAACTCGATTTCCTTGGTCAAGAAGTCGTATTCGCGATTATTGCGTACGTTTTCTTGTTGTTCTTTGTATTTAGCAATGGTTGCTTTTGCCGTTTCAATCTCTACGCGCTTGGTAGCTGTAGCCGACTTAAGTTCTGCAATTTCGGCCTTGATGCGTTCGATGCGTGTGCTAAGACCTTCTACTTCGTCTTCCAAATCGCCTACTTCCAAAGGAAGTTCGCCACGTAATGTCTTGATTTCGTCAATCTTAGACAACATTGATTGCAATTGGTAGAGTGTTTTCAGCTTTTGCTCTACGGTTAGTTCTTGCTCTTTTTTGGATTCTTTAGCCATAACTTTTTACATATATTTTATGGGATTTGTATTCACGCGGGTGGCTTGCACATGCAACCCGGGGAATAGTTCCCTGATTATTGTTTGAAATATCTCTTTGGTGTATTGTTCGCTTTCATAATGTCCTATTTCCGCCAACAATATTTCGCCGTCGTGTCCGAAGTAATCGTGATATTTTATTTCACCGGTAATGAACACATCGGCTTGTTTGCGAATGGCTATCGGCATGAGGAATGCTCCTGCGCCGCCACAAATGGCAACACGTTGTATTTCTCTACCTGTCAGCTTGTTATGTCTCAAACAACCCACTTCGAAGGTTTTCTTGATGCGTTTCAAGAAGTCGGTTTCGCCTTCGGGCTGTTCCAACTCGCCTATCACGCCGGCACCGGCAATCTCCGAGCAACTGTTCTGCTCCTTTACATCGAGCACTTCCACATTCTTCAGCCCTATTTTTTCGGCTATCTTGAAGTTCACTCCTTCGGGGGCGTTATCCAGATTGGTATGCGCCGAGTAGATGACTATGTCGTTTTTAATGGCCTTCATGATGCATTGTTCCACATAGTCCTTGCCGGTAATGGATTTATATCCACGAAAAATGAGTGGATGATGGGAAATGACAAGGTTGTAGCCCAACATGATGGCTTCGTCGATCACGGCTTCGGTAACGTCCAGACACAACAAAGCCCCTGTAGCTTCCGCATCTGTCAATCCTATTTGCAGGCCGGCATTATCGAATCCGTCTTGCAAAGGCAGAGGCGCGAACCGTTCAAGGGCGCTTACAATTTCCTTTATTTTCATTATCTATTGATAATTTGCGTGCAAAGATAATGATTTTCTGCATATTCTGTGCTTTCTTCAACGATTTCTTTTCCTTCGGAAAGGAAAAAAGATGAAAAACCTGATAAATCATCCTTACATTCAAGAAAAACCGAAAAACAGCCCGGAAATTTTCCCAGTAGGGTAAATTTATATACCCTTAAGGGAAAATATATTTTCCTAACTGGGAAAAAATATCTTGACCATAGGGCGGATATTTCAAGCTTTGAAATTATCTTACACAGACAAGCTATTCTTAAAGAGGTTTATTCAAACCTAATTTTTCCTAATAATTTGGTTACTTCGACCATTTTACGTATGTTTGTCTTTGATTTACTTAAAACAAACAAAAATTATGATATTGAACGAAAGAGATTTGCGCCACGACCACATCTTGAACGTGGCCCGCCAAATGATGACAGCAGCGCGTACTGCCCCCAAAGGCAAGGGAATTGACGTAATAGAAACAGCACTGATTACCGACGAAGACCTCAAGGTGTTGTCGGAAAAGATGCAAGCCATTGCCGAAGAGAAAGGTATGAAGTTCTTCTTGCGCGATGCCGAAAACATTCTGCAAGCCGAGTGCGTTATTATAATAGGTACGCGCGAGTGCGCTCAAGGCCTGAATTGCGGTCATTGTGGCTTTGCTACCTGCGAAGGCCGTGTAGCAGGCGTTCCTTGCGCCATCAATTCGGTGGATGTAGGTATTGCCATCGGCTCGGCATGCGCCATGGCGGCCGATTTGCGAGTAGATACCCGCGTGATGTTCTCGGCCGGACTTGCCTCCCAACAACTCAACTGGCTACCCGATTGCAAACAGGTATTTGCCATCCCGGTAAGCGCATCGTCGAAAAATCCATTCTTCGACCGCAAGCCGAAGGAACAAAAACCACAATAAACACACTTTTATATGAAAAAAACAATGCTATTTGCCGCTTGTATGCTGCTACTTACCTGCATCTTGCCGGCACAAGAGAAAATCAAGACCAATGCCGAACAAGTGACCTTCTACATAGACGGAGCACAAGTGACGCGCACCAAATCCATCAACCTTGCCGCCGGCGAAACCACCCTACTCTTCACCGGCATGTCGCCTTATATGGATGCAAAAAGCATGCAAGTAAAGGCGCAAGGAAAGTTTACCGTATTGGGCGTGAACCATCAGTTCAACTACACCGATAGCATTGAGCGTAATGCTCTGACAATGAAGATGGAAACGCTCTCGAAAAAGTCGTACGAACTACAAGCATCAAAAGAGGTTGTACAAGCGCAAATCGACTTGCTGAAGACCAATTGTTCGGTAGGGAACCGCACCTCTGCAACAACCTTGGCCACCATCAAAGAGCTGAACAGTTACTATGCCACCGAATCGATGGCTTTGAGAAAAAAACTTATCTCCATCGACGAGCAGTTGCGTACAATCGGCAACGAGATAACCGCCATTCAAGCCGAATTGACACAATTAGGACAAAAATCAACCAAAGCAAATAGCGAAATCGAGGTAAAGGTATCGGCCAATGCAGCTTGCCAAGCCTACTTCACCATTACCTACTTCGTGAAAAACGCCGGTTGGTTCCCCTCCTACGACATCCGTTCAGAAGGGTTAGGCAAACCGCTTACACTATCCTACAAAGCCAATATCTTCCAAAATACGCAAGAGGATTGGAAGGATGTAAAACTATCACTCTCCTCCTCCAGCCCATCCGTCGGCAACGTATTGCCAGAATTGAGAACCTATTGGTTGGATTACGGATTGGCTCCTCCACGCTACGATAACTACATGATTGGCAATACCGTTCAAGGTACCGTGACCGACAACAAGCGCGAGCCGCTTATCGGTGTTTCCGTTCTTGTACCGGGCACTACCATCGGTGCCATTACCGATGCCAACGGCCGCTATTCCATCACCCTGCCCGAAGGCAAGCGCTCGTTGCAATTTGCGGCGGTAGGTTACACCACCCAAACACACGAAGCGTATAGCAACACACTGAACATCAGCATGAAGGAAGACAGAGCGTCCAACGAAAACGTTGTGATTGCCTACGGAGCAGCACCTAAAGCCATGATGCGCTCGGCGGCTGTAAAAGCCACCTCCGACATGGCGATAGAAGAAGAGATTGCCTTGCCCGAAAGCGACGTAATGGAGGCAGAGCAAACGCAAAACATGTATGGTTACGAATTCGAAATCGTCAAGAAATTGTCTGTTCCTTCCGACGGAAAAGCCGTTGTAAGCGAAATTGGTCGTTACGAACTTCCCGCCAGCTACCAATACAGATGTGTACCTAAGATAAGCAAGGATGCCTTTGTCGTTGCAGAAGCCATCGGATGGAAAAAGCACAACCTGCTTGAGGGCGAAGCTAACGTCTATTTCGAAAACTCATTTGTAGGAAAAACCGTGCTAAATCCCTATCAAACGGGCGATACGCTATCGCTTTCCATGGGTAAAAACAATGCTATCCGCATCCAACGAACCAAAATCAACGAATCTACTTCGCGCAAACTCATTGCATCCAATCAAGTACAGACGATGACTTGGCTCATTACGATAGAAAATACACAAAACCAAAGCGTAACCATCCAGGTTCAAGACCAATTGCCCGTCTCAAGAGACAATAGCATCGAGGTAACCGCCGAAGAACTAAGCGGTGGAAAGCTGAACGATAAAGGTATTGTTACATGGGTTATCAACCTGCAACCCAATGAGAAACGAGAACTTCTGTTGCAATACAGAGTAAAGTCGCCCAAGTCGAACCGGCTTATCGTTGAATAAAGCCGATATAAGAGCATAAAAAAACAGCGTGTAAATTCTACACGCTGTTTTTTATATCTGATTGAATCATTTCTTTTGCCAGAGATAGAAATCATCAAGCATCACCCAACCTTCATTGTCAGAATAGGTTGTGTGATAGCAACCTACCTTCAAGGTCTTACCGGCCATCTCCTTAAATTCAACGGGAGAACCAGATGCATTCGCCCAATTAACGCCATCGTGACTTACACGCACATGGAACACATTTCCAATACGCTCAATCTGCATATAGGGTGCATATTCCCATCCGTTGGCCATAGAGAATTGCGGACGTCCAAACTCTGGGCTCACCAACGTCAACATATTACCGCAATTATAACTTGGGAAGGCACCTATTTGAAGAATATGTTGTCCGTGAGCATCCGAATCGTCCAAAACAAGTATGCCACCTTCGTTGTATGCAGGCGATGTCTTCTCTGCTTCACCGGCCATACCAACAACTTTTGCCTGCATCACAAAGTCGCCCTTTACCTCTTTATAAAGAAGCACACCATTCTCGCTTTTCTCTGTATTGAAGTTTGTACCGGCCGATGTTAATTTTAACACACCATTTTCAATTTTATACCCGGCATTCTTCGGCAAGTTCATGCCATCCCATGCCATTGTCTCGTCCGAAGCATCTTCATTAAAAGTGCTGAACATCTCTTGAGGCATCGAAACTTCCGCCTTCAACACCTTATTATATTCGCCGCTATCATCCACCACATTTACGAAACAGATTTGGTTTCCTTTTCCGTCTGTAGCCAATAACGATGATGAGTTATTGGTGCTTTCGCTATAGGTTACCTCATCGGTAGCCTGATTGGAAGAAACAGCATACTTAAATGACAACAAGCCCGATTCTACCTTTTCGCCTGATGGCTCTACAACGGCGATATCTATCAAATTGGGCGAAACAACGCGTGTCTTAAGCGTCAATTCTCCACTGAACGATGCCTTGTCGTCTGTATCACTCTTTTCAGCATAAGCTGCCTTTACTTCCTCTTCGGTAAAGCCCTTATCATAGAATTGAAGCGAATGAACATAGCCGCTAAACTTGTTGCTTCCATCCATCGATGCTCCTAAAGTGATATGTGTTGAAGGACGAATCAGCAAGAACATGTTTCGTTCAAGTATTTGATTACCATTCAGATAAACACGTTCGGTATATCCATCGAAAGTGATAACCCAATGTTGCCATTTGCCTTCTCCATTCTTTATCTCGTTTGGAGCACCGGCATTCTCGAACCATCCGATATGCGAAATCAAGCCTTCGCTTTCGTCGCTTCCTTGACGGAATTCCAACGCAGAGAAATCGTTACGTGTAGTAGAGAACTCGGCAACTGTTTCGATGGCCGAAACCGATGGATTGAGTGTCCATGCCGTAATGGTATAAGGCGCATTGCTAATCATGGTTGATGGCAATCCGAAATTGCTCTTCATTGTTTTTTGTCCATTGAAGAAGAAACCAAATTTACCATCTTTCACTTCCACTACAATAGGCTCATCACCCAAGAAAGCTCCGCCAACGCGATTGTCTATCTGATTTATCTTCACCGTTTTACCCTGACCATAATCATCGGCATTGATATCTACAATCAGATTGTTTTTCAAAGCTGTCTTAGCATGCTCTTCCTCTTCTACATCCTTTTGGTGTATCCAAGGATAGCCAGCCAGCAAAGCCTCTTCATCCACTTCGCCATCGGGCAACAAATCTTTCGGATCGGCACCCTCTGTCGCCTGATAAACCTTCACATTCCAAATAGCCGGGAAATGACCGTTCTTTTGTGTATCGGTAATAGTGATTCGGATGTATCTGGCCTCAACATCTTTTTCATCAATCATTGGAGAGCCTTGATATACGTTATCTGTCTTGTCGGCATACATGCTCCAATTTTGGTTATCATCAGATGTTTCTATCTTGTATTGATAGAAGAAGGTGGTGTATTCGAATTGTGTCCAAATCTGATTAAACTTCTTTGTCTGGCCCAAATCGATTGTAATGCTTGCCGGTTCGTGGCAACTCTTTGCGCGCCAAAGTGTTGCATTGTTGTCATCGGTTGCATATTCAGGCTTGAACCATTCATTGTAGAACGAAGAAGCGGTAACCTTTGCTCCGAAAGCAAGGTTTTCGAACTTGGCCACCTGTGCGTTTTGCACCAACGAAGCAGGAAGCACTCCAGAGTGTGTAGGATTAATCTTCTTGATATTGCCGTTTTCGTCAAACTTCACCTCATCGATACATACTTGTCGGTTGAATCCATGAAGCGATTTAGGCAAACCATGACGATGATAAACAATGTAGTAATTATCGCCATCAACAAGCATTGAGTGGTGACCAGTACCTTGTATAGTCATGTCTTCCGTATATTCCAAAATGCATCCCTTATACTCGTATGGTCCCATTGGGCCTTCTGTACTGGTAGCATATTGTACACGATAGGTGTGGTCGTGACATGAACCCGATGAATAGGTGAAATAGTAGATACCATCCTTCTTGAAAACAAATGGTGCTTCGAAGAAATCCTTGATTTCTGTATTCAGAATCAATTTCTTGTCCGTAAACGACTTACCATCTTCTGCCAATTTAGCTACACCGCATCCAAAACCTTCATAGATGCCCCATGTACCAAAGTAGAGATATTCCGATCCGTCGTCATCTACAAACAACTGAGGGTCGAGCGTGATGGCATTGTGCACAAAACGGTCTTCCACCAATACGGCATCAGGAGCACCCAAGCGGTTTTTCCAAGGGCCAACAGGTGAATCGCTTTCGCCTACATAGATGACACAAGGCGTACAATAGTAGTAACGATAAGTGCCATCGGGTTGTTGTACAACATCGGGAGCCCATACCACTTCGGTGGTAGGCCAATTCATCGTTACATTCTTCCAATTCACAAAGTCTTTCGACATCCACACTTGTGCTGGGCCATAGCCATTGCCCGTGCCATCGGTAGTGGCATAGATGTAATAGGTGTCGCCAAACTTCTTGATGGTAGGGTCGGCAAAGTAGCCGGGAAGCAAGGGGTTACCCGCTCCTGGCGTATTCCATGCCACCGAATCACCTCCATTTGAGGTACATGCACAGAAAGCCATTGAGGCAATCAATGTGCCTAAACAATTCAAAAATTTCATTGTAGTTTAGGTTTTAGTTAAAAGTATTATTCTTTCAAATCAAGTTTCAACTGAAGTTCATCCAATTGCTTTTGGTCAAGGAAACCAGGTGCATCGAGCATCACATCGCGTCCACTATTGTTTTTCGGGAAGGCAATGCAATCGCGAATACTATCCAAACCGGCAAAGATGCTCACCCAACGGTCAAGACCATAAGCCAAACCGCCATGAGGAGGTGCACCATACTTGAATGCATTCATCAGGAATCCGAATTGTTCTTGAGCCTTTTCGGGGGTGAAACCTAAGATTTCGAACATCTTGGCTTGCAATGCTGCATCGTGGATACGGATAGAACCACCACCCAATTCAACACCGTTGCACACCATGTCGTAAGCATCGGCACGAACAGCTGCCGGATTACTATCCAACAAAGGAATGTCCTCTTCCTTGGGGTGTGTAAATGGATGGTGCATAGCCATCAGGCGGCCCTCTTCCTCGCTCCATTCAAACATTGGGAAGTCAACAATCCATGCCAAAGCAAACTTGTTCTTGTCGCGCAATCCCAATTGCTCGGCAACTTCCAAACGAAGTTCGCAAAGTTGCTTGCGGGTTTTCATTGCATCGTCGCCACTAAGTATCAAAATCAAGTCGCCGGCTTCGGCACCAAAGGCTTGCTTCATTTGTTGCAATACCTCTTGTGTATAGAATTTATCCACACTCGACTTGACATTTCCATCGGCCTCAACGCGGGCATATACCATACCCTTTGCACCGATTTGCGGACGCTTCACATAGTCGGTCAACGCATCGAGTTGCTTGCGTGTATAGCTTGCTGCTCCCTTTGCACAGATACCTCCGATGTATTCAGCATTATCGAATACGGCAAAGCCGTGGCCTTTCAAGATGTCCATCAATTCAACGAACTTCATATCGAAACGCAAGTCGGGCTTGTCGCTACCATAATACTTCATGGCATCTGCCCAAGGCATACGAATGAACGGCTCGTTAATTTCCACTCCACGAAGTTGCTTGAAGAGGTATTTTGCCATGCCTTCGAAAAGCGAAATTACATCTTCTTGCTCTACGAACGACATTTCGCAATCGATTTGTGTAAACTCGGGTTGGCGGTCGGCACGTAAGTCCTCGTCTCGGAAGCACTTTGCAATTTGGAAATAGCGGTCAAATCCGCTCACCATCAGCAATTGCTTCAATGTTTGGGGGCTTTGTGGCAAAGCATAGAATTGTCCGGGATTCATGCGCGAAGGCACAACAAAGTCGCGTGCACCTTCAGGTGTTGAACCAACCAAGATAGGTGTTTCAACTTCGATAAATCCTTGTTCATCGAGATATTTGCGTACTTCGATAGTCATCTTGTGGCGCAATTCAAGATTGCTTCTTACGTTGGCACGACGCAAATCCAAGTAACGGTACTTCATACGGATATCATCTCCGCCATCGGTATTCTCTTCGATGGTAAAAGGAGGGGTCAATGCCGAGTTAAGCACATTGAGTTCGTTTACAATGATTTCAATGTCTCCGGTGGGCATATTGGCATTCTTGCTATATCGTTCGTTTACGATACCGGTAATCTGAATGACAAATTCGCGTCCCAAGTGATTTGCCTTTTCGCACAATTCAGCATTGACCTCTTCGTTGAACACCAACTGGGTAATGCCATAGCGGTCGCGCAAGTCGATGAATGTCATACCGCCCATTTTACGGCTGCGTTGCACCCATCCGGCCAATGTTACTTGCTTGTTTACGTCGGAGATTCTCAACTCTCCACAAGTGTGACTTCTATACATAATCTTTCTATAAATTTATTGTGATAATATCTTTTTTACCTGTTTTTTCCCTTTAATCAGTATCACTTTGTTCTGTCTTGATACCTGATCGATGAAAGCATCTATTTCATCCAGATAGTCTTGTGCCCTTGTCAGCAACCCGGATGAGTTTTTTGACGATGGTACAATCACCTTCAATCCCTGTTTTACGATTCTTACTTCAATGTTTTCGCCCAGCATGATGGGATCACCATCAAAATGAGCCACACCGGATTTCGAACGTCTGATATGTAACGACGAGCACCTCAACGTCTTTACATGGCTATCTTTATCGATTGTCTTATTGAACAATTGGAATGATAAAGAGGGTGCTTCGAGCATGTTGAACGGTTCGATAATGGTCACATCCAGCAATCCGTCGTTCAAGCTGGCACGCGGTGTGATGTAGGCATTGTTTCCATATTGCGAAGCATTTCCACAAGCGATAACAAACGCCTTGTATGACTTTCGCTGGCCATCAATTTCCACTTCGTATGTCTCGGGGGCGTAATTGATGCTTTCTCTGATTGTTTTTTCGATATACGTCAACGGGCCACGCTTACCGGCTTCAGCAAATTTCATGCTGATGAACGCATCAAATCCCACACCGCAAGTACAGAAGAAAGGATTGTCGTTAATCATACCATAATCGATGGTTTCCAATCGCGCTTCGTTTATCGAATCGATGGCTTTCTTTACATCCAAAGCAATTTTCAGATGGCGTGCCAATCCGTTGCCCGAGCCACATGGTATGATGCCTAAAGCCGTATCGGTATGCACCAACGAGCGTGCCACTTCATTAATCGTGCCATCTCCACCGATAGCTACCACGGCAAAATAGTTTTCCGCGGCCTTTTCCTTGGCTATTCCTACCGCATGTCCAGCCCATTTCGTATAGATAACCTCAACATCATATTGTTGTTTATCAATACGTTCGCCAATCCATCTAACAATCTGTTCCTTTCCAAAAACACCCGATTTAGGATTGACAATAAAGGCTATTTTTCGTTTAACGTTGTTCATTTATATGGGTACACAACTCGTTTAAGCTACAAAAGTAATACTTTTATCTGATACTTTTACTTAATATTTTATTATTGTTAGTTTTTTAAATTAAAATATGGTCAAACCGACTTTATTTATTATCTTTGCCCGCTCTTTTGCATTAAGGGGAAATCTATTAAAAGAAATTTAGAAACAATAAATATGAATCTATTAGCAGAAAAATTTGTGAAATACGACCTTCCGCAACAGTTTATGTCGCAAGGTGTATATCCCTATTTTCGTACGATTGATAGCCACCAGGATACTGAGGTGCTGATGGATGGCAAGAAAGTGTTGATGTTTGGCTCGAACGCCTATCTTGGTCTTACCTACGACAAGCGAATTGTAGATGCCGCCGTACAAGCTACAATCAAGTACGGAACAGGTTGCGCAGGTTCTCGCCTTTTGAACGGTACATTGGACATCCATGTAGAGTTGGAAAAGGAGTTGGCCGAGTTTGTAGGAAAGGACGATGCTCTTTGTTTCTCAACCGGTTTCACCGTAAACGAAGGCGTTATTCCACAATTGGTTGGCCGTGGCGACTATCTCATCTGTGACGACCGCGACCATGCCTCTATCGTAGATGGCCGTCGCTTGTCATTTGCCACTCAATTGCGCTACAAGCACAACGACATGGAGGACTTGGAAAAGCAACTCCAACGATGCGAACCCAATGCCGTCAAACTGATTATTGTAGATGGTGTTTTCTCTATGGAAGGCGACCTTGCCCCTCTCCCCGAGATTGTACGCTTGAAGAAGAAATACAATGCCAGCATTTACGTTGACGAGGCTCACGGCCTAGGCGTATTCGGCAAGAACGGACGCGGCGTATGCGATCACTTTGGCGTGACCGACGATGTAGATATCATCATGGGTACCTTCAGCAAGTCGTTGGCTTCGATCGGTGGATTTGTTGCCGGCGATAAGGAGGTAATCAACTGGCTTCGCCACAATGCCCGCTCGTACATCTTCCAGGCAAGTAGCACACCGGCCGCTACCGCATCGGCACGCACCGCTTTGCAAATATTGAAAGATGAGCCCGAACGCATTGAAGCTTTATGGCAAATCACCAACTATGCACTCGAAAAGTTCCGTAACGCAGGCTTCGAAATTGGTGAGACCGAGTCGCCCATCATTCCTTTGTATGTACGCGATGTAGAAAAGACCTTTATCGTTACCAAGATGGCTTTCGACGAAGGTATCTTCATCAACCCGGTTATTCCACCGGCATGCGCTCCGCAAGACACGCTTGTCCGCGTAGCATTGATGGCTACCCACACCAAAGAGCAAGTTGACTTTGCCGTAGAAAAACTTGCCAAATGCTTCAAAGCACTTGGTATCATTGAATAAACAATCAACTATCCAACATAGAAGTGCCAGGTAATCGCTACTTGGCACTTTTTATTTAAATAGAAATCTTATGGAATTAAACGAACACAACAAAGCGGAGTACCCTCCCATGCATACATGCGAGCACATTGTAAACCAAACCATGATAAGGCTATTCGATTGCGGTCGTTCAGTATCGGCGCACATCGAACGGAAAAAGTCGAAACTTGATTATCGCCTGGCGCAAGCACCTACCGACGAGCAAGTGGAAAAGCTGGAAAAGGCCGTAAACGAAGTGATAGCAAGCGGATTGCCCGTTACGATGGAGTACATCACACAAACCGAAGCAATGGGACGTTTCGACCTTGAACGCTTGCCCGATGGTGCTTCCGAAACCGTGCGTGTAGTAAAGATTGGCAACTACGACGAATGTCTTTGCATCGGCTTGCACGTAGAAAACACCTCGGAGATAGGCACATTCAAAATCATCAGCCACGACTACGACGGCGAAGCACAACGTTGGCGCATGCGATTCAAGTTAATTTAACCTACTGCCCCGAACAAAGGCGATTCGTGGCCGTTATACCCTTCGAACAGACGTTCAGAAAAGAAATAAACTATTGTCTAACTAAACTGAAAGGAGAGTATAACTATGATGCCAATGAAACGAAACCAAAATTGGTGGCCAAGCCTTTTCAATGATTTCTTCGAAAGCAAATGGCTCGATTCGGCCAACCATCAGGCACCAGCCATAAACGTTTTCGAAACAGATGAAGCCTATAAAATTGCCATTGCCGCACCAGGCATGTGCAAAGAAGACTTCGATGTACACGTAGACGAGTTCAACAACCTCATCATCCGTATGGAAAAGAAGAGCGAGTGCTGTTGCAACAACGATGGCAAATGCGAAAACCCCGATGCACAGAAAGAGCCTAAGGAAAAGAAGAAAGAGGGCCGCTTCCTGCGCCGCGAGTTCACGTACAACAAGTTTGAGCAAACCATGATTTTGCCTGACAACGTGGATAAAGAACACATTGAGGCCAAAGTAAAGAATGGAATTTTGAAAATCAAACTTCCCAAAACAAAACCTTGCGATAAAGAGTGCAAGAAACAAATCATCGAGATTAAATAGTCTCGGAAAAACAACTTCTAAAGCCTTGCCATGCAAGGCTTTTGTTTTATATATCGGTTATGCATAAATGCTAATTGAATTTTAGTATAAATTCAAATGGAATTTATGCATAAATTATTTTTTATTTATGCGATGAGCCTTTATCACTTGTTAGGAGGCCTTAACCTATCACTATACTATCAAAAAGCACCATTAACAAACGGAAAATAAAAATATTGCCATACAAATCATTGTATAAGTAAATTTTTGCCGTATATTTGCGCCCGATTTATAGCAAAGAGCTATTGTAGTGTTATTTTTTTATTGTTTAATTTTTAATTTTGTAAAAACAAAAAATGAGAAAAAACAACATGAAAGTTTGTGTGTTGGCATTGCTGACACTGTTGATTCCCTTCACCACAATCAAAGCACAAGACGAAGTAGAGGCATCGGTAGGTGCCGATGTAGTGAGCAGTTATGTATGGCGCGGCCAAAAACTTGGCGGATTCAGTATCCAACCCTCGTTGAGCCTTGACTATAAAGGTTTCTCGCTTTCTGCATGGGGTAATGTAGGCGTTGAAAGTACCGACGACAAGGAAATCGACCTTACATTGGGCTACAGCACAGGTGGTTTCAGTATTTCGTTGACCGACTACTGGGTAGATTACGGTACAGGATTCTTCCACTATGGCGCTCACAACACAGACCATGTATTTGAAGCACAAATCGGATACGACTTCGATGTATTGGCCGTTAATTGGTACACCAACATTGCCGGTGCCGATGGTGTGAACGAAGATGGCGAACGCGCTTATTCTTCATACGTTACCCTGTCTGCCCCATTCACTTTGGGTGGTATCGATTGGACAGCTGAGGTTGGCGCAACCCCATGGGCAAACGACTATTATGGTGCCAACGGCTTTTCTGTACGTGAAATCAGCTTGACGGCAGAAAAAGAAATTGAAATTACCAACAACTTCTCGTTGCCTTTATTTGCTAAATTAGCATGTAATCCGGCTACCGAAGATACATTCTTTGTATTCGGCATCAGTTTCTAAGCAGAAGTATTAGACAATCATACAAAATGAAAGCCCCCATTGCTCTATTGCATTGGGGGCTTATATCGTTAGAAAGGATAACCAACGGCAAAGTGCAAAGCCAAATCCCGGCTAAGTTTGGGATGATAGATGGGATAACGGTTGCGGCCGCTTTCGTAAATCGGATTAATGGCCTTCATACCGGCATCGAAACGAATCACAAAGAAATCCAAGTCGAGACGCAATCCCATGCCATACGAAGCAGCTATCTGTTTATAGAAACTATCCAACTTGAATTGTCCGCCTGGCTGATCGTCGTAATCCCGAAGTGTCCAGATATTACCGGCATCGATAAACAAGGCGCCATCGAACTTCCAGAAAAGTTTGGTGCGATACTCGATACTTGCATCAAACTTGATATCACCCGAATGATTCAGGAAGTTATTGTCGCCCACATATTTACCCGGCCCTAATTCGCGTACCGACCATCCGCGAACACTATTCGCACCACCCGAGAAGTAGCGTTTTTCAAAAGGAATCACGTCGGCATTTCCATAAGGCACCGCAATACCGGCCGCCACATGGAAGGCAATCGAGTTGCGTGAGTCAATTACATAGTTGCCCGCAAAATCAATATCTGCCTTTACATATTGTGCAAAAGGGATGTCGAGCAAAGTGTATTCATTATTGCCATTCTTGGGAAGCTTAGCCAAGCTTGAGAAGGCATAAAGCAGATTGCCCGCCGATTCCACATTAAATCGCACGGCATACGAATTACCAATCAACGTATTGTTTACCAATGCTCTACCCGCACTATTAAAGGTAAAGCTATAGCCTGTACGCACTATCAGGCGGTCTTCGTAGTTATACTTCAAGATGTAATTCTCCTTGTTCTCCTGCAAATATTTATCCTTGAAATCGGCCGAAATCCAAGGCATGTACAGGTAGTTGATGTCCACCAAATCGATGCGATGCTGAGAATACTGTTGTTTCAATCCCCAACGATATCCCCAACCTGCCGAGGCGACAATGCGCGTAAATTCCGGACGGAACTGATAGTTATATTGGATATTCAACTCGGTAGTGGCACGAATTTTCTTCCGATAATCCGACGAAAGGAAAGGGAAAATAAAACGGGGGAAGTTAAGCGAAGCCTCCACACCGATTTCGGTATATCCATCGTCGCGATAGGTTGTCTGCAAGCCCGACACCGCTTCGAAAGCACCACGAAGGCGTAACGAGAACAATTCCGAGCCTTTGAACAGATTGCGATGCTGAAAAGAGAGGGCAGCGGCGGCTCCCAAGTCACCTGCCGAGTTGGTACCGTCCAGTTGGAAAGAGATGGATTTAGGTTTGTTCTTTGTCAACATTACATAGGTATTCAACTTGGTAGTATCGCCCAGTTGCGTTTCATAGAAACGGATATTTGTATATCGGATGTATTGCAAACGGCTGAAGTTAGAATAGGTATTCTCCACATCCTGAACATTATACAACCCTCCTCGCCCGATAGCCGAGTTTGTGGAAAGTATCTTCGGACGCAAGTTCAGCTTATCCTTGAAATAGATGGGATGATTGCGATAATGAATCGAGTCGTTTATTTCAATGCTACCGATATCGGACGATTGCATCACGTCATAATCGGTAATGAAACTCACGTTGTTCATGTAGTATTGCTTGTGAGGCTCCGGCGTGGCATCGGCATGAGCCTTGAACATATCCACATGCATGGCCAAATCCACCAGATAGCTGTTCTTTACCGTATCGGCCACATAAGTAATATACTCCTTATTGAACTTATAATAACCGTTTTCAGTCAAGTGGCGGGTGATGCGTTGCCGTTCATTGTCCAGCACATTTACATCAAACAAAATCCCTTCACGGATAAGCGTATTGGCCGAATCGCCCAAGATATACTCTTCCACCTTTTTGTCGGGTATCCGGTAGCTGATTGAGCGCACCCGATAGGGTTTTCCACTTGTGACGTGGTAAGTGAGCTTCAGCTTTTTCTTCTTTACCTTTGTCGAGTAATCCACGCTTGCGCTCATGTATCCCCGGTTGTTGATACTCTTCTTCAGCTCATCTTGCGTGAGGCGTGTTTCAAAATCACTGAAGATAACCGGCGCATCGCCTACTCTTCGCAACGCTTTATTAATCCATTTCGTCGAATCGCGTCCCGACAAGCTATAGATATGCAATTGCGTTTTAAACAGATTAAACCACTTATTATTAGATTTTTGGCGCAGGTAAAGCGACAATTCCGAAGGTTTCAGTTCCTTGTTATCGGTAATAATCTCCACCTCATCCAGCAGATAGGAACCATCGGGCACATACTTTGTAGTCGAGCAAGCCGACAAAAGTACGAGCAGAACGATAATCAATATATAGTGTTTCGAAGCTATCTTCATGCAGAGGTGTTATTTTTGCTACAAAGATAATGAATATGTTGAAATAAACCGCTACATTTGCCCTCGATAGATTGATAAATATTGTAGTGATGGCGCTAAGTAAGAATTGCATAAAATACATCCGCTCGTTCGAGCTGAAAAAAAACCGAAAAGCCGAACGGCTATTCATAGCCGAAGGCCCTAAGTTGGTAGGCGATTTGTTGGGACACTTCCCTTGCCGAATGCTTGTAACCACCCCCGAATGGCTGGCACAACATCCCGTAACCGAAGCTAAAGAGGTGATTGAGGTTACCGACAACGAATTGTCGCGTGTCAGCTTGCTGAAAACGCCCCAACAAGTACTTGCGCTATTCGAGCAACCCGATGAGACGACAGATACGACCATTCCCCAACGCGAGCTTTGCCTGGCACTAGACGACGTACAAGATCCAGGAAACTTAGGCACCATCATCCGCCTGGCCGATTGGTTTGGCATCCGCCACATCTATTGCTCACCCAATACGGCCGATGCATTCAGTCCCAAGGTGATACAAGCTACAATGGGTGCCATAGCACGTGTCCACGTCTGCTACACTCCCCTGCCCGAATTGATTCAATCCCTTGACGACACGCCCGTTTACGGCACCTTTTTAGATGGCGACAACCTCTACAAGCAGCCACTATCCAAACATGGATTGATTGTGATGGGAAACGAAGGAAACGGTATCAGCAAAGCGGTATCAGTACTCATCAACCGTCGCATCCTAATACCCAACTATCCCGAAGGATGCGTCACCAGCGAGTCGCTGAATGTAGCCATCGCTACAGCAGTTGTCTGTGCTGAGTTTCGTCGGCAGGCTTTAACGATGTAAAATCAAAAGGATACAAGTGCGTCAACTTCCACGATGCACCCGCTAATTGCTCTTCAGAGAAATTATCCGGTAGTTTATCAAGCAGATGGGGATGTAGCTCTTCCGCTTGCCAATGGGGTGTGCTGTACAACATCAGCACACCGGGAAGCCATTCGGTAAAAGCCTCTTCGGCAAGACAAGGCACTAATCTTTTCACTTTCTCCCCGCTCAATTCTACGGCATAATGCTTCAAATATCCATGACCGGGCAGGTAGATATAGTGTGAAGCTATGCGTCTCATCGCTTCAACGGTTTGTCTATTTTCAATTCGGCAGGTTGCATGGCCGGCTTCTCCTGCTTGGGCAAGGCAACCGCCTTCTCAACCTTGTTTTCAGTGGTTGTAGCCACCGGTTTCGTGCTAACAATAGAGTCGCCAGCATGATAGCGCATCAACGAGATTGAGTCTATCACCAACGCCTTTTTCGCCTGATTGGATGGATAATAGATAAAGCCGCTTACCTCCTTAATGCTTCCTAATGTGTCGGCATGCAACGTCAGCTTGGCCAACATACTACTATCAATGCGGCACAACGAGCTGATGACGGTATCCTTCGAATAGGCCACCTGCATAGCCATCACCGGACGGCGCAACGTATCGGCCGGCGGCTCGTTCAAGAAGCGCACGCCCACTGTCCATTGCAACGTATCGGTATCCATGAAGTTGTCATCCGACGGCAAGGTAAAGGTAAGCTTATTGTCGAGCGGCATACCCGTAATCAAGTGTATGCGATTCCAAATCCACACATCAATGCTATCGCCTTCCTTGCTTTTCTTCGGCTTTCCGTCGCGCATAGCCACCAGGTTATCGTAGTTGTCGCGCTCGGCCTTCAACCGCTCTCTCACCACCTCGTACACCTCGTTTATCACCTCCGGATGGCGTGCATACCATGCCATGGTGGAGTCGAATTGTGCTTCGGTAATGTGATGCTTGTCGAATACGGCATCGAGGTAAAGTGTACGCTTGTAACTGTCGCGATAATCCAGGTTTTCGCCCATGGCCTTGGCTATGTGATAGTCGAACAACACCTCTTCCATCAACTCATCGGAAAGGATGTGGTCGGGTCGTTCCACTTTACAAGTAGCCAACAGGAATATCAGCAAGACTCCCAAGCCATATTTACGCACACTTTTCATCATACACCTTTATTTAATCTCTTGATACGATTTGTTCAAGTAACGGCCATAAAACAACAACAAAGCAATGATGCCACAACTGATGGAGGCGTCAGCAAAGTTGAAGATGGGGCTAAAGAAGATGAAACGTTCGCCGGCCACAAACGGCATCCATTCGGGCCAATGAGTGTCGATGATGGGGAAATAGAACATATCCACCACCCTTCCGTATAGCCACGGCGCATATCCGCCACCTTCGGGCATAAAAGTAGCTATTTGCGAATAGGTGCTTTCATTGAACAGCACGCCATAGAAAACGCAATCGATGATGTTGCCCAATGCACCGGCAAGAATCATGGAAATGCATACAATGAATCCCGTCTTCATGCCCTTCTTGACAAACTTGTACAAAAACCATCCGATGGCACATACGGCCACAATGCGGAAGGTAGTCAAGAATAGTTTGTCGATAATCTCCAGGCCAAAGGCCATGCCGTTGTTCTCGGTGAAGTAGATGTAAAACCACGTAGGCGGCGTTGCATCTATCCCCAGCTTATCGTACAACCACTTGAAAACGTTTTCACTTTGATGCCAATACATATTGGTCTTTACCGCCACCTTTATCAGCTGGTCGGCAATAAGCACACCAAAGATTACCAGTAGGGCTATCCTACCCTTTGTAAACCACTTGCCCATTACTTCTTTCCGCTATTCTTGGCTTCGATGCTCAAAGTAGCATGAGGCACGGCGCGTAAGCGTTCGGCCGGAATCAGCTTGCCTGTTTCACGGCAAATGCCATAGGTTTTGTTTTCGATGCGCACCAAGGCGGCTTGCAATCCGTTGATAAACTTCAACTGGCGTTGTGCCAAGCGTGTATTTTCTTCTTTCGACAAAGTAGCGGCGCCCTCTTCCAGCACCTTGTATGTAGGCGATGTATCGTCCACATCGTTGCTATCCGAGCCGTCGAGTGTAGCTCTCAGTTGGTCATAGTTGCGTTGGGCAACCGCAAGTTTCTCCAGGATGATGGCTTTGAATTCAGCCAATTCGGCATCCGAGTATCTGGTTTTTTCTGCCATGGTTTTTAAATTAAAAGTTAAAAAATAAAATAATTTATTAGCATTTGCACACCGATGCATAGAGTTTGAAGTCATCAAATTCCAGCTCTGTGCCTTCCACTTCGTCGGCCAATGTCAGCGAGTTGGCCAACACTTGGTTGCAAATATACTCTTTATATTCATTCACGGCATCATCTGTCTGATTATTTTTCGACAGAACGATGTTAATCTTGTCGGTAATTTCAAATCCGCTCGATTTACGGATGTTTTGGATGCGGTTTACCAATTCGCGTGCCACACCTTCGCGACGAAGCTCTTCGGTAACGGTCACTTCCAATGCCACGGTCAGCTTGCCTTCGTTGGCCACCAGCCATCCCGGAATATCTTCGCTGAAGATTTCCACGTCGGTTGTTTCGATAACGGCTTCTGCACCATCAAGATTCAACGCCAACGAGCCGTTCTTTTCCAATGCGGCAATCTCCTCTTGCGAAAGGTTTGCCACGGCATTTGCCACCGCCTTCATCTGCTTACCGAATTTAGGACCAAGTTTCTTGAAGTCGCACTTCACCTTCTTTACCAACACACCGGCAGCACCATCCACGAAACGAATTTCCTTGACGTTCACCTCGTTCATGATGAGGTTCTTCACGGCTTCGATGTGTGCGCGTTGTTCGTCGTCAACCACCGGCACCATGATGCATTGTAGCGGTTGGCGCACCTTGATGTTCACCTTGCGACGCAAAGCCAACACCATGGAAGTGACGTCTTGAGCCATCTTCATGCGTGCTTCGAGCGATGCATCAATCACCTCTTCGTTGCAAGCGGGATAGTTGCTCAAGTGTACCGACACCACGTTGTCGCGTCCGGTAACGCTTGTCAAGTCGTTGTACAACATATCGGCATAGAAAGGAGCGATAGGCGCCATCAACTTAGCAACCACTTCGAGGCAAGTGTAAAGGGTTTGGTAAGCCGAAAGCTTGTCTTGTGTCATGCCACCGCCCCAGAAACGTTTGCGGTTCAAGCGGACATACCAGTTAGAGAGGTTGTCATTCACAAAGTCTTGAATCAGACGTCCGGCTTTGGTTGGTTCATAGTCGTTGTAGCAGGCATCCACTTGCTTGATGAGCGTGTTCAGCACCGAGAGAATCCATCTATCGATTTCCGGGCGTTCGTTCATCGGCACGTCGGCCTCCTTGTATTCAAATCCGTCCACGTTGGCATAAAGAGCGAAGAAGGAGTATGTATTATATAAGGTGCCGAAGAATTTGCGGCGAACCTCTTCCACCCCTTCCACGTCGAACTTCAGGTTATCCCATGGCGACGAGTTGGTAATCATGTACCAGCGCAAGGGGTCTGAGCCGAATTTCTCGATGGTTTCGAAAGGATCTACGGCATTGCCCAAACGCTTCGACATCTTGTTGCCGTTCTTGTCAAGCACCAAACCGTTCGAAATAACCGCCTTGTACGAAATGCTATCGAACACCATGGTTGCAATGGCATGGAGTGTAAAGAACCATCCACGAGTCTGGTCCACACCTTCGGCGATGAAGTCGGCCGGATATACTTCGCGTCCGTCGAGCAACTCCTTGTTTTCGAATGGGTAGTGAATTTGTGCGTAAGGCATGGCACCCGAGTCGAACCACACGTCAATCAAGTCGCTTTCGCGCTTCATGGGTTGTCCGTCGGCCGATACCAAGGTAATGTCATCCACGTATGGGCGGTGCAAGTCAATCTTATCGTAATTTTCTTGTGTATATTCGCCTGGCACGAAGCCCACCTTCTTGTATGGATTTTCCGCCATCACACCGGCAGCTACGGCCTTTTCTATTTCGTTGTACAGCTCTTCCACCGATTCGATGCAGATTTCGCTCGAACCATCTTCTGTGCGCCAAATAGGCAATGGAGTACCCCAATAGCGGCTACGCGAAAGGTTCCAATCGTTCAAGTTTTCCAGCCACTTACCAAAGCGTCCGGTACCGGTCGATTCGGGCTTCCAGTTGATGGTCTTGTTCAGTTCAATCATGCGCTCCTTAGCAGCAGTAGAGCGGATAAACCAGCTATCCAATGGGTAGTAGAGCACCGGCTTGTCTGTACGCCAGCAGTGAGGATAGTTGTGAACATGCTTTTCAATCTTGAATGCCTTGTTTTCGGCCTTCATCATCATGCAGATGTAGATGTCCAGGCTTTCGGCGGCTTGTGCGGCCTTTTCGTCGTACTTGCCTTCTACGGTGAACTGCGGGTCATAAGCATTCTTCACCCAGCGGCCTTCGTACTCCTTGTAAGCCTCTACGTTGATGCAGCTCTTAACGAATGCCTCGTCCAGCTCGTTCATCAGGTAGAACTTACCGGTCAGGTCAACCATCGGACGTGTTTCGCCACGCTTGTTAATCATGAACAACGATGGAATGCCTGCTGCGCGAGCCACGAAGGCGTCATCGGCACCGAATGTAGGTGCAATGTGTACGATACCCGTACCGTCCTCGGTGGTTACATAATCGCCTGGTATCACGCGGAAGGCCTTGTCCGATGCATCTTGCCATTCGCCTTGTTCGTTCACCTCTACCGGCTTCACCCAAGGGATGAGTTGTTCATACTCCATGCCCACCAAATCGGCACCCTTGTATTCGCCCACTACCTTGAACGGAATCAACTTGTCGCCTGGCTTATAATCCTCCAATGCAAGCTCTTCGGCCTTTTTGTTAAAGTGGGTATAAAGCAATGCCTTGGCCAATACCACGGTCATTTTTTCGCCGGTGTATCCGTTGTATGTCTGCACGGCCACGTAGTCAATCTTGGGGCCTACGCAGAGGGCGGTGTTGCTGGGTAATGTCCATGGTGTGGTTGTCCAGGCAATGAAGTAAGGTGTACCCCATGCGGTCATTTCCGGCTTGGGGTTCTTCATCTTGAATTGTCCCACTACGGTGGTATCCTTCACGTCGCGGTAGCAACCGGGTTGGTTCAATTCGTGCGAGCTAAGACCTGTACCTGCAGCTGGCGAGTATGGTTGGATGGTGTAGCCCTTGTACAACAAGTTCTTCTTATAGAGTTGCTTCAAGAGCCACCACAAAGTTTCGATGTAACGGTTGTCGTAGGTGATATAGGGGTTGTCCAAATCCACCCAGTAGCCCATCTGGTGGGTCAAATCTGTCCATTCCTTAGTGAATTTCATCACATCCTTGCGACATGCGGCATTGTATTCGGCCACGCTGATGGTCTTGCCGATATCCTCCTTGGTGATGCCCATTGCCTTCTCTACGCCCAGCTCTACAGGCAATCCGTGTGTATCCCATCCGGCTTTACGCTTCACTTGGAAGCCCTTCATGGTTTTGTAGCGGCAGAAAATATCCTTGATAGAGCGTGCCATTACGTGGTGGATGCCCGGCATACCGTTGGCACTTGGAGGACCTTCGTAGAAGACAAACGAAGGACAGCCCTCGCGTTCGGTCATACTTTTGGCGAAAACATCGTTTTCATCCCATTTCTTCAACACTTCCTTGTTGATTTCCGAAAGGTTGAACTTCTGATATTCGGCAAATTTTTTACCCATTTTTATTGCGTTATATGTTATATTTTTACATTAATTTTATATTTAAGGCGCAAAAGTACAAAAAACTTGGCGATTTGCCAAAAGAAAAGGGAAATTAGTGTGGTAATGTGTTGGTGAGTTAGTGAGTTAGTGTGGTAGTGTGTTGGTGATATTGTAGGGTACTTGACTACTTGAAAAACTGAAAACGTTGTTTTCGTTTTGTATTTTTCGCGGTTTGCACTATCTTTCGATAAGAGAGGCGGCGCCTCGGAAATAAAACTGAAAACGTTGTTTTCGTTTTGTATTTCTCGCGGCTTGCACTATCTTTGCAAAAATAATATTAAAACAGATTTATGTACGGAGTATTCATTAAAGCATTATTGTCGGGATTTATGATTGGATTCGGATGCATCGTCTACTTGATGTGTCCCAACAAAATCATTGGTGCCCTACTCTTCTCATTCGGCCTGCTCACCATCATCTGCCGCGAACTTTACCTCTACACGGGCAAGATTGGCTACATCCGCCAGGTGGGCATCGTAAACATCCTCATTACCATTTTAGGCAACTTTGCGGGCACTTTCCTTATGGGCAAACTGATACAGCTTACTCGCCTGAACATCGACATAGATGGCATAGTGGCCACAAAACTAAACGATTCCATCCTCAGCCTATTCATCCTCTCCATCGCTTGTGGGGTGATGATGTACCTGGCCGTAGATTCCTACAAGAAGAGTCGTTCGTGGCTGTTCGTCATCTTTCCGGTAGTCATCTTCATCCTTAGCGGATTCGAGCATAGCATTGCAAATATGTGCTACTTCACTTTAGCCAACGCCTGGGAGCCTCGCACGTTCTTACTTGTAATCGTCATGATTTTTGGAAATGCCATCGGTAGCTGGATAATGAACCTCGGCACCTACCTGGTGAAAGAATAGCGCAAAAACAGACAGATTTTTTTTGTCGCCCAAAGACATTTTGTATATTTGTACCGCTGAAACTTTATTTAATCATTTAATATTATTATTCCATGAAGAACCTCAAGAAATGGCATCTTGCCACGCTTGCACTGGCTTTCACGGCATTTGGTGTAAGCAACGACGCCACGGCTCAGAAGCCCGCGTCCGAGAAGTATGTTCATCAACAACCCGGTAACCCCTACCTGCCTTTGTGGGAACACGTGCCCGATGGTGAACCTCGCATGTTCGAAGACCCCGACAATCCGGGAAAGTATCGTATCTACATCATCGGCTCGCACGACGTGCGTTTCGGTAGCTATTGCGGCCCCGACATCCGCGCTTGGTCGGCCCCTATCGAAGACCTCTCCAGCTGGCGCGACGAAGGTCCTATCTTCACCTACCCCATCGACAACCAATGGGACGTGATGTATGCCCCCGACTTGGTGGAAGTGCGCCGCAAGGATGGCACCAAGGAGTACTACCTCTACCCACATAGCCGTGGCCCACGCCGCGAAGCCATGGTATGTAAAGGCCCTCGCCCCGACGGCCCGTTCACACCCATCAACCTTACAGAAGACGGACGTAGCACCCTTCCCGGCAGCTGCTTGGGATTCGACCCCTCTATCTATATTGAATATGTAACCGATCCGAACGACCCCGATTACGAAATCGGATTCCGCGCATACGGCTACTGGGGATTCCAACACTCTACCGCCGCACAGCTCGACCAGAACACCATGTACTCTGTACGTCCGGGCACCAAGCCGGTCGACCCGTTCATCCCCGCAAGCTACCGTTATGGCGAGTTGCGCGACAAAGGGCCTAACTTCCCCGCTATCCACCCCGACGAAGACTTGAAGCGCTTCAACTTCTTCGAAGCATCGTCTATCCGCAAGGTGGGCAACAAGTTCGTTACCGTATATAGCGGCTACTCTGGCCCCGACTACGGATTGGGCAGCACCAACTCGGCTTTGCGCTATGCCTATAGCGACTCGCCACTTGGACCATGGAAGAGCGGTGGCGTATTGGTAGATTCACGCGGCCCTGTCCTGAACGAAGATGGCTCGGCAATTATCACCGCCAATGCGGCTCACAACACGCACGGAAGTATCGAAAAAGTGGGCGACCAATGGTATTGCTTCTATCACCGTCCGCCACGCGGCTTCGGTAATGCCCGCCAGGCAGTAGTTGCTCCCGTCACCATCAGCTGGGACGAAAAGAGCGTAGCCGATGGCGGCAAGGTAGTCATCCGTGCCTACGACCCCTATGCACCCGACGGCATTTGGGGCGCTAAGGATGCCCAAGGCAACGAATATACCGGTGCCGAAATCACCTCCGAAGGCTTCTACATGTATGGTCTTCCTCCATACGACTACTACTCGGCCGGTTATGCCTGCTACTTGTCAGACATCAACACCCAACAGGACTCTTGGGATTGCTGGGACAATAGCATGATTATCAGCGACGTGAAGAATGGAAACATCATCGGTTACAAGTACTTCGGCTTTGGAGGATTGAATAAAGCCAAGAACGGTATCAAGCCATTCAAGGGTACCGCCAAGGGCAACGGCACTATCCTCAACGTTTGGGTAACACCCAAAACCGCACAGGGTTGCACCATCGAAGTGTGGTTGGATGGTCCTTACGACAACAGCACATGGAACGGCAAGAAGATTGGCGAAATCACCATACCTACCAACGCCTCCAAGGGTATCACCCAATACACATTGGATGTATCGGCAGCTGTCGATGGCTTAGACAAGAAGCATGCCATCTTCTTCAAGGCCGTAAGCGTTCTCGACAACCAACCTTTGTTCGACCTCATCGGTTTAGGTTTCAGTTCAAAGAAAAACGCTATCGAACGCCCTGTTGCACCTACCGTAACCATCATGGCCGATGGCAAGATGCTCGACGTGCCTGCCATCCCTACCCGCTCGACCAACCAAAACGGTATTGTTGACGTAAGCCAATACAACATCGTAATGAAGACCACCAAGCTTCCTGTTATCACCGCATCGGCCAACAACCCGGCTGTAAGCATCAGCATCGAACAAGCCACCAACTTGCAAGGTTCGGCCAAGGTGAAGTGCGTTTACAACGGCTTGGAAAAGACCTATACCATCACATTCCGCGACCCGGCGTTGAAGGACGAACCCGCTCCACAACGTCCTCGTCGCATGATGCGTCCACCTATGCAACAACGCTAACCCCTTACAAGCGTTCGCTATAAACAACAAAGGCTGCCCATTGGCAGCCTTTGTGTTTTTGTGGCAGAAACGAAGAGAAACGTTACAAACGTTACGAACGTTACAGCAAATTTTGAGGGGTACATTCATGCCCGAAAAGATGGACCCCGAATTATTATATTAATATAAATATATATATATATTTATATATAATATAATGAAATATATTTACAAATATTGTTTTTCAGTAGGTGGGCGCAGATTTTGCTGTAACGTTCGTAACGTTTGTAACGCTTTTGCCGTTTCACCTACCCTACCTGAAAAAATATTTTTCCCTACCTGGAAAATATAGAGTACCCGATAGGAATCTGAATCAGTTTCATGACTACAGATAAAGAATGCGGGGAACGCCATTGAAACATATTAACAAAGAAAAGAATTATGCACACAAACGCATTACAAATCAATTCGTTGCAATGAACTCCGGGGATTCATTTAACAATTGGCATACCCCGAAATGTTAATAAAAAAACGAGGGGTGAAATTATTTGTGCAGGGCGCAAAGGGGGCGTATCTTTGCAACGTAGTTAGTGATGAACGGTTAGCGATTAACGATTAGCGATTAGTGATTAGTGATGGCCACACTATCCTACTTGACTACTTGACTACTAACTACTTGACTACTGCGGACGCAATTATTGCGTCCCTACGAACAAACTAACAAACTAAAACACTAAATAAAATGGAAGAAAAGAAGAAGAATCAGACGTGGGAGATTATCTTGAAGGTGATGGCATCGGCCAATGTGGGAGCGTTTGGGAAGTGCGGCATGCCAGGGAAGGTTGTAAAACAAAAAAAGAGGCATCCTTACGGATGCCCCTTAGTTATGCGGACGGCATAGTGTTATGCCACTTTTTCCAAACGCTTCATCATGGTGAACATGAAGATGGCAGAGAGTACGCAGAGGACAATGAAGATGCCCCAAACGGCTACCAAAGGTATGTCGCCCCAGAATTGAGAACCTACCTTAGTAAGGAAGTTACCTAATGCGGTGGCTACGAACCAACCACCCATCATCATACCTTTCAGCTTAGGAGGTGCTACCTTGGATACGAAGCTGATACCCATTGGTGAAAGGAGCAATTCGGCAAAGGTGAGTACCAGGTAGGTGCTGATAAGCCAATTGGGCGATACGAAGGTAGCGGCATCGCCGGCAGCGGCTTGTTGGTCGGGAGTGAGCAGGCCCATTGAGCCTACGGCCATCACACCAAAACCTACGGCGGCAATCAGCATACCATAGGCAATCTTACGGGGTGCAGAAGGTTCCTTACCCTTAGCAGCCAACGAGCTGAAGATAGCCATGCTTACCGGAGTAAGTGCCACTACATAGAAGGGGTTGAATTGTTGGAAGATAGGAGCATCTACGGCTACCGAACCCGAGAGGTTGCTATATTGCCATCCCAAGAAGGCCAAACCAGCCAGGAAGATAGCACCGGCAATACCCTTGCCCTTGGCGGTCTTGCTTTGGAATACTGAAAAGCCGGCATATACCATGACGATGATGGCTACAAGGTTCCATACGTCGAACAACATGCTTTGCATACCGGTTGAGCTCTTGGCGGTGAACTCGTCGGCAAAGTAGGTCAGCGTCAAGCCGTTTTGGTGGAAGGCCATCCAGAAGAAGATTACCACGGCAAACACGAGGCAGAGGGCTACGACGCGTGCCTTGGTTTCGGCCGGTGTAAGCTCTTCTACAGGTGCTTCGGCCTTGGCATCGGCTTTCTTTGTATTGCCTTCTACGTGCTTGAACGAGCCGCGGAAGATGTAGTAGATGGCGATAGAGATGACCAACGAGGCACATGCCACACCGAATGCGAAGTGGTAGGAGTCGGCCAGGTTATAGCCCATTGTCTGTTGCGCATAGTCCATAATCTTTACGGCGGCGGTAGGTGCAAACAAGGCACCGATGTTGATGGCCATATAGAAGAGGGAGAAGGCGGCATCGCGCTTGGCGGCATACTTGGGGTCGTCGTAGAGATTGCCCACCATTACCTGCAGGTTGCCCTTGAACAGACCGGTACCGATGGAGATGAGGGCCAGCGCACCTACGATGGTGTAATAGGCCACGTTTTCAGCCCCAAGGGGGAGTGAAAGGAGCAGATAGCCCAAGAACATGATGATAATACCGGTGGTTACCATGCGGCCATAACCGAACTTGTCGGCCAGGATACCGCCGATGAATGGCATGAAATATACTCCCATAAGGAATACTGAATAGAAATCGCCGGCTTCGGCGGCGGTCATGCCGAAATTTTCACGCATGAAGAGCGTGAACACGGCCAACATGGTGTAGTATCCGAATCGCTCACCGGTGTTGGCGAGGGCTAAGGCAAATAGCCCTTTAGGTTGTCCTTCAAACATAAGATTTTATTTTTAGTTATTATTGATTTATTAATTTGTCAGCAAATATAGGTGTTTCAATACAATATTCCTAACTTTCTGATTGTATTTTCACATTATAGAACTAAATCGTTTGAATTATGCATTCACTTTCCTTTTTGCCTTGATGCAAAAAGAAAGTGACAAAGAAAAAAATCAAGGGCTGGAGTCTTCGGTGCTATTCGGACAAAGCCATTAGCGGCCGGAGCTAAAACTCGCACTTCGTGCTCAGACAATCGCTCCTTTCCCGCTCCTGGCAAAGTCCTCACTGACGCACCTACGCCAAGGCCCTTGCCATGCGGCGTGTTAGCGTAGCGGTATTCGCCATCTGGATGGGTAAACACAAAGGCTCTCACGCCGCATGGTCCCTCGGCATCACTGCAGGGGTGTTAAGCGGAACGGCTGCTTTTAGCGTTAAGAAGCGCAGACTGTTTGAGCGTAGCGAGTTTCTGCGCTTTAGCTAAAAGTAGTCGTGGAGTAACCCCGGAAGTGCAGCCTTGATTCTTTTTGTTATCTTTTTCGTATCAAGACGAAAAAGTAAAAGCATTCACTCACTAATAAGATAACACACCGTTGCTTTTACTTCACGAATAAGGTCGTGGGGTGAGAGTTTAAGCTGCAAACCGCGTTGGCCGGCACTGATGTAGATGTGGGGGAATTGCAGGCAGGTTTCGTGGATGAAGGTGGGAAAGGGTTTCTTCATGCCGATGGGTGTGCAGCCGCCACGGATGTAGCCGGTGAGGGGTAGCAGCTCCTTCATGGGGATGAGGTCGCACTTCTTGTTGCCCGACGCGCGGGCGGCCATCTTCAAATCCACCTCCTTATCACCGGGGATGACGCAGACGAAGTATTTGGTCTTGTCGCCTTGAAGCACCAAGGTTTTGAATACACAGGCAATGTCCTCGCCCAGACTTTCGGCCACGTGGATGGCGCTGAGGTCGCTCTCGTCCACCAGGTAAGGGATGAGTTCGTAGGGTATCTTGGCTTTATCTAATAGCCTGGCTGCATTGGTTTTATTTATTTTCATTGGTTTATTATTTTTGCGGACGCGTCATGCCGCGTCCCTACCATAGGGCAGGCAAACCCTGCCCCTACATTTCTACTTAACTACTTGACTACTCAAAGTAAGTTCCTCTTTAAGGTATTTAGCTGTATGACTTTCTTTGCATTGCGCCACCTCCTCGGGTGTGCCGTTTGCAAGGAGCACTCCCCCGCCCTTACCGCCTTCGGGACCCATGTCGATGATGTGGTCGGCCAACTTGATGACGTCGAGGTTATGTTCGATGACGATGACCGTATTGCCCTTGTCCACCAACTTGTTCAGCACGCCCATCAGCACGCGGATGTCTTCGAAGTGAAGGCCGGTGGTGGGCTCGTCGAGGATGTAGAGTGTCTTGCCGGTGTCGCGCTTGGCAAGCTCGGTGGCCAGCTTTACACGCTGACTTTCGCCGCCGCTTAGCGTGGTGGAGGATTGTCCCAACTTGATGTATCCCAGGCCAACCTCTTGCAACACCTTGATTTTGTGTAGGATTTGCGGCACGTTTTCAAAGAACTCTACCGCACGATTGATGGTCATATCCAAGACGTCGGAGATGGATTTGCCTTTGAAGCGCACTTCGAGCGTCTCGCGATTGTAGCGCTTGCCATGGCACACCTCGCACGGCACATAGACATCGGGCAGGAAGTTCATCTCGATGGTTTTGTAGCCGTTTCCCTGGCATGCCTCGCAACGGCCACCGCCCACGTTGAACGAGAAGCGGCCGGCCTTGTAGCCGCGCATCTTCGCCTCGGGAAGGCCCACGAAGAGGTTGCGGATGTCGGAGAAGACACCCGTATAGGTGGCGGGATTGGAACGGGGCGTGCGGCCAATGGGCGACTGATCCACATTCACTACCTTATCTATATGTTCAAGGCCCTCGATGGTGTCGTAGGGCAACGGATTCTTGAGCGAGCGATAGAACTTCTGCGAGAGGATGGGCTGAAGGGTTTCGTTAATAAGCGTAGATTTGCCGCTACCCGACACACCGGTGACGCATATCAGCTTGCCCAACGGAAACGCTACATCCACCCCTTTCAGGTTGTTGCCGCGAGCACCTTTCAGCACAAGGCTTTTTCCCGAACCTGCACGGCGCACGGGCGGTATCTGTATGGTGCGTTCGCCGTTCAGATACTGCGATGTGAGGGTGTGTGTCTGCAACATCTGTTGGGGCGTGCCGGCAAACACCACTTCCCCACCCAATCGTCCGGCTTTTGGCCCCATATCAATGACATAGTCGGCGGCAAGCATCATGTCTTTGTCGTGCTCTACCACAATGACCGAGTTGCCCAAATCGCGCAACTCTTTCAAAGAGTTTATCAAGCGTTGATTATCACGTTGATGCAGGCCGATGCTTGGCTCGTCGAGGATGTATAGCACATTGACTAATTGCGAACCTATCTGTGTAGCCAAACGAATACGTTGACTTTCGCCACCCGAGAGGCCGATGGCCGAGCGGTTGAGCGAGAGGTAATCCAACCCTACATCGAGCAGGAACTTCAAGCGTGTGCGTATCTCTTTCAGTATCTCGGCGGCTATCTGTTGCTGCTTGTGGCTGAGGTGTTTATCTACGTCCAAAAGCCATTGGTAGAGCTCGCTGATGTCCATGCACGAAAGCTGGTAGATGTTCTTGTCGTGCAGGCGGAAAGAGAGGGCTTCCCTATTGAGCCGCGCACCCTGACACTCGGGACAGGTAGCGGTCATGGCAAATTGCTCGGCCCACTTCTGTGCGGTGGCCGAGGCATCGCCCTCCTGAAGGGATTGGATGTACTTCACCACACCTTCGTAGGTGGTAAAGTAATCGGTGGAGGTGCCTATCAGCGTGCTCTTTATCTTGATGTGCTCGTCCGAGCCGTGAAGCACCTCTTCAATGGCTTCGTCGGGCAATTCCTTGACGGGTGTCTTCAGCGTGGCATCATATTTTTCGAGGATGGCGGTGATTTGCCAGAATATCATGCTGTTCTTATACTTGCCTAAGGGCACAATAGCGCCGTCGGGGATGGATAGTTCCTTGTCGGGGATTACTTTATCCACATCGACCATACTCACTACGCCTAAACCTTTGCACTTGGGACATGCGCCTTGGGGCGAATTGAACGAGAAGTTATGTGGTGCAGGTTCTTTATAGGAAAGACCAGTAACCGGATCCATAAGCAGCTTGCTATAGTGGCGCACTTCTTGTGTCTCGGCATCGAGCACCATCAGCAGACCGTCTCCTTGGCGCATAGCGGTGGCTACGCTATTCTTCAGGCGCACGTCGTCCTTATCGGACACGACAAGCTTGTCTATCACCACCTCTACGTCGTGGTTCTTATAGCGATCGAGGCGCATACCGGGTAAAGCCTCTTTCATTTCGCCATCAACACGCACATACAAATAACCTTTTTTGCGTACCTGCTCGAACAACTCTTTGTAGTGTCCCTTACGACTACGCACCAAGGGGGCAAGGATGTAGATGCGCTTGCTTTTATAGTCGTTTAAAATCAAGTCGAGGATTTGCTCTTCGGTATATTTCACCATCTTCTCGCCACTCTCGTAAGAGTAGGCCTCGGCGGCACGGGCAAAGAGCAGACGCAGATAATCGTACACCTCGGTGGTGGTGCCCACCGTAGAGCGGGGATTCTTGTTGGTGGTCTTCTGCTCGATGGAGATGACGGGGCTCAGGCCGGTTATCTTATCCACATCGGGGCGCTCGAGGTTGCCCAGGAAGTTGCGTGCATAGGCCGAGAAGGTTTCGATGTAGCGACGCTGGCCCTCGGCAAAGATAGTATCGAAGGCTAACGACGATTTACCACTACCGCTCAAGCCGGTTATCACCGTCAGGCTATTGCGCGGGATGTGGGCATCTACATTCTTCAGATTGTGCACACGGGCACCATAGATATCAATATATTCGGTTTCTTCTTGCATAATTTTTCCGTTCGTAGAAAGAATCTTGCAAAAATAAGTGTTTCTTAGCGAATAGCAACACCTATTTAGTATATTTTTTATACCTTTGCACCAATTTGATATATGAACGTTTTCAATATGAATATGATAAAGAATATAATCGTTTCGTTTCTGATTGCCGCGTGCTGCATAGCAAGCTCTTATGCACAAGAAAACCAATCATACATACTGCACACCGTAGAGAAAGGACAAAGCCTTTACTCCATTTCGAGCATGTATGGAGTGGCGCAGGAAGAGATTGTAAAGCTAAACCCGGGAAGCGACAAAACCATTTACATAGGACACCAGTTGCGCATACCACGCAACGAAGCCAATACGCATAAAGAGACTTTCCACACCATACAGGCCGGAGAAACACTCTATGGATTGGGCGTGAAATACAACGTGGCCGCCACCGAAATCTGCAAGGCAAACCCTGGATTGAGCGCACAGAACTTCCGCATCGGACAGGTTGTCAGAATACCGCAAATTTCCGAGGAGAAGGCCGCCGAGCAGGTGGTGGAAAGCAGCATACAAGAACCGGTAAAGCCCAAATGCCGCGACATGCACAAGGTGAAACGCAAAGAAACCATCTATAGCATCAGCCGCGAATATGGCATCACACAAGAGGAGCTGATTGCCGCCAACCCCGAAATTGAGGGGGCAAAGAAGCTGAAGAAAGGTAGTTTCCTCTGCATCCCCTATCCCGCCGAGCAGGAGAAGAAGAAAGCCGAAAAGGTGCTGACCAACGAGGAGGTGATGTTCCTGAGCAACCAGGACAAGAAGGAGGTGGGCATGCTGAAGGCAGCCGTCATATTGCCATTCCTCGACGGAGTGCCGCAAAGCGAAACCATGCGCATGGTTGAGTTTTACGAGGGTTTCCTCATGGCGGTGGACAGTCTGAAGCGTCGTGGCACCTCCATCGATATCTATACCTACAACTCGGGTCCCGAAAGCCAATCGATAAACACCATCCTGGCAAAAAGCGAATTGAAACAGATGGATATCATTTTCGGGCCGCTTTACCAATCGCACATCTCGCCGTTGGCACAATTTGCCAAGGAGAACGACATCCGCCTGGTGATTCCGTTTACATCGAAAGACAACTCGGTCTTCAGCTCACCGCTTATCTATCAAGTCAATACGCCGCAATCGTACCTCTACTCGGAAGCATACGACCACTTCGTGCGCGAGTTTCCGAATGCCAATGTCATCTTTATCGAATCGTCTGACGGGGCAACGGACAAGGCCGATTTCATCAAGGGAATGAAGGAGGCGTTGAAAAACAAATCCATCGCCATGAGCAGCGTGTCGGATACCGTCACCGTGCATAGCCTGAGAAAGGCTATCAACCCCGAACGGGTGAACGTATTCATCCCTACTACGGGCAAGAACGTGGCGCTTATCAAAACGTTGCCGCACCTGACGATGCTTGTCAGAGAGATGCCCGAGGCCAACATCCACCTCTTCGGCTATCCCGAATGGCAAACCTATACCAAAGACCACCTGGAAGCCTTCTTCGAACTGGACACCTATTTCTATTCATCTTTCTACACCAACAACCTGTTGCCGGCATCCATCAGCTTTACACAAAACTACCGCCGTTGGTATGCCAAGGAGATGGCCGACCGCTATCCGAAATATGGTATGCTGGGATTCGACATTGCCTATTACTTCCTTTATGGTTTGTCGCGCCACGGTGCCAACTTCGAAGAGAATCTGTCGTTGATAAACGTTACACCCATCCAAACGGGCTTCAAATTCCGACGGGTGAACAATTGGGGTGGTTTCATCAACCAAAAGGTATTCTTTGTGCGTTTTAGAAAGGATTACCAGCTACAGAAATTAGACTTTGATTAAGATGAAGAACAGACTACTCATTTTACTCGTGTGCTTGTTGAGCGCCTCTTATACGCATGCTCAGCTGGGTGAATTGCGCAACAACTTCGCCATTGGCTTTAACGGAGGTGTGAACATAAACAAAACCAGCTTCTCGCCAACCGTCAAGCAGAAATCATTGATGGGCATGACGGGAGGTTTTACGGCACGATACATCTCCGAAAAGTATTTCAGCATGATTTGCGGTGCGCAATTGGAGGTAAACTTCTCGCAACATGGATGGGACGAGTTTTACGAAGACTTCCCCGACCTGGCCTATACACGCACCATGAACTATGTGGAGATTCCCTTCCTGGCACACATAGCCTTCGGCAAGGAACCTCGTGGCTTGCAATTCTTTATCCACGCCGGCCCACAAATTGGTTTCTTCCTTGGCGATAGCAGCACACGTAGCGATAATTGGGGCTTGGTGAGCGGTGGTGTAACCGAGCAACACGACTTGAAGGTGAAAAACAAGTTCGATTATGGTATTGCCGGTGGCGCAGGATTGGAATTGCGCACCAAGGCAGGCAACTTTATCCTTGAAGGCAGATACTATTATGCCTTGTCCGACTTCTTCGGCAACACCAAGAAGGATTACTTCGGGCGCTCGGCTCACACCGCCATAGCTATCAAATTGGGTTATCTGTTCGACATCACGAAGTAAACCCACTAACTCACTATCACACTAACCCACTAACTCACTAAATAAAAAGCAGGCACGAAACGAATCATGCCTGCTTTCTTATTATATAAGGTATAACTCTTGCTTATCGCAAACGATCGGCGGCGCGTACCATTACCTCATCGCGATAGATGGCGCGGAAGGCCAAATAATCGAGGATGATGCATATCAACGGCAAACACATGGCCCATCCCAATTGGAAGGATGTCTGCAACTCGTTCTTCAATACATACCAGAAGAAGCCTAAGGTGATGTAATAACCTATCAGCAGCAATCCGCTGAAGATGGTCATGCGCACTTGCAACATTCTGTTATTGTACAAGAAGATGGTGCAGAAGTTGATAATGGCCGACAACAACAAGATACCAAACAATCCCCATGTTGATTGTGTCTCGCCGGTAGCCAACGTTACGCCCAATGGCTTGAATACGTGCGATGTCAGGTTATCGGCCTCGATAAACTGACCGATGGGCAAGCACATGGCAACTACCAACAAGATGGTTATCAGCAGAAGATATACCGATTGAATTCGTTGTATCATCGCTTATTACAATTTATCTTTTTCCTTGGAAGGATTGCGGTAGTAAACCTTTCCCTCTTTATACTCTTGTGTAGCAATCAATGTAGCCTTAGGCAACTTCTCGTAGTAACGGGAAATCTCGATTTGCTCTCTGTTTTCAAAAACCTCTTCCAGGTTATCGGTGTACGAAGCAAACTCGGCCAATTTCTTAGACAAATCACTTTTGATTTCCACGCCTATTTGGTTGGCACGCTTAGCAATGATTGAAACGGTTTCATACACGTTACCTGTGTCTTCGCACAACTCCATCATATCACGGGTTACCGTAGTGTTAGGAGCATTTGTTTTTCTATAATCCATGAATTAAATATTAATTAATTAATTAGACTTTTATTCTTCTTCGGGGAGGTCTTCCAAGGCTTTTTGCGAGTTTGCAAAGAACTTCTCGGCCTCTTTCAAGTGTTTGCTATCGGGAAACTCGTTCAGGAAAGCGTAATATTCGTCAACCGCAGAACGATAGCGCTCGGCTTGCTTTTCCAACACACTATTGCGTGCCATCTCGTACTTGGCATGCAAAACAAGGAAAGACAACTCTTCGCGCAACTCGGTGTATGGATAATCCTTCAACGCATTTTGAGCGGTGATGATACACGATTCGTAGTTGTTGCCCAGGTAGTTACCCAAGTCAAAGTAGAGTTTGGCATTGATATACTCTTTTTGCACCAGCTTGTCTTGCAACCTGAAAATCATGTTTTGAGCCTCTTCCTTACGCGAACTTTGCGGGAAGTACTCCAAGAACAATTGCAATTGTTGGATGGCTTCGTATGTGCCCGACTGATCCAATCGTGGCTCGGGAGTATCCATATAAAGTGCCTTGCCGGTGTGGAAACGGGATAATTCGGCATAGATGCCACGGGGATAAACGTTGATGTATTGCATGAACACCTGTGCGGCACCTTGGAAATCGCCCATGTTATAATAACTCATTCCCAACATATAGAGTGCCTCTTCGGCTTTTACCGTACCCTTCAAGATGGTAATCAATTCCATCAGCAAGGTCGATGCCTTGGTATATTTACCATCAGCAAAATATACTTTGGCCGCCTCGTATTTATATTCGTAATCCGTGCTTTTTAGCAACTTGTTATACTCACCACACGAGGTTAGCATAACCACCGCCAAGAGTGTCGTTAGTGTTGTTAAAAATATCTTTTTCATTACCTATTCTTAAAATATCGTGCAAAGATAGAGGTTCGTAACGAATTAAGCAACCATACAAGCCTTAAAAATTCAAAAACTTGCTATTAAAATGGTAAGCGAAAGGTGTTGAAGCATATTATGCACGGAGAAAACAATCAAAATGCACAATAAATTTGTATATCTCGAAGAATTTACCGAATATTGTCGGGTTTTAGCAAGGATTATGAATAAATTTGAACTGACTGCTTCATACAAGCCTACGGGCGACCAACCCGAAGCCATCGCCCAGCTCACCGAGGGCATCCGCCATGGTGTGCCGGCACAGACGTTATTGGGCGTGACAGGCTCGGGAAAAACATTTACGATAGCCAATGTCATTGCCAACCTTAACAAACCTACTTTGGTGTTAAGTCATAACAAGACGTTGGCCGCCCAGTTGTATAGCGAGTTCAAGAGTTTCTTCCCTAACAATGCGGTGGAATATTATGTATCCTACTACGACTACTACCAGCCAGAAGCCTACTTGCCTTCGACCGATACTTATATAGAGAAGGATTTGGCCATTAACGACGAGATAGACAAGCTACGGCTGGCCGCCACCTCATCGCTTCTATCAGGACGTAACGATGTAATTGTCGTTTCATCCGTATCATGTATCTACGGCATGGGTAATCCGGCTGAGTTTTATCAGAATGTCATCGAAGTGCAACGGGGAAAGTCGTATAGCCGCAACGTATTGCTACGCAATTTGGTGGATAGCCTTTACGTACGCAACGACCTTGAACTGAATCGGGGAAACTTCCGTGTAAAAGGCGATACGATAGACATTTACCTTGCCTATAGCGACAACTTGTTGCGCCTATGCTTTTGGGACGACGAGTTGGATAGCATCGAAGAGGTTGACCCCATATCGGGAGTGGTGCTGGCCACCTTCGACGAATATAAGATTTATCCGGCAAATCTCTTCATGACCACCAAGGATACTACCCTTCGAGCCATTCATCAGATAGAGGATGACTTGCAGAAACAGGTGCAATGGTTTGAAGAGCAAGGCCGCCCGTTCGAAGCCAAACGCTTGCACGAACGAGTGACTTACGACATGGAAATGTTGCGCGAATTGGGTCATTGCTCGGGAATAGAGAACTATTCGCGCTATTTTGATGGCCGTGAGCCGGGTACGCGCCCCTATTGCTTGCTCGATTTCTTCCCCGACGATTACCTGTTAGTGATAGACGAGAGTCACGTCAGCGTGCCGCAAATTCGTGCGATGTATGGTGGCGATAGGGCACGCAAGGTTAACCTGGTTGAGTATGGTTTCCGTTTGCCGGCCGCCATGGACAACCGCCCGTTGACATTCGACGAGTTCGAAGCCCTCACCCCCGAAGTAATCTACGTCAGTGCTACCCCCGCCGATTATGAACTTGCCAAGTCGGAAGGCATTGTAGTGGAGCAAGTGATTCGTCCGACAGGCCTGCTCGACCCCATCATTCAAGTGCGTCCAAGCCATAATCAGATAGACGACTTGATGGAAGAGATACAACAACGCATCGAACGCGACGAGCGGACATTGGTTACTACACTGACCAAGCGCATGGCCGAAGAGCTGAGCGAATACCTGCTGAACAATGATGTGCGTTGCAACTATATCCATAGCGATGTGGATACACTTGAGCGGGTGAAGATTATGAGCGATTTGCGCGAAGGGCTTTACGATGTATTGGTGGGTGTAAACCTGTTGCGCGAAGGGCTCGACTTGCCCGAAGTGTCGTTAGTGGCTATACTTGATGCCGACAAGGAGGGTTTCTTACGCTCACATCGCTCATTGACGCAAACCGCCGGCCGTGCGGCACGAAATGTTAATGGCATGGTTATCATGTATGCCGACAAAGTGACGGACAGCATGCAACAAACCATCGACGAAACCAATCGCCGACGCGAAAAGCAATTGCGCTATAACCAAGAAAACGGCATCACACCCCAACAAATCAAAAAAGGCAAGAACCTCAACGTATTTGCCGGCACGGAGGCTTTTGCGCCTACTACCGACAAGTCGTCTGCCCCACGTCCATATACCGAACAAGAGGGACAAGTATTCGTTGCCGCCGATCCTATCGTCAAACTGATGACGCGCGAGCAGCTTGAAAAAAGTATTGCCCGTACACGCAAGCTGATGCAAGAGGCGGCCAAGAAACTTGATTTTATCGAAGCGGCACAATATCGTGACGAGGTACTTCGATTGGAAGAACTTTTGAAGGAAAAACAGGCGTAATTTCTTAAAAACCCTTGATTTTAGCGCGAAAAGTATTAATAAGTGTTATAAATACACATTTTGTCGTCCTAATCTATTGCACGTTTCGAAGAAAGCCGTATCTTTGCAACGTGTTTTTCATAGTATTAGATTTAAGGTTAATAAAAGGTTGGGATACGGCGGTATCCCTTTTTTTATGTCCTTACATTTCCTCCCCCCCAAAAAAAAGAGTGCCGACATCCTTCGACATCGGCACCCGTATAAAAATTGTTAGTGTTAACGCTAAATAGATTTCCCCTTAAGAGAAATTACAACGAGTAGCTTAAACCAAAGCTAAGCAACTCTTTCAGTTGGAAGTAGCTATCGCCGGTTTTCGGCTTCGCACTATCGTCGAAGCGCGCATGTACATATATCTCTGTAGAGAGGTATTTGCTAACCTTGAAATTAAAGGAATTTTCCCATTCTGTACGAACAAATTCATAGCTGGTATAGAAATCGAGCGACGATTCCCAAGTGATGTTATTAAACATTTTCCAAGTGAACTTCGGCTTGATTTGCGAACCGAAGCTATGTACCACCCGTTTGCCTTTCTCTATGCCGTATTTGGTTTCGTCCACATCTTTACTACCCACATAAGTCATTGAGTGTGAAAGAGGTGCCAACACAACAGAGAAATTAAAATTCTTCTTATTCAACTTATAATCCATACCGATGCTGGATATCCAATAGGCTGGGGCCAAGAAAGCAGATACCAGTTTATCGCTATTCGACTTGTATCCATGCATGAACTGAGTCTTGATTTCGGTTGACACGGTATAGTACCAATTCTTAGCGGCCTGTACACCTAATTTACTATAAAGACGCAATTGGTCGGTATTCACCAAATAGGTATGAACGGTGTCGGAAGGAACGGATGCAAACCCGAGTTTACCTTCGACAAAGCTTTCCCATTGCACCTTTTCCTTGTCGTTATAATTGGCAAAGAACTTGAATGATGCAAGGGTAGTCACGTTGCTTTCGCCTCCCTTATACCAGTTGTCGGAAATATAGTTTTGTGTTAATTTCAACGAAACATCGCCACCGAACGTCCACCAATTGGGCTTCTTGATTTCGATTTGTGCATCTTCGTTCAAAGTAACATCGCTCTCTTTACCATATAGTTGGGCTACGGTTGGCTTGGAGGTTGCCTCTTTTTCCAAATTATCTTCGTAGGCAATGCCCATATAATCGTCCTCGAAACGAACAATCTTTTGAGGATGAGCAATGTATGCACTCATCAAGGCTCTATCCACCGCCTCGTTGGCACGCTCTTTCGACTTCAACGCCCACTCATCGAACTTAATGGTAGGGGTATTCAGACATTTCTTCGGTGCCACCATCGGTTTGTGATGGATGGTAGAGAAACGACGAACGGGAGAGTTGAAATAGGTAAACGGCACAAACATGCGATAGTAATCGGGGTTGATGGGCAGATAACGGTAGGGCGCATCGGGATGATTCAGATATTCAAGTTCGCCAATGTGACGCTGGTAAAGTATGGATACGGTATCCATCTTATGCGTATCGCCCTCTTCTACGAGTTTCAATAGAAGATGTTGTTTCAGTATGCCCGATAAGGTATCGGCCGGCATGCGGGTTTGAGCGGACAATGAGAGTGAAAAAAGGTAAAATAATGCAAATGTTAATAGTGCTCTATGCTTCATGATGATAAAAAACTGATTTCAGTTGCAAAAATAGTCTAATTTTATTAGAGTATCCCTCTTTTTTTTCATAATTTTGCGCGATATTTTGCAAAAAGCAGATAAACTATTTGAAAAAGAAATCAATAAATAATTAGAAATGGATAAAAACACTACTACAGGACTGATATTGATAGGACTTTTATTGGTAGGATTCAGCTACTTCAGTCGCCCGTCACAAGAACAACAAGAGGCTTGGAAACGATACAACGACTCGATTGCGCTGGTGCAACAACGCGAAGCCGACTTGAAAGCCAAAGCCGAAGCTGCCTTGATAAACGAACGCGAAGCATTGGCCAACGACTCTACTGCCCTCTTCTTCAATGCCAGACAAGGAAAAGACGAACTTATCACCATACACAATAACTTGGCCGACCTGACCATCAGCACCAAGGGTGGACGTATCTACTCATCGGTACTGAAAGAGTATATGGAGCAAGACAAGAAAACTCCTGTACAACTCTTCAACGGCAAGGATGTGAACATGAATTTCTTGTTTTACAACCTGAAAGAGACAATTCAGACAAACGACTACTATTTCCAACCCGTAGCGCAAACCGATAGCAGCGTGGTGATGCGTTTGGCTGCAGATAGCGCAAGTTACATCGACTTCCGCTACACCATGCACCCCGACACTTACCTGGTGGATTTCACCATCCAAGCCGTAAACATGGGCAATAAACTGGCCGCCACCAACCACACCGTGGACATTGAGTGGAGCCAACGCGCACGCCAAATTGAACGCGGATATACTTACGAAAACCGTCTGGCCGAGCTTACCTATAAGATTATGGATGATGACGTGGACGAGCTTTCGAACATGAAAGATGCACAAAAGACACTCGATGAACGCTTGAATTGGGTAGCTTTCAAAAACCAATTCTTCTCGTCCGTACTGATTTGTGATGCCGGATTGGACAAGGCTAAGCTGGCTTCGAAGATGGAAGCACAAGGAAGCGGATACATCAAGGACTACTCGGCCGAGATGAATACGGCTTTCGACCCAACCGGCGCCGAGCCTACCAACATCTATTTCTACTTCGGCCCCAACCACTACAAGACACTGACCGCCCTTGACAATGACCGCGAAAACGATTGGGATTTGCAACGCATTGTATACTTGGGATGGCCATTGATTCGTTGGGTCAACCAGTTCTTCACCATCAACCTCTTCGATTGGCTCACCAGCTGGGGATTGAGCATGGGTGTAGTGCTCTTCCTGATGACCGTCATCGTGAAGCTTGTCATCTATCCGACTACCCGCAAGACTTATCTTTCATCGGCCAAGATGCGCGTTTTGAAACCAAAAATCGACGAAATCAACGCCAAATATCCTAAGCAAGAGGATGCCATGAAGAAGCAACAAGAGGTGATGCAACTCTATAGCCTTTACGGGGTTAGCCCGATGGGCGGATGCTTGCCAATGTTGATTCAGATGCCGGTTGTAATGGCCTTGTTCTTCTTCTTGCCAAGTGCCATCGAGCTTCGTCAACAAAGCTTCTTGTGGGCAGATGACCTCTCCACATACGATGCCATCATCAACTTGCCTTTCAGCATTCCATTCTTGGGTAGCCACATCAGTCTCTTCTGTTTGCTGATGACCGCTACCAACATCCTGAACACCATGTACATGATGAAGCAACAAGACAATGGTGCCAACCCACAAATGGCGGCTATGAAGTGGATGTCTTACCTGATGCCGGTGATGTTCTTCTTCGTATTGAACGACTATCCATCAGGTTTGAACTACTACTACTTCCTTTCAACGCTGATTAGTGTGCTTACTACCATCATCTTCCGCAAAACAACCAACGAAGCCAAGCTATTGGCACAATTGGAGGCCAATCGTAAGGATCCAAAGATGATGAAGAAGACCGGTTTTGCCGCACGCCTGGAGGCTATGCAAAAGCAACAGGAAGAGCTGATGCGCCAACAACAACAGATGAAGAACAAACGATAAAATCGTATTTATATAAGTAGTGACGGATTGCGGATAACATTGTTCGCAATTCGTCATTAATTTATATTCATAATTCAAAATTCATAATTAGTATGACCTATCGCACCAAAGACATACTTCGCATCTCCTATCCCATCCTGATAAGTTTGCTAATGGAGCAACTCATCGGGCTGACCGACACCGCATTCTTAGGGCGTGTAGGCGAAGTGGAACTTGGTGCATCGGCCATTGCATCCATCTTCTATACCATTTTCTTCATGGCCTCGTTCGGCTTCAGCATCGGTACTCAAATATTGATTGCCCGACGGAATGGAGAAAAACAATACAAGGAAATAGGCATGCTTTTCTACCAAGGCCTCTACTTTCAATTGGCTTTGGCCGTATTCATCTTGCTATTATCCTATTTCATCTCGCCGCTGATTCTTAAGCAGATACTTTCATCCGAAGCCATCTACAACTCCTCCATCATCTACCTTCAATGGCGTGTATTGGGCGGATTGTTTGCCTTCTGCACAACCATCTTCCGCGCCTATTTTGTGGGTACTACCCAAACCAAAACACTGACATTGAACTCGGTGGTGATGGTATTGAGCAACGTAGTGTTCAACTACATCCTGATTTTCGGAAAATTCGGTTGTCCCGCGTTGGGTATTGCCGGTGCGGCTATCGGTTCGTCGTTGGCCGAATTGGTATCGCTCCTGTTCTTCATCATCTATACCCGTAGCCACATCGACTTGGAAAAGTATGCCCTAAACCGCATACCACGCCTACGACCCGATGTATTGAAACGCATGTTCAACGTCTCCATCTGGACAATGATACAGAATATCATCTCCTTCTCCACCTGGTTTCTGTTCTTCCTATACATCGAGCATTTGGGCGAACGGGCATTGGCCGTCACCAACCTGGTGCGTGCCGTATCGGGCATTCTGTTTATGATGATGACCGCCTTTGCATCGACTTGCGGTTCGCTTGTAAGCAACCTGATTGGTGCCGGACGCCCCGACGAAGTTCAGCCCACCATCCTGCGCCACCTGCGCATCGGCTATCTGTTTGTATTGCCCATAGCCTTGTTGTTCTCACTCTTTCCGCGATTCACTTTAAGCGTATATACCGACATGCCCGAGTTGATAACGGCATCTGTCCCTTCATTGTGGGTGATGTGTTTCTCTTTCCTTTTCCAAGTACCCGGACATGTATTCTTCTCCTCCATATCCGGTACGGGAAACACCCAGAAGGCCTTTCTCCTGGAAATGGTTGCCCTCGTCTTCTACGTCAGCTACATCACCTACGTCATCCTAATCCTTCGCATGGATGTAGCCTTCTGTTGGACGGCCGAAGTTGTATATGCCAGCGGCATCTTCATCCTTTCCTATCTTTACATCCGCAAAGGTAACTGGCGCAAAAAACGCATCTAACCCCATCCAGAAGTACTCCACGTGTGCCAAACTTTTTTTCAGCCTTGGCACTACTCTGCCATCGCAGTGGCAGTACAGTGCCAAGCCTATGGCAAGAGAGTGCCATAGTTGTGGCAAAAACGCAATCCTTTCAGCATTAATTATGCACACTATTTTGCAACAACACAATTATTGTGTATTTTTGCTTTTCAGAAAATGAATAATGAACAAACGAACTATGAAATCTGCAACTTTACTACTTATGTCAGCAACAATGACACTGGCCGCTTGTAGTGGCCCAACAAATGGCGATGGACAGAAACCGGTGATTGGGAAATCGGACATCACCATCGAGGGAAAACGAATGACACCCGAAGCTCTTTGGGCAATGGGAAGAATCGGTTCGGTAACCGTTTCGCCCGATGAAAAGCAAATAGCCTATACGGTAAGCTATTATAGCGTACCGGAAAATAAAAGCAATAGCGAATTGTTTGTGATGAACGCTGATGGTAGCAACCAGCAACAACTTACACGCAACAGCGCCTACGAAGGAGAACCAACATGGATAAACGGAGGCAAGCAATTGGCATACTTGAGCAGCGAAGGTGGTTCCATGCAAGTATGGACAATGAATACCGATGGTAGCAACAAAAAGCAGCTGACCAACTATGAAGGCGATATTGAAGGATTTGCATTCTCGCCCGACGAAAAGAAAATACTTTTCATCTCACAAGTAAAAACAATAAAAAGTACAGCCGACAAGTATCCCGACTTGCCCCAAAGTAGCGGTATCGTGGTAAACGACTTGATGTACAAGCATTGGGACGAGTGGACAACTACTGCTCCACACCCCTTTGTTGCCGACATTGACGAAAATGGTTTGAGCAATGTAAAGGATTTATTGGAAGGATTGCCCTACGAAAGCCCGATGAAACCTTTTGGTGGCATTGAGCAATTGGCATGGAGCCCCGAAGGAGATAAGATTGCCTTCACCTGTCGCATGAAAACAGGTTTGGCATACGCCATCTCTACCGACTCGGATATCTATGAATACGATTTGGCCAAGGGAGGATTTGTCAACCTCTGTAAACAGGATGCAAAAGCCACTCAAGTAGAAATGGCCGGCTATGACACCAATCCCCAATACTCTCCCGACGGCAAATACATAGCATGGCAAAGCATGGCTCGCGATGGTTATGAAAGCGATTGGAACCGTTTATGCGTAATGAATCGAGAAACCGGTGAAAAAATGTTTGTGAGCGACGATTTCAAGTCGAACGTAGACGAATTCAAGTGGGGAAAAGATTCAAAATCCTTCTACTTCCTTGGCGTATGGCATGGCGAAGAGCACATCTACCATATAGATATGGAGGCGAATAACAAAGTAACCAAACTTACTGATGGCGTGTATGATTACGCCTCTATTGACTTCTGTGGCGACAAGTTGATTGCCAAGCGTCACTCAATGAGCTACCCCGATGACATCTATGCCGTAAGCATGGATGGTAAGCAGGTAGAACAACTTACCACCGAAAACAAGCATATTTACGACCAATTGGAGATTGGTAACGTTGAGGCACGTTGGATGAAAACAACCGATGGCAAGCAGATGCTGACATGGGTAATCTATCCTCCACAATTCGACCCCAACAAGAAATATCCCACCCTGCTCTTCTGCGAAGGAGGCCCACAAAGCCCTGTAAGCCAATTCTGGAGTTACCGTTGGAATTTCCAAATCATGGCCGCTAACGACTATATCATCGTTGCACCCAACCGCCGTGGTTTGCCAGGATTCGGCATTGAATGGAACGAAGCCATCAGCGGAGATTATGGCGGCCAATGCATGAAGGATTACTTCACCGCAATTGATGAAATGGCAAAAGAGCCTTTCGTCGATGAAGAACGTTTGGGTTGCGTAGGCGCAAGTTTCGGCGGTTTCTCTGTATATTGGATAGCCGGACATCACGACAAACGCTTCAAGGCATTTATCTCGCACGACGGTATCTTCAACATGGAGATGCAATACCTGGAAACCGAGGAGAAATGGTTTGCCAACTGGGATATGGGTGGCGCCTATTGGGAAAAGGATAACAAGATAGCGCAACGCACCTTTGCCAACTCGCCACACCGCTTTGTTGACAAATGGGATACACCTATCCTCTGCATCCACGGAGAGAAAGATTACAGAATCTTAGCCAACCAAGCTATGGCCGCTTTCGATGCCGCCATCATGAGAGGAGTACCAGCCGAATTACTCATCTTCCCGGATGAAAATCACTGGGTATTGAAACCACAAAACGGTATTCTATGGCAACGTACATTCTTTAATTGGTTGGATAAGTGGTTGAAAGACTAATTACCGAACTACCATAAACAAAAATGTCGCCCTCGAAAGAAGGCGACATTTTTTATTATTATGTGAATTAAACTGCTTAATCCAATTTATGGATAACCAAACCAGAACGTAGTTTGGGTTCGAACCATGTAGTCTTTGGAGGCATGATGTTACCAGTATCGGCAATATCCATCAGTTGCTTCATGCTTACGGGATAAAGAGCCAGGGCAACTTTCATTTCGCCACTATCAACACGCTTCTTCAATTCACCCAATCCGCGGATACCACCAACAAAGTCGATGCGTTTGTCTGAACGCAAATCTTTGATTCCAAGTATTTCGTCGAGGATTAGATTAGAAGAGATAGTAACATCAAGTACTCCAATAGGATCGCTATCGTTATAGGTACCAGGCTTTGCTGTCAAGCTATACCACTTGCCTTCCAAATATAGGGAGAAGTTGTGCAAGGCATTTGGCTTATAGATTTCAGCGCCCTTCTCTTCTACATCAAAGTTCTTTGATACTGCAGCCAGGAACTCTTCAGCAGAGAGGCCATTCAAATCTTTAACTACACGGTTGTAGTCGATAATGGTCAACTGACCTGCCGGGAAACATACCGCCATGAAGTAGTTATATTCTTCGTCACCTTTATGATTAGGATTTTGCTTGGCTTTTTCAGCTCCGACCAATGCTGCTGCGGCACTACGATGATGACCGTCGGCAATGTAAAGAGCCGGCATCTTGGCAAATTCCTTAGTGATGATGTCAATATCTTCTTGCTTGTCGATAATCCAGAAGGTATGTCCGAATCCATCGCCAGGAGCAATGAAATCGTAAACGGGAGTTTGAGCCGTATAACGGGCAATCAAAGCATCGAGTGTACGATTATCTGGATAGGCAAAGAATACCGGTTCGATATTGGCGTTGTTTACACGCACATGCTTCATGCGGTCTTCTTCCTTGTCGCGACGAGTAAGTTCGTGCTTCTTGATGGTGCCGTTCATATAATCGGGCACATAAGCACCTACTACCAAGCCAAATTGGGTTTTACCGTTCATTGTTTGGGCATAGATGTAGTAGTTCTCTTTTTCGTCTTGCACCAACCAGCCTTTATCTTGGAACATTTGGAAGTTTTGAGCAGCCTTTTCATACACACGAGGGTCGTGTTCGTCGGTACCTACTGGAAAATCTATTTCCGGCTTGATAATGTGATACAACGACTTTTCATTACCTTCGGCTTCGGCACGGGCTTCTTCCGAATTGAGCACATCGTATGGACGAGATGCAACTTCTTCTACCAATGCTTGTGGCGGGCGAATGCCTTTAAATGGTTTGATTATTGCCATAGTTTTACTTCTTATTTACTCTGAAACGTTCGCAACCATCTTTCAAGAATCCTACGATTTGTTGGGCAGCAGCAATACCTGCATTGATATTTGCCTCAGCAGTCTGAGCACCCATCTTCTTAGGAGTTGAGAAATAGCGATTCGGGAACTTGCTTGAGAATGTATCGTTAGCCGCAGGCATGATGTCGGTAACGTACTTCAAGTCGGCACGTTCTTCCATCAACTCTATCAATTCGGCTTCGTTGATAACTTCCTTGCGGGCTGTATTAACCAGCAAGCCACCCTTAGGCATACGGTTTACCAATGCACGGTTGATAGAGTTCTTTGTTTCGGCTGTTGCAGGAATGTGAAGCGAAATCACATCACATGTTTCGTAAAGTTCTTCGGCCGAGTCAACTGCTTTTGCGCCATCGGCTTCAATCACTTCCTTAGGACAGAATGCATCGTAAGCATAGATTTCCATGCCAAAACCGCGAGCAATGCGTGCTACGTTACGGCCTACGTTTCCGTAAGCATGGATACCCAACTTCTTACCTTTCAGTTCAGTACCCGATGTTCCGTTATACATGTTACGAACGGCCATTACCATCATGCCAAGTGCCAATTCGGCTACGGCATTCGAGTTTTGGCCCGGTGTATTCATTACGCATACGTTGTGTGCAGTTGCTGCTTCCAAATCTACATTGTCGAAACCGGCACCGGCACGAACAACAATTTTCAGTTCTTTAGCGGCTTCCAACACTTCGGCATCGATGATGTCGCTACGAATGATTATTGCGTTGGCATCTTTTACAGCTTCCAACAAGTTGGCTTTTTCGCCATATTTTTCGAGCAACACCAGTTCATAACCGGCTGCTTCTATTTCTTTACGAATACCATCTACCGCTACTTTAGCAAATGGCTTGTCTGTTGCAACTAAAACTTTCATAAATCAATTAGTGTAGTTTTTCAAATTCTTGCATGCAATCGATTAATGCTTGTACGCTTTCCTTTGGCATGGCGTTGTAGCATGATGCGCGGAAACCACCAACTGAACGGTGTCCCTTGATACCTACCATACCGCGTTCGGTAGCAAACTTCATGAAGTCAGCTTCCAAATCCTTGTATTCAGGAGCCATAACAAAGCAGATGTTCATGCGTGAGCGGTCTTCCTTATCGGTTACGGTACCTACGAACATCTTGTTGCGGTCGATTTCATTGTAAAGCATTTGTGCACGTTCTTCTGCACGACGTTCCATTTCGGCAACGCCACCTTCGGCCTTAATCCAACGCAAGGTTTGCAATGCGGCATAGATGGGCACTACAGGAGGTGTGTTGAACATTGAACCGCCATCGATATGTGTTTGATAGTTGAGCATTGTTGGGATGTAACGAGATACCTTACCCAAAGCCTCATCCTTTACAATAACAAAAGTTACACCGGCAGGTGCCAGGTTCTTTTGAGCACCACCATAGATACAGATATATTTAGATACATCAATAGGACGTGAGAAGATGTCTGATGACATGTCGGCAATCATTGGTACGTTTACATCCAAATCTGCCTTCAACTCTGTACCATAGATAGTATTGTTGGTAGTGATGTGGAAGTAATCTACATCAGCAGGAACTTCATAGTTCTTTGGGATGTAGCTATAAGTAGATTCGGCCGATGAAGCAACTTCTACCACTTCGCCAAAGCCCTTGGCTTCTTTCATTGCTTTCTTAGCCCAAACACCTGTATTCAAGTAAGCGGCTTTCTTTTCCAAGAAGTTATAAGGAATCATACAGAACTCCATGCTGGCACCACCACCCAAGAAGAGTACCGAATATCCTTCGGGGATGTTAAGTAGTTCCTTGAACAAGGCAACAGCCTCATCCAAAACGGGTTGAAAATCTTTTGCGCGGTGGCTGATTTCCATCAACGAAAGACCTGAGCCGTTGAAATCGAGAATGGCTTGAGCGGTTTTTTCGATTACCTCGCGAGGCAAGATAGAGGGTCCTGCATTAAAATTATGCTTTTTCATTTGAAAAGTTATTTTAGTTATACATTTAGTTCATTTTCATTTTTGAGAGGGCGAAATTACACAATATTTTCCTTACAGCAAACTTTTCCTTATAAAATTACGCAAAAATATTGTTTTTGGTTTACTTTTTATTGTTTCCAACGCAAAATCCACACCATTTTGTAATACCAAGCAAGAAAAACTATGCTATTTTGCTTCTTCAATAATGGTTTTAATACCTTTTATTTTTTCGCCATGTATCAATGTAAGCAATTGTTTCAGTTTGCTACGACGGACAGCAACAAAAGCATGATGCTCTTTCACATCAACCTGTCCCACCTCTTCACGCGCCAACCCACCTTTTTTATAAAGGAAACCTACGATATCAATCTTATTCAGTTTATCGCGTTTTCCCTTACCTATATATAAGGTAGCCCATTTCGATTTGGGTGGCTTGGGGATAGAAACAGGCAACGTGTAAGTCTCCACCTCTTGCGAAAGGTATTCGGGAATTGTTTCCTCGTGATGTAGCAACAGATAGGCCGAGCCGCTTGCCTCCCAACGGGCCGTACGTCCATTGCGATGCGTAAACGCCTCTTCGTTAATCGGAAGATGATAATGCACCACATGCTCAACACCCGATATATCCAACCCGCGAGCAGCCAAATCGGTAGAGACAAGCACCGGACAACTACCGTTGCGAAACTTATACAATGCGCGCTCGCGCCGTATTTGTTCCATCCCTCCATGGAATGCGTCGCATGGAAATCGCTTTTCCTTCAGGTAGGCCACCACCCTATCCACACTCTCGCGATAGTTCACAAACACCAACGTAGAGGCATTGCCCAGTGTACACAACAAATTGTAAAGCGTCTCCAACTTATCCTTTTGCGGCGATTGCACTACTTGCAAATTTAAACGCGAGTTAAGGGAAAATTTATTTTCCAAGTAGTCTAATTTCAGCGGCTGGCTATCCAACGACACGAATTGAGGGATTTCATCGGCATCGGTAGCAGATAGCAACACACGTTTTTTCAGCGAAGGCAATTGGGAGATAACCTCGTTCATCTCTTCCTGAAAGCCAAGCTCCAAGCATTTGTCAAACTCGTCTATCACCAACGTATTTACCTTTGTCGCATCGAAATTCTGCTTGCGAAGGTGGTCGTTCATACGTCCGGGTGTAGCAATGATAACGGAAGGATTCACACTCTTCATCGTGCGATGCTCGTCCATTGCTGGGCGACCACCATAACAACTCATCGCCTTGAACGACGTACCGATTTGTTTGAAAACACCTTCGGTTTGCAAAGCCAATTCGCGCGAAGGCACCAATACCACCGCTTGCACACCTTCTGCCCCCTCCTTCAATGATTTTATCAACGGAAGCAAGTAGGCCAACGTCTTTCCCGAGCCTGTAGGCGACAACAGCACCACATCCTTTCCTTGCGGATAAGCCTCCAACATCGTCTCCTGCATAGCGTTCAAACGCTCAATCTTCAAGTTTTGCAAATATTGTTGCATATATATCTATATATTGAAAGTACAAAGATAAGAAATAAAAGTAATATATAAATAATGGATAAAAGATTAAGCGCCCGTTGGACGCTTAATCTTTTCAGAATGAAAGTATTATCATTCCATATAAATACTTCCATACAATATATAGTCGTTATTTTATTCTTTCATACTAACACAACCTAATTATCAACAAAGCTCACAATTATTAATAGGCATATACAGCACGGAGACTATTTGAACCACATTTATTCTTTCGTTTAATATTACCATCATCAAAATCGACTTCAAAAGCATAATATGCATATTCTGTTTTCGGCCCAGCAGCAGTCGTAGACCAATATAAAGCATTATCAGCTTCCGTACCTAATTGAGTAGCTCCAATACTCTTTAATATATTATTAATGGTTGTTTTAGTACTTGTTCCTAATGGTTTATTTGCATATACATTACTCTTTTCCTTACCACAAAGTAATAATAACTCTTTAGCCGAAGGCAAAAACCATCCTGTAGTATTAGAAGGTGCAGGATTATTTGTAATAAAAGCATCAAGTTTAGGAATTAAATTACACTCTTTATTTGTTGTAGTATTCCAAACATTAAATGCTCTTAATAATTTTGTATTCTGATAACCAAGTATATAATTCATCGGGTGTGTAGCTTCTGTTCCAGAAGCAATAGTTTTATAAAGCGACTTGTTAGAATCTTTAAAATTAGCACTGATTTGGAATTTATAAACTGATGCATCATCTGTTGTTGTACCTTGCCATGTCACTCCAGTTGACACATCCTTCAACGATACAACTAAACCATTTGTACAATTGGGGAAATCTGCATTCATCACTTTATCGTTAGTCAATGTAGTATTACCCGCTTTTGTTGTCCAGTACACGATACCTATTACATTTGCTTTCTGCTCATCTGTCAATGTGGTACCTTTTTGAATGAATGAACCATCTTTCATTGCAAAATCTCCAACTTGTGTAGATCGTGGATCAATAATATTTCCCTGCTTCAGTGTGAGAGACTTGTTAACTTGATAAAGTTTTCCTGCAGCAAGAATCTTGTCCCCCAATGATGCAACATAGTTATTGCCTTCACATGTGGCAACAATCGATGTTTCTGTCATACTAAATGATTGTGATGGGATTGCAAAATATGCTTCAATCATCCCCTCTTCACTACCTGTGTAAGTAGAGGTTGCTGTCACTACAGAAGTGCGTCCAGCCATAAGTTTCAGACTTGTGACATTTTTCTCTTTAAAAGCATCATTACTCAGAGTCAGTTTAACAATAGCCACTTTGGTCTTAAAGTTCAAATTCACATCATCCCAATCCTCACCTTCCGATATAGTAAATGCCGCTTCCATGTAATGATAGTTTTTAAGAGCTTCTTTTGTACCAATCTGTTCCGCATAAGAAGCAACATTTTCAGATGGATATTTTGCCACATATTCACCTACTGTTAGCGTTGGTGCATTATTACATTTGAAATCTGCAGTTAAAGCATTAGACGTCACACCTTGTTTGGTAAAAATATAAATATTGTTGTCCACTTCAAGACTAAAAGCATCACTGGTATCATCGCTCCAATAAATATCCGTTGTTTCTCCAGTATCATCTCCTAAAAAAACACGTGTTTGAGAATCATCGATAATTTTAGCATTCAGCATTACATGATTCTTCACTTTATTTAAAGGAGACAATTCTTCACTTTCAGCACATGCAATAAAGGCTAATAGAATCAATATTGTCATTAAATTATAGATATTACACCATTTCATGTTTTCAATGTTTATACGTTAAACCCACTTCTCATTCTCTAACGGATCATTACTTCCTGCAAATCCTTTTTCAACTTGCACCTCTATCACTTCCACTTTTGGTGCTTCATAATCCTCCATTTCTTGTCTTTTGTTTTCCATTTCACTTAATAATTAATAGTTAATAATAATTTAATAAGGAAAGATAGAAGAATGTGCTGTATCCTAAGCCTCGGACAAAAAAGAAACGTAGGCCACACCTTTTATGTCCTTTCGTTACTGAGGTCTTAGGATACCCGATACTACAAAAGATAAGATGCACCTACGCTATACGTAGGCATCTGCCATCTTATTCTAACCGAGTATCTTGAAAGTTCCTAAGTTTCAGTAACGATATAGAATAATAGCAAACGCTAATATTTTTCCACAAAACGGTAGTTGTTGCCACTGCAACTGAACTACGAGGCAAATGTAAAGAGATTTTTTGATTTATCAATAAAAAGAATGAAAAAAATCACAAAGAATGTTTTAAGCACATAGCAAACCGCCACAACCACGCAGCAAATCGGCGTAAGTACGCAGCATAGCAATGCTATGCACGCAGCAAACGGGCGTTATGCTCGGGGCAAACAATTGATAAGATGCGGGCTTGCGAGAATATGCACGCATGGTAATAAAAACAAAGCCCTTGCAAAGGACTTGCAAGGGCTTTGTTGATATTGTAACAGATGGATTATCCACCGAAGTTATCGTACATGATAGAAGATTCTTCTACACCGAGGTCGGTAAGCATGGCAACTACGGCCTTTGACATCGGGCCAGGACCACACATGTAGTATTCGATGTCTTCCGGTGCTTCGTGATCTTTCAAATATGTATTCAACATTACTTGGTGAACGAAACCAGCTGTGTATTTTACACCTGCTTCGTCGGCCTTTGGATCGGGACGGTCGAGCGCCAAGTGGAAGTGGAAGTTGGGGAATTCCTTTTCGATGCCAAGGAAATCGTCCAAATAGAACACTTCGTTCAACGCACGTGCACCATAGAAATAGTGCATTTCGCGATCGGTAGTCTTTAATGTCTTGGTCATGTGCATGATTTGTGCACGCAACGGAGCCATACCGGCACCACCACCTACCCAAACCATCTCCTTCTTCGAGTCGAAGTGTGGGTGGAAATCACCATAAGGACCACTCATGATTACCTTATCGCCCGGCTTCAAGCTAAAGATGTATGATGAAGCGATACCCGGATTAACATCCATGAAACCACTACGATCGGGCTTGAACGGAGGAGTTGCAATACGCACGGTAAGCATAAATACGTTACCTTCGGCAGGATAGTTGGCCATAGAGTATGCACGGATAGTAGGCTCTGTATTGACACACTTCAATGGGAAGAGGCCAAAGCTTTGCCATGCCGGCAAGTATTCGTCGCCAATCAAGCTCTTATCGAAATCCTTGTCATAATCGATGTTGAATGCAGGAATCTTGATTTGTGCATACGAACCGGGGATAAAGTCCATTTCGGCACCTTCGGGAAGTTGCACCTTGAACTCCTTGATGAAGGTAGCCACGTTGCTGTTAGAGATAACAGTACATTCGTACTCCTTAACACCCAATACCGATTCGTCGATCTTGATACCCAAATCGCCTTTCACCTTGCATTGGCAAGCCAAACGCCAGTTGTCCTTGATTTGCTTACGAGTGAAATGGCCCTTTTCTGAATCGAGGATTTCGCCACCACCTTCTACTACTTGACATTTACATTGGCCGCAAGAACCCTTACCACCACAAGCTGATGAAAGGTAAATGCCTTGCTCTGACAAAGTGGTCAGCAAGCTACCACCTTGTGCTACCGATACGGTATCTTTGCCATTGATAGTAATATTCACATTTCCTGATGGCATCAAGAATTTTTTAGCCACCAACAGGATAACTACCAGCAAGAGAATAACCACGAGGAATACTCCAATGCTCGCTAAAATCAAATTCATATCCATTGTATATTCCTTTCTATTAAATGTTCAAACCAGAAAAACACATAAATGCCATAGCCATCAAACCTACAGTGATGAATGTGATACCCAAACCTTTCAAAGGGGCAGGTACATCAGAGTAGGCCATCTTTTCGCGGATAGCTGCCAAACCTACGATGGCAAGCAACCAACCGATACCCGAACCGATGGCATAAGATACAGCATCCCAAACATCGCCGATGTACTTAGGGTCGCTTTCGCCCAAAGTGATGCGTTGTTGCATAAAGAGTGAAGCACCCATGATAGCACAGTTTACGGCAATCAACGGCAAGAAGATACCGAGTGATGCGTAAAGCGATGGGCTGAAACGCTCAACAATCATTTCCACCAATTGAACGATACCGGCAATTACGGCAATGAAGAGAATAAAACTCAAGAAGCTAAGGTCAACACCTTCGACAATTGCATTAGGTCCCAAGACCTTAGTTTGCAACAGGTAGTTGACAGGGAGCGTTACCACCAATACGAATGTAACGGCAGCACCCAATCCCAAAGCTGTTTTCACATTCTTTGATACGGCAAGATAAGAGCACATACCAAGGAAGAATGCGAATATCATATTGTCCACAAATATCGAGCGGACTAATAAACTAAAGAAATGTTCCATACTATTCTAATTTATTTTTCTTGCAGTTCTTTGTTACGTGCACGTTGATACCAAATGATACAAGCAACGATAATCAATGCCATAGGAGGCATCAACATCAAGCCGTTGTTTGTATATCCCAAATCTTTGATCCATTCGTGGTTAAGGATATTGAAGCCGAGCAATGTACCCGATCCTAACAACTCACGGAAGAAGGCTACGATAACCAAAATCTTGGCATATCCCAAACCGTTACCAATACCATCGAGGAATGATTCCCAAGGACCGTTCATCATGGCAAAGGCTTCGAGGCGTCCCATCAAGATACAGTTAGTGATAATCAAGCCTACATATACCGAAAGTTGAACACTTACATCGTAAGCAAAGGCTTTCAAGATTTCGCTCACTACAGTTACCAAAGCAGCAACCACTACCAACTGAACGATGATACGGATGCGGTTGGGGATAGTTTTGCGAAGCAATGAAATAACAACGTTGGCAAAAGCAGTAATCACGGTTACCGAAAGACCCATTACAATCGCAGGTTCCAACTTGGCTGTTACGGCCAATGCCGAACAGATACCCAACACCTGCACGGTAACGGGGTTGTTCAAACCGAGCGGAGTAGAGAATACTTCCATATTCTTCTTAGAAAACAATTGTCCCATATTCTTATTCCTCCTTATATTATTTAGTTAAAAAACTCTTGTAATTGTTCAAGCAAGCCTTCAGCATATCGGCTACACCTACAGATGTGATAGTACCGCCCGAAACGCCATCAACTTCGACAGTTGCATCGGCTACCTTACCGTTCTTAACAACTGTCAAGGCAATTTCGCCATCTTTCAATGCTTTCTTGCCTGCAAATTGTGTTTGGAACCATTCGGCAGCAATTTCCGCACCCAGACCTGGAGTTTCGCTGGCATGAGAGAAGTAAACACCGTAAACGGTATCTTTATCTTCGTTCAAGGCTACATAACCCCAAATAGCGCCCCAAAGACCGGCACCATATACTGGGAATACATATTTTGCCTGACCATCTACGTTGGCTACGAATACGTGAAGACGATTGAATTCTTTCACTTCCTTTTCGTATGCAGTAGCAAAAGCACCAGTGTTTTCAGACAATTCGCCTGTTGCTGCATCGAGCAACATGTCTTTTACATCCAATTTCTTGAATTCAGCATCGGCATCGGCTACATCTTTCACGTTCAAAGCAGCAAGAATTTGTTTCTTTGTATCCAATTCAACATTCTTTCCTTGAATGTCGCGCAAAGATGAGTTGACGAATGCCAACAAGAATGCAACGATAACAACCATTACCGAAGCATATATAATAGTATAACTGTTACTATTGGTATTCATATCGTTGTTCGGTTTTAATTGTTAGACTTAATTGCACGCTTTGCACGACGGCTGATGTTGCTTTCTACTACATAGTAGTCAATCAGCGGTGCAAAGATGTTCATCAACAAGATGGCAAGCATCATACCTTCTGGATAACCCGGATTGAGCACACGGATAATAATGGCCATGGCACCAATCAAGAAACCGAAGATGTACTTACCTGTTTCAGTACGAGCTGATGTAACAGGGTCGGTAGCCATAAACACGGCACCAAAGCAGAAGCCACCCAATACCAAGTGTTCGTACCAAGGCATTTGAGCCATTGCATTGCCTTCGGGACCTACAGCATTGAAGATAAGTGCCATTACTGCACCACCTACGAATACCGAACCCATTGTCTTCCAGCTTGCGATACCTGTCCAAAGCAACAGGATAGCACCCAATGCGATTGCGATAACGCTTGTTTCACCGATTGAACCGGGAATCAAACCATAAACCATATCCATTGAGAATTCTGGAGCAGCACCCGATGTAGCGGCTATACCCAAGGGAGTAGCAACAGTCAAACCATCAACTTGTTGACCAAGACCGAAGATTGAATCGCCCGATACCCAAACGACATCACCCGACATCTTGGTTGGATAGGCAAAGAAGAGGAATGCACGGGTAACCAATGCTACGTTGAAGATGTTCATACCTGTACCGCCAAATACTTCCTTAGCGAAGATTACTGAAAATGCGGTAGCTACGGCGAGCATCCACAACGGACAATCTACCGGCACAATCATCGGAATCAAGATACCTGATACAAGGAATCCTTCGTGAATTTCTTCACCTTTCCATTGTGCAACAACAAATTCAATACCCAAACCTACTAAGTAGGCAACGATAATCTTAGGCAATACAGCCAAGAAACCATAGGCAAACATTTCGATGAAACTACCTTCTGCACCGGTAGCATTGAAATGCTGATAACCTACGTTGTACATACCGAACAGCAATGCCGGCATTAACGCAATGACCACCATCGACATGATGCGCTTGCTATCAATGGCGTCGTGAATGTGCGTTCCGGTTTTCGCGGTGGTGTTGGGCACGAACAGGAATGTTTCGAAACCATCGAACACCGAACGGAAAGCCTGAAGTTTGCCGCCCTTCTCAAAGTTCGGCTTTATCTTATCGAGATAATTTCTTAACGCTTTCATTAATTTATAATTTTCAATTATCAATTTTCAATTTATTACGCCATTTCTGCACGAAGCATGTCAAGACCGGCACGAACAACTCGCTGCACTTCCACTTTTGAAGAACATACAAATTCGCACAATGCAAAGTCTTCGGGTGCTACTTCGTAAATGCCGAGTGCCTCCATGCGATCGATATCGCCGGCGATGATGGCTTTTACCAGGTATTCAGGGAAAATATCCATAGGGAATACCGAATCGTATTCGCCGGACATAATCATGTGACGTTCGCCACCCTTGATACGTGCATCAATTTTATATTGTTTCTTACCCAACAACCAGCTGAAATATGAGCGGTTTACGCTATATTCCTTGAAGCGAGGCATAATCCAACCCAACATTTCGTGAGTTTCGTCTCCTTCGGGGATTACTGTCAGTTGGCTATGGAAAGCGCCAAGATAACCGTCGGCAGCCACTTTCTTGCCGGTCAACGGGTTACCGCTGATGTAGCGCAAGTCCTTGCCGGTAGTTACATTACCATTGAACACTTCGGTGAGTTGTGCGCCAACTTTCAATTTGCAATAGGCTGGCTTCAACACTTCGCTACCGGTAACGGCTACAGTGCGAGTCAAATCTACGCGGCCGGTATTCATCAAGCGGCCGATGAAGATGACTGCTTCTGAACCGATTGTCCACACGGTTTCACCCTTAACGATAGGAGCGATGTGGTTGATTTGCACACCAACGTTACCTGCCGGATGAGGACCATCGAAAGCGGTAATGGTAACGTTCTTTGCCTGTGTCAATGCGGCAGATTGTTGTTTTACACTGATGCTGAGGTAGGTCTTGGCAATCTTTGCCAATGCATCGAGACCAGTTTGGAAGTTTGCTTCTTCGCCTTTCAAAGCCAACTCGAAGTCGGGAGCCAATGGTGCTGTATCGAATGCCGATACAAAGATTGCTCTCGGAGCCACTGTCGGGTCGGCAATCACGTCGTACGGACGTTGGCGGAAGAATGCGAACATACCGGTTTGCAGAAGCGCTTCTTTTACGGCTTCTCCGGTCATCTTTGCAGGCTCCATCTTGCCAAACTCTTCGAACTGTTGTTCAGCGTCGGCCTTAACGATGATGTTAAGCACCTTACGGCGTTCACCACGCTCTACGCTTGTCACTACGCCACTGACGGGCGAAACGAACTTCACTTCAGGATGATTCTTGTCAACAAACAAGGGTCCTCCGGCCAATACCTTCTCCCCTTCTTTCACCACCACCTTAGGCTTAACACCTGTAAAGTCATCGGGAACCAACGAGTAGTTTCCTGTCTCCTTTACAGCCTTAAACTCTTGGGCGGCTTTGCCTTCCAGGTTGATATCAAGGCCTTTGCGTAATTTAATTACATTTGCCATGCGTTATATAAAATAATGGTTTCAATAATTTGCGTGCAAATTTAATAAATAAGATTGTGAAAAGAGAGGAAAAAGAGAAGTAATTACGGATAAATTTCCGTAATTGGTGCGATTTGTTGCTTTTCGCTAATAAAAACTAAAGTTTTTTTGCTTTTTACACTTGACAATTATAATACTTTTCATATATTTGCACTGATGTATAATTAACCATTTAAATTTTTAACCATGGGATATAAAATTGATCAAATCGAAGGTATCGGCGCTGCTTATGCTGAAAAGTTGAATGCTGCCGGTGTGAAAACTACAGAAGATTTATTGGAAAAGTGTGCCTCAAGAAAAGGTCGTTTGGCTATCGCTGAAGAAACAGGCATCAGTGCAAAACTTATTTTGAAGTGGACAAATCATGCTGACCTCTTCCGCATCAACGGCATTGCCGGACAATTTGCAGAATTGTTGGAAGCTGCAGGTGTTGACACCGTTAAGGAATTCCGTCATCGTGTACCTGCTAACTTGCAACCTAAGTTGGAAGCTGTTAATGCAGAAAAGAATCTTTGCAACCGCGTACCTTCGGTTACCGAATTGGAAAAGATGATTGCTCAAGCCAAGGAATTGCAACCGCTGATTACATACTAAATCAACCGATTACAATACACACTATGAAAGCGTGCCTATCATATAGGTGCGCTTTCTTGGTTTTATTACCCATCCATTATAAGGTAATGACGTTTCTATGATAGATTGTCTTATCGGCTAACTTAAGTTGGCGGTTTGGCCAACTCGGGTTGGCGATTTGGCTAACTTAAGTTGGCGGTTTGGCTAACTTAAGTGAGCCGTTCATTCACTATAGGTTTGAAACAGCAACAATATAGGTTAATTACGCCCTTATACCGCGACATTCGCCATACCCTATATGCAAAGTAGAAATAAAAGAAAGAATCCAATAAAACAGCGATTATATTTGGATATATAAAATACAATAACTACCTTTGTCTAATCAAACTTTTACCATAAGACCATGAGCGCACTCGAAATTATCTTTTGGATAGCCTTATTCATTGTTTTCTATACGTATATCGGATATGGAATTGTACTGTTTTTGCTCGTAAAGCTCAAGCAAATTTTCAAGAAAAGCAAAACGATTCCCTATCCCACAAAAGATGAATTGCCGCACCTTACTCTTTTTATCACGGCTTACAATGAAGAGGATGTGGTAGATGAAAAGATGCGCAACACATTGGCGTTGGACTATCCGGCTGACAAGTTGCACATTCTTTGGGTGACCGACGGAAGCAACGACGGCACCAACGACAAACTGGCCAATTGGCCGCAAGCAACCGTGCAACACCAACCCTTGCGACAAGGAAAAACTGCCGCCATGAACCGTGGCATGCAATTTGTAGAAACACCCATCGTAGTCTTCACCGATGCCAATACCGACTTGAATAAAGAGGCCTTGATGGAGATTGTACATAAATTCCAAGATCCGAAAGTGGGATGTGTTGCCGGCGAAAAACGAATTGCCGAAAAGAGCAAGGATAATGCTGCATCAGGAGGCGAAGGTCTGTATTGGAAATACGAATCGGCACTCAAATCGCTCGATTCCCAACTATATTCTGCTGCCGGAGCTGCCGGAGAATTGTTTGCTATCCGCCGCGAATTGTTCGAAGAGATGGAAACCGACACGCTGCTCGATGACTTCATCCTCTCCATGCGCATCGTAATGAAAGGATATCGCATTGCCTATTGCGCATCGGCTTATGCCATGGAAGGCGGTTCGGCCAACATGGAAGAGGAAGAGAAACGGAAAGTACGCATTGCTGCCGGTGGTTTGCAATCGGTATGGAGGCTCCGGGCACTGCTCAATCCCTTCAAGTATGGTATTTTCAGTTTTCAATACACCTCACATCGGGTGTTGCGTTGGACAATAACCCCCATCCTACTCTTCGCATTATTGCCACTGAACATCGCTATCTTGTTTACCACATCACATTTGGCCATCTATGCGCTGATATGGATGATGCAATGCCTGTTCTACCTGATGGGTAGTTTGGGCTATTACTATTCGCGTAAGCACATCAAACACAAATTGTTGTTTGTCCCCTACTATTTCCTGTTCATGAACATTAACGTTATCCGCGGATTCAACTACCTGCGTAAACGAAAAGGAAACAAGTCGGGTGCTTGGGAGAAATCAAAAAGAGCATAATCAAACCAATACAATACACCTATCAAACAATGAAAGACTTTTTTAAGAACATCAATTACACAGAGAAGATTCTTGAAACGATTGCCGACAACATGATACTTTTCGATGTTGACGGAAATTGCTTGGATGTTTATCAAGACAAGGATCCGAATTCATGGTTTATCAACGAAGATTTGATAGGCAAAAATATTTGGGATTTGCTGCCCGAAAGAACCTACCAACAAATCTATCCTGCATTCAGACAAGTATTGCAAACACGCAAAAAAATCGCTCAGGATATGGAGATAGATAGAAACGGCAAACATTACCACTTCAGATGTATCCTCTCACCGTTCGAAGGGATGGTGTTGGGACAATACCGAGACATCACGGAAAGAAACGAGCACAAAATCGCTATCGAAAAGCAAAACAACGTTTTACAAGAGATACAAAAAGCCGCACTGATAGGCAATTGGAGATACAATTCTCAAACAAACATACTCTCCTACATGGGACATACCGGCATCATGGCTACCAACCAGGAACAATTCATCACGCCGGAAGAATACTTGAATTTTATCGTCCCAGAAGACAGAGAGTCATTCTTATCATGGTTCAACTATGCCATTCAAGGAAAATTGCACCAAAGCATCGACTATCGGGTGGTAATCAACGGACAAACGCACTACATCAGACTAAAAGCTTTCGCACGCGAACACCATAAAGATGGCAGCACAACACTTGAAGGATACATCCAAAACATTACCGACCTGCAACAAAGCAGAAACGACATCACATTGTTGACCGATGTAATCAACAACTCGGCCGAAGATATTTTTGCCATGAAAGAAGATGGCACCATGATTTTTGCCAACAGACAATTTAGAGAACATAACGACATCGACCTGAAAGCAAACATCGAAAACTACAATATATACAAACTTAACAACACCTTCTTTAATAATGAAAAAGAGTGGCTGAAATTTGCATCTTCCATAACCAAAGGGAAAAAGGCTATCGGAATCATGCACAAAGCCCCCTACCCGTTATTCCCGGAAATCATTATGACCGAAGGGCTTGCCTACTGGATGACCAACCAATATGGCGAAGATACCTTGTGGGGATTCACACGCGATATCAGTAAACGAGTGAAAGGCGAACAAGCCAACAAACAACTACACCAAATACTTGACCAAACCATTGAAAACCTACCGGCAAGTATCGTAGTGAAAGATGTACAAAACGACTTCAGGTACATCTACCGCAACCGTGAGGCTTACAGACGAGGCATACATAGAGAGAATGCCATCGGGAAAACCGACTTCGACTACTACTCTCAAGAGGTTGCACAACAGAAAAGAAACATCGACATTGAAATTGCAACCACCGGCAAAGAGAAGCATTGGACATCTTTGGAAACCGACAAGGATGGCAAACCCCTATTCCTGGACAAACGGAAAAAACTTCTCGAAGGAGAGAATCCGTTGATTCTTTGTATCGATTGGGATATTACCGAACTTGAGGAGATGAAACAGCAATTGGTAAAAGCCAAGGAGAAAGCCGAAAACTCTGACAAACAGAAATCTACATTCTTAGCTAACATGAGCCACGAAATCCGTACGCCGCTCAATGCCATCGTAGGTTTCTCAAGAATCATTGCCGAAAGCGACGACCTTGAAGAGCGCAAGAGCTACTACCACATAATCGAAGAAAACAACGAACGCTTGCTTCAACTAATCAACGAAATCCTCGACTTGTCCAAAATCGAAGCGGGCATTATCGAAATGAGTATCAAAGATGTCGATATGCACGAGCTTTGTGAAGAAATACACAATGCACACAAGCTTCGTTGCCCACAAGGAGTTGAACTTATCTTCGAAACATCTCCACTCAACACCATTGTTAAAGGCGATAAGAACCGAATCTTCCAAGTTATTTCTAACCTTATCGGCAATGCCTTCAAATTTACACATAGTGGAAGTATAAGTTATGGCTATTGCATAGAAAACAACATGTTGCATTTCCACGTCACCGATACCGGAATGGGTATAGCTAAAGACAAGGTGGATAAGATATTCGAACGATTCGTCAAAGCAAACAATGTTGCACAAGGCACCGGATTAGGTCTTTCAATCAGTAAAGTTATCATTGAACGATTAGGAGGAACCATATCCGTATCATCTATCGAAGGAGAAGGTACAACATTCGAATTTACCCTTCCATTAGCCACCCCCAAACAAGAACAGAAAAAAGAGATGCCAACCATGGAAATTACCAGTAAAGCTGAGCCTTCTCAGGCAACCCAAGCTAACATCAACAATGAGACCAAGAAAACCATTCTTGTAGCAGAAGATACCGACAGTAATTTCATCCTGGCAAAAGCCATACTTGGAAAGATTTACAACTTGGTACGTGCAAAAGATGGAATGGAAGCCGTAAACATGTTCGAATCAGTTAAACCCCACTTGATACTGATGGACATGAAAATGCCTAATCTCAATGGATTGGATGCAACACGCATTATCCGCGAGATATCGAAAGAAGTGCCTATCATTGCATTAACGGCATATGCCTTTGACCATGACAAGCAAGCGGCATTAGATGCCGGATGCAATGACTTCTTAACCAAACCATATACACAAGAGGTTATTAAAGAGATGATAGAAAAATATATATTATAATTCGCCAACATCAAAATAATACAAAAGGCTGAAAGAATAACTTTCAGCCTTTTTGTGTATCATCCTATAGATATATCCAAAATACTATTTCTTATCAAGCACTTCGAAACATGAGTTTTTACTAACGAACTCTGGTACCAAATCTTTCATTGCTGCAACAATCTTCATTTGGTCATACTCATAACTTACATCAATCAAGTCTTGTATTCTGTGCTTAACTTCATCGTAATCGTATTCACGAACAGTTGCAATCATAATCTTTTCATGATAAGTGGGCTTAGTCAATTCCTTAACGTTCAGCAGCTCCTCATACAACTTCTCGCCATGACGCAAGCCTGTAAATTCAATCTTCACATCTGTCCTACCCGACAAGCTAATCATTCGCTTAGCCAAATCTACAATCTTCACCGGTTTACCCATATCAAAGATGTATATCTCGCCACCAGAACCCATACTTCCTGCTTCCAATACCAATCGGCATGCTTCAGGAATAGTCATGAAATATCGGATGATTTCCGGGTGTGTAACGGTAACAGGACCACCTCTTTGTATCTGGTCGCGGAAACGAGGTATAACCGATCCGTTCGATCCCAATACATTTCCAAAGCGGGTAGTTATGAATTGTGTTGCAGATTTATCTTCTTTCAATAGTTTCTTTGCCAAAGACTGAACATAGATTTCACAGATTCGCTTTGAGCATCCCATTACATTGGTAGGATTAACAGCCTTGTCTGTAGAAATCATAACAAATTTCTTTGCACCATATTTCACGGCCAAATCTGCAACATTCTTTGTTCCTAAAACATTAATTTGTATTGATTCAGAAACATTGTCTTCCATCATAGGAACATGCTTGTATGCAGCAGCATGGAATATATACTGAGGTTTATATTCCTTAAATATAGTTTCCATTCTTGTTTTGTTGGAAATATCTGCAACAATGGTAGCAGCATCAATATTTCTCCATTTGTCTTGTAATTCCAAGCGAATATCATGCAAAGGAGTTTCGGCCTGATCGACCAAAATTAACTTATAAGGATTGAATGAAACTACCTGGCGCATAATTTCGCTACCGATAGAGCCTGCAGCACCAGTAATAAGCACACGCTTTCCTTCAAGGTTCGAAGCAACCTTTCTGATATCAATATCAATAGGGTCACGTTGTAACAAGTCCTCAATTTGTATCTCTTTAATTTGTGCATGTTCGAGTGTTTGTCCTGTCCATTCACTCAAAGGAGGTGCTGTCAACAATTTGATTTTATTTGCCAACAACAAGTCTGCCAATTCATTTTTCTTCAAAGCTTCCATCTTGGCAGGAGAAACGATTACCGTTTTCACCTCCATATCTTGAAGCTTTTCAACTATTTCAGCATCGTTTGGATATACTTTAACTCCCATTATAACTTTGCCAATCAGTTCCGATTCATCGGCTATAAAACCACGCAAACGATAATGGTTTCGGAAGTTCACTCGCAATGATTTAGCAATATTTACACCAGCCTCTTTTGCACCATATATCACTACATTGGAACTATGCACACTATCAAAATTCAAGAATTCAAAAAGTGTCTTAACTACGACACGACTACATACCATCAATGCAGAACTGAAAACCATCGCAATCATCAATACAAAAGGAGACAGCAATATGGTCAAGCCACAAGCACTAAGAATAAATGATAGAATGATAAGAACTGCATAGGCAGCAGCTAATGATGCAAAAATCCGTAAAATATCAACAAAAGATGAATATCTAAGTACTCCTGAATAGGTTTTGAATATCCGGAAGAATACAACATTTACCAATATAGAAATGATAATAGTAGATGTTAATATCTGGGCATCGAGGAAAGCTGATTTAAAATCAACTCTCAAGGCATAGGCTAAAATTGTAGATAATGTAACAATAAAAACATCAATCAATAAAATTGTCCAAATAGGCAATACTCGAGATGTTAGATATTTTTGAAATATATTTTGTTTCATCCCCTAATATTTTTGAATTTGTTGCAAAGATAAAGTAAAAAATCTATAACTATAAAAAAAACATAAAGAATTTGATGTTTATAATGCATATTTTAATAGTTTGATGTATCTTCGCAACCAAAACAAAGCAATGACATGACATACCAAGAGACAATTGAATATTTAATAAATGCCACACCAATGTTCCAAAAAATAGGGAGTAAGGCATACAAAGAGGGATTAGAAAATACGATTGCACTCGACAATCATTTCAATAACCCACACAAAAACTTTCCCATTATCCACATTGCAGGCACTAATGGCAAGGGGTCATGTTCACATACATTAGCTTCTGTATTACAAGCATCAGGATATAAAGTCGGTTTGTTTACATCCCCTCATCTTATTGATTTTAGAGAACGTATCAGAATTAATGGCGAGCCTATTTCGGAATCGTATGTAATTAATTTCGTAGAAAAAGAGCGCCACTTCTTCGAGCCGTTACACCCATCATTTTTTGAATTGACCACTTCTATGGCATTTCGCTACTTTGCTGATAACGAAATTGATGTAGCCGTAATAGAAGTCGGATTAGGTGGTAGATTGGATTGCACAAATATCGTAAATCCTATTCTATCCATCATTACAAACATTAGTTATGACCATACACAACTATTAGGTCATACACTTGAAGAAATAGCAACAGAAAAAGCTGGTATCATTAAACCGAACACTCCGGTAATTATCGGCGAAAGTTCAAACGAAACCAAAGCGATATTTTTAGATAAAGCCATTGAAATGCAATCTCCAATCATATTTGCAGATGAAAGCCATAGCAGATATGAGAATTTTGTCTTTGAGCTAAAAGGACTGTATCAGCAGAAGAACATAAAAACAATCTCACAAGCAATAGAGCAATTGCAAGCAATAGGATACGACATCAAGGATAAAGACGTAGAAGAAGGATTTACAACCATATGTAAATCAACAGGATTGATGGGAAGATGGCAGCAACTTCAAAAAAATCCCACACTAATTTGTGATACGGGACATAATGTTGCGGGAATTACACATGTGGTTGAACAACTTCTACAACAAACATACAATACACTACATATTGTAATAGGGATGGTTAACGATAAGGATATAAGAGGCGTATTGGCGCTACTTCCTAAAAATGCAACCTATTATTTTACGCAAGCCAGTGTTGCAAGAGCACTTCCAGCCAATGAATTGCAAGAACTAGCACAAACATTCGGTTTATCAGGAAGTAACTATCGTGATGTATGTGCAGCAGTAAAAGCAGCACAAAAAAACAGCCTCCCAGAAGATTTGATCTTCGTAGGAGGCAGCAATTTTATCGTAGCAGATTTATTATCTAACCGCAATACACTCAATCTCGACTAAGGCATCCTTCGGCAATGCTTTTACGGCTACTGCCGAACGAGCAGGATACTCTCCTTCGAAAAAGGTAGCATACACCTTATTCATATCTGCAAAAAGAAACATATCTGCCAAGAAGACGGTTGTTTTTACTACATTTGCCATAGTTAAACCAGCCTCCTCAAGGATATGCTTGATATTCTGCAAAGATTGGTTGGCTTGAGCCTCAATACCATCGGCCATCAATCCTGTTGATGCATCAATTGGTAATTGACCAGATAAAAATAACATACCATTCACTTCTATCGCTTGGCTATAAGGACCAATTGCACCTGGAGCCGAAGTACTACAAATCACTTTTTTCATATTAGTCTATTTTTTATTTACAATACTTTTCTATTAATGCATCCACATTCGGGTCGCCTAACTCTTTTGCTTTATTGAAATATTCGCAAGCTGCAGCATTCTGTTTCAATTGAAGATGGGCCACACCAATCAAACGATAGGATTCTGCATATTGATTATCTATAGTCAATGATTTATTTAAGATATCAATTGCCTCTTTATTTCTACCAACACGCATATTTACATAGGCCAATTCCGAATAGTAAGTCAATTCATTAGGATTTAACTCTATTGCTTTCGAGAAATCATCGATGGCCCGTTGATATTGTTTAGCCTCCAAACATGCTTGCCCACGTAAATTATAAAAGTTATCGTTCACCTTTCCCAACATCGCATTGAAACATTCATCGTAATCAACAACTGCATTGCGTGCTTGTTTGGCTTGCATTCTAATCCGCGCGCGTTCAATCAAATAGGGAGCTGCATCAGAGGAATATGGTTTTGTAAACTGCGCTACACAACTATCCATTAATGCCAAAATTTCTTCAGATGGAGCTTCCAACATTTCGAGAGTTTTAGCCTCGGTAAATAGTGTAGAAGCCGAACACAGATTGGTAGTGTTTACCTTTTTATACGATACCAATGCCGAAGCAAAATCCTTATTCAAATAATGAATATCTCCTTCCAATTGCACATAAACAGGAAGTTCGGCTATTGATATGGCCTGCTTGATATCAGCCAATGCCCCTTCAACACTCCACTTTTCCGATTCACTATTTGCACCACTTGACAGATAACTATACTTCAACTTGGCAAGATTATAATAGACATCATCTTTGCTATCGGCCACTTGCAAAGCTTTTTGAATATCATTTTCTATCTGTTGCAATGATTCGTTTTCGATTGAAAGCACCAACCGGTTTGAAGCACGGCGAAGATAGCCATCCGCACTATTGGGATATTGCTCAATAAAATCATCCAACAAAGAAGCATATTCTTCCGCATTCAACTGCGAAGAGACCATATACAAGAAAATAAGAGCCTGTTCTTCCGTATCGGGAAGAGCTTTCTTAATTCCTATCTGCTTCAATGAATAGTCATTGTATGAAAGTGCTGTTATGGATTGGCTATTAGCGAATCTTACATCTACACCATAACAAATAGTCGTTGTGTCCTGTCCAGATGCCTTTTGAGCTATTGCTACCACCTCGCCACCATCGTTCATCAAAGGACAGCTTACCATTTTTTCCTTCAATGGCAAATCCAAAGTATAATAGGAATAATCCGAAATCTTATCTGTCTCTTTAACTGTTCCCGACAAAAGTGAGCGCACTTTTTGAGTAGAATAAGGCAGCAACCATAGTTTGCTTCCCTCCGGCAACTGTGCATTGGACAAGGTAAGAGAAGGTACTTTTTTCGAGGTTATATCTACCTTGAATTTAATAACATCGTACATATCATTTGCACCCAAGATAGCTTTAATCGGCATCTTTTCACCTTCAGCAGTTAAGATAACCGCACGTTGTGCATTCTTGAACAAAGCATAATCGGATATGGCAACTCCATCTTCAGAGATAAAGAAACCATTTCCTGTATTCAGAATCTTATCGTTTCCATCATAGGTTACAACAGAAAAAACTGCCTTCCGTGCCTTATCCGCCCATTTCGGTGTTTGCGAATAAGCATTGATTATCAGCAGAGAGAGAAATAATAATATAAATGCTTTTTTATTCATAGTTTTGTCCCATTCTTTGTTTTACTGCTTCATAAATTAAAATACCGGCCGCAACCGATACATTCAACGATTCTATCGTGCCTAACATAGGAATCTTTACCCACTCATCGCACAAGGCCAGGTTATCGTAGGAGACTCCCTTATCTTCGGCACCCATAATGATACACATAGGGCCTGTATAATCGGCTTTGGTATAATCATAATCACCTTTTTCGGTGGCGGCAACGATTCGGAAGCCACTATCCTTCAAGTATTGCAATGTTTGTCGAAGGTTTTGCTCACGACAAACAGGTAATTTATGCAAGGCACCTGCCGAGGTTTTGATTGCATCGGCATTTACCGATACACTATTCTTTGCAGGAATAATAATTGCATCAACCGCCGCACACTCGCATGTCCGTGCTATAGCACCAAAGTTGCGAACATCCGTTACGCCATCCAACATTACAAACAGCGGATTCTTTCCCTGCTCGTATAAGAAAGGAACGATGTCTTCTGTTTTTTGGTAGGTAACTGCTGACATAAAAGCAATTACGCCCTGATGATTCTTGCGAGTTATCTTATTGATTCGCTCAACCGGCACACGTTGTACGGGTATAAGCAATCCTTTCAAAGCGGCAAACAGTTCTTTAGAAAGTTCGCTTTGAATATCTTTTTTTATCAATATCTTATCAATGTCCTTACCTGCTTGAATTGCTTCAATAACGGCTCTGACACCAAAAATCATTTCACTTTTTTCAACCATATTGTTTTATTATTTGTATCCAAGTAATGTCTTAGCATTATGCAAAGCAGCATCGGTCAATGTTGCACCACTCAGCATTTGTGCTATTTCTGTTATTCTCTCCTCTTCATCCAATCTGACGATATTACTGATTGTTTCCGTATCGTTATCTTGTTTGAAGACTTTATAGTGTACTTTTCCCTTTGATGCAATTTGAGGTAGATGAGTGATACTAATTACTTGTCTTTCTGCATCTCCCATTTCGTGCATAATCGTTGCCATTCTATCGGCTATTTCGCCAGATACACCTGTATCTATTTCGTCGAAGATAATGGTAGGTAGTTTTGCCTCTTTTGCAATCATTGCCTTGATTGATAGCATGACACGAGCAATCTCACCGCCCGACGCTACGGATGAAATGTTTTGCAAAACTGAGTTCTTATTTGCCGAGAACAAAAACTTTACATTATCCAATCCAAGCGAAGTAGGTTCTTTGTATGTTCCGAAATCGACAGAGAATTGTACATTGGGGATTCCAAGCGGCACAAGACGTTCGCGCATCTGCTCTTCTACGATAGCGGCTGCTTTCTTTCTGTTATCCGACAACATTTCGGCTTGATTCATGACGATTGCATAACACTCGTCCACCCGCTTCTGCATCCGTTGAATTGCTTCATCGGTTGATGAGATGGACGAAAGTTTGGATGCAAAATCGTCTTGGATAGCCAACAAATCGGATATTGTATCCACCCGATGCTTTTGCTGAAGGGTGTATATTACGTTCAATCTTTCGTTTACCTCATCCAAACGCTTGGGATTGAATTCAATCCGCTCGTTTTTGTCGGCAACTTCCTGCACAATATCCTTTAGTTCGATGTAACAGCTTTCGAATCTTTCCGATAATTCGGAGGCGCTTGCATAAACGTTACACAAGCTTTTCAATGTATCAAGTGATTCTTTCACCCCCTGCAAAGCGGAAACATCATCGGCCGACATAATTTGTTCAACCTTATATAGTTGTGCTTTTATCTCTTCGGCATGGCTCAAGACTTCCGATTCTTCTTCAAGTTCCTCTTGCTCGCCATCCGATAAGTTGGCCGATGCAAGTTGCTCAAGTTGAAAGCGATAATAGTCTTCATCCGCCTTATTCTTCTCGGCATTCTCTATCAGCGATGCCAATTCCTGTTTTGCTTGTCGCCAATCATTGTAAGCTACACGATATGTGGCAAGTAACTGCTCATTGTGTGCTATCACATCCAACACATTCAGTTGGAAACCTTCGTTGCTCAGCAAGAGATTCTGATGTTGGGAGTGTACATCAATCAGGTGTTCGCCCAACTCCTTGATTTGCGAAAGCGATGCCGGCGAGTCGTTCACAAATGCCCTGCTCTTTCCCGTAGCCGACAATTCGCGTCGGATGATGCATTCGTCCTCATACTCCCATTCGTTTTCCTCGAAAAGCGATTGTAGCTGATGGGTAGAAATGTCGAAAACAGCTTCGATTACACATTTAGTCGCACCATTCCGAATAGCCTTGCTATCAGCTCGTTGTCCAAGAAGCAAACCGATAGCGCCAAGGATAATGGATTTACCGGCGCCGGTTTCGCCTGTTATAACGGAGAAGCCGTTTTCGAAGTCGATATCCAACTTGTCTATCAAAGCATAGTTTTGTATGAATAACGAACGCAACATATCTTACTTCTTCAACATTTTAACTAAATGATTCACAATGTCACGAGCCACTTCCGCCTTCGACTTCAACGGAAAAACCTCTTTTTCCTGCTTACCGATGATGGTTATTTTGTTTGTATCGCATTGGAAACCGGCTCCTTTATCGTTCAACGAATTCAGCACAATGAAATCAAGATTCTTTCTGTCCAGTTTATCTTGGGCATTGGTTTCTTCGTTGTTTGTTTCGAGCGCAAAGCCTACCAATATTTTTTCCCTTAAGGGAAAATCTTTTTTCCATTTACCCAAATAGGCTGCAATGTCTTGAGTAGGTTTCAAGTTCAACGACATTGCACCTGTTTTTTCGCGCTTGATTTTCTCGTCGGCCACCTGTTCGGGCGTATAATCGGCTACGGCGGCCGAAAGGATTGCTACATCGGCTTCGGGAAATTTATCTTTTACTACTTCAAACATTTGTCCGGCCGATTCCACATCGCATCGTTCAATGGAAGTGTAGCGTGTTTTTTGTTGAGTAGGGCCGGCTACAAGGATTACTTTTGCTCCTCTTGCGGCACACTCATCGGCCAACGCAAATCCCATCTTTCCAGACGAGTAGTTTCCTATAAATCGCACGGGATCAATCTTTTCGTAGGTTGGCCCGGCGGTTATCATAACGGTTTTCCCGCACAAATCTCCCTCTTTTTCAGCAAAATACTCTTCGAGACAACGGATAATGGCATCAGGCTCCTCCATCCTACCCTTTCCAACAAGGTGGCTTGCTAGTTCGCCCGATGCCGGCTCAATGATGTGATTGCCATACGAGCGCAAGGTTTCCAAATTCTTCTGTGTGGAAGGATGGGCAAACATATCCAAATCCATTGCCGGTGCTACGAATACCGGTGCCTTTGCCGACAAGTAGGTTGTTATCAGCATGTTGTCGGCTATGCCGTTTGCCATTTTCCCGATAGTGGATGCCGTAGCCGGTGCTATGAGCATGGCGTCGGCCCACAAACCCAAATCCACATGGCTGTTCCATGTGCCGTCGCGTTGTGCAAAGAACTCGCTGATAACGGGTTTGCTTGTCAGTGCCGAGAGGGTAATCGGTGTAATGAATTCCTTACCCGCCGGTGTAATAACCACCTGCACTTCAGCCCCCTTTTTAATAAGGCCACGGATAATATAACATGCCTTATATGCCGCTATACTACCCGTTATACCCAATACTATTTTTTTGCCTTTCAATACTTCTGTCATGCAAATACTTGAATTATTTTTCAGTAAACGCTCTTAGTCGGATTTTTGTAAGCACCGATTTGGTATTCAATGAAAAGTCGCTATTCAATATCCAGCTATAATAGCCCGGATCGCGTCTCAGCACATCTACCACCGGCATGCCTTTGTACTTGCCGAAGTTGAACAACTCCACTCCTTTGTCGTCGTAAACAATGCGTCCGGCAAAATCGGCATTGCGATTGAAACTTGAATATTCCGACAAATAGGCAACATCGTTTTTCAACTCCGGATAGCGGTCGAGTTGCGCCTGCAACACTTCATACGTAGCATGCGTATCGGCAGCTGCCGAGTGGGCATCCTCCAGATTCTTGTCGCAATAAAACTTATATGCGGCCGACAAAGTGCGTTGTTCCATTTTGTGGAAAATCACCTGTACATCCACAAACTTACGACGGCCCAAATCAATATCCACATCGGCACGCAAGAATTCTTCGGCCAGCAATGGGATATCGAATCGATTTGAATTGAATCCGGCCAAATCGCAACCTTCCAACTCCGAGGCAATCATCTTGGCTACCTCTTTGAATGTCGGACAATCGGCTACATCCTCATCGTAGATGCCATGAACGGCCGAAGCAGCTTCCGGGATATGCATACCCGGATTGATGCGCATTGTCTTCGACTCTTCATTTCCATTCGGATACACCTTCAAGTAGCAGATTTCTACGATTCTATCTGTGATGATGTTGGTGCCGGTTGTCTCCAAATCGAAAAAAACAATCGGGCTCTTTAAGTTCAGTTTCATACCTTTCTGTCAAGTAATTAATCGTTCAGCATCATCGGCATAAGCAGCATCAGCAAGTCCTCGTTTTCGGTTTGCTCGGCAGGGATGATAACGCCTGCACGCGAAGGATCGGCCAGTTCAACGATGATTTCCGAAGATGAAATATTGTTCAGGATATCAATCAGGAATGTCGATTTAAAACCGATGCTCATCGGATTTCCCGAATATTGGCAAACCAATGTTTCTTCGGCCGATGTAGAGAAGTCAATGTCTTGTGCCGAAATCACTACCTGATTGTCTTGCAAACGCAACTTGATAAGGCTGCTTGCTTGTGATGAGAAAATAGATACACGACGCAAAGCACCAAGCATCAACATGCGGTCGATGATAATCTTATACGGATTGTTTTGAGGAATTACGGCATTGTAGTTAGGATATCGGCCTTCAATCAAGCGGCACACCATCTTGTAACCTTCGAGTGTAAACATGGCATTGCGATCGTCGAAAGCAACAACAACCTGACCTTGCTCCTTACCCAACAAGTTCTTCAACAAGTTGGCAGGCTTCTTAGGAAGGATGAAAGCGGCACGCTCGTCACCCTTAGCGGCCAATGTCTTGCAACGCACCAACTTATGGCCATCCGATGCCACCATTGTAATGTCATCCGTAGTTATGTCGAAATAGATACCATTCATGGTAGGACGCAACTCGTCATCGGCAGTTGCAAACAATGCACGGTTGATACCATTGAGCAACACTTGTGCATCCAACTCAACCTTCACCGCATTTTCGCTCAACCTGGGCGACAGAGGGAACTCGTCGGCATGTTGTCCCATCAGGCTATACTTACCATTCTGATACTGAACATTTATCTCCAACGAATCCAAATCCACTTGGAAGGACAATGGTTGCTCAGGAATTTCTTTCAATGCATCAAGCAACGTCTTAGCAGTAATGGCAAAACGGCCATTCATATCATTATCGTTCACTTCGACCGACGTAACCATTGTGGTTTCGCTATCAGAAACCGTAATAGTTAGCAAACCATCTTGAACTTCAAACAAAAAACAATCCAAAATAGGCAATGCATTTTTCGAATTGATTACGCGGCTAATAGCCTGCAAATGGCTGGAAAGAGCCGAACTTGATACAATAAATTTCATAAAACTATACTATTAAATTTTTATTATTTTGACTCATTACAATATATGATATTAGTAACCGACAAAATTAACAAAAGTATTTCCATCTACAAAGAAATATTTTAAGAAAATCAACGCAACATTGAAGGTTTTTTGCTAAAAAATCGTAACTTCGCCGCATCATTTAAAAACAACACTATGGAATTTACTGGAAAAATCATCGCTATACTACCGCAACGAGGCGGAGTTTCAAAATCTGGCAACGAATGGAAAGTGCAGGAATACGTTATAGAAGACCATGCACAATACCCTCGCAAAATGTGTTTCGACGTGTTTGGCGCCGATAAAATAGAGCAATTCAACATCCAAATGGGCGAAGAGCTAACCGTATCGTTCGATATCGATGCACGCCAATGGCAAGATCGTTGGTTCAACTCCATCCGCGCATGGAAAGTTGAACGAGCAAGTGCTACACCAGCCGCCGCCAACGAACAAGGCGCACCACTTCCTCCACCCGCACCGGCAACAACACCCGATTTCTTGAGTGGAGATAGTAACGACGACCTTCCTTTTTAATGCACATTTTTACCAACCTTTTATATCAACACAAGAGCTATGCCGCGGCATAGCTCTTGTGTTTTTATATCCTATACATCCGCCATCTACGGAATAGTATGCGCAAACGCACGGAATGCATTGCGTGCATCCACGGAATAGGTTGCGCAAAACGAAGCAAAAATCTACTTCCTAAAAAACAATCTCAATGCCATCGTAGGCGAAGTGGAGATGAGGAGGCAATTTCGTTGAAATATCGGCATGCAATCCCGCATGATGGCTCATGTGAATGAAATATGTTTCTTTAGCACCAATGCGCTTGGCCACTTCGACAGCCTCGTCAATGCTTTGATGCGTTGGATGCGGTTTTACGCGCAAAGCATTTATTACCAACACGTCAACTCCTTCGAGTATCTGATAGGATTCTTCGGGCATCGTCAGCATATCCGTTACATATCCCAAAGCACCGATGCGGTAGCCCAGTATCGGCAATTTTCCATGCATCACTTGAATGGGAATGATGGAAGTTTGTCCTATGGTAAACGGCATACCGGGAGTGGCTTCTTGCAAATAAATCTTAGGTACACCAGGATAGAGATTTTCGCCAAAGCAATAGGGCATCCGCTCCCTAAGATGCGTAGCAGCATAATTGTCGGCTACGACGGGAATCTCGCCAAACTTACAAAACGGACGCAAATCATCCAATCCACCCACATGGTCGTAGTGTTCATGAGTCAGCAACACGGCATCCAATTTCGGAAAGGTATCCAGACGTAACATCTGTTCGCGAAAATCCGGGCCGCAATCTATCAAAATATGTTCAGTGCCGGTATGCAACAATGCAGACGCACGCAAACGCTTGTCGCGAATGTCGCCGGATGTACACACTTCGCATTGGCACCCTATCTCGGGTACGCCCGTCGATGTTCCACTTCCCAATATTCTCAACTTCATATACTTAGCCTATTTTATTATATGCTTGTATCTTCGTATCTATACAACTCCCACCCTTTGGACAAACGTCTGAAATAGTAGATGGTAGTGTATCCATTATCCAAGCCGCTCACCTTTACAATCTTTACCTTCGAAGTTTCATCATTCGACTGGCCATAAGCAATGTTTGACAAATACCTGATAGGCAAAAGAGGCTTGAAAGCAAACCATTGATCGATGTCGAGCGAAGTTTCCAGGACGGAGAATTCGTCATCGGGATCTAATGTTACATATTGCAATGGCATGCAAATGTGTTTGCGTTGGAAAATACTATCGTTCACAAAACGAGTATAGAAACTAATGAAATCGTTATCCGAATCCTTCCGCTTTGTCTCTTCAATGCCGTTCAGAATCCATTTTCCATGGGTAGCAACAAATTGATAGCACTTCAACACCTTCTCGTTCAAAAGATACCAATCCAGTCGGACGTTATGCTGAAGCGTATCGCCAATCATCTCCATATCGGCCTCATCGTCGAAAAGCATGGTATAGCAATTTTCCGCAAGAAACAGGCTATCGTATCTCCACGATGCTTGCACGATTGTCTGAGTGTTGTTGTTCGATTGATATTTCAACGGAAAATCTATCCGCTTTACTTGCTCCAACGAATCGGAAACAAAGGTAATCAAGAAATCACCGAACGATTCCCAACTCCGTTGCTTTTCGGGATATGTCTTGTCGCTGAATATCTCTTGCATCTCCAACGAATCGGACAATGAAATGTCGATGGTATCTATCACCGGCACTTCAACATTTTCCGACGTAATCTGCTGATATACTTTCGGTTGTTGCTTGCAAGCAATCAGAGCAATCAGGCAGACAAGTGATGCAAGGATTCTATTCATGTTTACTTTTCAATATTTAGCTTTATACGCAACTTTTCCAACATATCTTTGGTCATCGAATCCAAATCGAATTGAGGTTTCCAATCCCATTCGTTACGGGCACACGAGTCGTCCAGACTATTTGGCCAACTATCTGCAATGGATTGTTTCAACGGATCGATGGCATATTCCATCTCGAAATCGGGTACATACTTCTTGATAGCTTGATAAATACCTTCCGGATCGAAGCTCATTGCCGTAATATTAAAGGCATTTCTATGTTTCAATCTTGCCGGTGCTGCTTCCATCAACGAAATAGCGGCATTTATCGCATCGGGCATATACATCATGTCCATGTAAGTACCTTCCTTAATGGGGCAAACAAACTTCTCGCCTTTCACCGCCGAATAGAAAATATCCACGGCATAGTCGGTTGTACCTCCACCCGGAGGAGTTACGTTCGAAATAATACCAGGGAAACGCACCGAGCGAGTATCTACACCATATTTTGTATAGTAATAATCGCTTAACAATTCGGTTGTTACTTTGGTGACGCCATACATGGTTTGCGGACGTTGAATGGTGTCTTGGGGTGTATTCACGCGCGGAGTAGCTTCGCCAAACGAGCCGATTGAACTCGGTGTAAACACCGCACAATTATACTCGCGAGCCACTTCCAACACATTCCACAAACCATCGATACCAATCTTCCAAGCCATAGCCGGACGGCTTTCAGCAACAACCGATAGCAAGGCCGCAAGATTGTAAATAGTATCTATCTTAAATTGGCGACATACAACTTCAATGGATTGGCGGTCAGTAACATCGGCAATAGCAGAAGGCCCCGACGATTTCAATATTCCTTGTGGTAATGCACTGGGGATATATCCAGCCACAACATGGTCATCTCCATATCGTTTACGCAACTCTATCGTCAATTCCGAACCAATCTGTCCGGTGGCACCAATAACCAAAATGTTCTTCATACAAATGATTTTTTAATAGTTACATTATTTAGACGCACAAAGATACTGCATTTTTTTTCATTTTTCTATCAGTTTGCTATTGGAAATTCCAATAAAAATCATGTACTTTGCCTATCCTAAACTAAAAAGTATAAAACATTAAGTAAAATAGCTATGTACGGAAAACTAAAAACACACCTTTGCAACACGCTTGCCGAGATAAAAGAAGCCGGACTTTACAAAAGCGAACGCTTGATTGAAAGTCCTCAACAAGCCGTGATTGATGTGAATGGAAAAGAAGTGCTGAATTTTTGTGCAAACAACTATTTGGGCCTATCCAATCACCCTCGTTTGATAAAAGCCGCATCGAAAATGATGGAAGAACGCGGCTATGGCATGTCATCGGTACGCTTCATTTGCGGTACGCAAGACATCCACAAGCAACTCGAAGCCGCCATCTCCAACTATTTCCACACCGAAGACACCATTCTTTATGCCGCATGTTTCGATGCCAATGGTGGCGTGTTCGAACCGTTGTTCACCGAAGAGGATGCCATCATCTCCGATGCATTGAACCATGCCTCTATCATTGATGGTGTACGCCTTTGTAAAGCCAAGCGATACCGCTATGCCAATGCCAATATGGAAGAGTTGGAAAAATGCTTGCAAGAGGCACAAGCACAACGCTTCCGCATCATCGTGACCGATGGTGTATTCTCTATGGATGGCAATGTAGCGCCCGTAGATAAGATTTGCGACCTAGCCGAAAAATACGATGCTTTGGTAATGGTAGACGAATCGCACTCGGCCGGTGTTGTTGGTCCTACCGGACATGGTGTTAGCGAACTGTACAACACCTACGAACGCGTAGATATCTATACCGGCACATTAGGCAAAGCCTTCGGCGGTGCGATGGGCGGATTTACTACCGGCAAGAAAGAGATTATCGACTTGCTACGCCAACGTAGCCGTCCATACCTCTTCTCCAACTCTGTAGCACCAGCAGTAATCGGAGCAAGCATCGAGGTATTCAAGATGTTGGACGAAAGCAACGAATTGCACGACAAGTTGGTAGAAAACGTCAACTACTTCCGCGACAAAATGACCGAAGCCGGCTTCGACATCAAGCCAACACAAAGTGCCATCTGTGCCGTAATGCTATACGATGCCAAGCTCTCTCAAATCTATGCCGCACGCATGCAGGAAGAGGGAATCTACGTAACCGGTTTCTACTACCCTGTTGTACCGAAGGGAGAAGCACGCATCCGCGTCCAACTATCTGCCGGACACAACCGCGAACACCTTGATAAATGCATCAATGCCTTCATCAAAGTAGGCAAGGAATTGGGTGTGCTGAAATAAGCCAGCTATACATAAAAACTATTTTCCCTTAATGGAAAAACAATTTTCCATTAAGGGAAAATTTTATGCCCTTTGTCCAAGCCGTTCGTCAATCAAACAAATACCGGCCGATTCGGCATGCTTCAGCATATCAACAATGCTCAATGCGGTAGCCTCTTCATCCACCTGCTCACGGACAAATCCCCACAAGAAATCTTGCGTTGCATAATCTTTCTCGGCCGACGCTACATCGACAAGCATATCAATCATTTTCGAAACCCTACACTCATGGTCGTACACTTGTTTGAAGATTTCGAGCGGAGTACCGAAATCGTTCGGAACAACATCAAGTTTGTCCAACTTCACAACTCCACCCCTACCAATCATATATTCGGCCATCTTGCATGCATGACCATGCTCTTCAAGAGCCTGTTTCTTCATCCAGATAGTCATTCCCGGATACCCTTTTCTTGCAAGGAAAAAAGACATAGCCAAATAGAGATTTGACGACCATAACTCAGCCGTTATCTGCTCATTAATTGCTTTTTGTAATTTATCTGTAATCATACGCCTATATAATAAAAAAGTGAATCTGCCATCATAAACAGATTCACTTTTATATTAGTTCAGTGGATTGACCACAGATAAAGCTAAATTAAGCTAATTCGTCAGAAGTATATCCTTTTGGGAGTGCTCTACAATTATAGCCCGATGCCATGATTTCGCCATAAGCACCGGCCGAACGAAGAGCAAACAAATCGCCCCGCTTGGCTTTATTCAAACGAACATCTTTACCAAATACATCCGACGATTCGCATATCGGGCCTACTACATCGTAGGTTTCAGCAGGTTCTTCCGATGTCAAATTATCTATCTGATGATGAGCCTGATACAATGCCGGACGAATCAAATCGGTCATGCCGGCATCGAGGATAGCAAATTGTTTGTTGGTGCCTTGCTTAACATAGAGTACCTTGGAGATTAACGAGCCGCATTGTCCTACTACCGCACGGCCAAGTTCGAAATGCAACGTCTGATGTGGGCGTAACTTCAGATGCTTGGCATAAACGGCAAAATAATCTGCAAAATCAGGAATGGGATTCTCGCTAGGTGCGTCGTAATCAATACCCAATCCGCCTCCAACATTTATATTCTCCACATAAATCTGGTTAGCATCCAGTATGTCTTGCAACTCGTTAACGCGATGACATAAAGCCACAAAGTCGTCCATTTCCAAAATTTGCGAACCAATATGGAAATGCAATCCTATAAACTTCACATTGCTCATCGCAGATGCCTTTTGGATAATTGGAATCATATCCTCCATACTGATACCGAATTTATTTTCAGCAAGTCCGGTAGTAATGTTCGCATGCGTATGAGCACCCACATTCGGATTGATGCGGAACGCAACATTAGCCACCTTGTTTTTCAAGCTGGCCAATTCGTTGATTACCTCTAACTCGGCCAATGACTCTACATTGAAACAGAAGATATCATTATCCAAACCCAGATTAATCTCCCAATCGGCTTTTCCCACACCGGCAAATACAATCTTGTCGTTAGGGAAACCTGCATCCAAAGAGGCTTGAACTTCCCCGCCACTTACGCAATCGGCACCCAATCCACTTGTACGAATCACCTTCAACAACTTCGGATTTGCATTGGCTTTGATAGCATAGTGAACTTCAAATTTCTCATACTTCGAAGCCTCTTTCGCTATAGCCGAAAGCGTCTGGCGCAACAAATCCACGTCGTAGTAATAGAATGGAGTGGGCAGCTTACGTAGTTCCTCTATAGGGAATATTGTATTCATACGGTATTAATTATTAAACAACTGATCGCTAAGTGATTGCAAAGCAGCCTTCTTATCACATTCACGAATCAGGAAAGAGATATTGTAGTTGCTACCACCAAACGAAATCATACGCACAGGTATGTCGCGCATTGCATCGAGTGCCTTAGCTTCGAAACCTACATTCTCCCATTCCAAATCGCCAACCACACAAACGATACACATGTTATGATCTACCGTAACCGTACCATACTTACGCAATTCGTCCAAGATTTCATTCAAGTGCTTCACGTTGTCTATTGATACAGACACACCCACCTCAGATGTACAAATCATATCGATAGAAGTCTGATACTTCTCGAAGATTTCGAATACCTTACGCAAAAAACCGTGAGCCAACAACATTCGGCTCGACTTAATCTTGATAGCGGTAATATTCTCTTTAGCGGCAACGGCCTTGATTTTTCCTTTCTCTGTTTCATTGGAAATCATGGTACCTTCTGCTTTGGGGTCCATTGTGTTCAACAAACGAACAGGAATATTGGCATACTTAGCCGGCTGAATACAAGTTGGGTGAAGAATCTTGGCACCGAAATAGGCCAACTCAGCAGCCTCTTCAAAATGCAGATGACGAACTGGTGATGTTTTGTCCACTACACGCGGATCGTTGTTATGCATACCATCAATGTCTGTCCAGATTTGTATTTCATCGGCCTTTACGGCTGCACCAATCAAAGAGGCACTATAATCGCTTCCGCCTCGTTGAAGGTTATCCACTTCGCCATACGCATTGCGACAGATAAAACCTTGTGTGATATAGATATCAGCATCCGGGTTGGCCTCCAATTGTTGGGCAAGACGCTCCTTGATGTAGGCCAAATCGGGCTCGGAGTTCTTATCTGTACGCATGAAATCAAGTGCCGGAAGCAATGCCGACTTGTATCCTTGTTCTTGTAAATAGTAGTTTACCATGGTTGTTGAAAGCAATTCGCCTTGAGCCAAGACAATACGTTCTTCGAACAAGGTAAACAAATCTTTTGTATACGAACGCAACAACTCGAAACGCACCTTGAGCAACTCCATACCTTTCTGACGATACTCTTCGGTAGCATACAACTCGTTGATGTGTTGCTGATACTTACGTTCCAAACGATTAATCACTTCGTTTGCACCATCGGGATTCTTCTTATAAAGATAATCCGAAATCTCGACCAACGTATTGGTAGTGCCCGACATAGCAGACAAAACTACAATCTTCTTTTCACCATCTGTAATCAGCTTTGCAACCTCCTTCATTCGTTGAGGTGAGCCAACAGATGTACCTCCAAACTTTAAAACTTTCATATGTTTATTATCTATAGTTTCTATTATTCTTCTTCGTTCTGCACTTCACAGATTTGATGATTTTCGCATTTGAATACGCGCCCCGGATATTGCTCCAACAACTGTAGGTTGTGAGTAGTCATTACTACCAATGTTCCCTCTTCTGCCAGATTATGAAGCAACTCTGCAATGGCCTTCCCGGTTTCCACATCCAAATTGCCGGTAGGTTCATCGGCCAGGATTATATCGGGCGAATTCAAGATGGCACGTGCAATCACAATGCGTTGTTGCTCGCCGCCAGAGAGCTCGTTGGGCAACTTATATCCTTTGTTGTTCATGCCTACCTGCTTCAACACCTCCTCAATGCGGTCCTTTATCTCTCCCTTATGATTCCAACCGGTGGCACGGAGCACAAACTCCAGATTTTCAAAAACCGACCTATCTGTCAACAGTTGGAAATCCTGGAATACGATACCCAACTTACGACGCAGATGCGGAATGTGTTTACGCTTAATCCTACACATGTCATAATCCAACACCATGGCATTGCCGGATGCAATTTCAAGTTCGCCATAGAATGTTTTGAGCAGACTTGTCTTACCCGACCCCACCTTACCTATCAGATAAACAAGTTCACCCTTCTTCAATTCCAAGTCAACATGTTCCAATACCGATAGTTCTTGTTGGCAGATGGTTACATCTGTGTATTTAATTAGCGCGTCATCCATATCCAGTTATTAATGTTTCTTCCAAGTGATGCTATGACGCTCCATCAATTCGCGCGCCAAGTCTTCAATGCGATATCCTTTCGAAGTGAGCAACACAATCAAGTGATACAGCATGTCTGCCCCTTCGTAAATCAATCGGTCATCGGTTCCGTTGCATGCTTCAATCACGGTTTCAACAGCTTCTTCACCAACCTTTTGAGCCATTTTGTTGATACCCGACTGGAACAAGCTTGTGGTATACGAACCTTCGGGCATCTCTTCATGACGTTTATCAATAAAATCCTGAAGTGTCTTGAAGAACATAACCGGTTGTTCGTTCTTCTCTCCCCAACAAGTATCAGTACCTGTATGGCAAACCGGCCCAACCGGATTCACTTGAATAAGCAGCGTGTCGTTATCGCAATCGCTCTTCATAGACACCACGTTCAAGAAATTTCCACTTTCCTCGCCTTTTGTCCATAAGCGATTCTTTGTACGGCTGAAGAAAGTCACCTTTCCACTTTCCAAAGTCTTTTCATAGGCCTCTTTATTCATGAAGCCAAGCATCAATACTTTCTGAGTTTCTGCATCTTGAATGATTGCAGGAACCAAACCATTCATCTTTTCAAAATCTAACATCATTGTATCTGTTATCATTTTACATTTCCAATTATCTCACATTGATTCCTTTGCCGCAAAGATACGACTTTAATTCCGGAATCTTTATCTCTCCAAAATGAAATACACTTGCCGCCAATGCAGCATCTGCTTTTCCTTGTACAAAAGCATCATAGAAGTGTTCCATATTGCCGGCTCCACCCGATGCAATAATGGGAATTTTCAATTCGGATGCCAGATGCGCCAATGCTTCGTTGGCATAACCGGTTTTAACGCCATCGTGGTCCATGCTTGTAAACAGCACTTCGCCGGCGCCTCTGTCCTGTGCCTCACGTGTCCAAGAGAAGAGTTCCTTATCTGTTTCCACACGGCCTCCGTTCAAATAGCACTTCCAGCCATTTTCCGTCTGCTTGGCATCAACGGCCAGCACACACACTTGCGAACCAAAGTTCTTGGCAATCTCATCTATCAATTGCGGATGTTTAATGGCCGACGAATTGATGGATATCTTGTCTGCACCGGCACTAAGCAAGCGGTCTACATCGCTCAATTCATGGATTCCGCCACCAACCGTAAAGGGGATGCTGATGTTTGCCGCAATGCGTTTCACCAATTCGGCAAAGGTTTTACGCCCTTCGAAACTTGCGGTAATATCCAAGAACACCAATTCATCTGCTCCTTGTTCGCTATAGGCACGAGCCAATTCAACCGGATCGCCTGCCTGACGCAAGTTGACGAAATTGGTACCCTTAACGGTTTGTCCGTCTTTGATATCCAAACAAGGAATAATTCTTTTAGCTAACACGTTGTATTATTTGTAATTATTGATTCGACAATATGAGCGATTCCAACTCTTTCAATGTTATCCGCCCTTCATAAAGGGCCTTCCCAAAGATTACTGCAGGTATATTGGCAGCTTGCAATGCACGGATATCATCCATACTGCTAACGCCACCGCTGGCAATCAAGTACAAATCGGGATGTTGCTGAAGTATCTCCTTATATAAGGTAATGGATGGACCTTGAAGCATACCATCACAATCGATATCGGTACAGATTACTTTATTGATGCCCTTGCTGATATAATCATCTAAGAATGGAAACAAATCATGGTTGCTCGATTCCTTCCAACCAGCAACAGCAATCATTCTGTTTTTTACATCCGCACCAAGAATAATACGTTCATTTCCATATGTTTGCAACCACGAACAGAAAAGTTCCGGGTTCTTCACGGCAATGCTTCCACCGGTTACCATCCTGGCACCGCATTCAAAAGCAATCCGCAAATCGTCATCACTCTTCACGCCACCGCCGAAATCTACAACCAATGATGTTTCGGATGTGATTTGCTCCAGCACACGATAGTTAACTATATGATGTGAGGCTGCACCATCCAAATCGACCACATGCAAGCGTTTGATGCCGTGAGCTTCAAACTCCTTGGCCAATTCTGCCGGATTCACGCCATATACTTTCTTACTATTGTAATCCCCTTGCGACAATCGGACACATTTTCCTTCAATAATATCAATAGCCGGTATTAATTCTATCATAACGCTAAGAAGTTTTTAAGTATCCGTTCGCCTACGCCTCCACTCTTCTCGGGATGAAATTGTGTAGCATAGAAATTATCCTTATGCAATGCAGCACTGAATGGATGTATATAATCGGTCACAGCCGCAGTGTGCTCGTTTACCGGCACATAGTAGCTATGAACAAAATAAACATATTCATCCTTGTCAAACCCATTGAACAAAGCGCTATTGGTTTGTGCTATGGTATTCCAACCCATGTGGGGCACTTTATCTTCATGACGCTTAGGGATAAAACGCTTCACATCCACATCAAATATTCCCAAGCAATCGGCATTGCCCTCTTCCGAATGGCTACACATCAGCTGCATGCCTAAACAGATGCCTAAGACAGGTTGCTTCAGTTCCTTGATTAACTTATCCAATCCTGTTGCCTTAAGGTGTTCCATGGTTGTCTCGGCTTCGCCTACACCCGGAAAAATCACCTTGTCGGCCGAACGGATTACAGCCGGATCGGCTGATATTTCGGCATCAACACCCAATCTTTTCAGCGCATAGTCCACCGAACAAATGTTGCCTGCATTGTATTTGATAATAACTACTTTCATAAACTATCAGTTGAATATCACTGTTTTATTCTTATAGGCCAACACCTTGCGGTCGATGTGCTTTTGAACGGCACGCGACAAGACAATCTTCTCCAAATCCTTACCTTTGTTAATAAGGTCTTGCACGGTGTCCTTATGAGTAATGCGCACTACATCCTGTTCGATAATAGGACCAGCATCCAATTCGGTAGTTACATAGTGACTGGTTGCACCAATAATCTTTACGCCACGTTCGAAAGCGGCATGATAGGGTTTTGCTCCCACAAATGCAGGCAAGAACGAATGGTGAATATTGATAATCCGGCTTGGATATGCCTCAATCATCTTTTCAGAAATCACCTGCATATAACGGGCCAACACAATAAAGTTCACGCCATTCTCTTTCAGCAGCTGCATCTCTTTTTCTTCTTGTTCCGCCTTATTCTCTTTGGTGATTGGGAATACATAGAAAGGAATACCGAAGCGGTCGGCAATGTGCTCCAAATCGGGATGATTACTGATAATCAATGGAATTTCCACATCCCATTCGCCTGCCGTATAACGGGCCAACAGGTCGTAAATGCAATGCGACATCTTCGAAACAAATATTGCCATACGTGGCTTACGATCAGAGAAGTAGATTCTGAACTTCATGTCGTACTTTTGAGCATACAGTGTATTGAAATAGTCTTCAACCTTTTCTTGCGGAATCAGGAAGTTTTCCAGCTCCCACTCTATACGCATAAAGAACTCCTTTTCTTCTCTATCTACATATTGATCCAAATATACAATGTTTCCTTTATTGATAGTTATAAAATCTGTTACAGCAGCCAAAATGCCCGGTTTGTCTGGGCAGTGAAGTAATAATTTAGCAGTCGTCATTCTATATATAAGGGTTAATTCTATACAACAATTTACAATACTTTCATTTTTGAGGGAGCAAAGATAGCCATTTATTACCAAATAAAGAAATATTCAAGCAAAAAGTGTATTATTTTGTTCAAAAAGCGACATTAAGCACAAAAACGCGCAACTCAATCCAGATAATTTGCAGCAATTTGCTCAAAATGAACAACTAAGGATTTTCACCAATAAAAAGTTAGAAAAAAGTGGCGTGCTGCTATTGCAGATTCCAAAGAAATAGCTACCTTTGCACCGCAATCGCAAGAAAGCAACCCAAATGGTGTGGTAGTTCAGCTGGTTAGAATACCTGCCTGTCACGCAGGGGGTCGCGGGTTCGAGTCCCGTCCATACCGCAAAAGCCTTGAAGTTTAAACTCCAAGGCTTTTTGTTTTGTATATATTCCCCTCCTTCTGGAAGGAGGGGTGCCCTTGTGGGCGGGGTGGTAGGATAATAACACACTATTCGGTTCCAAACAACAAATACTTCAGACGTGAAGTATTTGTTCCTCACAGCTGAAGTATTTGTTCGTCAGAAAGCAAGATTATATACAACAAAAAGCCCTACAAACATTACTGTTTATAGGACTTACTCTTTAAAGAGCGGAAAACGAGGCTCGAACTCGCGACCCCAACCTTGGCAAGGTTGTGCTCTACCAACTGAGCTATTTCCGCAGTTTGGGAGATATCCAATTTTCAAACTCATCCTTGCCAAGGTTGTCCCTTTTCCATTTCCTGGGGCAAGGTTGTGCTCTACCAACTGAGCTATTTCCGCAATAAAATTCCTCCATCAAAGGAGGTGCCCAGAACAGGACTCGAACCTGCACGCCTCTCAGCACGCGCACCTGAAACGCGCGCGTCTACCATTCCGCCACCTGGGCATGGTGATAAACCAGAGCGGAAAACGAGGCTCGAACTCGCGACCCCAACCTTGGCAAGGTTGTGCTCTACCAACTGAGCTATTTCCGCAGTTTTGGGAGATATTCAATTTTCAAACTCATCCTTGCCAAGGTTGTCCCCTTTTCCATTTCTTGGGGCAAGGTTGTGCTCTACCAACTGAGCTATTTCCGCAGTTTTGGGAGATATTCAATTTTCAAACTCATCCTTGCCAAGGTTGCCCCCTTTTCCATTTCTTGGGGCAAGGTTGTGCTCTACCAACTGAGCTATTTCCGCAGTTTATTGTGAAGAGAAGGAGACTCGAACTCCCACGACAATACAGTCACTACCCCCTCAAAGTAGCGCGTCTACCAATTCCGCCACCTCTCCATCAATCACTAATTCATAGAACTTACGCTTTGCGTATCTTGTATGAGAGCGGAAAACGAGGCTCGAACTCGCGACCCCAACCTTGGCAAGGTTGTGCTCTACCAACTGAGCTATTTCCGCAGTTTTGGGAGATATTCAATTTTCAAACCCATCCTTGCCAAGGTTGTCCCCTTTTCCATTTCTTGGGGCAAGGTTGTGCTCTACCAACTGAGCTATTTCCGCAGTTTTCGCGTTTGCGGATGCAAAGGTAGACATTTTCCATAAATCTGCAAACAAATAAAGAACTTTTTTATTCAGAATTGACAAAACTTCATTGAATAGACACATGAAAAGCCCGCATGTCAGCAATCGTTTGCCCCGAGCATAATGGTTACATGCTGCGTGGTTACAACTCTTTTGCTGTGGGCTTACACCTTCTTTGCTGCGGAGTTTTGTCATTTTGCCGTGGGGTTACTACACTTTTGCTGCGAGCAAAAAAGGACAAGATTCCACAAATATAGCTTCGCGAGGTCACAAAGGTAGCTTTATGAGCCTACAAAGCTACCTTCGCTGAGCCATGAAGCTATATTCGCAAAGTAAGGACGCGCCATGGTGCGTCCGCATACCCCCCCCTTAATTTTAAGCTTAAGTAATGACTAACGTTGGTCATAAGTGATGACCGAGCTTGTTCTTAAGTGATGATAAAATTTAGCATAAGGTAGCGATGATTTTTTAATTTAGTTTCTGATAAGAATAAAATAGCGTAACTGCAACCTATTAACGAGACATAAAAACAAAGCTTTGAAGCACCTTGACGAACGATTCGCTTTTGGTGTTCAAAGCTTTGAATATGCTATAAATTAGCAGGTTTTAATATGAGTGGCAAAATTAAATTATTTTCCACTCTTATCTTGTTCTTTATTCGATTCTATTTTTCGAAAGCTTAAAGCTTGTACATATTCACCTTCTACATACTTAATCTGCTTTTCAATAATAGCTTCAACAATAATACTTATATCTTTTTTGTCTAATTCTGTAGCAGAACAATTTTCTATCAATGCATCATAAGGTACATTATTATACTTAAACGAAATTATATAATTATCCATAACCTTTTCTTTTTAATTCATTTCCACAATAGTTTCAAAATAATTTGTCCAATCACTTGCTTCGTATGCAGATTTACACCCTATTGGAACATATAGAATTGCCTCTTGTGCAATATTACCAAATGAACTTTCATTAAGAACCGGAGGTATAGTAGCATAACAATAGCACTTAACTAAAGAAGTACATAATGAGTATTTCTTATCCGTTAGTACTCAATAATTTAAAAGCTAAACGGTAGAAATAAATACATTTGGATTTAATATTGATTCCAGAAGTGCAAATTTAACAAATTTAACCTTTATTTACACAATGCGAATTCAACAAGCAAGTGCAAATTTACAACAAGTAATTGAAGAACTTCTCAATTGTAGATTACACCCTTTGACTTGTAAACTACGCCTTGAATCAGCTTTTTCATCACGACTTATTTACATATAAAACAAAGAGGGCGATAGTCTATGTCCACATTAAAAATGTATGTTACAAAACTATTCACCCCTCCCGAGAATAAAACTCAAATGTTCATTCTACAAACAATCTTCTAACTTTTACCTATATAAATTTCACCTACTGACTAATCATTCTACAGTTACTGATTTTGCTAAATTACGAGGCTGATCAACATCCTTTCCTTTGCATACTGCTACATGATACGCCAGGAGTTGTAGTGGTATTGTTGTTATCAAAGGTTCCAAAAATTCTGCAATATATGGTAGTTCTATTACATCATCCGCTAAATGGCTTATTACTTCGTCACCCTCTGTAACGATGGCTATGACTTTGCCCTTACGCGCTTTGATTTCTTGAATATTACTCAAAATCTTGTCATACATTGCATTTTGTGTTGCAATCACCACAACTGGCATCTCTTCGTCAATCAGAGCAATGGGTCCATGTTTCATCTCTGCGGCAGGATAGCCCTCCGCATGGATATAGGAAATTTCCTTAAGTTTTAAAGCCCCTTCCAGAGCTACAGGGTAGTTGAAACCTCGGCCGAGGTAGAGGAAGTTATGGGCATAAGTAAAAATACGTGCCAAGTGAGCTATATGATTGTTTATAGAGAGTAACCCTTTCATTTTCTCTGGAACCAGCGTAAGTTCTTTCACCAAATGACTATATGTGCTCTCGTCAATAACGTTTTTCTCTCTACCCAATGATAGAGCAAGCATCACCAATACGGTTACTTGCCCTGTAAAAGCTTTCGTTGATGCCACGCCTATTTCAGGACCTACATGTATGTAAGAACCTGTATCCGTAGCACGTGGAATAGAAGAACCTACAGCATTGCATATACCATAGATGAATGCACCTTTTTGTTTGGCCAATTCTACAGCAGCCAGCGTGTCGGCAGTTTCACCCGATTGGGATATGGCTATAACCACATCTTTTTCGTCAATAACAGGATTGCGGTATCTGAACTCAGAGGCATATTCCACCTCTACAGGTATCCTGCAGAAGTTTTCTATTAGTTGCTTCCCTATTAATCCTGCGTGCCACGATGTGCCGCAAGCCAATATGACAAACCGGCGTGCCGACAGAAGTCTTTCTTTATTGTCAATAATGGCTGAAAGCTTAATGCTGTTGCTTTCGCTACTCACCCGGCCACACATACAGTCACTCAAACAATTGGGCTGTTCATATATTTCTTTTAGCATGAAATGTGGATACCCTCCTTTTTCCAAACGGTTTAGTTCCAAATTAATAGTCTTAATTTCAGGAGTGACTTTAGTATTGTGCAGGTTGACGATTTCAAGTCCGTTGTCCAAATTAATAATGGCAATCTCCTCATCGTTTAGATAAACGACTTTATCTGTATATTCAACAATGGGTGTTGCATCCGAAGCAAGGAAGAATTCGTTGTCGCCAATACCCACCACTAATGGACTACTTTTGCGTGCTGCGATTATTTGATGCGGATTTGTTTTGTCTATAACTGCAATGGCGTATGCCCCTATGACTGAACGTAGAGCCGTCTCTACAGCCAAGAGTAAAGGTAAATGACTACCATTATGCAAGTAGTCAATTAACTGCACCAATACTTCTGTATCCGTTTCACTTCTAAATGTATATCCCTTGAGTTTCAATTTATCCTTCAAATCAGCATAGTTCTCAATGATTCCATTATGTATCAAGGCTAAGTTGCCCGAAGTCGAATAATGAGGATGGGCATTGGCCTGACAAGGTTCTCCGTGAGTAGCCCATCGAGTATGGGCAATACCTATATTTCCACTGACATCTTTCTCTGCCACAAATTCCTCCAAGTTGTGTACTTTTCCTTTGGTCTTGTACACGTTTAATTCACCATCAGCGTTAATCATTGCGACTCCCGCACTGTCATAGCCCCGGTATTCAAGCCTTTTCAAGCCCTTAATAAGAATAGGATAAGCTTCTCGCTTACCTATATATCCAACGATACCACACATAAATTGACTACTTTTTAATGAATAATATGATTGATAAATGAAACAAATAGAGGATTAGGATGAAGCACCGTACCGGTATATTCCGGATGAAACTGTACACCCACATACCAACGGCAGGCTGGCACCTCTACAATCTCCACCAACCCATTGTCGGGATTGATACCGCTACATGTCATTCCTGCCTTTTCAAAATCCTGACGAAACACATTGTTGAATTCATACCGGTGGCGATGGCGTTCCATAATGTATTGACGCCCGTATGAAATATGTGCTTTAGAATGAAGCTTCAATTGACAAGCATAAGCACCCAACCGCATCGTTCCGCCCATTTGCGTCACACTTTTTTGCTCCTCCATCATATCGATAACCGGATATGGAGTCTGAGGATTAGTCTCGCTACTGTCAGCATCCTTATATCCAAGAACATTACGTGCATATTCCACTACCATCATTTGCATACCCAAGCAAATACCAAGTGTAGGCTTATCGGTTGTACGACAATATTCAGCCGCAACTATTTTTCCTTCTATACCTCGTGAACCGAATCCCGGGCATATGATGACTCCATCCATGCAAGCCAATTGTTCTGCAACTGTTTCGTGAGTAAGTCCTTCACTTTGAACAAAGTGAGTCTTCACGATGCAATCATTATAGGTGCCAGCCTGTGACAGACATTCCAGAATAGACTTGTAGGCATCCTGTAAATCGTATTTTCCTACAAGAGCAACGTGGACGATGCGTTGTGCCTTGGCTCTCCGCTCCAAGAAACGGTGCCATGCAGTAAGGTCTGCTTCACCAATTACGTCCATGCCAAATTTCTTCAATATCACTTGGTCGAGTTGTTGCGCAGCCATACGCAAGGGAACTTCATAAATGGATGGCATATCAATACTCTGTATCACACAATCTTTGTCCACGTTACAAAAGCCCGCCACCTTATCCAAAAGACTACGGTTCAATTCATGTTCCGCACGGAGTACAAGTACATCGGGTTGCAATCCCAATCCTTGTAATTCCTTCACAGAGTGTTGCGTAGGTTTCGATTTCAATTCTCCTGCCGCAGCAATATAAGGGACATAGGTGAGATGCACACAAATGGCATTCCTACCCAATTCCCACTTCAACTGACGGATAGATTCCAGAAAAGGTTGGCTTTCTATGTCACCCACCGTACCACCTATCTCTGTCACCACGAAATCATAGTTTCCGGTTTCGCCCAAAGCCAACATCCGCTGCTTTATTTCGTTCGTGATGTGCGGCACCACTTGAACGGTTTTACCCAGATAATCGCCGTTCCGTTCTTTTGTTATGACACGCTGATAGATTTTTCCCGTAGTCACATTGTTGGCACAGGAAGTCTGAATATCCGTAAAACGTTCATAGTGTCCTAAGTCAAGGTCAGTTTCACATCCATCTGCCGTAACATAACATTCGCCATGCTCGTTCGGATTCAGTGTACCGGGATCTACATTGATGTATGGATCGAATTTCTGAATCGTAATTCGGTAGCCACGCGCTTGCAACAATCTACCAATAGAGGCTGAGATAATTCCTTTACCCAAAGAACTGACCACACCTCCCGTAACAAATATATATTTTGCTTCCATTGTTCTTCTTTTGTTTATTCTAAATCCTATTACTCCCACTCTACTGTAGCTGGCGGCTTGGAAGAGATGTCATAGGTCACCCGATTTACTCCTTTCACACGATTAATAATTTCATTGCTAACTTTGGCCAAAAACCCATACGGTAAATGTGCCCAATCGGCACTCATTGCATCAGTACTGGTTACGGCACGTAAGGCAACGGCCTGTTCGTAAGTACGTTCATCACCCATCACACCTACACTCTGCACCGGAAGTAGAATAACCCCTGCTTGCCACACTTGATGATAAAGGGAAATGCCGTCCTCCGTTTGCCATTCACGGAGGGAACGGATAAAGATGTCATCGGCTTCTTGTAGAGTAACAACCTTTTCCGATGTCACTTCACCCAAAATACGTACCGCCAATCCCGGTCCCGGAAACGGATGACGTTCTATCAGATGTTCGGGCATACCGAGTTGTCTGCCCACACGGCGCACTTCATCCTTGAACAACCACTGTAGAGGTTCACACAGTTGGAGATTCATTTTCTCCGGCAGTCCACCTACATTGTGGTGACTCTTAATCACCTTTCCCGTGATATTCAGACTTTCTATCCGGTCGGGATAAATGGTTCCTTGTGCCAACCATCGGACATCCTTTATCTTACGGGCTTCTTCCTCGAACACTTCAATGAACCCCTGACCGATGATTTTCCGTTTCTTTTCCGGTTCTGACACTCCTTTCAATGCTTTATAGAACTTTTCACGAGCGTTTACTCCAATGACATTCAATCCCAAACATTCGTAGTCCTTCATGACACTCTCGAATTCGTTCTTCCGCAGCAAACCATGATCCACGAAAATACAGGTAAGACGATGACCGATGGCACGGTTAAGTAATACGGCCACAACGGAAGAATCTACACCACCCGAAAGCCCCAAGATGACACGATCATTACCTAACTGCTCCTTCAGTTGCAAAATAGTACTGTCAACAAACGATGCTGGACTCCAGTCCTGACGGCTGCCACAAATGTCTACGGCAAAATTTTTCAGCAATAAAGTTCCTTGCTCTGAATGGAATGCCTCAGGATGAAACTGCACCCCCCATAGAGGTTCCCCTTCAGCTTGATAAGCCGCATAGCGTACACGATCAGTCGAAGCAATACATCGGAAACCCTCAGGCAAAGCCGTAATGGTATCACCGTGACTCATCCACACTTGGGAACCATCATTAAATCCACTGAACAACGGATTCTTCCGTGCAAAGCAAGTCAAACGTGCACGTCCGTATTCACGGCTTCCGTCCGGCTCTACATGACCGCCATAGAGCTGTGCCATATATTGCGCTCCATAGCAAATACCCAAGATAGGGTATCGTCCTCTGATTTGCGAAAGATCTACTTGAAAGGCTTCATCCGCATATACACTATAAGGTGAGCCGGAAAGAATCACACCTATCACATCCGGATCATCATGCGGAAAGCGATTGTAGGGAACTATTTCGCAAAATGTATCCAACTCGCGCAACCGCCTTCCGATAAGCTGGGTAGTCTGTGAGCCAAAATCAAGAATAATGATTTTCTGTTGCATATACCTGATATTACAATTAATTACTATTGATATTCATTCCAGGACTGGATAGCCAAATCTTCCACTTTCATCGAGCAGAACGCACCAATAAAAGCACTCGCTAAACGGGCATTGGTTATCAGTGGAATGTTCAAATCGATGGACGAACGACGAATCTTATAACCATTATCCAACTCACTAGAAGATAGATTCTTGGGGATGTTCACCACCATGTCTATCTCTTTCCGGTGCAACAAGTCGAGTGCTTGTGGAGTTCCTTCTTCGCTTGGCCAATAGACACGGACACTTTTCACTCCGTTTTCTTCAAGGAAAGCTGAAGTACCTCCAGTGGCATACAAGGTGAATCCTTGCTGTTGCAGCATACGGGCAGCTTCCAGCATATCCACTTTCTGCTTGGGGGCTCCAGTGCTAAGCAGGATTCCTTTTTGCGGAATACGATAACCTACCGATAGCATCGCTTTCAATAAGGCACAAGAAGTGTCCTGTCCCAGGCATCCCACCTCACCCGTCGATGCCATATCTACCCCCAATACGGGATCGGCATTCTGCAAACGGTTAAAAGAAAACTGACTGGCTTTGATACCCACATAATCCAAATCGAACAAACTCTTGTCCGGCTTTTGAACCTCCATGCCCAGCATTACCCGAGTTGCCAATTCTATCAGATTCAGCTTAAGTACCTTGCTTACAAACGGGAAAGACCGCGAAGCACGCAAATTGCATTCTATCACCTTGATATCATTGTCGCGGGCAAGGAACTGGATGTTGAACGGACCGGAAATGTTCAGCTCCTTGGCTATACGGCGACTGATTCGTTTGATACGTCGCATGGTTTCCACGTAAAGTTTCTGTGGCGGGAACTGAATGGTGGCATCACCGCTATGCACACCGGCATATTCGATGTGTTCACTGATAGCGTATGCTATGATTTCACCTTCTCGGGCTACGGCATCCATTTCTACTTCTTTGGCATGTTCGATAAAACGGCTCACCACCACCGGATGCTGTTTCGACACATTAGCAGCCAATGCCAGAAAGCGTTCCAGTTCTTCGTTGTTGGAACATACATTCATGGCTGCACCACTCAACACATACGATGGGCGTACCAGTACAGGGAAACCAACTTCCTGAACGAATGCCTGAATGTCTTCCAACGAAGTCAATGCACGCCATTCCGGTTGATCTACTCCAATCGTATCAAGCATCGCAGAGAATTTATCCCGATCTTCTGCCCTGTCAATACTTTCGGCTGATGTCCCTAAAATACTTACACCTTGTGCATCGAGACGGAGAGCCAGATTGTTCGGTATCTGACCGCCTGTACTTACAATAACTCCATACGGATTTTCCAATTCCAGAATATCTAAAACACGTTCGAATGTCAGTTCGTCAAAATAGAGACGGTCGCAAATATCATAATCCGTACTGACGGTTTCCGGATTGTAGTTGATCATCACACTACGCCAACCTTCTTTGCGGATGGTATTCAACGCCTGTACGCCACACCAATCAAATTCAACACTGGAACCAATTCGATAAGCACCGCTTCCCAATACCACTACCGATTTTTTATCGCCTAAATAATCCACGTCGCTTTCAGTACCATTATAGGTTAGGTAAAGATAGTTGGTCTGTGCCGGATATTCAGCCGCCAACGTATCAATCTGTTTCACTACAGGAAGAATCCCCACCCGTTTACGTAATTCTCGGATTTTCTGAGCAGCATTTTCGCCACTCATCACTGTATCCAATCCGATGGCACGAGCAATCTGGAAATCAGAGAAACCTTGACGTTTGGCCTTACGAAGGAGAGAGCCGAAAGAAGAACTGCTCCATACACAATCATGCAATTCTATACTCGTATCCATGATGTTTTGCAGTTTCTGCAAGAACCATTTGTCTATCCTTGTAAGTTCATGGAGCTGGTCCACGGTATATCCTGCACGCATGGCTTTGCTGATGATGAAGATGCGTTTGTCGGTTGGTTCGCGAAGTGCCTTGTCTACATCTGCTATCACTAGTTCCTTGTTTTCCACAAATCCATGCATCCCTTGTCCAATCATACGGAGTCCTTTCTGTATAGCTTCCTCAAACGTGCGACCGATGGCCATCACTTCGCCCACCGACTTCATGCTACTGCCCAACACCCTATCTACTCCTTGGAACTTACCGAGGTCCCAACGGGGAATCTTGCAGACCACATAGTCAAGTGCCGGTTCAAAGAAGGCGGGAGTAGTCTTGGTGACCGCATTCTTCAAGTCAAACAACCCGTATCCCAAGGCCAGTTTCGCGGCGACGAAAGCCAACGGATAGCCCGTAGCCTTACTAGCCAATGCTGATGAACGGCTCAATCGGGCATTCACTTCGATAACCCGATAATCTTCACTTTCGGGATCGAGTGCATATTGTACATTGCACTCGCCCACGATACCGATGTGACGAATGATGCGGATGGCCAATTCACGAAGCTTGTGGTATTCGTTGTTAGTGAGCGTTTGAGAAGGAGCAACGACTATCGATTCGCCTGTGTGAATACCCAACGGGTCAAAGTTCTCCATATTGCATACGGTGATACAGTTGTCAAAACAGTCCCGTACCACCTCATACTCTATTTCCTTCCATCCTTTCAGACTCTTTTCAACCAATACCTGCGGTGAGAATGAAAAAGCTTTCTCGGCTAAGGCATCTAGTTCTGTTTCATTGTCACAAAATCCGGAACCGAGACCGCCCAATGCGTATGCAGCACGGATAATGACGGGATAACCCAATTCCCTGGCTGCACGCCGAGCATCTTCCAACGTTTCCACGGCTTCACTACGGATAGTCTTGACACCGATTTCGTCCAGCCGATGGACAAATAATTCACGGTCTTCCGTATCCATAATAGCTTGTACGGGAGTGCCTAATACCTGTACCCCATATCGTTCAAACACTCCAGACCGGTAGAGTGATACGCCACAGTTCAATGCAGTCTGTCCACCAAAAGCCAGGAGTATTCCATCGGGACGTTCCTTCTCAATCACTCTCTCTACAAAATAAGGAGTAACTGGCAAGAAGTAGATTTCATCGGCAACTTCTTTCGAAGTCTGCACGGTCGCAATGTTTGGATTAATGAGTACCGTACGAATACCTTCTTCCTTCAATGCTTTCAGTGCCTGCGAACCAGAATAATCAAACTCACCCGCTTCGCCGATCTTCAATGCTCCTGACCCCAAGAGCAACACCTTTTGTATCTGTTCGTTCTTCATTGATTTACCTGTTTTTAAGCAATTCTACAAACTCATCGAAGAGGAAAGCCGTATCCGTTGGTCCGGATGCCGCTTCGGGATGAAACTGAACCGAAAACCACGGATTCGTCCGATGACGGATTCCTTCGTTAGAACCGTCATTCATATTCACAAACCAAGGTATCCACTCGTTGCCCAACGTATTACTATCTACAGCATAGCCATGGTTTTGACTGGTGATGAAGCAACGGTTTGTTCCCACCATCCTCACCGGTTGGTTATGACTACGATGTCCGTATTTCAGTTTATATACAGAAGCTCCACCGGCCTTGCCAAGGAGTTGATTACCCATACAAATACCGAAGATAGGGAGATTCTCGTCCTGCATGGCACGGCGGATATTCCTTACCGCAACCTCACATGTGTCAGGATCGCCCGGTCCGTTAGAAATGAAGATTCCATCATACTCCAACGTAAGAAAGTCATAATTCCATGGTACACGGATGACTTCTACATCCCGCTTTAACAACAAGCGAAGAATGTTTGCCTTCACGCCACAGTCTATCAGGACCACTTTCTTACCGGCTCCTTCATTGTATCGAATCACCTCTTTGCAACTCACTTGGTCCACATAGTTCACATGGGGATAATCAGGATACTTACTAGAAAAATCGTCTATGTTACTGAATACTATTTTCCCCATCATCACTCCATGTTCTCTTAGTACTTTTGTTAATCGGCGTGTATCGATACCAGTCAATCCAGGTACTTGCTCGCGCTTCAACCAATTACGCAAACTTTCATTGGCATTCCAATGGCTGAAGGTTTCGCTGTAATCGCTCACGATGAGTGCTTCCGCATGAATTCGTCCGCTCTCCATATAGACGGGAATCCCATTTTTTTCCATGGAGAAAGGCGGCACTCCATAGTTACCTACCAACGGATAGGTCAGTACCATCAGTTGCCCTGCATACGAAGGGTCGGTCAAACTTTCGGGATAACCCATCATGGCTGTATTGAATACCACTTCACCCACTACAGGTTTTTCGTAACCGAAAGACTCGCCCTCGAAACAACTTCCATCTTCCAATATCAGCGTTGCTTTTTTCATATATATTCTAATTAGAATTGATATCTCTTTTCAATGAACTCGATGAATGCTTTGTTCAGCAGACGCAATCCTCCTTCCGTAGGATAATCACCGCTGAAATACCAATCTCCCCGATGCTGCGGACAAGCCTTATGTAATCCCTCCAAATCCTGATAGACAATCTGTACTTTGGCATGAATGTTCTCAGGAGTCAGCAATACGGCTATTCGCTCTGCGATCTCCTCGTCGGAAAAGGGAGCATAGAGTTCCTTTACATAATTTTTTATCCGGCCACCTGGGTGCTCTTCTTGCAGTTTAGCTTTCCGATAGGCACATCTTATCACATCATTCATCTGTCGCTCCTTCAATAAACTGACAGCAGCTTTGAAAGCAATGAACTGTTCCAAACTGGACATATCGATACCATAATAATCGGGATAACGCACTTGAGGCGAAGAAGAAACGATGACCATCTTCTTGGGTCGCAGACGGTCGAGTATGCGGATGATGCTTTGCCTGAGTGTAGTTCCCCGCACGATGCTGTCGTCGATAACCACCAAATTGTCAATTCCTGGCTGTACACTGCCATACGTGATATCATACACATGAGCAGCCAAGTCGTTACGACTGTTTCCTTCGGCAATGAATGTGCGCAGCTTGATGTCCTTGAGGGCCACTTTCTCGCTACGGATACGCATGGAGAGAATGCGTTCCAGTTCCGCATGCTCCGGCTTGTGTCCCAATGCCTCGATGAGTTTCACCTTTCGTTCATTCAAGTATTCGTCCAACCCTTCTAACATTCCATAGAAAGCCACTTCCGCCGTGTTAGGAATAAACGAAAATACAGTATGACCCACCTCATAGTCCACTGCCTTCAAAATTTGTGGTACCAACTGCTTACCCAACATTTTCCGTTCCCGATAAATGTCTTTGTCACTACCCCGACTGAAGTAGATACGTTCGAAGGAGCAGGCGGAGCAAGCTTTCGGACGATTGATTTCCGCCAAGCGCACTTCCCCGTTCCGCTTTGCCAATAGTGCCTGTCCCGGCAGCAACTCATGTACCTCTTCCCAAGGCACATCAATAACCGTCTGTATCACAGGACGCTCGCTGGCAAGAACCAGTACCTCGTCGTTCTTATACCAAAAAGCGGTACGAATCCCCCAAGGATCACGCACCGCAAAACTCTCTCCACTACCGGTCACTCCGCATATCACGTAACCACCGTCCCAAGTACGGCTTGTAGTCTTCAGTACTTCCGTCAAATCGATACGTTCCTCGATGGAACGAGTGATACCGAGTCCTTCCAATCCTTCTTCCTTGCATTGATGGTACAGATGTTCCACCTCACGGTCCAACCGATGTCCCAATTGTTCCAGAAGAATATAAGTATCGGCATACCGACGTGGATGTTGCCCTTCGGCTGTAATGCCTGCAAAAACCTCATCTACGTTTGTCAGATTGAAATTACCACAAATTGCTAGGTTTTTCACCCGCCAATTATTACGTCGCAAAAAAGGATGAATATAGGTCAACCCGCTTTTGCCCGTTGTAGAATAGCGTAGGTGTCCCATATAGAGTTCTGCTGCAAACTCTTCACTATGGCCGCTTATGTTTTGAAAGATTTCGGTAATGGCTCCTGTACCTGTTGCCCGTTCACGAAACATATATTCCTCACCGGGCTTTGTGTACAGTTTCACACACGCAAGGCCGGCACCTTCCTGACCGCGGTTGTGCTGCTTCTCCATAAGCAGATACATTTTATTCAGTCCCCACATACGGGTTCCGTACTTTTCCTGATAATAATCCAACGGTTTCAGCAACCTTACCATTGCCACACCGCACTCATGCTTCAGAGGTTCCATCTGTTTTTGCTTGTTTGTTTTCTGCTGCAAAGGTAAGGCATACGATACAAACGGGATGCGATATACTCTTTGTTTGAATGAATTGGAATAATCAAAGTTCTAATGTCTAATTATTCTAGATGAAAAAGATTCAAATTAAAATGTATTGTGTCTTGTTTTATGTCAATTGCAAACGATTTATTATTTTTTCTTTACCAAAACAAAGCGACTGTACGCTATAAAATCAAAGAATTCTGTAATTTTGCAGCATTGTAAACGCTGTAAGAAAGATTGAATATGGCATTGGTGAACGAAAATTTTCTGGAATTGCCGCAGGAAAATGTGTTTGCGAGCATCCGAGGAGAAGTGGAGAAATTCAAGGTGATTCGTCCATCCAACAATCTTATCGATTTGAGCGTCAATGATGTAATTCATTCGTTGGGAACTCATGTGGCGGAGAGTATGCGGCAAGCTGTAGATGAAATGGCGCATACTGAAACATTCCATGGCTATGGTCCGGAACAAGGCTATGGGTTTCTGCGTGAAGCCATTATCAAGAACGACTTTAACCCTAGAGGTGTTCACCTCACCCCCGAAGAAATATTCGTCAACGATGGCATCAAGAGCGAGATTGGCAATATCGGTGAGATTTTGGGCTCGGATAATGCTGTAGGTGTGGCAGACCCCATTTATCCTATCTATGTGGAGAGTAACGTGGTCTCTGGTCGGGCTGGTGTCTTCCGTGGAGGGCATTGGAGCAATGTCAACTATCTGGAATGTGTGGAGTCAAACGGTTTTGTCCCTCAGCCGCCTGATCGTCCTGTTGATGTCGTTTATCTCTGTTCGCCCAACAATCCCACAGGCATGGCTTTCAGTAAATCAAGCTTGAAGAAATGGGTGGACTATGCACTGAAAAACAACTCTCTTATTCTTTTCGATGCCACTTATGAAGCATACATTCAGTCGCCTGGAATACCGCATTCCATTTATGAAATACGCGGAGCCAAGAAAGTAGCCATAGAACTGCGCAGTTTCTCACGTACAGCAGGTTTTACCGGTCTTCGTTGTGGTTATACTGTCATCCCTCACGAACTACAGGTGCAGACACTGGATGGTCGAAGCATTTCTATGAATTCACTATGGAATTACCGTCAGCGCATCAGATTTAATGGTGTATCTTACGTCACCCAGTGTGCGGCGGCAGCCATCTATACACCCGAGGGTAAAGTAGAGGTATGCAATGCCATCAACTATTACATGAAGAATGTAATGATGATGCGCCGTGAACTTTCTACTACGGGAATTCGTCTTTACGGTGGCGAGCATGTACCTTATTTATGGATTCGTATCCCTCATCAACACAGTGCATGGGAATATTTCCGCATGATGCTTTATGGTGCTCATGTGGTTTGCACACCTGGTATTGCTTTCGGTCCCAGTGGCGAAGGCTATGTGCGTCTTAGTGCTTTTGCCAGCCGTTCTGATTGTGAAAAAGCTGTGATGCAACTAAAAGATTGGCTTTAGAATGGCTACTTTTGCTTTCATTTTGCAAATTGTTTTATGGTTTTTCTTTCAATTTGAAATTTGGGATTAGTTTCTTCTTTCTTTTTGCTATGCTTTCAATTTGGTTGATAGTTGATTGTCGTACCTTTGCATCACTATTGTTTTACAAAGGAAAAGCATTATGGAAAGAAAAAGAAATGGATTATACGACTCTGCCAATGAGCATGATGCATGTGGTGTGGGGATGGTCGTGAACATTCACGGTAACAAGTCGCACCAATTAGTGGACTCGGCTTTGAAAGTTCTGGAAAATATGCGCCATCGTGGTGCTGAAGGGGCTGACAACAAAACGGGAGACGGAGCTGGAATTATGTTACAGATTCCTCACGAATTTATCTTGTTACAAGGTATTCCTGTACCTGAAAAAGGAAAATATGGTACAGGGTTGGTTTTTCTTCCTAAAGGTAAAAAGGAACAGGAAGATATCTTGAGCATCATGATAGAAGAAATTGAGCGTGAAGGACTCAGTCTGATGCATTTGCGTAATGTGCCAGTCAATTCTAGTTGTCTGGGAAAAGATGCTTTGAGTACCGAACCTGATATCAAACAGGTTTTTATTACGGGAGATACGGACAACTCGCAATTGGAATGTACACTCTATGTCATCCGCAAGAAGATAGAGAAACGAATACATCATAAAGATTTCTATATTGTGTCTCTTTCCAGTCGAAACATTATATATAAAGGAATGCTTACTTCCATGCAGGTACGTGAATACTTCACCGATCTGACGCATCCATACTTTACAAGTGGACTGGCTTTGGTACATTCGCGTTTTAGCACCAACACATTTCCTACTTGGAGTCTGGCTCAACCTTTCCGTCTGTTGGCACACAATGGCGAAATTAACACCATTCGTGGTAATCGAGGATGGATGGAAGCTCGCGAAAGTGTACTTGCCACTCCTATTTTGTCGGACATCAAACAGCTTGGTCACATTATACAACCGGATATGAGCGACAGTGCTTCTCTCGACAATGTATTGGAATTTCTGGTCATGTCAGGTTTAAGTCTGCCCCATGCCATGAGTATGTTGGTTCCCGAATCGTTTAACGACAAGAACCCAATCAGCGACGAACTGAAAGCTTTCTACGAGTATCATTCTATTTTGATGGAACCGTGGGATGGGCCAGCGGCACTTCTATTCAGCGATGGTCGCTATGCTGGTGGTATGCTTGACCGTAACGGTCTTCGTCCCGCCCGTTATCTCATTACGCAAGGGGATATGATGGTTGTAGCCAGCGAAGTGGGTGTGATGGATTTCGAGCCTTCGGAAATAAAGGAGAAAGGACGTTTGCAACCGGGAAAGATTCTGTTGGTAGATACTCAAGAAGGGAGAATCTATTACGATGCAGAGTTGAAGGAACAATTGGCTTCAGCCAAGCCTTACCGACAATGGCTGGCTGCCAACCGAATTGAACTTGATACCCTGAAAAGTGGGCGAAAGGTGGAGAATGGCATATCGGCCTATAACACCATGCTGAAAGTCTTCGGATACACGCGTGAGGATGTGGAACGTATTCTTATGCCCATGGCTGTAAATGGCGCCGAACCAGTTGCTTCCATGGGTAATGACACACCATTGGCTGTGCTGAACGAACGTCCGCAACTGCTGTTCAACTATTTCCGCCAACAATTTGCACAAGTAACGAATCCAGCCATCGACCCCATCCGCGAAGAACTTGTCATGTCGCTTACCGAATACATCGGAGCCGTGGGTATGAATATTCTTACACCTGACGAAAGTCACTGCAAGATGGTGCGTCTGCCACATCCCGTGCTCACCA
>SUXZ01000030.1 GCA_015060685.1 Mediterranea massiliensis | reverse complement strand
ATATGAAGCGGAACCAGAAGGTGAAAAAGTTGTCCTCAATCGTATAGCGAACATTCTTTGTAGAACTCTTCTCGAAGATAGGTTGATTCTTGGTAATTACCTCGTATTCCTTCTCCAATTTTGTGAGATAGCCACCAATCTCCCTACCGACAATCTGTTCAATCTCCGAGCGTAATGTTTTGCCACGAGCTATAGCCGAAAGAATAGAGAAGTAGACTCCGTAGTCCTTGCCAAACTCCTCGATAAGTATAGCCTTGCCCTCGCCCAAGAATACAGAGTCTGCCTTTATGATATGGTTAAGCATCTTTGTCTTGGTTGTCGCTCCCGCATCAACGAGCAGCTGAACATACTTTGCTACACCACCCGTAAACGAGTATAACGCCAACAAGTCCTCGGATGTGTAGTTAGGATTATATTCCGCCATTATCTCCTTCAAGACAGCAGGTGTAAATGGCTTGATTGACATAAAACGAGTTTGGCGGTTATACAACGGTTCCTTCTTGTCCTTGAAAATTTTTGTCATCATCGAGAATATAGAACCACACACAATAAGGTTGATATGAGCCTTTGTGTGATACATATCCCAAATGCGTTGCATATCACTGTATACAGACTTGTTTACCTTGAAGAACTCTTGGAATTCATCAATAAACAGTGTGATTGGACGCTCGATAGATAGTTTCATCAGATACTCGAAAATCTCAGGGAATCGCTCCACTCTGCCCATTGTAGGGATGCCCAACTTATTCTCAATCTCTTGAATATAATCCGCACACAAATCACTCTCAGCCTTGCGTGCAACAAAGAAATAGAGTATCGGCTCATTCTCATATGCTCTCCAAACAAGCGATGTCTTACCGATACGACGACGACCAGTCACTACCGTAAACTGAGCATTACTCTTTGAGAGTTCAAGTATCTCTTTGAGTGATGCAATCTCCTCTGTTCTATCAAAAAATCTCATACACTTCTATTTTAGTTCCGAAATATCTGTTTCCGAAACGGTGGTTTCGCAACTGCAAATGTAGTACAAACCGAGCGAAGAACAAAATAAATCCATTTATTTTTTTATTCCGAGGTGCAGCCTATGTTGCGTCTAATCGAAATGTAATACACTTTTCTTATTCGGCAAAATTATGCGATAACAATTTGCAAAAGTAGAATAATTCAACTCGTGAGTGTGGCTCACGAGTTCAGTCGGCAACATTTTATAGTCAACTGAAATTATTACATCAACAGTCAAGAATTTCAGATGGTTGAATCCTGTTCATACATCTTTGGGCGTCTGAGTTCGTTTTCCTCTTTCATTCTTTTGATCATCTCTGAGTTGGGTGGGACAATCTCATAAGTTGAACTATAAAGTTTTCTATGCTTGTAATGCTCATTGAGTCTTTGGGTAACTTCCTCCATAGTAATCTTGCCCTCAATCTGTTGTCGAGCAAGTTGAATCAGAAATTCAGACACGCTAAGCCCATCTACATTCTGCAAGCCTATTGCTACACCCCAATTGTTGGCTCTTTCTCTAACAGCCTTATCAGGATGATTCTTATATTCCTCAAATAATCCCATAATTTTTCTTATAAAGTTACTGAAAATATGGGAAATAGCCAACACGTTCACCTAAATTATTCTTGGAACATGAAGGCAATATTACAGCAAGCAATCGTCCGGATGGTGGATTGCGCTTTGATTTCTCATTGAAAAAATAAGCAATAAAGGTTGGGTAGCATTTCCTTTTTAGCTAATTTTGCGCAAAAATTAGACTTATGGACTGGTTAGAAAGCCTTTTATTCGATTCAAATTCTATTGCACACATCGTTGTGCTCTATTCTTTTGTCATCGCCTGTGGCGTTTTGTTGGGAAAACTGAAAATGTTCGGCGTATCTTTGGGTGTCACATTTATTCTTTTTGTTGGCATTCTGTTAGGGCATTTCGGCTTTACAGGCAATCGTGAAATCATGAACTTTATCCAAGACTTTGGCCTTATACTTTTTGTGTTCTGTATAGGTCTTCAGGTCGGTCCCTCGTTTTTCTCTTCATTCAAGAAGGGTGGGGTGACAATGAATTTAATAGCAACAGGCGTGGTGTTGCTCAATATCGTGGTGATGCTCAGCTTATGGTTGGCACTATTCGATTTTGAAGACTTGCCGATGATGGTGGGCGTTTTATGCGGAGCGGTGACCAATACTCCCGGTTTGGGTGCAGCCAGCGAAGCACTCACCCAGATGGGATATGCAGGCTCCGATATAGCCAACGGATATGCTTGTGCCTATCCCCTTGGAGTGGTTGGTATTATTAGCGCAACCATTTTATTGCGCTATCTGTGCCGTGTAAACATGAAGCAGGAAGAGGAGGAATTACTTCGTGAAGAGGAGGAAAATCCCCATATCAAACCCCATCTGATGCATGTAGAGGTGCATAACGAGGCTTTGAGTGGGAAGACACTGATGGAGGTGAAAGACTTTCTTAACAGAGAGTTCGTTTGCTCGCGCATCCTGCAAAACGGGCATGTTAGCATCCCTACACGCGATACTATCTTTCATGTGGGCGACCAACTTTTCATTGTCTGCGCAGAAGACGATGCCGAGGCTATCATTGCTTTCATTGGTCGGTTGATTGAAGTGGATTGGGAGAAGCAAGACGTGCCACTCGTTTCGCGCCGTATCTTGGTGACACAACCGAAGATGAATGGAAAAACGTTGGGACAACTCCATTTCAGTAGTATCTATGGTGTGAATGTGACACGTGTGAACCGTTCGGGTATGGATCTTTTTGCCAGCCGTAACCTGAAACTGCAAGTGGGCGACCGCTTGATGGTAGTTGGTCCGCAAGATGCTGTGGAACGTGTGGCAAACAAGATGGGTAATTCGCTGAAACGGCTCGACCACCCGAATATCATCACTATCTTCGTGGGAATCTTTTTGGGTATCCTGTTCGGAAGCCTGCCCATTGCCATACCGGGCATCCCTACACCCGTCAAGCTTGGTTTGGCCGGTGGCCCGCTCATTGTAGCAATCCTTATTGCTCGCTTCGGCTACAAACTGAAGTTAGTAACCTACACCACTATGAGTGCCAACCTTATGCTTCGCGAGATTGGTCTGGCGCTATTCCTTGCCAGTGTGGGTATCAAGGCAGGTGCTAACTTTGTGCAGACGGTAGTCGAGGGTGACGGTCTGCTTTACGTGGGTTGTGGATTCTTGATAACCGTCATTCCGATTATTATTATGGGATTGGTGGCAAGACTGAAATACAAACTGAACTATTTTACGCTGATGGGACTAATAGCCGGTTCTACTACCGATCCGCCGGCATTGGCATATGCTAACCAAACCGCAGGAAACGATGCACCGGCTGTCGGTTACTCTACGGTATATCCTTTGGCTATGTTCCTCCGCATCCTGACGGCGCAAGTCATCATATTGGTGTTATGCGGATAGCATGAAATAGTACTATTATTTTGATTATTCGAGGATTTGTAGTACTTTTGTGAAGATTAATTAATTACCCCTTAAAATAATATCATGAATAGAAATTTGTTATTCTCATTAGCCTTGATGCTGACGATTGTCGTGAAAGGCTTCGCACAGAATCCTTTTGTGCAAACGTGTTACACAACCGACCCTGCGCCGATGGTGCACGATGGACGTTTGTATGTCTATACTGGTCATGACGAAAATGGTGCCGACTTCTTCTGGATGCAAGAATGGCGTGTTTATTCAACCGACGATATGGTGAACTGGGTGGATCATGGTTCGCCTTTGGCGCTTGAATCATTCGCTTGGGCCGACGACCGTGCTTGGGCACCCCAAGCCATCGAACGCAACGGCAAATTCTATTTCTATGTATGCGCTCACTCAAAGATTTCGGGCGGTATGGCAATTGGTGTTGCCGTAGGCGATTCTCCTACAGGTCCTTTCCGCGATGCTATCGGTAAGCCATTGTACGAAAATGGTTCGTGGGATCACATCGACCCAAGTGCATTTATCGACGATGACGGACAAGCATGGCTTTGCTGGGGTAACCCACAACTCTATTTCCTCAAACTGAACGAGGACATGATTTCTTACGAAGGCGATGTTATCTTGGCCGATATGACTGAAGAAGGCTTTGGCGCTCCTAAGAATCGTGAGAGAGGAAAGAAATACAAAGATAGCTATGTAGAAGGTCCTTGGTTGACTAAACGCAACGGCACTTATCAACTGATTTATGCTGCCGGTGGAGTGCCCGAACACATCTCTTATAGTACAGCTACATCGCCTACCGGCCCATGGAAATATGCCGGCGAGATTATGCCTTTGAGCGAAACCAACTCGTTTACCAACCATGCCGGTGTGGCCGATTATAAAGGACATAGCTACTTCTTCTACCACACTGGCAAGTTGCCCGGTGGAGGTGGCTTTGCCCGTAGTATTGCAGTAGAAGAGTTTACATACAATCCTGATGGCTCGTTCCCAACCATCCTTCCTACCGATGAGGGCGTTAAGCCGGTGGGCTTCTTCAATCCTTACCGCAAGGTGGAAGCCGAAACAATGGCTTTCTCTAACGGTTTGAGTACCGAGCAAAACGACGAAGTGGGCGTTTATGTCACTGATACCCATAATGGCGACTATATTAAGTTGCAAGCCGTTGACTTCGGCCGCATGTTCCCACGTACCTTTACAGCACATGTAGCAAGCGGTTTGCGCGGTGGTGCTATCGAAGTGCGCGTGGATAGCTTGAAAGGACAATTGCTTACCCGCCTTGATGTGCCTGGTACAGGCGGTTGGGAAAAGTGGCAAACATTGGTAGTCGACATTAAGTCGAAAGTTACTGGTGTTCACGACCTTTACCTTTGCTTCACAGGTCGTAAAGGCCCTCAGCTGATGAACTTCGACTGGTGGGAAATGCGCGGTGTAGAACAAAGCAACATGCCTTTCACGCAAACTAAGTTTACCGCCGACCCATCTCCTTTGGTAGTGGGCGACACACTCTATTTATATACTTCGCACGACTCTTCTCCCGAAGACATTGCTGATCCTAACGAGCGTAGCTCGGCCGGATTCTTCATGTACGACTGGTTGCTCTATACCACAACCGACATGGTGAATTGGACAGAACACGGAGCGGTAGCTTCGTTGAAAGACTTTGCATGGCGTAGCCGCGACAACGGTGGTTGGGCTATCCAAACTGTTACTCGCAATGGCAAGTACTACCTCTATGCTCCGCTTCACGGACATGGCATTGGTGTGTTGGTAGCCGATTCTCCTTACGGACCATTCAAGGACCCATTGGGCGAACCGCTTGTTTGGCAAAAGGAGCACTGGGAAGACATTGACCCAACCGTATTTATCGACGATGACGGACAAGCATACATGTATTGGGGTAATCCAAATACATATTATGTGAAGTTGAACGAAGACATGATTTCTACAAGTGGCGAAATCGTGAAGTTGCCTCGCATTCCCGACTATCAAGAAGGACCTTGGTGCTACAAACGTGGCGATTACTACTACATGGCATTCGCATCTACTTGCTGCCCAGAAGGTATTGGCTATGCAATGGCAACAAGTCCTACAGGGCCATGGGAGCACAAGGGACACATCATGGACCATACTCCACGTAACCGTGGTAACCATCCCGGCATTGCCGACTTTAAGGGTCGCACTTACCTCTTCGGTCAAAACTACGACTTGAAGAACATCGACATCCTTCGTCACTACGAACGTCGTTCGGTTACCTTCACCGAAATGAAGTACAATGCTGATGGTACAATTCCTGAACTTGATTATTGGCTCGACCAAGAACAAGCCGAACAACTTGAAAACTTCAATCCTTATCGTCGCGTAGAAGCCGAAACAATGAACTGGGGATATGGTTTGAAATCGGCTAAGGTTGGTTTCGATAACACCGGTATCGTAGAAAAGATGCCATACTCGGAAGGCAAACGCAACATGTACATCTACGATGTGGATAAGGACGAATACATCCGCTTGCGCGGTGTGGACTTTGCCGAAGGTGCTAAGCGATTCACTATCTCGGCCGCATGTACAGGTAGCGCAACACTTACCGTTCGCCTCGATAGCCCAGAAGGTGAAGTAGTGGGTACTGTTACGATTAAGAATACAGGCAAGATTGAAAAATATCGCTCGTTCAAGACTAAGATTAACGGTGCTGAGGGTGTACACGACCTTTACCTCTGCTTCGATGAGGCAGAAGGTGACATCCGTTTAGACTGGTGGAAGTTTGAATAAAATCTTTCAATCAGATTAAACCTTTCGTACGAAGGATAGTCTAAAGGATTAACAAAACAAACATTAATTAATATGAATAAAAACTTTCTTAAAACACTTGTATTGGCATTGGTCATGTTGTGTCCAGTGCTGAAGGTGTCAGCCGATGTTGACCCAAATTTCTACATTTTCCTTTGCTTTGGTCAGTCTAATATGGAAGGTGCTGCTCGTCCCGAAGCGCAAGACATGGTTAGCCCAGGCCCTCGTTTCCTATTGATGTCTGCTGTTGATGATGAAAAGAGCGGACGTAAGATGGGTGAGTGGTGCGAAGCGTTGCCTCCTCTTTGCCGTCCAGGCAATGGCTTGACTCCTGCCGATTACTTTGGTCGTACAATGATTGCCAACCTTCCCGAAAATGTTCGCGTAGGTGTAATCCACGTAGCCATCGGTGGTATCCGTATCGAAGGATTCATGCCCGATTCTATTAAGAACTATGCCGAAAACGTAGCTCCAGGTTGGATGAAGGGTATGTTGAAAGCATACAATGACAATCCATACGAACGTCTTGTTACTTTGGCTCGTAAAGCACAACAAGATGGTGTTATCAAGGGTATCTTGATGCACCAAGGCTGCTCAAATACAGGTGAACCCGATTGGGCAGACAAGGTAAAGAATGTGTATGATAACCTTTTGGGCGACCTTAACCTCGTTCCCGAACAAGTGCCTTTGTTGGCAGGTGAAGTGGTTCAAGCAAATGGTAAGGGTGTATGCATTGGTATGAACAAGCAAATTCAAGCTCTACCTGAAACTATCCACACTGCACACGTAGTTTCTTCAGACGACTGTACAAATGGTCCTGACAACTTGCACTTCGATGCTGCCGGTTATCGTGAGTTGGGTGCTCGTTATGCTGACAAGATGCTTAGCTTGTTGGGTTACGAAAGCAAGCGTCCTACTTATATCTACAAAGGTCTTGAAGTGCCTGCCGATGCTAAGGTAGCTGAAACTACTTTCCCTGGTAACGATTTTCCAAAGGTAGATAAGGAAGGTCGTGCTTACTTCAGCATCTCTGCTCCCGAAGCTAAGGATGTGAAGGTTGACATCTGTAGCAAGAAGTATGACATGAAGCGAGATAGCAAGGGCAATTGGATGGCTGTTACAGACCCATTGCCAGTAGGTTTCCACTACTATTTCATCCTTGTTGATGGCGTTTCCACTGTTGACCCTGCTACTGATACCTTCTTCGGTTGCCATCGTCAAGCTGGTGGTATCGAAATTCCAGAAGGACCAGAAGGCGATTACTATCGTCCACAAGAAGGTGTGCCTCAAGGACAAGTACGTAGCTTGTACTACTACTCAAAGAGTGCAGGTTCTTTCCGTCATGCAATGGTTTATACACCTGCTGAATACGAAAAGGGTAAGAAGAAATATCCTGTTCTTTATTTGCAACACGGTATGGGTGAAGACGAGACTGGTTGGAGCAAGCAAGGCCACATGCAACACATCATGGACAATGCTATCCACGAAGGTCGTGCCGTGCCTATGATTGTTGTAATGGAAAGTGGTGACATTCGTGCTCCTTTCGGTCGTGGCATGAGCCATGCTGATTATGGCGCATCGTTCTATCCTGTGTTGTTGAACGACTTGATTCCTTATATCGAAGCTAACTTCCGCGTGAAGGCCGACCGCGAAAACCGCGCTATGGCAGGTCTTTCTTGGGGTGGTAAGCAAACATTCGACATCGTTCTTAACAACTTGGATAAGTTTGCTTGGATGGGTACATTCAGTGCCGCTATCTTCGGTGTAGATGTGAAGAATGCTTACAATGGTATCTTCTCTCGTCCGGATGAGTTTAATGAAAAGATTCATTATTTCTCTATGAGCTGTGGTACAGAAGAGAACTTCGGTACAGAAAGAATGGTTAATACACTTCGTGAAGCAGGTATCAATGTAGAATTCAAAGTCTCAGAAGGTACAGCTCACGAATGGCTTACTTGGCGTCGTGGTTTGAACGAGTTCATTCCTAATATCTTTAAGAAGAAGTAAGATACTTTCCTATATCAGTTAAGAATACTGCTCGATATTTTCGGGCAGTATTTTTTTTGTCTATCAAGAAAATAGCGTAAATTTGCAGCTCGATTTGTAAAACCATAATTTATTTATAGATAGATGGCACAAAAACCAAGTATCCCAAAGGGGACGCGTTGCGTTTGCGGTGTTTCTCAGTAATATAACGCTGATTAACAACCATTTACAAAACATATATTTTCTACGTGTAAGCGGTCGCGCCGCTAAAATCAGTAAAAATACGGTCTTT
>SUXZ01000006.1 GCA_015060685.1 Mediterranea massiliensis | reverse complement strand
ACGGCCAAAGCCATGCGTATAATTTCACTTACGATGGTGCAAACCGTATGCTCAATGCCACTCATGGAAGCAACCAATACACGGAAAAGGTGACCGGTTACGATAAGAACGGCAACATCTTAGGGTTACAACGTTATGGCCAAACAGGTGCAAGTAGCTACGGATTGGTAGATAATCTTATTTATACCTATTTATAATAAAAGTGGGTGTGCCGCGCGGCACACCCACTTCCGTCTTTTCCCTTAAAAACTAACTATTGGTTAATATTAAATCATGAAAAACGTTCGATTGTTTCCAAGCACATGCGGCTGTTGTGGTAGGGGCATTTCCAGAAGCCGGCCTTGTCGTCGTCGAGGTTTACTGTGCCGTCTTCGCGGATGCTCCAATGCCACTCGCCGCTGGTGTAGTCGATGAGGTGGTTTTTTACAAACTCCCAACAGTTGATGGCTTTTTTCAACGCCTCTTCATCGCTGAAGTACTGATACAGGTTCAGGTGGCCGACGATGTTCTCGGCTTGTACCCACCAATGCAGGTCGCGGTCTGTATGGTGCTTGTCGATGATTGTTTCGTATATCAGCGAGCCGTCGCTGTTCAGCCCTTCGTCGGCTGCATGGGCAATGTGCTTTACAAGTGGTTCCACCCGCTTAAGCAATGCCTCGTCGCCCAGCTCTATGGCTGCTTCGTGAATCAGCCAGGAGGCTTCGATGTCGTGGCCATAGGACAACATGCGGTACTTGCTGTTCCAATCGTCGTCGAAGAAGAGTTCCAGGTGGCCGGTCTGACGGTTCAGAATCTTCTCGATGAACAACAGGATGAGGTTCCTGAGTTGCTTCTCCAACTGCTTGTCTTTCCAAACTCGGTAGAGGTTGGTGTATGGCTCAAGGATGTGCAGATGGGTGTTCATTGTCTTGCGCTCGTTCTGGTCTTTTTCGCTGAGGCGCATATCGGCAATCTCTTCCCACTGGCGGGTGAAGGCTTCGAAATAGCCGTTCTTTTCGGTGTCGAAGCTGTGCTCCTCGATCGAATTGAACAGGCTGATGGCATAGTTCAATGCCTCTTCATCGCCCGTTGCGCGGGCATATTCGCTCAGTCCATAGATGGCAAATCCTAAGGCATAGATCTGTTTCTTGGTATCGACCGGCTCGCCTTTGTGGTTGAGCGACCAATATATGCCGCCAAACTCCTTGTCGTAGAAGCGGTCTATCAAGAATCGCTTGGCATGTGTGGCCAACTGCAGATAGGCTTCTTTCCGCAGCACACGGTAGGCTGCCGAGAAGGTCCATAGGATGCGGGCCGTCAGGATGGCACCTTTATCGGCTTCCTTAATCAGCTCGCCTTTTCCGGTCATCCGGCCATAGAAACCGCCCTGCTCGTTGTCTTGCAGTTGTTGCCAGAAGCGGAGGATGTTGTCGGTAAGTACATCCTGCATCTGTGCCTTTAATGTATCTGTCTGCGGGCTTTGCATGGTGCTTACTTCTTGATAGGGTATTTATAGAGTAAAAACATCATAATCAGGATAATCAGGGCCGGGAAGAGGGAGAAGAGCGACCAGATCATCGTTCTTACAGATTCTTCGTCGGTAATGGTAATCACCGTCTCGCCGGTAGCAGGGTCGCTACCCGAGATGAAGCCGGCTATACCCAACAGCAGGGCTACCAATGAACCCGAGATGGCTGTACCGAACTTCTGGGCCATTGTACCGCTTGAGAAGATCAGTCCGGTAGAAGATGTTCCGTTCTTCTCTGTAGCGTAGTCGGCTACGTCGGCATACATCGACCATAGCAGCGGCGAGTAGAAGCCTACGCCGATAGATGTGAGCACAACAAGCGCAACCATTACCCAGATATAGGCGGGGTCCATGGGAACGAAGAAGAAGGCTACCGAGAATACCAGGCAGATGATGGCTGAAATGTTGAAGGCTCTTCTCTTGGAACCTACCCAACGGGTGAACTTGGGCGAGAGACCACCGAATATCATACAGGTAACTTCGCCAAAGGTCATGAATACGGTGTAGTTGATGATGAGTCCGTTCACGGTTACGTCGCCGTTCAAGCAGTAGGTTATCAGGTAGCCGGCAACAGCATAACGGAAACCGTTAAAGAAGTTGGTGCAGATACCTATCAGTGTCAGGTAAATCCAGGGCTTGTTCTTCAGCAAATCGGCAAAGGGGCGAAGCGAGAACTTCTCGGCGCGTACGGGTTTCAAACGCTCCTTGGTCATCAATCCGCAAGCCAAAGTCATGGCTGCTGCGATGGCACCGAGCACTGCACCCAACACGGCATACTGATGGGCTTCTGTTCCGCCAACCATCTTTTGCATGTAGGGGAACGAGAGCAGGGTGATGAAGCCCATGGCATAGGCTCCAACCATTCGGTATGAAGAGAACTGGTTCTTCTCGTCGTCGTCATCGGTCATTACACCCAACAGCGAGCCGTAAGGTACGTTCACTGCCGTGTAGATGGCCATCATGAGCAGGTAGAGCGTGTAGGCATAGATGCGTTTGCCTGTCAGACCGAAATCGGGTGTGTAAAGCAACAGGGCAAAGATGATGCCTAAAGGCAGTGCGCCATAGATGAGCCAAGGGCGATAGGTGCCCCAACGCGATTGGGTACGGTCGGCTATCGCTCCCATAATGGGGTCGGTAACTACGTCGAACAAGCGTGCCACCAGCATAAGGGCAGCGGTGTCGGCTACTGTCAATCCAAATACATTAGTAAAGAACAGGGGGAAGGCAATAGACATTACTTTCCATGTGATACCGCCAGCGGCAGCATCTCCTAATGCATATCCAATTTTCTCTTTTAATGATACCATGGTATTAGTCTTACTTTTTTAGAGGTTATTTATTCATTACTTTCAAGTTTCTTTCAATCAGTTTCTTCAGTGTCTCTACCGATGTGGTGGTTGTCAGTCCGTCGGTTGGAGTGTTCATGCAGTAGTCCACAAGCTGGTCGATGGTGGATGTGGCAACGTGCATGCGGGTATCCGATGAGGCGTAGTAGATGAATACCTTGCCGTCTTCATCGGCTATCCAGCCGTTTGTAAACAATACGTTGCTGACATCGCCAATGCGTTCTTCGCCTACAGGACCCATCAGCATGCCACCGGGGGTAGCAATCTGCTTGGTGGGGTCTTCTAACGAGGTCATATACATATAGAGCACATAGCGCAAACCGGCAGCACAGGCGCGTACACCATGAGCCAGGTGCAGCCAACCTTTATCGGTCTTGATGGGGTGGGGACCTTCACCGTTCTTTACCTCCTTGATGGTGTGGTAGTAGCGTTGGTCGATGATGGTCTCTTCCTTGATTTCGGCATTGGTAATGTCGTCAACCAGAGCCCATCCGATGCCTCCACCGCTACCGGCATCGATGAATCCGTCTTGCGGACGGGTATAGAAGGCGTATTTGCCATTAACAAATTCGGGATGCAGCACCACGTTGCGTTGCTGGCTTTTGCTCTTCAGGTCGGGCAAGCGTTCCCAGTTCTTCAAATCCTTTGTGCGGGCGATGCCTGCTGTAGCGGTAGCCGATGACAGGTCGCCGGCAGGGGCGGTATCGTCATGACGCTCGGCGCAGAATATGCCGTAAATCCAGCCGTCTTCGTGTGCGGTGAGGCGCATGTCGTAGATGTTGGTGGCAGGAATCACATCGTCGGGCATGGTTATCGGATAGTCCCAGAAACGGAAGTTATCTACTCCGTTGGGGCTTTCGGCCACGGCAAAGAACGATTTACGGTCGTTTCCTTCCACGCGTACAACCAACAGGTATTTGCCGTTCCACTTGATGGCACCCGAATTCAGGGTGGCGTTCATGCCAATGCGCTCCATCAGGAAGGGATTTGTTTCTTCGTTAAGGTCGTATCTCCAGAATATTGGAGTGTGTTCTGCTGTCAATACCGGATATTTATAACGGGTAAATACTCCGTTTGTATCGTCAATGGGCAGATTCTTTCTATTTATCAGCTCTTCGTGCTTGCAAAATAAGTCTTGCACTTTTTCGTTAAAGTCCATGTCTTGAATGTTTTTAGATTATTTATAGAGGTTTATGTCTTTGGCAAAGAGGGTTTTAGGCTCGTTGTAGAATTGTACAAAATCTTCGGCAGACGGATGTCCTGGATAGGGAGCGTAATGGTGGGTGGTGCGCTCGCGGGCGTTTCTCCACACCAAGGCATAAGCTATCGGATGGTTGTTTAGGGCAGGCAAAAGGGTTCCGGTCCACCATTGGGGATCGGGTACTCCCTCGAATCCAGTCTCGGTAACGGCAATTATTTTGTTGCGTTCTTTTCCTATCTTCTCAATGATGTTGAGCATGCGTTGTATGCCATTCAGGTAGCTATCTCGGTTGTGGGGGCCTTGGTAGGTGTCGAAGCCTATCAAATCGATGATGTCGTCGCCCGGATAGCGTTCCAAATACTCTTCTTCGGTTTGTGGTTCAGTGCCTGGTGAATAGGCATATAGGCAGTTGTCCACGCCCTTGGCTTCCAAGTGCTCGACGGTCATTCGCCACAAGGCTTTATATTCATCAACACTGCACAGTTTCTTACCCCACCAGAACCAACTGCCGGTGTGTTCGTGCCAAGGACGGAATAGTACGGGTACTTTTACGCCTTCGGGTGTTTGTAATGAATTCAGGAAATCGGCCATCGTATCCAGCCAACCGGCAAACTTCTCGTGCAACTCGCCTTCGGGAAGGATAGACTTCACTACGGTTGTATCCGATACATCCCACGCATCTCCACCGGTTTTGGGGTTACGAAGGTGCCAACTGATGGAACTCATGCCTCCACGTTGGTATTGGTTGATGATTTCTTGTCTGATTTTTCCGAACGGAACCTTGTCTAAGGTGAGTTCTCCACCAAGCTCCAATTCGCCAAGGTCGAAACTGATGATGCCGGGATAGTCGCCACATACGCTGTGTACGTCCGAGCGGCCTTCTTCAAACTCCCATCCGGTGCCATCGACGTTGATGCCATAGTTGGTGTCGTCGTGATGTCCGAACAAAAAGCCTTGTTGAGGCAGCTGAGCCAGATTTGATAGTAATTTCTCTGTTTCGGCTGTGCGCTTGAATAACTGATTGTTTGTTTGCTCCTTTTTACCTGTTCCACACGACATGAACATCAGTGAGCATAGTGTAAACGTGATTAATTTGACAGTTTTCATAGTTACTTTTGTTTTCAAGTACAAAAGTAGATATTACCTACTGATTACAATGATACTTTTTTATCTGTTTAGTATCATATTAGGTTCAGCGGAATTACTTTGCTGCATCGGCTTCTATCTGCACGCGTTCGTCGGAGAGAATTGCTTGGCTCAGCGACTGTGTATCGACTTCGATAGGGGCATTGATGAAATCGGGCACATTATAGGAGTAGGGCAGCTCCAGGTAGTATTCTACCGGATTCTCCTGCGGCAATAAGAACGGCTTGGAAGCCACTCCTTGCTCGTTGATGTGTGCCAGGTAAAGGCGGGTGTAGCGTCCGTCTTCCCGTCGGCTGCTGAATACACACCAACGCGAGTTGCTGCTCCAGTTGTGGAAACTTTCGGTATCGTTGCTGTTGATGGCTGTAAGCGGATATTGCTTGCCGGTTTGCAAATCCATCATCCACAAGTCGGCCTCTTTATGCCAGATGGAGAAGTTACCGTAATCGGAGAGGGTGTACATCAGGTATCTTCCGTCGTACGATGGTCGGGGGAATGAGATGCTTTTTCCTGCTGCCGAGGAGTTGATGAGCGTATCTATGCGGTTGCCGAACGTTCCGTTTTCAGGGTTGAACGAGATGCTGCACAGGTCGTAATCCACCAAGTCGTAGTCTTGCGGCATATCTTGTGCCTTGGCCGAGCAGAAATAGAGAGTCTTGCCATCGGGCGAAAAGGCCGGGAAGGTTTCGAACGATGTGGTTTCCAATAGTGGTGAACGCAGCAATGTGTGCGATTCGGGATGATACACCATAACATTCGATTCTTTGTCGTACACCTCAATCAGTTTGTTGTTGGATGAATGGAACACCTGCTTGGTATCGTTGGTAGAGTAGGCTATGTATTCGCCCGACGGATGCCAATAGGGATAGACGCAGGCTGCAAGGGTAGAGTCGGTCTTGGTGTTGAGCAGTTCGTCTTTGCCATCTCTTTGCATCAGTGTGGCGCCATGTTTACCACGGATGTGTAGGCTGAACCGGTTGGTATTTGTCTTGTTTACACTATGGCAATTGACACACATCAGCGGGACCAGTGTGTTTTCCATCACTTCGTACTCATTGAACGAGGATAAGTCGCGCTGGTAGATTCCCATCTTGCCGAATGCTACATATCCTGGAGCAATGAGCCTGTAGGCCAAACCATATTCTATTGTATCGTTCGAGATGTATATCGAAAAGTCGCGATATTGTGTCCAACCATTGTCTCGCTGAATGCAGACTGTAAATGAGAGGCTATCTCCTTCATTCGCTTTCAAGAGTTGCTTCCACTCTTTCATGGGGAATTGGGCGGTCTCTCCCTGCACATGGATAGTGCCCTCTTTACTACCTTTTACCGTCACATCCAAGTAGGCATCCTCTTCTTCCACACCGAAGTTCATGGGGGCAATGGTGGCAGGGATGGTTACACCAACATAGTCGGGATAGATTGGCGGATAGTCGGCTACAATGTCGGGATTGACCACTTCGCGTTTACATCCTATGAAAGCAAACGTACTAATCAATATATAGAGAAAATGTCTTTTCATAATATCCTATTTGCTGATTCTGAATAAATAGTACCAATATGTCTTGCCGAACCGGCTTACCAACAGTTGTTGTTTGTTCTCTTTGGCAAAGTTGAAAGTACGGGCAAACTCTTCCATCTCTTGCAAAATGGGTTGTTGTACCCTAAAGGGCAACTTGCTGTAATCGTCGTAATTCTCGCGCCAATAATGAACTACTGCCTCCTGGATGCTGCGTGGCACATGCTTATAGCCGGCCTCGTTCATCAACGACAGGTGTTCTATCAAGATTTTGAATTCGTGGGCAAGCAACAGGTGTGCATAGAGATACTCCAATGCCATGGTATTATCCGAGTTGCTGTAGAACAGTTGCAACAGGATGGCAGGCATCTGCTGTTCACTGAAGAGGAAGTCGTTCTTGAAGCGATATTGGCGCAGGCGCTTCCATTCGGGATGCTTGTCTACCAGCTCGGGTTTGTTGACAAACTCCATGGTTCGGGTGGCCCAACCTTTGTAATAGATGGTCTTTTGCAGGGCTGCCAAGTAACGTTTGGCCACTTTATGGTTGCCGTTTATCAAGTTCGTTTCGGCCAGCCGTTTATATACTCTGGCACTTTTCCGGTAGTTCAGTGTTCCTTGTATTCCTTCGAAGGCATAACGTTGCGCCTCGTTTATCATACCTAATTGGTAGCACACTTCGCTGGCTACTATCGGTGTAATGAAGTCTTGACTATAGACGGGGAGCAGTGTTCTGATGGTGTTTTGGTAGAAATGGAACATGCGCGAGGTGAGCTGACCGGTTTTGCCTAATGCTAAGTTCAGACAGTTTACGGCCAAAGGCTCTGTGGGCGATTTCTTTTCGGCTTTTGCAATGATTCGTTCCCAATCATTCCGGCAAGCCAGTTGGTGGTATTGGAAAACCTCTTCGCGTGGGCCATCTGCCTGATTCCAAATCAAGAACCCTGCAGCAGCAAACAGTACGATTCCAAATGCGTAGCTCTTTACTACGGCTTGCTTTGCAAATGGGGGTAGTAAGCGCATCAGCCAAGGGATGAGTGCAAAACTGATGGCTGAAAGAGGAATCCATAAAGGATAATCGGTGGGGGTACGGAAATAGTTCAGCCCTTTGAACAATCCTGATAATGGATAATGGAGGTAGAAACTGGTAATGTATGGTGCAAGGCCGGCTATCAGCAATGAGGCGATGATAATCATCCATTTGCCTTTATTAGCACCTGTCGAAGTGCAGCATGTGAGCACCAACCAAAGGGTAAATACAAAATGTACCGGGCCGGCCAGCCAATACAGCACGGGTATCGCAAGCAGTGAATAGAGATTCTTCCAGATTGTCGGTTGGATGAGTTGATAAACGCGGATGGTTGTCAATGTGAGTAGCAGTGCAATGGGTAGTGAAAGCAACGAATCTTCGTGGCATAGCATACACCAAAGCAGCATGGCCGGAAGAAAAGATAGCGGGTAGTAGTGTGAGTGGGCGCCCTCCTTTTTAGCAATTCTCCACACCAACTGCTGTAGCAGTACGAATAGTATGGCCATTATCAGTGCTCCGATGGGGCGGATGTAGTTGAATTGCGTTAGAAACTCTGCGATATAATCGGCAAATCCGCCTACAACGGAAATACGTTCGTTCCAGTAATCGGCATCGAACAGAAACATTTGCAGCAGTTCTTGGTGTTGAAGGTGTCCCCAGTAGAGGTTATTCCAGAAAAACCATACGCTAATGCCAAATAAGAGCGTAAGGATTTCCGTTCCATATTTCAGTGTTATTTTCTTCATGGAGGTGAACAATTCTTGTTTTTCAACACAAAAGTACGAATAATTATGCTTATTCAACGAGAATGTTGCAATAAAATGGAAAAAAACGAGGGTGCACCAATTTTGCCATTTGGTTGCACCCTCGCTATCTTTGATTGATTTACCTTATTTGAACGATGGAAGCTGATCGCGTGTTACGACAAAATCTTGCGACATGGCATCCTTCCACCAATTGGTGTCGGCATGTTGGTGGCCGTCCAAGGTGGAGGCATCGTATTGATACCAAGGCATGAACCACGACCAGCGTGCTCCGGCACTCCATTGCTGGGAAATCTTGCCTACACTGCCACACTCGCTCAGCGTGATTAACTTGTGTGAATAGTTTTGTTGGATGGCACTGAAGTGGCTTGCATTTTGCGCTGCATCCTTTTCGTTGTTATAATCTGCACCATAGAGGTCGCGTCCGATAATGTCCACATAGTCATCACCCGGGTAGAAGGGGGCATCCTTTTCCTGAGTTGTCCATACCCAAATAAGGTTGTTCACACCTTTGGCCTTGAAGTAATCGAACATGTATCGCCACAATTTTACATAAACCTCAGCACCATCATATCCCCACCAGAACCAGGCCGTTCCACCATTGTATTCGTAAGTGTTTCCTGCGGCTTCGTGCAATGGACGCCAAATAACCGGAATGCCTTTGTCTTGGAGTAGTAGCAACATGTCGGCCATCTTCTCTAAATCGGCATCGGCAGTCTTCTGTTCCCAACTGCCTTCCACAAAGATGTTTTTGGCCCGGAAGGTTGTTTCAGATGGTGTACATGTATGGTTTTGTGTGTTCGTTTCGCTCAACGGCACGTTCCAGTGCCAGCAGGCGGCAACCAATCCACCGGCATTCCACCAGTCTTCGGCTACTTTCGTGTTGGTATAGTCAATCCAGTTGGCCGGTGAGTAGGGCAAGTGAATGTAGTCGAAGCAGTTCATGGCCGGATATTTGCCGGTTGCCTTATAAACCAAGTTGGCTTCGGCCGTATTCCAATTTACATTGGCTATGGCACACGATAAAGTCTTCTCTCCATAGATATCTACCAGGTAGTCGAATACCTTCTGTGCTTGTGGAAGCGGATTCTGGGTGACCAGTTTGTTGCTCAAGGCAATCTCTTCTACGGTAGAGAATGATACGGCTACTTGGTTGGCTTCTAATTGCGTTGGACCAAGCACAACCCCTTTGGGCACTCTGACTGTATAGGTCTTGCCTTTTGCAAGGCCGGTAACTTCAATGGTAAGTACCTTGAAGGCAGCCGATACACTTGTGATGCTTGCTCCGTTATCGATGCTAACCGAGCTGTGTGTATTGTTGGGCGAAGTTATGTTTTGATCGTACGTCATTTTAATGGTCAAGTTGCCGGCAGGAATGTCTATTGCACCATTGGCCGGCGTGCTTGATATCATTACTGGCGCTTCCATTTCCACGCTTGGTGTTGAGCCCGAATCGCTGTCGCCACCACATGCAGTTAGTGCAAGCAAGGTGGCAAATGTAAAGAATAGTTTAGTTAATCTCATGTTTAGGTCTTTTTATCATAATTAAATTGTTGTTATTTTGCTAATGCATCCAAGGCAGAGATCATGGCTACCAAAGCTGCATTCCAGTTGATGGCGATTTCGTTTGATGCATACGACTCTTGTACGTCCGAGTACGATTCGTCGGGCAGGTTGCTTGTGTAGGTAGCACCATCGTTCTTGTCTTGTTGACCGGGATTAGGACCGCCCACCAAGAATCCGGGAAGTGGTTCTTCTATACCGTCGGCGCCCGACAGACGGTGGTGAGGTTTCATTGGACTTTTCACGCCGAAACCGGTTACATAGCAATAGCCTGTAGCATTACGGCCAAGGATGTAGTCGGCATTGCGGTAGGCATTCTTCAGATAGTCGGTTTTGGCTGTCAGCGCATAACCATAAATCAGCGAGATAGCTTGGTTGCAACCACCTTCGGCCAAACAACCCCAGAAGAAGTCTCTTGGGCTATCGCCATAAGGTGCATGGAAGGCGTTTTTGTCGGCTCCCTTAATGGCTTCGTCGCAGTAGTCTTGCAGGTATTGGCATTGTTGTTCACTTAGTTCAACAAGCGCTTTGTCGTCCAACTTGTTGCCTGGTTTCATCCAAGCAAAGGCTCCAAGCGAAGCAACGTTGCCCCAACTGGGTGTAGTGAAACTCTTGGGAGCATATTTCAAAGCTTCTTTTCCATAAATGGCCTTACCGGTTGCCCAATAAAGCTCGCTGGCAGCCCAGAAGAATTCGTCTTTTGCACTTCCGTCGCCATAGGCTCCAGTCACTACGGCCGGTTCGAATTGTTTGTTAAGTTGGTCTTGGTGATAAAAGGCATTAGGGTTCTTTTGAGCCCAAGCATATGCTTTTTCGGCAGCTTCGATAGCATTCTTGGCAAAGCCTGGATAATCTGTTTCATAATTGGCAAAGATTTTGGCCGATTGAGCCATTACGGCAGCAAAGTCGAGTGCAGCAGTTACACTCTTGAATACGGCATAGCGTTGTTGCTTGCACTCGGCAGGCATGATGAAGTCTTCGAACGAGGGGGTAGTGAGTTTGTGATATACACCACCGTCTTCAGGATCTTGCATGGTGAGCATCCAATCGAGGTTGTAGTGCATTTCGTCCAGAAAGTCGGGGGTCGAATTGTCGCTTTCGGGGATGTTCACGTTTTGGTTGGCAAAATAGTCGGGGAAGAGCAGATAGACAGCTTGCATCAATCCGATAGAAAAGCCTGAATTGACGATGTATTTGTTGTAGTCGCCGGCATCGTACCAACCTTTTGGTGATGAGATGATGGTGCCTGCCGGGCGATTCTTACTGGCGGCATTTGGATGGATCATGGCCTTGTCATCGGGATGTCCTATGGGACGGTTCCATTTTCCAGCATATTGCTCTTCGATAGGCATACCGGTGCGTTGGTAGTAGAAGGCTTTCAGTGCAGCATCTGCTACGGGTTTCCAGGCATTGGCTTTAATCTCGAAAGGCATTTGTATATCGCCTGCCTCAATTATATAGTTACCGGGTTCAGTCAGTTGGCTGAAGTCGAGGGTAGTGCGTGTCTTGCCCGACCATTCGCACACGTTGTTGCTTTGAGGCTTTCCTTTGAATACCTCTTTTTGGCTGTCTCTTTGTTTGATTACGAATTCTTCGGCTTCGCAATTATCCAATACAGCCACTTTCTCTTGTTGTGGATAGTATCCTACTTGGTTTAGTTTGATTTGTTCGACGGCAAATGGTTTTTCACTGGTTGTTGTACATGCTACGGCCATTAGTGAGGTGAGGCCAGCTAATAGTAAGTTTCTTGTCTTCATGGTATAATATCATTAATTTTTGCAAAGATAACGTGTCTGTCATAGAATATATGGTATTTATTTATCCTATTTCTTTCTTTTTGATATAGTTCTTAGGTAAAGTATAGAAAAAGGCTGCCTCCCGCAGGAAGCAGCCTTGAATATTGATTAAATGGGGAATTACAAAATGTAAACACTGTTGATGATTACGCCATTACCAACCAATTGTAATCCTTGTTCAAGAATGATGTTGATATCTTCTTGTGTCAGTTTGAATTCAAACTTGGTATCGGTTTGTACGAAGTCCCAAATATCGTCACCATCTGGTGTTACGGCTACCGATGGGAGAGTAGTCCACCATGTACTGATAAACTTGATTTGCCACCATGTGAATGACGGATCGCAAGTAAAGTTGAAACCAAGAGTCTTGCCTGGTTGCAACATAGCCTTAGCTTCGTCGCTCAATGCAATTACGCCTTCGCTTCCCCAACCGATAGGAGCTGTAGGTCCTTCCCAAATGATTGTTTCCAAAGAAATTTCCCATTCCAAACGAACTTCGCTGAAGATTAGGTCAGAACCTTGGATAATGATACCTGCTCCGGCGAAGTCGCCATCAACAGCAGCCTTGGCTTGAATGTTGTCGAGGATTTCTTGAGTAAGAACAAGTTCTGTTTCTCTTGAACTGAATTCCCAACCATAAACATCTGTCGGAACCAATGTTTGGTTGAACTTGACATCACCTTCGGTAAAGTTGATACCTGTCCAATCACCATAGTTGATTTGCGCTTGTGCCCAAGTTTGGTCTTCTTGTGTATAGCAAAGAATCATTTTGGCACCGGCAGGAACATCCTTGAATGCAGAGGCTGGAATAACCACCTTATTATTACCCCAATCGATTTCCATCATTCCACTCCATACAGAGTTAGAGATTTCTGTTGCAGGGATACAAACGATGGCGTGTTCGATTGTACCATTCGAAGATATCAATTTAATGATAGAGTTTGCATTGGCCAATTGTGGAATGGTTACGTATAATTGGTCGCCATTGATGATGTGAGAAGTTGTCTTACCATCGATTTGTACCTCAATCAACTTATCGCCATTGGCAACAGTAAATACGAATACTGTACCGCCCTTGATTTCTACATCTTCGCCGGGCAATTCAGGAATGTAGCAGCATACAGGGGCTTCGATAGTCAAGCTTTCTGTTTCGATTGATTCGTCGTTACCCATTACCAATGTAACAACACCGGTTTCTACACCAGTAGAAGGCATGGCAAAGGTGATTTCTGTAGCTGATGCAGGAGTAACGTCAACTGATGCACCACCGGTATAAACAGCCTTGACAACCAAGTCGAGGTTAGTACCTTGCACGGTTACATTGCTTGCCAAAGGAACTGTAGCGCTGGCAAATGCAGTGAAAGTAGGCTTCAATGTTTCGATAGCAACTGCAATGGCAGCACCGCTATTGGTGTTCAGTGTGATGTCGCCAGTGATGGCAGCTGCAGGCATTGCTGCTGTTACTTCGGTTTCGCTTTGTGTAGCTGGAGCAACTGCATCGGTAACACCGGCAAAGTTGATAGAAGAGATTAACTCCATGTTCTTACCGGTAAGGGTAATCACGTCGCCAGCACGAAGATTTTTGGCAGGAGTAGCAACTACTTCTTCAGGAATGGCCATTACCAAGTTAGCAACCACTACTTCAACACCTGATGCAGGAACTACGATAATTTCACCATCCGATGCATTTTCGGGAAGTGTGAATACCAATTCTTCTTTAGTCTTTTCAAATTCCAACTTGTCGCCATTAGGCATTACCACTTCAGTAATTAAGTCGAAATCCTTACCGGCTAATGAAATTTCGTTACCAGGCTTTTGACCCTTGAGCTCATATACTTTGCTAACTGATGGAAGAGTTACATTCAATTCTGATTCAGAGTAGATCCAATTAGGAATTTCTGCACCATCTGAAATGATAATCTTACCAGTTTGAGCTTCAGCAGGAACAACCACCTCAATCTTGCTACGGCTTTGAGAAACGAACTTGCTGACAACTACGTTATCGGCAAAAATCACTTCCTTAATCAAATTCAGGTATTCGCCATTGATAGTCAGTGTAGCACCTGGCTTGATGGTTGCAGGACTGATGGCATCCAATGAAATCGGTTCAGAGAATGTCAAGTCTGTCTTAGTGGTAATGTCACCTTTGGGAGTCTTCAATGTAACTAATCCCGGTTCGGCTGTTTGAGGAACAGTAACGCGAATTTCGTTGGCATTGATTACTTCAATCTCTGTGATGTCGCCGCATCCGGGGATGGCAACGGCAGTTACTTGATCCAAACCGGTACCGATGAAGCGAAGTACGCCACCGCGAGCTACCGGGCATGGACCGAACACGTTCAAGTTAATACCGCTCATGTATTGATTGGTATCTACATCATCTCCTTGGTCGCAAGACGTAAATGTCACGCTACTCAGAAGCATCAGGCACATCATCAAGAGTGCCGAGAAACTATATATCTTTTTCATATTCGTCTTAATTTATAAGGTTATTCAATGGGTACTACGCGAATATTGTCGATACGGATAATCGGATTACAATCTGTACCCTCTACACCGCCATTCCAAACAAAGAATGTCAAACCGGTAAGCATGGTTTCGTCGAAAGCTGTACCACAGGCATTACCATCGAATGTCTTGTTATGATCGGCCAACGATACTGATACTGTACGCCATTCGCCTCCAGTGTCGTACGAGCCGGTAGATTGCCATGGCATCCACAAAGCGCGAGGAACAGAAGCATCGCTAAAGTAAGTGTTGTTACCGGTTGCGTTGGTTACACTATTGTCTCCAGAGAAGATGATTTGCAATGCTGCCGATTGCCATGGGTTGGATGATGGGATACATACTTCGAATTTCATTTGAAGTCCGCTTACACCATAGGTAGCAATCATATCAGCAAATGCAGGAAGTGATGAAAGAGCAGGATAACCGTTGGCAGGATCAGGCCAGTAGTTGAATGAGAATGGATCTTCGCCCCATGTAGCACCGGCACCACCGGCCATTTCTCCCTCAAATTGGATATAGCTGCCATCGAAACCATATTCATCAGTCTTCTTAACCTTGCTGCCATCGCGCCAGCCTAAACCGATTTCGAATCCACCGTGTGAACCGTCCCAGTCGAACAGAATGTTGCGAGTGTCGTTGTAGTAGAACTTAGAACGACCGGTACCATAGATTGATGTCACATTGATATAGCCGCCCATTGCACCTTCGGGAACGGTAAAGGTAACAGCTGTTTTTGTAATCTCTGTGATTTCTGTCACCGCTACATTACCTGGGAATGTAATTGTCAAAGGTACATTAGGATCATCGATAAAGTAATCACCATAGATAACTGCTTTTTCGCCCGGTTTCAAGAATTCACAATTCATGCTTAGCACTTCCGGTTGTGGAACAAGTACCTTGAAATCGTAGTCAATGGTATCTTTCTTGCTGTTAACCATGTAAATCTTGTCGGTTACCACTTCTGGGATGTTCTTAGGTACATCTACAATCACAGTGTGGTCGGTCATGTAACTGGTATTCAAGATAGCCTTTTGGTCGTTGAAATACAACTCTGTAATACTGCGCAAGTTGTTACCTACCAAACAAATGGTGTTAGACATATAGGCTCCTGTGATCAATGAATCGGAAGCGGCAAAATCGGCCATGCGAACATAGTTGATGGTAGGTATGCCGTCTGCAATCTCGTATTTGTCTGGTTCGTCTTCGCAAGCTGTCATTGTGAAGCTCGTAACAGCCACTACGGCTGACATGAACCAATTTATATATTTGTTATTTTTCATCGTCTTATTCCTTTTTAGATTAATAAGCATATTCTGTACGTACATCCACTTCGATAGGATCTTCCATCAAGTGAGGATTGAATACTACGTCTTCTGTCGGGAAGGGCAATGTAAAGCTGCTGGCTGTTACATTAGGAGCGATAGCATCGGGGTTGTAGCGAGTAACGGTTTCGTCAATAACCCAGTTGCCTGTTTCATAATATGTCTTGTACAGTTCATTGATTCCCCAGTAAACATCACGACGTTGGTTCTTCAATTCATTGATGGCACCATTCATGTCGTAGTATGAGCGGCGTACAAAGTCGTACCAACGGTCGCCTTCACCAGCCAATTCCAAACGACGTTCTTTCCATACATCTTCCCAAGTAATAGAAGTGGCAGGAGTAACACCCGGAATAGCACGTGAACGAACGGCATTGAATGCATCGAGAGCACTTTGGTCGGTTGTAGAGCTTGCAGTGCCCATCTTAGCTTCTGCATAAATCAAATATACATCGGCCAAACGAAGCAGGTGTGTACTAAAACCGTAGCACATGTTGCCAGGATATGTTCCAACTTCAGCATAGTGGTCGGCATCGTTACCATAAAGGTGTTTAACGTTTTGAGCACCGGTGCCAGATTGGAATGTACCACCAGGGCCACCTTTACCATAATCAGCATCGTAAACAAACTTAAGCAAGTCGAAACCGCCCTTATCGCGCCAGAAGTAATCGTAAACGTCACCGGCCAACATCATGGTTGCTTTACGGCGAGTATCTTTATCACCAGGTCTATTTTGTGGATTGTCTAATGCAGAAACACCGAATGCGTCTTGAAGGTCAACAGATGGACCTCTCCAACCACCCCAGCAGTCGCCTTGGTCGCTGAATCCGCCCATGGCAAGGTCTGATTGAAGTGTATTTTGTTGTGTCCAAGGGTCACGACTTGCAGCCCAATGCCAAGCAATTAACGATTCATCGCTAAAGTTATTGCTACCACGGAAGATATCCGAATAGTTAGGCATCAGTTCGCGGCCAGAGTTGTCAATAACATCCTTTGCATACTTAGCTGCTTCTGCCAAGTCGTCGGCATTACGTGAACCGGAAACACCGCTTCTTGTCAAATAAACCTTTGCCAACAGGCCCTTTGCCGAGTATTGGTCAATGCGGCCGGCAGTGCTCTTGGCAGGTAGCAACTCAATGGCTTCTTCCAAGGTCATGATGATGTATTCATATACATCAGACTTTTGTACTTTATACTTTTGGTTGTAACTGCCACTTGTCAACTCTGCATTGTTGTCGTGGATGATGGGTACGTCACCAAATGTACGAACCAAGTAGAAATATGCCATAGCTTTCCAAACCAGACATTCGCCCATGGTTTGGTTCTTTACAGCAACAGAAGCGTTAGCCGTTTTCAAACGAGAGTAAACGGTGTTTGCATGACCGATTGCTGCCCAAAGAGAATATGACATGTTAATCAAGTCGGTATCTGTACCATTTACCGAAAGTTCCATATAGGGACTACTTCCGGTGTACATATTACCAGACATGTTTTCACCGATATTGATGAATGCACGTTGAAAATCGTACCAAGGTGAGTTGTAAAGGTAGTTCACACCTTGAATACATTGTTCGTCATTCTGGTAGAAGTTTGCCTCATTGTAGTTGTCTTCTACGGGGCGATCAAGGAAGTCTTCGCACGAAGTCATTCCTATGCCGAACAGTGCGGCTACTGCCCAATATTTTATAGTATTTATTTTCATAATCCGTTAGCTTTTAGAATGAAAGATTCAAACCAAATGAATAAGTGGTAGGAGAAGGATAGCGACCATTATCCAAACCATAAGTAAGACCTGTAGAGTCTTGAGTGCTGGCACCTACTTCAGGGTCGTAGCCATCATAACCTGTGATAGTCAGCAAGTTCTGAATATTAGCATATACGCGGAGGTTGCTCAAACCAAGTTTGGTTATCATCTTCTTTGGGAATGTATATCCTAATGAGATATTCTTCAAACGTATGTACGAGCCATCTTCTACATAGCGGTCGCTGATGCGGTCGTTGTCGTTCGGGTCGTTCAAAGTTGCACGTGGTAATGATGCACCTGGATTGGCTACACGAACATTAGTAACGTCGTCATACCAGTTAGAACCATCGGCATATACTTTGTCAGGATTAATTGGCTCAAGAATAGCACGTTCGTTAACCACGTTGAGTTGGTTGGTCCATGCTGAATTCATGTGAGTCAATGTGATGGCATTGTAGTTCAAAATCTTGTTTCCTACAGAACCATTGATGAAGATTGAAAGATCGAAATTCTTGTAACGGAATGAGTTAGTCCAACCGAAAGTGAAATCGGGGAGTGGAGAACCGATGTTGGTACGATCGTGTTCGTCGATAACGCCATCGGGTGTACCTTCCGGACCGCTGAGGTCTTTGTACTTCACGTCACCTACCCATACGGTGTTGCTTCTGTTGAATACACCATCAGCAGGATATTTAGCTGGTTTTGGAGAGTTTTGCAAGTCTGCCAAATCTTGGTAAACGCCATCGGTTACATAACCATAGAAGTTGTAAAGTGATTCTCCTACTTCAGTAACGCAAACAACGTCGCTCCATTGTCCATAACCTACCAATTGAGCATTGGCTGTACCTGACAATGATTTCAGTTTGTTCTTGTTGAAAGAGATTTGGAAATCAGAATCCCATTCGAATTCGCCAACGATAGGACGAGTGTTCAATGTAATTTCAATACCGGTATTTTCGATGCTACCATAGTTACCCTTAGGTGCAGCCAAGGCTGAAGAACCATTTCCTTGTGTACCCATGTAAGAAGGCAATTGCAATGACATCAGCATGTCGTTAGAGGTCTTCTTATACCAGTCAACTACCAAATTGATGCGGTCGTTTAGGAAACTTAAATCCAAACCAATGTTCCATTGTTCTTGAGATTCCCATTGAATGGCGGTATTTGAAATATTGGCAGGACGATAACCCATACCTAAGCCAGAAGGCATACGGCTGATGGCGCTACCCCAAGCATAGCCACCGATGTTCGAGTTACCTGTTTGTCCCCAACCAAGGCGCAGCTTACCATTGCTGATAATGTTCTTCAAGGGTTCGAAGAATTTTTCGTTGGTGAAGCGCCAAGATGCTGCTATAGAGTGGAAACCTGCCCAACGGTTATCGGGACCGAAGTTCGATGAACCATCATAACGATAGGTATATGTACCTAAATAACGATCGTCGTAGTTGTAGGTTGCACGAGCAAAGAATGAAGCCATAGCCGAGCTGCCGAAACCAGAACTGATAGAAGGTTCTCCGGTACCCAAAGCTGGGTTGTGAACAGCATCAGAAGGTAGCTTGTTGTTGAATACACTGATGTATTCATATTTTGATTCCCATGCTTCTTGACCAACCATGGCAGTGAAACTATGCTTGTCAATATTGCCACTATAGGTTACATAGTTCTTTAATTGCCAGAATACATTGGTGTTGTTTTGGATAGAGCTTTCGTTTGTAGCACGAACCCAACCGCCAAGGTCAACCATTGGTTTGTAACGTTCACCCTTAGACCAACTTAAGTCGTAACCCAATTCGGTGTGCCAAGTCAAGCCTTTCAGTGGTGTAACATCAAAGAAGATATTACCATTTAATTTTTGACGACGCAAAAGGATATCATCCATTTTGGCTAAAGCAATAGGGTTTGGATTGGTATAACCTTCGCGAACCGTAGTTGCATAATTGCCATCTACATCATAAATAGGAATATCGGGAATGGTTGTCAATGAATAGAAAATCAAACCTTGGTTAGAGTCGGCCAATTTCAAGTCTTCGTTAGTATTAGAATAACTTGCACTGAATCCCATCTTCAACCATGATTTCAATTGGGCATCCAAGTTTGTACGTACATTGTAACGGTCGAAGTTTGAACCGATGATTGTACCTTCTTGGTCCATGTAAGAAGCAGATACATAATATTGTATCTTTTCAGTACCACCTTGTGCCGAAATTTGGTGTTGGTGTTGAAGGGCAGTTTGGAAGATTGCATCTTGCCAATTGGTACCTGTACCTAATATCGATGGATCTGAGTAGTAAACACTTGGATCATAGATTTCGCCGGCATTTGCCATGTCGTTGTAGAACGTTGCATATTCGCGCAAGTTCATCATGTCGAGACGCTTGGTTTGGCGGTTGAGAGCAACCATACCATCGTAAGTGAATTTTGCTTCACCAGCCTTACCACGCTTGGTTGTAATCAATACAACACCATTAGCACCTTGTGCACCATAAATAGCTGTGGCAGAGGCGTCTTTCAGAATTTCCATGCTTACAATATCTTGTGGGTTGATGGTTGACAAAGGAGAGATGGTAGAAACCTTACCATTACCCAAAGCATCGCCCAAACCGAATGAAGCACCGCTATTGCCACCACCTTGTACAATTACACCATCGATTACATACAAAGGTTCTGCATTGGCGTTGATAGTTGCTTGACCACGAACACGGATTGAAGAAGATGAACCGGGAGCACCCGATGTTTGCACGGCAGTTACACCGGCTGCACGACCCTGCAATGATTGGTCGAGTGAGGTGATGATAGAACCTTTCAACTGGTCTTCGCTCATAGATACCGATGCACCAGAGAGGTCGCTTTTCTTCATTGTACCATAACCAACTACCACCACTTCGTCCAACATGCCGCTATCTTCTTTCAACGTAATGTTAAGTGTTGATTGGTTAGTTATTTTAATCTCTTGAGTAACGTAGCCAATGTATGATACTACGATTGTAGCGCCAGGCTTAACGTTGATTGTAAAATTACCATTCACATCGGTAATCATACCGTTGGTTGTACCTTTCTCAGTTACGTTGGCACCAATAACCGGTCCCATAGCATCAGAGACAGTACCTGTAATTCTTCTTGTCTGCTGCACAGCTTCCACATTGTCGGAACTTGTAGTTGCAGCATTGACTGATGGAGTATAGCTCAAGCATAATGCAGAACAGATACTCGCAAACAGTGCTGTTTTTCTGAAATTTAGATTCATAACTACTTTTTATGTTTAGATTAATAATTGTCTCCAGTTTTGTTGTTTTTTGGAGTTGTTCATAAAAAAAGGGGGTTAATAATTGGCTGGATAGCCTTGTTGATTTGATAGTAGGTGTGGGGTTAAGTCTCTTTTCTCATAGGCAAGTGTTTTCTAAGTTTTTAATAGTTAGGTTTGTTATTTATGATAGTTGTTTTATTTACAAACATCCACGATGCAAAAATAGTGTTTCTCACATTTAGTAAGAAACACTATTTTATCATATACTGATGATATCTTATCATCAAATATATAGTTGCATGAATTATGCTAATTATCCTTATTTCAGAGATTCACGAACCATCTTTCCCCATTCCTTAATGTCTTTTTCTTCCCATGGTCCTTCAGACGATACTGATGGAAGAAGCATGGAGCATGTTTCATGTTTATCAGAAAGTGACCAAGCCGCCCAGCTGATGTTGCGTGCATCCATCCAAGCAGTCCAGTTAGCCCACTCTTCGGGGCTTAATGGTCCATCGCCAGATGCTTCCATACCGGCGCATTCGCTTACAAAGAGTGGCAATCCTTTGCTTAAGGCATAGTCGCCACGGTCGCGAAGCCATTGTCCGTGCGTGTTGGCATAGAAGTGTAGGGTGTACATCAAGTTGTCAAATCCTTCGATGGGTGCATCGGCTGCCAAGTGGATGTCTTGATCCCAATGTGGGCATCCCACCAGGATAACTGCATCTGGCTCAATGGCACGGATGGCTTTGATAACTTCGATAGAATATGCTTTAACATCTTCCCAAGTGTCGTAAACCGGTTCGTTGAAAATTTCGTAGATTACGTTTGGTACACCTTTGTAGCGTGTAGCCAATTTGGTGAAGAATGCCTTGGCAGGTTCTGTTTCGATGGAGTGGCTATGCCAATCGACAATGACGTATGCACCGTTTTCGATGGCAGCGTCCACTACTTTTGTTGCGCACTCGAACCCATATTCCGGGCGGTTTAATACCGATAGGTCGTTAATGCCTACTCCGATAGATGCGCGAAGCACTTGTGCACCCCAATCCTTGATAAGATGTTCGGCCGATTGTGCGTTGTAGAAACGAGGCCAAAGTACATGCCAACCATAACTTACGCCTTTCAATACGACAGTGTCGCCAAGTTCGTTCATCAGTTGTGTGCCTTTCACGCATAGTGCGGGCACTTTTACCGGTTCTTTAGCGGTAGGTTGTTGAGGATTGTTGCATGCAATCATTAATAATGATGCGCAAAGGAGAATAAAAGTCTTCTTCATAATGTTAGTATCATTTTAGTTTTTCGTTTTCCGATTTGATGATGTTGATGGTTGTGCTATCGCTGGCAAAAACTGAATTCAAGCCCTGTTGCTCTTGTGCAGGGTCGCCCATGTAGTCGTCCCATGCTTCCCAATAGATGTGTCCGGGTGTATGGTTGGCAAATCCGCCCCACGCCCAGAAGTTACATCCGGCAAACAAGCCGCCTTGCTCGCGGTCTTGGCGAATCAAGTCGAATACATAGCGATAGAACTCATCGCGGGCGGTAGTGCTGCTCTCTTTCGTAAATTGGAAGCCGTCGCGTGGGAAACCGAACTCCTCCATAACAATGGGTTTCTTGTATTTTTCGGCCAACACCAGGTGCTCGTCAATGTATTTCTTTGTATTGATTTTGGCTTGCGGAAGCATTTCGGACAAGCTATCTTCTTTCACCCATCCCCAGTTGAAAGGCCAAAGGTGAATGTTCATGTAGTCGATGTTCGCATCTGCATGTACTTTTTCGAAAAGGTCAATGTCTTGTTCACATCCATGCTTGCCTTCGCTACCTACCGAGATCATATGGTTGGGGTCGAGTGCTTTGATTTGTGCGGCCACATCGGCCAACCATGCAGCAAACGGCTCTTTGCCCTCTTCGGAAAAGGCGCGTGGTTCATTGCCTATTTGCCAAGACATCAGTGTGGGGTCATCAATGTATTTCAGTCCGTTATAGCGGTTGGTCCGCTTGATGATGAAATCAACATGGTTGGCGAAAAGAGCCTTTGCGCTGTCCGACATGACGAATTGTTTCACATATTCCATATATGCCGGCCAACCGTCAATGGCGGGAACAACGGCTTTGCCGTGACCGGCCCATTGCAAGTAGAGCGAATAGCCTCCACTCCATTCCCAAGAATTGTTCAGGTAGAGCACGGCGGTCATTTCGCGTTTCTTAAGTTCGTTCATGAAATAGTCCAATCCATCGAGGATTGTATCGTTGTAAACGCCTGGTGCGGTTTGCAATGATGGTTGGATACGGGTAGGTATTCCATTCTCGCCATCGCCACCAACCAATACACGAAGATTGTCAATGCCGATGCTCTTTAAGAAATCAAGCTCTTGATGCAGACGTTCGCGGTTTCCACCTTGTCCTTCCGAGCCAAGGATAGCTCCATACCAGAAGTTTGTTCCTACAAAATAGTAAGGCTTTCCGTTGCGGATGAATTGACCTTCGGCATTTACGTCGATAAATGGATTGATGTTTTGTTTAGGAGCGCATGCTACGAGTAGCACTACTGATAGTGCGAAATAAAAGAAACGTTTCATATGTTATTCGATATTCAATTGTTTGACAATCCACTTTTGCCACTCTTCCCATTGTTCCTGGTACCAGAAATGCTGGGTTTCCAAATAGAGGCGTAGCTCTTTGGGGGCAGTAATAATGTTGTATGTAGCGTGCATGGAGGTTGGTGGACACACTGGGTCGTTGTAACCCCAGCTATACCATCCGGGCACTTTGATGAGTCGGGCGAAATTGGCCGTATCGTAATACTTGGCCGTTTCTACCTTCTTTGCATCGGGCTTCTCTTGATGATAGAAATAGTGTGGCCATCCACCGGCGCGTTTATTGAAGAAACCTTCGTGGTCGCATAGTGCTGGATGTACGGGTGCCAAGAAAGTAACACGGTTGTCGAGAGCAGCTACTGCAACAGACAGGAATCCGCCTTGGCTGGAGCCGGTAACGCCCAATGCCTTTCCATTAAACTGGGGGAGTGAGCAGATTAAATCCACGCCACGTACGCAGCCGATGACTACCCGGTTGTAGTAGAAATCGTCGCGACTATCGCTACGGAAGTGCCAATAGTTGTTCAGGCCTCCACTATATACTGCGTCGTAAACAGATTGTTCCATGTTTACAGGAATGCCATGAATGCCCACTTCGAGTACAATTACCTTGCCGGGTGCGGTATAAGTGTCTCCGCTATATGGGCGGATGCCTGCGCCAGGAACGCGCAACAAAGCCGGATAATTGCCCTCTTTCTTCGGAATGGTGAGGATGCCATAGAAACGTCCGCCTCCAGGTTTTACTTGGTAGCTTACTTGGTAAACATTATCCAGTTCGGTGCAGCGTTCGGGAAGAAGTGTCATGGTTGTGCTTAACGGCGTTTGGCGTGCCCAACCCAGTTGGCCTTGCCAATAACCTTCGAAATCGTCGGGAAGGGTAGTTACAGGTTTCAGCTTTTCGGCTTCGTAGCCGGCTGTTGCCAATCCTTCATAGGTACGTCCGTCAACGTGTGCCACCACTTTGCAACGCAAGAAACCGGGCGTTTTCATCGAACTTTTCAGTTCTAAACAACCTTTTTTCAGCACTACACCTTTTTTTATTTCGGTGGGATACATCTCAGGACCCAGTTCGTAATCGATGGTTACGTCGGGAAGCAAGTTTTGCGCCTTCCAAACTTGTATGTTGAAGGTGCATTTTTCGTTCAGTTTATAATTCCAATCGGTATGGTCGGGCGACACTACTACCCGAATTTCGTTGCCGCGTATCTGTGCCATTGCGGTATAGATACACAGAAGACTTAAACATAGAAGGAATGTTTTTTTCATAGTTCAAAAATTTAACGAGGCAAAATTACTGCTTTTAGATGCAGAAAACTGATAGTATCTTATCAAATAAGAATCTTCTTCTTGCGATAGTTGTCGCGGAACTCCTTGGGCGAGCATCCTTTCTTACGCTTGAACATCCGGTTGAAGTTGGATAGGTTGTTAAAACCGCAATCATAGCAGATTTCCGCAATAGTGCGTTGTGAATCTACTAAAAGGCGTGTGGCCGAGCCTAAACGGATATCGATAATATAGTCGGAGAGGGTGCGTCCGGTGCGTAGTCGGAAGAAGCGGCTGAATGATACGGGAGTCATGCCTACCATGTCGGCCAATGTGTTCAAACGAATATCTTCCTGATAGTGTTCGGCTATGTAGCGTTGCACTTTTTGTACGCGGCGGCTATCCGAGTAGGTTTCAATTTTTGCAAACGATGAACTGGACAGAACCTTGGCATCATCGCACAACGACAATTCGTACAGAATGCTCATGAAGTGTAGTACGGCATAGAATCCTTGTTCTTCGAAGGCTAATTTGTCCAGACGGTTATACACCTTCATGATGGCTTGCATAGGGAATGCCAAACCGCGTTGGGCTTTATCCAGCATTTTCCGGATGCTGTCAAACTGGTTTTTGTTGATTAAGTCTTTAGAGAAGAAGTCTTGTGAGAAGTGGATGGTTATTTCACGGATGTCTTTCGATTTACATTCGTGGTGCTCCCAAACGTGCTCCAGCTCTTTACCGGTAATCAGCACCAAATCGAAGTCGCCAATAACCTCGGCCGAGTCGCCTACCACTCGTCTGACGCCCGAAGCGTGTTCGGTAAAGTTCAGTTCACATTCCGTGTGGCAGTGGATGGGGTAAGTAAACTCTGTTTTGTGGCGGTTGGCAATGTAGAAACAATCACGCTCCGATAGGGGCGTAATTTCGCGCATAATGTAGTTCTGATTTTCCATGGGATTTTTGCTAAAAAAGTATCATTTTGCAAATATATGAATTGTTCTTTGCAAAACACAACATTTTAGCAAAAAAATGCAATATATCTGTGATAACTGCTATTATTTTAATCTCACGGAGTGTGGAGAGGGGAGAATTTATTTCCCCTCATACCACTTCTTCATGATGTAGAAGGCTTTTTTCTTTTCTCCCTTGTCGCTGAACAACCCTTTGCGATTATAGTAATCTTGTACACCTTTTAATACTCGACGTGGCGAGCGAAAATCCTTCAGAATCCATGGTGTGGTGCCTGCCAAACCATCAATTTTGTCGAGCATTGATACATTTTCTATATATAGGTTTTCCTGGAACTCTTCTGTCCAGCGTTGGTTTTTGTCTCCATGTAAGCCATATTTTGCTCCGCCGCCAAATTCACTGACGATTACCGGCTTGTCGTATGGAATCTCCCATGACATTTTGGGCGCATCGTTAACGTCGCGATACCAACCAATGTATTGGTTAAAGCTGACTATATCAACATATTGGTGCATGTTGTCCTGTAAACGGTTGACGTAGTTTGATGCACCGGTTACTTCCATGGCCATACTTATCAGTCGTGTAGTGTCTTGTGTACGGGCATATTGTGCCAGGCGGCTCAAGAAGAGGTCGCGTTCGGCAGAGTGCGGTGTTTCGTTGGCGATGCTCCAGATAATGACGTTGGCGCGATTCTTGTCGCGGGCAATCATGTCGGAAAGTTGCCTCTCGGCATTTTTATAGGTATCTTCGTTTTTCCATGCGATTGTCCAATAGACAGGGATTTCCGACCATACCATGATGCCCATGCGCTCGGCTTCGCGCACCATGTATTCGTTGTGCGGATAATGGGCCAATCGGACAAAGTTGCAACCCAGTTCTTTTGCCCATGAAAGCAGCGTACGTGCATCTTCTGCACAGTTGGATCGTCCGCCTCCATTAGGTTTTTCTTCGTGGATGGATATACCCTTTAGGAAGATAGGTTCGCCATTCAGCAATATCTGCTTGCCTTTTGTTTCGATGGTGCGGAAACCTATCTCGTCACAGATTGTTTCGTTGTCCAATCCAATCTCCACCTTGTAGAGTTTCGGGTTTTGTGGTGACCATAGTTGGAAGGCATCTTTTTTTCCTTTGGGCGTAACGGTCAGTTCTGCCTTACCCTCTTGATCGGTTGTGAGCGACTGATTGATTTTTAGCTCTGGGATGGCCAATGTGACTGTTTTTCCGGCTTCAGCCTTATTCAGTTTTACGGAGAAATGAATCTCTCTTTTCTTCCCTTTCTGTGCGGGAAGAAGATGGCACATGTAGTTCTCGATATATGTAGGGGCCACATCAACAAGCATTACGTCGCGTGTAATCCCACCATAGTTCCACCAGTCGAAAATCTGTGTGGGAACAGCTTCGGCATGTCGTTTGTTATCTACTTTCAGTATCACAAAATTGCTGCCATCTACCAATAGGTCGGTAATATCGAAGTTGAAAGGAGTGAATCCGCCTATATGGTGTCCGGCCAATGTACCGTTGACATATACGTGAGCCTCGTAGTTGACAGCACCGAAATATAGCAGTGTGCGTCTATCCTCTTTTTTCTTATAATCGAAACTGCGTTTTAACCACAAAGTGCCTTCGTAGAAGAATAGTTTTTCATCCTGTGTATTCCAGTCGCCCGGTACCTTCATCGTATCGGCTATGTCAAAGTCGTATTCAACAAGGTCTTCCGGTTTTTGTGGCTTTGCATTGCGGAAAAACCCCCATCGGGTAGGATTCATGCGATAGTCATAATAGCCTTGTTCCTGCAAGTCCATGATGTAGTTCCATTCTCCGTTTAACGACGTGATTTGTCGTGCCATGATGTTTGCTACTTGCGGCACCTCTTTTTGTGCCATCAATGCTGTAGCTGCCAATAATAGGGCGATAGAGCAAAATAGTTTCTTCATTAGTGCTGTTTTTATGGTAATAGTAAGTTTACAACAGACAAATTTAGTGAATAATTCCGTATGCCAATAATATCTCCTTGTTTTTTTGAATGATTTGTCCTTAGATTCTGAAATTCTTTTACACGCTGGTTTGTGCCCCCAAAAGGGCTCTATGAAATTTTCCTCGTGAGGGAGATATATAGCCTTCACGAGAAAAAATTTTTTCTCTCACGAGGAAAAAATATCTATGTCGTGGGCATTAATAATGGTATGGGAGGAAAAAGTATCCGATTATTTTACATATTAATGCTTCGATGGGCTGTAAAACAAAGAATCCCCTCGGAAGGGGATTCTTATCGTTTATGAAGGAATATTATTGAGCGTTGATGTGTATCGTTGCCGATGCAATACCTTCGCCGCTGATAGTCAATGTTATGTTGCCAGCCTCTTTTGTGCTTTGTATCAATACCTGTGCCAATCCGTTGAAACTATCCACTTCGAACGAGGCTGCTTTGGCATCGGTAGGGCGCTCGATGGCTTGGAAGGCCGGATCGCCGTTGCCTACACCCAAGATAGTGGCCGGCCCATTAATAGTGATTGTGAGTCGTTGGTTGGCAGTAGGTACAAACCGTTTTTTCTTGTCCAGTAATTGGATGTTACATACGGCTACATCTTGTCCGTCAGCTTTGATGGCTTGTCTGTCAGCTACAAGAGCCATCTGTGTTGCATTGCCCGTTGTCTCCACCACTTTGGTAATGACACGTTTGCCGTTTTTGTAGCCGACGGCTTTCAGCTTACCGGGTTGGTAGGTCGTTTCCCATTCAAGGTGTCCGTTCTTGGGCATTTCCTTTCGTCCAATCAACTTGCCGTTGACGTATAATGCCACTTCGTCGCAATTGCTATAGGCCCATACTGATATTGTTTCGCCTTCGTGACCTTGTAGGTTCCAATGGGGTAATAGGTGAAGCACCACTTCGTCTGTCCACCACGATTTCAGGTAGAAAGCCTCGTCCTTGGGGAAACCGCAATAGTCTAAAAGACCGAATTGCGAACCTGTAGCCGGGAAACTCATCGGGTTTGGCTCGCCACGATAGTCGAAACCTGTCCAATAGAACAGACCGGCCAACCATGGACGTTCGTCGTAGAATTTCCAGCCGCGTTCAATGCAGTTGTAGAGGCTGTCCGGGCCATGTTTGTGGCGGTTGATTGCGGTCATCCGGCCATTGGCATGGTCGTCGAAGTAGCATCCGCGCGTACCACAACCGGTAGTCTCTTCCGAGCCTAAAGCCTTGCGTTGAGGGTAATCGGCACGATGTTGGTCGACCGGATTTTGCAGAATGTAGTTATATCCGGCCACATCGGCAGGAATCAGAATGTGCGGGCCGCTGCTCGACGCTACACTCATGGGGCGTGTGGGGTCGAAACGGTGGAAATAGTCGCGCATGGTAGCAGCTATACGTGTGCCGTTTTCTTTCCATTCAATGCCCCATTCTTCGTTGCCGGCACTCCACAGGATGATTGAGGGGTGGTTGCGATCGCGTTCCACCATCTTGCGCATGAGTCGGATATGTTCTTCGTTTATTCCCGTCAAGCGGTTTTCCTCGATGACCAGAATACCCAAACTGTCGCAAGCATCGAGCATGGCAGGTGTCATGGGGTTGTGGCTGGAGCGATAGGCATTGCAGCCAAAAGCTTTCAGTTGCTTCAAGCGGTACACTTGTAGTGCGTCGGGGATGCCTGCACCAACACCGGCATGGTCTTGGTGGAGGTTTACACCTTTCAGCTTGACAACCTTTCCGTTCAGACGGAAACCTTCGTTTTCATCGAAAGAGATGTGTCGGATGCCTGTTGTGGTTTCGTAGCGGTCCACTACCTTATTGTCTTGCACCACCTCGGTTATCACCTTATATAAATAAGGGTTCTCTGTGCTCCAAAGTACGGGGTTGCTGATTTTCATGGAAGCGACGCAAACGCGTTGTTCGCGAGGCTGGATGGTGTGGAGCTCGTTGGGGGAGGTTGTAGCAACAATCTCACCATTAGCAGCTACCAAGGTGTGCTTGGTGGTAAAACCGAGTCTCTCTTCCGAGGCATTGTCGATTGTGGCTTCAATAACCAGTTCGGCTTCTTGGAAGGGCGCTTCAAGAATGCTGTGTACAAACGTGCCGAAAGGGGCTACGTGTAACGGTGAAGTCTTGCTGAGCCACACGTTGCGATAGATACCGGCTCCTTCGTAAAACCAACCCTCTTCAAGGGTGGCGTCGGCACGCACACAAACCAAGTTCTCACCGCCATAGTTAAGGTAGTCTGTAATGTCGTAAACCTGTGTGGCATAGCCGCTTGGCTCATGACCAAGGAAGAATCCGTTTACCCACACACGGCTGTCGCGGAAGATGCCGTCGAATTGCAGGTAGATTTGCTTACCAAGGTCCTCGGCCGGTATCTCAAATGTCTTGCGATACCAACCTACACTGGTTTCCGGAAATTTGTATCCCACCGTCTTATAGCCGTGGCTGTGGCTGGCATTGCCCGCAAAGGGCAAATCCACTACCCAGTCGTGAGGCAGTTTTATCTCTTTCCACTCCTTGCCCCATTTCTTCTCATCGAACTTGTCCGGCGAGTAGGGGCCTTCGTTGTGGATAGAGGCTGCCTTTGTCAGGTAGTTAAAGTATTCTGTTCCACATCCAAAATCCAACGCCGGTGAGGAGGCATTGCCATAAGCAAATAGCCAATTGTCGTTGAATAAGGCTGTTTCGCGCAACGATTGCGCATACATAGTTAAGGTTATTGATAAAAACAAGCAAAGGGAAATCAATTTCTTCATAGCTATTCGGAATATGTTAATTCGTGCTTTTATTTGTTTCACGACAAAGGTAGTGACTATTATAGTTTGCTTATTGTATTATTTTAACCGATGATTGTACAGATTTGACATTCGGTTGCTTAGGATTTCTATTTTATCTATATTTGCAACAAATACATATTTAATATTATGATTAACCCAGTTTATTTTCCTAAAGATACCCGATACGACGGAACGATGAAGTATCGTCGTTGTGGGCGAAGTGGTATTTTATTGCCGGCAATTTCCTTGGGATTGTGGCATAATTTTGGCGATGTAGACCCCTTACAACGCTCGTTCGACATTGTACATCATGCTTTCGACAATGGCATAACCCATTTTGATCTGGCTAACAATTATGGTCCTTCGGCAGGTTCGGCCGAAGAATCATTCGGACAGATTATTCGTAAATCGTTGAAACCCTATCGCGATGAACTCTTTATTTCGACGAAAGCAGGTTACTTGATGTGGGATGGACCTTATGGCGAGTGGGGCTCGCGCAAATACTTGATATCAAGTCTGGATCAAAGTCTTCGCCGCATGAACCTCGACTATGTGGACCTTTTCTATTCGCATCGCTACGATCCGAATACTCCTTTGGAAGAGACAATGCAGGCATTGGTCGATGTGGTCAGACAAGGAAAGGCCCTTTATGTAGGTATCTCCAATTATCCGCTCGAAGCAGCAGCCTTTGCATATCAGTACCTGAAAGAACGCGATGTGCCTTGCTTACTTTATCAGGGACGATACAATATGCTGAACCGCGAGCCGGAAGTGGAGGGTATCTTGCAACAGGCAAAGGAGAGTGGTAGCGGGTTTATTGCTTTCTCTCCATTGGCGCAAGGATTGCTGACCGACAGATACCTTAACGGCATCCCCGAAGATAGCCGCATAGCACGCGGTGGATTCCTTAAAAAAGAGGCTCTTACTGACGAGACAATGCAGAAGATTATGGCACTGAACAAAATTGCACAGAACCGCGGACAATCGTTGGCCGAAATGGCGTTGGCGTGGTTGCTGAAAGATGACCTGGTGACAAGCGTCATTGTTGGAGCAAGCAGTGTGGCACAGCTGGATAAGAACTTGAAGGCAGTGAACAACCTTGCTTTTGATGCCGAAGAGCTGAAACTAATCGAAGAGATTTTAAGTACCCCTAAACAATAACAATCATTAAACAATTATTTTAAGTATGAAAACTTACGGACATTTCGATGACATTCATCGAGAGTATGTCATTACTAATCCGGCTACTCCATGGCCTTGGATTAACTATTTGGGCAATGAAGACTTTTTTTCACTGATATCCAATACAGCCGGAGGATATAGTTTCTATAAGGATGCAAAGTTCCGCCGCATCACACGTTATCGTTATAATAATGTGCCCATGGACAATGGTGGACGTTACTTCTACATTAACGATGGAAAAGATGTGTGGTCGCCAGGATGGAAACCTTGCAAGACTCCGCTCGACAATTATGAGTGCCGTCACGGTATGAGCTATACCCGCATTACCGGACAGAAGAATGGCGTTGAGGCAAGTGTGCTTTTCTTTGTTCCATTGAAAACATGGGGTGAAGTTCAGAAACTTACCTTAACCAACCAGACAAACGAAACCCAAAAGCTGAAACTCTTCTCGTTTGCCGAATGGTGCTTGTGGAATGCCGCAACCGATATGGAGAACTTCCAACGTAATTTCTCGACTGGCGAGGTAGAGGTTGAAGGATCGGTAATCTATCATAAAACCGAATACAAGGAGCGTCGTAATCACTATGCCTTCTATAGTGTAAACACACCGATTGATGGATTTGATACCGACCGCGAAACATTCGTGGGCTTGTACAACGAATTCCGCGATCCGCAGAATGTAATGGCTGGTAAACCAAGCAACAGCATTGCTCATGGATGGAGCCCTATCGCATCGCACTACATCGAAGTGGAACTGAAAGCAGGAGAGAAACGCGACTTTATCTTCTTGCTGGGATATGTGGAAAACGTACAGGAAGAGAAGTTCGAGAAACCGGGATTCCCCTCGCCAATCATCAATAAGCGTAAAGCCAAAGAGATGATTGCCCAATTTGATACTGTAGAAAAGGTGGATAAGGCTTTCGATGAGTTGAAGGCATATTGGGATCATCTGTTGGACATCTATGTGGTGAAGAGTGGCGAAGAAAAATTGGATAGAATGGTCAATATCTGGAATCAATACCAATGTATGATTACGTTTAACATGAGCCGTTCGGCATCTTTCTTCGAGAGTGGTATCGGCCGTGGTATGGGATTCCGCGATTCAAATCAAGACTTGGTGGGATTTGTACATCAGATTCCCGAACGCGCACGCGAACGTATCATCGATATCGCCTCTACACAATTCCCTGATGGTGGTTGCTATCACCAATACCAACCGCTTACGAAGCGTGGAAACAACGACATCGGCGGTGGATTCAACGACGATCCCATGTGGCTTATCTTTGGAACAGTGGCCTATATCAAAGAGACGGGCGACTTCTCTATCCTCGATGAGATGGTGCCTTTCGATAACGAGCCGGGCAGTGAGGTGACATTGATGCAACACCTTTATGTTTCGTTCAATCATGTTATTGACAATCTTGGCCCACACATGCTCCCGTTGATTGGTCGTGCCGATTGGAACGACTGCTTGAACCTGAACTGCTTCTCATGGGATCCGAACGAATCGTTCCAGACAACCGAAAACAAGACCGAAGGATCGAAGGCCGAATCGCTGATGATTGCAGGCTTGTTCGTGGTATGTGGACGCGATTATGTTGAGCTTTGCCGCGAAGTGGGCAATACAGAAGAGGCTAAACGTGCCGAAGGATACATCGACAAGATGGTTGAGGCTGTGAAGAAACATGGCTGGGATGGCGATTGGTATCTCCGTGCATACGACTATTTTGGCAACAAGGTAGGCTCGAAAGAGAACAAGGAAGGACAAATCTTCATTGAAAGCCAAGGTTGGTGTACCATGGCCGGTATCGGTTTGGAAGAGGGAATGGTAGAGAAGGCTTTGGATGCTGTGAAAGAACGCTTGGATTGCGAACATGGCATTGTGCTGAACAATCCTCCTTTCACTGAATACAAGGTGGAATATGGTGAAATATCATCCTATCCGGCCGGATACAAGGAAAATGCAGGTATCTTCTGTCATAACAATCCGTGGGTAATCATTGGTGAAACAGTGTTGGGACGTGGCGACCAGGCTTGGGAATACTTCCGAAAGATCTGTCCGTCATATACCGAAGAGCATAGCGAATTGCATAAAGTAGAACCATACGTTTACTCGCAAATGATTGCCGGTAAGGATGCCGCCAAGCCAGGAGAGGCCAAGAACAGTTGGCTGACAGGTACTGCAGCATGGAACTACTATGCCATCACTCAGTTTATCTTGGGTATTAAGCCGGCTTATGGTGGATTGGAAATCAATCCTTGTATCCCGGCCGATTGGAAACAATTCAGTGTAAAACGCTTGTTCCGCGGTGCAGAATACCAAATCAATGTATCCAATCCGAATGGTGTGTGCAAGGGTGTGGCATTGATTAAGGTCGATGGCCAGGCAATTGATGGTAATGTCGTGAAGCATCAACCCGGCAAGCATATCGTAGAAGTAATAATGGGATAATGGTTATGAGGTATAGACTATTGTTTACATGTTGTTGCTTGTTGCTGGCATTGAGTTGCTTTGCACAGAAGCAATATGCATTAAGTTCGCCCGATGGCAAGTTAAAGGTAGTACTCACTGCCGATAATACCTTATCTTGGGGCATTACTCACGAAGAGACAGTAGTGTTGAAACCCTCCACTATTGCTTTGAACGGGATAGATGCGAAGGGTAAAAAGAAGGTTGGCATCTGGGAGGATAAGGTGAAGGTAACGAAGGTTGCCCGTAGGTCGGTCAATACGTCATTCGCAACACCTTTTTATAAAAAGGCAGAAGTAAAGGATGTATATAACCAACTCTCGTTAACGTTGCGAGGTGGATTCATGGTGGAAGTGCGTGCCTACGATGAAGGAGCTGCCTATCGCATTGTGAGCCGTGCAAATGCACCATATATTGTAATGAACGAGACGGTTGAATTTAACTTTGCTGCCGATTACAATACGTTTGTTCCTTATGTCAACGATAACCGTAGCGGCGAACGCTATTGCTACTCTTTCGAATCATATTATGATGAGGCTCCTCTTTCAAAGATGTTCCCCGATTCATTGGCCATTACACCGCTCTTGGTAGATTTGGGTAACGGAAAGAAGGCCACATTGATGGAAGCCGGGTTGGAGAATTACCCGGGCATGTTCCTGAAGAAGGGTAAAGACAATGCCTTGGTGTCCGAGTTTGCTCCCGTTCCTTTGGCTGAGAAAATAGGTGGACATGCCGAACTGAACTTGGTTCCGACCGAACGTGCAGGTTATATCGCTATTATCGAACAGCCTCGCCGTAGTTTCCCTTGGCGAGTGGTTTTGGTAACAACCAACGATATACAATTGGCCGATAACGATATGGCTCAGCGTTTGGCACCGGCTTGCAAAATAGCAGATACTTCGTGGATTAAGCCGGGTAAGGTTGCTTGGGATTGGTGGAACACCTGTAACCTGACAGGTGTTGACTTTAAAGCAGGCATGAATACTCCTACTTACAAGGCTTACATAGACTTTGCTGCGCAAAACAAGTTGGAATACATCATCATCGACGAGGGTTGGAGCGGCAAGGAGTCGTTGTTGGAAGGTTTGAACCCCAACATCGATTTGAATGAGATAATCTCGCATGCCAATTCAAAAGGTGTGGGTGTAATTCTATGGGCAAGTTGGCGAAACAGCATCAAGCATCTGGAAGCCTCGTTCAAGCATTATGCCGAAATGGGCGTGAAGGGATTCAAAGTGGATTTCTTCGACCGCGACGACCAGCCGTTGATTGCCTCTGTAGAGCAGATTGCCGAGTGTGCTGCCCGCAACAAACTCTTGCTCGACTTGCATGGCTTGAAGCCTTACGGCATCCAACGTGCCTATCCTAACATTGTAAACTTCGAGGGCGTAAAAGGCTTGGAGAATGCCAAGTGGGAACCGATTGTCAATGGTGCTCCGTTGCACGATTTCCCACGCTATGATGTTACGGCTCCCTACCTTCGCCAGTTGGTCGGCCCGATGGACTACACACCCGGTGCTACCAAGAATGCCACTCGCGCCCATTTCCGTGCAGTGAACGACCATCCGATGAGTCAAGGAACCCGTGTGCATCAAATGGCCATGTACACCTTGTTCGAAGCTCCCTTGCAGATGTTGGCGGATAGCCCAAGCAACTACAAGAAAGAGCCCGAATATACTGCTTTCATTGCACAAGTACCGACTGTTTTCGACGAAACCATTGCACTTAGTGGAGAGATTGGCGAGCACATTGCCATTGCCCGAAGAAAAGGCTCTACATGGTATGTGGCTGCCATGACCAATTGGACCCCTCGTCAATACAGCATCGATTTCTCTTTCTTGGGCGAAGGAAATTATCAGGCCGAAATCTTCTCGGATGGTGTAAATGCCGACAAGGATGCTACAGATTATTGTCGTAAGGTTCAAACAATCAATCAGGAAGATAAATTGCAAATCTATATGGCTCCCGGTGGTGGTTGGACAGCCATACTGAAGTTGAAATAATCAATCATTCATTTCTTTATTTTTATTACGCCTGGCGTTTAACGACAAATAGACTTATTTTTCGTTAATCGTCAGGCGTCTTTTTCTTTTTCTGCGAACCAATTGCCAATTCTTTTGTTTTCACACTAAAAGTAGCCTAAAGGCGCCTGAAGGCTAATGAGTTTAAAACCTAAACAAAAGAATTGTATGAAAAGAATTATTCCTCTATTTGCAGCAGTCTGCATGTTTGCAGCCTGTGAGAAGGGTCCAGACATGGGAAAACTGGACAGTAACTATCTGGTTTATACAAATTACGACAAGTCGGCAAAATTCGATTCTTTCGAAACCTACTACCTGCCCGACAGTATCTTGGTTATTGGCGAAAGCAAAACTGCAGTCTATTCATCGGATACCGGTTCGTTGGAGATAATCAATGCCTTTGCCAACAACATGTCGGCTAATGGCTATATCCGTGTTGACGACCGTGAAGAAGCCGATTTGGGCTTGCAAGTAAGTTATGTGGAGAGTACTTATTACTTGACAGACTACAATTATCCGCAATGGTGGTGGGGCTATCCAGGTTACTGGGGCGCACCTTATTGGGGTAATTGGTACGATTGGTACTATCCTTATGCCGTTACCTACTCTTATAGTACCGGTTCGTTCTTGGGCGAATTGCTCAATTTGGATGCCCCCGAAGGTGCATCAGCCAAGTTGCCAGTGTTGTGGACTTGCTACATGAGCGGGTTCTTGAGCGACTCGAACAAGGTTAATACAAAATTGGCCGTTCAAGCCGTAGATCAAGCTTTTGCCCAATCGGCTTATTTGAAGAACAAGTAAAAAATCCCTAAAACTAAATTGTATGAAAGCAAACTATAAGAAACTTACCAAAGTAGTAGGAATGTTTACTTTGGCGTTGATGTTGGCCCTTCCGGCTAAAGCCCAGATGAGTGACAACTATTATGCCAACATCGATTGGCAGTTCAACTTCCCTGTAGCCAATCATTTTGCCGATAGAGGTAGCGGTTGGGGTATGAACTTCGAAGCCGGTTACTACCTGACCGAGAATGCATCGTTAGGCTTGTTTATGGCCTATCACAGCAACCACGAGTATGTGGGTCGCGAATCAATGGGAATTGGCGATGGTGCCACATTGACAACCGACCAGCAACATACTATCTTCCAATTACCTTTTGGTTTGGCAGGTCGTTATACGTTTAATCGTGAATCAACTTTCCAACCCTACGTGTCGTTGAAGGTCGGTCCTCAATTTGCTCGTATGACATCCGATTTCAGTGCTTATCAGATGCGCGACAATACCTGGGGATTCTATTTCTCTCCCGAAGTGGGTATGAACATCTACCCATGGGTGTATGGCCCGGGTATTCATGTGGCAGCCTACTACAGCTATGGTACCAACAAGGGAGATGTGCTGACCTATAGTGTAAGCGGGCTTAGCAATTTCGGCCTACGTGTCGGTATCGCATTCTAATGGATATGGGCATCGTAAATGGCTTGCTGAATGCGGGTACGGATATCGGATTTTGATAATTTGCTATTCCAAACGTTGGGATAGGTGCGGTTGCTAAGGAAGATATAAACCAGCTTATTCTTAGGATCAACCCATGCGCAAGTACCCGTAAAGCCGGTATGGCCATAAACTGAAGCAGGAGCAGACTCACAACAGGGGCTGCTCTTGCTGTTTTTTGTATCGGGTTTGTCAAATCCTAATCCGCGTCGGCTGACGCGTGATACTCGGTTGGTAAACAGGTTGCAAGTGGCTTCGCTAAGGTATCGTTTCCCGTTCAGGGTGCCATTGTTCAGCAACATCTGATAGATTTGAGCCACTTCGCTTGCGTTTCCAAATAGTCCGGCATTACCCGATACTCCGCCTTGGAAAGCGGCCGACTCGTCGTGTACATATCCTTGCAACACCTCTTTTCGCAAAAGGGGGTCGTTGGCTGAGGGGATGATTCTGTTTTGGGCGATGCGTTTCAGCGGTTGGTAGCCAATGGTTTTAAGCCCCATGGGTTGATAGAACTCTTGGTCGAGGTATCTGTCTAAAGTCGTGCCCGTAATGGCCTCAACGATTCGTTGTAGCAAGATGAATCCCACGCAACTGTATCTGTATCGCTTGCTGTATAGAGGTGCTTCGGCAATTTGAGTGAGGTAGTCGTCTCTAAAGGCCGGTTTGATCCACAGCTTGCTACTGATTTGAAGCGTATGTTCGTTGGTCTGGGTGGGCGATGTGAGTTCTTCCAGATACTTGAAGTTGGGGTTGCCCCATGCTTTCTCGCCGATGCGTACCGTGTGGTTGGCATCCCGTCGGGTAGTGGTCAGTTTCTCAGGTATGCTCTCTTCGTCGATGGCCTTCAGGTAGAAGAGTAGGGTAGATTGTAGTCCCGATTGGTGATACAGCAACTCGTTGATGGTGATGTTCTTCTTGTCGGAATCCTTCAGCTCGGGCAGATAGGTAGAAACATAGTCGGTCAGGTTCAGTAACCCTTTATCGTATAGTTTCATGACGGCCAGTAGTGTGGCGGTAGTCTTGGTCAGCGAAGCCAGGTCGTAAACACTGTTTGCGTTTACCGAGGGCGAGTTCGTTTCATAGGTAAAGTGTCCGTACGATTTGTTGTACACCTCAACTCCCTCTTTCAGCACTACCACTTGACATCCGGGAGTAGCTTCCTCTCTGATGGCTTCGGCCACGATGGTATCGATGGCGGCAAGTCTTTTCGAATCAATCCCCAACTCTTCGGGTTTCTTCTTTACCGCCCCTTTCAGTTTCTCTATCAATGCCTTTGCCTCTTCGCTATTGATGCGTTGCTCCAATCCGGAAAGGTTTACACGAGGTTTGGTTTTCAATCCTAACGCATACTTGAACATCAGCACCTTTCGGCATTTCTCGCGGATATAGTCTGCAGGAAGCTCGCCCGTTTCAATGGCCTTCATGATGCCATCCACATCCTCCTTGATGCGTGGCGGCACCAGAATCATGTCGTTTCCGGCTTTCAATGCCTGGAGGCATACGTTGGCATGGTTGGCCACCCCTTTCATTTCGAGTGCATCGGTAAAGACGAGGCCTTTGAATCCCATTTCATGCTGTAGCAAGTCGGTGACGATAGCTTTCGAGAGCGATGCCGGTCGGCCTTTCTCCTTTTCGAGGGCGGGTACGGCCAAGTGTGCCACCATCACTCCGCCTAATCCGGCTTTGAATGTTTCGCGGAAGGGGTATAGTTCGATGCTGTCCAACCGTTCGCGTCCGAAGTTCAGGGTAGGTAGTGCCAGGTGCGAGTCGAGGTCGGTGTCGCCATGCCCGGGGAAGTGCTTGCAGACAGACAGCACCCCGCCGTCTTCCAATCCTTGTGCATAGGCAATGACTTGTCGTGCCACTTTCTTGGGGTCGTTTCCAAACGAGCGGTTGCCGATGACCGGGTTGTTGGGGTTGGTATTCACGTCGGCCACCGGTGCAAAGTTGACGTGCACCTTCAGTTCCTTCATCTGGCGTGCCACTTCGCGGCCATATTCGTATAGCAGGCTTTCGTCTTCAATCTCCCCCAACGTGCCGTTTCGCGGAAAGTTGGGCGTACCGGGTATTCGCATGGCCAATCCCCATTCGCCATCGAAGGTAATCATAACGGGTACTTCGGCCAGCTCTTGAGCGCGGTTGTTCATCATGGCGTGTTCGCGCAGGGAACCTTTGCGTAGGAGGATTCCTCCCACGCCATACTCTTTGATAACCTTTTTCAGCAAGGCCTGGTTGCTTTTGGTGTCTTGTGGCGTCAGCGTGTAAATCATCAACTGTCCCAATTGCTCTTTCGTGCTCAGTGTGGATAGTACAGAATCTACCCATGCCTTGCAATCGGGGTCATCTTCGAGTTGGCTCAGTATCTGTGGTCCTTGTGCTTTGCTTGTCAGTGCAAGCATGGCAAGCAAACAAAAGATTGCGGCCTTTTTCAGGCCGCAATATAGGGGGTGTCGGTTAGTCATTTTATTATTCTATTGTTATTTCTATTTTTCCTATGTGTGCTCCGTTTCGTCCACTATGCATGGCGGGCACGTCTTTTCCGTTTTTGTTTAAGTATATCTTCGGTTCGTTCATCAACGTATGTGTGTGTCCGCCAAGTAGCAGGTCGATGCCGGTTGTCGAAGCAATCACCTCTTCGTCGCTGATGTCCTGTATGTCGATGCCAAGGTGCGACAAGCATACTACCAGGTCGCACTTCTCCTTGTTGCGCAGTTGGTCGATGGCTTGTTGTGCCGCCTTGATGGGGTCGTTGAAGGTGAGGCCTTTGCACTTTTCGGCTTGTACCAAGCCTTCCAGTTTCGGACTTAATCCGAACAATCCTATTCTCAATCCGTTGCGTTCGATGACGGTGTATGGCTTTACCAATCCTTCCAACTCGCTTCCAGCTACGTCGTAGTTGGCGCAAAGTATGGGGAAGTCGGCCAGTTTGCACAACCGTGCCAGGTTCTCCATGCCGAAGTCGAATTCATGGTTACCGATAGCAACAGCATCATATCCCATTTGGTTCATCATCTCTACCTCCACTGTTCCGAAGAAGAAGTTGTAGTAGGGTGTTCCTTGACTGAAGTCGCCACAATCCACGAGCAATGTTTCGGGATGCTCTTCGCGGAATTGTTTCACGAAGTTAGCTCGTCTCACTACACCACCTTTTCCGGCATCTCTGTCCACCGATGTAGCCTTGATAGGTTCTATCCGGCTATGTGTATCGCTTGTGTGCAGGATGTGAATCTGTGTAGGCTCTTCATCGGTCATTCCCATCACCACAATGCGGTCTTCCAGTTTCGAGGTAAGTGCCTTCCGCTTCATGGTTTGTTTCAGCACATAGTCCATAAACAGCCTTCTTAGCGTCCATACCGGTGCATTTACCCGTTTTTCGGCTTGTATCAGCGAGGTCATTCCGTCGTTTCCTTCGGCCAGGTAGTCGATGGTGGCAACGGTGTAAAGTTGCTCGTCCGCTACCGTTTTGCCGCCGATGGTTGCCTCAATCAGTTTGCCGTCGGCTGTTATCTTCATGGCCACTCCGCTCACGCCTTCACCTTTTCGCCGGGCAATGTCTTCGAAGAGGCTTTTCAGGGTGCTTCCTTTCAGTGTCAGCACCGATAGCGAGTTTTCGAACGGCAGTATCTCATAGATGTTTTCGCACGTCACCGGCCCTTTGGTAATCACGCTTCTCAGTCCGCCCATGTTCACCAGCCCCATGTCGGCCGGTTTTCCGTTCAGCAGTTTCTCTCCGGCTTGTCTCAATACGTCGGCAACAAGGTTCGACAACAGACTTTCCGGTCGTTTGGCCTCCATGTCCATCTCCGAAGTTCCCATCACCCAGTTCATCACACTATCCATTCTGTTCCGATACGGTTTCAACTTTGCAATGGTCTCTGTGTCATTGCCGTTGTCCCAAATCGAATCCATTGCGATAAGTTCGCCTTTGATATGGATTTTCCTTTCGGAGGGTTTGCAGGCAGTTAGTAGGAATAGCGATACCAAAAGCCCGCAAGAAGCGATTTTTAGTCTTGTAGCTTTCATCATAGTTAGGGTTAAAGTTAATGCTCCAAAGATAAACCAAAGTTTACATAAAAACAAGCGTTTGATAAAAATAGTTGGAAACATTTGTGTATCTGACAAATAATTCGTTACTTTGCACTCGCTTTCGCGCAATCGCTGTCAGGACATAGTGTGAGGCCTGGTATGTTGCGTAGTAACGATAACATTTTTAATATTTACAAACAATGGATTTAATTAAAATTGCAGAAGAAGCATTTGCTACAGGCAAGCAACATCCTTCATTCAAGGCTGGTGACACTATTACCGTAGCATATCGTATCGTCGAAGGTAACAAGGAACGCGTTCAGTTGTATCGTGGTGTTGTTATCAAGATTTCAGGTCATGGTGAAAAGAAGCGTTTCACCGTTCGCAAGATGTCTGGTACTGTAGGTGTTGAGCGTATTTTCCCACTCGAATCACCTGCTATCGATAGCATCGAAGTGAACAAGGTAGGTAAAGTTCGTCGCGCTAAGTTGTACTACTTGCGTGCTCTTACCGGTAAGAAGGCTCGTATCAAAGAAAAAAGAGTTAACGGATAATACTTCCGTAACAAACTTTGTTCGACATAAAAATAGGAACCAAGAGATTGGTTCCTATTTTTTTATATTGATTACCATCCTGGATTTTGGACTAATGCAGGATACTTAGCGATGTCTTCATCTTTAAATGGCATCCAATAGTGTTTGGTATCCAAGTTCCGTTGAATAAGGACGATTTCCTTCCATCCTTTTATTTTCCTTTCTTTTGGGTCTGCTTCTGGATCAAAATCACCATCACGTTCAAATTCAATTTCCGTTTTAATATTGTAGGGATAACGCGTCAAAAGTAACCAACGACGAAGGTCGTTGAAACGATGGGCTTCGTAGGCTAACTCTACAGCACGTTCACGGCGCAATTCGCTCATAAAACTTTCCAGATTACTGATATACTTATTGGCTACATTACCAACACCGGCACGATTGCGAATGACGTTGATTGCTTCGACTGCACTCTTAGAGAATTTTGGAGATTTGGCATTTCCTGCTCCACTATAGCCTTGCGCAGCCGCTTCGGCATACATTAGATAGACATCGGCTAATCTAAGCTCGGTTAATCCCATATTTACAGCAGCAGCCCATCCTTCATGCTCACGATCCCATTTGTTAGAATAACGTGGAATTAATTTATACATTAGATATCCTGTACGGCTAGTTCTATCTGGGTCTTCGCGATAAGAACCTATGTATGTATCGCTCTTTCCTAAATCAGCCCATTTCCATTTTTCGTCAGCCCATGTATCATTTATCATTTTTACACCATCATAGATAATGTCGTGATAGAAGCGTGGGTCACGATCCTTCCATGGTTGTGTTCTTGTCCAACCCGATTCGGAATCTTCTAAAGGAAGTCCATTAGCCATACCATAATACTGCACATAGTTTGCAGAAGGATGAAGCACAATGCCGTCGCCATTAACCATGTCTGTTGGTTGGTATGAGTTTGATTGTCGCCAAAAAGAATCGGTCGTATGGTCAGGTCCAATTATTATGGCTTCCGTTGATCCAGGCATCTTCCAATTTTGATGTTTGGTGTAGAACAATGAAGAGTAATCCTCAAAGTTTACCAACGCATACTGTGTTTGGCCGGATTCCACTAATGTTAATAACTCGCCGAATGTATCTGCGGCATTGGCGCAATATGTTTGGTTGTAGTCGGTTGGCATACCATTTACACCTGCATTCATTAAAGGACTACCTGCGTAAAGCTGAACCTTACCCAACAGAGCTAATGCCCAAATTTTATTGGGAAGTAAATCATTGTTTTCAAATGCGGGAGAATCAATCGTTGAAATTACGGGTAGTAATTCTACGGCTTTTTTCAAATCCTCAATACATTTGTCTGCCATTTCTTGATAGCTTAGGCGAGGTGAACTTAGGGGTTCATCAGTAACTGTTTCTATATACGGAAGTCCACCAAACCAAATAGATGACTGGAAGTGGAAATAAGCACGCCAAAAGTACATTTCTCCTTCTAAGAATTTTCGCTGTTCATCAGTTGCTTCAACTAATTTCCCTTCTTTCAATGCTTGAAGCCCCATGTTTACCACACGGATAGCAGCCCAACCACCATTCCAAATGTCTTTTCCAAATCTGTCTCCTTCAAAAAGGGTAGAATTACGACGAAAGTAAGCGGAATTGTAATCGTTTCCTTCATTGGTGATATAGTCGCGATATGCACCACGATCAACTGAAGAACCAAAATGAACATCACCGGTACCAGTGGTAATAACTTCGTCTTCGCCCCAATTGAACGAACTAACCCAATTTGATTTTTCAATTTGTGGTATTGTGTTTGAAACTTGTTCTACAAATTCTTGGAAGTTCCTGAAGTTGGTAAATGAGGTACGGCTACCTTCGATATTGGTTACTATAAGTTCTCCGTCAAACTCATATTTTTTACTTTTAACAATGGTAGGAAAATCGATTGAATAATAGCACACTGTTCCTTTATTTGTTGTTAGAACAAGCCTTACTTCCTGTTCACTCAAGTCCATTGGCGGGAGCATCATGTAGAATGTTCCGATTTCATCTACTGTACCGGTGTGATTATTCAATTTCATTTCAAGTGAACTTGCAAATTTGTCTGCTACAAATGCCGGTGCATTAGCGGTAAGGTCGTATGTACCGGCAATAGGGATGACATTGGCATCGGTTATAATACTTAGTTTGGTATAGGTTGCCGTTGCCGGATACTTTAATCTGAAAATAGTTATGGCTCCAATATGATGAAATTTGAAACTAATGCTTTGCCCGGTGGCCTCTTTCCAATCGGAATAGGTATAGTCGTATGCACCTATGTTACACTCCGTTCCCGTTTGCTCTTGTCCTAAGTAGGTAACCGCTATTTCAGTTTTAGAATTTGCCGATTCAAAAGCATTTTTATCGAAAGGATAATAGGCATTATATGTTAATCCACCTTTTATGCCCCAATAGCCTCCATCGAATGTAGCACTTTTCTGTCCTACTTGGTTAGCCGGTATTGCAAACGGTTCTTGAAATCCTTCGCGTGGAAAGATTCCGATGGTATCGCCCGAAGCCCATGTAATGGCATAGTTGTTGTTGGGATCGGTTGTCGTCCTTGTTTTTTCATCGGACTGGAATTCATCAATAGAAATCAGCACTTTCATTCCTTCGCCAATTGGCAGATTGTAATCATCGCTGCAGGCATTTAGGAATGTTGCTATAATAATTGTTATTCCTTTAATGAAATTATTGATTTTCATAATGAGTCTGTTTTAAGTTACTATTCGGTTACAGCACAAGGAATTGCTGTCCAAGCGTTGGGTAATTCGGCTATAATCTTGCTATAATCGTATGCTTCGTTATAGTAGAATGTACCGGTATTGGTTGTGTAGGGGAAAAATCCTGTTGCATACCGTAAATTAGAGGTGTTTCCCATCATCTTGACCGATGTCAATTTTGAACATCCATTGAACATCCATCCCATATTTTCAACATTGTCCGTGTCAAAGTTCGATAGGTCTATAGAAACTAATGATGAACAATTTCGGAACATTTCATGCATATTAGTCACCTTGCTTGTATCAAAACTCGATAGGTCTAAAGAGATGAGTGATGAACAGTTTTGGAATAGTCTGTTCATGTTTGTTATATTGCTGGTATTGACATTCGATACATCTAAAGATGTTAACGATATGCAGTCTTTGAATAGCTCACTAATGCTTGTCATTTTACTAAAATCAAAATTTGAGATATTTAATGCTTTAAGCGTCAAACAGTTGCTAAATATATCACTCAAATCCGTTACGTTGCTTGTATTAAAGTTCGATAAATCTAATGTTGCCAATGACTGACAGTAACTAAACATATTACTCATATCCGTTACGTTACTTGTATCGAAGTTTGATAAATTTAATGTTGTTAATGACCAACATCCACTAAACATACAATTCATATTCGTTACTTTGCTTGTATCAAAGTTCGATAAATCTAATGAAGTAAGCGAACATCCACTAAACATACCATTCATATTCGTTACGTTGCTTGTATCAAAATTAGATAAGTCTAATGAAGTAAGTGAATATGCATAAAACATACCACTCATATCCGTTACGTTACTTGTATCGAAGTTCGATAGATCTAAAGAAGTTAGTGTTGAACATGCATAAAACATACCACTCATATCCGTTACGTTGCTTGTATCGAAGTTTGATAAATCTAATATTGTTAATGACTGACAGAAACTAAACATATTACCCATATCCGTTACGTTACTTGTATCGAAGTTTGATAAATTTAATGTTGCCAATGAGTGACAGAAACTAAACATATAACCCATGTCCGTTACGTTGCTCGTATCGAAGTTTGATAAATTTAATGTTGCCAAGAAGTGACAGTCATAAAACATACTACTCATATTCGTTACGTTGCTTGTATCGAAGTTTGATAAATCTAATATTGTTAATGACTGACAGTAACTAAACATATTACCCATATCCGTTACGTTACTTGTATCGAAGTTTGATAAATTTAATGTTGTTAATGACGAACAGTCACTAAACATAAATTCCATGTCTGTTACGTTACTTGTATCAAAGTTTGATAAATCTAAAGAAGTAAGTAGTGAACATCCTCTAAACATTTCACTCATATCCGTTACGTTGCTTGTGTTTATTATATTTAATCCCTCGATGTGTTTTAGATGCGATAAACCGTTAAACATTTGTTTACCAGTTGTTAAGTTTGCATAATCTGCATTAATGTGTACAGTTGCTATGTTATCTGCATAGTTGATAGCTATACCATCTGAAACGATTGTTGCATTGGCACTTGGAGTAGAATTTGCTTTGAATATAATACTTGATATGCTTCTTTTTGCTTCCCACTCATCTTTTCCAACAGCTTCTATTAATTTCTCCTTGAAAGTTGTGCCATTCAGTTCAACAGATTTCGTTTCATCCTCCCATTCGTCAGTACTTCCGTCGGCAGAAGTAGTAATTAAATCTCCTTCCAATTCATACTTTTTACTTTTTACAATAGTGGGGAATGCTATCGAATAGAAGTGTTTTGTTCCGTTAGCTTGCGTTAAGGATAGCGTAACTTCGTGTCCGCTTAAATCCATTGGAGGGAGCATCATGTAAAATTTTCCAATATCTCCTGCTGTTCCCTCATGATTTTTCAGCGCCATATCAATAGATTTAGCATACTTGTCTGCTACGAAGATTGGTGCATCAGCAGTGAGGTCGTATGTGCCGGCAACAGGGATAACCTTTTCTTCGGTTGTTATGGAAAACTTCGTGTATGTAGTTGTAGCCGGATATTCCAAGCTGAAGATTGCAATGGCACCAATATGGTGGAATTTGAAACTTATACTTTGAGCAGCAGCTTCTTTCCAGTCGGAGTATGTGTAGTCGTATGCTCCGATATTACATTCTGTGCCAGTTTGTTCTTGCCCTAAATAGGTTACGGCAATTCGTGTCTTCTCGTCTGCCGATAGAAATGCGTTCTTGTCGAAAGGATAGTAGGCGTTGTAGGTCAGTCCGCCTTTTATTGTCCAATATCCACCATCGAAGGTGGCACTTTTCTGTCCTACTTGATTTGCCGGAATTTCGAATGGTTCTTGAAAACCTTCGCGCGGAAAGATTCCGATGGTATCGCCCGAAGCCCATGTTATGGCATAGTTGTTGTTCGGGTCGGTGGTTGTTCTTGTTGCTGCATCGTTTTGAAATTCATCAATAGAAATCAGCACCTTTACTTTCTGTTCAGTTTGTAGGTATTCCTCTTCGCTACAAGAAAAGAGGAATAAGGGCAAGCACAACATTGTGATGCCCTTAATTAGATTAAAGATTTTCATAGTGGAATGTTTTAGATTGTTATTCCCAAGGATCTGTTTCGCCTGAAGCTTCAAATCCACGTTCTACTTCCACTTCTACAATTTCCACTTCGGGAGCAATGTAGCCATTTACATTTTCGTTCATATCAGTAAAGGTTTTGTGTCACTGGCTACCGGGGTGACGGGTAATAAAAGGATGAGATACATATAAAAAAAGAAACGTGGAGCCGGTACTGTGCCCGCTTCACGTCATAAAGGCCCTGGAATTGCCCGATTAGTCGAAACGAGCAACGCCGAAAGCCCCACGATAATGATATATAAACCCCAACCACGCCAATCATAAAACCTTATGTGGCTTCGGGGTGAATATAAACATTCCAAGGGGCGTCTCCGTTGCTTTGTTTTTGACCAATCGTTATCAGAATTTTCCAGGTTCTTATGACGTCAAAACCAAAGCGTACAGTTACGCCTTTTTATGTATGTAGCCCACCATTGCCCACCCGTTGGGGCTTTCGGCAATAGTGAACATTGCAAAATTAGAAATTATTATTGAATTGACCAACATTTTTAATATTTTGTTTAATTTCAGCTTGTTTCTTGCGCTTTTTCCTCTCTAATTGCGAACAAATTATTTCCCTACCTGCTTGGAATAAATTATTAACCTTGGCAAAGAAAGTTTTATCTGCCTAAGAAAAAATGAAACCGCAGCGCTGATTCAGTAAACAGCGTCGCTGATTTAATTTTATGTAGGGAGTTTCCGTTTTTATCTCACGAGGCGCTTGTTTTGTATCCGCACGGCAAGGTAGAAATTTGTGCGTGATTAGGCTGAAATGAGGGCTGATAACCGAAATTATATGGAGTTATCCTAAAAAATACTAATGCTTTGCAACTTTTATATACCCTTTTGCGTCTAATAAACAAAAATAGGATAATTTTGAATAAAAATAGAAAAACGTGATACAGCTAAAAGACATCAACAAGACCTACCACAACGGAGCACCCCTGCATGTGTTGAAAGGCATCAACCTGGACATTGCCAAGGGAGAGTTCGTTTCTATTATGGGCGCATCCGGTTCGGGTAAATCCACCTTATTAAATATATTAGGGATTCTCGACAACTACGATACGGGCGAGTACTACCTGAACGGCACGCTTATCAAGAACTTGAGCGAAAGCAAAGCAGCCGAATACCGCAACCGCATGATTGGGTTTATCTTCCAATCGTTCAACCTCATCAACTTCAAAAACGCCATGGAGAATGTGGCCCTGCCGCTCTTCTATCAAGGAGTGAGCCGACGTAAGCGCAACGCCTTGGCATTGGAATACCTGGATAGATTGGGTTTGAAAGATTGGGCGCATCACATGCCCAACGAGATGAGTGGCGGACAGAAACAGCGTGTAGCTATTGCCCGCGCCTTGATTACAAAACCGCAAATCATTCTGGCCGACGAGCCTACCGGTGCGCTCGATAGCAAGACCAGTGTGGAGGTGATGCAGATTCTGAAGGATTTGCACAAGGATGGCATGACCATTGTAGTGGTGACCCACGAAAGCGGTGTAGCCAACCAAACAGACAAGATTATCCGCATTAAGGACGGAGTTATTGGCAGCATAGAAGAGAACCTGAATCACGATGCATCCATCTTTGGCGTAAATGGAGGAGCCATGAAATGATTGATACCCTGCAAGAACTATACGCAACCATCAAGCGCAACAAGCTGCGCACGGCACTTACCGGCCTGGCCGTTTCGTGGGGCATCTTCATGCTCATCGTGCTATTGGGTGCCGGCAACGGCCTGATTCATGCCTTCGAGCAAAGCAGTTCGGACAGGGCATTGAACTCCATGCGCATCTATCCCGGCAGCACCACCAAGTCGTACGACGGTTTGAAGGAGGGCCGCTACATCCAGCTGGACAATCGCGACATGAAAGATACCGAAGAGTTGTTTACCGACTATATCGTCAGTGCCGGTGCCACCGTACAGCAGGGTAGTGTAAACATCAGTTACGGCAACCAATACGTCAACAGTTCCCTGATGGGCGTTTACCCCAACTACACCGAGGTAGAAGCGGTGAAAATCACCGAAGGCCGATTCTTCAATACCAACGACCTGAAGGAGCGGCGCAAGGTTATTGTGCTTCACGAAAAGTCGGTCGAAGTGCTTTACAAGGAGCAACCGGCCATCGGAACCTTTGTCAATGCCGGCGGAATTGTCTATCAGGTAGTGGGCATCTACGAAGACTCGGGCAACAGCAACTCGCAAAGTGCCTACATCCCGTTCAGCACCTTGCAAACCATCTATAACAAGGGCGACAAACTGAACAACATAGTCTTCACCACCAAAGGGCTGACCGATGAGGCCGATAACGAAGCCTTCGAAGTGCTCTATCGCAAGGCCATTGCACAGAACCACCGTTTCGACCCTTCGGATGATAGTGCCATTTGGATTAGTAACCGCATGACGCAATACCTCCAAACGCAAGAAGCGATGGGATTGCTTCGCACCGCCATCTGGGTGATTGGTATCTTTACCCTGCTTAGCGGCATTGTGGGCGTGAGTAACATCATGCTGATAACCGTTAAAGAGCGTACGCGCGAGTTCGGCATCCGCAAGGCACTCGGTGCCAAACCAAGACATATCCTGTGGATTATCATCATAGAGAGTGTAACGATTACCACCCTCTTCGGATACATCGGTATGGTGGCCGGTATCGGCGTGACCGAGTGGATGAGTATGCTCTTTGGCAATCAATCCATTGAAGCCGGTGGCGCTTCCGAAACCATCTTTACCGACCCTACGGTGGATATAGGCGTTGCCATACAAGCCACACTGACGCTTGTAGTATCCGGAACGTTAGCCGGGCTTTTCCCTGCTCGCAAAGCCGCCAATATCCGTCCGGTTGAGGCCATGAATAATCGTTAATCACTCATCACTAACCGCTAAACACTAAATAACGTGAGAATAGATAGAGATACATGCGAGGAAATCCTCGTAACCATTACCCGAAACAAAACACGCAGCCTGCTGACGGCCTTCGGTGTATTCTGGGGCATCTTTATGTTGGTTGTGTTGATAGGTGGCGCCCAAGGACTTCGCGAGGAGATGAAGTCCAACTTCGAAGGCTTTGCCACCAACTCCGGATTCATAGCATCCAACAACACAAGCGAAGCTTATAAAGGTTTCCGAAAGGGACGTTATTGGGATTTGGAACTGGCCGATGTAGATAGAGTTGCCGCCATCGAAGGCGTAGCGCTTGCCACGCCTACCATTTCGCGTTGGGGACAAACTGCCGTCTATGACGAAAATAAATACGATGGCGTAGTTAAGGGTATTTATCCCGAATACACACAGATAGAAGAACAAGAAATGGCCTACGGCCGATTCATTAATAGTGTAGATGTGCACGAAGCCCGGAAGGTGTGCGTCATAGGAAAGCGAGTGTACGAAAGCCTTTTCCAAGAGGGTGAAGACCCTTGCGGCAAATACATCCAAGTGGGCGGCATCTATTACCAAGTGGTGGGTATGTCGTCGTCCGATGGTAATATCAGTTTGAACGGACAAGGTTCGGAGAGTATATACATTCCGTTTACTACCATGCAAAAGGCTTATAACGTGGGCAATACCATCCATATTCTCTGCTTTATTATGAAACCCGGATATAAAGTAAGCAGTATAGAGGAAGATATAGGACGCGTCATTAAGGAGGCTCACTACATCCACCCCGACGACAAGCAAGCCGTAATGTTGATTGATGCCGAAGAGCTGTTCTCCATGGTCGATAACCTTTTTATAGGTATCAGCATCTTGACGTGGATGGTTGGTTTGGGAACCTTGCTTGCCGGTGCCATCGGTGTGAGCAACATCATGATGGTTACCGTACGCGAACGTACCACCGAAATTGGTATCCGACGCGCCATCGGGGCACAACCCAAAGACATCTTGCAACAGATTCTTTCGGAAAGCATGGTGCTGACCACCATAGCCGGCATGGCCGGTATCTCGTTTGGCGTTTTTGTGCTGAACATATTGGAAACGGCAGCAAACGACCCTGGCGATATTAGCATACACTATCAGGTATCCTTCGGCACCGCCATCGGTACTTGCCTGCTACTGATTGTACTGGGCGTTTTGGCCGGCCTGGCCCCCGCCTATCGTGCCATGGCCATCAAACCGATAGAGGCGATAAGGGATGAATGAAAATTGAAAATTAAGAATTAAAAATTAAATACTGATGAAGACAAAAAAGTTTTTTAAGATTGCCGGATTGCTATTGGTAGCATTCCTATTCATTTGGACTTTTGTGTTCCTATACCAAAAGTCGCAGCCGGAGGAGATTGTTTACGAAGTGGTGTCACCCGAAGTGACCGATTTGGAGAAGACCACCGTGGCTACCGGAAAGATTGAGCCGCGCGACGAGGTGCTTATCAAACCGCAAATATCGGGCATCATTGCCGAGGTTTACAAAGTGGCCGGCGAGCAAATCAAAGCCGGTGAGGTGATTGCCAAAGTGAAGGTTATTCCCGAATTGGGACAACTGAACAGTGCCGAAAGTCGTTTGCGACTGGCCGAAATCAGTGCCCGACAAGCCGAGACCGACTTTAGCCGCACCCAAAAGCTCTATCAAGAGCAGCTCATCAGCCGCGAAGAGTACGAAAAGGCAGAGGTCAGTGTGAAGCAGGCCCGCGAAGAGTTGCAAACAGCCAAGGACAACCTCCAGATTGTGAAAGAGGGAATCAGCCAAAGCAACGCCTCGTTCAGCAGCACCATGATTCGCAGCACCATCGACGGATTGATTCTCGACATTCCCATCAAGGTGGGCAACTCGGTCATCATGAGCAACACCTTCAACGACGGTACAACCATTGCTACCGTGGCCGATATGAACGACCTGATTTTTCGTGGCAACATCGACGAAACCGAAGTGGGCCGTATCCACGAAAACATGCCGGTGAAACTAACCATCGGTGCGTTGCAAGACCTCAGTTTCGATGCCGTGTTGGAGTATATCTCGCCCAAAGGCGTAGAGGAGAACGGAGCCAACCAGTTTGAGATAAAGGCTGCCCTTACGGCTCCCGATAGCGTGGTGATTCGTAGCGGCTACTCGGCCAATGCCGAGATTGTGTTGGAGCGCATGCAACAGGTGCTTGCCATTCCCGAAGGGTGTGTGGAGTTCAGTGGCGACAGTACGTTTGTCTATCTGCTGACTAACGAGCAACCACAACAATTCAGCCGCCAACAGATTGAGGTGGGCATGAGTGATGGTATCAAGATAGCCGTTAAGGGTGGTATCACTGCTAATGACCGTATCCGTGGTAACGTAGTTAGTGATTAGTGTTTAGTGTTAAGTGATTAGTGAAGATAGAAGATGAAACAAACGATACTATTCATCAGCCTACTGCTGATAAGCATCGGCGGAAAGGCACAAGAGAGATGGAGCTTAAGACGTTGCATCGACTATGCCATTGAGCATAACATCAACATTCGTCGCACGGCCAATGCCGTAGAGCAGAGTGCCGTCGAAGCCAATACGGCCAAGTGGGCACGCCTGCCAAACCTGAACGGCTCGGCGGGGCAGAGTTGGAACTGGGGACGAAGCCAAACGGCCGTGAAGAACGAAGATACCGGCGACTATACAACCGTTTTTGTTAATACAAGTAGTAACGGTACGAACCTAAACCTAAGCACCAGCATTCCATTGTTTACCGGATTGCAACTGCCCAACCAGTATGCTTTGGCCAAACTGAACTTGAAAGCCGCTACGGCCGACTTGGCCAAAGCGCAGGAAGATATTGCCATCAACGTGGCATCGGCCTACTTGCAAGTGTTGTTCAACCAGGAACTGCAACAGGTGGCCGAGTCGCAAGTGGAGTTGAGCCTGCAGCAGCAAGCGCGCATCAGCCGTCTGGCCGAGATGGGAAAGGCTTCGCAAGCCGAGGTGGCCGAGGCAAAGGCACGGGTGGCACAAGACCAAATGACTGCCGTGCAAGCCCGTAATAATTACGATTTGGCTTTGCTCGATTTGAGCCAGCTCATCGAACTGGAGTCGCCCGAAGGTTTTTTGTTAGAGTCGCCCGATGTGGCATTCGAACTGCAACCGTTGACGCCGCCCGACGACATCTATCAGACAGCTTTGCAAAACAAGCCGGCCATCCAGGCAGCTCAGTACCGTTTGGAAGGCAGTAAGCACAGCATCCGCATTGCACAGAGTGCTTACTATCCGCAACTGAACTTGAACGGTAGCTTGGGCACCAACTACTACTCCACCATCAACCGCACCTTCAAGCAACAGATGGGAGATAACTTTAATAAGTATGTAGGGCTTAGCTTGAGCGTGCCCATCTTCAACCGCTTCAGTACCCGCAACCGGGTGCGCACGGCACGCCTGCAACGCGACAACTACGCCTTGCAACTGACCGAAAGCAAGAAGACGCTTTATAAGGAGATTCAACAGGCATGGTACAACGCCGTGGCGGCCGAAAGCAAGTACAGCAGTAGCCATGCTGCCGCCAATGCCGGTGCCGAGTCGTTCCGACTGATGAGCGAGAAGTATGAAAACGGCAGGGCCAATGCCGTAGAGTATAACGAGGCAAAACAGAACTTGATGCGGGCGCAAAGCGACGAGCTGCAAGCCAAGTACGAGTATCTGTTCCGTAGCAAGATATTGGATTTCTATAAGGGAGAAAGCATAGAATAAACGATTGATAAACAAATAGCCCCGAAGGCCAATGGCTTTCGGGGCTTTGTTATATTCAAACGATTCGTATCTTACAATCTGCTTTTCGCTTCCCAACCCAATGCGCTGGCACCGAGTACGGCAGCATCGGCATCTTTCAGTTCGGAGAGCAGCAACTTGGCTTTTCCCTTGAAGATGGGCAGCACGTTGTCGTCGATGGCCTTTTGGATAGGCTTGAAGATGTAGTCGCCCGACTTGGCCAGGCCGCCGAACAAAACAATGGCTTCGGGGCTGGAGAAGGCGATGAAATCGGCCAAGGCTTCGCCCAGGATGGTGCCGGTAAAGTCGAAGATGTCTTGTGCCAGTTTGTCGCCCTTTACGGCTGCATCATATACATCCTTCGAAGTAATCTGGTCGGCAGGGATGGCACGCAGCAAGCTATCTTCCGTGCGGTTTTCAAGGAACTCGCGGGCAGTGCGGGCTACACCTGTTGCCGAGCAGTAGGTCTCCAAGCAGCCTTTTCGTCCACAACCACAAAGACGGCCGTTTTCGCGACGCATGATGACGTGTCCCAGTTCGCCGGCAAAGCCGTCGTGTCCATACACCATTTGTCCGTTAATCACGATACCGCTACCTACACCCGTTCCCAATGTAATCATGATGAAGTTCTTCATGCCGCGTGCTGCACCGTAGGTCATTTCGCCGATGGCGGCGGCATTGGCATCGTTGGTCAGTGCGGTAGGGATGCCGGTGCGTGTTTCGAACATTTCGGCCAACTTTACCACACCTTTCCAAGGCAGGTTGGGTGCAAACTCAATGTTTCCGGTGTAGTAGTTGCCGTTGGGTGCGCCGATACCGATACCCTTTATCTTTTCCACGCCACCGTTGGCATCAATTAGTGCCAAGAGGTGCTTGCACACTTCGTCCACATACTCTTCGGCTTTTTCGTAAGCGCCGGTTTTGATTGAACCGCTTGCTATGATGGTGCCGCGTGTATCTACAATACCGAATACTGTGTTCGTTCCACCTATATCAATACCTACTGCGTAGGGCTTCTCCATGTTGTTGCTCATAATTCGTAAAGGTTTATAGAGTTTATGTTATTGTATTTTATTGATACAAAAGTGAAAAAGAAAATCGATACCGCAAAATGTTTGTGGAAAAAAGTATCGTTTCAAAACGTTTTTTGTCATCTTTTGATAATATAAAACTATACTGCACAAAAAAAAGGTGAGGGAACTTCTTGTTTCCCTCACCTTTTGGGTTATCTGCTACCTCGGCTGCTTCCGGAGTTGCTTCGGCTACTGCCCGAGCTGCTACGGCTGCTGCTGGAACTGCTTCGGGTGGATGAGTTGTTGTTCGAGTTGTTGCGGCTCGACGAACTTCTTACGCTTGTTCCGCTGCTTCGGTTGTTGCTGTTTTCTTTCTTGGTGGTAGTGGCACCGCTTCTTCTTTCCCTGTTGGGTGTGCGGGTGTTCTTATCTACCTTATCATTGTTGTTGTTTGTGCTGGTTGCGCGGCGCACGGTGCTGGTACGGCTCTCCTTCTTGGTTGGTACGTTGTAGGTGTCGTCGTTGGTAGTGCGGCGGCGCGATACGCTTGTGTTGTTGTTGCGCTTTTCGGTGTTCGGGCGTACGGTTACCGAACCGAAATCGCTCTTGCGGCTATCGCGATAGGTCACTTCGTTGTGGCGGATAGGCGCGGGTGCAATGTGGTGTGACATGCCGTGATGGCGGTCTTTGTAGTAACTTACGTCGTTCCAGTGATGGCGATGGTGCCCACCCTTATAGTGCTTGTAGTGGTGTGGCTTGGGGAAATAGAAGTGGTTGAAGTTGGTGTAGTGCAAGTGTACACGGAATGTCCAGTTGCTGCTTGCCATGAAGATGGGGCGATAGAAGTAATCGATGTCCATCATGCGATAGTATTGGTGTGTGCTGAGCACCCAACGCAAGTCGTCGTTGCGCAGGTCGAGCAGGTAATAGTAGTCGTCCATTGCCCATGCATAGCCATCAAGCACTTCGTCCATGATGTAGTTTACTTCGTCTATGAAGTCGTAGTTTATTTCATATACGTCGTTGTATTGAGCTGTGCTTAGGTTCAGTTCGTAAGCCATCTTGTCGGTCAGGAAGCGAGCTTCTTTGCGGATTCTGCTTCTACTCATGGCGGCATCGCATGTCAGGATGCTCGTCATCATTGCGATTGTTATCAGTAATAATCTCTTCATAATTCATCAAATTTTAGTGTTCAACAATCTGTTTATCTCTTTTTGTTGAGACAAAGGTAAGGGAAAACTTTTTGCCGTCGCAGAGTTTTCCTCTATTTGTTGATAGGGAAATCCCTAAACTTGATGGGGATTTACCAAGCGGAGGCCGTCGTCGTGCAGGGTAATCAGGCGTTGCTTGTACAAGTCGCCGACGGCTTTCTTGAATGTCTTCTTGCTGACGCCGAACAGGGCATAGATTTCTTCTGCGGGCGATTTGTCGTGTAGGGGGATGAATCCTCCTTGTGTTTGGATGCGGCTGAGCAGAATTTCCGAGAAGTCGCTCACCTTCTCCATGCCCGGCTTTTGCAGGCAGAGGTCAATCTTCCCGTCGGGGCGCACCTGCTTGATGTAGGCCTTTACGCGCTGACCGATGTGCAGATGCTGGAAAATCTCGCTTTCGTATAGCAGACCGGTGTGGCGGTGGTTGATGATGGCCTTATATCCTAAGTCACTCTTTTGCCAGATGACGGCTTCCACCTCTTCGTTCGGTTGGTAGTCGGGTGCCTCTTTCGAGAAGTAACGCTCCACCTTTGCCGAGGCCACGATGCGGTAGCTCTCGTCGTCCAGGTGTGCATGAATCATGTATCGTTTGCCCACCTCCATCTTTGCCTTCTGCTCGCGGAAGGGGCAGAAGAGGTCTTTCATTAATCCCCACTTTAAGAAGGCACCATACTGGTTTACCCACGCCACTTCCAAGTAGGCAAATTGGCCCACTTGTACGTAGGGTGTCAGGGTGGTGGCTATCAACCGCTCGTCCTGGTCGAGGTAGAGGAACACCTGTAACTTATCGCCCACTTGGCATCCTTCGGGTACATAGCGCGTGGGTAGCAAGATTTCGCCTTCTTCCCCGCCATCCAAGTACATGCCAAACTCTACTTCCTTTACCACACTGAGTGTGTTTAGTTTTCCTAATTCTATGCTCATAGTTATCTCTTTGTCGGCAAACTTACGGAAAAAATCGCAGATTCTGAAAGGTATCCTTTTTAATCCTTGTCTTTCGGGCAAATTCGATAAAAAAGCGGGTTAATTACTTGTAGTTAATAAAAAATATCTATCTTTGCATCCGCAAACCAAGGTGCCATAGCTCAGTTGGTAGAGCAAAGGACTGAAAATCCTTGTGTCCCCGGTTCGATTCCTGGTGGCACCACCTCTCCCGAAAGGGTATCGGAATGTAGCGCAGTTGGTAGCGCACTACGTTCGGGACGTAGGGGTCGGGCGTTCGAGTCGCCTCATTCCGACAAAACTCAGCGATGATTGAATTTCAATCGTCGCTTTTTTGTTTCTATCAAAATGTCACTTCCTGACAAAATGATAATCGAACCGCTTGAGAATCCTCTATTTCGAAGCAACGTAAAGCACTATGCAGAATATTGAAACGAAAAACGGCTTACCTTGCTTTGTATCAGTTAGATAACCGCAAATTTAACACTTCCGTTGCATGGTAAATAGTTTGAAATCTTGCCATTTTCAATGCTTTTTAGGCAGAGGTTTAACCTTTTACCCCATTAGATTAAACCTTTTGCCCCGAAAGGTTAAAGGTTTTACCCCAAAAGGTATAACCTTTGTTCCGCATTTCCACCGAACAAACACTTCAGACGCAAACTATTTGTTCGGTTGAAGTGAACTATTTGTTCTTCAAACCTCCTTTTTTTCTCCTTTTTACCCCTGTTTTTTGCTTAAAATAGCTCCATTTCTCTCTCTTTCCGAAGCATTTTGAAAAACTGCCCGGTTAGCAAAAATCGGCAAAACAGCCCTTTTGTCAAGCCATTTTGCCGATTCGCTTACAATCAGTTATTTTGAATAATAGTATTTTATTCAATGATAAATGGAGGATGATTAGATTTTACAAAAACTAACTCGTCTTGTGGAAAACGTTCTTTTGTTCCAGATTGCAGATTACGACAATAGACAATTTCAGTTTTTTCCATACTAATTGAACCTGTAAATCTTTCTGTATATCTTATTACTTCCCATTCTTGGCCGGTTTCTTTGTCTTTAACAATGTCACCTTCATTTAAATATAAATCTTTCATGGTTATTTGTCAACTCCAAAACATGCTACTACAGTTCTTTTTTCATCTACATTGTTAGGATTTGTTATTACGATTCCATATTCACCTGGTGTTAAATCATCCAATGTAATTAAGTATGAAGATGAACCATACTTCTTACCGCTGAATACAAGTTGGTTTTTGGTATGAGTCCGGCTTTTCATTAAAGTTCCCGAATTGTCTTCTGACAATACAGTCTTTCTTTTCTTTCTGCTCGTGTTAAAGCGGTAAATTCTAATCATACTTATTGGGTCTGAATTATTATCTACAGCTCGGATGATAAATTTAACAGATTCTCCTGAAGGAATTCTCACTTTAGCATTCTTGCCAGTTAATTCTAAAGAAAAAGCATTCCACGAGTTTGATTTCCAAGACATACCAGATGTGTATGCACCTAATTCCTTTCCTAATTGGACATAGCTTCCATCTGCTTTTTCCCAATAGGCCTCACCTATGAATTCTGGTTCTGGTGTTTGTCCATAAGTTAGAGTTGGATAAAGAGCAATGAGTGCAATAACCAACAAACGTTTAATTGTTTTCATAACTATTTTATTTGTTTTGTGCTATCCAGCTCCCTAAGAAAGCATTATACAAAAACAAGGCGTGGGAACTTTAGCTTATTATTCTATTGAGGCTCTGGACTGCCCGACTTGTATAATAAGCAAAGCCCACGCCCAATGATATAACAATCCCAGAGGGATATAATATCACAGACGTGGACGTTTAATTGCCCATTATCCACAAGTCGAAATTGTCCAGATTTCAATAGAGGATAATATTGCTAAACGCCCTTTAACTAATATGTTTTGTTCCGAAGAACGCCACAAAGTTAGCGCTATTTATCAAATAAACAAATTCTTGATGTATTAAACTATAAATGAAGTTACCTTCGTCTGAAAGACGAGGATTCTCAATAGCCGCGGGCTTTTAAGCCCGTGGGTAATGAAGTGTTTCCACCTTTTATATAAGCGTCTGTAAAGACGCGAAAGAGAACATGCCGCGTCTTTCAGACGCAGGGGTTTAGTAATCGAAATAATAAGGTAACATTTGATTTTTTGGAAATTATCGTTAGCTTTGCAAAACTAAAAATCAAACGATGAACAATTTATGGCGTTATCGCAAGAACAAAAAAGAAATTTAAAGATTTGGGCTATCGAATCGGTAGTTTTGGCTATTGTTATGGTGATAGTCTATCCTTTAATAAAAGGAGAGTTCCTTTCCATGCCCGAAACATTGATAGGTTTTGTAATCTTTGTGCCCCTTTACATCCTTGTTTCTTCTCTTTTAGCGGCAGTTTTCAAAAAGAAATAGAGTTTTCCTTAACCTACCACCCCACCTAAAGGCACCCCTCCTTCCCGAAGGAGGGGAATTTGGTGGCGGAATTCATTTCAATTCTCCTCCTTCTATCCTAATATCGAAAGCAAGTACTCGCACTTCTTCTTGTCGCCAAGCGTTTTGCCCTTGTCGCACGAAAGCTTGACGCATGGATGCCACTCGCGCGATTCGGTGATGCGGCCACTAACCAACTTAACGACAATGTTCATCGGCTTGCAATCGGTAACGTCGCACGTAAGGAAGGTGCCCACACCATAGCTATCGGTAATCTTGCCCTGGCAATAACGATGAATCTCGATGGCGCGCTCAATGTTCAGTCCGTTGCTGAAAACGGCTTGCTTCGTCATTGGGTCGATACCCAACTGCTTATACTTCGCTACAATCTTATCCACTTGCTCTTCCTCCACACCACTATCTATGCGAAGACCGCTGAAGGTCATTGCCATGCGCTTGGATAGGTTGTTGAAGAAAACATCGTCGCCAAAGCAATCGTAAAGGAAGATACCTACGTTGCCGTCGTACACCTCCGACCACTTGTTCATGACGTTGTAGTTGCACTCTATCACACCGCTTACCACCTCCTCGAAGCTGATGCATTGGTGAGACATGGTACCTAGGCAAGGGATGCCCTTCTTCATAGCGAAATAGACGTTTGATGTGCCAGTAAACTTACCGCATTTGCCTTCCGTCTCCTTCACCACGTCGCGATAGGAGGCTATCAACGCATCGATAACCCGCTCTTGATGGGCAAACGAGAAGCGTCGGCGAGTACCCATATCGCCCAACGTCAAACCATTCTCCCAAATGGCACGACCTTTCTGATACGATTTCTCGTACTCGTGTTCGGCCTGGTACTTTCCGGCATCGCCGTTCAGCGTATGCATCAGTTCGGATATAGTGGCCAGGATAGGCATTTCCCACATGATGGCCGACCACCAACGCCCTTGCACGCTGATGCTGAGATGGCCCTCTTCGTCTTGCGCAATGGTCAGTTCATTGGGGTTGAAGCGATAGCCCCGCAAGAAGACGTTGATAAACCAATAGGGAAGGAAGGGGAAGGATTTCGTCATGAATGCTATCTCCTCTTCGGTTATCACTACCTCTTCCATGTGTTGTAGCTGCTCGCGAAGAAGTGCGTCGAATCCTTGCGGATATTTCGTATGGTTACGATCGAAAAACTGATAGGCCACCTCTGCCCGCGGATACTTCTGCAAGATGTAGTACATGCAGGTAAAGGTGTATAGGTCGTTGTCGGTAAAGTGATTGACAATGGCTTTCATAGTGGGTATGGGTTTAAGGGTTATTCTTCGATGAACATTCCCTCTCTGGAAAGCAAATGGTCGAGGTTGGCCACGCCAAGTGCAACGATAGCGGTAACAACGGCGGTGTGCTCTTGGTATTCGGGGATGTTCTTGTTGTACAGGTCGCGATCGGTATGCCAAATCTCACCATAGTCGAAGTTATACCCTTTGAAGTCGCTTGTGCGGAATTCGTAGGTAGGCACACCGGCCACGGCGAAGACGGTAGCGTCCGTACCACCAAAGTCGGTTGGGCGCTTGCGCGGCTTGGCCACGGTTACCTCGAACGGATAGTCGGGATTAATCTCTTTGATAGGCTCGCAAATCTTCACGAAGTCGTCGTACATGGCTTGCGGCACACTGATACCTACGGGTGGGGTAGGGCCTCCGTCGCGGTTGAAGAGGTTGGAAATCTTCTTCAACTCCTTCTCGTGGCGTTTCACGTAAGCTTGTGCGCCAAGCAATCCAAACTCTTCGGCGGCAAAGGCCACAAACAGGATGGTGCGCTTGGGCTTGGCACCCGAGAGGGCAATCAGTCGGGCGGCTTCCATCATCGGGCCGATGCCGGTGCCACAATCCACACCACCGGTAGCTACATCGAAAGCATCGAGGTGACCGCTGATGATGACATATTCGTCGGGATACTTCGAACCGCGGATAGCGCCGATAACATTATGATACTTTACGGGGCCAATCTTGAAGTGGTTGCGGATGTCGAACTCCAACCAGAAGTCGCGACGCTCTTTCGCCATCTTATAAATCTTGGCAAATTGATTCTCGTCCAGTTTGATGTCGCACACTTCGGGCAAGTGGTCGAAGTCGGGCTTTTGCTCGTTCAGCATAGGACGGTCGTAGAGGGCGCGGATTGGCACGGCAGATGATTGGATGAATCCCAATACACCGGCTTCCACCATTTCGTCGTAGTAGAGTGCCGGGAAGGTGCGCAATTGTTTCAATGGCAGGTTGGTGCCGTTCATGTAGTTTGCCCGGCGGATAGAATCGTTGTAGGGTGCTACCAATTTGTTTTCGGCTTTGATGGCGGCTCGTAGCGAATCGTTCTTCAACGAGTGGCCCACGGGCCATCCGCTATTGGTGCCCGATACCAATACCCAAGCCCCCTTCAAGGCATGCTTCATGCGATTCAGTTCGGCTTCGGTGGTAGGTTCAATCAATACATGTCCGCGTTGCACACCCTTTGTTCCGGCCGTATAAGAGGGAGTAGCAAAGTGCAAGGTCATAGGCTCGTCGCCACCAATCAATCGGCCAAACCAAGGGCCGCGATTGAAACCTACGCTTACTTCGCCCGCCTCTTCCTGGTAAGTTTCGATGCCCCACTTCTTGTATTCGTGTTGCATCCACTCGGCCGCATTCTCGTATGCATCCGAGCCTACCAAGCGACCGCCAAAGCGGTTGGTCAATATATCCAAATGGCGCATTACCTGATTATCGGTAGTGCCCATTTCAATGATTTTCTTCACGGCATTGCTTTGTGCCAAGGCTTGTACGCCAATGGCCAATAGCATAATGATGGAAACAAAAGATTTCTTCATGGTATAAGCATTATTATTTATTGTCGTTCTTCCGAATCTCCACGCGGCGGATTTTTCCGCTGATGGTTTTCGGAAGTTCGTCCACGAACTCGATGACGCGTGGATATTTATAAGGAGCAGTTACACGCTTCACGTGGTTTTGCAACTCTTTAATCAGTTCTTCTCCGGCCTTGTCCTTGTAGCTGTTGCTAAGGATGATGGTGGCTTTCACCACCTGTCCGCGCACCTCGTCGGGCACACCGGTGATGGCACATTCCACTACGGCAGGGTGAGTCATCAACGCACTTTCCACTTCGAAGGGCCCAATGCGGTAGCCCGAACTCTTGATAACGTCGTCGGCACGGCCTACAAACCAGTAGTAGCCGTCTTCATCGCGCCAAGCCACGTCGCCGGTGTAGTAGATGTCATCGTGCCAAGCATCTTCGGTCAGCTCGGCGGCACGATAATACTCCTTGAACAATCCTAATGGCTTGCCCTTGCCGGTGCGGATGACGATTTGTCCCTGCTCGCCATCCTCGGCCGAACGACCGTCGGGAGTCAGCAGGTCGATGTCGTATTGCGGATTGGGCACGCCCATGCTTCCCGGCTTGGGTTGCATCCAGGGGAAGGTTCCTAATGTCAGAGTGGTTTCGGTTTGTCCAAAACCCTCCATCAAGCGGATGCCCGTGATGTTTAGGAATGTTTCATATACCGAGTAGTTCAATGCTTCGCCGGCGGTGGTGCAATACTCCAACGACGAAAGGTCGTACTTGCTGATGTCCTCCTTAATCAAGAAGCGGTAGATGGTTGGAGGGGCACAAAGCGAGGTGATGTGGCAATCTTGAATCTTCTGCAAGATGTCGGCAGGTGTAAACTTCTCGTGGTCGTAAACAAAGATGTTTGCACCGGCAATCATCTGTCCGTATAGCTTGCCCCAAACAGCCTTGCCCCATCCGGTATCGGCAATGGTCAGGTGGAGGCTGTTCTCGTGCAGATTGTGCCAGAACGAACCTGTTGTGATGTGGCCTAACGGATAGGTAAAGTCGTGGGCAACCATCTTCGGTTCGCCTGTTGTGCCGCTGGTGAAGTACATCAGCGAGGTGTCGTCGTTGCTATTGGGATGTTCGGGCTTCACGAAAGGAGCGGCATTCTTCATGCCTTCGTGGAAGTCTTTGAAACCTTTGGGCATATCGGGACCGATGCTCACCAAGTGCGCTACCGATGGCGATTGCGGCATGGCTTCGATGATGTGTTTGGTAATCACCTCTTCGCCGGCACACACAATCATCTTGATATCGGCGGCATTGCATCGATATACAATGTCTTTCTTGGTCAGCAGGTGAGTGGCCGGGATAACCACCGCTCCAAGTTTGTGCAAAGCAATGATACAAAACCAAAACTCGATGCGACGTTTCAGGATGAGCATCACCATGTCGCCATGTCCGATGCCCAGGTTTTGGAAGTAGGCGGCCGTCTGGTCGGTCTTCTCCTTCAGTTCTGCGTAGGTGTATTGGTGAGCCTCTCCCTTGTCGTTAGTCCAAAGGATGGCTTTCTTGTCTGGTTGTTCGGCGGCCCACGCATCTACAACATCGTATCCGAAGTTGAAGTTTTCGGGCACTTCTATCTTTAAGTTCTTTATGAAATCCTCTTGCGAAGTAAAGTGAGTCTGTTTAACAAATTTCTCTAACATTGTTTCAGTTGTTTGCGGTGGTTTACATGATGGTTGCTACAAAACGCACGGGCTTGCCGTCGAGGGCTTGCATGCCGTGAGGCAGGTTCGAATCGAAGTAAATGCTGTCGCCAGGATTCAGAATCAGCTCCTTACCATTGATGCTTAGCAACAGACGGCCTTCAAGGATGTAGTTGAACTCTTGTCCCGAGTGGCTGTTCAGGTGCATAGGTGTCTCTTCGTTCTTGGGTTCTACGGTCACTACGAACGGATCCGATTTGCGGTCGCGGAAGCCCGATGCCAACGATTCGTACTTGTATGCTTTGGTTCGTTCCACCGATACGCCTTTGCCGGCTCTGGTCAGGAAGTAAGTGCTCATTTTGGGCTCTTCGCCAAACATCAGCGTGTCCAAGGCGATGCCATATTGGCGTGAGATGGTTTGAAGCATACTTACCGAGATGTCGCTATTGCCGCTCTCGGCTTTTTCATAGTCGGCCAATGCAATGCCGCAATCGGTAGCTACGTCGGCGGCGGTCAGATCGAGCACGTCGCGAAGTCCGCGAAGGCGTTCGGCTATTTGTTTGATTTGTTCGTTCATTGTATAGAGTTCTGAGTTTTTAGTTCAGGGTTATTTATTCGATGCCTTCATGGCCTTGATGATGGCCGATGAAAAGCCGTTGTGCTCCAGTTCGTTGATGCCTTTGATGGTGATACCGCCAGGGGTACATACCTTGTCAATCTCGGTAGCCGGATGCGTATCGTTGTTCAGTATCAGTTCGGCGGCTCCCTTCATGGATTGTGCCACCATGGTCATGGCATCTTTCGGGTAGATTCCCATTTCGATTCCGGCTTGCATACCGGCATGGATATACTTCAGTGCATAGGCTATGCCGCACGAAGCCAGCGCGGTAGCGGCTCCCATGTCCTTCTCTTGTATCGGCATGGCCAATCCCATTTCGTTGAAGATATCTAATATCAGTTGTTGTTGCTCTTTGGTGGCATTGTTCGAGGTTACGAACGTCATGCTGGCCATCTGGCTGATGGCGGTATTGGGGATGAGACGGAAGATGGTCATGCCGTTGTTGGTGTAGCCGGCCAACTTCTCGGTGCTGACACCGGCGGCTATAGAGACCAGTATCTGTTGTTCCTTTAAGGGCAAATCCTTCAGTACAATCTCTACCAACCAAGGCTTTACGGCCAATATCACGATGTCGGCATCCTTCACGGCTTCGGCATTGTTTGCCGTAGTGTTCATTTCCGGCACCTGTTGTATCAGTCTGTCTATGTTGGCTTTCGAAGGGTCGGCCACTACAATGTTTTTGGCATTTACGATGGTACCTTTGGCCATGCCCAAAGCAATGGCGCCTCCCATATTTCCTGCTCCAATAATTGCAACTTTCATATCAATTTATCACTAAAGTTATTGATTTGGCGACAAAGATAGTGTAAATAGCTTGTTACTCAAAACAATTTCGTACTTTTTCTATGCTTTCGGTTACTCGCTTAGCGCATGCACGAAAAAAGGCCATCCCGCGTGGGATAGCCTTTTGTATGGAGAAAAGAGGTTTGTCTTACTTTTCGCGACGACAAGGAGATTCGTCCATGAAGAGGAATGATTTTTGGTATCCGCCCCAATCGACGATAATCTTTTCGAACACGATGCCCGGATCGAGTGGCTTCAGGTAGAGGGTTTGACATCCCTCTTCACGCTTCTCGATGGTCAGCGGCACTACGCTTTCTACTACACGGCTTGCCACGGTGGGGTAGTAGATGGAGTATATATTCTCAGGCTCTTCGTTCAGGTTGGCATTGAAGTTCACCTCTTTATATTCGTTCTCTCCGAAGCCTACGGCAAACGAGTGTCCTTGCGGGTCGTGGAAGGCCAAAGTAGATTTAACCACTACGCGAACATTTACCTTCTTCACATCCTTCGGCAAGTTCAGCTTGTAGGCAAGCGAAGCATTGTCGGTAGCTTCTGTGTAGGGCATCAAGGCTACACCGCTCAATGTGCGTCCCAGGTAAGGGATGGTGGTCCATTCGGTGGCGGGTGCTGCTTCGGCCTTGTAGTAGTGTTCAGCTTCCATCACCACAACCTTGTTGCCTGGTTCGAAGATGTATCCGCCCGGTGTAGAGTCTTCGATGCGGTAAACTTCGGGCAACTTGTCGGCGGGGAAGTTGTCGTTCCAACTGGTGTAGCCGATGTGCTTTTGTGTCATCATGCCGTTCCACTTGCCGTTGGCCATGACGTGGTTGAAGTCGTAGCTCAACTCTTTGTCGCGCTTGAATGTCTCTTCCACTTTGTCTGCCCAATAGTTGGCTTGCGGATTGTTCTCCTTGTAGAGCTTATGGTTCATGGCTTGTGCATAGTACATTTCATATACGTTGGCCATGGCTTGTACGGGGAAGAGCAGCAGTTGCTTGTAGGCATCCTTATATTCCGGCTTCAGCGAGATGTATTGTCTCAAGGCTTCGGCTTCCAGTTTCAAGTACTCGTCCGATACCTTTTTCCATTCGCCGTTTTCGATGTTGTAGGTTTTTGCATCCAGCATTTCGGCGGTGATGCGTCCGTTGTACTTTGAGTAGAGATTCAGGATGCGCATGGCTTCGTCGGCTTGGTCTTCGCCGAATTGTTGAGCGCAGAAGGCGCGGGCATGTTCAAGCAGGTTGTCGTTAGTAAACTTGGTGGGGTTCCATGCCATATCCAGGAAGAGGGTGATGGGGTATTCCATCGGCTTCAAGTCGCCTACGTTCAATACCCACAGTTTGTCAACACCGTAGCTGTAGGTAAGTTGCATCTGTTCCCAAACGTGTTGGATAGGCGATACGTTGAGCCACTTCGAGTTACGTGGTGCGCCAACATAATCCACATGATAGTACATTCCCCATCCGCCGGGGTGCTTGCGCTCTTCGGCATTTGGTAATCGGCGCACATCGCCCCAGTTGTCGTCGCTAAGGAGCATAATTACATCGTCGGGTACGCGGAGACCGCGGTCGTAAAGCTCTTGTACCTCTTTATATAAGGCCCATACTTGCGGACGTTGCTTGGCCGGTTTGCCGGTTACGTCCTTGATAATCTTTCGTTGGTTGTTGATAATCTTCTTCATCAACTTAATCATGTAGTCGTAGTCGGGTACGAACTTGTCGTCTTGTCCCTCTTTGCCTCCCATCGGAGTGTCGCCGTCGCCACGCATACCGATGGTAATCAGGTCTTCGGTGTCGGCAGCTCTTTCAATACCTTCACGGAAGAACTTGTCAATAACCTTTTGGTTGGTTGCATAGTCCCATGCGCCATATTCTCCACGCTTGCGTGCCCACTCCTGGTGGTTGCGTGCCATCGGTTCGTGGTGTGATGTTCCCATGATGATACCCATCTCATCGGCGGTTGGGCTATTCAGCGGGTCGTCGGCATAGAAGCTCCATTGCCACATGGCCGGCCAAAGGTAGTTACCTTTCAAGCGAAGAATTAGCTCGAATACCTTTTCGTAGAATTTATGTCCGCCATAGTTGGTGCCGAAGGTATTCTTTACCCAACCGGTGAGGCATGGAGCCTCGTCGTTCAGGAAGATGCCGCGGTATCTTACGGCCGGTTCGCCATCGGTGTATGAGCCGGCTTTGATGCTCACGATGTCGTGCTTCTGGGCAGGAACGTCGGCCCAGTAGTACCAGGGCGATACACCCATCTGTTCGGAAAGTTCGTAGATACCATAAATAGTACCTCGCTTGTCGCTACCGGCAATCACTACCGCCTGTTCCATTCCTTCGAAGGGGTTGTCGATGGTTTGGATGATGAACTTCTCGGTTTTGCCTTTCAGCTCGGTGCCGTCTATCTTCTTGCTTGCAATCAGTTGCTTTATCCACTTGCTATTGATGGTGCCCACTACTAATGCCTGCTTTCCGGCCGGTGTATAGATAAGTGTTGGGGTAGTGCCGGTTACGGCATTGGCATCGTTCAGCAGGTCGTTGGCTGCTCGCAAAACACCTTTGTCTTCTTGGTTATCTACCAATACGGGCAAGGCTTTTCCGTTGGCAATCCACACAAATCCCTCTTGCTTGTGTTGTACAAATTGGTCTGCCGCTTGCATGGGCAGGATGGTTGCTATCATCACAACGAGCAGCAACCAGTGTTTCAGGCTCTTTTTCATAGTCTTTTTATGTTTTTTTGTATGATATTAATTTGTTGCAAATATACTATATATTTTTCAAATCGTTCATGACGGGTGTATCATATGTATATGGAATTGTTGCAAAATGGCCCGATTTTGCTTTGTGGATTCAACGGGGTAAAACTATTACACAAATATCTTCCTCCCCAAAACGGTTCTATAGAATTTTTCCAGTTGGGTAGATATACCTACCCAGTAGGCAAAAAATATTTTCCCAGTAGGGAAAAATAATTTAGTGCTAAGGGTAAATTTCCTGGCTCGTAAAAGGCTTTTACATTTGCGGTGTTTCATATATAATAATGTGTAGCCTATTTTAAGGTAAAATATCGTGCACTTGCACTTTTTTTCGTTAATATTTTGTAGTCGAACAGATTATTTATATCTTTGCGGCAGAATTGATGAATGATGGAGGGGCGATTAAGCTCCTCTTTTTTATTCCCATAACTTATCTATGATAGAAAAAAACAAAGTTTGCGAAGTTGTCAACGAATGGTTGCAAGACAAAGAGTACTTCCTGGTAGAGGTAAACGTAGCAGCCGACAACAAGATTACTGTGGAGATTGACCACAAAGAAGGAGTTTGGATTGAAGACTGTGTAGAACTGAGCCGCTTCGTAGAGTCGCGCATCAACCGCGATGATGAAGACTATGAACTGGAAGTGGGCTCGGCAGGTATCGGACAACCGTTTAAAGTGTTGCAACAATATCTGAACTATGTGGGCGAAGAGGTGGAAGTGCTGACAAAGGAAGGCAAGAAACTGAGCGGCACCCTGAAAGAGGCCGACGAACAACACTTCGTGGTGACCATCCAAAAGAAAGTGAAGCTGGAGGGCGAGAAACGTCCTAAGATGGTGGACGAAGACCTGAGCTTCGGATATGATGAAATAAAATATACTAAATACTTAATCAGTTTTAAATAAGACTATGGCTAAGAAACAAGAAACTATCAGCTTGATTGACACCTTTTCGGAATTTAAGGAGCTGAAAAACATCGACCGCACTACCATGGTGAGCGTACTCGAAGAGTCGTTCCGTAGTGTGATTGCAAAGATGTTCGGTACAGATGAAAACTATGACGTGATTGTAAACCCCGACAAAGGTGACTTCGAAATCTGGCGTAACCGCGAGGTAGTGGCCGACGATGAGTTGGAAGACCCCAATCAACAAATTGCATTGAGCGAGGCTCAACAAATAGATGCCAGTTATGAAGTGGGCGAAGAGGTGACCGACGAAGTGAACTTCGCAAGCTTTGGCCGACGCGCCATTCTTAACCTCCGCCAAACACTTGCCAGCAAGATATTGGAATTGGAAAAGGATAGCCTCTACAACAAATACATCGATAAGGTGGGAACCGTTATCAGCGCAGAAGTTTACCAAATCTGGAAGAAAGAGATGTTGCTGCTCGACGACGAAGGCAACGAACTGCTTCTGCCCAAGAACGAACAAATCCCAAGCGACTTCTACCGCAAAGGCGAATCGGCACGCGCCGTTGTTGCCCGCGTAGACAACAAGAACAACAATCCCAAGATTATCTTGAGCCGTACATCGCCCGTCTTCTTACAACGCCTCTTCGAAATGGAAGTTCCCGAAATAAACGACGGACTCATCACCATCAAGAAGATTGCACGCATCCCAGGCGAACGCGCCAAGATTGCTGTAGAAAGCTATGACGACCGCATCGACCCCGTAGGAGCATGTGTAGGCGTTAAGGGTAGCCGTATTCACGGCATCGTTCGCGAATTGCGCAACGAAAACATCGACGTTATCAATTATACAAACAATATCAAGCTCTTCATCCAACGCGCATTGAGCCCCGCCAAAGTATCGTCTATCAACCTGGACGAAGAAAACCGCAAGGCAGAGGTTTACTTGCGCCCCGAAGAGGTGTCGTTGGCCATCGGTAAGGGCGGTTTGAACATCAAGCTGGCCAGTATGCTTACCGAATACACCATCGACGTGTTCCGCGAACTCGACAATCAAGACGAAGAAGATATCTACTTGGATGAATTCCGCGACGAAATAGACGGTTGGGTAATCGATGCCATCAAGGCCATCGGATTGGATACCGCCAAAGCCGTATTGGGTGCATCGCGCAAAATGCTCGTAGAGAAAACCGACCTTGAAGAAGAAACTGTAGACGAAGTATTGAGCATCCTCAGCTCAGAGTTCGAAGAGGAGTAAAAGATTTATGATTTATGATTTATGAATTAACTCATAACTCAGCACTTTTAAATCTTAATTCTTAATTTTTAATTCTTAATTATAAAGAACGTGTCTATAAGATTAAATAAAGTAACAAGAGACTTGAATGTAGGAATTACGACCGTTGTCGAATTCTTGCAGAAGAAAGGCTTTACCGTAGAGGCAAACCCCAACACCAAGGTCACCGACGAACAATACGACCTGTTGGTAAAGGAGTTTAGCACCGATAAAGACCTGAAGAAGAAGACTGAACGATTCTTGCAAGAACGTCAGAACAAAGAGCGCAACAAAGCATCGGTAGCTATCGATGGCTATGACAAACCGGCCGTTCAAGAAAAAGAGGAAGAGGTGGCTCAAACCACTAAGGTGGAAGACCTGCGTCCGAAGTTCAAACCCGTAGGCAAAATCGATTTGGATAACCTGGGCAAGAAACCTGTTGTAAAGGCAGAAGAACCCAAGCCGGAAGAGAAACCCGTAGTCGTTGAACAACCTGTAGCGGTTGAACAACCTGTAGAGCAACCGGTGAAAGAAGAACCCAAGCCGGAGGTAAAGCCTGTAGTCGTTGAACAACCTGTGGAAGAGCCGGTTAAGGAAGAACCCAAACCGGAAGTAAAGCCCGTAGTCGTTGAACAACCCGTAGAAGAGCCGGTCAAGGAAGAACAACCCGAAGAAGAGCAAGATGGCGTGTTCCAATTGCGTAAACCCGAGTTCGTTTCGAAAATCAATGTGATTGGTCAGATAGACCTTGCAGCTTTGAACCAAAGCACTCGTCCTAAGAAAAAATCGAAGGAAGAAAAGCGTAAGGAGCGCGAAGAGAAGGACAAGCAACGCCAAGACCAACGCAAGCAGATGAAGGAGGCCATCATCAAGGAAATCCGCCGCGAGGACAATAAGAACAAAGGCGAAAAAGATGGTGAACGCAACAAGAAGAAACGTGCCCGCATCGGTAAGGAAAAGGTGGATATCAACAATGCACAATCCTTCCAACAAGGCGGTAACGACAAGAACCGTCAGAAGAATGCCCAACAGCAACAACAAGCTGCTGCTCAAGGCGGTGGAAAGAAGAACAAAGACCGCTTCAAGAAGCCTGCCATCAAGCAAGAGGTGAGCGAAGAGGATGTAGCAAAGCAAGTAAAAGAAACTTTGGCTCGATTGACCGCCAAGGGCAAGAACAAGGGTGCCAAGTATCGTAAGGAAAAACGCGAGTTGGCAAGCAACCGCATGCAAGAGCTTGAAGATCAAGAAATGGCAGAAAGCAAAATCTTGAAGCTTACCGAGTTCGTTACGGCAAACGAGTTGGCCAACATGATGGACATCAGCGTAACACAAGTTATTGCTACTTGTATGAGCGTGGGCATCATGGTCAGCATCAATCAACGTTTGGATGCCGAAACCATCAACTTGGTGGCCGAAGAGTTTGGTTTCAAAACAGAATATGTAAGTGCCGAAGTTTCACAAGCTATCATAGAAGAGGAAGACAACGAAGAAGACCTGCAACCACGTGCACCTATCGTAACCGTAATGGGACACGTTGACCATGGTAAGACTTCGTTGCTCGACTATATCCGTAAGGCCAACGTAATTGCCGGCGAAGCCGGAGGTATCACCCAGCACATCGGTGCATACCACGTTTCGTTGGAAGATGGCCGTAAGATTACCTTCCTCGATACCCCTGGTCACGAAGCCTTTACAGCGATGCGTGCCCGTGGTGCAAAGGTAACCGACATTGCCATTATCATCGTAGCTGCCGACGATAGCGTAATGCCGCAAACCAAGGAAGCCATCAACCATGCTATGGCTGCCGGTGTACCTATTGTGTTTGCTATCAATAAAGTTGATAAACCAGCCGCTAATCCCGATAAGATTAAGGAAGAACTGGCCAACATGAACTTCCTTGTAGAAGAGTGGGGCGGTAAGTATCAAAGTCAGGACATTTCAGCCAAGCAAGGCTTGGGTGTGAACGACTTGATGGAAAAGGTACTGCTCGAAGCCGAAATGTTGGAACTCAAAGCCAACCCCGACCGCAAGGCAACAGGTTCAATCATCGAATCGTCATTGGATAAGGGTCGTGGCTATGTAGCTACCGTACTTGTTTCGAATGGTACACTGAAGGTGGGCGATATCGTGTTGGCCGGTACACACTACGGTCGTGTAAAGGCCATGTTCAACGAGCGTAACCAACGCATGACCGAGGCAGGTCCGGCTACTCCGGCATTGATTCTTGGCTTGAATGGTGCTCCTGCAGCCGGTGATACGTTCCACGTATTCGATACCGACCAAGAGGCTCGCGAAGTGGCCAACAAGCGCGAACAATTGCAACGCGAACAAGGCCTCCGTACACAAAAGATGTTGACGCTCGACGAAGTGGGCCGTCGTTTGGCTTTGGGCGACTTCCACGAGTTGAACATCATTGTGAAGGGCGACGTGGACGGTTCGGTAGAAGCACTCAGCGACTCGCTCATCAAGCTCTCTACAGAACAAATCCAAGTGAACGTTATCCACAAGGGTGTAGGACAGATTTCCGAATCAGACGTTTCGCTGGCTTCAGCATCCGATGCCATCATCGTAGGCTTCCAGGTACGTCCGTCGGCATCGGCATCGAAGTTGGCCGAGCAAAATGGTGTGGATATCCGCAAGTATTCTGTTATCTACGATGCCATCGAAGAGGTGAAGGCCGCTATGGAAGGTATGCTTGCACCTACTTTGAAGGAACAGGTTACAGCTACTATCGAAGTGCGCGAAGTGTTCAACATCAGCAAGGTGGGCCAGGTGGCCGGTGCGATGGTGAAGACCGGAAAGGTGAAACGAAGCGACAAGGCACGCCTCATCCGCGACGGTATCGTAGTGTTCACCGGAAACATCAATGCTTTGAAACGTTTCAAGGACGACGTGAAAGAGGTGGGTACCAACTTCGAATGTGGTATCAGCCTGACCAACTGCAACGATATCAAGGTGGGCGACGTAATCGAAACATACGAAGAAATCGAAGTAAAGACAACTTTATAATAAGTAGATGTGCCAATTGGCCAATGCTTCAATCGGGAAACCGGTTGTAGGGTTGGCACATTGGCACATTAATTAAATAATATCATCATGGGAATATTGGATATTGTTATCATAGCAATCTTTGTTTGGGGTGCTGTGAGTGGCTTTATGAAAGGATTCATTAAGCAATTGGCTACGTTGTTGGGCATCATCGTCGGGTTATTGGCTGCTAAAGCACTCTATTCCATGGTTGCCGAGCAATACTTGAGCAAGGTTACCGATTCGGCTACCATCGCCCAAATCCTGGCCTTTGTCTTGATATGGATAGGTGTGCCTTTATTGTTTGCCCTGTTTGCAACCATCCTTACCCGCGCCATGGAGGCCATTTCTTTGGGGTGGCTTAACCGTATGTTGGGAGCCGGATTGGGTGCATTGAAATTCTTGTTGGTAGCCAGTCTGTTGGTGTCGGTATTCGAATTTATCGATTCGGATAATCGCATCGTAGAAAAGAACATTAAGGATGAATCGGCGTTATACTATCCGATGAAGGATTTTGCCGGCATATTCATACCGGCTGCAAAGAATGTAACGGACCAGTTGCTGAACAACAACTAATCCGAAAGTTGTAAAGAGAAATGAAATGGAAGAAACAAATCCTAAGAAATCGGGCAACGACTTGGTCAGACAGGTGGCAGAAGAGAAGTACAAGTACGGATTCGTCACCGATGTAAATACCGAGATCATTGAACGAGGACTGAACGAAGATATTATCCGTCTGATTTCGGCAAAGAAGGGTGAGCCCGACTGGCTGCTCGAATTCCGATTGAAGGCCTACCGCTATTGGCTGACGTTGGAGATGCCCACATGGGCACACCTGCGCATCCCCGAAATAGATTACCAAGCTATCTCTTATTATGCCGATCCGACCAAGAAGAAAGATGGCCCGAAAAGTCTGGACGAAGTAGATCCTGAACTGCTGAAGACATTCAACAAATTAGGTATTCCCCTCGAAGAACAGATGGCTTTGAGTGGAATGGCCGTGGATGCCGTAATGGACTCAGTATCGGTAAAGACCACCTTCAAGGAAAACTTGATGGAGAAGGGTATTATATTCTGTTCGTTTAGTGAGGCAGTACGCGAACATCCCGACCTGGTGCAAAAGTACTTAGGTTCAGTGGTTGGCTATCGCGATAACTTCTTCGCGGCACTGAACTCGGCTGTCTTCTCCGACGGCTCGTTTGTATATATTCCCAAGGGTGTTCGTTGCCCTATGGAACTTTCCACTTACTTCCGTATCAATGCCGCCAATACCGGTCAGTTCGAGCGCACATTGATTGTGGCCGACGACGATTCGTACGTCTCCTATCTGGAGGGATGTACGGCTCCGATGCGCGATGAGAACCAACTCCATGCCGCCATTGTAGAGATTGTTGTTCACGACCGTGCCGAAGTGAAGTACAGCACCGTGCAGAACTGGTATCCGGGCGATGCCGAAGGCAAGGGTGGTGTATATAACTTTGTAACCAAGCGCGGCCATTGCAAGGGAGTAGATTCTAAACTCTCGTGGACGCAAGTGGAGACGGGTAGTGCCATTACATGGAAGTACCCCAGTTGTGTGCTGACGGGCGACAACTCCGTGGCCGAGTTCTATAGCGTGGCGGTGACAAATAACTACCAGCAGGCCGATACCGGCACGAAGATGATACACATTGGCAAGAACACCCGAAGCACCATCGTGAGCAAGGGTATTTCGGCCGGAAAGAGCGAAAACTCTTATCGCGGCCTGGTGCGTGTTTCGTCGAATGCCGACAATGCGCGCAACTATAGCCAGTGCGACTCGTTACTGTTGGGAGACAAGTGCGGTGCACACACCTTCCCCTACATGGATATTCATAACGAAACGGCGGTGGTGGAGCACGAAGCCACTACCAGCAAAATCAGCGAAGACCAGATTTTCTACTGCAACCAGCGAGGCATCAGTACCGAAGATGCGGTTGGCCTGATTGTGAATGGCTATGCCAAGGAGGTAATAAACAAACTGCCGATGGAATTTGCTGTAGAGGCCCAGAAACTTCTCAGCATATCATTGGAAGGAAGCGTGGGGTGAAATTTGATTTATGATTTATGAGTGATTAGCGATTAGTGATTAGTGATTAGCGAATTCATAATCCAAAATTCATAATTCCTAATTATATAATAGTATGTTAGAGATAAAAGATTTGCATGCCAGTATCAATGGCAAAGAGATATTGAAAGGTATCAATCTGACCATCCGCGACGGCGAGGTACATGCCTTGATGGGCCAGAACGGTGCCGGAAAAAGTACGTTGAGCAATGTGCTTGTGGGGCATCCTGCCTACGAAGTAACCAAGGGTAGCATTGTGTTCAACGGAAAAGACCTGCTGGCCCTCTCGCCCGAGGAGCGTGCACACGAAGGCATCTTCCTGTCGTTCCAAACACCCATCGAGATTCCGGGTGTGTCCATGGTGAACTTCATGCGTGCGGCGGTAAACGAGCAACGCAAGTATCGCCAGCAACCGGCGTTGTCGGCCAGCGAGTTCTTGAAACTGATGCGCGAAAAGCGTGCGGTGGTCGAGTTGGATAGCAAACTTGCCAACCGCAGCGTGAACGAAGGCTTCAGCGGTGGCGAGAAGAAGCGCAACGAAATCTTCCAAATGGCCATGTTGGAACCTACTTTCGCCATCCTCGACGAGACCGACTCTGGCCTCGACGTAGATGCCTTGCGCATTGTGGCCGAAGGCTTCAACAAGTTGAAGAAGGCCGATACCAGTGCCATGGTCATCACTCACTACCAACGCCTGTTAGACTACCTGCAACCCGACGTGGTGCATGTGCTGATGGGTGGAAAGATTGTGAAGACCGGTGGCCCCGAGTTGGCTCAGGAGATTGAGACACGCGGCTTCGATTGGATAAAGAAAGAATTGGCAGAATAATGAAAGCAGAACAGCAATACATAGACCTTTTCACACAGGCCGAAGCCATGATTTGCCGCCACAGTGCCGAGGTGCTGAATGCTCCTCGTGCCCGTGCTTTTGCACATTTCTGGCAATCCGGATTCCCTACTGTAAAGGACGAAAAGTATAAATATACCGATATAGGCAAGTTGTTCGAACCCGATTATGGTTTGAACCTGAATCGCTTGTCTATCCCCGTAAATCCGAATGATGTATTCAAGTGCGACGTGCCCAACATGAGCACCTCGCTCTTCTTTGTGCTGAACGATAGTTTTTATAATGGGAAAACCACGGCAAAATTGCCTGAAGGAGTGTTGTTGGGCAGCCTGAAGGAGATAGCTGCTGCACACCCCGAATTGCTGAAGCCATACTACGGAAAGCTGGCCGATACATCGACCGATGCCGTAACGGCCTTCAACACCATGTTTGCCCAGGATGGATTGTTGATATATGTGCCCCGTCATGTTGTTGTGGAGAAGCCCATACAGTTGGTAAACATTCTGCGTGCCGATGTAAACTTCATGGTGAACCGCCGTGTATTGATAATCCTGGAAGATGGTGCGCAACTGCGCCTATTGGCTTGCGACCATGCAATGGATGATGTAAATTTCCTTGCTACCCAGGTGATGGAGGTCTATGTGGGCAACGGTGCCATGCTCGACCTTTATGAATTGGAAGAAAACAGCTTGAACACCATTCGCATCAGCAATCTGTATGTAAAGCAGGCAGCTAAGAGCAGTGTATTACTGAATGGCATGACGCTTACTAATGGTACAACACGAAATGGTGTGTATGTGACGTTGGCGGGCGAAGAGGCCGAACTCGATTTGTGCGGCATGGCTATTGCCGACAAAAATCAGCATGTAGATAATCATACGGTGATAGACCATGCCGTGCCCCGTTGCAACAGCCGCGAGTTGTTCAAGTATGTCTTGGATGATGAGGCTACAGGAGCCTTTGCCGGCTTGGTGTTGGTGCGCCCCGATGCGCAACATACCAGCTCTCAACAAACCAACCGCAACCTTTGTGCCACTCGTCGGGCACGCATGTACACGCAACCTCAGTTGGAGATATATGCCGACGATGTGAAGTGTAGTCATGGAGCCACGGTGGGTCAGCTCGACGAACGCGCCTTGTTCTACATGCGTCAGCGTGGTATCCCCGAAAAGGAGGCACGTCTGCTGTTGATGTTTGCCTTTGTAAACGAAGTAATCGATACGATTCGCCTCGATGCCTTGCGCGATCGTCTGCACCTGTTGGTAGAGAAGCGTTTCCGTGGCGAACTGAACAAGTGTAAAGGTTGTGCAATATGTAATCCGAAATAGAATTATGTTTGATGTAAACAAAATACGTGCCGACTTTCCCATCTTGGGACGCGAAGTGTATGGCAAGCCGCTTGTCTATTTGGACAACGGCGCCACTACGCAGAAACCGCGTGTGGTGGTCGAGGCTATGACCGACGAGTACTACTCTGTAAATGCCAACGTGCATCGCGGAGTACACTTCTTGTCGCAACGTGCCACCGAGCTGCACGAAGGCAGCCGCGAAACGGTTCGTGCCTTTATCAATGCCCGCAGCACCTCCGAGATTGTCTTTACCCGTGGCACAACCGAGAGCATCAACCTCCTGGCAAGTAGCTTCACCGAGTCGCAAATGCGCGAGGGCGATGAGGTTATCGTAAGTGTAATGGAACATCATAGCAACATCGTTCCCTGGCAACTGATGGCGGCCAAGCATGGCATTGTCATCAAGGTTATCCCCATGAACGACCGTGGCGAACTGCTTCTGGATGCTTATCGCGAACTCTTTACCGAACGTACACGAATTGTTTCTGTAGCGCATGTAAGCAATGTACTTGGAACGGTGAATCCTGTCGAAGAGATGATTCGCTATGCACACGAACAAGGTGTGCCTGTCTTGGTAGATGGTGCCCAAAGTGTCCCTCACATGCCTGTGGATGTTCAAGCACTCGATGCCGATTTCTATGTATTCTCCGGTCATAAGGTTTATGGCCCTACCGGTGTGGGCGTGCTTTATGGAAAAGAAGCGTTGCTCGACCGCCTGCCACCCTATCAAGGCGGTGGCGAGATGATTCAAACGGTGAGCTTTGAAAAGACTACGTTCAACGAACTGCCCTTTAAGTTCGAAGCCGGCACACCCGACTTTGTCGGTACCACCGGCCTGGCCCGTGCGATCGACTATGTGTCGGCCATCGGCATGGATAAGATTGCGGCCTACGAGCACGAACTGACCACCTATGCCACCGAGCGCCTGATGCAGATTCCCGGTATGCGCATCTTCGGTCAGGCAAAAGAGAAGGGCAGTGTTATCTCCTTCTTAGTGGGCGACATCCACCACTTCGACCTGGGTACGTTGCTCGACCGCCTCGGCATAGCCGTGCGCACCGGTCACCATTGCGCCCAACCCCTGATGCAACGTCTGGGTATCGAAGGCACCGTGCGTGCCTCCTTCGGATTATACAACACAAAGGAAGAAATCGACGTGTTGGTTGCCGGCATCGAGCGTGTCAGCCGCATGTTTTGATGGAATAATCTGATAATCACATTAAACCTTCTTGCTCATTAGGTTAAACCTTTTGGGCAAGAAGGTTCCAACGGACGCAACATGTTGCGTTCCTATATTAGTTCCTTTAGCTTTATTAATATAAATATATCTTTACAATAAGCTAAATTGGAGCATACTAAATTGTATGCAGAAGGGTACATTGTGACCCTGACCCCAAAGTGACCCCAAAAGTGTGAATGGGAAATTGTTAAATTACAGTAAAACAATGTGTTGTGTTTTTGTGCTTTAGGTAATGAAAGGACTCTATTTTTAGTAAGTAACTTTGTGTTGTTCGAAATTATGAAGTAAAACAACCGAACATCTCCATCGATTCTGTTTAGTGCAGATGGAAATAATTTTAGGTAGTAATGGTATGGTGTTACCAAGAAAAACCTTACCTTTGCAATATTCTAATAATTATGTTAAAACCACAAAGCAATGAATCTGATTACACGTACTAACATTATATTGGCAGGACTCTTTTTCTTTTCCCTGCAACTGATGGCCTCGCAAGTGAGCACCGTGAAAGAGCGGTTGGCCCAGTATGAAACCACTACCGGAGCGGCACGAACCGATGCGGCCAACCACTTGATGGCACTCTTCTTGCAGGAAGAGCTGCTGGACGAGCCGTTGAACTTCCCTGCGGCCACTCCTGCCGATTCCCTTAATCAGCAAGTGTGGTATTGGGCAAGCGAATATTTCTATGCTCACCAAGATTATCAGCAGGCACTGCTCTTTGGCGAACAGGCTTTGCCGTTGTGCCGCAACACAGAGATGGAGGCCAATTGCCTCAGTCTGCTTTCGCTCATCCAATTCCGCTTAGCCCACTATCAACTGGCTGCCGACTATGCCAAGCAATGCTACAAGTTGGACGAGCAGACGGGCGATCCCGACCTGATGAGCTCGTCGCTCAACACCTTGGCCGGCATCTACATCGGTCCAACCAACCCCAAGAGGCCGAGAAATACATTCTGAAAGGTATCGAACTATCTCAAAAAGCCGATAATCCCGCCCGCCAGGCCGTGTTGTTGGGCATGGCTTCGGAGGTGTATCACGCCATGGGCAACGACGACGAGGCTCTTCGCTACATAGACCAAGCCTGCCGGTTGGAAGAGCAGTTGGGACGTGAAGAGCGGCTGATGGTGCGCCTCACGCAGAAAGCGTCGGTGCTGCTGGGCATGCACAGCTACCAGAAGGCCGAAGAAGTGTTGACACAAGCCATTCCCTACCTGCGCCAGTCGGGCAACATACATTCATTGGGCATTGCATGCAACAAGATGGGTATGGCGTTGCTTTCGCAAGAGCGCGAGGCGGAGGCCATTCCCTACTACCTCGAGGCAGCCGGCATCTTCATGAAGATGGGCGACATGCGCAACGAGATGCATGCCCGTCGTGGCTTGTACGAAAGCTATTGGACACAATGCCCCGATAGTGCCAAGATAGCCTTGGAACGTTTCAATGACCTGAAGGATTCGCTCTATAGCAACGCCACGGCCGATAGCATGGCCCTCTATAATGCCGAGTTCGGCACCGACTTGTTGCGTCAAGAGAACGAGTCGCTTGCCCGCACCCGTGCCATCATCATTGGTTGCCTTGTTGTGGCAGTTATTCTGATATGTGTGGTGTGGTGGTACATGCGCCGCCGACTACGCATACGCGAAGCGGCCTTGCAAAACATCATCCACCAGTTGCAACAGGATGATGACGCTACCACCCCTGCCGACCAATCATCCGACGATGACGATGTGCTGAAGCATACCGACCGCCTCTTCCTGAACCAACTGATTCTGGCGGTGAAGAAAGAGATGGGCCGTAGCAATGCTTCGATAGAGGTACTTGCATCGGAGATGTGCGTTAGCCGTGCTTCGCTCAACCGTAAGGTGAAGCAGATAACCGGCATCACCGCACAACAATATGTCATGCGCATCCGCATGGAGTATGCCCGCCAGATGCTATTGCACTCGCCCGAATTGTCCATTACCGAAATCTCGTGCCGTTGTGGCTTCGAAGACTCCACCAGTTTCTCGCGTGCCTTCCGTCGTTCCTTCGACGTCTCTCCCACACAATATCGCGAGCAGCAGTAAATACCTGCTTATTTGCGGACGCACCATGGCGCGTCCCTACTGGCGGACGCATCATGCTGCGTCCCTACTAAAAATGCTGCATTTTGCATCATAGTGCCAAGTCGTTGTACGATTCTGCATGGTCTGTTCTGCTTTTATCCGCTACTTTTGCCTCTCGAAAAATTTCAAGAACCTTATGTTTAACCCTAAAAAAACAAAACAACATGGCAAAGAAACCATCATTAAGGCCGGCGGTTACACCAACAAGACGCGGTGCAACTGCCATCAGACGCCCTCTTCCTATTGCTACCCCTAATAGAATAGGAGAGACAAATGCAGAGACTAAACAGAAGTTTTCGGTAAAGACAGAACCCAAGATTACCACAAAAATCGTCAAGCTGTCCCAACGCTTTTCTATCTATGGAAACAAAGATGCCGAGGTGAAGCGTGTTTACGGAAGAAACGGTGGCGACGGCAATCTCTCTACCGACCACACCCGCTATGTAGAGGTGTCGGGCAAGCCATCCTTCTCGTACGATGGCAAGAAGGGAACCGCCTCGTTCAAGGTAGATTTCCGTTTCTATGCCTACGAACAGGATGCCGGACGGAAAGCCAGTCGCGACGGATTGGAGTTTACAAAGAGCATTACCGTTGCCGAAAAAGTGGGCGTGGAAAGAGAGGTGATAGGACTTGGTGCCCGCAACAGCGACAACACCTACGATGCCTACAAGTATGTAGAGGTATCTGTTGAATCGTTCGCTCCTCAGAAAGCATACGGAGAGGCCTTCTATAAAGGCAAGTATGGAAGCGGCGACAAGGAGGGTTTCCGCAACATCGATGCCGGCGATGCGCAGGAAGCCAACCGCCACCAGGATTGGATGAGCATCGACGACGTGCGTGTGCAGTTCGATGGCGACGGCTCGGAACTCTTCGGCACCGACCATCTGGCCATGAAGGGCTGTGTGACCTTCTATGTAAAGGTCACCACCACCACGTGGGAGGAATATACCGACGAAACCGCCGCCGGAAAGAACAGTGCTTCCGTCATGAACGGCTCATATCCCGTACATAGCCAGGCCACCATGGACGCTATCCGCGAAGTGGTGGGGCATGGATACGACATTACCGGCAGCTATGCCAATTCCTACTCCGTCCGCCACACAGTATTGGACATCGACAAGGTGAACAGCATGAAGCGCATCAAGCTGACTTCCCTGAATCCTGTTGTGGATAGGGATTTGGCAAAAGGCGATTCGCTTTCGGAATACAGCTCGACGGTAGAGAAGAAACTCAATGTAAAGGTGTCGGCAGCAGCCTTCGGTGCATCCTTCTCCAACGACTATAGCAGCACTTCCAAGACCGAGAAGAAGACCTCGGAAAACAGGAAGTTCATCAAAATCAGTTCTCTCTATAAAAAGAACGAGTACGAAATGCTGATTGACTACCGGAACGGTCTGAACAAGGATATCCTCGACCCACTGTTCCTGGAACACCTTAATACCAGTACGCCGGCCGCTATCATCGATATGTATGGCACCCACGTTCTGTTGGGCGGTGTGTATGGTGCAAGTGCATCCTACATCATGAGCTACATCAAGAGTGTCAGCAACATCACCACGGCCGAGTCGTTTACCAATACCTCTACCATCGGCTATAAGCATGGTGGCGGTGCGGCGGCTACCGACAAGGACGAGAAAGAGAAGAAGAAAAAGGAATCGGAGAAATCGGCCATCGCCAAGCTGGTGGACGAACTGGGTGGCATAGAGAAGCTGTCGGATGCCAAGTTCAAGGAGCTGCTGAATAACTACAACACCTCTCTTCAGAGCCAAAGCAAGCCTAAGGAGGATAAGGATAAGGATGGCGGAAGCACCTTCCAGGGCACCGGCTTCACGGCAAGCACCACCTATAGCGAATCGGTGAACGAAAGCCAGAAGTTCGAGAACGAATCCACCGAAGAGAAAGCCATTGTTTATGGTGGCGACTGGAACCTTGCTCGCGAAATACAGAATGGCGACCTTGCGAAGCTTATCGAGTGGGAGAAGTCGCTCTACACCAGCAACGATACCGACCGTTGGTGCGACTTCGTGCCCGGCACCCTTGTGCCCATCTACGAGTTTGTCCCCGTGGGCTATAAGATTACGGCCGAGGAGGTTCGTAAGGCATGGACAAGATACATCGAAAGCAAGGGAGCAGTGCTTACGCCTACTTGCCAAAAGATGCTATCCATGCCCAACGGAATAAGCATCAAAGGCAGCAACAATAGCGTGAAGAATATCAGCTCGGACAATTGCGACCGCGAAATCTCCTCTCAAGAGCGCAAATGTACCGGATGGAAAGTGCGCTTCGAACTGGTGAACCTCGACAACGGCAACGTGGCCGTACTGGTGCAATACACCGTTGGCGAAGGAGGCTTGGATGCCCACCGAAGTCTGCTGATGTTGCACCACCCCATCGAAGTGGGCAACAAGGATGGCGGCTTGTGTGTTATCGATACCACCAAGTGCAACAATGTCTATGAAGCCGAAGGCGAAATCTGGCGGCAAAACAGTAACTACATCGACGTTACCCGTTTCTTCTACGACTGCCCCTTCCTGGATTTCGTAAACAATCCCAACAACCGGGTGCGCATCCAGCTCGATGGAAGCGGAAGCAACGATTCGGGCAACATAAAGATAGAAGTAGATAATTTCTATCTGCCTGTACTGACCGACGTGGAAGACTAACTACGCGCTTTTACCTCTTATTACCTCGTGAAGTCAAGGGCCATGCACCGGATGCATGGCCCTTTCCTGTATCTGCATATTCCTTGCACCTTTATGCAAGATAAACGGTTTTCCCTTCAAAATGAAACTGATTTTTTGCATTTTGCATCATAGTGCCAAGTCGTTGTACGATTCTGCATGGTCTGTTTGTGCAATATTGCCCATCTTTGCTACCATGAAAACAGACAAGAAAACCTCATCCCAACTGGCGGCGGACGATGCAACCGCTGCCGACGGCCTCGCCACCCAGCGTCATGCCCGCGCCATGCGCTACACCGAGCAACTGTTGGAGCAATTAGTGTTGGAAGAGCGTGCCGACCGCTTGGCGCAACAGGCCGAAACGGGAGATGGCGAGACCGATGATATAGTGGAAAATATAAACAAAACTTCTCGTAAGGAGTAGATGACGCGCCGCGGTGCATTTGTATATGTGTCCGGCATACACTAACCGAAACATTTTTAATAGATAAACTAATATAAACAACTAAAAAACTCAAAGAGATGAACGAAAAAGAATTATTGAACTACGAAGCTCCACAGGTGGAGATTGTAGAAGTAGAGGTAGAGCAAGGATTTCAAGCATCGGGCGGCCCTGCGCCAATTGATGACATGCCTTATGGTGGCGGATGGAATTAATAACAACTAAAACATTACGAAGATGAAAAAGATTATGCTATTCTTTGCTGTTGCCACCATTTTGGCAGCATGCAACAACGACAACGAAGTGTTGAACGAAACACAATACATCACCGAATTCAAGGCTGTATTTGGCGGTGCCGATACCCGTATGACTGCAGAAGCTAGTGCAGCAGGCTTGAAGTTCGCTTGGGAAGATGGCGATGCGCTTTATGTGTTCCAAGCCGATGCTCCATCTGTGCAATACAAGAAATATGTGTACAGTTCGGGTACAAAGACATTCACACTGGCATCTGGTGGTTATGTTGCTATGGAAGAAGGTAAGCAATATTTTGCTGTAAACAAATTTGAAACCGCTACACCACCTTATTTTACTATTGTTGATGACGAGATTCAGTTCGAAGCAAAACTTTATATCTCTACTGGTAACGATGTAACCAAGATTCCGATGATTAGCGGAGTATTCACGGCTGATGCAGAAGGTACCATTGCAGCTATGCACCATCTCGTGGGCGTGGTAGAGGTACCTGTTAAGTTGGACGCTGAATCTGCTTCTACAACCCTAAATAATTTAGGTTTCTATATTGCGGCAGGAAAAACTTCTGGTGTTTTCATCGCAACTCCTGCATCGCCCTATTTTAAAGAGGCAACCGATGCTGATGCGACAAGTACAAAGGCAAATAGCGTAACAGAATTAAATACAACTGAAGCCACCTCTATCTTTATCCCTGTGCTTCCCGGTACATATAGTAATCCTACTTTGACATATAAAGGAAGTTCAGCTAAGGAAAAGTCATTAACCGGCACATTAACCGTAGAACGTGGCAAGGTTACCGAGATGCCCGAACAAATACTGAAATTATAGTAATAGTGTATATTTATTTGTTTACATGAAAGGTTGCACTTCGGTGCAGCCTTTTTTTGTGGAATACGTTCCGTGCATGCGCCCAATGCGTTCCGTGCATCTACGGAGTTTGTTCGGTGCAACGATAAAAATACCCTGCGAAAATTAACTGACCATCTGACCATCTGACCGCTTTTTGTTCCTTTTCCTTTCAGCTATCCGGTCAGTTGGTCAGTTGGTCAATTAAAAACGCGCCTCATGGCAGTGTTTTGTCTGTTTTTACAAATTATAAAAATCTCATTCGTTTTATATCGGTTTCGGGGAAATTGATTATTTTTGCGGAAAGAAATGTTTAAAGCAATGTGGATATGGACAGACAATCTCAAAACCGAATGACATATTTTATATATTGTGTCAATGCATTTGCCGAGCGCTATCACTTGACTGCTAAGCAAGCATTTGCCTACCTGCACAGGTTTAAAGGGATGGATTTCCTTGACGAGTGTTATGAAGCCGAGCATCAATTATCTATTAATGATGCTGTTGAAGACCTTTCTGTCATCTGTAAACGAAATGGAGGAGCATTGGCATGATGACACTTTACCATGGTTCTAATGTAAATATTGACAAGATAGATTTGAATCGTTGTCACCCTGATAAAGACTTCGGAAGAGGTTTTTATCTGACAGATATCCGCGAACAGGCAGAGCAAATGGCTTTGCGCCGTACCCGTATTGTTGGTGAGGGAACTCCTCTGATTTCTACTTTTACTTTCGATGAAGATTCTCTTCAGGATGGTTCTTTATCAGTGAAACTCTTTGAGGAGCCCAGCGAAGAATGGGCATTGTTCGTATTGGAGAATAGGAAGGCTAGCATTTCCGGTTTCGGCCATCATTATGATGTAGTTATCGGTCCTGTTGCCGATGATGGGGTTGCCTTCCAGTTGGAACGTTATAACCGTGGTATAATTACGTTGGAAATGCTTATAAAAGAATTGACCTATCGAAAGTTGAATCGTCAGTATTTCTTTGGAACCGAACGTGCCATTTCTAAATTGAAACGATTATGAGTGAAGAAACAAAATTCTTAATTGATTCTTTGGTAGAACAGATGGCTTTGTGGGTAATGGATGATTATCATCTTTCCATGATAGATGCTTTGCAACTGGTCTATAATTCCCAACTATATGAAAAGATTGCTGATGTAGAAACCGGCCTTTTCTATCAAAGTGTTGCTTATAATTATAGGTTGCTGAAGCATGAGATTGCTTATGGCAAGTTGGGGTGAATTGTCTAATCCTATATCGCACTAACCCTCTATGCTGCTGCCCTATTTGAACAAAGGATTGATTGAAGCCGGATGCGACGAGGCCGGACGCGGATGCCTGGCCGGTGCCGTATATGCCGCGGCGGTGATATTGCCGCCCGACTTCCAAAACGAGCTGCTGAACGACTCGAAGCAACTGACCGAGCGTCAGCGATACCAACTGCGCCCCATCATCGAGCAGGAGGCCGTGGCATGGGCGGTGGGCATCGTATCGCCCGAAGAGATAGACAAGATAAACATCCTGAACGCTTCGTTCCTGGCCATGCATCGCGCCATCGACCAGCTGAAGGTGCGCCCCGAACACCTGCTTATCGACGGCAACCGCTTCCGTAAGTACCACGACCTGCCGCATACCACCGTGGTGAAGGGTGATGGCAAACTGATGAGCATTGCGGCGGCAAGCGTGTTGGCTAAGACTTATCGTGACGACTATATGTTGCAATTGCACGAACAATATCCTTACTATGGTTGGGATCGTAACAAAGGATATCCAACGAAAGAGCATCGCCAAGCTATTGAACAACATGGAACCACTCCGTATCATCGCTTAACCTTCAACCTGTTGGGCGATGGTCAATTATCTTTGCCTTTTTAATTCTTAATTATTAATTTTTAATTCTCAATTCTCAATTATCAATTTAATAATTCTCAATTTATTCGTACCTTTGCGGCCTAAAACAATAGAAATCACTTAAAATTATTTATATGAGCAAGAAAGCCTTACTAATGATTCTTGACGGCTGGGGAGTCGGCTCTCAAGGTAAAGACGATGTAATCTACTCAACACCAACCCCTTATTGGAACAGCCTGCTGGCTAAGTATCCACACTCGTTGCTGCAGGCAAGCGGCGAAAACGTAGGTTTGCCCGACGGACAAATGGGTAACTCGGAAGTGGGACACCTGAATATCGGTGCCGGACGAATTGTTTACCAAGACCTTGTAAAGATTAACCGCGCTTGTGCCGACAACAGCATACTGAACAACAAGGAGATAGTAGCCGCATATACCTACGCCAAAGAGAATGGCAAGAACATCCACTTGATGGGTCTTACAAGCGATGGCGGTGTACACAGCTCACTGGTACACCTATATAAGTTGTGCGACATTGCCAAGGAATATGGCATAGACAACTGCTTCATCCACTGCTTTATGGATGGTCGCGACACCGACCCGAAGAGCGGAAAGGGATTCATCGAGCAACTTACTGCTCATTGCGCACAATCGGCCGGAAAGATTGCTTCTATCGTAGGTCGCTTCTATGCTATGGACCGCGACAAGCGATGGGAACGTGTGAAGGAGGCCTACGACCTGCTCGTGGAAGGCAAGGGAAAGAATGCTACCGACATGGTGCAGGCCATGCAAGAGAGCTACGACGAGGGCGTGACCGACGAATTTATCAAGCCTATCCACAACGCAACGGTTGACGGTACTATCAAGGAGGGCGATGTAGTGATCTTCTTCAACTACCGCAACGACCGCGCAAAGGAATTGACTATCGTATTGACTCAACAAGATATGCCCGAACAAGGCATGCACACTATTCCTGGTTTGCAATACTATTGCATGACGCCATACGATGCATCGTTCAAGGGCGTACACATTCTTTTCGACAAGGAGAACGTTCAAAACACACTGGGCGAATACCTTGCCGCACAAGGAAAGACTCAACTCCACATTGCCGAAACAGAGAAGTATGCACACGTTACATTCTTCTTCAACGGTGGTCGTGAAACTCCCTACGACAACGAAGATCGTATCCTTGTTCCTTCACCAAAGGTGGCTACATACGACCTGAAGCCGGAAATGAGTGCCTACGAAGTGAAGGACAAACTGGTTGAGGCTATCAATACACAGAAGTACGACTTTATCGTAGTGAACTATGCCAACGGCGACATGGTGGGACACACCGGCATCTACGAGGCTATCCAAAAGGCAGTTGTGGCTATCGACGATTGTGTGAAGGCTACCGTAGAGGCTGCCAAGGCTAACGACTACGAAGTTATCATCATTGCCGACCACGGTAATGCCGACCGCGCACTGAACGACGACGGTACTCCAAACACCGCTCACTCGCTCAACCCGGTACCTTTTGTTTACGTTACCGCAAACCCCGATGCAAAGGTAGAAAACGGTGTGCTGGCCGATGTGGCTCCCTCAATTCTCCACATCATGGGTCTTCCACAACCTGCCGATATGGACGGACGTGATTTAATTAAGGATTAAGAATTAAGAATTGAGAATTGAGAGTTGAGAAATAATGGATAAGGACAATGTTATCCGCGATAAATCGTATGCGTTCGCTATTCGTGTAGTGAACGCATACAAGTATTTATCTGAAAATAAACGTGAATTTGTACTTACGAAGCAATTATTGCGTAGCGGTACGGCTATTGGCGCATTGGTTGCAGAAGCACATCATGCACAAAGCACAGCTGATTTCTTGAACAAGATGAACGTGGCTTTGAAAGAAGCTAATGAAACATTATACTGGCTCTCACTTTTGAAAGACACAGAATATTTAGAAGAAAAATATTTCGAGTCTATTTATTTGGATTGCAATGAATTAGTTGCCATGTTAGTAAGCATTGTCAAGACAGTAAAGAAGTCATTAAACAAATAAAATATTTCTCAATTCTCAATTCTCAACTCTCAATTTTTATTTCTCAACTCTCAATTTTTATTTCTCAATTCTCAATTCTCAATTCTCAATTTAACAAGATGATTCAAATAGACGATGTAGTTGTTTCACTTGATGTTTTACGCGAAAAGTTTCTATGCGACTTAAAAGCTTGTAAAGGTGAGTGTTGCATAGAGGGTGATGCGGGTGCTCCTGTTGAGTTTGAGGAGATTGAGAAGTTGGAAGAGGTGCTTCCGGTGATTTGGGACGATCTTGCTCCCGAAGCTCAAGCTATTATCAACAAGCAAGGAGTGGTATATACCGACCAAGAAGGCGACTTGGTTACATCTATCGTGAACAACAAGGATTGCGTCTTTACCTGCTACGACGAAAAGGGCTGCTGCTATTGCGCCATCGAGAAGGCATATCGCGCCGGAAAGGTGAACTTCTGCAAGCCGGTGTCGTGTGCGCTTTACCCCATCCGTGTGGGTAACTATGGCCCCTATAAGGCCGTGAACTACCATCGTTGGGATGTGTGTAAGGCGGCGGTGCTATTGGGACAGAAAGAGAACCTGCCCGTCTATAAGTTCCTGAAAGAGCCGCTCATACGGAAGTTTGGCGAAGATTGGTATGCCGAACTGGAGATTGCGGTGGAAGAGCTGAAGAAGCAGGGCTATTTGAAATAGTATAAAAAACAGGGTGCGATATTTTTTCGCACCCTGATTTTTTATGTGCCCTTTTATTCGATTATCTCCAGTTCGCTTGTGTTTACGCTACCGATACCATCTCTCGATATGTCGGCCCGTTTGGCTTTGCCGCTCAGTGTCAGCGAACCGATGCCGGCAACTTCGGCCTTCAGCTCGTCGCATTGCACGTGGATGTCTCCCTTGCCTACACCCTCAATCTCTACGTCGAGCGAGTGGCAAATCAGGTTCTTTATCTCCATCTTTCCTACACCTTCGAGGGTGCATTCCAGGTCATCGGCTTTCAGTTGTTCGTTGCATTGGAACATGCCTACGCCGCAGAAGACAATCTGCTCTACCGACGGGGCGGTGATGTAGATGTTTACACCATCTTTCTGTGCGTTTAGTGTCTCCTCTTTCGGCTCGATGTAGAGCGTTCCTCCCTTTACGGAAACAAGGTTCTTGTCCACTTGCGCCTTCTTTCCTTCTATCTTTACGCTATGTTTCGCTCCTTGGGTGAAATAGACTACACCTACGGTGGTCAGGTCCATGCGGTTGAAGTTGTCCACTTTAATCTCTTTCGTTACATTTTGTGCCTGGACGGCGTTGGCCGAGACGAAGAGTAGTATTGCCGTCAGTACAAGGCCGATTGTTGTTTTGCTTCTCATATTACGTTTGCTTTTTTTATGTTATCTGTCCGTTAGACGTAGTGGTCGGCTAAAAAGTTGCAACGACGATGAGAAAATAAAAAAATCCCGGGTGACGCGCGTCCCGGGATTTTTTTATGTAAGATGTGATAGAAGGTTGTTTATCGTTACGCGTCAATATTTGCGTAGGTTGCATTGCTTTCGATAAAGTCGCGACGAGGAGCTACGTCTTCGCCCATCAGCATGGAGAAGATGGCATCGGCCTCGGCTGCATTGCTCATATCCACTTGCTTCAGCATGCGGTTTTCGGGGTCCATGGTGGTTTCCCAAAGTTGTTCGGGGTTCATTTCACCAAGACCTTTGTATCGTTGGGTGTGAACAGCCTCTTCGCGTCCGCCACCGTAGGTGTCGATGAAGCGTTGGCGTTGTGCTTCGTCCCAGCAATACTCTTTTACCTTGCCTTTGGTGCAGAGGTAGAGTGGGGGGCTTGCCAGGTAGAGGTGGCCTTCTTCGATAACGCGTGGGAAGTAGCGGAAGAACAATGTCATAATCAGTGTGTTGATGTGGCGTCCATCGACGTCGGCATCGGCCATGATGATGATTTTGTTGTAGCGCAACTTGTCGATGTTTGCCTCTTTGCTCTCTTCGCTATCTACACCGAAGCGGATACCGAGAGCCTGGATGATGTTGTTTACCTCTTCGCTTTCGAAGGCTTTGTGCCACATCACTTTCTCTACATTCAAGATCTTACCGCGTAGGGGCAGGATGGCTTGGAACTTGCGGTTTCGTCCTTGCTTGGCCGATCCGCCTGCCGAGTCTCCCTCGACAAGGAAGAGTTCGCATTCCAATGGGTCGCGGCTTGAGCAGTCGGCCAACTTGCCGGGCATACCGCCGCCGCCCATAGGCGATTTGCGTTGTACCGATTCGCGTGCCTTGCGTGCGGCTACACGTGCGGTAGCGGCAAGCAACACTTTATCTACAATGACTTTAGCCTCTTTAGGATGCTCTTCCAGGTAGTAGTTCAATGCTTCGCCCACGGCTTGGTTTACGGCACCGCTCACTTCGCTATTACCCAGTTTTGTCTTGGTTTGTCCTTCGAATTGCGGTTCGGCCACCTTTACCGAGATGACGGCAATGAGCCCTTCGCGGAAGTCTTCGCCATTGATTTCTACCTTGGCCTTTTCCAAAGCCTTGGCGCAGTTTTCTTCGGCATATTTCTTCAGTACACGGGTCAGTGCGGCACGGAATCCGCCTTCGTGTGTACCTCCTTCTTTCGTATTGATGTTGTTGACGTACGAGTGCAGGTTTTCGCGATAGCCGGTGTTGTACATCATGGCTATTTCGATGGGGGTTCCTGCTTTTTCGGTGTTGAGGTAGATAACGTCGTTGAAAAGTGGTGTGTTGCTTCCGTTAAGGTAGCGCACAAACTCTTTTACGCCCTCTTCGGAGAAGTATATCTCCTGGTAGGGGTTGCCCTCTTCGTCAGTTTGTCTGAGGTCGGTCAGCGTGATGCGGATGCCTTTGTTGAGGTAGGCCAGTTCGCGCATGCGGTTTTGCAGGGTGCCGAACTTGTATTCGCTGACGGTGAAGATGGTGTTGTCTGGCAAGAATGTTTGCTTGGTTCCGGTAAACGATGGGTCGCAAGTGCCTACTTCCTTTACTGGATAGAGTGGCTTGCCGCATTCGTATTCTTGCTGGTAAACTTTTCCGTCACGGAATACTTGTGTGGTCATGTGGGTAGAGAGTGCGTTTACGCACGATACGCCTACACCGTGCAGACCGCCCGATACCTTGTACGAACCTTTGTCGAACTTACCGCCGGCATGTAGTACGGTCATTACTACTTCGAGGGCCGATTTCTGTTCTTTTTCGTGCCAATCTACGGGGATACCGCGTCCGTTATCTTGTACGGTAATGGAGTTATCTTCGTTGATGGTTACTTCGATGTGGCTGCAATATCCGGCCATGGCTTCGTCGATAGAGTTGTCCACGACTTCATAAACCAAGTGGTGCAAACCGTTTTCGCTAATGTCGCCAATGTACATGGCGGGGCGTTTTCTAACTGCTTCAAGGCCTTCCAGTACCTGGATGTTACTGGCCGAGTAGTTGTTTTCTGTGCCTGTCTTTACTTCTTCACTCATGGATTGTTGCTTGTTTCAAAATAACAAGGCAAATTTAGTGAAAAACATTGATATACGAAAAAAGCCGAACTAAAAAGTTCGGCTTTTTTTAACTCTTTTCTTTTTTATGCCGGCATTATGCCAACTTATTGATGTGCAATGCCAATTTAGACTTCAAATTGTTGGCTTTGTTCTTGTGGATAACGTTTGTCTTTGCCAACTTGTCTAACAACTTAGCTACGCCTGGAAGCATTGCAGCTGCTTCTTCTTTATTGGTTGTTGCACGAAGCTTACGAACAGCATTTCTCATGGTCTTGCCATAATATCTGTTGTGAAGTCTTCTCTTTTCTTCTTGTCTGATTCTCTTTAATGATGACTTGTGATTTGCCATTTCGACTAATCTTTTTAATTCGTTTATTCTTTTTTTATTGTAGTCCCTGGGGGAATCGAACCCCCCTTTCAAGAATGAAAATCTTGCGTCCTAACCGATAGACGAAGGGACCTTGCCTTGAGTGAGCGTTTCCGCTCGTTGCATAGGGCATTTCTGTCTTTTGCGGTTGCAAAGGTATGTGTTATTTTTGAATCAGCAAAATGTTTCAAGAAAAAAATGCAAAAAAACTTTCATTTAGCCTCTTTTTTAGTAGTTTTGTGGACTAAAACTGCATTGATTATGCTACAAAAGACGCGTGGAATCGTTTTACATACCTTGAAATATAAGGATGCATCGATGATTGTCGATGTATATACCGAGGTGTCCGGAAGGGCATCGTTTATGGTGTATATTCCCAAAAGCAAGAAGGCGTCGGTAAAGGCTACGCTCTTCCAGCCGCTATCGCTTGTAGAGCTGGATGTGGACATCCGACCTAATACTACTATATATAAGGTGCGCGAGGCAAAATCGTTTCATCCCTTTACATCGTTGCCCTACGACCCGGTGAAATCGTCCATCGCTCTCTTCCTGGCCGAGTTCCTTTACCGCTCCTTGCGCGAGGAGGCCGAAAACGCTCCCCTATTCAGCTATCTGATGCACTCCATCATCTGGCTCGATACCTGCAAGCGCGATTATGCCAACTTCCACCTTGTCTTCCTGATGCGCCTTTCGCGCTTCTTAGGGCTCTATCCAAATCTTGAAGGTTATGCCGATGGCGACTACTTCGACTTGCGCAGTGCGTGCTTCCGCACCTTGCCGCCACAGATGCATAGCGATTACCTTGAACCGGCCGAGGCTGCTCGCCTAAAGACACTGATGCGCATGCGTTTCGACACCATGCACCTCTTTGCCATGAACCGTGCAGAGCGTGTCCGTTGCCTGAACCTGCTGAACGATTACTACCGCCTGCACTTGCCCGACTTCCCCGTGCTCCGCTCGCTTGAAGTGCTTCAAGAGCTGTTCGATTAGTTCACCTTTTTAATATATAGCTTACTGCTTCTGCTTCCTGTCCATGTGATGCCGCTTTCCGGATGGTTGCTGAATTCGCGAAGCTCCTTTGTGGCGGTTGCCTTACCCAGCTTGGCTAAAAACGCATAGTCGTTTACGCGCATATAGGGGTGCGTTTCCAAATAGGTTTGCGCCAGCTTCAAGCGTTCCTCCTTGCTATAGGGTGAGCGGTTGATGCGTTTTGTCTCGCCTCTCTCCAACTCACATTCATAGTCGGTTCGCCGGATAAGTTTCTTGTCTGCCCTGAAGTTTACTCCATTCACGCGAATGCTTTGCGCATTACGCTTCGGCCCCTCGCCGTCCAACTGCTCCATCTTCTTTCCACGTCTCATGCCTAACGTAGGTTTGAAGGTACCGATACCATCGATTGTCACCGTATAGCCCATAGCCATGTAGAAGGCCATGTCTTCGGCAGCCTGATAAAACACTTGCTTCACCATAGCCGGATTTACGCCGGCATGTCTTCCGGCCATCATCTCGATAAACTCCTCACCGCTCAGGTTGCGGATGGTTTGCAAACGATAGTATGAACGTTTCTTGCCCTTACCATCCAAGTCGTTCATTTCCTGTTTAATGTACTTTGTCATCTTGTTTACGCGTAATATTGTTTGTTATCCTTTGACGAAAAATTGCTAGTGTGCGATACAAAGATATAAAATCCTTGCATAAAACTAAAATATCGGCGGTATTTATTAAAATACCGTCGGTATTCTATAAAATATCGCCGATATTCTATAAAATACCACCGGTATTTTAATTTGTTCAGGCAGGCAAAATGTTTTTATATGGGAGCAGACGTATTTATTTCCGGCAGATAATGAGGATTTTTGTTCGTGAATCGGGCGGAAATCACGAACGGAGGGAAAACAAACTACCCCCACTTGCTTTAAGAAAAAGCAAATGAGGGTAGTATAATGGCTGTATAATACAATCGTATTATGCCAGCAGTTCCTTTACCTTGGCGCTGATGGCGCGTCCTTCGGCCAGGCCGGCAAGCTTCTTGGTGGCAACACCCATCACCTTACCCATGTCACCGGGGCCGGTGGCGCCTACTTGGGCAATTACCTCCTTCAAGGCAGCTTCCAACTCTTCGGCGCTGAGTTGCTTGGGAAGGTAAACTTCCATCACCTTAACTTGTGCCAACTCGGCTTCGGCCAAATCTTCACGGCCTTGTCCGCGATAGATTTCGGCGGCATCCTTGCCTTGCTTGCAGAGCTTCTGGATGATTTTAATGGCAGCATCGTCGGTCAATGTATCGTTGGCACCCGGAGCGGTTTTGGCTTCGAGGAATACTTTCTTGATGTTGCGCAGGGTTTCTAATGCCACTTTGTCTTTTGCCTTCATGGCATTCTTGATGTCTTCGCTGATTCTTTCAAACAGATCCATATTAATTGAAAATTAAAAATTTATATATCGGTGGAGCGGACGTGTCATGCCGCGTCCCTACTAACTCACTAACACACTAACACACTAACTTACTAACACACTAAAAACTGATTACACCATCGGCTTCGGGCTGAACACTGTTCTCGGCCTGCTCGGCGGCGGATTGGATGGCATTTTGTGAAGTGGCTTCAATCTCGTTCCAGGCCGACTTGCCGCGGTTGTAGGTGGCCGAATTTTCGACGAGGGCGATGAGGGCATCGTTGTCGAGGTCTTCGGGGTTGAAGATATAGATGTTGCGGCGGCGCGAGCGTTGTGTGCTCTGGCTGGCATCGTTGTTGTAATACTGGTCGCGTCGGCGGTCGCGTGCGGCGGCAGCCTCTTCTTCCTCCTTGCGGCGTTTCTTCTCTTCGGCCGTGCGGATGCTGATACGTTCGTCCATCTCCTTGACGTGAATGTCTTGGATGTCGAAACCGGTAGCCAACAGGGTAATCTTTACCTTCTCGCCCAGACTGTCGTCTTTGGCGATACCCCACTTCAGTTCGTAATTGCTATTGAAGCGGTTGAGGAATTCGCGCACCTCGTCCATTTCGTTCACCATCAGCTGGTGGTCGTTGCTATACGAAATGTTGAAGAGGATTTTCTGCGAGTTGAAGATGTCGTTGCTGTTCAGCAATGGAGAGTATTGCGCGTCCTTGATGGCCTTGCTGACGCGGTTGTCGCCCTCGCCATAGCCGGTACTCATGATGGCCACGCCGCCGTCTTTCAATACGGTTTTCACGTCGTTGAAGTCCAGGTTCTGCTTGCCATATTTGGTGATGATTTCGGCAATGCTCTTGGCGGCTACCGAAAGGGTGCTGTCGGCCTTGTCGTAGGCATCGTCGAACGAGAGGTTGTTGTACACCTCGAGCAGGCGTTCGTTGTTGATGACCAACAGGGCATCGACGTGCTTCTTCATCTCTTCCACGCCATCCAAGGCCTGGTCTATCTTCTTGTTGCCCTCCCAACGGAAAGGGATGGTGACAATGCCCACCGTAAGGATGTCCTTCTCCTTGGCCACCCGTGCAATGACCGGTGCCGCACCGGTGCCGGTGCCGCCGCCCATGCCGGCAGTGATGAATACCATCTTGGTGCAGCCATCGTCCAGCAACGCCTCGATGTCCTTCAGGCTCTCTTCGGCAGCCATGCGGGCGCGCTCGGGCTTGTTGCCGGCTCCTAAACCCTCCTTGCCCAACTGCAGCTTTTTGGGAATATTGGAGTGCTTCAGGGCCTGAAGGTCGGTGTTGCACAATGCAAAGGTTACATCGTGAATACCCTCCTGAAACATGTAGTTCACGGCATTGCTGCCACCTCCACCAACACCGATAACCTTGATTATCTTTGGAGTATCTACCGATTGGTCGGTAGGAATGTTGAACTCGACTTCTATCATATTTTGTTCGTCCATGATGTTATGCGCGTTTTAAGGGTTGTTATTTAAAGTTAGAGTCGTTGTTGTTGAAATCGTCGTCACCATCGAAAAGTTCGCCTTGAATCTTATCAACGAATTTTGAGAAGAAATTCTTCTTCGGTTTGGCGGACTTCTGCGGCTTGGCTTCCGGCTTGGCTTCCGGTTTCTTGGTTTCTTTCTCCTCTTTCACCTCTTTCATAGGTGCCTTTTCGATAGGCTCTGCTTCGAAAAGGGTACCTTGTTGTCCTTCAACATCCGATGGCTTTTCTTCTTCGGGCAGGCAACAGTTTTCGTTGCCCGACAAGAGCAGGCCGATCAGCGTGCCGATGGTGCCATCTTGCGGCAACTCATCGGCTCCGTGGATGGTATAATGAGTGAATCGGGCTGTCTTAACCTTTTCAATACCGCTCCGCTTCTTGAATGCCTCTTCCAGGTTGGAGAGGTTGCTGCCACCGCCGGTCAGAACCACTCCGGCAAAGAGCGTATCTTCGTAGCCGGAGAGCTGAAGCAGGTTGATGATGTTTTGCAGAATCTCTTCCGTACGTGCTTCGACAATGTCGTTCAACTTGCTTAGCTCGATGGTGCGGCCGTCGGGTGTGCTGCAGGTTTCCGGATTGTCGCCGCCCTCTTCCTTGAAGATGGCGCTGCCATATTGTGTCAGTAGCCAATAGGCATCCTCTTCTTCCATTTGCAACGTGCAGATGTCCTTGATGATGTTGTTCATGCCAAGGGGCAATACGCAAAGATACCTGAGCAGGTTGTTCTTATAGATGCTCAGGGTAGTGGTGTCGGCTCCGAAATCCACTAGGGCGCAGCCCGAACGCATTTCGCTTTCGGTCAGTACGGCACCTGCAAGTGCCAAAGGGGCGATGACAAGGCCGGCCCGTTCGATGCCTGCCTGCTCGAAGCTTCGTTCAAGGTTGTTCTTCAGTATGTTTCGTGCAACAATGTTCAGGTATTGCGCGGTCAGATTCTGGGCGACGATGCCTACGGGATTGACTTCGGGATGATTGTCGGCAATGTACTCTTGTGGAACCACTTTCAGGATGTTCATATCGGCTGTAGCCATACTAAGGTTCTCTTGGTATAGTTCGTCGATGAGCTCCCAGGAAATCTTATTCTCCTCGTCCAACGTACGGCTGATACTGTTCTTTACGGAGTGAAACGATTGGCCGCCTACGCTGACATACACGCGGGCAATCTTGCTCCCTAATTGGTTTTGTAGTCTGTTGATGATGTCTGTCAGCGCACTGGCTGCAATATCTACATTGAAAATCAATCCTTTGCGGATAAAGGTCTCGGCTGTTGCCTGTGCATAGGCATGCACCTGCAAAGAGCCGTCATAGTTCCTTTTGCCTGCGATACCGGCAATTTTGGAGGAACTCAGTTCGATAGCGGCAATGAAGTCTCTTGTTGGCATATAGTTAGTGAGTTAGTGATTTAGTGATTTGGTTATCTCTCTTTTTTGGTGCAAATAATCTGGTTTCCAAACTCTACGTTGATGCGCGAATACTTGTTCCAGCCTACTTGGTTCAGTGCTTTTTTATAGAATTGTCTCACCCTCTCTAGCTTGCTTTCCACCTTGGTGAGCTTGCCTAAGTAGATGGTGTGGCTGCCTACCCGGGGCACCAATTCAACGGTCTGGTCGTCCAGCACATGTATTTGCTCTATCTGTGCATTCCAAAAGCGGTCTTCTTGCAGGAATTGGGCGAAAGCATACAGCTGGCCCATGGCAAAACTCTTCCTGATGCTGCCGGTGGCCACCGGAAGATGGGCGTTGCATTTGATGCTTTGCGGCATAGGTATGCCTTTATTGTCTATGTAGTAACTGCTTCCGTCGTTGCTGAAGATGCGCAGGATGGGGATGCGTTGGCTTACCTCCACACAGATGTTGCCGTTGGGCGTTTTATAGCACTCAATCTTTTCAATCAGCGGATGCTCGCCCAGCGTCTTCTCCAAGGTATCTGTACTGATGGCGGCAAGCGGCTCTCCGATGGGATTAAGTTGTTGCTTGTCCAGCATCTTAAGCACTTCGCTCTTGGTGATGAAATCGGCATGAAGGCTGTCGCTGATAATCAGCTCTACGCCCTGACAATGAGTGCCCGCCGGCTTCCGGTTGAAAGCCGTGATGGCTATGACAAGATAGGCCGATATGGTCAGTAGCAGGGTGGTAAGTAGTATTCGTTTCAACATAGGCACGGGTTAGTGTTTCAGGTGATTCTCTTTAATGATTCGTTCGAACAAAGGCATGTAGCTGTCCAAATCTCCGGCACCCAGCACAATGACAACCTCTGTCTGCTTGCGTTGCAACAATGCGGCAACCTCTTCTTTCTGGCACAGGCTCTTCTCTACATGGGGCTGCAGATTGTCGTAAATCAGTTGGCTGCTTACACCTTCAATAGGTAGCTCGCGGGCGGGATATATCTCCGTAAGTATCACCTCGTCGGCCAGCGATAGGCTTTCGGCAAATTCACGGTAGAAATCGCGGGTGCGCGTATAGAGGTGAGGCTGGAAGATGGCGGTAAGTTTCCTGTCCTTGTAAAGTTGGCGCATAGAGCGCAGGCTTTGCATAATCTCGGCCGGATGGTGCGCATAATCGCTCAATAGCGCATACTGAGCGGTCTTCAGTCGGAAGTCGAACCGACGATCCACTCCTCTGAAGCTTTGCATGGCTTCGGCAATCTCTTCGTTTGTAGCACCGGCCAGGTGTGCCATAGCCATGGCTGCAATGCCGTTGTCGATGTTCACACTGACGGGAACGCCAAGCTGGATGTTGTCAATCCGCGTGTCGGGAGCCACAAAATCGAAAATAATCTCGCCATCTCCAATGCAGATGTTCTCGGCATGGAAGTCTCCCTCGTGTCGGCTATATGTGTAGATGTTCACACCGGGTTGTACATCGGGTTGCATCTCCAATCCTGTATGGATAATCAGTGCTCCGCCCGGTTGAATCAGGGAGGTGTAGTGCCTGAAGCTATCAAGATACGCCTCTTTGGTTCCGTAGATATCCAAATGGTCGGGGTCTGTACTGGTGATTACACTGATCCAGGGTGTCAGGTGATGGAATGAACGGTCGAACTCGTCGGCTTCGATAACGGTGTAAGGACTGATGTCGGACAGTAGCAGATTGGTTCCGTAGTTCTTGCTGATACCGCCTAAGAAAGCCGTGCACTTCACCTCCGAATGGTTCAGCAAGTGGGCAGCCATGGTACTGGTGGTAGTCTTTCCGTGTGTACCTGCAACGCATAGTCCTTTGCTGCTGCGTGTAATGATGCCTAATACTTGTGCTCGCTTCTGGATGCAGAAGTTCCGTTCGCGGAAATAGGTAAGTTCCGCATGGTCGTCGGGTATGGCAGGTGTATATACGATTAATGTACTTCCCGGTTGCTTGCAGCAGGCAGGAATCTGATTCACATCGTCTTCGTAGTGTATCTTTGCGCCTTCTTCAATCAGTCGGGCGGTCAGTGGTGTTGGAGTACGGTCGTATCCGGCTACAATTTTCCCTTGTGATAGGAAGTAGCGTATCAAGGCGCTCATGCCAATACCACCGGCACCAACAAAATATACTGATTTAATCTCTTCTATTTCCATATTCAGTTCTTTTATGCTTAATTTACATCTCCCCATCGGCAAGGCGCAACACTTCGCTTGCGATGATTTCTGCAGAATTCGGTAATGCCATATCGAGGATGTTCTTTCCCAGTTCCTTTAACTTGTCATCATCGCGGACTGTTTCAATGGCCAGCTTCATCAATTGCTGATTGGCTTCACTGTCTTTTACATACAATGCAGCATTGCGGTTTACCAAAGCCAAGGCGTTTTGAGTCTGGTGGTCTTCTGCTACATTGGGTGATGGGACAAGTATTACCGGCTTGCCAAGCAGACAGAATTCCGAGATACTGCCTGCTCCGGCTCGTGACACGACGAGGTCGGAAGCGGCATAGGCATATTCCATGCTTTTGATGAAGTCGTTTACATAAAGGTTGGGCAATCCCTCTACATGCTGGTTGCATACAGGCTTGCCGCTATATTCGGCCAACGTTGTCTTGACTTGTTCGATATAAACCTTTCCGACTTGCCAGATGAATTGAATTTCGGGGTGTTGCTTTATCAAATCCAAACCGGCAATCATTGTTTCGTTCAATGTGCGGGCTCCCAAACTGCCTCCGATAATCAGGATAGTTTTGCGTTGGGCATCCAGACCGAAGTGGTTGGCGGCTTCTTCGCGACTTACCTTTTGCGAGAGCAATGTCTGGCGCACGGGATTACCGGTCAGGATAATCTTTTCCTTCGGAAAGAAACGCTCCATGCCTTCGTAGGCCACACATATCTTATGCGCATTTTTCGCCAACAGCTTGTTGGTGACTCCGGCATAGGAGTTCTGTTCCTGGATAAGTGTAGGTATCTTCATCATGGCAGCCGTTTTCAGTGTGGGGCCGCTGGCATAGCCACCTACTCCCACTGCCACTTGCGGCTTGAACTGCTTGATGATTTTGCGTGCCTTCCACTGACTGCGAAGCAGCTTTATAATCACACCCACGTTGCGCCATAGGCGTTTGCGGTCGAAACCGGCAACGGGCAAACCGATGATTTCATAGCCTGCATCGGGAACGCGTTGCATCTCCATGCGTCCTTCGGCACCGACAAACAGAATCTTGGCATCCGGCCGTTGCTGACGAATGGCATTGGCAATGCTGATGGCGGGAAAGATATGTCCGCCTGTTCCGCCGCCGCTAACTATCACTCTTGTCTCTTTCATTGTTATATGCTAATATCGTTTTATTCAAATTTGCTATCGTTGTTCAACACTCGCGAGGTGGGTTCTTCTGCGCTTTGTGCCTGGCTCTCGGCCAATACAGCTTCGGCCAACAGTACCGCAGCCGATTTTTCGGGAGCAGTTTCTGCCTGTTGCCTTAAAGCCTCTTCTTCTATCGAGGCGGTGTAGCGGCTTACGCTGAGCAGCATGCCGATATAAACACAGTTGATGATGGTAGATGTTCCACCACGGCTGATTAGCGGTAGAGGCTGTCCGGTTACAGGTGCCAATCCCACGGCTACCATCATGTTGAAAATGGCTTGTGTGACTAACAGTAGCCCTATTCCGATGACTAAGAAGGCTGGGAAACTGCGGTTGCACCGTTTGGCGATGCGTCCCACCCGGATGAGCAGGCAGATGTACAGGAATACGACAAATGCTCCGCCAAGCAAGCCTAATTCTTCGATGACGATGGCAAAGATAAAGTCGGAGAATGCCTGGCTGAGGAAGTCGCGTTGAACGGAGTTTCCTGGTCCTTTTCCTATTATGTGGCTCGTTGCTACGGCAATGCGGGCATGTGCTACTTGTCCATCCTTGTCGGTATCGAAATCTGCGGCGGCCACCTCTTTGTTATCGACAAACTTTTCGATACGTGCACGCCAAGTATCAAAGCGGTGGAAGAAAGGAATATCCACATCCTTGGTCACTATGAGGAAGGCAAGCCCTACAATTCCTATGGCCACCAGGCTGCCAATCAGTTTTGCCAGTTGCATAATCTTTACATGGCCGATGTACATCATCAGTACGACCACTCCAAACAGCAGGAAGGCAGTAGAGAAGTTTTCGGGAAGGATGATGCCGCAAATCACTCCTGCGATAATAAGTATGTGCTTGAAGGCTTTGGGATTGGCCCCATCTTCTGTCCGCCCTTTGCTTAGTATGAATGCAGTGACAATTATAACTGCCATCTTGGCAAATTCGCTTGGCTGGAATTGGATGCCGGCAAACTCAATCCACCGCGCAGCATTGTTGATTCTGCCCATAAACATTACCGCAATCAGCATGACGACGGATATGGGTAGCAGCAACATGCCAATCAGCGAGAACCATTGGTAGGGTAGGTTGTGAATGAGGCATATGCCTATTGTTCCCACTGCGAGGAACATCAGGTGGCGGGTAATGGGTCCCCAGTGGTCTCCGCTTTGGTAGGTCAGTGTGCTTGATGCGCTGAACACCTCTATGATGGAGATGAGGCATAGCATCAAGAATATGATCCAGATTACCTTGTCGCCTTTGAATATGTTTTTCAGTAAATCCACTTTTTAAATTAAAAATTAAAAATTAAAAGTTAAAGTTCCCTGACGTAGCGCTTGAACTGTTCGCCCCGGTCTTCGTAGCTTTTGAAGAGGTCGAACGAGGCGCAGCAAGGACTCAGCAACACAGTTTCTCCGCTTCGGGCCAATCTGTAGGCGGCTTCTACGGCCTCTTTCATGCCGCTTTGTACATCGGCTACGGGCAATCCGAATCCGTCGAAGAAATCGTGCAGCTTTTTGTTGTCCACACCCAGATATACCAGTGCCGAGCATTTTTGTCTTACCAGGTCGGCTATCTCGCTATAGTCGTTGCCTTTGTCTTTTCCGCCAAGAATCAGTACGGTTTTGGTGGTCATGCTTTGCAAGGCATACCAACATGAGTTGACGTTTGTTGCCTTCGAGTCGTTGATGAAGTGTACGCCTCGAACGTCGCACACCTTTTCCAGTCGATGCTCCACGCCTTTGAAGTTGCTCAATGCTTTGCGAATCTCTTCCTTCCGTATTCCGGCAACATTGGCCGAGATGCCTGCTGCAAGCGAGTTGTACAGGTTGTGTGTGCCGTGCAACGCCAATGCTTCTTGTTCCATGTTGAATGCAATGGGCTCCTGAATCGCTATCTCGCCATCCTCTACATAGGCGATAGCCCCTTTCCCCTTCATTTCGGCAAACGGATAAAGTTTGGCTTTCAAGCCATAACGTTCCAATTCGCGTTGGATAATGGGGTCGTCGTTCCAGAAGATAAAGGCGTCCTCTTCCGTCTGGTTCTGCACGATGCGGAATTTGGCATCCACATAGTTCTGCATGCTGTGGTCGTAGCGGTCCAGGTGGTCGGGCGTGATGTTCATCAGGATGGCAATGTTTGCGCGGAAATCGTACATATTGTCCAGTTGGAACGAGCTGAGTTCGATGACGTAGTAATCGTGCTTTTCGGTGGCCACCTGCAGCGCAAGGCTCTTTCCGATGTTTCCGGCCAATCCCACGTTCAGTCCGGCACTCTTGAAGATGTGGTAGATGAGTGAGGTGGTGGTAGTCTTACCGTTCGATCCGGTAATGCAAATCATCTTGGCGTCGGTATATCGTCCGGCAAACTCGATTTCCGAGATGATGGGTGTTCCCTGTGCCATCAGTTTCTGCACCAAAGGTGCTTCATTGGGTATGCCAGGACTTTTGATTACCTCATCTGCATCCAATATCAGCGATTCGGTATGTTTGCCTTCTTCCCAAGCTATATTGTAACTCTCCAGTAACTCTTTATAGTTATCCTTGATGGCCGACATGTCTGATACAAACACCTCCATCCCTTTTACTTTAGCTAAAACTGCTGCTCCTGCGCCGCTCTCACCGGCACCCAATACTGCTATCTTCATATTATCTTATTTTCAATGTTATAATGGTTATTGCCGCCAGAATGATGGTTACAATCCAAAAACGGACGGTAATCTTTGATTCATGGAACAATTTATCGGGTTTGGTAAATACCACCGAACATCCCTCTTCGACAATGCTCATCGAAGTGCGGAAATGGTCGTGAATAGGTGCACGTTTAAAGACGCGTTGCTTCACTCCTTTTCGCTTACCCATTTTGTAGTACACCCGTTGCATTATTACCGAAAGATTCTCTACCAGGAATACGCCACACAGAATAGGTATCAGCAACTCCTTGTGGATGATGATGGCAAATACGGCAATGATACCGCCAATGGTCAGGCTACCCGTATCGCCCATAAATACCTGTGCCGGATATGCATTGTACCACAAGAAACCTATCAGCGCACCGATGAAGGCACATGCAAAGATTACCAATTCTTCGCAACCGGGAATGTACATGATGTTCAGGTATCCCGCATAATTGATATGACTCGATACGTAGGCCAATATACCCAGGGTCAACCCGATGATGGCCGAATTGCCGGCTGCCATACCATCCATCCCGTCATTCAGGTTTGCACCATTACTCACTGCTGTTACTACGAAGATGGTCACCAGTACAAACAGCACCCAACCTGCCGTCTGAGCATGTTCGCCCATAAATCCAACGATGTCGGCATAGTCAAGGTTGTTACTTTTGAAGAATGGAATAGTAGTTTGCGTTGCCTTAATCTCTTTGGCGGCATGCACCACTTCGGTTTGTCCGTTTGGTGTTTGTACTTCAATATTCTCGCGGATAACCACTTGTGGGCTCAGGTATAGCGTCAGGCCCACAATCAATCCTAATCCCACCTGACCAATAATCTTGAACTTGCCATGAAGTCCCTCTTTATCCTTCTTAAATATCTTGATATAGTCATCGGCAAATCCTAACGAACCCAGCCATACGGTTGTAATCAGCATCAGAATCATGTAGATGTTGTGTAGTTTACCCAATAGCAGGCAGGGAATTAGCGTAGCAAAGATGATAATTATACCACCCATACTAGGTACACCAACTTTGTTTACACCAAACGGATCGGTTTTTGCATCGCGTTGTGTTTCTGTAATCTGTTTGCGTTTCAGCAGGTTGATGAACCTGTCACCCCAAATAGTGGAGATGAGCAAAGCTAAAATGATAGCCATCAGTGCGCGGAAAGAGGTATATCCAAATACACCGGCACCGGGTACATCAAATTTATCAAGCCATTTAAATAGTTCGTATAGCATTTTTAATTATTAATTTATAATTATGAATTCACTAAGTACCTCTTTATCATCAAAGTGATGCTTCACACCCTTTACGTCTTGGTAATTTTCGTGTCCTTTTCCTGCTACTAAAATTACATCGCCAGGTTGTGCAAGCATGCAAGCTGTTTTGATGGCTTCTCGTCGGTCAACGATGCTGAGTGTTTTCCGCATGTCCTCTTTGTCGAGTCCGGCAAGCATATCGTTGATAATCTCTTGCGGCTCTTCAAAGCGTGGATTGTCGCTTGTAATGATAACACGATCGCTAAGCTTAGCTGCCTCTTTCGCCATCAAAGGTCGTTTACCTTTGTCGCGATTACCTCCGGCACCACATACGGTAATGATTTGTCCCTTGCCTTCAACTACACCATGAATAGCGTTCAGTACGTTGACAAGCGCATCGGGTGTGTGTGCATAATCCACGATAGCGGTAAATCCTTGAGGAGAGCGGACGGTTTCGAAACGGCCCGATACCGGTTTCAGTGTGCTCAAAGCGACAAGTACATCCTCTTCCTTCTTGCCTAACAATACAGCTGCTCCAAATACGGCTAACAGATTGGAAGCATTGAATTTACCGATGAATTGAACAGACAATTCGCGATTGTTGAACTCAAGAATCATGCCTTCGAAGTGGCTTTCGAGCAGTTTGCCTTTGAAATCGCTCAAACTGCGTAGCGAGTAAGTGCATACCTTGGCGCGGGTGTTTTGCACCATTACCATACCGTTCTTGTCGTCCAAGTTTGTCAAACAGAAGGCATCTTTTGGCATATCGTCGAAGAATTTCTTCTTGGCCCGCAAGTAGTTGTCTACGGTTTTATGATAATCCAGGTGGTCGCGCGTCAGGTTGGTAAAGATACCTCCGGCGAACTTCAATCCACTGATTCGCTTTTGGTCGATAGAGTGTGAGCTAACCTCCATGAATGCATATTTGCATCCGCTATCTGCCATCTTTCCTAACAGACGGTTCAATGTAATGGGGTCGGGGGTAGTGTGTTCGGTAGGTACCGCTTCGTCGTCGATGTAGTTGCATACGGTAGAAACCAATCCTACCTTGTATCCGAAGTAGCGGAATGTATTATATAATAAGGTGGCAATGGTGGTCTTTCCATTTGTTCCGGTTACACCTACTAACTTCATTTTCGATGTAGGGTCTCCATAGAAAGCGGTAGCCAATTTTCCTACGGCATCTTCACTCTCCTTTACTTGGATGTAGGTTACCCCATCGTTCAGTTGCTCGGGTAGGTCTTCGCACAACACGGCAACAGCACCCTTTTCGATAGCCGATGCTATATAGGCATGTCCGTCGGTTTGTGTGCCGCGCATAGCCATGAAAAGGTCACCCTCGCGCACTTGTCGAGAGTCAATATTAACCTCTTTAATCTCTACTTCTTGGTTGCCGATAACCTGAATAGGTTGGATGGCTTTTAGCAGTTCATTTAATTTCATAAGCTATACCTTATTATATATAATATATTATCCTTCTCTTTTCATGGTCAGCACCACCGTTTGTCCTTGGTGGATGGTGTTTCCTGCCGGTATGGATTGCCTGCTGACACGCCCGATACCATTTATTTTTACTTTCAGTCCCTTCTTTTCGAGCAAGAAGACGGCATCTTTCGCGCCCATGCCTACTACATTGGGCACTACCGTAGCATGTTCTTGTTCGCCGTTTAGTGTTAATTGTCCGTCGGCAGCGTTTGCACTGCCCCATTGCTCACTGCTGCGAGGTTCTTGAAACTCCTTTTGTACGGGGATATCCAGTTCGTCGAGCACATACATAGCCGCCTTCATTTCTCCCGATTTAACGTCGGGGATAGGGTTGCTTGTGCTATCGATGGCATGTTGCATATCGAAACGCAGGTTCTTGGCATATACCCGTTCGGCGATTTTGCTGAACACACTACCGGCCATCTGTCCGCCTGAAGCCGGAAGTCCAGGCTTTTGTATCGATACGATGCAGCTATACTTCGGATTGTCGGCGGGGAAGTATCCGCAGAAGCTTACCAAGTAGTTTGTTCGTCCGCTCTTGTATCCTTCGGCCCCTTTTGAAATTTGTGCCGTACCTGTTTTCCCTGCTACGGGGAATTGCTTGCTACCCGCCGGCTTGGCCAATCCTTGCGATACAACCTTTTCCAGAATCACCTGAATTTGCTCTAATGTTTTGTCCGAACAGATCTTTGGATTAATAATCTCGGTAGGATATTCCTCTACAATCTTACCATCCTTCATGGCAGCTTTCACTAACTTGGGGCGCACCATAACGCCGTCGTTGGCAATAGCGTTGTAGAAGGTAAGGATGTTGAGCGGCGGTACTTGCGTTTCGTAGCCGATACTCATCCAAGGCAACGATGTCTTGGCAAAGTATCTGCCAACCTTCTTGCGGTCTTCCGGTCCTTTGATGTCGGGTTTACCCTCGCCGGGAATCTGCAGATTCAGCGGTTGGTCGATGCTCATCCGCTTCAATCCATCTACAAACCGTTGTGGATTATCCTTATAGTATTTGTCAATCAAGTATGAAACGCCAACGTTCGATGAAACCTCAAGGATGCGTGTTACATCAATAACTCCATAGCCACCACGATGCCAGTTGTGATCCTTCATGTTACTTCCATACATGCGTAGCTGACCATTCTTTGTATCTACTTCGGTTTCGGGGGTAATATGTCCGTCTTCCAAGGCTACCATGATGGATGCCGTCTTGAAGGTTGAACCTGGCTCCATCATGTCGCTGATGGCGTTGTTGCGCATTTCGTAGTATTTTCCGTCGTTGCCTCTCGACATATTTACGATGGCCTTTATCTCGCCAGTCTTTACTTCCATGATGGCGGCTACTCCCACAAAAGCGTTCAACTCTTCGAGCTTGTCCACCAATGCTTTCTCGGCAATGTCTTGCATATCCACGTCGATAGTGGTTACAATGTCGCATCCGTCAACCGGCGGAACATCCGTCAGACTTACGTAGCGGTTCATAACCTTTTGTCGGTGCGAGATGCCGTTTCTACCTCTCAGCAACGAGTCGAAAGCCAGCTCGATGCCATTCTTTGCACCCAATGCTGTATCGGCATACACATCGCCGATGGTACGCATACCCAATGAGCCGAATGGACGTTTGCGTCGGTTCAAATCCTCGTCGTGCAAACCGCTTGTAAGCTTTCCTAAGTTCAAGAATGGCAATTGTTGTATCTCTTTATATTGTGTGTGCGTGATGCGCTTGCGTCGGTTGGGGAAGAGCGGATAGTGTTGCCAGCTGCGGCTGTTGCGTCCATTCTTCAAGTGAGTTTTGTATTGTGCAACACTCCATTCGGGAAACAGTTCGTTCAGTCCGCGTGCAAGCGAGTCCACTTTCGAGTTGAAAACACTGTCGCGTCGGTGTTGTCCGCGTGCTTGCCGCTTCTCGTTGTTGTCGTAGTACTTGTAATCCAGGAACAGGTAGTATTCGGGCAATGAACTTGCAAGCAGTTTGCCGTCTCCCGATAGGATGTTTCCTCTATTGGGGTAGAGTGTAACATCTTCTTTCTTGAAGCGGCTGGCTACATCTTTCCAGTAGTCTCGTTCGCCAAACATGATGATGGCTGCTTTGCCTACAATACATACTCCTATCACACCCATTAGGAGTACGATGTAGAAGTAGCGTGTCATTATGTTTTTTTTGCTTATTGCCATAGTTTTTCTTTTAATCTTTAATCAAGTAAGGCGGATTGGTTGCTGTCTGTAACTTGCTATCGCGTGTCTTGATGTACTCTTCGATGCGCGATTGGCGGCTCAGTTCCATCAGTTCCGAGCTTCGTGTCAGTGCATCGTATTTGATGTCCACCAGCTCTTTCTTCAGTTTGTCTATTTCAATCATCTGACGCTGACATACATAGCGGTTGTGGATATAGAAAAGAATCAGCACCATGATGAGCACCACCAATTTGGTTTGGCGACGGAAGAAGTCGGTAGCCAGGATGTCGCCTCCGATGATGTTTTTCCACGAGGCGCGTGTTTTTTTCTCTTTATTCTTTTCTGTAGTCATATCTCAGTTTACTTCTTTTCTGCAATTCTTAGTTTGGCGCTACGCGAGCGTGGGTTTGCGGCAATCTCTTCCTCGTCGGGCACTATCACTTTGTTGTTCACCAATCGGAAGGGCGTTTCTACATTGCCGAAGAAATCCTTCTCCATCTTGCCTTCCACATTGCCCGTTTTCATCATGTTTTTCACCAATCTGTCTTCCAGCGAGTGGTAGGTAATGACGGCCAATCGTCCGCCAGGTCGAAGCACTTCGGCGGTTGCACAAAGCATCTCTTTCAGCGCTTCCATTTCGTGATTCACTTCGATGCGAAGTGCTTGGAAAACTTTGGCCAACTCTTTCTTCTCGCGTTCGCGGCCGAAGAGCGGTTTTATCACTTCCAAGAATTCACCGATGGTGTTGATGGGTTGTATGGCTCGTGCTTTTGCAAGCACCGAAGCTATTTTGCGGCTATTCTTTAGCTCGCCATATAGGTAGAAAATGTCGGCCAATCGCTCTTCGCTATAGTTGTTCACTACATCGGCGGCGGTGATGCCGGCACGCTTGTTCATACGCATGTCCAAGGGGCCGTCGCCTCTGAACGAGAAGCCGCGTTCGCTATCGTCGAAGTGGTGCGACGAAACGCCCAAGTCGGCCAAGATGCCATCTACTTGCTCAATGCCGTGATAACGAAGAAAATTCTTCAAGTATCGGAAGTTGCTTCTGACGAACGTAAAGTGCGGATTGTCCACAATGTTGTGTTCGGCATCTTCGTCTTGGTCGAAACTTAACAAGCGTCCGCCATCGCCCAATCGCGAAAGTATCTCGCGCGAATGGCCACCACCGCCAAAGGTCATGTCGGCATAAATGCCGTCGGGGCGGATGTTCATGCCGTCGATGCTTGGCATCAGCAGCACGGGGATGTGGTATGTGCTCTCTTCCTTCATTCTTTTCTTCGTTTTTGCGGGTTTATTCGGCATTATCCTTGTCGCACAAGGCCTCTTCCAATGCTGCACCAAATTCTTCGGGCGACATAAATGGTTGGTCGGCTACCTCTTTCGCCCAAATTTCGATGGTATTGTCCATGCCAATGAAGCGCACCTCGCTTTTGATATCTGCCATCTGCAGGTATCGTTTGGGAAGTAGGATGCGGCCATTGCCATCGGGCACCATTATCTCGGCGTCGCTCACAAACTGGCGGAAGATGGCCTGCTCGCGGGCACTCCATTTGTTCAGTCGTTGGCGAAGTTGGTTTTGTGTAGCAAACCAAACACTCTCCGGATAAAGTACCAGGCAGCGTTGGAATACGTCTTTGCGCAGCACAAGCCGATCCTCGGAAGCCTCAATCAGTTGCTTCCTGAAGGTAGCCGGGATAAACACCCTTCCTTTGTTGTCGGTTTTGGCTTCAATATTGCCTAAAAAACGTATCATTACACCTTAATTTATACAATTCGCCGTAAAGGTACACATTTCCCCACAATTCCCCACAAATTTTTATAAAAAAGTTTTCAATAAGTTTTCAACACCCTGTTAATAACTTATTTTCTTTACTTTAGCACCCCTTTGTGGGGTGGAGGAGGGGAGTTTGTGATTTTGGGCGGTAATACCGCTTATGCACCGAGTTTGTTCCGTCCATCCACCGAATGCGTTCGGTGCATCTACGCAATCTGTTCGGTGGAAAGCATCCATAATATTTTCCCTTAACAGAAATTTTATTTTCCCTTAAGGAAAAATGAAAAATTGATATTGTTTTGCGGTAATATAAATTGTATTTTTTGTATTTTTGTCATCACAAATAATCTTATCAATAATCAAACTATGAAGAAGACACTCCTATCCATTGCCTCGGCGGCATTGCTGGCTACTCCTATGGTAGCGCAAACACCTGTTTATTTAGACGATACCCAACCGATAGAAGCTCGCGTACAAGATGCGTTGAGTCGAATGACCTTGAAGGAGAAGGTACGCCTTAGTTATGCACAAAGTAAGTTCAGTAGTCCTGGTGTCCCCCGTCTGGGTATCCCCGAACTCTATTGGAGCGACGGCCCGCACGGAGTGCGCATGGAGATAAACTGGAACGATTGGAATCATGCTGGCTGGACAAACGATAGCATCACGGCTTTCCCTGCATTGACCGCATTGGCGGCTACTTGGAATCCGGAAATGTCGGCCGCATATGGAAAATCCATTGGAGAGGAAGCTCTCTATCGTGAAAAAGACGTGCTGCTTGGCCCCGGTGTGAACATCTATCGTACACCGCTGAACGGCCGCAACTTCGAATATATGGGCGAAGACCCCTATCTGGCCAGCGTTATGGTGGTGCCCTACATCCAAGAGTTGCAGAAGAATGGTGTGGCTGCTTGCGTAAAACACTATGCCGTAAACAATCAGGAGACTTGGCGAAATCACATCAACGTCCTTGTCAGCGACCGCGCCTTGTACGAAATCTATCTGCCGGCCTTCAAAGCGGCTATTGTGGAGGGTGGCTCGTGGACAATTATGGGTGCTTACAACAAAATTGCCGGTCAGCATGCTTGTCATAACGACCGCATGCTGAATCAAATACTGAAGAAGGATTGGGGATTCGACGGCGTGGTAGTGTCCGATTGGGGCGGTACACACGATACGAAGGAGGCGGCATTGAACGGTCTTGAAGTGGAGATGGGCTCCTACACCGACGGCTTGAGTACCGACAATAGCAATGGCTACGATAGCTACTACCTGGGCAACGCCTATCTGAATATGATTCAGGAAGGAAAAGTGCCCGAATCGGTGGTAAACGACAAGGCTGCCCGCATCCTTCGCCTGATATTCCGCACATCCATGAACCGCAACAAAGCCTTCGGCTCGCTTTGTACTGACGAACACTATGCTGCTGCAGAAGCCATTGGCAACGAAGGTATTGTGTTGCTGAAAAACGCACCGGTAGCCAAGAAAGCACCGGCATTGCTTCCGCTGAAGGCCGATTATCAGAACATCCTCGTGGTGGGCGATAATGCCGTGCGCCGTTTGAACGAAGGCGGTGGCTCTTCCGAGCTGAAGGTAAAGGACATGGTATCTCCGCTCGACGGCTTGCGCGCCATCTATGGCAACCGCGTGAAGTATGCTCAAGGCTATGCCGCCGGCCAACCGATGTATGGCAGGGAGGATGCAATTCCGCAAGAGGAATCCGATAAACTCCGTGCCGAGGCCGTTGCGATGGCCAAGGAAGCCGATGTCGTTATCCTTGTGGGCGGTTTGAACAAGAACCACTTGCAGGATTGCGAAGGTGGCGACCGCCAAGAGTATGGATTGCCATTCGGTCAAGACCAGCTGATTGAGGAACTGCTTGCCGTAAACAAGAACCTGGTGTTGGTACTCTTAAGCGGTAATGCCGTAGAGATGCCTTGGGTAGAGAAGGTACCATCCATCGTACAAGGCTGGTACTTAGGCTCAATGGGAGGCAAGAGCCTGGCTAACGTGCTGAGCGGAAAGGTCAATCCAAGTGGTAAGCTGCCCTTCTCCTTCCCTGTGAAGCTGACCGATTGCGGCGCCCATTCGTTCGACTCGATGAGCTATCCGGGCGATGGCATCAAGCAAGAGTACAAGGAAGACATCCTGGTGGGCTACCGTTGGTACGATAGCAAGAAGATTGTAACGCAATTTGCCTTCGGTCATGGATTGAGCTATACTACCTTTGAATATGGCAAGGCGGTAGCATCGGCCAAGAAGATGACACTCGACGGCCAGTTAGAGCTTACCATCAGCGTGAAGAACGTTGGCGATGTAGCCGGTAAGGAAGTCGTACAACTTTATATCGGCGACGAGAAGTGCACTGTCCTTCGTCCGCTCAAGGAGCTGAAACGTTTCCAAAAGGTTGCACTGAATCCTGGCGAAGAGAAAGCGGTTTCGTTCACCATCACCGCCGACGATTTGAAGTACTACGATGAAACCCTAAAAGACTGGACGGCCGAGCCCGGCAAGTTCAAGGTTTACATCGGTTCTTCATCTAGCGACATCCGTTCCACCGTTTCGTTTGTATTGGAATAAAGAACACATTGTTTTTACTGAAGAGGGGGCATTGAAATGTCCCCTCTTTTCTGTTTCGAACAATCAGACAGTATATGTTGTTTTGTGGTTTTTTGAGTATGAAAGTCTAACGGAAATCCTTCAACTCTTCCTGTAACTTCTGGCGAGTGAAGAAGATACGGCTCTTGACGGTGCCCAACGGCAAATCCAGCTTTTCGGCAATTTCGCGGTATTTGAATCCGGATACATGCATGCTGAAGGGGATACGGTATTCTTTCGGCAGCGAGTTGACAATGCGACGAATCTCCTTCAAGTCGTATGCACGTTCGGTGCTTTCGTAGGCCATGTCTTGCGGCAGATTCAAGTGGTAGAGGTTGTCTGTTTGGTCCACAAAAGTCTGCTCGCGTACCACCCGGCGGTAGTTGTTGATGAAAATGTTGCGCATAATGGTATAAATCCACCCCTTGAAGTTGGTGTCGGGCGTGTATTTATCCTCGTTGTCAAGAGCCTTTAGCGATGTTTCCTGTAATAAGTCGTTGGCATCTTCATGATCGGCGGTCAGCTTGAATGCAAAACGGAGCAACTCGTCTTGAATGCTGATGAGATTCTTTCTAAAAATCAGACTGTTCATAATTTACTTTTTTTTGAGTTAGTTGAAAATGTATTGCTTTTACCGAGTGCAAGTTTAGTTGGGTTTTCGAAAAGTGACCGTATAAATTGTGTCATTGTTACTACCGAAAAGTAACAAAAGAGAGATTTTATCCCTATTTTGACGGTTTTTGGGTGTTCTTTTTGACCATTTATTATGGTTTCTGAAAAAGAAACACTATTTTTGCACATCTTTTATCTAATGAAAATGGCAGAGAATTCGATTTTCTTGATTGATGTAGAAAAGGTGCTCAAGGAAAAAGCGCCCGACAAAGCCAAATACATACCGGGTTTTGTTGTGTCGTACCTGAAGCGAATCGTACACCAGGACGAAATAAACGATTGTATGCGTACGGCTGGAGCGAAAGAGGGTGCCGATTTCTGCAAGCATTGCTTGGACTATCTGGATACGAAACTGGAAATTGTCGGCTTGGAGAACCTGCCCGACAAAGAACTCTGTACATTTGTCTCTAATCATCCCCTTGGCGGACAAGACGGACTTGCTTTGGGATACATCCTGGGAAAGCATTATGACGGAAAAGTGAAATACCTTGTCAACGACCTCCTGATGAATCTGCACGGACTGGCTCCGTTGTGCATCCCCATCAATAAAGTGGGCAAGCAGGCTAAGGATTTCCCAAGGATGGTACAGGCCGGCTTTTCGTCGGACAATAACATCATCATGTTTCCTGCCGGACTATGTTCGAGAAGACAAAAGGACGGAATACGCGATTTGGAGTGGAAGAAAACATTCATTACGAAGAGCATCGAGCATCAGCGACTTGTGGTGCCCATCCACTTCGAAGGACGCAATTCCGACTTCTTCTACAACTTGGCCAATTGGTGTAAACGATTGGGTATCAAGTTTAATATTGCCATGCTCTATCTGGCCGACGAAATGTTTAAGAATAGGGGAAAAACATTCAAAGTGACCATTGGCAAACCCATCCATTGGAGCACTTTCGACAAGTCGAAAACGCATACCGAGTGGGCCCAATACGTTAAGGAAGTTGTATATAAATTGTAAATACTATATATGGAGGAAATTATTGCACCAGTCAGTAAAGAACTTATTAAAGCAGAACTAACTGAAGAGAAGCGTTTGCGCATGACTAATAAAAGTAACAATGAGATATACATTGTTACCGCGCAAGATTCTCCCAATACCATGCGGGAAATCGGACGCTTGCGCGAAGTGGCTTTCCGTGCTGCTGGTGGAGGAACAGGTCTTTCGATGGATATCGACGAGTTCGATACCATGGAGAATCCTTACAAACAACTGATTGTCTGGAACCCCGAAGCCGAAGAGATTTTGGGTGGATACAGATATATATTAGGTACTGACGTACGTTTCGACGAGAAGGGTGCCCCTATCCTGGCAACCTCTCACATGTTTCATTTCTCGGAAAAATTCCTGAAGGAGTATCTTCCTACCACCATCGAGTTGGGACGCTCGTTTGTTACGTTGGAGTACCAATCCACACGTGCAGGAGCAAAGGGCTTGTTTGCGCTGGATAACTTGTGGGACGGACTTGGCGCGTTGACCGTAGTGATGCCAAACGTGAAGTATTTCTTTGGTAAGGTAACGATGTATCCAAGCTATGTTCGCCGAGGCCGCGACATGATTCTTTACTTCCTTCGCAAGCATTTTGCCGACAAAGACGAGCTGATTACACCGATGAAACCGCTTGTTTTGGATACTCCTGAAGCCGAATTGGAAGAACTATTCTGTAAAGAAACGTTTAAGGACAATTATAAGATTCTGAATGGGGAAATCCGCAAGTTGGGTTTCAATATCCCTCCGTTGGTAAATGCCTATATGAGTTTAAGCCCCACCATGCGCATGTTTGGTACAGCCATCAACTACGGTTTTGGCGATGTGGAAGAGACCGGTATCTTGATTGCCGTGGACGAGATTCTCGAAGAGAAGCGCATGCGACACATCGAATCGTTCATTGAGAGCGAACCCAATTTTTTCAAAATCAATTCGGGGGAGCATAAACTCTTCTGCCGCGAGAGCAATTGATAGCTGAATAATAATGGCCGAAAGGCTGTTGCCGGTTATAAAACATTAAACCTTTCTGCCCATTAGGTTTAACCTTTTGGCCAGAAAGGTTTGATGTTTTTATGCTTCAGGTTTAACCTTTTTCTCTATATTCTTACACCGCCGGCAAGCTATTGCCGTTAATCTTGCGATAAAGGTCGAGGGCAAACACATCCGTCATGCCCGAAATGTAGTCCAATACGGCTTGAATCTTCTCGAATAGGTCGGGTGCGTTTATCTTGTATTGACTGGACACACGGTTGATGAGCAGTTGCGAATAAGCTTTCTCGGGTGAGCAGACAGCATCTATCATCAGTTCGAGCAGGGTGCTGATGATGCGGAAACCGGCCAGTTCAATGTCCAGCACATCGCGCGAACGGTAAATCTTTTCCAGCGAAACCTCGGCGCAATGCTTGTAGGCGTTAGCCGGCCGCTCGCTCATTTGCTTGATAAGTGTTCCTTCAAAGCATCCGTTCAAGATAGCCTCTTCGTTTGCAACAAACACACGTACACACTCTTCGATAAGCAGGCCGATGACCGACGAGCGTAGGTAGGCTATCTGTTCGTTTACATCGCTCACGCGGTTCAGTGTTTCTTGGATATGTTGTTGCCGCTCTTCGCTGAAGTAGGCAAGCAGCAACGACTTCACCTCGTCGGTTGTCAGAATCTTCAGCTTGTGTGCATCTTCAATGTCCATCATCTGATAACAGATATCATCGGCTGCCTCTACCAAATACACTAACGGATAGCGCGCATAGCGCAGTGGTGAGTCGGAAATCTTCTTCATCCCCAGCTCTTCTGCTATCCTACGGAAACTCTCCTCTTCGCTTACAAAGAAGCCAAACTTCGATTTATTGCCGGCAAGACTCGATGAAAAGGGGTATTTTACGATGCTGGCCAGGGTGGAGTAGGTCATGACGAAGCCTCCCGGACGGCGACCTTCGAACTGGTGTGTCAACAAGCGGAAGGCATTGGCATTCCCTTCGAAGTGTGTTAAATCTTCCCATTGCTCCGGAGTGAGCTGCTCTTTGAGCGAAGCACCCTTCCCCTCGGAGAAATAGGTAGAGATGGCGCGTTCGCCTGAATGACCAAAGGGAGGATTGCCTAAATCGTGAGCTAAGCAAGCCGAAGAGACGATAGAGCCTATCTCTGCAATATAGCTATCCTTTAATTCGGGGTGTTGGATGAGCAGCTCCTTGGCTACATCATTACCCAACGAACGCCCAACGCACGATACCTCAAGACTATGCGTCAATCGGTTGTGTACAAAGATGCTGCCGGGTAAAGGAAACACTTGAGTCTTGTTCTGCAGGCGGCGGAAGGGTGCCGAAAATATCAGTCGGTCGTAGTCGCGTTGAAACTCCGAACGGTTCTCGCGGCGCTCTTGGTGGAACTCTTCCAAACCAAATCGTTTTGCTGAAATAAGGGTATGCCAATTCATATATCCAAGCAATTTAGACTAATTCAACCATTTATGTGATGTTTTTTCTGCAAAAGTATCATTTATTTGCTATAAAAAGCGTATTTTCGCCCATTAAATCATTAATAATCATCTTATGAAAGTACAAATCATCAATAAATCGAAGCATCAGCTTCCGGCTTATGCCACTATCCAGTCGGCAGGAATGGACCTCCGCGCCAATCTCGACCAACCCATTACGCTTGCTCCGATGCAGCGTTGTCTGGTGCCTACGGGCTTGTACATGGCGTTGCCCATCGGCTTTGAGGCTCAGGTGCGTCCACGTAGCGGATTGGCCATTAAGAAGGGTATAACCGTGCTTAATTCGCCCGGAACAATCGATGCCGACTATCGTGGCGAGGTATGCGTAATATTGATAAACCTATCTGCCGAACCTTTTGTTATTGAAGACGGAGAGCGCATTGCACAAATGGTGATTGCACGCCACGAACAGGTGGCTTGGGAGCAGGTTGAGGTGCTCGACGATACCGAACGTGGAGCCGGTGGATTTGGTCATACCGGTGTGTGATGTGCATGTTTATAAAATAAATTGTGTTGATGAATCGAATTAGACGATATGGATTGGCGTGTATATGCTTATGCATCTGCATCAGCTTCGCTTCGTGTGTAGGGACGGTTGGCAAAGTAGCAAAGAATGCATCGGCTATAAAAACGGTAATGAATAGTAGTGAGATGTTGGTAGGCAGACAAATCTCTTCCACATTGTTGGAGCAGCAACGCCGATACGACTACTACTATTTGGAAGCCATCCGCCTGAAGCAGCTACAGCAGTATGACGACTCGTTTACCATGCTTCAGCATTGTCTGGAAATCAATCCTCACGGCGCGGCAGCTCTTTACGAAGTCGCACAATACTATCTCTACCTGAAACAATCCAAGCAGGCGGTGGAAGCATTGGAAAGGGCGTGTGCTTACGAACCTCAAAACTTTTGGTATGCCAATGCGTTGTGTACCACCTATCTGCAACTGAACGAGCGGGAAAGGGCGATTGATTTTCTGCAAGGCATGACACAGCGATTTCCCGATAAGGTTGATCCGCTTTACACCTTGCTCGACCTCTACACCCGTTCAGCTAAATACGACGAGGTGATTGCCATCCTCGACCGCCTGGAAAAACGGTTGGGAAAAAGCGAACAACTGACTATGGAGAAGGTAAATATCTACATGCAGAAGGGCGATAAGAAGGAGGCAATGAACGAGATGAAAGGATTGGTAAAGGAGTATCCACAGGAGTTGCGCTATCAAGTAATGCTGGGCGACATCCATCTGCAGAACAACGAGCACGACAAGGCAGCAGCGATTTACAGACAGGTGTTGGCCGAGGAGTCGGACAATGCCATGGCGCTCTATTCCATGGCCAATTACTATAAGCAGACCAATCAGGACGACTTGTACAACCAACAACTGGATACGTTGCTACTGAACAAGAAGGTGGATTCGAACACCAAATTGGGTATTATGCGGCAGTTGGTGGTGCAGAACGAATCGACCGACCGCGATAGCACACGTATCGTTACGCTGTTCGACCGCATCATGAAGCAAGAACCCGACGACCCTCAAATTCCGTTGCTGTATGCCCAATATCTTTACAATAAGAAGATGACGGATAAGATGGTGCCGGTGTTGAACCTGGTGCTCGACCTCGATCCTACCAACTCGGCGGCTCGCATGACCTTGCTGAACCAATTCATCGCCACCCAGGATTACGAAGCACTGATAGGCTTGTGTGAAGGTGGTGTGGAGGCAGAGCCGGAAAATCTGACCTATTACTACCTGCTTGCCATCAGCTATGCACAGTTCGACAGAACAGACGATATGCTTGCTATTGCCTTGCGCGCCGTTCCTTACATCAACGAGCGGAGCGACAAGAAACTGGCTTCGGACATCTATTCGGTAATGGGCGATTGCTTCCATCAAAAGCAGCAGAACGTAGAGGCATACCAAGCCTACGAACAGGCATTGAAGTATAATCCCGACAACATTCCGGTGCTGAACAACTATGCCTACTACCTCTCGTTGGAGCGAAAAGAGTTGGACAGAGCCGAAGAGATGAGTTACCGCACGGTAAAGGCCGAGCCGAATAATGCTACCTATTTAGATACTTATGCGTGGATTCTTTTCGAGAAGGGTAATTATGCCGAGGCGCGTATCTACATAGACGAAGCGATGAAGGCGGAAGAGGGCAACCAAAGCGATGTGGTGGTGGAGCATTGTGGCGACATCTACTTTATGAACGGCGAGGCGGATGAGGCCCTCAAGTATTGGCAGAAGTCTTTGGAGTTAGGCAATGAAAGCGATGTACTGAAAAAGAAAATCAAACTGAAGAAATATGTACAGGAATAAATTTCAACTGATTGTTATACTGCTCTTTGCCTTGCTGTTGGAGGGGTGTAAAAGTACCAAGCAGATTGTCGGGGTGGAGAAGCCTTCCGATTGCTTGTCGGCTAAGGTCGAACTGGTTATTCCCTCCAAGGGGGGTGCCATGTTTACCGTAAACGGTACGATGAAACTTGTTTCCGGCGAACGTATGCAGCTCTCTTTCCTTATGCCTATCTTGCGTAGCGAAGTGGCGCGGGTAGAGGTTACTCCCAACGAGGTGTTGTTGGTAGATCGCATGGGGCATCGCTATGTGCGTGCAAGCAAAAGCGAACTAAGTCGTATGCTACCTAAGGAGGCCACCTTTGCCAACATGGAGAAAATGCTGAAGAAGGCGGCAGAACCCAACGGCAGACGGACGCTGACCGGTACCGAATTGGGTATTCCCTCGTTGGAGAAGGGGAAGATTACCTTGAGCGACTTCTCTACAGAGCCGTTCAAACTTACGCCCACCCAGCTCTCGGATAGATATACGCAAGTCTCCCTCCAGGAAATCATGAAACTGTTGCTTAGCCTATGAGACGATTGTTGCTCCTTGTAATACTCATCTGTTGCCCCCTGTTTCTGCTGGCGCAATCCAACAAGCTGATACGTGAGTTGGAAGAGCGCCAAAGTGCGTTGCAGAAGCAGATTGCCGAGCAAGAGACGCTACTGACTACCACCAAGAAGGATGTGGGCAGTCAGCTGAATGGTCTTGCTACGCTGACCGGGCAAATTAAGGAGCGGAAGCGATACATTGACGAACTGACCAACGAAGTCGATTTGGTGGAAAAAGAGCTCTTGTCGGTGAGCAGAGAACTGAAAACGTTGGAGCGCGATTTGGAAGACAAGAAGAAGAAATATGCTGCCTCGGTGCAATACCTATATAAGAACCGCACCATCGAAGAGAAACTAATGTTTATCTTCTCGGCCGAAGGCTTGTCGCAAACCTATCGCCGTTTGCGCTATGTACGCGAGTATGCCGCCTATCAGCGCATGCAAGGCGAAGAACTGAAAAAGAAGCGGATAGAAGCCGAAAACAAACGTCAGGAGCTACAACAGGTAAAGGATGCTAAGCAGACGTTGCTGGCTCAACGGGAAGAGGAGAAGGGTAAGTTGGAGAAGCAGGAGAAAGAGAAGCGCATACTGGTATCCAACTTGCAGAAGAAACAACGCAACATCCAGAACGAGCTGAAGAAGAAGCGTCAGCAAGCCACCCAACTGAACAATCGCATCGACAAACTGATTGCCGAAGAGATTGAACGCGCACGCAAGGAGGCGGAAGCCGAAGCGCGCAAGGCGGCAAAGGCGAATAAGGGTAGCAAGCAGTCGGCTGGCACCGCCAAGAAATCAACAGCTGGCTATACAATGAGCAAGGCCGATGTAGCTCTCTCGTCCGACTTTGCATCCAACCGCGGGAAACTGCCTATGCCTATCAGTGGCTCCTACATCATCGTCAGTCATTATGGCCAGTATGCGGTAGAGGGATTGAAGAACGTGAAGCTCGATAATAAAGGTATCGACATCCAAGGTCAGCCCGGTGCATCCGCCCGCGCCATTTTTAACGGAAAGGTAGCTGCCGTATTCAAGCTAAACGGCCTGTTCAATATCCTTGTGCGCCACGGCGCATACATCTCCGTTTATTGCAACCTCTCGTCGGTAAGCGTGAAGCAAGGCGATGAAGTAGCTACCAAACAAGAACTTGGCACCGTCTTCTCGAACAGTGCCGATGGTAATCGCACGGTGTTGCACTTCCAATTGCGAAAGGAAAAGGAAAAGCTGAATCCCGAACCCTGGTTAAATCGTTAATCCATCCAATAGCGATAAATAGAGGCTGATGGCCTCTTCTATTTCGCTGATGAGGATATGCTCGTCGGCGGTATGCGAGCGGCTGCTCTTGCCAGGCCCCATCTTAAGCGAAGGGAAAGACATCAGTGCCTGGTCGCTTAATGTGGGCGAGCCGAAGGGGGTGCGTCCCAATGCAATGGCCCTTTCTACCAACGGATGGTTGGCGTCGATGTGCGACGAGCTGAGGCGGAACGAACGCGCAACGACTTCGCTCGAAGTGTGTTGCTTCACTATCTCGAAGATTTCCTGGTTGGTATAGCACTCGTTGCTACGTACATCGATGGTAAATGTGCAACGGTCGGGCACTACGTTGTGTTGCGTGCCGGCATTAACAATGGTTACACTCATCTTGACAGGACCTAATAGCGGAGATTCCTTTTCGAAACGATACTCCTTGAACCAACGGATGTCTTCCAATGCTTTGTAGATGGCGTTTTCGCCTTCGTTGCGTGCGGCATGTCCCGACTTTCCGTGGGCGGTGGCGTCCAGCACCATCAATCCTTTCTCGGCAATGGCGGGATGCATCTCGGTGGGTTCGCCTACCAAAGCTACGCTGATGGGCGGAAGCAATGGAAGTACGCTTTCGATGCCTCCCTTGCCGGAAACCTCTTCCTCGCACGAAGCCAAGAAGATGAGGTTGTAGCTTTGCTTGGTTTGGCAAAGCTCGAGGAATACGTGTAGCAGGCTGACTACGCTTGCGCCGGCATCGTTGCTGCCCAATCCATACAAACGGTCGCCTTCTTGCGTAGCGCAGAAGGGATTGCGTTGCCATCCTTGCACCGGCTTCACCGTGTCGATGTGTGAGTTAAGTAGCAGGGTAGGCTTGCAAGTGTCGAAATCGGGAGAGAGACACCACACGTTGTTGCCTGAACGCTCGGTTTTCACTCCTTGCGCTTCGATGTAGTGTTGCAGGTGGTCGGCCGCCTGTTTCTCTTCGCGGCTGACCGAAGCAATTCCGATTAAATCCTTTAAAAGGCCTACTGCTTGCGTGGTGCGGGTTGCGATGTCGTACGTCATATCCATTGCATTTTGTATGAAATTTCGACAAAAGTAGGGCATTCCATTAACATATACAACATGGAAATGCAGATTTCTTGCTCTTTTTTTGCAGAAAGAGCTGATAGTTTCATTTGAAACCATTATCTTTGCAGCAACCAAATACTTGTTTCTATGAGTAATACAATTCATCATTTAGCAGTTATGGTTCATCGCCAGGCCGAAAAGTATGGCGAACGCACAGCTATAAAGTATCGCGACTATAAGACATCGTCGTGGATTCCTGTCAGCTGGAACAGTTTCTCCGATATTGTTCGTAAGGCATCGAATGCGTTGGTGGCATTGGGTGTGGAAGAGACGGAAAACATTGGTATCTTCTCGCAAAACAAGCCTGAGTGCTTCTATGTGGATTTTGCTGCACATGCCAATCGCGCTGTAACCATTCCGCTCTATGCAACCAGCTCGCCGGCACAGGCTCAATACATTGTGAACGATGCACAGATACGCTTCCTCTTTGTGGGCGAGCAGTTTCAATACGATGCTGCATTCAGCATCATGGGACTTTGTCCGTCGTTGCTACAAATCATTATTTTCGATAACGATGTGCAACGCAACGAGCGCGATACGACCTCTATCTATTTCGACGAATTCCTGGCGATGGGGGATGGCTTGAAGCATAACGATGTGGTGGAAGAACGTACCTCGCGCGCTTCGAACGACGATTTGGCCAATATCCTCTATACAAGCGGTACTACCGGCGAGCCGAAAGGCGTGTTGTTGCATCACTTCAACTATCATGAGATTATCCGCATACACGATATTCGTCTGACAACGATGACCGACGAAGATGTGTCCATGAGTTTCCTGCCGTTGACTCACGTCTTCGAGCGTGCATGGAGCTATTATTGCCTGCACAAGGGTACCATTGTCTGCCTGAATCTGCGTCCGGCCGAGATTGCCTCTACCATCAAGGAGGTGCGCCCCACACTGATGTGTAGCGTTCCCCGTTTCTGGGAGAAGGTGTATGCCGGTGTGAACGAAAAGATTGCTTCCGAATCGGGATTCAAGCGTAGTCTGATGCTCGATGCCATCCGTGTAGGTAAGATACACAATGTGGATTGTTTGCGTACAGGCAAGCGTCCCTCTTTAGGCATCCGCTTGAAGTATAAGTTCTATGAAAAGACGGTTTATGCCCTTTTGAAGAAAACCATCGGTTTGGAAAATGGTAAATTCTTCCCCGTAGCCGGTGCTGCTGTTCCCGATGAAATCTGCGAATTTTGTCATGCCGTAGGCATCAACATGAAGGTGGGCTATGGATTGACCGAATCGTGTGCTACTGTATCTTGTTTCCCCGACGATAGCTTTGAACTTGGCTCGGTAGGTAAGATTATGCCCGACCTGCAGGTGAAGATTGGCGAAAACAATGAAATCCTGTTGCGTGGAAAGACCATCACTACCGGCTACTACAAGAAGGCCGAGGAGACGGCCAAGGCCATCGATGCAGAGGGATGGTTCCATACAGGCGATGCCGGATACATCAAGGACAATTACCTCTACCTGACCGAACGTATCAAGGACCTGTTCAAGACAAGCAACGGTAAGTATATCTCTCCGCAAGCATTGGAGACCAAGCTGGGCATCGACCGATACATTGACCAGATTGCGATTATTGCCGACCAACGCAAGTTTGTCTCGGCACTGATTATCCCGGCTTACGAAGTGCTCGAAGCCTATGCCAAGGAGCAGGGCATTGCCTATGAAAACATGGAGCAACTCTTGGCCGACGAGAAAATACAAACATTGTATCGCACTCGTATCGATACGCTTCAACAACAATTCGCCCACTACGAGCAGGTGAAACGCTTCACGCTATTGCCCGAGCCGTTCAGTATGCAACGCGGCGAACTGACCAATACGTTGAAGATAAAACGCTCGGTATTGAACGTAAACTACAAGCAACAGATAGATGCAATGTACCAAGAATAAAGAATATCCCCCTCTACAAAGGGGGATTCTTTTTTATATACCTCTTTTTTCTTACCTTTGCACCCCGTAAGCAATTTATAATTAAGTAACCATAAGCAACCCATAACGATGATTACCCTTGAACAACTGAAGGATATTAAAGAACGCACACAGGCGTTGAACCGCTATCTTGACATTGAAGGCAAGAAAATTCAAGTGGAAGAAGAGCAACTTCGCACACAAGCACCCGGATTTTGGGACGACCAAAAGGCGGCCGAGGCGCAAATGAAGAAGGTGAAAGCTTTGCAACAATGGATAGAAGGCTATCAAGAAGTGGCTACACTTGCCGAAGAGGTGCAACTCTCTTTCGACTTCTTCAAGGATGAATTAGTGACCGAAGCCGAGGTGGAGGAGGCTTATGCCAAGGCAGCTGAGGCTATCGAAGCGCTCGAACTGAAGAACATGTTGCGCGAAGAGGCCGACCAGATGGATTGCGTGCTGAAGATAAACTCTGGTGCCGGTGGTACGGAGAGCCAGGACTGGGCTTCGATGCTGATGCGTATGTACTTGCGCTATGCCGAGCAAGCCGGATATAAAGCTGTTATCTCCAACTTGCAAGAGGGCGATGAGGCCGGTATCAAAACCTGTACCATCGAAATTGCCGGCAGCTATGCTTATGGCTATCTGAAAGGTGAAAACGGTGTGCATCGACTGGTCCGCGTCTCTCCCTATAACGCACAAGGCAAGCGTATGACCTCGTTTGCATCGGTGTTCGTTACACCGTTGGTAGATGATACCATCGAGGTGAACATCAATCCGGCAAACATTTCTTGGGATACCTTCCGTTCGAGCGGTGCCGGTGGTCAGAACGTGAACAAGGTGGAGTCGGGTGTGCGCTTGCGCTATCAATTCAAAGACCCCTATACCGGCGAAGAGGAAGAAATCCTGATTGAAAATACCGAAACACGCGACCAACCCAAGAACCGGGAAAATGCTATGCGCCAACTGCGTTCTATTCTCTACGACAAGGAGTTGCAACACCGCATGGCCGAGCAAGCCAAGGTAGAAGCCGGCAAGAAGAAGATTGAATGGGGTTCGCAAATCCGTAGTTACGTTTTCGACGACCGCCGCGTGAAAGACCATCGCACCAACTACCAAACAAGCGATGTGAATGGTGTGATGGATGGCAAGCTGGACGGATTTATCAAGGCATATCTGATGGAATTTGCAGGAAACGAAGGATAAAAACTTCATCTGCTTGCATAATTGCCGAAAACTTCTTTACTTTGTTCTTGTTAAACCTATAAATATAGTACTGTTATGGGAAAAAAAGGTAAGAATAAGAAAAAGCACTCGTATAGTGCGAAAGAAGAGAAAAAGGCAAAGCAAGTGTTAGTCTCCATCGGAGTATTTGTACTCATTTTGTTCTTCATGATTTTTATTGTATTCAGCTCAATCTGACACGTAATCATGCCTCAGGAGATTGAACGTAAGTTCTTGGTAACGGGCGAGTTCAAGCATGAAGCTTATGCACATAGCCACATTGTGCAGGGCTATATCTGTGCGGCTCGTGGACGTACGGTGCGTGTGCGCATTCGCGACGAGCAGGGCTTTCTTACCATTAAAGGGGCTGCCGATGCACAAGGCATCAGCCGCTACGAGTGGGAGAAAGAGATTCCGCTCGATGAAGCACGCGAACTGATGAAACTTTGCGTAGAAGGAGTGATAGATAAAACCCGTTATTTGGTGCGAAGTGGACAACATATCTTCGAAATTGACGAGTTTCATGGCGAAAATGCCGGTTTATTGATGGCGGAGGTGGAATTATCTGCCGTCGATGAGGCCTTCGAAAAGCCTTCTTTTATCGGAAAAGAGGTCACTGGAGACGTGCGTTACTACAATTCTCACCTCATGATGCACCCTTTTAAGGATTGGAAAGAGTGAAAAATGCTGATTTCCCCATGCAATCTTTGTCGGAAGGGTAGTTTCTGCCGCATGCAATCGGTGCATGTGCGGAATGTGTTGTGCGGCAGTACGGAGCGTATTGCGTAGATACACAGCTACTTAACGGTTGAAATTCACCCTTAAGGGTAATTCTTTTTTCCCTTAAGGGTAAATCAGAAAAGCAAATGTGGACAGTGTGGACAGTTGACAAACATTTGCTTCACTATCCGATAAATCGCCCGATAAATAAGAATTATCAATCATCGATTTTATATTATTATATATGTATATAGTTATAAATATTTACACTAAAGTGCACTTCCAAACGGTCACATCCGAGCGCGAAAGTAAAGTGAATGTTTGTCAACTGTCCACACTGTCCACATTCTTACTATCTTCTGTTATTTCCCCGCCAAAGCCAAGGTAAGCACGCTGATGCGGATGCCCGGTACCGATTTCAATGCATCGGCACAGGCTGTGATGGTGGCTCCGGTAGTCATTACGTCGTCAAGCAATAGGATGTGCAGGTTTTCAAGTTGTTCGGGATGAACTACCGCGAATATTCCCGATACGTTTTCCCACCGTTCGTAAGCCGATTTGCTAGTTTGCGAAGTGCTGTTACGTTGGCGTTCGATGCAGGATGTTTTCATCGGGATGCCCGTTGCCCGGCTGATACCTTTCCCTATCTCTTCGCTTTGGTTGTATCCTCTTAACCGCTTCTTCTTGCGATGTAGTGGGATAGGGATGATAAGGTCGATGCCGTCGAAGAAACCGTCGCTTGCCAGTTCTTCTCCCATCATGAAGCCCATGCTTTGCGCAATATCCCTTCTGCCTTCGTACTTCAGTTGGTGCAACAATTGCCGGTAGTCGCTTCCTTTTGTATAATAGAAATAGGAGGTGGCGCGTTCGATGTTCATCTTTCCCCAAAGCAGTTTCTCCACTTCGTTGTCCTTTTCCAGGTGGAGGTTGGTGCGGGGTAGGTTCAGGTTGCACGACTGACACAACACCTTTTCGTTTTCGGTCAGCATGCCGTTGCAAACCACACATCGTTGTGGAAAGAGTAGTTGCATCAAGGAATTAAACCATCTGTATAGGGTTGCCATGTCGTTAGGGTATACAAAAAAAGCTAATCATATGATTAGCTTTGTGTGATTTGTGTGCGGGTGATAGGACTCGAACCTACACGCCTCTCGGCACCAGATCCTAAGTCTGGCGCGGCTGCCAATTACGCCACACCCGCTTGTGTGCGCTTAAATGCGTGGCAAAGATAATGAGTTTTTTCGGGATTGCAAATTTATTGCATGTTTTTTAGCGTTTTTCGCGCTTCTTCAATGATGTCGTCATCCAATGTGAGGGTGGTTAAATCTACTTTGATATCCGGTTCGATACCGAATTCGATGTGCTTCTTCTCTGCATCAAGATGCGGACTTGCCGAGAAACGTACTCCCCATCCGTTGGGTAGCTCGGAGGTAAAGGGCAATCCGGCACCACCACCGGTATGGTCGCCTATCAGTATGGCATTGGGCATGTATCGCATGGCATTGACAAACTCGTTTGCGGCGCTATATACGCTTCGGTTGGTCAACACGGCAACCGGCTTTTGCCAACGGATGCGGTTGGACGGCTCGATATATTGTGGCTCGGGTTGTGAGAACTCGTTGTGTCCGGGACCTGTTTTGTGCATGATATATCCCGTATGTATCTTCTCGTTGGTAAAGCGTGCGGCAATGCGCTCGGCAAAGGTCAGTGTGCCTCCACCGTTGTCGCGTACATCAAAGATGAGGCCGTTGCACGGTGCGAAGTAGGCCAGCATTTCGTCGAGGTTGCTATCGCTCACGCCTGCCGAGAAACTCTCGTAATAGACGTACCCGATGTTATCTTCAAGAATGGTGTACTTCATACCTCCGGCTATGCGGTAGGTATTTCCTAAGTATCGGTTTTCGATGGTGAGGATGTCGAAGTTGCGCGGATAATCCTCGCGCCAACTCCAATAGCGCGACATGTCCGAGGTGGAGTAGAGGTTTACGTGTCCGTCCTTCAGTTCGGCAAGCATGTTTCCCAATACCTCGAACAGTCCGTTTTGGCTCATGTCGTCGGTAATCAAGGGTTGGTATTTCCGATAGACGGCATCCCAATCAATCTCCTTGTAGTCGAAGAAGCAATATCCTTCGTCCATAATCTTCCATAAGGCTTCGAAATTGCCTTTCGGAGAGTTGTCGTATTGCTCTTCTCGGATGCAACCGCTTAGAAGAAAGAGTAGGATAAATATATATAGGTGTCGGGTCATGTGCGTTATTTTACGATGTTAAAGTGTTTCACAAACCCTATCATGAAGGTGTGCGAATAGTTGTGTACCTTTATGTCGTTTACTTTAGCTTGTTGGGCATCCCACACATAGGCAAAACGCATACGCGCCTTCCCGATGGGGAAGTCGGCCGTTAGCATCTGTCGCAAGGCGGGTTGGTTATGTAGAGAGGTGAAGTTGACAACGCCATCGGCATTGCCTAGACTGAAAATCTCGTAGTACGATTGTCCGTATTCGGGCATGAACATAACTCCCATTAAGGGTAAATTTATCTGGTAGCGTAGGGCGATGGGGTAGTTCTTGATTTTCACATTCCAAAGGGCCATACCCGACGCTCCGATGTTGGCGTAGAGGCGTGCTTGTGCGGGGTTATTGCCGTTTCGCATGTTATACACAAAACCACCGTTCAAGTCAAGTAATCCGCCGGCCAGCAGCTTGAAGTTGTCGGTAATGGGGAAGTGGTAGTGCAACGCATAGTTCCAATTGGCCAATACCGATAGCGTGTTATTGTTCTCTGCGCTGTTTTGTGTATAGCTCAGGTTGCTTTGGAAAAACGTCTGCTGGGTAATGTTTGTCCAACGACTTTTTCGGATGCTTTCGCGCGAGATGCGGAAGTCGATGCCGGTGTACTCTTGTGGCGACAGGTAGGTGTCCAGGATGTTGGAGAAACCTACGCCGTAGAGTGTAGCGCGCACTACATCGGCTTGCTTCTCTTGTTGTGCGTGTAGCAAAGAGGTACACAATAGGCAGATTATAAACAGTATTTTTCTCATCGGGTTGTGCCTAATCAAAAAAGTTTCATCTGTCCGGTCATCTCGTCCATAATGTCTCCCTCGCTTTTGCCGGCATCCGGATCAAGATTTTCGGGTTCTGTCTTTACCTCCTCCTCTTGCGGCTCGACGGGTTGTGGCTTGCGGGTAGGTTCAAGCTCGTTGATGGTGTCGAGTTCGAAGGTGGTGAGCCGTTTGCCTCGCGCCTTGAAACCTTTGAGGAGTGCAAACTCCTCGGCATCGATGATGAGCGGTTCGCGGAAAGAGTCGTGTCCGCCAAACACTACCTCCAAGCGTGGATAGGGTTCGTCGGTGAGCAACAATAGGCGGTTGTTCTTGTTTTCGCCCAAGTAGTTTTGTTTGCGGTTGCTTGCTTCGAAGAAGAAACGCTTGATGTACGGATAGTTGTGCTGGTCGGCATCGTGAAGGATGGCCGTCCAGGCTTTGGTGGGGTTGAACTTCTCGATGATGCGTATGTTGTCTTCGTAGTGGTTGTTCACGTCGAAGTTGGTGGTATAGAAGTCGCCGTTGTTCAGTACCACCAGTATCAAGTCGTCGTTGTGGAATTCGCCCAGGTATTCTCCTCGTCCGTCGTAGTTCAGTCGGAGGATGTCGTTGTCGAACCACACTTGTCGTCCGCCCAGTGTAGAACCACCTCGTTGCTTCAATGTTATGCGGTGTACAGGGTTCTTTGTCAAGATATTACCCATTGCCTGGCGTCCCTTGATGAGCACGTTGCTGAAGTCTTCTTCGAAGATGATGTGTCGGATGCGCGGATTGGGTTTCAGCGTCACTTTGATTACTTCGGCTTCGCCGTTCGGATTGGCGGTGAAGTAAGTGATGCGTGAGTCGGGTTCGCCTTGTGTAACATCGTATTCGCGGTCGCGTACAACGGAGGTAACGTTGAAACGTTTGATGTAGTGGAATCCGTTCTTTCCGTTGCGGTACACCACGTTGTAGATGGTGCGCGAATCGTTCTTCTTGAAGATATTGGCGTATAGGATATTCTTGCCAACGAATTTTTTCTCGGCTACGCCGGTAATGATGTATCGTCCGTCGCGGAAGAAGATGATGACATCGTCGATGTTCGAGCAGTTGCAAATAAACTCGTCTTTCTTCAAGCTTGTACCGATAAAGCCCTCTTCGCGGTTGATGTATAGCTTTTCGTTGGCTTCGATTACCTTGGTAGAGTCGATGGTGTCGAAGTTGCGCAGCTCGGTGTGGCGTGGAAATTCCTTGCCATATTTCTCTTGCAACATCCGGAACCAATCTACGGTGTATTCAACGATGTTCTTCAGGTGGCCGTTTATCTCTTTGATTTCCTTCTTCATCCGTGCGATGGCCTCTTCGGCCTTGTCGGAGTTGAACTTCAGGATGCGTGCCATCTTGATTTCCATCAGTCGTAGGATATCCTCCTTGCTCACCTCGCGGATGAAGCTTGGATAGTAGGGCGTGAGTCGGTAGTCGATGTGTTCGCAAGCGGCATCCATGGTCTTGGCCTGTTCAAATTCCTTGTCCTTATAGATGCGCTCTTCGATGAATATCTTTTCGAGCGAGGCGAAGTGCAGTGCCTCCTGTATCTCGCCTCTGCGTATTTCAAGCTCTTGGCGGAGTAGTGCCAGGGTGTTGTCGGCCGATTTGCGTAGCACGTCGCTCACGGTGAGGAAGTGAGGTTTCTGGTCGTCTATCACGCAACAGTTTGGAGAGATGCTTACTTCGCAATCGGTGAAGGCATAGAGTGCGTCGATTGTCTTGTCCGACGATACACCCGGTGCCAGATGCACCAGAATCTCCACGCTACCCGAGGTAAGGTCTTCCACTTTGCGGATTTTTATCTTGCCCTTCTCGCTGGCCTTCACGATAGAGTCGCACACGGTTGCAACGGTTTTGCCGTAGGGTATTTCGCGAATGGCAAGTGTCTTGTTGTCAATCTTTTCTATTTTCGAACGTACACGCACCACGCCGCCGCGTTCGCCGTCGTTGTATTTCGACACGTCGATGCTACCACCCGTCAGGAAGTCGGGATATAGCTTGAACTCTTCGTTGTGCAGGTAGCTAATGGCCGCCTCGCAAAGCTCGTTGAAGTTGTGCGGAAGAATCTTCGATGAAAGTCCCACGGCGATACCCTCTACGCCCTGAGCCAGTAGCAACGGAAACTTTACGGGAAGGGTGATTGGCTCTTTGTTTCGTCCGTCGTACGAAAGTTTCCACTCGGTGGTTTTAGGATTGAACACCACGTCGAGGGCAAACTTCGAGAGTCGCGCCTCGATGTAACGCGGAGCGGCCGCACTATCACCCGTCAGAATATTTCCCCAGTTACCTTGACAATCGATGAGCATCTCTTTCTGTCCCAACTGCACCAACGCATCGCCGATACTGGCATCGCCGTGCGGGTGGAATTGCATGGTGTGTCCCACGATGTTGGCCACCTTGTTGTAGCGTCCGTCCTCCATACGGCGCATGGAGTGCAGGATGCGTCGTTGCACCGGCTTTAGTCCGTCCATGATGTGCGGCACGGCACGTTCAAGGATTACGTACGAGGCGTAATCCAAAAACCAGTTTTGATACATGCCGCTCAACTGGTATTTCACTTTCCCGTCCTTGATGTCGGCAGGTTTGTATTCAGAGTGCCCTTCCGGGGCTTCATTGTCAATGTTTTTCAGTTCTTCAGGGTTTTCGCTCATGGTTTTATGCAGATTTGCCACAAATATAGATATTTTTTTTCGGTTAGCCAAACCTCTGTGCAGATAGTTGTGGCCGATAGGTGTAAAAAACCGTTGATGCAAAACATGTTTACAAATTGGTGAAGGGAAAGAAAAAGGGAACAGTCGTTGTATGAATCCCCCTACTTATTGGAAATGACTGCTCCCTTAAAAGAATCTTATTAAATTTTAGATTCGATTTTCTTTTTTCTGCCTTTGTGCCGTTGGTAGCGCTTGCTGAACCTCAGAAAATCAAATGCAAGCCATAGCATAATGGATAGTGGTATGCAAGTGAGTATTAAGGTAACCAAGAGGTTCATAGGCTAAATAATTGTGATAATTTTTTTGCAAAGTTACTAAAATATTTGATTAAACAAGAAATTGTACAAATAATTTCTTGATATGTGTCAGACAAATTTGGATAACTCGTCGAAACCACACATCTCTTTGGCTAAAGTTTTGGTGGAAGGAGAACTTAATTCTGACGATATTGAGGCCTTAAACATGAAAAAGCGTGTTGACGAAGCCTTAAAATAACCTTTCCTTCGTAAAAAATCCTATAAATCAAGGTAAGGTTAGGCAGAATAATCGGATAAATCCTTATCTTTGTGCCGTTTTTCTAATGAAATAAGGTAATAATCAAAACTAAAATACAACAAAATGGCTCAAGAAGACGTATTTAAGAAACTCGTGTCGCATTGCAAGGAATATGGTTTCGTGTTCCCAAGCAGTGAGATTTACGATGGACTCGGTGCCGTATATGACTACGGCCAAATGGGTGTGGAACTGAAAAACAACATCAAACAATACTGGTGGCAAAGCATGGTGCTGCTGAACGAAAATATCGTCGGCATTGATAGCGCCATCTTCATGCACCCCACTATCTGGAAGGCAAGCGGACACGTAGATGCATTCAACGACCCCTTGATTGACAACCGCGATTCAAAGAAACGTTATCGCGCCGACGTGCTTATCGAAGACCAATTGGCTAAGTACGATGAAAAAATCAACAAGGAAGTGGCTAAAGCAGCCAAGCGTTTTGGCGAAGCCTTCGACGAAGCACAATTCCGTGCAACCAATGGTCGCGTATTGGATTATCAGGCAAAGCGTGACGCACTTCACGAACGTTTCAGTAAGGCTTTGAATGATAATAACTTGGAAGAACTCCGTCAAATCATCCTCGACGAAGAAATCGTTTGTCCGTTGAGCGGTACACGCAACTGGACAGAAGTACGCCAATTCAACCTCATGTTCTCTACCGAAATGGGTTCAACTGCCGACGGCGCTATGAAGATTTACCTCCGCCCCGAAACCGCACAAGGTATCTTCGTAAACTACCTGAACGTGCAAAAGACCGGCCGCATGAAGGTGCCTTTCGGTATCGCACAAATCGGTAAGGCTTTCCGTAATGAAATCGTAGCTCGTCAGTTCATCTTCCGTATGCGCGAGTTCGAACAAATGGAAATGCAATTCTTTGTAAAGCCAGGCACCGAACTCGACTGGTTTGCCAAGTGGAAAGAAACCCGCTTGAAGTGGCATAAGGCACTTGGCTTCGGCGACGACCACTACCGTTACCACGATCACGACAAGTTGGCTCACTATGCCAATGCAGCTACCGACATCGAATTCCTCATGCCATTCGGCTTCAAGGAGGTAGAAGGTATTCATAGCCGTACAAACTTCGACCTTTCGCAACACGAAAAGTATAGCGGAAAGAACATTAAGTATTTCGACCCCGAAACGAACGAAAGCTACGTACCATACGTTATCGAAACATCAATTGGTGTCGATCGTATGTTCCTCAGCATCCTTTCGGCATCATATCAGGAAGAAAAACTGGAAAATGGCGAAACACGCGTGGTGTTGAAGTTGCCCGCAGCATTGGCTCCTGTTAAGCTTGCCGTAATGCCGTTGGTAAAGAAGGATGGTCTTCCTGAAAAGGCACGCGAAATCATCAACGACTTGAAGTTCCACTTCAATTGCCAATACGACGAGAAAGACTCTATCGGCAAGCGCTATCGTCGTCAAGATGCTATCGGTACTCCTTATTGTATCACCATCGACCACCAATCGTTGGAAGACAATATGGTAACACTTCGCAACCGCGACACCATGCAACAAGAACGTGTGGCTATCAGCGAGTTGAAGAACCTCATTGCCGACCGCGTTAGCATCACCAGCCTACTTAAGACATTGATTTAATCAGCAATATGGCTCACCTCCGTCTCTCATGCAACAGGGATGGAGGTGGCGCCTAAAACCAATATAACGAATGAAGAGATTTGCAACACTTACACTGATTTGCTTGGCCACAATCACCACCTTCTTCGCATGCGACGAAGTGGAAGAAACAACCATTTACGATAATTGGAGAGCTCGCAACGAAGCCTTTGTCGATTCGTTGAAGCAAGTGGCAGGCGATAATTACGTAGCTACCGTTGAACAAGCGCAAAACATGCCCTTGAACAAGTTGTTTGCCGTTTATGTATCAAAGGTTAGCAACAACAAGAACGACTACTACATCTATTGCAAAAAACTATCTTCAAATCCCGAAGGAAAGCGACCTTTGTACAACGACACCGGCGTAAAGACCTTCTATTATGGCACTACCATAACCGGTGTGAAGTTCGATGGAAACTTCGAAGGATATAAATCTACCGACCAAGGCATCCTTGACGGCACACAGAAACTACCTACCGAGTTCGATTCACCTACACAATTCTCCATCTCCAGTGTCATCGTCGGATGGACAACTGCCCTGCAACTGATGCGCGAAGGCGAAAGATGGATAATTTATGTTCCGCAAGAGTGCGCCTACGGCACAGAGGATTATAACGATATCCTTGGCTACTCGGCGTTGACTTTCGACGTCATTTTGGACAAGGTGTTGGAGTGATAGGCCACTAACCCTTGCATAGGCGTATGCTCGATGTTGCCTACGCGGATATGCAACTCTTCGGCCACCGACAAGAGCAATTCCCTATAATAATAGGCAATCGAACCGCAGAAGTGTACCTTACACCTCTCCTGTTTGTATTGCATCACGTTTCGGCGGAAAAAGGCGGCGAAAGCCTCTTTTACCAATGCTTGTACGCTATCATCATCCAGATGCTTGGCTATGAATGGCGAGAAAGTAGCCAAAAAACGATTGGGGAATGGCTTGCGATATACCCTATCGATAATCTCGGCTGGAGTAAGTTTGTATTCGTCTAAAAACGTTTCTTTCAATCCTTCTGTAAGTTGATTCTTCAGCAGACTTCCTATAAACAACTTGCCAAGCACGGCACCACCTCCTTCATCGCCAAGGATAAAGCCTAATGGCGATACATTTTCCACAATCTCTTTCCCGTCGTAGTAGCACGAGTTCGAGCCGGTGCCCAAGATGCAGGCTATGCCGGCTTCGTTTCCACAAAGTGCGCGGGCGGTGCCCACCATATCACTATTCACCTCAATCTCTCCTTCCACCCGTAGGCTTCTTCCTAATGCATTACGCATCAGTGTAATCTTATCGAATGCACAACCGGCACCATAGAAGTATATGGCCGTTAATGGCTTGTCGGGCAATAGTGGAACTAACTGCTCGTTTATCTCGTTTACAATCTCCTCTTCGCTTTGGAAGTAGGGGTTCATGCCCTTGGTTTGCACTTGCAAAACCACTTCGTTATTCTCTACGGCACACCAATCTGTCTTGGTGGAGCCACTATCTGCTATCAGTATCATGTTGATTTATGATTTAATTTTCCAAAATCTTCGGGTAGGATACGCTTTATCATCCATGCAGCTATGATGCCGGGGATGGTACACACACATACCCATACAAAGAACCAGGTGTAGCCAATCAATTCTTGTATCCATCCGGCCGGCATACCCGGTAGCATCATACCCAACGACATCAGGCCTGTGCCGATGGCATAGTGAGCCGTTTTGTTCGGCCCGTCGGCTATATATATAAGGTAAAGCGTGTAGGCGGTGAAGCCAAAGCCGTAACCGAATTGTTCGATGGCTACACAAGTGGCTACAATCCACTCTTGGCTTGGCATAGCCGTAGCTAACCATACATAAAGCAAGTCGGGCAGGTTGATGGCCAATGCCATGGGTAGCAACCAACGCTTAAAGCCATGACGCGACACCAATATACCGCTAACAATACCTCCAAATAACAATCCAATTACACCGATTGTGCCGTAAATGAAACCAACCGATGTAGTGCTTATTCCCAATCCACCGGCACTGCTTGTATCGAGCAAGAAGGGTGAGGCAATCTTAACCAATTGTGCTTCGCCAAGTCGGTAGGTGAGTAAGAAGAAAAGCATCAAGCCGATATGCTTTTTCTTGAAGAAGCTAATGAATGTTTTCAAGAAGTTTTCCCACAAACCTTTGCCGTTTGCGGCCTCTGTCTTGGTGTCATTTATGGGGCGAGGCAAGATGTAGCTATGGTAAAGGGTAAGCGCAATGAACAAACCGGCCATGAAGTAAAATACCAAACTCCAGGCAAGCGGAATGTCGCCGCTTCGTTTTTCAATCCATCCGGCTATCATCACCAAAATGCCTTGTCCGAAGATATTGGCAAAGCGATAAAAGGTGTTTCGGATGCCTACAAAGAACGATTGTTCGCCTTCGCTCAGGCCAAGCATGTAGAAACCGTCGGCCGAGATGTCGTGCGTGGCACTACTGAAAGCCATCAACCAGAAGCATGCAAGGGTGGCTTGTATATAGAAATGAGTAGGTAAGAAGAAGGCAATGCCCGCCATCGCCGCACCGATAAGTGCTTGCATGGCCACTATCCACCAGCGTTTGGTTTTCAGCAGGTCGATGAAGGGGCTCCAAAGCGGCTTGATTGTCCAAGGCAGGTATAGCCACGAGGTGTAGAGGGCAATCTCCGTGTTGCTCAACCCTAATCGTTTATACATAATCACGGCGATGGTGATAACCGCCACGTAGGGCAGCCCCTCGGCAAAGTATAGCGAAGGAATCCATTTCCATGGAGAAACCTTTTGTGGATGTTGTTTGATTCGTTCCATACGTATTGTTTTAATAGATGGTTTTAATTTCGGCCCCCGGATAGTAATGAAGCAGGATTTCATCGTAGGTATAGCCTTGCTCGCCCATTACGGCGGCACCAATCTGGCAAAGGCCTACGCCGTGTCCCCATCCTGCGCCTACTATTCGGTAGCCCTGCGGAATGCGTTCGGTAGATGTACCGAGTTTGTCCACCACAAAAGCCGAACTATAGAGGTGTGTTTCGGATAGTGTTCGCCTTATTTCTAACTCCTTTCCGATAACCATCGAGCGTTTGGTACCTACGATTCTTAGCTTCCAAAGTCGTCCGCTTGTGCCGCGTGCAAGGGGTTGCAAGTCAATGATTTCTCCGAAGTCAATGCCTGAGCGTCGGCGGATGAGGTCGGCCAACTCGCTTTGCGTATAGCTCACCTCCCAACGATAGAAGTCGGTTGTCTCCTGGTCGTAGTTGTTCAGCACCTGCCCCAAGACTTGTTTGTCGGAAGTGTTGCAAAAGGCCGTTGGCTTGCTTCTAATCCATTTCTCGGCTTCCGCTTCAACGGTCAGGTCGGGTAGGGAGGTCTCTGTCTTGCTATCGCGTTGCTTGCTTAGGTAGGGCAGATGCTTCTCTTCCCAACAATAGGCAAACTCCTCGAAAGCCCCTCCGCAACATTTGGAGAAACGTGCGTCGCAGATGCCTTCGTCGTGCATCAGCACCTTGCCGAGGGTGGCTTGGATGGCCTCCTTAACGGCTTGTGTCGATGCTCGCGTAATGCCTTGATAGCGTTGGCAATGGTCGTCGGCACAAACATCGTATAGTGTATGGTCTTCGCGGTCGTACCAACGAATTAGCTCCTCTTCCGTCTGGTGGCAAGTGGTGTAATCCGCCTCCTCTTCCTTCAACGCCTTGTTCTTCTTGATTTGCGCCAAAAGCCAACTACGTGATATCACCGCATGCGCCTTCAGCAATTCGGGCGAAGCCGTTGCGCTCATCTCCGACGAGATGACGCTGGTCAGGTAATCTTCCACCCCAACGATGTTCACGGCCGTTAGCTTCTCCTCCTCCACAATCAGCTTCAATGCCCCTTGAAAACGTTGGTTCTCCTTCCGCTCCCAATGGAAGTGGATGCCGATTGTCACCTCTTCCAGTTCGAACACACCTTCCGGTTTGGTAGGGATAAAAAGCAGTTCGTTATACAAGTCGCCCTCCCAAGCAATCTTCCCCGCTTGTAGGGTGGCCGTTTGCTTGCCGGAGATTTTCCCTTTAGGAGAAATATATTTTCCGTTAAGGGAAAATTTTATTTCCTTTCCGGAGAGGATGCCCACCGCTACTTCCGGCTCTTGCATGCGTTTGCAAATCTGTGCAACTTCTTTGGCGCTAAAACACACCTCGGAAACGATATTTTCCGCCATTTCATCGGTGATTTTCTCAAAATCTTCGGCAATGGGCAGGATAAGTACGCCGCCCAAATCGACCGATGCCGGGCTGCATAATAGCCGTTCGTCTCCCTCGGCCGTATAGCATGACGGGCGGTGCTTCCGCCTTAGTAGCAGGAAGAGTATCCATCTACCCTCCTCATACATCGCCAGGAGGTTCATCATCGGCTCATCGCCGGCCGCCGATGTCGGCAGGCTTCGGTAAACCGTATTGAACAACCGCTCAGCATCGTCTATGCAAGTCGATTCTATAACCAATGTGTTGCGCGGTGCATCGTCCATGCGCCAAAGCGTTGCGTCGCCTTGTTGCACTACCTTCTCGCCTTTTCGCGCTTTCCAATCATGCTCTATCGGCATAAATCCGCGGCTACCGGCTTGAAAGTGCATGTGGTCGGGTGCCGAAGCCCCACATCGTGGGCCGTTGTAGAAAATAGTAAACTCGGGCAATGCTTGTGCTAATTCAAGCATATCGTGTATCCTGCCTTCAATGCGTTGTTCGGTGTGAGTGGTATCGGGTATCGTAAGGTGTTTGGGGAAGATGGGGTAGGGATTTACCAATACTTCGTAATGCTCTTTGAAAGGGATGCCTCGTTGTTCGGTAGGCCGGTTGCTTGCACAAAGGAAACATTTGCGTGCCTGGATGGATTGTGCATCCGTCTTTGCACCCGACGAGGTGATGCGTGCGGGGTTGAATTGCACCTTGTAAGCAATGCCACCTACGTGCAACTCCTTCACACAAACCGCGCCCAATGCTTGGTAGTTGGTTTGTGCAAGCGGCCATTCGCTCAATTGTTCGGACAATAATCTTGCTACCTTCTCCTTCATGCCTGTTTTTCTTTATTCAATTGGATACGCGCCTCCAGTTCCCACGTGCGGATGCGGTCTTTATATAGGTTGTTGGCATTTGTCTTGGCAATGTCGAGTGCTGCATCCGAGTTGCCTTCCCATCGGCGACATAGATACACCACATCATACACACGTCCTATTTGGTAATGACGGCTAAAGCGCAAGCCAAGCGCATAATCTTCGCCATAGCTGGTGTTGGGCACCTTCATCTGGCGCAACAACGGTGTGTAGAAGGCTCGTGGTGCACCTAATCCGTTGATGCGTAGGGCATTGTTTCGCCCATTGTCGGGTGTCCACTCGCGGTGGTCGATGATGCCTGGCGGAAGCATCTTCATGTCGAAGTCGGTCATCATGTAGGTGCCCACCACCATGCCGCATTGTTGCTCGTAGAAAGCCTTCACCATGGTGGATAGTGTATGTTCGTCCTTATACACGTCGTCGCTATCCAGTTGCACGGCAAACTTGCCGCACTTCGGATGATTCACCCCCATATTCCAACATCCGCCGATGCCCAAATCGTTGCGTTCGGGTATGATGTGTACCAACCGCTCGTCGGCCTTAAACTCGTCGATAGCTTCCGTGGTGCCGTCGGTAGAGTGATTATCGATAACGATTAGGTTGAACTTGAAGTCGCATTGTTGCATCAGCACCGAGCGGATGGCATCGCGGATGGTGCGTATGCGATTGCGCACCGGTATGATGACCGATGCTTCGTATTCAAACACCTCTTGCTCGAAGTCAATCGGTGCAAAACTTGGTGCCAGGTAGCCGCCAATCTCCTTCAAGTGTTCGGTGCAAGCCTGCTCCATCTCTATCTGTCGGCTACGGTTGCGCGGATCTACATAGTCGAACTGCTTCTCCCCACTTTTGCGCATATCCGTTTCTATTTCCGTGTAGAGGTATTCGTTGATATGTACCAACTTCTCCGTTTGCGAAAGCTTCAAACGCAGGTCGTATAGGCCGGCATACTGATACTCGCATTTCATTCGCCCTATGGCCGCTTTCAGTGAGCTTGTCCTGAACAGCATCACCGAACCAAAGTCGAAGTCATCGCGCAACGCCCCTGCTTGATAATCAATGACCGGTGCGGCTTGTTGCTTACCCTCCTTCAGTTGGTAGTGGTCGGCATACACCATGCCTGCCCGGCTATCTTCGGCCAGTTGCACCATGCGCTCCAACGCAAACAACCCCAACTTCAGCGGCCCTCCTTTGGTGTAGAGCAACGTATATTCGGCCGATGTCTTTTCGCCAATCAGCCTCATGGTGTCCGACGATTGCGGTTTGTCTATGCCGATGGGGTAGATGTGACCCACCAATGCACACTGCTCCAATTCGTGTCGAGTTGCATTGAAATCTTCTTCGTTAACTAAGGGAATAAAGCAGTCTATCATATCTTTAGTAGTCAAGTAGTGAGTAGTCAAGTAGTAAGTAGGATTGTAGGGACGCAGCATGATGCGTCCGCATTTAATTTTTAACTTTTAATTTTTAATTCTCAATTGAAGCATGCTCAGTAGCAACGCCGTAATGGCACCATTGATAATGAGCAGTTCGAAGCTGATTTGATAGCCGCCAAACCACTTCTCGCTATTGCTTTGAAGGATGTAGCAGATGATGGGCGAGGCAATGGCAGCTACGGGTACCCACTTGTCGCGCACCGGCTTGCGGCATGCCAATCCGAAGAAGAACATACCCAGAATGGGGCCGTAGGTGTAGGAAGCCAAGCTATACACCGCATTGATGGCACTATCGTTGTTCAGGTAGTAGAAGGCGATGATAACCAATACCATCAGTGCCGACATGGCCACGTGTACCCTCTTGCGTGTTTTGGTCAGTTTGGCTTCGTCTTGTCGCTTGTTGGCCTCCAGGATATCCACCGTGAACGAGGTGGTGAGGGCCGTCAGCGCACTACCGGCGGCCGAGTAAGAGGCGGCTATCAGTCCGATAATGAAGACAATGCCCACAAACGTAGGGAACCCCTCGCTCCACACCACGGCACTGAACAGGGCATCGCCGGCCACTTGGCTACCGGGCATGTTGGCCTCTTGGTAGAGGTAGAGCAACGTGCCGAGCAATAGGAACAATCCGATGAGGAAGATTTGAATAAACGAACTGACTATCATGTTCTTCTGCGAATCGCGGAAGTTCTTGCAACTCAAGGTGCGTTGCATCAGGTCTTGGTCAAGGCCCGTCATGGCAATAATCATGAACACACCGGCCGTAAACTGCTTCCAGAAGTAACGGCCGTCGTTAGGGTCGTCGAAGAAGAAGATGCGGCTGGTGGGGTGGTCGGCTATGGCCGTAGTCATCTCGCCGAAGCTATAGTGCAAGTTGCCCGCAATGACGAAGATGCAACAAACAATGGAGGCAATCAAGCAGAAGGTTTTCAGCGAATCGGTCCAGATGAGCGACTTCACCCCTCCTTGGAAGGAGTATAGCCAGATAAGGGCCACCGTCAGCACCACGTTCAGGGCAAAGGGAATGCCAAGGGTATCGAACACTAAGTTTTGCAACACCACGCACACCACGAAGAAGCGCACCGATGCTCCCAACATCTTCGACACGAAGAAGAACCATGCCCCCGTGCGATAGGTAGAGAGGCCGAAGCGGTTTTCCAAGTAGCCGTAAATGCTGAGCAGGTTCATGCGGTAGAACATCGGAATCAGCACCAAGGCAATGATGATGGAGCCAACGAAGAAACCGAGCGTCATCTGCATGTACGAGTAGCAGTTGGTGGCCACCGAGCCGGGCACCGAGATGAACGTTACCCCCGATATGGCGGCACCAATCATGGCAAAGGTGGCCATGAACACCGACGACTTGCGGTTGCCGGTAAAGAAGCCGGCGTTATCGGCCTTGCGACCGGTTATCCACGATATGATGAATAGCAATGCAAAGTAGCATGCAATGGTGATAAGTACAATCCAAGCGGTAGTCATTTGAATTATGAATTATGAATTTTGAATTAAAACAGTTAACCACTAATCACTAACCGCTAATCGTTATATAACAAGTACGGTTTTCGTTGCTCCTTAAACTTCTCCACATCCTCTTGCCAGGTGGCGCGAATCTCCTCGGCACTCTTTCCTTCGATAATCATCTTCTTCACTTTGTCGGTACCAATCAGCAGATTGAAGAACGAGGTAAAGAATTTGTCGCCCATCTTCAGGTTGCGGTAGGCATCGATTACGTAGGTCAAATCCAACCCTTTCGTCCAAATCGCTTCGTTGCTTAAGTTTCTTAAATCTACCCCATGACACAACTTGTTTTGTTGCGGCGGATTCTTTGCACCCGCCTTGCTTCGGGGTGTAAAGCTGAAGTCGTATCCCTTCATGGCGGGGTGTCCATATACCTGGAAGGGCATGTCGGTGCCGCGGCCTAAGCTGACGGGTGTGCCTTCGAACAGGCAGATGGAGGGGTATAGATAGACGGCCTTCATGTTGGGCAGGTTGGGCGAGGGCGCAATGGGCAGTTCGTAAAAGGTTTGATGCGTGTAGTTCAGGCAGGGGATGATGGTGAGCGTGCATTGTCGCTTTTCGGGTAACCATCCTTCGCCATTCACCATCTGTGCCAGCTCGCCCAATGTCATGCCATGCACCACGGGGATGGGCAGCCAACCCACGCCCGATTTGTATTTCATATCCAAGATGGGGCCGTCCACATAGTGTCCGTTCGGGTTGGGGCGGTCGAGCAATAACACCTCCCGTCCCTGTTCGGCACACGCATCCATCAGTCGGCACATCGTTATGTAGTAGGTGTAGAAGCGCAGCCCCACATCCTGTATGTCCATGACTAAGATGTCGAATTTCTGCATCGAGGCCGTGCTGGGTTTGTTCCCCTTGCCATCGTATAGCGACAAGATAGGCACGCCCGTCTTTTTGTCCACCGAACTTGACACATGCTCACCGGCATCAGCATTGCCGCGAAAACCATGTTCGGGCGAAAAGATGGCCGTTACGTTCACGCCGTTCTCTATCAGCACATCTAATAGATGCTTGTCGCCCACCATGCCGGTGTGGTTGGAGAAGATGGCCACCCGCTTACCATCCAGTAGCGGCAAGTATCGGTCGGTTTGTTCGGCCCCCACCACTACGCGCTCGGCCGTTTGCGCTTGGCAAGCAATCAACGTACAGCACAGGGCAAGAACCAGTATAAGTAGTCTGTTCATAGTTGTAGTTTTAAAGATGGTGTAAAGATAGTGCAAGCTGAGCGGAATGCCAAATTTATTTGAGCATTTTCTCGCTATATCAGTATAAGACAACTTACACTACCTATTGATAAAATAGGGCTTTTCATATCAAAATATTATTTCCTCCACCTTGCTACACTTCGTCAAATCGGAGGGCATAATGTATTGTCCCGTCATGCCGGGAAGGTTGATGTCCGTGCGGCGGCCTTCGCTGATGGAGAGGCCCACCAGACCATAGACGTATTCGATGAGTTCGGTGCAATAGAGGGCGGTGGTGTCGTCGAGGTTGTAGTCGTGATCGAAGGGTACTTGTTTTACGCTAAGCCGTAGGGCATGGTTGGCGGCGATGGATTTCAACGAATCGCTTACTTGCGGACGGTAAATGCCCGCAACACATTCGGTGTATCTGCCGATAAAACTACGTGCATCTTCGCACTTCACTCGGTCGAAATCGCCTTCGAAGTCGTGCTCGTGGGGCACGGCATGCACTATGTAGGGGACACTATCCTTGTATACCACGATACCTACATGCGAGTAGCGCCCTTCCGTATCGGCCATCGTTACAACATGTCCCACAAAGCCGATGCCACGACGGAAAACCAAGTCGCCCTCTTCGAGGTGTACAAGCAAGCTATCCACGTCGCTACGTGGAGTAGGGGCATTGCCGTTGCATCCTATTGTTGTTAATAACGTTAGACAAAGTAGTATGGCTATGGTGCTTCTGTGCATGGCGTGTGTATGAAAAAGGCGGTGTGCGACATGGCACACCGCCTGAATGAATCGTTTATACGGAATTACTTATCCACGGCAGGTTTCCATTCGCCACCGTCGAGCTTCATTTCAGCTTTTTCGGTTTCTTCCGAACCATCACCATAAGTAATCTTCAACTCGACAACGGCCGATTGACCATCTCCTGCAATGGTTTCGCTCAAGGCTTCTACGTTCTTGATGCCACCTTTCTTTTCGAATTGCGGGGCAGCTTTTTCTTTCAGCATAGATGCAATCAAAGCTTTGCTTTGTTCAACTTCTTCAGCGTCGGTGCTTTCGTAGTACATGTTTTCGGCTACGGCATCGTATTTGCCATCAATGATCATTTGGTAAACTTCGACCGCAGCATCCGATGGAGTAGAACCTCCACAAGATACCATGAACAATGCTGCTACTATAGCAAAAATTGACAATACTCTTTTCATAAGCATAGTTTTTAAGAGTTAATAATGCAAGGCTCTTAATGTAATCGGCAGATAGTCAGAGCCTCGGTAGGACTATCGCTGATGATTGTTGGTCGGGGCAAATATAGTAATATTTTATAAAAAACAATTAGTCGCCATCTTCTAATTGGAAAATGTCATCCAACCTTTTTCCAAATACTTTTGAAATTTTCAATGCCAATACAGTAGAAGGCACATATTTCCCTTGCTCAATGGCATTAATTGTTTGACGGCTTACGTTTACTAATTCGGCCAATTGTTGTTGCGTCATACGTTTAATGGCTCGCTCAACGCGGATATTGTTAGTCATAATAATCTCTGTTAAATTTACTACTATATAACCGCATCTCGTCTAAAACGATAAAGTGTCCAGAAATATCTTGTAATGAATAAAAACAAAAGGCTGAACATATATATGGTCATAAAATTTAAATAAGGGGTACCGAATATAACCAATGTGCAGATTATTAATAATATGCTATTTACCATAATAGCCCATATTAAAGCATTCATTCTGATGCTTGCTATACATTCGTCTTCGTCTTTTTCTTTAGAGAAGCCAATGAATAACATTGAAATCGTTAGGAAAACAACAATGATTTCATCAGTCCAAGAATCGTTTTTTGCTATTGAAAAGATGTTGGTATCAGTTAAGCCGTCAAATAGTGCTAACGTATTAGAACCAGCAATTTCAATGAATGTCCCACCGCTAATTAAGTAACCTACTCCCCATATAAGGAATGGAATAAACAATCCCCAACCAATCTTTCTAAAGACAATTGGAAATAAATAATTAGATTTCATACTCATGTTTTTTAATGTTCGCTGCAAATGTAATGCAAACTTTACATATAGACAAATGCAAATTACATTAAGTCGTGTTTTTATGACTTTTTAACAAACGTATGTTCAATAAAAAGGCTAACTAATCAGTCCTACGACTTCTTAGTCAGCCTCTATTTATAAGTTTCTGTCTATCTGTAAACGCTTACTTTACATTGCCGTTCTTGATTAACCATTCGGCAATTTGAACAGCATTCAGAGCGGCGCCTTTCTTGATTTGGTCGCCCACAATCCAGAAGGTAAGGCCGTTTTCGTTGGTCAAATCCTTACGGATGCGGCCCACATATACGGGATCCTTTCCAGCCAAGAAGAGAGGCATGGGGTATTCCTTTTCGGCAGGGTTGTCCATCAATACCAAGCCGTCGCCGTTGGCAAATGCTTCACGAGCCTCTTCGATGCTGATGGGGCGTTCGGTTTCCACCCAGATGCTTTCCGAGTGTGAACGAAGTGCCGGTACGCGTACGCAAGTGGCACTGACCTTGATGTCGGAGTGCATGATTTTACGTGTTTCGTTGAACATCTTCATCTCTTCCTTGGTGTAACCGTTGTCGGTAAACACGTCGATTTGTGGGATGAGGTTGAAGGCCAACTGATAGGCAAACTTCTCTACGGTAACAGGCTCGTTGGCCAATACTTGGCGATATTGCTCGTACAACTCGGCCATGGCTGCCGCACCGGCACCGCTTGCTGCCTGATAAGTAGAAACGTGTACGGTTTTGATGTGCGAGAGTTGTTCGATGGCCTTCAGTGCCACTACCATTTGGATAGTAGTACAGTTAGGGTTGGCAATGATGCCGCGAGGGCGGTTCAATGCATCTTCGGGGTTTACTTCGGGTACTACCAAGGGTACATCGGCGTCCATGCGGAAGGCGCTTGAGTTGTCAATCATCACGGCACCGTATTTGGTAATGGTTTCGGCAAACTCGATGGATGTGCCACCACCGGCGGAGGTAAAGGCGATGTCAACATCTTTAAAGTCGTCATTGTGTTGCAAAAGTTTCACCTCGATTTCTTTACCACGGAAAGTGTATTTCTTACCTGCACTGCGGCTTGAACCAAACAATACTAACTCGTCCAGCGGAAAATTTCTTTCATCGAGCACTCGCAAGAATTCTTGTCCTACGGCTCCGCTTGCTCCTACAATGGCTACTTTCATACCTATTTTACTTTGTTATTTGTTAGAAATTGGGCGCAAATGTATAACATTTTGCTGTAATATCGGCAAAAAATGGTTTTTTTTTCTTTATTTTGCACTCAATAACCATGACTTGCATTATTTTGACATGATAGATTGGCTGGGCTTAAACTTTAAACTACCGATTACCGATCCCACTTGGATATTCTTCTTGGTGTTGGTCATCATCCTTTTTGCTCCTTTATTGTTGAGCAAATTGCGCATTCCTCATGTCATTGGGCTAATCCTGGCCGGCCTTTTGGTAGGTGTGCATGGCTTCAATCTGCTTGAACGCGACAGTAGCTTTGAACTCTTCGGAAAAGTGGGCATCTATTACATCATGTTCCTTGCCGGCTTGGAGATGGATATGGGTAACTTTGCCCGCTACGGCAAGCGTGGGGCGGTGTTCGGACTGCTCACTTTCATTTTGCCGTTTGTCATCGGTCTGGGCGTGGGCATGTATGTGCTGAACTACCCGTTGCTGACCTCCATGTTGCTGGCCTGTATCTTTTCATCGCATACGTTGGTTTCCTATCCCATTGTGGGACGTTTCGGTGTGGAAAAACACGAGAGCGTGGTTTACTCCATCGTGGCTACGGCCATAGCTACCTTTGCTGCCCTGCTTATTCTGGCGGGTATTGTGGGGGCACGAGGACAGGAGAACGGAGCGCTGTTCTGGATTGGTTTCGTGCTGAAATTCGTGCTCTATGGTGCGTTCGTAATCATCTGTTTCCCTTATATCGGCCGCAAGTTCTTCCGCCGCTACAACGACAATGTGATGCAATACATCTTTGTGTTGGCAATGGTATTCTTCAGTGCCGCCCTTGCCGAGTTGGCAGGTTTGGAAGGATTGTTAGGTGCATTCTTAGCCGGTTTGGTGCTCAACAGACTGATACCGAAAGTATCTCCTTTGATGAACCGTATCGAGTTTGTGGGCAATGCGTTGTTCATCCCCTATTTCCTTATCGGTGTGGGAATGATTATCAATATCCAGGTGCTCTTTAAGGGTGCCGAGTCGTTGTGGGTTATCCTAATAATGATACTTACCGCTACCGCTACCAAGTGGATACCGGCCTTCATCATGCAGAAGTTTTTCGGTATGAAACGATACTCGCGAAGCATGATGTTCGGACTGACCAATGCCCATGCTGCGGGTGCTTTGGCTATGGTGATGATAGGTACGCAAATAGAGATTGCTCCGGGCGAATACCTGATGAACGATGTGCTGCTGAACGGCACGGTAATGGTGATACTTATGTCGTGTATCATCAGCTCGCTGGCCACCGAGCATGCTGCACGGGGCATAGCCATGTCTGATGCCGATTTGGAAGAGAACCAAGGTCTTACTCACGGCCGATGTCTGATTACCTATTCCAATCCCGATACGGTGGATGTGCTTACACAACTGGCTATGATGATTCGTAATCCACGCATTCCGGATGGCTTGATAGGATTGAATGTTGCCTTCGACGATGAACAAGGCCAACGCCAACTGATGCAAGGAAAGGTGAATCTGGAGAAGGCTAAGAAGATTGCTGCTGCTGCCGATGTGCAAATGATTACGATTAGTCGTGTCAGCACAAACGTTGCATCGGGCATTGTACACACCATGAAGGAATATGATGCCGGTGAGGTGGTATTGGGATTGCATCACAAAGCAAACATTGTAGATACTTTCTCCGGCTCGATTGTGGAGAATGTACTACAAGGTACCCGTAACGAGGTAATGGTGGTGCGTTGCGTAATGCCGCCCAATACGTTGCGTAGGGTGGTGGTGGCTGTGCCCGTCAAAGCCGAGTACGAAGTGGGATTCTATAAATGGCTGGAACACCTTTGCCGTATTGTGGAGCAGTTGGGATGCAAGATACATTTCCATACCCACTCAACCACCTCGAACTATATAGAAGGATATGTTAGGGAAAAACACCCAAGCATCCGTGCCGAGTTTGCCCTTTTGGATAGTTGGGACAACTTGCCCGAACTGGCCGACAAGGTGAACTACGACCACCTGTTTGTGGTGGTCAGTGCCCGTAGCGGTTTCATCTCTTACCAGCCATCGTTCGAACGATTGCCTATGCAACTCTCCAAGAACTTCAGTCATAGCAGCATCATGTTGCTCTATCCCGACCAATATGGTGATCCGCAGGAAAGCGTATCGTTGTTTCAACCCAGTATGCACTCTACTACGACCAGTCGCTATCATGTATTGCGCCGTTGGTTTGGTGATAAGGACAAAAAAGAATAGGCACTATGCAGTGGAAACAGCGTACAACCCTGCTGATGGGGCAAGAGAAGATGGACAGACTGGCCAAGGCGCATGTCTTGGTGGTGGGCGTCGGAGGGGTAGGAGCCTATGCCGCAGAGATGCTTTGCCGTGCCGGTATAGGACACCTGACACTGGTAGATGCCGATGTGGTGCAACCTACTAACATCAACCGTCAACTGCCTGCCTTGCACTCTACCATCGGTTATAGCAAGGTAGAGGTACTGGCCAAGCGCTTTCGCGACATCAATCCCGAAGTGACGCTCACGGTGCTGCCCACCTTCCTCAAGGATGAGGCCATCCCCGAATTGCTCGATGCAGCCCACTACGACTTTGTGGTCGATGCCATCGATACCCTTTCGCCCAAGTGTCATTTGATTTCCGAATCCATGAAACGCCGCATCAAGATTGTTTCCAGCATGGGGGCAGGAGCCAAGAGCGACGTTACGCAAATACGCTATGCCGATATTTGGGGTACCTATCATTGCGGATTGAGCAAGGCCGTGCGCAAGCGGTTGCAGAAGATGGGTATAAAACGGAAGTTACCCGTTGTGTTCAGCACCGAGCAGGCCGATGCCAATGCCGTTATCCTGACCGACGAAGAGAACAAAAAATCCACCACCGGCACCATCAGCTACCTACCTGCGGTATTCGGTTGCTATTTGGCGCAATATGTAATTAAGCATCTATGATAAAACTAACCAATATCACCAAGAGTTTCGACACCTTGCCTGTGTTGCGAGGCATCGATTTAACCATTGCCAAAGGCGAAGTGGTCAGCATTGTAGGCCCCAGCGGTGCCGGAAAGACAACCCTGTTGCAAATTATGGGAACACTCGATGCTCCCGATTCGGGACAAGTGATTATCGACGATACCGATGTAAGCACCTTGAATCAACGCGACCTCGCTGCTTTTCGTAATCGTCGCATCGGTTTTGTTTTTCAGTTTCATCAACTCTTGCCAGAGTTTACGGCTTTGGAGAATGTGATGATTCCTGCTTTGATAGCCAATAAGAGCATGGCCGATGCCCGTCGCTTGGCCGAAGAGATGCTTCAACTATTGGGGTTGTCGGATAGAGCGCAACACAAGCCTAACCAACTATCGGGTGGTGAAAAACAGCGTGTAGCGGTTGCCCGTGCGTTGATAAACCGTCCGGCGGTGGTGTTGGCCGACGAGCCTTCGGGAAGCCTCGATACCCGTAATAAGGAGGAACTTCATCAACTCTTCTTCGATTTGCGCGATAGGTTGGGGCAGACGTTTGTCATCGTTACCCACGACGAATCGTTGGCTTCGCTTACCGACCGTACCATCCACATCAAGGATGGCGTTATTCAAGGCTGATTTACTCAAAACATATATAAGGTGTAAGGCGCGCCAAATCTTCCTCGCTGAACTCTTCGTAAAGGGATAGTTGCTTCAGCGAACGGATGTTGCCATGCTTGCGCCGGTGTTCGACGATAACCTTCGCTTGGTAGAAGTTGAGGTAGGGGTGCGTGCGCAAGCGGTTGATACCAGCCTGGTTGATGTTGATGGGATCAATCTGTGCGCTGTCTATCACAAACCAATCGTTCAGCTTCTCGGCATCGAGGTTTATCTCTTTCAGTTGCTCAATGTGGCTATACCCCCCTAATTGTTGGCGATAACCCACGATGAGGCGGGCAATGGCACTACCTATGCCGGGTATCATCTTCAGCTCGGTGGTGTCGGTAGTGTTGAGGTTTACCAATGTGCCGGGTTCGTATTTGGGTTGCGGTGGAGGGAAGCTGTCGCGAAACAGGTAAACCGTGTCGCGTGTTCTTCGGGCGGTTGTTTGACGCTTGGGCCGTTTGGGATAACGAACCGAATCGTATCGCATCTTTGTGCGCGCTTTGTATTGCCTGCTATTTGTGGTATCGGCAAACAACGAATCGATGGGTACATCGCTTAATGGGGGCTTGCTCTCTCTTCGAGGGACAAGCAGATACAACACAACCATTACCACACAAACCAACCCGGCAAGGAGCAATGTGCCTCGTTGCTCGCTTGGGGTTAGGAAGTGTCGGTTGCGGAAATGCTTGGCCATTGGCTATCTGATTAAAGCAGACCTAATTCGTTGGTGAAGATTAGCAAGATAGCTATCGGGGCGAAGTACTTCAGCAAGAAAATCAATGTCTTGTAGATGATGGGTTTCAAACTGCCTTGGTTGGTAATCTCATCCCACACAATCTTCTTGTCGAGATACCAGCCGGTGAAGATGGCAATCAGGAAGCCGCCGATAGGCATCATCAACTTGGCGGTAACGTAGTCGAACAGGTCGAACAACGTCATGCCAAACAGGGTATATTCCTTGCCTACGCCTAAGGATAGCGAACAGAATACGCCTAAGACGGTGCAGCATCCGGTGACAATCCAAGCCGCTTTCTTGCGCGACATCTTGAACTCTTCGTGGAGGTAGGCGGTTACTACCTCGTGTAGCGAGATGGTAGAGGTAAGTGCGGCTACGGCCAATAGGATGTAGAACATGACAGACAACAAGATGGCCAAAACGGGGATGTTGCCAAAGGCTTGTTGGAATACGTTGGGCAGGGTGATGAATAGCAGACTTGGGCCGGCATCGGGGGTGATGCCTACCGAGAAGGCCGCAGGGAAGATGATTGTACCTGCCAAGATAGCTACCAACGTGTCGATAGTAGCAACGCTCAGTGCGGTTTTGGGCAGTTGTGTATCGCTTTTGAAATAGGATGCATAGGTGCAAAGACAACCCATACCCAAACTGAGCGAGAAGAAGGCTTGTCCCATGGCACTGAGGAATGCATTGCTATCCAACTGGCTGAAATCGGGCTTGAACAAGAAGTTGATGCCTGCCGATGAGCCGGGAAGTGAGATGGAGCAGATGGCAAGGATTATCAGTAGGATAAACAGTGCTGGCATCATGATTTTTGCCGATTTCTCAATACCTTTTTCTACTCCTTTAACTATGATATAATGTGTCATCAGCATGAAGACAATCAGCCAAATAAGTGGTCGCCAAGGATTGGCTACAAAGCTATCGAACGAGGCGATAAAGCCCTCGGCACTCTTTCCGGCAAAACTGTTTGTGCCGGCTTCGTAGATGAATTCCAATGTCCATCCGGCTACTACGGTATAATAGCTCAAGATGAGGAAACCGGCTAATACACCCATGCGGCCCACCCATTTCCAGGGCGTGCCCGGTGCCAGGCGTTGATAGGCCCCTGCGGTATTCGACCTTGAGTGCCGGCCAATCAGGAATTCGGCCACCATGATGGGGACACCCATCAGCAAAACACATCCTAAGTAAATGATGATGAATGCGGCACCACCGTTCTCGCCCGTTTCATAGGGGAAACGCCATATATTACCTAAACCTACCGCCGAACCTGCTGAAGCCAAGATTACTCCCAGTCGGCTACCGAAATTTGCACGCTTTTCTGTTGCCATAGAAATGTTGATATTACTTACAAATTGTTATTCTGAGGGGCAAAAGTAATCAAATATGAAGAATCTTTGCTACTTTTGCCGAAAAATATAAGGAATAATAAGTATATGCTGACTCATATTAAGAGATACCCCCTTTCACTATTAGTAATTTTTACAGTTATTTACTTGTCTTTCTTTCGTCCACCAGAGATAGACGATGACTTGCCGCTTTTCCCTGGATTCGACAAACTGGTACACGTCTGCATGTACTTAGGCATGTCGGGCATGTTGTGGTGGGAGTTCTTCCGTGCTCATCGCTTCGAGCGGGTGCCCATGTGGCATGCTTGGGTGGGTGCAACCGTTTGCCCCATTCTTTTCAGCGGCATAGTAGAGTTGTTGCAGGCTTATGCTACCACCCATCGCGGAGGCGAGTGGTGGGACTTTGCCGCCAATACGGCCGGTGTACTATTGGCTACTCTTTTCTTTACCACTTTATATAAAAAATAGTCTCGTTGAGTTTTTGCAATTGCAAGTCTTGCAATTACTATTCCAAGTCTTGCAAATACAGTTGCAAGTCTTGCAATTGCTTTTATGCCGTAGGGGGATTTTTTCTATCTCGTTGCTTTGCGAATCTGCTTCACGATAACCATCCGATGCAAGCAGATGAAAAGTAGGTTAAGCAACAAGGCCACTACCCAACAAGGAAGTAAGGATGCATGCTGAAATTCGGGCGCAATCAGTGTGATAAACGATGAAAGGGGAGGATATGCGAATGTAATCGCCAAGGCGGCACTTAGCCATACCACACTATTGGCCACTACTACCAATACCGTATAAGGCATACTGATTTGGCGGATGGAGTATCCCAATGAGTGCAGGTTGATGAACTTCTCCTTATTCTTCTCTATCAGCAACAAAATGCTGATCATCAACAGCAAGAAGGCCAGTAACGAGATGATGGTGCCAATCAGCATCACCACTATCAGCAATCCATATACAAACGACTTCATCTTCAGTGTGTCGGCATTTCCCTCAATCATGTATCCTTGTTCGCTGAAGTAGTCGAGCAGTTGATGGCTATCGGCCGAAGGCGACGATTCGACAATCAGGCGCGAAGGGCGTTTCTCAGCCTTAGTCGAATAGGCTGCATTGGCCGATTGCAGGAATCCGTCGGGCACCAAGATGGTGTTCAGCCTGTCCGTAAAGCCCACGATTCGTGCATCGTAGGTGATGATGTTGCGGTACTTGTCTCGAATGCGTATTTCAATGGGAAGCGACGAGATGACCCCATCGGATAGTTGGGGTGCCCCTTTGGTCGATGCAAAGCCGAAGTTGTAGATATTCAAGTAGCTACGGGGCACAATTACGGGCAAGAATCCACCGCCTAAATCGGCCTTCCAGTCTATGCCTAACATCTCGAAATCTACATCAATGAAGCGGTCGGGCACCGACTCCATAAACAACTCGGTGCCTACACGGATGCTGGCCAGCGAGAAGTGTCCGCTTACGTTGAACGTAGCGGCCGTAAACATTCCTACATCGGCTACCGCCGGAAGCGTTTTCAACTCCTCTATCTCGTGCTCGGAAAACGAAGGGGCTTTCATGCCAAACAGGTTGCCCAATGTATTGATGGCCGATACCGGTTTAGAGATAACCACATAGTTGTTTGTTGTGTTACCGCCTTGATTATTCATGAATTGTTCAAAGTCGCGATAGGCTTGGAAAGCTAAAAGCATGATGAGGCCTCCAAGCAGATTAGCCACTAAGAAACCGGCCAATTGCCAGGTATTTATGTTTTTACGGAGAAGTTTGACGAGTAGTTTCATGAATTTGCGTTATAGTTTAAGCAGTTGGTCGTATGGATAGGGCATCCGATGACCGATACTTGTAATGATGATGCCGGCTTGGCTCTTTGCCTGATAGTTGCGCAACATGTTGGCCATGATGTCGGCATTTCCCAAATCGAGGTGGCTCACCGGCTCGTCCAAAAGCAGGAAGTCGGCTGGTTGGCAAAGCAAACGCACAAAGGCCACCCGTTGTTGCTGACCGAAAGAGAGCTTGCCGCACGGCACGTTCAGCTTGTTTTCAAGTCCCAGTTGCGATAGCATTCGGCAAATTTCCTCCTTTGTTGCAAAGTTGGTAAGCGAGTTTTTCAACAAGACATTCTCCAAAGCGGTCAGTTCGGGAAACAGACGATGCTCTTGAAACATCATCCCGATGCCCTCGCAACGTAGTCGGTCAATGCCCTTCTCGTCGAGAAGAATCGGATTATCCGTTTCGTCCAACCACTCTATCTTGCCTTGGAAGTCGTTGCGAAGGGCAAAGATGTAGGCGCAGAACGAAGACTTTCCTCGTCCCGATGCCGCCTCAATCAGATACGATTTCCCCTTCTCGAAGGAAACTTCCACTCCCCAAATGTCCGATGGCCCGCCTTCGGGAGGCGAGCCAACAAACACATTCGGTAAGACATTATTTAATAATATTCGGTTTATCATCAGAGATTACTTCCGGCTATGTTCATAATCAGTTGGATAACTGCTTTAAGTGAATTGTTCTTTTTGTCGTTGAAGTTAAGTACAACTTCTCCTTCAAGGTTGTCATTTTCGTATGAAGCCGTTAGCGATTCAAAACTATTTAGGCAAGCCAGCAACATTCGGTCATCTTGGCTCATGTAGCTATCTTCAAAGGCCTTCTTAATGTCGACGGAAGCCAAATTGAAATCTATCACCATGCCACTATTGTTAAGTATAGAAGCCAATGAAGTCTTGCTGAAGTTATTGTTTAGTTTAGCCAACTTATTGCCGTCCACGCATTGTTCGTAGATGCTTCCAGGCATAAAGAACATTACACCTTCTTTATATCCTGCGTAGTAGGGCATTTTGTTGCTCACTCCTTCAATAGCATAAACTTGTTCGGCCACTTGCATCAAACCTGCTTCTTGCTGGAGAAGTTTTTTGAAGAAATTGATGAGTTCTCCATCTTCGCATTGGGCGGCAAACATCAGTAGCGGTTCGTCTGTTAGTGCCGATTGTGAGATGGCAAATGTAAAGTCGCCATTCAAATCGTTCAACCATTCGGCTTTCAAGCCGATTTCATTGAACATGGTTGTGGCTTCAGGAATATAATCGAAACACTTTGAAAGATTTTGCAGTCCCATGTTGGCCACTAAATAGCTATTCTCAGGCACATAGGCAAGCAATTTCTTGCTGGGCTTCTTTATAAATTGTTTGTAGTATGCTTTCAATTCATCCGAAGGGTTAATCATTTCGTAATCAATCACAGCCTTTCCTTGTTGGAAATCCAACGAAACCAAACCTGTAGCACCTTCCATCATTTCCAAGTAACCACCCATGTTCAGCTCAGGCATTTGTGCTTGTAACAACGGCATTATTTCGGAAAGGATACTTAAGTCGTAGTAGATAGACAAATCTTTCTGTGCATTGACGAATGCTTGGAACCTACTATCTGATAGGGCTTGGTCTTCGTATTCCAATTCCATGTAAGGAACTACATCGGGATTTCTTTCGGCAATCGCAAACACTAATTTACTTTTATCGAAAGCGGCAATGTCCCACGAAATGTTATCAATGGGTTCAAATACATTGATGATGGTATATCCTTTTTCGTTTTCTTCAAAGCTAATATATACACCGATATTCTCAAATTCTTTTTTCAACGTTTCAAGTGTGTTGATTAGTGCATCCTTATCCGAAACGGCAAAAGTCAGAAGCCCTTTCATATTTAATCCTTCGAACACGGCAACCATGGGTTGGTTTACGTCCAAACCAGAAGCATTGGGGTCTTTAAGGATAGCTTTCAGTAGTCGTTGCGATTCGATGGATGCATCCGCTTGGCTGGCACCCAATTCTGCCAAATCCTTGACCGCTTTCATTTCAAGTACTTCCGATTTGTTGAGTAGTTGGCCTATGTTTATCTTAATGGCCGCTACAGAATCTTTGGGAATTACACTAAGGTAGTTGCTTGATTTATCACACGAGCAAAATAAGCCTACAGCTATGGCAAATAAGAGACACATAGCCCAACATTCTTTCATTGTCTTTTTCATAATTCGGTGTGTTAATGGGTTAATATTAAAGTTCCTATAAATATTCCACAATACTAAACAGCCGGATGCCATTCGAACCTTTGATAAGGATGGTTTTGCCTTGCGGTTGTTCGGCTTGAAGTGTTTCGATGAGCGAAGGTGCATCGGCAAAGCTACGGAAGGGGTGCTTGGTGGCGGCAAAGAGCGGGCCCACCAACATGACTTGCGTAAAGCCATATTCCGTCAACTGGTCGATGATGCGTTGGTGCTCCGCTTCGCTATCGTTTCCCAACTCGCGCATATCTCCTAAAATCAGCAGCTTGTCGGCTGCCTCCATCCGGTGGAAATTGGCTATGCTGACTTGCATGCTGCTTGGATTGGCATTGTAGGCATCGATGATAAGGGTGTTGTGAGCCGTTTGCTTCAGTTGCGAACGGTTGTTTTGCGGGGTGTATTGCTCCAAAGCTTCGTTTATCAACTCGCAAGGAACATCAAAATAGCGTCCTACTGCTATAGCCGCCAATGCATTGGGAAGGTTGTAGTCGCCAATCAGTTGCGTGCGAACGCGATAGTCGGTGTCGTTGGCTTGCCATTCGAAGGCTAAGAAAGGCGAATTGGCGGTACTCTTGCCGCTAACGAACAAGCCGGATTGGCTACCATAGTGGATAGCTTTCAATCCGTGTGCAATCTCTTTCAAGTAGGGATTGTCGTCGTGGAGGAAGATGAAGGCATCGGGGCGTGTACGTAAGAAGTCGTATAGCTCGCCTTTGGTGCGGATAACCCCTTCGAAAGAACCAAACCCTTGTAAATGAGCTTTCCCAACGTTGGTGATGAGGCCGCAATCAGGCTCGGCTATCTCTACCAACTCTTGGATGTCGCCTGGATGGCTTGCTCCCATTTCGATAACGGCCAATTGGTGTTCAGGACGCAATTTCAACAAGGTTAAAGGCACACCGATTTGATTGTTCAAGTTGCCTTGCGTATAGAGAATGTTGAATTGCTTGCTCAGTACGGCCGCCATCAACTCCTTGGTGGTCGTCTTCCCGTTGGTACCGGTTATGCCGATGATGCGTGTTTTCAGTGTCCGGCGATGCAGATTTGCCAATTGTTGAAGCGCCTTCAAGCAATCCGCCACCAGCAGGTAGCGCTCGTCATTGGGTTGGGCGTAAGCCTCTTCATCGACTACGGCAAAGGCACAACCGGCTTCCAATGCTTTGGCGGCAAATGCATTTCCGTTGAATGTTTCGCCTTTCAAGGCAATAAACATTGAATTGGGGGGGCAATTGCGGCTGTCGGTCGTAACGCCGTTGCATGTTAAGAATGCTTTATAAATGGTTTCGATGCTCATTTTGTCCTGTTTTGGAGGTTATTGGCTACAAACTTACGCAAAAAATGGGGATTTATGCCTTTTATTGCTAAAATAATGTAATTTTATTTGTAAGTTTGTAGGCGATAAACAATTTGATGTTGCAATGAGCCATAAACAACCGCAATATATCAACCTGAATGGTGCGCTGATGGATCTCTCTACCCCACGAGTGATGGGTATTCTGAACCTGACGCCCGACTCCTTTTTTGGCGGAAGCCGTATGCAAACCGCCGAACAGGTGGTGGGGCGTATCGAGCAAATGCGCAACGAGGGGGCAGATATGGTGGATGTGGGTGCATGTTCTACCCGCCCGGGTGCTCAGCAACCTTCGTTGCAGGAAGAGATGGAACGTTTGCGCAAGGGGCTCTCTTTGGTCAGAGAGGTGTGGCCCGAGGCCGTATTGTCGGTAGATACCTATCGTAGCCAAGTGGCCAGGATGTGTGTGGAAGAGTTTGGGGTAGCCATTGTCAACGACATCTCGGCCGGTCAGATGGATGGCGAGATGTTTCCTACGGTAGCCCAATTGGGTGTGCCGTATGTAATGACCCACATGCAGGGTACCCCCGAAACCATGCAGCAGCATCCGCACTATCAGCACATCTTGAAGGAGGTTTGCCTCTTCTTTGCCAAGCAGATAGATGCGTTGCGCAAGTTGGGAGCAAAGGATATAATCCTTGACCCGGGTTTCGGATTTGGCAAGACGTTGGAGCATAACTACCAACTGTTGGCCAACTTGCACGAATTGAGCTTGTTCGACCTTCCTCTCTTGGTGGGCGTATCGCGTAAGTCGATGGTGTATAAACTGCTTGAAACAACACCGGATGAGGCCTTGAATGGTACCATCTCCCTTCATACTATAGCCTTGTTGAAGGGTGCCAACATCCTGAGGGTACACGATGTGAAGGAGGCCCGTCAGGCAGTAAAGATAGTCGGAAAACTTGAAGAAAATCTACATATATGATAGAATTTGGAATAAAAGACTTTATAGATATCCTGCTGGTAGCCTTCTTGTTGTACTACCTGTACAAGCTGATGAAAGCATCAGGCTCCATCAATGTGTTTAGCGGCATCATGGTTTTCATCCTGTTGTGGCTGATTGTTTCGCAGGTGTTGGAGATGAAACTGTTAGGTTCGATATTCGACAAGCTGGTCAGCGTGGGAGTGATAGCCTTGATCGTCATCTTCCAGAAGGAAATCCGCCACTTCCTGTTCACATTGGGCTCGCACAACCATGCCAGTGGACTGGTACGCTTCTTTACCCGTGGAAAGAAAAACACCATCGAACACGACGATATGGTGCCCATCGTAATGGCTTGCATGAACATGGCCAAGCAGAAAGTGGGCGCACTGATTGTGATAGAACGCTATGTGGCGTTGAACGATGTGATGCAAACCGGCGATACCATAGATGCCCGCATCAACCAACGTTTGATAGAGAACATCTTCTTCAAGAACAGCCCGTTGCACGACGGTGCGATGGTGATTAGCAAAGGACGGATTAAAGCAGCCGGATGCATCTTGCCGGTATCGCATAACCTTGACATTCCCAAAGAACTGGGCTTACGCCATCGGGCAGCTTTAGGCATCTCGCAAGTGTCGGATGCGCAAGCAATCATAGTGTCCGAGGAGACAGGCTATATTTCCGTTGCTCATGAAGGGAAATTTTATCTGCACTTAACTCCAGAGGAATTGGAGCGCATTTTGACTAAAAAAGAAGAATCGTTAATTAAGAAATCAGAATAAGACAAATGGACAGAAGAGATTTTTTACGTACAGGAGGTATGGCACTATTAGGCTCATTGGCAGTGCCCTCTGTAATGATGTCATCGTGTCAAGACAAACCGCTGGTTGTGGGAAGCATGGGTGGCGTAAATGCAGCGATGAATCACTTTGGTGTAACCGAGTCGGACTTGAAAAAGGTTTTGGCTGCTGCCCTTGAAAAGGGTGGTGACTATGCCGACCTATACTTCGAACACTCGTTCAATAACAGCATCGCCTTGATGGATGGACAGGTGAACCGTTGCGGTTCAAGCATCGACTTCGGTATGGGTGTCCGTGTACTGGCGGGCGACCAAACAGGCTATGCCTATGTAGAGGGTGTTACGTTGGAAGAGATGTTGCGTGCCGCCCGTACGGCCGCCCGTATTGCATCTTCCAATCAGACAAGCAAGCCGGCTGCTTTCCAGGAAAAGCGTTTGGAAAAGAACCGCTACGTGGTGACTACTCCATGGGAAGAGGTTCAACTGAAAGAAAAGATGCCCTATCTGCAAAAGCTGAACGACAAGATCTTTTCGTTGGACAAGCGTGTGCGTAAGGTGCAAGCCTCTTTGGGCGATACCACAACGCATGTGTTGTTCTGCAACTCGGAAGGTGTTACCTATTACGACTATCGCCCGATGGTAACATTGGGTGCTGTTTGTATCATGGAAGAGAACGGCCAGATGGAGAATAGCTATGCTGCCCGCGCCTATCGTAAAGGTTTCGAGTTCCTGAACGAAGATTTGATTAATGTGCTGGCCCGCGAGGCGGTAGATAATACGGCTATCTTGTTCAAGGCAGTAAAACCAAAAGGTGGAGAGATGCCGGTGGTGATGGCTGCCGGTGGTTCGGGAATCTTGTTGCACGAGGCAATCGGACATGCTTTCGAGGCCGACTTCAACCGTAAGCGTACCTCAATCTTCTGCGATTTGTTGGGAAAGAAAATCTGTAATGAACATATAAATGTGGTGGACGATGCTACCATTCCGTTCAATCGCGGTTCGGTGAACTTCGATGACGAAGGTGTGGAAGGACAGAAGACATACATCGTTAAGGATGGTGTACTCACCAGCTACCTGCACGACCGCATCAGTGCCAAGCACTATGGCGTGCCGTCAACAGGTAATGGCCGTCGCGACACCTTCCGCAACGTACCTATCCCCCGTATGCGTGCCACCTATATGGAAGCAGGCAATGTAACCGAAGAGGAGATTATCTCTACCGTAAAGAAAGGTATCTATGCACAACAGTTTACCAACGGACAGGTGCAAATCGGTGCCGGCGACTTTACCTTCTTCGTGAAGTCTGGCTACCTGATTGAGGACGGTAAGCTGACACAACCAATCAAGGATATCAACATCATCGGTAACGGCCCGAAGGCTTTGGCCGATATTACAATGGTTGCAGCAAATGCCGAAATCGATAACGGAACCTGGACTTGCGGCAAGGATGGACAATCTTGTCCGGTTACTTGCGGTATGCCATCTGCATTGGTCAGCAAGCTGACTGTAGGCGGTGAATGATAATTACTAACAACTTAGAACTGAATACAATGATTACAGATAAGAATAAAAAACTGGCACAATGGGCAATGGATTTTGCCTTGAAGAATGGTTGCCAGGCTGCAAAAGTACAATTGTATGCCAATTCGAATGCTTCGTTCGAGTTGCGCGATGGCAAGATGGACCGCTTGCAACAAGCATCCGAAGGTGGTTTGAGCTTGAGCCTGTATGTGGATGGCCGTTTTGGTTCGTTCTCTACCAATCGCTTGAACAAGGCCGAATTGGAAAAGTTTATCGTAAACGGCATTGAATCGACCCGTTATTTGGCTCCTGATGATTCGCGTATCTTGGCCGATCCAGCACGATATTATAAAGGTGGAAAGCCCGATTTGCAACTGTTCGATGAGTCGTTGGCAAACATCAACCCCGATGAAAAGGTAGCTTTGGCGCAAGCAGCAGCCGAGGAGGTAATGGGGAAAGACGAACGCATCATCTCCGTAAGTACCGCTTATTCGGATGGCGAAAGTGCATCCTACCAGCTCATCAGCAACGGATTCGAAGGCGAATCGAAACGCACCTGGACAAATGTTTCGGCCAGTGTCTCTATCAAGGGCGAAGGCGAAGCCCGTCCGTCGGATTATTGGAGCGAGAGCAGCCTCTTCTACAAGAATCTGAAAAAGACCGATATAGGTAGCAAGGCATTGGAGCGTGTGTTACGCAAGTTGGGACAGAAGAAGGTGAAGTCGGGTAAATACACCATGGTGGTGGATTACTTGAATGTCACTCAGTTGGGCAATCCGTTGCTTAGCGCACTGCTTGGCTCGGCTTTGCAGCAAAAGAACTCGTTCCTCTTGGATAAGTTGGGACAGAAAGTGGTATCGGATAAGGTTACATTGCTCGACGAGCCTCATTTGGTGGGAGCAAGTGGTGCCCGTTACTTCGATGCCGAAGGTGTGGCAACCGAACCTCGTGCCATCTTCGAAGAGGGTGTATTGAAGACCTATTTCATTGATACCTACAATGCCAAGAAGATGGAGGTTGAGCCAACCATCAGTTCACCATCATTATTGGTAATGAAGCCGGGTAACAAGGATTTGAACGGACTGATTGCCGATGTGAAAAACGGTATCTTGGTTACAGGATTCAATGGCGGTAATTGCAACAGTTCGACAGGCGACTTCTCGTATGGTATTGAGGGATTCCTGATTGAAAACGGCAAGTTGACTCAACCCGTGAACGAAATGAACATTACAGGAAACATGCTTACGTTGTGGAGCTCGCTGGTAGCTATTGGAAACGATGCTCCCGACAATCGCTCTTGGCGCATTCCTTCGTTGGTATTCGAAGGGGTGAACTTCAGTGGATTATAATTTTAACTATAGTGTATTAAATCATGAAAATAACAAGAACTCTTAAAATGATTTTGTTGGGCATTGCGATGCTCTTTCCTTCGACTCAGGCTATGTCGCAAGACAAACTTTATCCTAACACATTCTCCTTGGCGGAAGTTGAATTGCTCGATGGCCCTTTCAAACATGCCATGGATTTGAATGTGGATGTATTGTTACAATATGATACCGACCGTCTGTTGGCTCCTTTCTTGAAAGAGGCCGGTCTGCCTAAGAAGGCCGAATACTTCCCCAACTGGGAGGGATTGGACGGTCATGTCGGTGGTCACTATATCTCGGCCTTGGCCATTCACTATGCCGCAACCGGCAACCAGGCATGTAAGGAGAGATTGGATTATGTGCTTGCCGAATTGCAACGCTGCCAGGAGGCAAATGGAAATGGCTATGTAGGTGGTGTGCCCGATGGCGCACGCATCTGGAGCGAAGTGAACAAAGGCAATGTTGGCTTTGTACACCGCTATTGGGTGCCTTGGTACAATATCCACAAAACCTTTGCCGGTTTGCGCGATGCTTGGATGTATGCCGGTAGCGAACAAGCCAAGGATATGTTCCTGAAACTTTGCGACTGGGGATACAATGTGCTTTCTCCGTTGAGCGACGAACAGATGGAACAGATGTGCGGCCAAGAGTTTGGCGGTATGAACGAAGTGTATGCCGATGCTTACCAAATGACTGGCGACGTGAAGTATCTGGAGACTTCAAAGCGTTTTGCTCATCACTGGTTGCTGGATAGCATGGCAAAAGGTGTGGACAACTTGGATAACAAACATGCCAATACACAAGTACCGAAGGTGGTAGGTCATGCCCGTACAGCCGAGATGTTGGCACTTGCCGGCCAGACAGAAGATGCTGCTTACTATCAAAAGGCATCGGAATTCTTTTGGGAAACAGTGGTAAACACCCGTTCATTGTCGTTTGGTGGTAATAGCCGTCGCGAACACTTTGCATCGGCCGACGATTGCAAGAGCTATGTGGACGACCGTGAAGGCCCCGAATCGTGCAACACCAACAACATGATGAAGTTGACACAAAACCTCTTCCGTATGACGGGTGATGTGCGTTATGCCGACTACTATGAACGCGCTATGTTCAACCACATCCTTTCTACCCAACATCCCGAACACGGTGGTTATGTATATTTCACTTCTGCCCGTCCGGCACACTATCGAGTCTATTCGGCTCCTAACAGCGGTATGTGGTGTTGTGTAGGTACAGGTATGGAGAATCACGGCAAGTATGGTGAGTTTATCTATACACATACCGATGATGAACTTTATATAAACCTCTTTGTTGCTTCAAAACTCAATTGGAAAGAGAAGAAGTTTGTGTTGACACAAGAGACCAACTTCCCTAATGAAGAAACTGTCCGTTTCACCGTGGATAAGAAGTCTAAATCTCAAAAAATGAAACTGAAGATTCGTTGCCCATGGTGGGTGAAGCCCGGAGAAATGAAGGTGATTTGTAACGGCAAGGATTATGCCGTTGGCGCACAACCATCATCTTATATCGAAATTGATCGCAAATGGAAGAAGGGCGATGTAATTGAAGTGACAATGCCTATGAAGGTTACAGTAGAAGAGTTGCCTAACCTCTCTAATTACATTGCCATTATGCGTGGTCCTATCTTGTTGGGTGCTCGCATGGGTACTGAGCGTTTGGATGGTTTGGTAGCCGACGATGGACGTTGGGCGCACATTGCTCACGGTCCGTTGGTATCGTTGTTCGATACTCCGTTCCTCATTGGCGAACGCGAGGAGATTGTTCAGAAGCTTCAGAATATGCAACCCGTAGATGGGAAGCCAATGCACTTCACCGTTCCAGGATTGTTCGAAGAGAAATACAAGAATCTCGAGTTGGAGCCCTTCTGCCATATCCACGATAGCCGTTACATGATGTACTGGCTCAGTATGACCAAGGGCGAATATGCCGATTACCAACAAAGCATGCGCGAAGCCGAAAAGCAAAAATTGGAACTCGATGCCCGTACCATTGATGCTGTGGCTACAGCCGAGCAACAACCCGAGGTGGATCATAACATGAAGGCCGAACGCTCGGAACGCGGACACTTCCAAGGCGAAGGATGGCGCGATGCCAAGAACGGTGGATTCTTTGCCTATAACATGGATACCAAGGGCGAAGAGAACTTGACGTTGATGGTGCGCTATTGGGGTAATGAAAGCGGCAACCGCTCGTTCGATATCCTTATCGACGGACAAGTGCTGGCTACCGAAAACATTGTCGGCAAGTGGAAACGCGAAGCATTTGTGAATGCCGAATATCAGATTCCTGCCGAATGGCTCAAGGGCAAGGAGGTTATCAATGTGCGCTTCCAAAGTAAGCCTGGCACCGTAGCCGGTGGAGTCTTCTATGTGAGATTGATTAAATAAATATGCATTATCATCCCCGATAGGAATCCTGTCGGGGATACTTTTTCTAATATGATTACATTATACTTGGCCCGTCATGGACAGACCATAGAAAATGCAAACGGTATTTTCCAAGGACAGACACCCGGTACCCTTTCCGAATCGGGTAAGGCACAAGCAGCAACCTTGTGCGAACCGCTTTCCAAGCTACACTTCGATGCCGTTTATTGTAGCGACCTGCAACGTTGTAAAGATACGGCCGCCATTGCCTTGCAGCGAACATCCTATACGCCTGTTTATACTCCCTTATTGCGCGAACGCGACATGGGTAACCTTGTTGGCAAGCCCGTTGCCGGTGCGCTGATTGACGATAGTGTAGAGAGTGCCGAGCAGTGTGCCGTTCGTGCCCGTCAGCTTTTGCAGATGCTGAAAGCACAACACGATGGCCAAACCCTGCTGTTAATCAGCCACGGCTACTTCTGCCGCATCATCCAATCCGTTCTTACAGGCATCGACCTCCAAGATATCCCTTTGATGAACAACTGCGAGTTGAAGAAATTCATGTTTTTCTAAATAAATAATAGGTGTAGATTAAACTTTTGGTTGGGTAATTAGTCTTATAAAAAATAGCATAACCTTTTTTAAAAAACACTAAAAACTTCTTTTAATAATGAAAAAATTGATTTCACTAACAGCCGTGCTTGCGTTAGTAGCATGTACGCAGCCTCAGGAATTGGATGAATCCAATCTCCCTGAAAATGTAATGATAACAGGTACTAACCCTATTATCAATAACCAGTTTACAGCAGACCCAACTGCTCGCGTGTTTAACGACAAACTTTATCTTTTCCCCTCTCACGACATTCCAAGCGTAGTCACTCATTTCGATGGAAGTCCTTGGTTCAGTATGGCCGACTATCACGTGTTCTCATCCGAAGACCTTACAACTTGGACCGACCACGGTGTAATCGTTACTCAAGAAGATGTTCCTTGGGGTAATCCTACTGCCTATTCCATGTGGGCTCCCGACTGTATCGAGAAGGATGGAAAATATTATTTCTACTTCCCCAATGCCACAAAAGGCAGAGGGTTCGCGGTAGGTGTAGCCATTGCTGATAAACCCGAAGGGCCCTATGAAATCCTGCCGGAGCCTATTAAGGGTATCAATGGTATCGACCCTTGCGTTCTTAAGGCATCAGACGGTAACTGCTATATTTTCTGGGGTGCAGGCCGTTGTGCAAAGCTTGCTGACAATATGATTGAACTAGCTGAGGATAATCCGGTAGAGACAATGAAATGGGGCGATCGTGAATTTACAAGCGTAGGTGTGAACTGCCTTAAAGGTCTTCCAAGTCGTCAAGCCGAAGGACCATTCGCATTCGAATACAATGGAAACTATTACCTGACATATCCATACGTCAGAGAGAATACTGAGGTTATCGGATACGCAATGAGTAAAAATCCTATGGGCCCATACGAATACAAAGGTATCATTATGGCCGAACATGAAAATGGTTGCTGGACAAATCACCATAGTATTGTAAACTATAAGGGTCAGTGGTACTTCTTCTATCACCACAACGCATACTCTCCCAATTTCGATAAGAACCGTTCTGCACAGATAGAGAAGTTGTATTTCAATGAGGACGGTACCATTCAGGAGATTAAGCCTACTTTGCGTGGCGTAGGTCCTGTTAAGGCTACTCGAAAAGTTCATATTGACCGCTACAGCAGCATCGAGGGTGCTACCATTCAATATTGCGATACAACCAATTACTTCCAAGGCTGGAAGACTGTCTTCGCTAAGACTGGAGATAAGGTATGCTTTAACGAACTTGATTTCGGTAAAAAAGCTCCTAAGTCTGTAACATTCTATGTTAAGGCTCCTCAAGGCGGAAAAGTTGTAATGACTGCCGGCAAAACTGCTACCCTTGACATTCCTGCAACTGCCGACTGGAAAGAAGTTACTATCTCTATGCCATACAAGGCTAAAGGAATGCAGAACCTTGCTGTAGAATCTGCCTCAGATACAGAGATGGAGATTGATTGGGTACGATTCAAATAACCCTTTCCAAATGCGTATGTGCATATAAAATCCTATTGACCTCAAAATAATTGTTTCAGCCGCTGTAATTTTATAGCGGCTGTTTTTTTTGTGCACCTTTTAATTATGAACGTAATATACACATTATTATATAATACGCATCAATAGCTGACTTTTGATTGATTTAATCAGTAAAACTAACGACATAATGCCAATTAT
>SUXZ01000029.1 GCA_015060685.1 Mediterranea massiliensis | reverse complement strand
GTCGTTCTCGTACTGTTTGGCTATCTCGTCCTTTACAAAGGAGTATTCCAACTCGCCATCGCCCGAAACCTCGTTGCGCAGTTTGGAAAGCAGTTCAATCACTTCACGCTGCTTGCCTTCTTGGTAATGGATAATGAAGGGTGTGCCATAGTAGATGTAATCTCTCTCAAAATATTCATAAATAGTGGGAGAAACCTTTTTCGACAAATGACCGCCACGGGTATCTTTCACCACACCCACAATGTTGAACGGGGGATTGGTGCTGTTATCTACGTATGCCGATACCCACAAACGGCTCATGGTTTGTATCTGATCGGTTGTTATGTCTGTAATGCCCAATGCACGTTTGGCACTCTCGTTAATAATGAGATTATAGCTGTTGTCATGGTCGATAGAGTCGTTCCATGCACGGCCTTCCACTAACTCCAAATCGAACACATCGAAGGCGGCACTTCCTGTTCGATAAAAGACACCACTGATAAAGTCGTCATCGGTACCGGCTTTCTTCAAGAACGCACCTAATGGGTATCCTTCCAGCCAGATTTCATTGTGCGTTGTCCAATGAAGGATATAGGGCGATGAATTTAGTTCATACTTTATTTTCTCCTCGTTAGCCTTTTCCTTGGCAATCACTCTATCATGTTCCTCCTTGTTACTATAACTTCTCATTGTATCTCGGGTATCTTCGGGAAGAAGAATGCAGCGGATAAGGTTTTCCGTGCGGAAGCCCAAATCGGCATTCAGCATAGCATTGAGTTGTTTGGCAAAATAGATGGATACAACGATGAGGCAGAAACTGATGATGTACTGCACCAACAAGAAGAAACTGCGTGTCAGCACATTGTTCTTTCCCTGCTTCAACCCCTTTATGGACAATACCGGACGCTTGTACAGGTAGCGGAAGTAGGGATAGAGAGAGGCAAGAAACGGAAAACCGAACAACATACCCAAACCTACAGCAGTGTTAAATGTCACATTGTTCAGGATGGGAATGCCGAGCGAGTGTTCCAGCAGTCTGTCTGTAATCTCAATAATCATTCCCACTAACAAGGCGGTAACGGCCGAAAGCAGGAAGTTCTCCACATAGAGTTGCTTGAATAGCTCCCAACGACCGGCACCAAACACTTTCTTTACGCCAAACTCCAATCCACGCTTTTGCATAATCACCGTGTAGAGGTTCAGGTAGTTCACGAAACCGATGCTAAACAACAGTACCGCCACAAACACCAAGATACGGATGCTGTTTTTATCGCCTTTCAGAAACATCTCGTCACCATTGTGTATTCTCAATATGGGTGTAAAGTAATTCTCTTTGAGCGGTATTAAATGATATACAACTTCCGTATCGCCATACCACGATGGCTTTTGAGGCTTTTGCCAAGCATTGACGGTATCCAAATCGTCTGCCCTATGCAAGCGTACCAAACTTATGGCTGTAGCTCCTCCACCTATCCAGACTTCATGCAGTTCGTGCGAAAGTAATATGTCGTAATCGAGCGAGGTCTTGGTGGTAAGCGGTTTTTGTACGCCCGTCACCGTTACACTTTTTCCTCCGTATATCATCTCTTTCCCTATCGGGTCTGTATCTTTACCAAAGATACGGTCGGACAATGCTTTGCTGATGACAACACCGGTGGATGGTATGCTGTTCACTTCGCCCCAGAGTGCTTCGCGCGGCATCAAGCGGTGGAAGGTGGAATCGATAGCCATCGACCGCACGGCAAAGTAGTGCTGATTATATTCTATCTCGCCACCACCATTTAGATAGATAGTAGTATAACTCTCTACTGCAGGATGGCTCAGTGGGTCAATGTAACTTTTGTCTTTGTTCCAATTATTATTGGAGTCCATTCGGTAGTAGTCGCTATTCCCTGGACGGGCAGTAAGCAGATGCAACTTATCTAAATCTTTCAGATAATGATCCACCGTCAGTTCCTGATGGATATAGCGTACCAATGTCATGGTTCCTGCCAGACTGATGACTAACCCTACAATGCAGATGACACTATACGCCTTCATCCGTGTCATTATGCGCCAAGCATACAAAATTGTTTTCATGTCGTTGTTGTTTCGTTTATGTCCTTCGGACGCAATGTATTGCATCCCTACAATTCATAATTCAAAATTCAAAATTCATAATTCATAATTCATAATTAATCTACTCACTCTTCACCACATCGGCCGGATTGATATTTGCTGCCTTACGTATTTGCCAATACAGTGTGCCAAACGAGATGAGGGACACCAGCAATAGTGCAACGACAAAGATAGCGATGCCTATCGGAGCCTTCACCACAAAGTCGGCGGTATATTGATAAATCAAGTAATAGGCAATGGGGGTAGCCACCACAAAGGATATACCCAACACAATGAAATACTTGCGGAAGAGCAAGCGATACAAATCCTTCATGCCGGCACCATTCACCTTGCGGATGCCAATCTCGCGATAGCGTTGGCGGATGTCGAATAACGAGATGCCGAACAATCCAAGGCACGAAATGATGATGGCAATCACCGCAAAGATGTTGTAGATGGTGGTTACTTTGCGGTCGTTTTCGTAGAACGACAACACCTCGTCCTTCAGCCATGAGTATCCAAACTCTTCGGTATTGTTAATCTCCATAGACACATCTTTCAGGTACTCCAACATGGCCTGTTCCTGACCGGGCTTTATAAAGATATTGGCCGTTCCAAGACGTTCTATACTCGAAATAATGAACACCATAGGCTTGATACCTTCGGTCATGTGGCCGGTGTAGAAATCTTCCACAACGGCAACAATAGGTGTCAACTCTACTCCACCTTCTTCTCGTGTTCCGTCATGTCGAACAGAAACCCATTGGGCTGATTCCCATCGGATAAATGCCTCTTCGTAATTAGTGTAGCCGAATGCCCTCATGGCAGCACGGTTCAAAACGAGTTTCTGGCCCACAAGCTTATCGATATCAGGAATAGCACCCTCTATTACAGGAATGTCGTACAGACTAAATATATTGCCGTTGGTGAATAGGGTTTTGCATTTCACCATTTGGTCTTTGTCGTTATATACATTACTGTCGTAACCATCGAACAGATTGATTCCGCACAGATACTTTTCAAAGTAAGGACACTCATCCAATCGTTGCCTCAAGATGGCATTGCGTGCGCCCATCGACTGAAGTTTCTCCGTAGTATAAAGACCGGGATTTGTTTGGTGCAACAAGTTGGCATTCAACACCCCTTCGGTGCGGAAGCCTGGAGGAGTGTTCAGCAAAAAGTTAAGATGATTACTGAAGTAGAGCGACACTACAATGATGCTTATGGTAAGAACATATTGCACAAAGAGGAAAGCCATGCGCATGCGAACCGATTGATGGTTGGTGGCGATGCCTCGCATAGAGGTGATGGCCGTCCGATAGTTGTAGCGGATATAGGGATAAATGGTGGTGAACAGGGGAATCAGCACAATGAATCCCAACGAGAGCCACAAGTCGAACCAAGTGTATCTTATCTCTTCTTGAAACAAACGATTTACGGGTACTTGGGTGATTTCAACCATAAGCCAAGCAAAAAATAGTGCCGGAATCATCAACAACATGTTTTCCAACCATATCTGCACGAAGAGTGGGAAGTTCTGCAAACCGAATACCTTCTTAATGCCAAACTCTTTGTTTCGCGTCATCATCAACACCATATAGATATTGACGAAGTTCAAGAGGCCAACCAACAGTAGTAGTAGGGCCACACACGAAAGTAGGTAGATATAGGTCATGTTGGTGTGTTGGAACATTGCGTCTTTGAAAGGATTTGTGCGCTTATAGGCTTCGTACAAACTGACAAACTCGTAGCGCATATTTAACTTTCTACCATAATCTACCATTCGAGATACATTCGACTCGGCATTTAGCTTTTCCACATCGACATGTGGTGCAAAGTGAATAAACTCACTGACAAGACGACCCCAATCTTTTTCCAGATAATACGATAGAATGATGTCGAACTTAAACGATGTTTTTCCTATTGGGTTATCTATCACACCACGAACAGTAATGGTTTTATCTTCGAAGTTCAGCACCTTGCCGATAGGATCTTCATCGCCAAACATTATAGTGGCCAATGAACGAGTAAGGATAGCATCATCGGGAGCACTCAATCGTGCCTCACCGGCCACTACCGGATACTGGAAGAAATGGAAAAACGTACTGTCGGCCATCAACATATCAATTGAATAGCTCTGCTCGTTGTACTTCAGTTCGTTTTGTTCGAAGGTATGGAAAGAGCAACGCTTTACAATATCTTCCGAGGTAACAATCTCCTTTCCTACAAGGTCATTTACATCGGCCAGATTGCCAATATGCCGATTGTTGTCAATGTCGCGAATAGCCATAAATGTATGGTCTCTATCCACACAATGTGTATCCACCGCCAATTCGCGATGGATGTAGCGCACCAAGATGATGCAGCATGCCAGGCTGAATGCCAACCCGAATAAGTTGATAAAGGTGTACGACTTGCTTCTGGCAAGAAAACGGAATGCATATTGCAGTGTCTTCATATCTTTATAATTTTAAATTACTCACTTTTAACTACATCAGCCGGATTCTCGTTGGCGGCTTTCCATACGCGGTAGCCGATACACAAGGCAATGATGAGAATCACTATCACATATATGCCGACAAAGAGCCAAATGCTGATAGATGTTTGTACGGTATAGTTTTCTATCCATCTCTTCATAACCGCATAACCTGCAGTAAAGGCTATAACGGCCGATACAAGCGACATCAATGTGTATTCCTTGATGAAGATAGAAAGAATGTCGCGAATGGTAGCACCATTTATCTTGCGGATGGCAATCTCCTTTTGGCGTTGCCTGCAAGTAAACGATACCAAAGAGAAAATACCCAATGCACTGATAAACATACATACAACGGTAATAATACCTAAGGTTTTCAGTAACAAGTCTTCCGATTTAAGGAATTGAGCATAGACATCCTCCACGTTTACAAACCTATACGGGGTTTCCGGAAATTTCGATGCAAAAAGTTTGTCCACATCGGCCTTCAACTCTTTCCATTTACCGTGGTGATATTTTATAATGATGCAACCATCGGACGGGTCACGTTCTATACCATTATCCCAAGCAAACATCAACGGCTGAACAGGCACTGTGGGAGCGGCGGTGTGAAAATCCTTCACCACGCCGATAATGTGAAAAAACGGTTCTCTATTGTATCCATAAAATCCTTTCCCTACAGGGTCGTGATAGCCCAAGGCTTTAGCACAGCTTTCGTTGATAATTACATCCAAACTAAGGGCCTTTGGTTTTGGTGCATTCCACCACGGTTGACCATCTACTATTCGCAAATTATAGAAATCAAAATACTCCTTACCGCCCTGCATAAACTCAATGTTAATATTAGGTGCATCACTGCTCTTGCCTTCCCAGTCTGTGATAGGTATACTCGAACGCATATCTTTAGGTAGTAATCCAGTATCGTACCCCGTTATCATCTCCTTTACAGATGGGAATTGTTTGATTTCCGAGGTCACCTCAGCAATATGTTCGCGCAGAGGACTAAAAGTCGCAATGTTCTTTCGTTCCCATCCCAAATCGGTGTTCTTTAAAAAGTAAACCTGTTTTATGATGACCGATACGCAAAACAAGAAAAAGATACTGATAATCAGTTGGCAGACAATACTTGCCTTGCGGAAACGATTATTGGTTACTTTAGAACTCAACTTTTGCGAGAATGCAAGTACCGGAAGCAGAATCAGTACCGATATAAGGGTTACTGCTGTAAAGTAAATAAGCGATTCTGCGTACATACCTCCTGTTACCAACGATACTTTGCAAAATGCGGGAAATATCAATTCGATTGTCATCATGCCGAATAATCCCGATAGCAGGATAATCGGAACATATTCCATCAGAAACATCACGGTCATATTGCCAATAGTGGCACCATATACCTTGCGCAACCCTATTTCGCGCAGTCGCGTCCTGATGCGCACCACAAATAGCGACAAGTAGTTGAACAAAGAGCTGAGAATAACCAATATACCTATCGTTGAAAACAGAATCAGGTAGTTGAACTGTATGGATTTCTCTTCATTGAATTCGGCATAATGATATTTGCTGAGCGGATATAGGTAATAGCCTTCGAAAAATTGTTTCTTATCACTTTCAATATTTCTCATTTTATCCAAGAAATCGTTTACCTCTATTCCTTTGTGTAGTTTTACAATGGTCGTATATCCCGCATTAGACCAGTTGTCGTAAAATTTTCGGAAATAGTCACCCAATTTCCAATAGTCGAAGCTGAAATTACTGTGGGGAGAAGTTCCTTCCAGCACGGCACAAATGGTGAAGGTTTTATCACTTGCGTCCGTCATCTTTTTCCCCAATACATCGGTTGTGCCATACACCCTTTGGGCAAAGTCGCTTGTAACGGCTATTTGCTCATTACTATACAAAAAATCGTTTGTACCCTCTGCTATGCGTATGTCGAACATCTTCATGAAGCACGAGTCGGCCAACATAGCCCTTGCACTATATTTGGTGCCGTCTTCGGTTTCTACATCACTCTTTCCCCAATAATTAAAGGCACAACTTGCTTCCACTTCCGGAAAAGATTCTTTCAGTGTGGTGGACATCGGGTAGCTGGACATTGTGCTATATCCGTATTGCGAAAAGACCGAATGTTTGTACAATACATACATTCGTTCGCTCCCATCCAAATGGGCATCATAAGTCATTTCATAACGTGTCCAGATATTAGCCAAAGCAAAGCAGACAAATCCTATTGTCAGCCCCACAATGCTAATGACGCTTTGCGTCTTGTACTTCAACAGGTTGCGCACGGCAACTTTCAGGTAATGTGCTATCATATTGTTAGTGTTTAATGTTTAGTGATTAACGATTAGTGATTAGCGGGAAGCATCCGAATAGTAGCTAAACACTAATCACTAAACGCTAAATTCGCGTCCCTACAATTCAAAATTAACTCCCTTTGGTCGTTCAAAACCTCTTATATTTTTAACATCAAGGTATAGTCATAATTCATAATTCATAATTCATAATTAATCTACTCACTCTTTACCACATCAGCCGGATTCTCATTGGCGGCTTTCCATATGCGATAACCAATACTAATGGTGACAACAAGGGCGATGCCTATAAATATAATGGCAAATGGAAGGATGCCTATCTCTACTTGGCGGTTATAGGTTTGTATCCATTGCTTCATTACCCAATAGGCGGTAGGGAAAGCCATAATGGATGCCACAACAAGCATTAGTGAATATTCTTTCGTAAAGATGCGCAGAATATCGCTCAATTGGGCACCGTTTACTTTGCGGATGGCTATTTCCTTGCGACGATATTGGCAAGTAAGCGTTACTAACGAGTAGATACCAAACACTGAAATAAGAATACAAACGAGAGAAGCGAAACCTAACAGAGTAGACAATGCATCTTCCGATTTCAAGTATTCATTGTATTTCTCTTCCTCACTGAATAGGAACAACTTCTTGTTAGGTTCCTCGGCTTGTTGCATTTGCTCGATACATCTACGGCATTCTTCCCATGTGCCGGGTTTGTATTTGAATAACACGAAGGCGCGTTCCCAAGACCATTTCTCCTGATAAGTATTGTAAAAAGCGGTAGAAGGCATCCGTACAGTAGGCGATTTGTAGGCACAATCTTTCATTACACCGATTACTTCTACATTCTCTTCATTGGAATAGAACTGTCTGCCCACAGCTTCCTCAGCCGTCCATCCGAACCGTTTAGCTGTACTTTCTGTTATAACAACTTCATTTACTTTGGAAGATTCCGTTATCCATCTTCCGCTGAGCAACTCCATGTTATAAAAGTCGAACAAATCTTCACCGGCAGAAAACTCATTGATAAAAATCGGTTCTTCCAAAGGTTTGTCCAATCCGTCCCAACGAGTAACCACGCGCATTCTTTCGGCTCCCATAGAGAGCAACGGCCAGTATTTAGGCTCTACCGTTTCCTCTATCATGGGAAGTTCGGCTATCTTTTTGTGCCACACATTCATGTCTACATTCATCCAAAGACTGACAGCTCCCCGGCATTGATAGTCCATACCTGTATCTGAATATCTCAAATGATGTATCTGCATTTGCATCAATGCCGTACTGGTGATAAAGAACAATGAGCATACCAGTTGTACAATCAAACTTCCTTTGCGGAAATAGTTGCCCGAACTCTTGGCTTGAAGAGGACTTTGCAAAGAATAACGCTGCAAGAACAACAAGCCGATCAAGGTAACAACGAAAATCAATACGGCGCTTCCTACATTGTAGAGTATGCAACTGGCATAAACCGAATTGCGGGTTTCACCAATGGAGGCATAGTTTATAAAACTTTCAAGCAGACATTCCACCACAACCATTCCTAACATGGCAGAAATAAGTATGGTAATCAACAATTCCGTTGCTAATAACAAGTATAGTGAAAGCTTCGATGCACCACACACTTTACGGAGACCCATTTCCTTACGACGCGTGCGGAAGCGGTCTACGCAAATGCTATAATAATTGACCAATGCACAAAGAATAATGAGCACTCCTGTAATCGAAAAATAAACAATATGTTCATATTTGATGAATGCACCGTTCTGGCTAACATATCCTTTGTCATAGTGTAGCTTGGCAAGTGGAATCATAAAGAATCCCTTGATTTCCTTGTCGGCCGTAGCGGGTAGGTTTTTGTTCATCTTTTGGGTCAGTGCGTCGATGTCTGTTCCTTTGCGCACTTTGATAAGTAAAGAATAACTGTTGCTCGATCCCAAGAAATGGCCTAAAAATTGGTAAGGATAGTTGGAATGAATCCCCCAATCGCTCACTATGGCTCCTACGGTCAACTTATCTCCGTTCCCGTTTTCTATTTCTTTCCCTACCGCCTGGGTAGTACCGAAGAAATCCATTGCCATTCGCTCCGTCATGGCTATTTGACGCTCCAAGTAAAAGTCAGGATTTCCCTCCAATACCCGAATGTCCATCATATTGAGAAAAGTCGAATCGAGATAAATACAAGGAATATCTACAATGGATTTCTCTTTATGTATAGGCATATTACTACTATATGTAAACATACACCAGTCCTCTATTTCCGGACATATTTGTTGATAGTGCTCTCCAAAGGAATAGGGTATATTATCTTCGTACTGTCTCCCCCAAGAGGAAATGTCCACTCCCACCAAATACATCCGCTCCGCATCTCGGTGGAAGGTATCGAAAGTCATTTCGTACCTCACCCAGAAGGCGGACAATACAAAACAAGCAAGACCGATGGCCAGCCC
>SUXZ01000005.1 GCA_015060685.1 Mediterranea massiliensis | reverse complement strand
GTCGTTCTCGTACTGTTTGGCTATCTCGTCCTTTACAAAGGAGTATTCCAACTCGCCATCGCCCGAAACCTCGTTGCGCAGTTTGGAAAGCAGTTCAATCACTTCACGCTGCTTGCCTTCTTGGTAACGAATCACTAACGAGGTTCCGGGATTTATATGCTCCAAGATAGGTTCTGAATAAAGATAAATGGTAGGAACAACCTTTTTAGACAAGTGACCGACTCGACAATCCTTTATTACCCCCACAATGTTGTAGGACGGATTGACCGACATGTCTTGGTATGCCGTGTACATAATCCGATCCTTGCTTTGTATGCGCTCGTTTTTGATGTCAGTAATACCCAATGCACGGGCTGCACTTTCGTTGATGATGAGGTCGTAGTTGTATTGATTGTCAATAGAATCGTTCCATGCACGACCATCTATCACCTCCAAATCGTATATGTCGAAATAAGCGGTAGGCAGAAAGGTAGGGTTTGCATTAATGTATTCGTCATTTGTATCTGCTTTTTTAATAGCTTCTCCTAAATGGCCGCCATCTTTTTCAAAATCTCCATCCAATGACCATCCCAAAACATTAGGCGAATTGTTCAGTTGTTGCATAATCTTGGCAGAGGCTGTTCGTGTTCGTTCTTCCTCGCGGTCCCAAGCACCACTTTCACGTATCACGTCGCCACCATATTCGGGGATAATCGTGCATTTCAAAATATTTTCCGTGCGGAAGCCTAAGTCGGCATTCAGCATGGTGTATAGTTGCTTGGCAAAGTAGATAGAGACAACGATGAGGCTGAAGCTGATGACATACTGCACCATCAGGAAAATGCTGCGTGTCACTACATTCTTACCCCCTTGTTGCAATCCCTTCATGGACGAAATCGGACGTTTGAACAGGTAACGGAAGTAGGGATAAAGAGTAGTGAGCAACGGGAATCCGAACAATGTTCCCACACCAACTGCTGTATTGAAGGGCACGTTGTTCATGATAGGGATACCGAGCGAGTGTTCCAATATCTTGTCTGTAATCTCGATAATCATTCCTACAAACAGGATAGTAACGGCAGAAAGCAGGAAGTTCTCCACATAGAGTTGTTTGAAGAGTTCCCCACTACCGGCACCAAACACCTTCTTCACGCCAAACTCCAATCCACGCTTCTGCATAATCACCGTGTAGAGGTTCAGGTAGTTCACGAAACCGATGCTAAACAACAGTACTGCCACAAACACCAAGATACGGATGCTATTCTTATCGCCTTTTTTAAAGAATGAGTCGCTGTAGTAAATGGTTATGTTATGCATGAAGTAGTTATCCTTATAGGGTATCAGCTGATAAATTATTTCAGTATTGCCAAACCATGATGGCTTTTGAGGTTTTTGCCAAGCATTGATAGTTGCCAAATCTTCAGCCCGATGAAGTTTCACCAAAGAGAAGGCACTGGCTCCATTGCCCATCCACTCACGATGTAGTTCGTGCGAAAACATCACGTCATAATCGAACGATGATTTGGAAGTAAACGGTTTCATTACGCCTGTCACTGTCACCTCCGTTCCACCATATATCAACGTTTGTCCGATTGGGTCTGTATCTTTACCAAAGATACGGTCGGACAATGCTTTGCTGATGACAACACCGGTGGGTGGTATGCTGTTCACATCGCCCAAAAGTGCTTCGCGCGGCATCAAACGATGGAAGGTAGAATCAACTGCAATGGCTTGTACGGCATAGTGATGACGATTAAGTTCCATTTCGCCCCCTGCTATAATATAGAGCGTAGTATGACATTCTACGGCCGGATGCTCCAACGGGTCGATATAGTCTGCATCGTTATTGTAATTACGGTTGTTATGCATCATATAATACGAAGTCCCTGAAGGATTTGCTATCAACAGATGCAACTTATCTAAATCATTCAAGTAATGATCTACCGTCAGTTCCTGATGAATATAGCGCACCAATGTCATGGTTCCGGCCAGACTGATGACTAACCCTACAATGCAGATGACACTATATGCCTTCATTCTCGTAACAATGCGCCAAGCATACAAAATTGTTTTCATGTTGTTAGTGTTTAATGTTTAGTGATTAACGATTAGTGATTAGCGGGAAGCATCCGAATGGTAGCTAAACACTAATCACTAAACGCTAAATTCGCGTCCCTACAATTCATAATTAACTCCCTTTGGTCGTTCAAAACCTCTTATATTTTTAACATCAAGGTATAGTCATAATTCAAAATTCATAATTAATCTACTCACTCTTCACCACATCCGCCGGATTCTCATTGGCGGCTTTCCATACGCGGTAGCCCACACAGAGGACAATCATCAGGGTGACGGCCGCAAGGATGGCGACATATATCCACCACGAAATGGTGGTTTGTATCACATAGGTTTGTAGCCATTGCTTCATCACGGCATAGCCCACACTGAATGCTACCACCGCCGAAACCAATAGCAAGATACCATACTCCTTGGCAAACAGCCCGATGATGTCGCGAATCTTTGCGCCATGCACCTTGCGGATAGCCATCTCCTTGCGACGACGTTCGCACGTCAGGCTCACCATAGAGAAGATGCCGAATAGCGTAATGAAGATACATACGCCCGAAGCAATGCCAAGCAGCTTCATCAGTATGCGTTCAGACTGCAAAGCCTTTTCTATCTCTTCCCTGATGGTGTAGAAACTCATAGGCATATAACGAGTATCGACATGCGGAAAGGCACGTTGCAAGTGGGCACGCACACTATCTTGCAGTACATTTACATCTTTAATATTGGATGTAAAGAAACGAGTTCTAGTTATATTACTAGAAATAGGATTGCGTACTTCTCTATCATCTGCATCGAGCAGATAGGCACTTGGTAGGGGTGGCAAGATAGGCGACAACTGAATATTTTTGAATACGCCACGAATAGTATATCTCGGTGCTGTTCCGTCGGGGTAAATGTATCCGGAAAGCCCCATAGAATATATTTGTTTGCCCACAGCTTCGGATGGTTTCCAACCATATTTAGCAGCAAAGGATTCGTTTATCCAAACGTTAAGTTCATCGCCATTCTCCTTCGGTGCTTCACCGGCCACCAATTGCAATTCGAATACCCGATAGGCATTATAACTGATTCTGTAGCGTTTGCTTTCTATTTTGTTTATCTCACCCTTTTCATCCTCGTACATAAAATCATAGGCTGAATAACTACTCGTGAAAGGGAGGTCTTTCGTCTTGTAATATTCTAAATAGGGTATTTGTTCCATCACTACATCCACATCTTCTTCAGTCCAGCCAATCCAACCACTACCGACTACTACATCCATGTTTATACCCATATCGTCGGATTGGTGCAGTTGGCGCAACTGCTTCTGTAGTGTAAAGGTGGCAAACAGCACAAAGATACTGATGAACAGTTGCACACCCATAGCCACCCGACGGAAGGTGAAGATACCGCCCGATGAGGCAATGGGCAAAAGGGATTCGCGATGCGAACGACGTTGTTGCAACAAAAGCATAATGCCCGAAAGCAACAAGGATAGCAGTATCACAATGCCCATGTAGATGGCCGACTCGCGATAGAGGAAGCTGCTTCCCTCGTTTATCTCGGCAATCTTCTTGAACGGCTGGAACAATAGTTCGGTGATTAGCATACCGAAGAAGAGGGAAATACCCGTCAGTAACAAGAGTTCGGTCATGGTCATTCGTAGCAGACTGCCCTCACCGGCACCATGCACACGGCGAAGGGTCATTTCGCGACGACGGATATAGAGACGAATAACGTAAAGAATCAAATAGTTAATCAATGCACAAAGCACTACCACCAACCCCACAGCATTGAACAGACGGATATGTTCCAAACGGATGGCATCGGTAGAGGTGGGATAGGTATAATGCATTTCACTTAGGGGGACAACGGTGTGTGGCTTTTGTTCCACTAAAACGGCATACTCGTCAGTACCTCTTATTAAAACGCTCTCTTCTTTTTTATAATCTCTCAACTTAGCATCCAAAGCAGCAACATCAACATCTGGGTAAAGTTTTGCAAACAAAAGGGCAACCCAATACCCATAACTATGGGGTTCGTCTTTCGAGGATGATATCACATCGTAAGGATAGCAAGAATGTCCTTCGGCATCTTTCAGCAATGCGCAGATTGTGTAGCCATCATTTGTACCATTATTCCTGAAATTTCCAGAAAGTTTTTTTCCCAATACTTCTGTTGTGCCGAATAAACGCATGGCTGCACTTTCTGTAATAGCGGCTTGTTGAGTGTCGTATATAAATTGATTGCTCCCTTGTACTATTGTCAAGGGGAATACCTCTGTATAGGTTGAGTCAATCTTCAGCACATTAACCTTCTTTCCGTTATCTGATATTGAACGGTGTGAAACGGCACAAATAGCTTCTATCTCCGGGAACTTTTCCTTTAGTTCGGGTGCAAGCAAGAATGAAGTGTAGCGTTCGAACTTCACCAACTCATTTTCGCGCCATCCGCCCACTTGATAGATGCGTTCCGCATCGGGCCAATGGGTGTCGTAGGTCATCTCATACTTCAACCAGATGCTGGACAGGGCAAAGGTGGCCAAGCCGATGGCCAGACCCACTATGCTGATGATGCTCTGTACTTTGTACTTCAACAGGTTGCGTATGGCAACTTTCAGGTAATGTGCTATCATATTGTTAGTGTTTAATGTTTAGTGATTAACGATTAGTGATTAGCGGGAAGCATCCGAATGGTAGCTAAACACTAATCACTAAACGCTAAATTCGCGTCCCTACAAATTGTTAAATTATTTTCTTACCCCAAAAAGTGGCCGATTATGGAGATATTTTTTTCTCGTGAGGAAAAAATATTTTTCTCGTGATACCTGTTTTTTTTCCTCACGAGGAAAAAATATCGCCTGTTTTATGCCTTTTTTCAGTGTAAATAAAAATTAAACTTTTAGGAGATGAAGGAGTTAAAAGGAGATATACTACTCCTTTTAACTCCCTTTATCTACCATTACATACGTACTTCGTTCACTACACTACCGTCGAACAGGTTGATGGTGCGGCTGGCATAGCCGGCATCGTGTTGCGAGTGGGTCACCATGACGATGGTTGTACCCTCCTTGTTCAGTTGGGTGAGCAAGTCCATCACTTCGCGGCCGTTCTTCGAGTCGAGGTTACCGGTAGGTTCGTCCGCCAGGATAATCTTCGGATTGGCCACCACGGCACGGGCAATGGCTACACGTTGTTGCTGACCACCCGATAGCTGTTGGGGGAAGTGCTTTACACGGTGGGCAATGGCCATGCGATCCATGGCTGCTTCCACTCTTTTCTTACGTTCGGCAGCAGGCACACCCATGTAGAGCAATGGAAGTTCGATATTCTCGTACACATTCAACTCGTCGATGAGGTTGAAGCTTTGGAATACGAAACCAATCACACCCTTACGCAGGTTGGTGCGTTGTGCTTCGGTAAACTTCGATACGTCGGTTCCGTTCAGCTCGTAACTGCCGCTACTGGGGTTGTCTAATAAACCAAGGATGTTCAGCAAGGTAGATTTGCCGCAACCCGAAGGTCCCATAATGGCTACAAATTCGCCTTCCTTGATTTCGAGGCTTACATCGTGCAATGCCCATGTTTCCACTTCTTCAGTCTTGAAGATTTTTTGCAAATTTTCAGTCTTAATCATAATGATAAAGTTTTAAAGGGTTTGTAAATATAGTAATTTTTTATTTATTTGCTTTTTATCTCTTCTTCGGACGCAATATATTGCGTCCCTACAATTCATAATTCAAAATTCATAATTAACTTATTCGCTTTTTATCACATCGGCCGGATTGATATTTGCCGCCTTGCGCACTTGCCAGAAGAGGGTCCCAAACGAGATGAGGGCTACCAGCAACAGTGCAACGACAAAGATACCGATGCCTATCGGAGCCTTTATGACAAAGTCGGCTGTATATTGGTAGATAAAGTAATAGGCAATGGGGGTAGCCACCACAAAGGATATACCCAACACAATGAGATACTTGCGGAAGAGCAAGCGATACAAATCCTTCATGCCGGCACCATTTACCTTGCGGATGCCAATCTCGCGATAGCGTTGGCGGATGTCGAACAACGAGATGCCGAACAATCCAAGGCACGAAATGATGATGGCAATCACCGCAAAGATGTTGTAAATGGTGGTCACCTTGCGGTCTTCATCGTAGAGTTTGTTTACATCGTCTTTCAAGAAACTATACTCTAAACTTTCGATGCCATATACCTCCTTCATCAATTCGGTCAGGTAGCTAATCAGTTCCTGCTCCTTTCCTTCGGCATAGGCTATATACATAGATGCATTCCCAAAATCTCCCACATTAAAGATTGTTGGTTCTGCCCCCATGATAAGGTGACCATTGTAGTAGTCTGCCACAACTGCTGAAATGGTTTGATAGTCGGAAAGACCCTTATTACTTTCTTCAATCAGTCGGGCATCTTCGAGCGAATTGAAATTCAGTGCTTTCATCGCAGCTTTGTTGAGTACCCACATCTCTTCTCCCTCTTCAGAAGGTATATCACCTTCTAAAAGGTCAATGCCGAACATCTTGAAGAACGTAGGCGATACTCGACGGACATAAAGGTGTGATTTCTTCCCATCTGGAGTAATATAATCAGTAGAATAGCTGCTTTTTTGAGTGAAACGTTCCCAAGCAGACTCGGTGTATTCTATCAGTGGGCAAGCATTCACTTTGTCCAATATCATTCGATTCTGTGCCCTTTTTTCATCTTGTTTTCGTTGATACTCCTCGGCATTGTCAAAATCATAACTTTGTGATGCATAAAGTAGCTTAACCAACATAATATTTTCTGTACGGAACCCCGGTTCAGTACTTGTCATCACGTTCAATTGTTTGTTAAAGTAGAGTGCACATACCATCAAAAGGAATGTCAGTGCATATTGGATGCTCAAGAACACCATTCTTGAACGGACAGAACGATTACCTAAACCAATGGAACGTATGGAAAGTATGGGCGAAGCATAATTGTATTTGATAAAGGGATAGATGGATGTGAGCAACGGCAATAGCAACAACATTCCTAACGATAGCCAGAGGTCGAAAGGTGAATACCAGAACTCTTCTCCCAATAGATGGTTGATGGGTATAGCAGTCACCTCTATTATCAACCAAGCCACCATAAGCGCGGCAAAAAGCAACAAGGCGTTTTCCAACCAAATTTGTCGGAAAATGTGCCAAGCACTTGCACCATATACCTTTTTCAAACCATACTCTTTCCCCCTACGGAGCATGGCCACTAAATAGAGGTTGACAAAGTTCAGTACTCCGGTAAGGAATATCAGCAAGCATACACCTATTAATATATATAGATGAGATTTCTGACCATAGCGAAACAAACTTGTTTCAAGATGTAATTCACCATGCCAATAGAGCTCTTCGATGGGCAAGAAAGAGAACGTATATTGACGGTTGTCCCATTCCGGTCTATTCATGTAGCGGGCAGTCTGACCTATCTTGCCCATCTCTTCCATATCCACATCGGGCCTAAAATAGAAAAACTCTATCGGCATTCTTGACCAGCGACTGGATAAGTGGTTGGATACCACCATATCAAATTCGATGGTTGTTTTGCATGCGGGTTCATCCAATATTCCTTCTACAATCAAATCTTTCTCATTTGAGTTGCGAATAACTTGTCCGATGGGGTTCTTGTCGCCAAACAGTTTCTTGGCATACTCCTTCTTCAGCAAAACAGAGGTTGGCTTGTCGAGCAGCAACTCGCCTTCCAATAACGGATAGCGGAACAGCCTAAAAAAAGTACTATCTGTTACAATGGTTCGTGATGGGAAACGATGACCATCCACGATAACATAATCGCCACTCAATGGGATATATTCTACCCGAGCATCTATTTTGCTTTCGTCAAACTTGGGTGGGTCGTATCTATAACTACTCACAGAACTGATGTGACTACCCCCATTATAAGATACCTTAATGGCATACACCTTTTCCCGGTCTATGCAATGTGTGTCCACCGTCAGCTCGCGATGGATGTAGCGCATCAGGATGATGCAGCATGCCAGGCTGAGGGCCAACCCAAACATGTTGATAAGGGTGTACGACTTGCTTCTTGCCAAGAAACGAATAGCGTATTGCAGTGTCTTCATATCATTAATGCTTTTCGTTTATTCTCAATTTTCAATTTTCAATTCTCAATTTATTCACTCTTTTCTGATTATCTCTGCCGGACTGACCTTCGTTATCAGGTAGATGCGGAAGCCAACCGTCAGTGCCACAATAGCTGCCATGCCCACGAAGATGCCGCCGTAGAACAAGATGCCGGTATCGATGAAGATGGCATAACTGGTTTTTATCAGGTTATGAATCATCCAAACAATGGGGAAGGCGAGTGCAGCCGTAATCAGTAGCAACCAAATATAAAGGCGGGCAAAGATGAAAGCAATCTGCTTTATTCCGGCTCCGTTCACCTTGCGGATAGCCATCTCCTTGCGGCGGTATTCCGTGTCGAGGGTGATGGCCGAATAGATGCCAAGTAGCGAGATGAGGATGGCCACCAATGCCATGAAGCCTACAATGCCTTGCAGCTTGAACTCGAAGGATTGTAAGTCCTTGATGTCGTCCATTAGGGTATGGAAAGGCACTTCAACGCTTTCGGGCAACTGCTGGCGGAAGTAGGCTCGCAACGATGCTTCGGCCTTCTTCTTTTCACCGGGATGGCACTTCACGTAGCAATGACCGATGTAGTAAGTGAAATCTTCGGCAAGGAAGGCAAAGCCATCCACATCGCCATTTCGATAGGAACTGGTGATAAAGGGTTCTGTAATGCCCACTACGGTGTGTATGCCTCTGTCGTCATAGAAACTCTTTCCTATCATTTCGCTTTGGTGGAACTTCTCCATGGTAGCATCCATCAACATATCGGTTGGCCCCTCAATGTCCTTTCCGTTTATGATGTCTATCTGCATAAAGTTGCAGAAGTTGGGCGTAACGCTATACAAAGGTATGTTTATGGCCGATTCCCTGTTGTCCTTTTCGCTATACAACAGATTGCCCGATACACCTTGCGTATAGGACATATGGGCAATCAGTACATCCTTTACTCCCGGCAGGTTGCGCATACCTTCTATAAAGGTACGTTTGGCCGGTGTTTCCATGAAACTGAACTCCATCGGGAAACTGAATATCTCTTCTTTCTCTTCTACGGTCAGTGTGCCGAATATGGTCTTGGCACTCTTGTCGGCTTGCAGGTAGAGGGTGATGGCCAACGAAACGAATATCCAGCAGATGAAGAGTTGGATGCCAAGCAAGACGTTGCGCAAACGATGCTTGCCATACACACCACCACCGCCTGCAATACCCTTCAGTATGGTGATGCGACGCACCTTCCACACAATGAACCAAGCTGCCAGCATGCAAAGCAACAGCAAACCCACTAAGTAGCCGCCGGTCTGTTTCAGCAGGGTGAGGTAATCCACATCGAAACGGAACTGATAGAAATCCATCTTCAGCGATGAGGCAGATAGTTCCATGATGAGACCTGCAATGGCTCCACAAGCCACAATGAGCAGTGTCGATTGCACGTTGAGCATGCTCCACAAGTGGCGGCCTTGCGCACCATTCACGCTTCGCAAGCTATACTCGCGGATGCGGGTCAGGTAGCTACCTGTCAGGAAGTGGAAGAAGTTGAGCAAGCCCACCAACAGAATCAGGATGCCGGCAATGGCAGTTATGTTGGCGGTTGTCGAAATGCCGGATGTTTTTATTATCACTTCACCCAAAGGGTTGGCGCAAACATTCCAATCACTACCCCATAGGTTCATGGTGAGCTTTTTATCCCTTAACTTTTGGCTGAATTCCTTCTGCTTTACATCCTTTTTCAGCAAGGCATACAGCATGGTGCCGGTCATCCCCGGTCGTTGGAATCCTTCGCGCAAACGGCCTTCGGTATCGTTCATCACCCATGCATCGAACGATTTCAAGAACTCAAGGCTGTTGTTTTCCGAAATATCCTTGGCTACCGCCTGTATGGTATAGGAAATGCCACCGTTTCGTGGTGTGCTTGCGGGCGAAGAGAATGTGCGTTCCGTCAGCATCATCTGTTTGCCGATGGCCAGATGCACATCGCCAAATAGCTTCTTTGCGCAACTTTCGGACAGCACAAGGGCGTTGGGTGTATTGGCCGCCACCTCCCACGAACCGCTCACCACTTCGGGTGTGAACACCGTCTGGTAGGCACTATCCACCTCTATTGTTATTAAGGTATAGGGAAGTTGCTTGCCGTTCACCTCTACGCTATAGTCGCGGTCGAGTGCATACGAGGTCTGCACAAATGCCTCCACATCTCTCTCCATGTGTGGCTTAACTATTTGGAAAATATCTTTCGGCACGCCGCTCATGTATTGGCCTTTCCCTTGCATTTCGCTGTTTTGCAGGGAAAACTCCACAATCCTGTCCCTATTCTCGAAACATCCGTCAATGTCATAGATGTAACGGGTAACGTACAGGCAAATGCTGAAGCAGAAGAGTGCCACAGACAGTCCCAACACAGCAATGATATTCTGTGTCTTGTATTTCATGATGCAGCGCCAGGCGGTGATGATATAGTGTAAAATCATAATTCAAAATTCATAATTCATAATTAACTACTCTTTTCTGATTATCTCTGCCGGATTTACTTTCGTTATCAGGTAGATGCGGAAGGCAACCGTGAGGGTGATGATGGCTGTAATGCCCAAGAAGATGCTGCCGTAGAATCCTACACCGGTATCGATGAAGACTTCGTACATGGAACTGAATCCTGTGATGGCAAATGCCACAATCGGGAAGGCCAGTATGAAGGTGACTACCAATAGCCAGATGTAAAGACGGGCAAATATCAGGGCAATCTGCTTCACACCGGCACCGTTCACCTTGCGGATGGCCATCTCCTTGCGACGGTATTCCGTGTCGAGGGTGATGGCGGCATAAATACCAAGCAGGACAATAATCAGTGTGACAATGGCAAAGAAGCCTGAAATGCCACGAAGTTCAAACTCCATTATTCTGTACTCTCGGATGTCGTCCATAAAGGTCTTCAATTGGATGTCGATGCTTTCCGGCAAGCGTTCGCGAAGTATTTTCTCCAAGGCAGCACCTACCTGTTTCTTCTGCCCCGGTTCGCACTTCACATAGCAGTGGAAAGTCTCTTCCTCTTTCAGCAGATAGAAGATGCAGTTGGTTTGAACATCTTCACCATTTGACTTGCCGACGCTTCGGGTGGCATGATGGCATATACCGGTTATCGTGTAGCCTATATCGTCGTAATCGTATACCATCTGTCCCAACATCTCTTTCTCCATCATCTTTTCAAAACCCTCCGTAACCACTATTTCGTTTTCGGTCTTCGGCAACACACCCGCTTGCAACGGCATGTTCATAAATTCGAAGAAGTCGGGCGATACAAACATTACACCTATACTCCTTACATGTTCACGTTTTCTGCCCGGTTGGGTAAAGATGCTGCTACCCCATAGGCTGCCAATGTATTTTTCCCTGGCAGGTAGCAATGCCTTGACACCGGCTACTTTGCCCAATTCGGCCATCAAGTTCATGCGTTCTTCTTGTGTCAAGAAGGTATATTCTTCCATCGAGATACTATAGATATTCTCTTTCTCTTCTTGCGACAGTGTGTCGAAGAGAGCATTGGACGATTTTTGCGATTGCAAGTAGAGCATCAGGGTGAGCGATACGAATATCCAGCAGATGAAGAGTTGGATGCCAAGCAGCACGTTGCGCACCCGATGCTTGCCATATACGCCACCTCCACCAAACAAACCACGTTGGATGCTGATGCGCTCTACCCTCCACACCACTACGGCAGCGGCAATCATGCAGCATATCCATAATGCCAACAAGTAACCGCCAGCTTGTGCCATCATTACATTGCGGTCGATGGAGATGCGAATAATGTCGAACGATAGGAAAGGTGAAGTAATCTCCATCAGCATCATGCAGAAGAGGCCCGATACCAAGAGTAACAGGGTGGCTTGTACAAGGAGCATCGCCCATAATTGCCAAGCACGCGCACCACTTACACGTCGCAAACTATATTCGCGGATGCGGGTTACAAACGAGCCTGTCAGGAAGTGGAAGAAGTTCAGCATGCCCACCAACAGTATCAGCACACCGGCTATTGTAACGATAAGCGGAGATAGGGTGTTTTGCGTACGTTCCCAAAACAGTTTGCCAAAAGGCAAGGCCACTATGGATTGCTCTTCGTTGAAATATATTGCACTAATGTTGCGCTCTTTCACCTCGTGGCACAAAGTCTCTTGCGATACGCCCTCGCTCAACAATGCAAAAGTTTGTCCGCCGGCCATCGACCGTTTATAATCGCTCTTCAAGATGCCTTCGCTATCGTTCAGTACCCAAGCGTCGGTTTCCTTCAAGAAATTCAGACTGTTGTTTTTCGGCAAATCTTCCATCACGCCTTGGATGGTATAGGCAATGCCGCCGGACATTGGGGTGGTTTGAGGTGAGGTCATTATACGACGTGTCAGCACCATCTGCTTGCCTATGGCCTTGCCGGCTTGTCCGAAGATGCGTTTGGCCACCGATTCCGATAGTATGATGGAGTTGGGCGTATGGGCAGCTTGTTCCCACGAGCCAAACAACACCTTCGAGTCAAACACCCGTTGGTAGGCCGAGTCGGTTTCCATTACCTGTAGGGTGTAGGGCAGCATCTTGTTGTCGGCCACCTCGATGTTGAAAGGACGTGGTCCAACGTGATGAATATAGACATAGCTTTCTACCCCACGGAAAGCATGCTTCTTCAACTCATCGGAGAAGTCGCAAAAGGTGACATGACTGATTTCTTCGGTTTCCGGGCTTTGGGTAGAGAATTGCACAATGCGGTTGCGTTGCTCGAAACACTCGTCAGTGCTATAAAAATAGCGGGCAATGTACAGGCAGATGCTGAAGCAGAAGAGTGCCACCGATAGTCCCAACACAGCAATGATGTTCTGTGTCTTGAATTTCATGATACTGCGCCAGGCAGTGATGATATAGTGTAAAATCATGTTGTTAGTATTTAACGATTAGTGATAAGTGTATTAAATTATTCTTTCTTAATAATCAACGCCGGGTTGATGTGCATGATGCGATAAATCTTAAAGGCGGTAATAAAGAAGATAAGCAATGCCATGCCGAAGAAGATGCCGATGCACCAATCCCAACGATAGGGTGTATCAAGATCTTGGTAAAGCGAAATGGCAGCCAACCGCCCTATAGGAAGAACAATGGCAAACACAAGGAGATAGGTCAACAGGTAGGAGCGACCGAAAAGCCAAGCAATGACCTTGGGCGTAGCTCCGTTTATCTTTCGGATAGCCACCTCCTTTTGACGACTCACTGTATCCATCGAAATGGCCGAGTAGATGCTGAGTATTACCACCAACAAACTGATGAAGCCAAGCAACAAGAAGGCATAGCTTATAAGTTCGACGGTTCCAGCAGTGGTTTTTGTTCGGTCCGACATCAAACGTATCTCTAATGGTAGTGTTTCGGGCACATACTTACGACAGATGGTTTCCAACTTCTTCACACACGCCTTGGCATCGGCTTGTGGGGTAAGGCGGAAATAATAGCAAATGTCTGATAGGGTAGGTCGAACAACGGAGCCAATGTATTGCCCCACTAAACCGGGTTCTTTGTGCAAGGATTCATATACACCGGCTATCTGATATTCATAACCGTCTAATTTTACGATACCATCTACACCATCCTTTTGTAATTGGTTGTAGAACGCACGGCTCACATAAACCATATTTTCGGCATTGGCATCTACCTCCTTACCTTGCATGGGCACATTAAAGAAACTGAAATAGGTAGGTGAAGCTAATACTTCGCGTAGATACCATGAACGTTCATCGTTCGTGTACTGCGAAAATCCAAAACTTTCCCCTACCTCAAGCGTCGAGTAGGTATATGACTCTATTTCGGGCATTTGCTGTGCATCACCCAGTATGGCATCCCAATTACTATCCATTCGTGCGGTATTCACCTTGAGCATTATGATGCGCTCTTCCTCTTCTTCGGTCAGATAGATGGTAGATGTATCGCCAAACGTTTCATGCACCGCCATAGCGGTAATAATGGCTCCACCCACAAAGAACAGAGAAATGGCCATTTGTAGTCCAATCATGCTGTTGCGAAACAGGTGACGACGATTGCCCACCATCACCATGCTGATAATACTGGTACGACGAAGTCGCCAAACTGGATAGAGGCAGATAACAAAGCAAACCACCATTACTACAACATAGGTCTTGGACTGTTGCCAATAGACATCGCTCATTTGGAAGAAATTCGTAAATTCTTCCAATAGGTATTGTGAAGCAAGCACATAGCACACTTCGCTCAAGCACATCGAAAGCAGGAAAGCCGTTGTCATCATACAAAAGCACTCGGCAAAAAGCAAGGCCAACAGGCCACCGATGCTTGAACCCACACACTTGCGGATAGCCAATTCGCGCTGACGGTTGTAAAACATCTGAATGATGAACTTCAAGAAGTTGACCAACCCGGAAAGCAGGATAAGCGAACCGATGCAAAGGCCGAACAGCTCTACCCAAAAGAACTCTTTATAACGACTTTCATTGGTCAGTACATAGATGAATGAATCGGGATTGCCCGGTTCCATTTCAATTTGCCGCATATGCTGTACAAACCCTTGCATATCTACTCCAGGCTTAACAATTGCTGACACGTTAGCAAGGGGCAAATATTGTAGGGAAGAGTGTGAAGCCGAAAGTGGAAAGTAGATATCAACATCACGGCTCTTATTGGCAGCTTCGCCCGAAACAATACCGGCTATGCGAAAACTCTCCAAGTCGCCATCGTTCAACTTAGGCAAGCGAATGGATAGTCCGATGGGGTTTTCATTGCCAAAGGCCCGACGAGCAAACTTTTCGGTTATCACCACTTCGTCCATCTTCTGCAAACTGACATCACCGGCCACTACTTTCTTCTCATATCCATCGAAATACTGTTTGTTTACTCGCATGTATCTGGCCAAATAGGGCAATTCTTGTTGATTACCGTCAATGCAACTAATCTCTGCTTGAACAGGTATAGAGCCGACAATCAAACTATCTATCTCTTCAAGGTGCAGCGAATGGATATAATCTACCTGTTCTACTGTTGGCCACCCGTTTTGGACACTGAATTCAACGCGCCTATCACCACCAGGCAAGTTGCGGAAATCACCCACTCGCGAAATAAACAGGTTGATTGCAGTATAGAAAGTGATACCCACTGCCAGACATAACACCGAAATGATGCTGTGAATTTTATATTTCCACAGGTTGCGTATGGCAACTTTTAGGTAATGTGTAATCATATTGCTTTATTTATGTTCTTCGGACGCAATGATTGCGTCCCTACAAGTAGTACTAATTTTTATCTTAAGTTACGATAAATTTTATCGTAAGTTACGATGAAGGTTGGTCGTAAGTGACGCTTAAAAATTACTTCAGTAATAACTCCTCTGCTTCGCCAAAGGTATCATATCCGTTGATAATAACCAAATCGCCGGGCATTAAACCGGAGGTTACTTCGTATTGTTGAGGATTTTGACGGCCGATGCTTAGCGGAACCTTGACGGCTTTGTCGCCATTCACCTTGAATATCCATTGTCCGCCGGTGGCTTGATAGAAATTGCCTCGTGGCATGACGATGGCCTCCTCGGGTTGTCCCAATTCAATCTGCACGCGGAAGCTTTTGCCCACACGCACGTTGTCGGGCATCTCGCCGGTGAAGACCAGATCCACATCGAACATACGGTCTTTCACTTCGGGCACCACCTTGGTTATCTTCAGCGGATAGCGCTTGCCTTGGTAGTTGATGGTGGCGGGCAGGCCGGTGCTGATACGGTCGATATAGTATTCGCTCAGTTGGGTGTGTACCTTGAACTGGTCGAGCACCTTGATTTCGGCAATGTTCTGATTGGAGGCTACTTGTTGGCCGGGGGTGGCATTGACATAGCTCAGTTGGCCGTCGATGGGGGCACGCACCACCAAGCCGTCCATCCGATCCATGCTACGCAGGTATTTCTTCTGCCCGCGTTCCATCTCGTTGCGCAAAAGCTCTTTGCGTACAACGGTCATGGCCGAGTCGTGGCTGAGGCTCTCCATTTGCAGGGCTGTCTTCTGGAGGTTGTAGTTATACTCCTCTAAGGCCACTTCGAGCTGAGCTTTGCTCTTGATGCCCATTTCATACTCCTCTTTCTCCAATCCGAAGTTTTTCTGCAAACGGTTCATTTCGTATTGTGCCTGGAGGGTTTGTTGTTTCAGACTGAGGCTTTTTTGCTCCATCTCTATCTCGCGCTCCTTGTAGGTGTAGCGTTGGTTCTCCCAGTTGTCGCGCTCGTCTTCTATCTCGCGCATCAGTTCGGGGTTGGACAGTACCAAGATGGTGTCGCCCTTCTTCAGCATACTGCCTTCTTCGTTTACGATACGTTCTACGCTTCCCGACTCGCGGGTGTTTACTTTGATGGTGAGGATGGGTTGCACCAAGCCTTCCACATCGACATATTCCATGAACTTGCCATCCACCACTTCGGCTATCATGATGTTGTCTTTCTCTATTCGAAGCGTGCGAGGGCCAAGCGACAGGGAGATGACGTAAATAAGGAATACCAAGAAGGCGGCTGCGGCCATCAGGTAGTAACGGTAGCGAATGTACCACGGTTTCTTTTCAATCTTAAAATCCATATCTTATTTAATTTTTATTTTTCACTTTTTAATTCTCAATTTTCAATTTTCAATTCTCAATTTCATAGTTCCGGTAAATTTTCTTCTATTTTCCGATTGTATTGGAAGTCGTATCCCGTCATGCTGCGGAGGCCGTAGTATAGGCTCCAATAGGTGCGCAGGGCGGAGATGTAGTTGCGTCGGGCCGAATCTTTTTCGGTTGTGGCCGCATTAAGGTCGAGGATGGTGCTCTTACCTAATATATATAGGCGCTTGGCCACTTCGTAACGACGCTCGGCTGTGCGGTCGGCTTTCGAGGCAATGACTACATATTGGTGTTGCAGGTTGAACTGGCGCACCATTTTACATACATTCAGTTCGAAGTCTCTCATGCCTTGTTCGGCTTGGGTGTTCACCAAATCGACGTTCGAGCGTGCTACACGCACTTGGCCTTTGGCACGTCCCCAATCCAGGATGGGCAGGGAAATGCCGATGCTGGCATAGTATTGGTTCATGGGGTCGCGATAGGATTCGCGTAGCTTGTTGCCCGTTTGCGACAAACCGAATTGCACGTAGAGGTCGGCCTTCAATCCGGCATTTCCTTTGGCATAGGCCAGGTTGCTCAGGCTCTGTTGCTTCATCCGCTCGTACATCTCCGGCTCGGGACTGTTCTCCATGGCCATTTGCAGGGCTTCGCCCATATCCACTTGGAAGTTGGGAACGCTATCGCTGGGTGTTACGCGAATCTCTACATCGTCTTGCATGCCGAGGAAAGAGCGCAATGCCTGCATCTGCTCTTCCACCTCGATGCGTGCGTTCATCATGTCGGTTTCGCCCGATAGCTTGTTGATTTCGAGTTGAAGCATTTCGTTTTCGGTGATGGTGCCGATGTTGTAGCGTCCTTGTGCATAGCGGTAGAGCGTGTCGGCCGAGGCATAGTTGTACGAGGCAATGTCGAGGTTGGTTTGTGCGGTGGCCAGGCCGAAGTAGAGGTTACTGGCTTGCGAGGCTACCAACTCCAAGGCTTCGTTGTAGTTTTTCTTTGCTTCGCGGAAGCGGATAGGCTCGATGCGCTTGTCCCACTTCAGTGAATTGTAGCCCAAGAGGGTTTGCTGATAGCCGATGACCAAGGGTTGCGAGTTGTAGGCGGTTGCATCGTTCTCGAATTCGTCGAGGCGTGTCAGGCTGCTTCGGATGAAGAAGCTACCTCCTGTAAGCGGAATGTTCTGGTTGATGGTGAAGCTGACATCCGTGCTCAGTTGGTTTTGCTTGATAAAGAGGTTGGTGCCGTCGGGCTGGGTAATCTTGTTGATTTGCTCGTTGAAGGTAGGGTTGGATGTCATGGTGAGCGACGGCAGGTAGTTGGCTTTGTAAAAGCGGTAATTCCAATAGGCCGAACGATAGGTGTGGCGTGCGGCTTGTGCCTGGGGTGAATGTTCCTGGGCAATGCGTATGGCATCGTCCAACGTCAAACTCATTACAGCCTCTTGAGCCGATACTCTTCCGATGAAGAGAATTGAAAGAATCAGTAAGAAATATCTTTTATTCATAATAAAAATTTTGCGTGTATCTATTATTTATTACTAACAAATTCCGTGCCAAACTCGTATGATGTTGATAGCTAATCGGATAACTTTTTGCGAAGGGCAAAACAGTGTGCGCTTTTGCACAAAATGTGTGCGATTTCGCACACTGCGAACAGGCGATTTGACGAATTTTTCAATGATTCTTGACACGCGTTCTTGTCCGTTTCGCTTGTCTTCAGGCAATAGGTTGCACTCTAATTTTATTTTTCTTAACTTTGCCCTCAGTATGGAAAAACAAGGTAAGATATTTATTGTCGACGATAATGAAGATGTGCTGTTTGCACTGAACTACATGCTCGAACCCTATGTGGAGAAGGTGAAGGTAACTACCCAACCTACCCGCATAGAGCACTTCATGGCTACCTTCCAACCCGATGTGATTCTGCTGGACATGAACTTCAGCAAGGATGTTATCAGCGGTCAGGAGGGCTACTACTGGTTGGACAAGATTCTGACCATCGACCCCAAGGCCGTGGTCATCTTCATTACCGCCTATACCGATACCGAGAAGGTGGTAAGGGCCATTAAGGCCGGTGCAACCGACTTCGTTTCGAAGCCGTGGGACAAGGAGAAACTGCTGGCCATCATTTCGTCGGGAGTGAAGTTGAAACGCTCAAGGATGGAGGAAAAGAAGCCGAAGGAGGTGGCAGAGGTGCTGAACGAAACCGGTGGCAAGTTGCCTACCATCATCGGACGGTCGCCCGCCATGCAAGAGGTGTTTACGATGATACAGAAGTTGTCCGGTGCCGAAGCCAACGTGCTGATATTAGGCGAAAACGGTACGGGAAAGGACTTGGTGGCTCGCGCCATCCATCACTTCTCACCCCGACAAGGCAAGCCTTTTGCAAGCATCGACATGGGTAGCATACCCGAATCGATCTTCGAGAGCGAACTGTTCGGCTATGAAAAGGGGGCATTTACCGGTGCCCGCGATTCCAAAGCCGGACGGATGGAGGTGGCCTCGGGCGGTACGCTCTTTCTGGACGAGATAGGCAACTTGTCGTATGAGATGCAAAGCAAACTGCTTACCGCCATCGAAAAGCACGAGATTTCGCGCTTGGGCTCTACACGCAAAACCGCTATCGACGTGCGGCTGGTGTGTGCTACCAATGCCAACATCAGGAAGTTGGTGGAGGAGGGCAAATTCCGTCAAGACTTGTATTTCCGTATCAACACCATCGAAATAGAGATGCCTCCCCTGCGCGAACGGGGCGAAGATATCTTGCTGCTGGCCGAACACTTTATGCAACACTATGCCAAGAAATGCAAGAAAACCATTAATGGATTGAGTCGCGAAGCCAAGCAGAAACTGATGCGATACGATTGGCCGGGCAACGTACGCGAATTGCAACACCTGATGGAGAAGGCCGTTATCCTGGCCGACGACAAACTGCTGATGCCCGATGACTTTACCTTCCCCTCCAAACCCGAAAAACAGGCCGCTGTACTCGATTCGCTCAACTTGGGAGAGGTGGAAAAATATGCCATCGAACAGGCACTGAAGATGGCTAACGGAAACCTGAGCTATGCGGCCGAGATATTGGGTATTACACGTTATGCACTTTATCGGAAGATTGAAAAATTTGGCTTATGAGCAGATACCATACATACCGCATCCTAATAGTGGCCTTGTTGCTGGTGGCCGCCTCCATGGCTTCCATCGTGCTCTATCAGCAGGAGTTATACTTCTGTCTGTTATTCTCGGGACTGCTGGTTTTGGTATTGGTGTATTACCTCTGCTTCTTGCATAGACGAAACTTCAGGCTGATTGAGCGGCTGGTGGAGAGCTTGCGCTACAACGACTTCACGCTGAGTTTCTCTACCAAAGGGAAAGGTGCTACCGAGAGTAAGCTGAGAAACGACATCAACGAGGTGGTGCTGAACTATCGGGAGCAACTGGCCGACAACCAAGAACGGTATAAATACTACGAAACCCTGCTCGACACGGTGGATAGCGCTTTGCTGGTGGTGGACGACAAGGAGAATGTGCAATGGATGAACAAAGCTGCCCAACAAACACTGTGCGGGCACGCCATTCATTCGGTGGATGCACTGAACGAATTCAATCCAAACGTGGCACAACAGCTTGCGAAACTACAAGCCGGCGAGGTGAAGGTTATCAAACTCTTCAAAGAGGAGGTGACGCAAGAGATGGCCGTCACCATGACCGAATATACCACCAAAGGATTCAGATACCGCCTCTATTGCTTCACCAACGTACGTTCGTTGCTCGAGGAAAACGAAATGGAGGCCTGGCAAAAGTTGGTAAGGGTGCTGACACACGAAATGATGAACTCCATCGCCCCCATCATATCACTAAGCGAAACGTTGGCCGAGCGGGTGGAACAGGAGAATCGGGGCGAGCAACTCAACGAAATGATTGTGCACGGCATGCAGGTGATTCATCGCCGTAGCAAGGGATTGCTCGAGTTTGTGGAAAACTATCGGAAGTTGTCGCGTCTTTCGTCGCCGGTGCTTGCCTATGTAAAGGTGGGCGACTTGCTCTCCGACATCAAGAAACTGTTTCATAACCCCAAGATTGATTACCGCTATCGCATAGAAGATAACGAGCAGTTGCTGCTTATCGACCGATCGCAGATTGAACAGGTGCTTATCAACCTGCTGAAGAATGCCGAAGAGGCATGTGTGGAGCAATCCAATCCGGTGGTTGAAGTCACTACCTCTTACTTGAAAGAGAAACGGATGTTGCTCATCAGCGTATCCGACAACGGTTGCGGCATCCTGCCCGATGTGCAAGACAAGATTTTTGTGCCCTTCTTTACCACTAAGCAGAAGGGTTCCGGCATCGGCTTGAGCCTGTGCAAGCAGATTATGTCGTTGCATGGAGGAACCATATCGGTGAAGAGCGAAGAGGGTGTAGGCTCTACCTTTACACTGAAGTTTGTTTGCAAGTAAATGCCTATACCTGTGCCGTTATTTCGGACGTTTAATTTTTAATTTTTAATTCTCAATTCTCAATTCTCAATTCTTCCACCACTTTCTGAATCTCCGTTTCGAAATTGGGGGTAAGGATGCCTTTGCCGATGCTTTCCTTAATCTCTTCCATGCTCCAAAAGCGGCCTCCGTCGGTCTCTTCGCTGGGGGTGATGGGGCCGTCGTAAACGGTTTTATAGACAAAAACCAACTCACGTTCGCGCACCGAGTCGAAAACGTAGTGCATCAACTCTTCGGGTGTGAAGTCGGTAATGCCCAACTCTTCGCGCACTTCGCGCCTCAAAGCCATCTCCACGCTTTCGCCCAAATCCATGTGTCCGCCTACGGCTGTATCCCACTTGCCCGGTTGGATATCCTTCCACATGGGACGTTTTTGCAGATACAACTCGCCTTGCTTGTTGAACACGTGCAGATGCACCACGGGGTGTAGCAGGCGGCTACCGTTGTGACACTCGCCACGGGTGGCGGCTCCCAAGATGTTGCCCTCTTCATCTACCAAGGGGAACATTTCGTTGTTGTTGTCGCAAGGGGTGTTCTCCTTCTCCGAGTACTCCGAGGAGATTAGCAGCGATGAATCGCCGTAGCTCAAGAAACGGAAGTCGTTGGCCAGGGCATAGTCGTAGATGGTGCGCCAATCGCCTTTTACAAAGGCCGATACCAATAGTAGCAGGGTGCTTTGCGGTTGGTGGAAGTTGGTGACGATGGCTTTCACTATGCGGTATTCATAGCCCGGCACAATGATGATTTGTGTGCTGCTATGTAGGGTTTCCAAGCGATGTTTGTTCAGATAGTCGAGCAACGCTTGCAAGGCGTCGATGGTAGCGGGCCATTCGATGTTCTCCTGATAGGGTTGCCATTGGGTGACGTGCAACTGCTCTTCGGTCAGTTCGGGGTGTTGAAGCAGTGAGGCTCCCATGTGGTAGAGGCTTTCCAAAGTGCGTACCGAGGTGGTGCCCACGGCAATGGCCTCGCCGCCATGTGCAATCAGCTTTTCAATCGTCGAGCGATTCACCGAGATGTATTCGGTGTGCATGTCGTGTCCTTCAATCTCTTCGCTCTTTACCGGCTTGAACGTACCGGCACCTACGTGTAGCGTCACCTCTTCCTTCTCGATACCGGCTTCGCCCAATGCCTCCAACACGCGAGGGGTGAAGTGCAAGCCGGCGGTTGGTGCGGCTACCGAGCCTTTAATCTTCGAATAGACCGTTTGGTAGGTGCGCTTGTCGCTCTCTTGCGTGTCGCGGTTCAAGTAGGGTGGGATGGGCAACTCGCCAAACACCTCGAGGATATCGGCAAAGGTCACGTCGCTATTGTCCCACTCGAAATCAATCCAATGGCTGGTGCCACGACACTCGCCCCGCTTGGCGGTAAGTGTCAATGTCTGTCCCTTTACCATCATTTCGCGCTTCAGCGTTTCGCCCTTCCATTTCTTCAGGTTGCCCACCATGCACAACCAGGCGCTATGCTTGGTTTGCTGGAAGTTCAAGGCATAGTCGTTGGGCAGGATAGGCTCCAGGCAAAACACTTCGATTACCGCCCCTGTCTCCTTGCGGAAGTGCAGGCGTGCCTGAATCACCTTGGTGTTGTTGAACACCATCAGCGGCCCTTTGGGAAGCAACGATGGAAGTGAGGTGAAGCGATCTTGCGTAACTACACCTTTTCTATATATAAGCAGTTTCGATTGGTCGCGTTCGGCAAGCGGAAATTTGGCTATGCGCTCGTCGGGCAACGGATAGTTATAGTCGCTGATGCGTATGTGACGTGGGTCTTGTTCCATAGAGATGTATTGACAAATTCGGGACAAAAGTAGTGAATATAATTGCAATTTTGTACCTTTGCATGCTAAAAGAATAGTTTATGATTGTTTGCATTGCCGAAAAACCTGCTGTGGCTCGCGAAATAGCCGATGTTTTAGGAGCTAAGACGAAAAAAGAGGGATATATCGAGGGAAATGGGTATCAAGTGACGTGGACGTATGGTCACCTTTGTACCTTGAAAGAACCTCACGATTATACCCCCGATTGGAAGTCGTGGCGTATGGATTATCTGCCCATGGTGCCACCACGTTTTGGCATCAAGCTTATCAGTAACCCCACCTACGAAAAGCAATTTCGCATCATCGAAGGACTGATGCAACAAGCCGATATGATTGTGAATTGCGGTGATGCCGGCCAAGAAGGTGAATTGATTCAGCGTTGGGTGATGCAAAAAGCTGCTGCCCATTGCCCGGTAAAGCGTCTGTGGATATCGTCGTTGACCGAAGATTCCATCCGCGATGGCTTCCGTCAGCTGCACGATGCCGGTGAATATCAATCACTATACGAGGCAGGCCTTTCGCGTGCCATCGGCGATTGGCTATTGGGTATGAATGCCACCCGCCTATACACCATGAAGTATGGTCAAAACAAGCAAGTACTCTCCATCGGGCGTGTGCAAACACCTACGTTGGCGCTCATCGTAAATCGCCAACAAGAGATAGAGAACTTCGTCTCCAAGCAATATTGGGAGCTGAAAACCACCTATCGCGATGTAACCTTCTCGGCACTGATACGCAAGAGCGATGAAGAGCTGGCGTTGGAGGCGGAGAAACTGAAAGAGAAAGCCGAGAAAGCCGGCAACACGTTCGATGCCGCCGAGGTGATGAAGCAACTCGAAGCCGATAACCCCGGTGTCGATCCCATCCCCGATGAGGCGAAAGGCCAGGCATTGCTCGAAAGCATCCGCCCGCTGCCCTTTACCGTCACCGATGTGTCGAAGAAACCGGGTAAGGAGTATGCGCCCCACCTGTTCGACCTCACCTCGTTGCAAGTGGAGTGTAACAAGAAGTTTGGCTACTCGGCCGAGGATACATTGCGTATCATCCAATCGCTATACGAAAAGAAGATAGCCACCTATCCGCGTGTAGATACCACCTACTTAAGCGACGATATCTACCCCAAGTGCCCTGGCATTTTGAAAGGATTGCGCGGCTACGAAACCTATACCGCACCGCTCGATGGTATCAAATTGCCAAAATCGAAGCGCGTGTTCGATAATTCGAAGGTCACCGACCACCATGCCATTATCCCCACCGGTCAAGCACCTACCAACCTTACCGATATGGAGAAGCGTGTGTTCGACATGATTGCTCGTCGCTTCATTGCCGCCTTCTATCCCGATTGTAAGGTGGTGACCACCTCTGTGCAAGGAGTGGTGGATGAGATACCCTTTAAAACCTCTACCAAGCAGATACAAGAGCCTGGATGGCGTGCCGTGTTTAGCAATACTACCCAAGAGGAGAAAGACGAAGAGATGGAAATCCGCCAATTCCCCGCGTTTGTCAAGGGAGAAAGTGGCCCACATACCCCCGAGTTGATTGAGCGTTGGACACAACCACCCAAACCCTATACCGAAGCAACCTTGCTTCGTGCCATGGAAACGGCAGGTAAGTTGGTGGATAACGACGAGCTGCGCGAGGCATTAAAGCAAAACGGCATTGGCCGCCCATCTACCCGTGCGGCTATCATCGAAACACTGTTCAAGCGCAACTACATTCGTCGCGAGCGTAAAAACTTGGTAGCTACCCCCACGGGCGTTGAGTTGATAGGTATCATCCACGAAGAGTTGTTGAAATCGGCCGAGCTGACCGGCCTTTGGGAGAAGAAGCTGCGCCAGATAGAGCAGAAGACCTATAGTGCCGCGCAATTCTTGGAAGAGATGAAGCAGATGGTGGCCGAGATTGTGCAAACAGTGAAAACCGATTATAGCAACCGCCACATCACTATCCAAGAGGCTGTCGAGGAGAAAAAAGAGAAGAAGACAGCAAAAAGCACACCATCGGCAGATAAGCCCAAGAAGCGTGCCCCACGCAAGGCGGCCGAGAAACCGCAACCCGTTGCCACCGCCCCCGACAACCTCGTTGGCACCCCTTGTCCGCTATGTGGCAAGGGCACCATTATTAAAGGTAATACCGCCTATGGTTGCTCGGAGTGGCGCAATGGATGTACGTTTAGGAAGAACTTTGGGTGAGTTGTGAGTTGTGAGTTGTGAGTTCTGAGTTAACTATCACTCATAACTCAAGTGAAACTCCACTACTGCCTCGATGCCCTTGCGGATAATGTCGAGTGGCATATTCTCGTTGGGCGAGTGGATGGCATTGCTTTCAAGGCCAAAGCCCATAAGCACCGTCTTAATGCCCAGCACCTCTTCGAAGGTAGCAATGATAGGGATGCTTCCGCCACGACGCACGGCCAATGGCTTCTTGCCAAACGCCTTTTCAAACCCCTTTTCGGCAGCTTTGTAGGCAGGTAGTGAGATGGGACAAACATATCCCTGCCCACCATGCATAGGTGTCACCTTCACCTGCACGGTGTCGGGCGCAATGCTTTGTATGTAGTCGGCAAACAATTGAGAAATCTTATGATGATCTTGGTGAGCTACCAAACGGCACGACACCTTGGCATACGCCTTCGATGGCAACACCGTCTTCGAACCTTCGCCAGTGTATCCACCCCAAATGCCACAAACATCGAACGATGGGCGGCAACTATTTCGTTCAAGGGTGCTATAGCCCTTCTCGCCAAATAGCGCATTTACACCGATGGCTTGCTTGTACTTCGCTTCGTCGAATGGTATGCTTGCAATCATCTCGCGCTCGGCTTGCGAAACCTCTTCCACGTCGTCGTAGAAGCCCGGCACGCTGATGCGTCCGTTGGCATCCACCACTTGGCTCAGCATTTGGCAAAGCACGTTGATGGGGTTGGCCACGGCACCGCCAAAGTGGCCCGAGTGAAGGTCGCGATTAGGTCCTGTCACCTCAATCTCCCAATAAGCTAATCCGCGCAAGCCGGTAGTGAGCGAGGGTAGGTCGGCGCCAAGCATACTGGTGTCCGACACTAAAATAACGTCCGCCTTCAGCAACTCCTTGTTTGCTTGGCAAAAGCCCTCCAAGCTGGGCGAGCCAATCTCCTCTTCGCCTTCGAAGATAAACTTCACGTTGTGCGTCAGCAAGTTGTGCTTCACTAAATATTCAAACGCCTTTACTTGGATAAACGCCTGCCCTTTGTCGTCGTCGGCACCGCGAGCATAGATGCGTCCGTCGCGCACTTCCGGCTCAAAAGGGTTGCTCTTCCACAATTCAAGCGGCTCGGCGGGCATTACGTCGTAGTGCGAGTAGATAAGCACCGTTTTTGCATCGGGGTTCACCATCTTTTCGCCATACACAATGGGGTTGCCGGCCGACGGCATGATAACCGCCTTGTCGGCACCGGCATCCATCAATAATTCTGTCCAGCGTTGGGCACACGCCAACATGTCTGCTTTATGTTCAGGTTTTGCACTAATGCTTGGTATGCGGATGAGGCTGAAAAGCTCGTCCAATATCCTTGTTTCGTTCTTTGCTATATAATCTTTCATAGTTCTGAGTTCTGAGTTGTGAGTTCTGAGTTCTTAATCGCTAGTAGCTAACAAACAGTAATCCAAAATCGTCATGGCCGCCATGGCCTCCACAATGGGCACAGCGCGCGGCAAAACACAAGGGTCGTGACGGCCGCGTGCTTTCAGCACCGTTTCGTTGCCATCCTTGTCCACGGTAGGTTGCTCCATCAGCACGGTAGCCACCGGCTTAAACGCCACGCGGAAGTAAATATCCTCCCCGTTGCTGATGCCCCCTTGTATGCCACCCGAGCGATTGGTGCGCAAGGCTATCCGTCCGTTGTCGTTATAGAAGATGTCGTTTTGTTGCGAGCCGGTAAGCTCCATGCCACCAAATCCTTGTCCGTACTCAAATCCTTTGGCGGCATTGATGCTCAGCATGGCACTGCCCAAGGCGGCATGCAACTTGCCGAAACAGGGATTGCCCAATCCTACGGGACACCCCTTGATGACACAGCTCACCACGCCGCCTATCGTGTCGCCGGCCGCCTTTACCTCTTGGATGCGAGCCGCCATCTCCTCCGCCTTCTTAGTATCCGGACAACGCACGGGGTTGCTCTCGATGAGGCTTAAATCGTATGCCGTATAGTCGCCCTCCAGGCAGATGGTGCCCACTTGCGAGGTGTAGGCCGTAATGCTGACGCCCAGTTGCTTCAACGCCAGTTTCGCCAGCGCACCGCCCACCACGCGGCTGATGGTTTCGCGGGCCGAAGAGCGTCCGCCTCCGCGATGGTCGCGCACGCCATACTTGGCGGTATAGGTATAGTCGGCATGCGATGGTCGGAACACATCCTTCATGTTGTCGTAGTCGGCCGAGTGCTGGTTCTCGTTCCACACCACAAAGCCGATGGGACATCCCGTGGTTACCCCCTCGTAGATGCCCGACAGGAACTCCACCTTGTCGCCCTCTTTACGGGCGGTGGTCAGTGCCGATTGCCCCGGGCGTCGTCTGTCAAGTTCCGCTTGAATAAACGCTTCATCTACCTTAATACCAGCCGGCATGCCATCTATCACACCTCCAATGCCTTTGCCATGACTTTCTCCGAAAGTGGTCAGGCGAAATATATTTCCAAATGTATTGAACATGAAATCAGTTGTGAGTTATGAGTTATGAGTTGTGAGTTTTGAGTTATGAGTTGTGAGTTATGAGTTGTGAGTTAACTCAGCACTTAGCACTCAGCACTCAAAACTCATACAAATATAGATAGTTTATTTCATTCGGCAAAAGTAAATATTTGAATAATCCTATTTTTTTGTATCTTTAGTTAGATTTAAGAGTAATCCATCTTTTGCATTTAAGGAAGATATAACCTCTTTCCCGGTTTTTTCTTCCAGTTCTATTCGGGCGTTTCGAGCTATTTCTCCACCTTCACGAGCTATCTGTTTATGCTCACTAAACGTTTCAGGATTACGGCTTTCCGATATTTCTTTCGTCGAAAGTTCTGCTAACATGTTTAAAACAAGTTCCTTATTTGTCATGTTATCACGAAGGTTTTCCTTCTTCAGACCTTTGAATTTCTTATACTCCCGTGAAGTCATATCGGCCCATGTTTGATAAATGATGTCGGTCAAGGTTGCAAATTGTACACCTTCTTGTAAGCCGTGTTTTTTCCATTCATTAGTTAGCTCTTTCCGAATTTCAATGGATTTTAGTCGTTGGTTAATCCAATTATCCGAATATCCTAATCGTTTGTAATCCGTTAGGGCTTGATTAATAGATAATTCGGGGTCTTGAAGCTGGTCTATCCTTTCAGAAGCTACTTGCGCCATCCATAACTTGAATGGTTCTGCTTTGGGTGATGGTATGGATTGTATAATACGGAATATAGCCTCAGTGTCAGCCGCCAATGTCAAACGTTTTTTTCCACTATCCGTAATCATTCCTACCTGGGGACAATTTGTCCCCACGAACGCTCCTAATTGCGGGTCACGTTTTCTCATCTTTTTCAGGTAATCGGTAGGATTAGTGCTGTCTGTCAATACGGCAACTACATCTACAACCGAGAAATACCATTTTTCTTGATGCTCATCCCATGCGGTGCGTACACGTTTTTCTTCGAACAATTTAATCGAGTTATGTAGCGTCATACAATCTTGTTGTTTTAGATGTTATATTGATGCAAAGATAAATACTTTTTTTGTTAAAATTGGAAATGTTCAAATTAATTCGTTTTTGTTAGTTATTCCAATGAGAAACTGTATCTTTGTGCCAATAAACCTTAATAACACAATGAACGCAGAAGAAAGAAAACAGATAATAGCCCTTATCAAGCGCGAGGTGGTACCCGCCATCGGTTGTACCGAGCCGATAGCCGTAGCCCTGTGCGTGGCCAAGGCCACCGAAGTGCTGGGCAAGCAGCCCGAACAGATTTCGGTGAAGCTCAGTGCAAACATCCTGAAGAATGCCATGGGTGTAGGAATACCCGGCACCGGCATGGTAGGACTGCCCATCGCCATCGCCCTGGGCGCATTGGTAGGAAAAGCCGAATACCAGTTGGAGGTGCTGAAAGACACCACCCCCGAGGCCGTGCAGAGAGGCAAGCAATACATTGCCGAGAAACGCATCCAGATAGCGTTGAAGAGCGACACCGCCGAGAAACTCTACATCGAAGTCGCTTGCCAAGCCGATGAGCAGCAGGCCACCGTAGTGATAGCCGGCGGCCATACCAACGTCGTCTTCATCGAGAAAGATAGCCAGGTGCTGCTCGACAAACGCCAGCCCACCACACAAGAGGAAGAGCAGGAGAGCATCCGGCTCAGCCTGCAGAAGGTGTACCAGTTTGCCACCACCGCCCCCCTCGACGAGATACGCTTCATCCTCGACACCGCCCGCCTGAACAAGGCTGCCGCCGAACAATCCTTCCGCGGCGATTACGGACACGGATTGGGCCGCCTCTTTGGCGACGGAAAGGTGAAAGATGTGATGGGCGACACACTTTTCTCGCACATCCTGGCCTACACCTCGGGCGCTTGCGATGCACGCATGGCCGGTGCCATCATCCCCGTTATGAGTAACTCCGGCAGCGGCAACCAAGGCATCTCAGCCACCATGCCCGTAGTCATCTATGCCGAAGAAAACGGCAAGAGCGAAGAGCAGCTCATCCGCGCCCTTATGCTCAGCCACCTCACCGTTATCTACATCAAGGAAAGCCTTGGTCGCCTCTCCGCTTTGTGCGGATGCGTAGTAGCCGCCACTGGCTCATCGTGCGGCATCACCTGGCTGATGGGTGGAGAATACCAAGAAGTCAGCTTTGCCGTACAAAACATGATAGCCAACCTCACCGGCATGATTTGCGACGGTGCCAAGCCCAGCTGCGCGTTGAAGGTCACCACCGGTGTATCCACCGCCGTCCTCTCCGCCGTTATGGCTATGAACGGCCGTTGTGTCACCTCGGTCGAGGGCATCATCGATGCCGATGTAGATCAAAGCATTCGCAACCTCACCAAGATCGGCTCGTGCGGCATGAACGAAACCGACAACCTTGTGCTGGATATCATGACATCCAAGTAATGCATCTCTTTTGTGGTTATTTTTTTTGAACATTTAATTTGTTGTTCGTGAAATACCTCTATGAAATTTTCCTCGTGAGGGAGATATATAGCCCTCACGAGAAAAAATTATTTCTCTCACGAGGAAAAAATATTTGTTCAGTGAGGCTTTTTATAAGGAATGGAGTAAAAATGGTAATTCTTTAATACAATATGTATAAACAAAGAAAGGGTTATGTCGTCGGAACATAACCCTTTTTTTATGTATGCGTGGTGCAGTTATTGGCAATCGCCACAGCAACCGCCGCCGCATCCGTGGTCGTGGTCGCCACATCCGCCGCCACAGCTGTCGCATCCGCAGCTGCATCCGCCGCCGCTCATGTAGCGTGCCATTTCGGCCAGTTCTTCGTTGGTAGCCGGACGGCTCTCTACGATTTCGCCCACGAAGTTGAGGTCGCAACCTGCCATGGGGTGGTTCATGTCCATCACTACGGCATCGGCCTTTACCTCTACCACGCTACCGTTAATACGTTGGCCTTCGGCGGTCATCAAGGGGATGACGGCACCGGGCACCACGCGCTCGGCATCGAACTTGCCCTCTATCTCGAAGATGTGCTTCGGCAGGTCGAACACGTGTTCGTCGTCGTAGTCGCCATAGGCTTCGGCGCAGGGGATGGTGAAGTCGAACTTATCGCCCTTGTTCAGGTCGCGCACCTGCTCTTCGAACGAGTCGAGGGTGAGCCCTAAACCGGAGATGAACTGGAAGGGGTGGTTGGCGGGTGCCTCTTCGGCAAAGTCGCGTTCGCCACCTTCGATGGTGTATAGCTTGTAGGCTACGGTGATGTACTTATGTTCCATAAGAGTTATGAGTTATGAGTTATGAGTGCGCAAAGGTACGAATTTATTTTTGAATAAGATGTAATGTGTTAATTTATTAGCATCGTTATTTATTTTCTCGCTTTTTTTAAGTTTATCGGTGAAAAAATCATCAAATTGTTTGCTGATATTAAAAAAGTGCTTACCTTTGCAGCACTTTATAACAAAATGGTAAACATGATGCTACATAACAACATTAACCTATCAGTCTTGCACATTATTCGCGTCGTGGTCGTGGAGGCGAGAATGTGAGAAAGGTTTGTATGTGTATGTGTGTACATTATAATATGGTATATGAGCCTTTCTTACTTGTTAAGAGAGGCTTTTGATTTATATAAAAGAACAGAGTGATATGAAACATGCGTTACGTAGTGCAGTATGCACCGAAGGCCGTAGAATGGCAGGAGCAAGAGCCCTGTGGGTGGCCAATGGCATGAAACGCGAGCAGTTTGGAAAGCCCATCATTGCCATCGTGAACTCGTTTACACAGTTTGTGCCGGGACATACCCATCTGCACGAAGCAGGACAGATAGTGAAAGCCGAAATAGAGAAGATGGGGTGCTATGCCGCCGAATTCAACACCATTGCCATAGACGACGGTATCGCCATGGGACACGACGGCATGCTGTACTCGCTGCCCAGCCGCGACATCATTGCCGACTCGGTGGAGTATATGGTGAACGCCCACAAGGCAGATGCCATGATTTGCATCTCGAACTGCGACAAGATTACACCGGGCATGATGATGGCCGCCATGCGCCTGAACATACCCGCCGTGTTTGTATCGGGCGGACCGATGGAGGCAGGCAAGTGGCGGGGCGAAAAGCTCGACCTGATTGCCGCCATGGTAAAGGGTGCCGACAAAAGCGTGAGCGATGACGAACTGGCCGAGATTGAAAACCGTGCCTGTCCGGGTTGCGGATGCTGCTCGGGCATGTTTACCGCCAACTCGATGAACTCGCTCACCGAAGCCATCGGACTTTCGCTGCCGGGCAACGGAACCATACTGGCTACACACGCCAACCGCGTGGAGCTGATGAAACAGGCGGCACGACAGGTTGTGAAGAACGCATTGGCCTATTACGAAGAGGGCGACGAGAGTGTGCTGCCGCGTAGCATCGCCACACGCGAGGCCTTCCTGAACGCCATGACGCTGGACATCGCCATGGGCGGTAGCACCAACACCATCCTGCACCTGCTGGCAGTGGCGCAAGAGGCGGAGACGGAGTTCACCATGAACGACATCAACGAACTGAGCCGCAAGGTGCCTTGCCTGTGCAAGCTGGCACCCAACACCACCAAGTATAGCGTGGAGGATTGCGGACGCGCCGGAGGCATACTGGGCATCCTGGCAGAGCTGGCCAAGGGCGGATTGCTGCATCTGGAGTGCAAGCGCGTGGATGGCGCAACACTGGGCGAAGACATCGACAGATATGACATCACCAAAGACAAGATAGACGACGAGGCGGCACGCATCTATGGCACCGCACCGGCCGACGTGTTCTGCAACAAATTGGGTGCACAAAGCTGTACCTGGCCAAGTCTGGACACCGACCGCGCCGAGGGTTGTATCCGCTCGTTGGAGCATGCCTACACCAAGGATGGCGGTTTGGCCGTGCTCTTCGGAAACATTGCGCAAGATGGTTGCGTGGTGAAGACGGCGGGTGTGGACGAAAGCATCTGGAAGTTCTCGGGACCGGCCAAGGTGTTCGACTCGCAAGAGGATGCGTGTGAAGGCATCCTGGGCGGAAAGGTGCAGAAGGGCGACGTGGTGGTGATTACCCACGAAGGACCGAAAGGCGGACCGGGCATGCAGGAGATGCTTTATCCAACCTCTTACATCAAGAGTATGCACATGGGTAAGGAGTGCGCACTGATTACCGACGGACGCTTCTCAGGCGGTACGTCGGGATTGAGCATCGGACACATCTCGCCCGAAGCGGCTGCCGGAGGAAACATCGGCAAGCTGGTGGATGGCGACATCATCGAGATAGATATCCCCAACCGTAGCATCAACGTGAAGCTGAGCGACGAAGAACTGGCGGCACGACCCATGCAACCGCTGAAACGCAACCGCGTGGTGAGCAAATCGTTACGGGCATACGCACAAAGCGTCAGCTCGGCGGATAAAGGGGGAGTGAGGATTATTGAATAGTAGTCAAGTAGTGAGTAGTCAAGTAGTCAAGTAGAAATGTACGGGGCATAGAGAACAGAATAATATGACTGACAATATGATAACAGGTGCAGAAGCATTGATGCGCTCGTTAGAGCACGAAGGCGTGAAAACACTCTTCGGATACCCCGGCGGAAGTATTATGCCGGTGTTTGATGCGCTATACGACCATCGTGATAGATTGAACCATATACTGGTGCGCCACGAACAGGGCGCCACACACGCCGCACAAGGTTTTGCCCGTGTGTCGGGCGAAGTGGGGGTGTGCCTGGTGACAAGTGGACCGGGAGCAACCAATACCATTACCGGCATTGCCGATGCCATGATAGACAGTACGCCCATCGTGGTGATTGCCGGACAGGTGGGCACCGGCTTCCTGGGCACCGACGCCTTTCAGGAGGTTGACCTCGTGGGCATCACACAACCCATCACGAAGTGGAGCTATCAGATAAGAAGGGCCGAGGACGTGGCCATGGCGGTGGCAAAGGCTTTCTATATTGCCAAAAGCGGACGACCGGGCCCGGTAGTGCTGGACTTTGCCAAGAACGCACAGGTGGAGAAGGTGGAGTATGCACCGGCAAAGATGGACTTTATCCGCAGCTACATGCCCGTGCCCGAAGTGGACAGAACAGCCATTGAACAGGCGGCACAGATGATAAACAATGCCGAGCGTCCGCTGGTGCTGGTAGGACAGGGTGTGGAACTGGGCAACGCGCAAAACGAACTGAAAGCGTTTATCGAAAAGGCAGAGCTGCCTGCAGGACGCACCTTGCTGGGACTGTCGGCATTGCCTACCGACCATCCGCTGAACATGGGGATGCTGGGCATGCACGGCAACCTGGGGCCAAACGTGAAGACAAACGAGTGTGACGTGCTGATTGCCGTGGGTATGCGCTTCGACGACCGTGTAACGGGCAACTTGGCTACCTATGCCAAGCAGGCTAAAATCATACATTTTGATATCGATCCGGCCGAGATTGACAAGAACGTGAAGACCGACCTGGCTGTGCTGGGCGATTGCAAGGAGACACTGGCCGCCGTAACCGAACTGCTGAAACCGGCTACCCACAAGGAGTGGGTGGAGAGCTTCGGCAGCTACGAACAACAGGAGAAGGAGCGTGTGATAGATGTGGAACTGCATCCTGCAACCGAAGAACTGAGTATGGGCGAGGTGGTGCGCGCCGTGAGCGAGGCCACACGCAACGAAGCTATCCTGGTGACCGACGTGGGACAGAACCAAATGATGTCGGCACGCTACTTCAAGTTCAGCAAGGAACGGAGCATCGTTACCTCGGGCGGATTGGGCACCATGGGATTTGGATTGCCGGCAGCTATCGGTGCCACCTTCGGACGTCCCGACCGTACCGTGTGCGTCTTTATGGGCGACGGTGGTTTGCAGATGAACATACAGGAGTTTGGCACCATCATGGAGCAACAGGCACCGGTGAAGATGATTTTGCTGAACAACAACTACTTGGGCAACGTGAGACAATGGCAAGCGATGTTCTTTGGCCGTCGCTATTCGTTTACACCCATGATGAATCCCGACTATATGCAGATTGCAGCTGCCTATAACATTCCCTCGCGCCGCGTAATGAAGCGCGAAGAACTGGCCGATGCCATCAACGAGATGCTTGCTACCGACGGTCCTTTCTTGTTGGAGGCCTGCATCATGGAAGAAGGAAATGTATTGCCGATGACACCTCCGGGTGGCTCGGTTAACCAAATGCTACTTGAATGCTGATTATGGAGAAGAAACTATACACAATCATTGTTCATTCGGAGAATATTGCCGGTTTGCTGAACCAGGTAACCGCCGTTTTTACCCGCCGACAAATCAATATCGAGAGCTTGAACGTATCGGCATCGTCCATCAAAGGGGTGCATAAATATACCATCACCGCATGGGCTACGCAAGATGTCATCGAGAAGGTGGTGAAGCAAATAGAAAAGAAAATCGATGTGCTGAAAGCCAACTATTTTGTGGACGAGGAGATTTATCAGCACGAAATAGCCCTGTACAAGCTATCTACACCCGAGTTTCAATCAAACCCCATGGCATCGAAGGTTATCCGCCGACACAATGCACGCATCGTAGAGGTGAACCCGGTGTATTGCATCGTGGAGAAGAATGGCATGAGCGAAGACATTACCGGGCTTTACGAAGAGTTGAACGAACTGAATTGTGTGCTTCAGTTTGTGCGCTCGGGACGTGTGGCCATTACGAAGAGCAACAACGAACGGGTGAGCGAATTCCTGGAATACAGGGAAGAAAAATATAGAAAACAAAAACTGGAACTGAATGACTGACAATAAGATAGGAACTTACAACTTCGTGGCCGAGCCTTTTCATGTGGATTGTGCCGGGCGACTGACAATGGGCATCCTGGGCAACCACCTGCTGAATTGCGCCGGTTTCCATGCCGCCGACAGGGGATTCGGCATCGCCACGTTGAACGAACACGATTATACCTGGGTGCTTTCCCGACTGGCTATCGAGTTGGAAGAGATACCTTTGCGATACGAAGAGTTTTCCATCAATACATGGGTGGAGAATGTGTATCGCCTGTTTACCGACCGTAACTTTGCCATCGTAAACAAGGATGGCCGAAAGGTGGGGTATGCACGCTCGGTGTGGGCGATGATTGATATGCAGACAAGAAAACCGGCCGACTTGCTTACACTACACGGTGGAAGCATTGCCGATTATATCTGCCAGGAAGAACCTTGCCCCATTGAAAAGCCGTCGCGCATCAAGGTTAGCGCGCAACAACCTGCCGATGTGGTGAAGGCAAAGTATTGCGACATAGACATCAACGGACATGTGAATAGCATCCGATACATTGAGCATATCTTGAACCTATTCCCACTGGATTTGTTGAAGGAACGTCCGATACGACGCTTCGAAATGGCTTACATCTCGGAATGCTACTTCGGCGACGAGCTTTACCTCTATATGGATGAGGTATCGCCGGGTGAGTACAACGTAGAGGTGCGACGCAACAACGAAGATGCGGCGGTGCGTAGCAAGATAGTATTGAAATAGTTTAATTTTTAATTTATAATTTTTAATTCGTAACGAATTATGGCACAATTGAATTTTGGTGGTGTTATCGAAAATGTGATGACACGCGAAGAGTTTCCCTTGGAGAAAGCTCGTGAGATTTTGAAAGATGAAACCATTGCCGTTATCGGTTATGGCGTACAAGGCCCCGGCCAAGCATGCAACTTGCGTGATAATGGCTTCAACGTAATCGTTGGTCAACGTCAAGGCAAGACTTACGACAAGGCCGTTGCCGATGGTTGGGTACCTGGCGAGACATTGTTCGGCATTGAAGAGGCTGCACAAAAAGGTACTATCGTGATGTGCTTGCTATCGGATGCAGCCGTTATGAGTGTATGGCCTACATTGAAGCAATACCTTACTCCGGGTAAGGCACTTTACTTCTCACACGGATTTGCTATTACTTGGAACGACCGCACAGGTGTGGTGCCTCCAACAGATATCGACGTTATCATGGTGGCTCCTAAAGGCTCGGGTACATCACTTCGTACCATGTTCCTCGAAGGACGCGGATTGAACTCATCATACGCTATCTATCAAGATGCTACCGGCCGTGCTTTCGACCGCACAATTGCGTTGGGTATCGGTATCGGTTCGGGCTACCTGTTCGAAACTACCTTCATCCGCGAAGCTACTTCCGACTTGACAGGCGAACGTGGCTCGTTGATGGGTGCTATCCAAGGTTTGCTGTTGGCTCAATACGAAGTGTTGCGCGAAAACGGACATACTCCTTCTGAAGCATTCAACGAAACTGTAGAAGAACTTACACAATCGTTGATGCCGCTCTTCGCCAAGAATGGTATGGACTGGATGTATGCCAACTGCTCTACTACCGCTCAACGTGGTGCGCTCGACTGGATGGGCCCCTTCCACGATGCTATCAAGCCGGTAGTTGAAAAGCTGTATGCTAACGTGAAGTGTGGTAACGAGGCTCAAATCTCTATCGATAGCAACTCGCAACCCGACTATCGCGAAAAGTTGGAAGAGGAGTTGAAGGCATTGCGCGAAAGCGAAATGTGGCAAACTGCTGTTACCGTTCGCAAACTTCGTCCGGAAAACAACTAATCTTCGTCGGAAAACGATACTTTTACGGCCTGCATCCCGCAAGGGTGTGGGCCGTTTTGGTTTTTTAAGAGATATGCTGCGTGGAGTCTGTTCATTTTCTGTTATCTTTGTGCGTCGAACTTAAAACGTATCTGATATGAAAAGAAGAATGATTATGATGTTGGTGGCCGTTACAATGATTGTGGGCGGCTTGAATGCTCAGACAAAGGGCGATAAACAGGAGTATCGTGTATATTCTGCTCCGACAATTGTGGCCGATGCACCGCTTTTCGATGCGTTGCTGTTGCCGTTCAAGGGAAAGACGGTGCTTGTGGATATCTGGGCTACCTGGTGTGGTCCTTGCCGACAAGCCAATGCAGCGATGAAGCCGGTGAAAGAGGAACTGAAGGATAAGGATATTGTCTATCTATACATCACCGGGGAAACATCTCCTCTCGATACTTGGCAGAATATGTTGCCCTCTTTGGGCGGTAATCATTATCGTGTCAGTGCCGAACAGTGGAATAAGTTGGGTAGCGAACTGGGCTTGCAGGGTGTGCCGACTTACTTCATCGTGAACAAGCAGGGAAAGGTTGTCTATACGCAAGTGGGCTTCCCCGGTGCTACGCGCATGAAGGCCGAATTGCTTAAGGCTGTAGAATAACGCATTATTCGCTAAATGGAACATCTACAGATTGCTGCCGAAAGCAAGGCGGATAAATACGACTTGTTGTTGTGTCAGGCCGAGGCGCTTTTCCAAGATGAGCCCGACATGATTGCACGCATGGCCAACCTAAGTGCCATGCTGCACGATACGTTCTGTTTTTGGTGGACGGGATTTTATCGTGTTCAAGGCAATGAATTGGTGCTTGGCCCCTTCCAAGGACCGTTGGCATGCACGCGCATCAAGCGTGGGCGAGGCGTGTGTGGCACGGCTTGGCAAGAGGGCGTAACACAGGTGGTGCCCGATGTGGATTTGTTTCCCGGACACATTGCATGTAGCTCGGAGTCGAAAAGTGAAATTGTAGTGCCCATATACAAAGAGGGCCAAGTGATTGCTGTCCTGGATATAGATAGCGAACACTTGGCCACCTTTGATGCTACCGACCAACACTACTTGGAGCGTTGGCCGGGATGTTAGTTTAATCATTTCTGAGGTACGCCCATTACAATACCTCTTCCGTGTGTGCCTACATATACACGTCCGTGCTCTTGCATGTCGCCACAAATGTGTAGTACCAAACCGTACTGATGGGCATCGTCGTTGATGCGCACCCACGAGCGGGCGGCATCGTCCGAACGGAAAAAGCCATATTGGCCATTCACAACTCCAATCAAGTACAACGATGGATAATCGCTACCTGGTGCCTCTTTACCATAGCCGAATGCATAGATGGTGCGCACTTTGTCTAAGGCTTTAAAGTCGTATCCTTCCAACGAGGTGGAATGATACAAACCATCGTATGCAGCTATCCATAAATCTTTTTCGCGTCCGGGCATGGCATAGATGCGGTCTTGTCCGCCTCGGCTATCGCCTCGGTTTGCTCTGGTGGCGGGTTGTTGCCGGCGTTGTGGTTGCTTCATCGTCAGATTCAATGTGTCGGCACGGAATGTCTTGCCACCATCCACACTGCTATATACTATTTCGTTTACGGCATCCACACCATAGAAGCGCATGGGGTTCACCTTGTCGGCTATCACACGCATATCCTTCGGCAAACCTGCGCACGGTGTCCATGTGTTGCCTTTGTCGAGAGTATAGTAGGCATCGCTACGATCGGGTGTCCATACCCAGCTGGCACCATCGGCCGAAACAGCAATGTGTCCGTTGCGAGCACCCTCTACCGGCACGGTGGCGCATTGTGTCCAAGTGTCGCCTCCATCTTCCGAATACGAGATGCCAAGTGCGGTAGGGTTGTGGAATGGATAGCCCACACGCACAATAATCTCCTGGCGCAACCAAGCACCTGTCACACCGTTGCAATTGGCAAAGTGAGGATTGGGGTGACTGCCTTCGGGTGCCGGTTTGGTAAGGTCGTGATGAGTAAAGCTACCATAATCGCCGATGCCCGAGATGAGGCGTGCGCCTTTGGCCGGTGCATACAATTCCAATGGCACGGTTTCTTCAATGCCTTCGGAAAGTAAGCTCCAAACCACCTTCTCGCCACGCTCAACAGCCGATAGATTGAACGTTTCCCAACCGCCAAAACCAGTAGTGAACAAGGCATGCTCGGGGTTGAAGGGGTCAATCTCGATGTCGAACATCCAGTGTAGCGGAGCAATCTTTACATAGGGTGCCTTTGAACAATCGTATTCGTATCCGGTTTGGAAGATGGGCTTCCAACGGCGGCCACCATCGGTGCTGCGAAACATCTCGTCGCATTCATGACCGCGTTTGCCTTCCAAAGAGTGGGTGCTTACAATCAAGTGCTTGGGGTTTTGTGCATCCACCGATACGGCGGCATATCCAAATTCGGCTTTCTCTCCCTCTTTTATCTTGATGGGCGAAATGTTGCTCCACTTCTGCTTTTTAATATCGTATTTCCATACCGCACCATCCGTCATTTGGCTTGGCCCAGGCGTGTCGGCATAAGTGATGTAAAGCATCCGGTCGCAGCCCATTACCATGTGTGTAGGGCGTAGAGTAGTGGGTTGTCCGGCTACGGCTTGCCATGTTGCGCCAAAATCGTGACTGGCATAAAGGCTTTCGCGTCCCATCAACGAAACGGCTACATAGATGTGCTTGCATCCTTGCTTGTCAATGCCTTCGTTGGCGTCGTATAGTATGGTAATGATTCCGCTTCCGCGGCTATTCCATGCTTGCCAATCGTTGCCAGTAATCACTTCGGATACATCGGGGAAACTCTCTACACGTTGCCAGCTTTCGCCTCGGTCGGTGCTTCGCCACAAGCCGTGTAGGCGTGTGCCCATGTAGATGATGTTGCCGTTCAGCGGGTCAACCATCATACGCTCACCATTGCCTCGTCCGTTTTCGTTGCCACCCATGGTAAAGGGTACATCCACCCGCGTAAAGGTGCGTCCACCATCGCGCGAGTAGCAGATGGCTGTATTTTTATTGCCCGTATAGGTGCCACAAGCTAAATACACCGATTTAGCATCTTGTGGGTCGATGGCTATGCTCTCCACACCTTGAAGGTTGCTTTCGGCCAGGCTGAGGTCGTCTTGCATGGCTATCCATCGTTGCTTGGCGGCATCCCAACGGTAAGCGCCTCCCATATCTGTCCGGCAGAAGCGTACATCCTTATCCGTGGGATGGAAGATTAAACCATCGACAAAACCGCCGCCCACGATAGGCACGTTTGTCCAGGTGTAGGGGGTAGATGGCACGGGCTGTATGCCTTGTGCCGATGTTTGGTGTGTGGCTATGCCCAACATCAAACCAATGCAAAGTACAATTTTTTTCATATTATGGTAGTTTAGGGAGTATCTCTTTCTCGAAGATGTTGCGTTCAATCAACCGATAGTGCGGTTGGTAGGCTTCCGAATATTCGGGGCTATGGTGCATCACATATTCGCCTTGATTCAGTAGTGCTTCGATGGCTTGGCTATCGCTTTCAAAGCGAGGAAGTGTCTTGTCCAATCCCATCTTTATTATCGTATCTTCTATCTCTTTCCAACGTATCTTCCAATCTTCGATAGCGGGTAGCTCGAAGCAGGTGGCGCTTCGCAAAAAGGCATCGAGGAAGGTGTTGAAATCAAGATAGCCGCGTTTAATCACATCGAGGTTTACGCGCACAAAGCGTCCCTCTACGCCTATAGGCTCGTATAGCGTTTGGCTTTCGCTATTCATTGTTTGCAACTCGTAGCGCAAATAGCGTGCGGCCGATGTTGTGTCGGGCACTAAATGGCCCGGACCGAATTGCTCTTGGAAGAAGTTCTTATACAAATCTTGCAACGTAGATGCCGGATGGCTTACCATCTGTTTGCCAATGGCTTGCTCGATGGCTGTTTCTTGTTTGCATGCCACAAGCAAGAGAAACGATGCTATTATAAATAAGGTGCGTTTCATGTGTTGAGGGTATTGATGTAATGGATAAGTGTTTTATAAAATGGATGATGACTCAGGGTAACGGCCTCGCCCAAGATAACCAACTTCATACGTGCGCGGGTCATGGCTACATTCATTCGCCGTAAGTCGCCTAAGAAGCCTATCTGTCCCTGTTCGTTGGCGCGTACCAACGAGATGAACACAACATCACGTTCTTGTCCTTGAAAGCCATCCACGGTGTTGATGGTAAGCAAGTGGCGATAGGGGCGTAGGGTGGCACTGTTTTTTACCTTTCCGCGTAGGTATTGCACTTGTGCCTTGTAGGGCGAGATGATGGCAAAGTCGATGCGCTCGTCCAAGATGCGTTGTCCGCCAATGCGCTCGATATAGGCTTGTAGCTTGTCGATGAGCAAGTCGGCTTCCGATTTGTTGATGCGTCCAAAGCTATCGCCCACAAACTCTTCCTTAAACTCCATTTCCGAAGTATCTATCCACGTGATAGGCCTATCCCAATCCAAGATGCCGCGGTGTTTTACATCGGGCGCGGCCTCTACTTGGTTGTCGTAAAACCACTGCGAGGAGAAGCGCATAATGGCCTCGTGCATGCGATATTGCACTTTTAATAGCGATACGCAACCTGGTTTGTTCGATGCAATCTTTTCCATTAGTGTGCAATCAAGGCCACCTCGTGCAGCATCGTAGCATTTGATGGTTGGGGGTAATTGACAATGGTCGCCCGCCAACACTACACGATCAGCCTTGCGGATGGCTATCCAACAAGCCGCTTCGAGTGCTTGTGCCGCCTCGTCGATAAATAGTGTGCCGAAGCGTCGGCCACTTAACAAACGGTGGTTGCTGCTCACTAAGGTGGAGGCTATGACGTGAGCCGAGTCGAACAACTCGGCGTTGATTTGAATCTCGAGTGTAGTAGCCCTGTCTCGTAATCGGCTCATGCGGTTGCGCAAAGCTTCGCGTTCGCTATAACTCCCTCTTCGCCCTTGTCCGCCCAATTGGCGCAACTCTTTGCGGATACTCCAAAGTTCAGGGTAGGAGGGGTGACTTTCGAATCGATGCTCGTAGGTAAAGGATAGCATCTTGTCGTTTACGCGTGTGGGGTTGCCTATGCGCAATACGTTCACGCCTCTATCCACCAACTTCTCCGATATCCAATCCACTGCCATATTGCTTTGTGCACACACCAATACTTGCGGCTCGCGATGAAGGGTTTCGTAGATGGCTTCTACCAACGTAGTTGTTTTGCCCGTGCCGGGAGGCCCGTGCACAATGGCTACATCGCGTGCACAAAGTACGCGATTCACAGCATGCTCTTGTGTTGTGTTCAACCACGGAAAGCGTACAGGGTATAGCTCACGAAAACCAGCTTTTAAGTTATTGCCTAAGAGTGTGTCGCGAAGCTCGGCCAGACGATTACCTTTGGCACGTAGCACATCGGCCAATGCCTCGAACATGGTGCGATAGGATGTTTCGTCGAAGAAGAGTTGTACGCCCAATCGCTCGGCTGCTTGCACATCTACAATGCTACCTACCCCGGGCATCACTACCACCATGCGTGTTTCGTCGGCATAGCTCACCGTGGAGGTGAAGTTATAGTACGTTAAACTACCATCGGCACTTTGGCGAAAGAAGCACACCGGGCGACCATACTCAAAGTTGTGCTCAATGTCGAGTTCTTCCGAACGATGCACCTCCAACACTAACTGATTCAGTGAGTTGTAATAGCTTCGTCCCGTGCTGATTGGATACCAACAGAGGCCGCGTTTCACTTTGCGGGCCACGCCCATCGTTTCCGTTTGGCGTTTAAACTCCTCCTTCTCATATTCATACTCCATGCGTAGCAACAGCTGTTGTTGTTGCAAGTGTAGAATAGGGCTGTTGGTTTCCGTTGCTTTCATGGTGCGAAGATAATATTTTTTTCACTTTCTTTGTTACAAAATAACGAATGTTTCGTTTACCCTTATGAACAGACACCCGAATAGATGAGTGAAGAAACACTGATATCCACCTTTACCCGCTTGCGCAAACGCTTGTTGCATCTGGCTACGAGCTATTTGCACTCGTCATACGATGCCGACGATGTGTTGCAAGATGCTTTCTGCCGACTATGGCCGCGTGCCGATAGTTTGGATACGCCGCAAGTGGCAGAAGCGATGGCCGTGACTACGGTGCGCAACCTTAGCATAGACGAATGGCGACGACGCACGACGCGCGAAGAGGTGGAATTTGATGCCGAACGCGACACCCGACTAAGCGAATCGCCGGTGGAGGAGATAGAAAGGCAAGAACGATACAAACAACTGAAACTACTCATCGAAAAAGAGCTATCACCCGTGCAACAACAAATACTTTACCTACGCGAATACGAAGAGTTGGAAATGAACGAGATAGCCGAAAGGGTGGGGATGACACCGGAAAATGTACGCGTAAACCTATCGCGAGCAAGAAAAAGAATAAGAGAAGCATATCAAGAAAGGAGAACAATATATGAAGGATAAAGCATACTGGAAGGCACTGACCGAGCGATACTTCGATGCCGAAACAACACGGAAAGATGAGGAGGCATTGAAAGCATTTGCCGCATCGACTACCGACCCTGACTTCGACGAGCTACGTGCTGTGATGGGTTACTTGGCCGTAGGACGCAAGCAGTATGCGGCAAGCAAAGCATGCGCAAAACAACCCACCACGCGTCGCATTGCGCTTTATACTCGTGTGGCCGCCGCTGCTATTCTTCTGCTGATTGCCCTTCCTTGGGGATATCGCCAACTACAACCACAAGAGGAAAACATCTGCTTGGCCTATGTGGATGGCAAGAAACTGACCGATACCGATGCAGTAATGGCACTGATGCATCAAACCATGCAAAGCCTGGAAATTGATGACCCGTCCATGACCGTAGAGGGACAATTGAGTGATTTGTTTAATACTATAGAATAAAGAACATATAAAACTGAATGATATGAAACGAATCTATTTAACCCTGTTTACCTTAATGCTTGTGCTATCCATTCAAGCGCAAGAGGGTTTGCAGATTAATGCCTTCTTTGATAAAGACTACCAAAGGCGTGAAAATGCGACCGAGGTGTTAGTGAAGGGGAAAAAGTTGAAGCCCTATAATTTGACACTCTTCCGAAGCATTACGTTGAAAGATGCACCCGATGAGGCCATCAAGATAGAGCAATGCTTGCTGAAAGATGCCGAACAGGCCGTTGAAACAGTAGGGGCAAATTTCGGTGACCGGCTATTTTATGGTTTTTATTGCTTGCCTCCACGATATGATGATGAATATCGTTATATGTTTTATCGCAACACAAGCGTAAAATCAGGCAGCCAACGGCATGAAGTCACATTAGTGTATATGGAAGGATATGCTACCCTTGACGAGATAGAAAATATGTTTAAATAAAATAACTTTGATAATGAAAACAAGATTTATTTTGTTGGCGATGGCCATAGTAGCTGGAGTCTTGCAATCGAATGCGCAAGAAAAACAGGAAACGTTTATAATCGAACAACCCGACAAAGTGATACTTGAAACCACAGACAATCGCATGAGTGTGATAGTGGAAGGTAAGAAAGGAGATGCCGATTATCGCTATGTGAGAGAAGTGACATTGGATTCGGATAATCCGGTAGTGAGCAAACAACGTTCGTCTGATTGGGATTTCAATATCCCCTTTATCAAAAAGGAGATGCCCGAACGTCGTCATCGCAACGAAGCACGTCTTGGTGGTCTTGGCATTGGTTGGGTTACCGCCTTGAATGCACCTGAAGGTATGAACGTAGATATGGGTGCTTCGTATGAATTCATGGGGCCGCGCTTAGAGTGGCGATACTATCCCAACTATACCGGCCTTAGTTTTTCGTGGGGTGTTGGAGTGAATTGGAAAAACTACCGCATGACGGGATTGACACGCTTTGTGAAGGAGGATAATCAAGTGAAATTGGCGGATTATCCCGAAGGAGCAGAGGTGAAGTTCTCGCGTTTGAAAGTGTTTAGTTGGACAATGCCCTTTATGCTAAACTACGACATAACCCGTAAGATTGATTTCAGCGTTGGGCCGGTGATTAACTTCAATACTCACGCCAGCCTTAAAACACGCTATACACTTGATGGAAAGAAGGTGAAGGAGACGGCCAAGGATTTGCATCAAAACCGCGTAACGGTAGATTTGCTTGCTACCTTTGGTGTTGGCTCGATAGGTATTTATGCCAAGTATTCACCTTGCAAGGTGCTGAATACCGACTTTGGCCCCGACTTCCGTGGCTTCTCGGCAGGTATGACGATTTGGTGGTAATAAAAAACAAATAGCGGTTAGTGATTAGTGATAAGTTGCCATCCGGATAGTTTGGCTAATCGCTAATCACTAATCGTTAATCACTAAATAGAGAGTGCGCGAAGCACATTTACTAACTCTTTCTTGATAGGCTTGTCGTTCTTGATGGCCTTGCTGAATGGTACATAGACAATCTCGTCGTGATGTACACCAATCATTACGTTGCGTTGGCCCTCCATGATGGCATCGATAGCGGCGGCACCAAGGCGGCTTGCCAAAATACGGTCGTGTGCCGAGGGGCTACCTCCACGTTGCAAGTGCCCAAGGATGGTAACACGTACATCGTATTCGGGATACTCTTTCTTTACGCGCTCGGCATAGTGCATGGCACCGCCGGTCAGCTCACTTTCGGCAACAAGTACAATCGAACTGTTCTTTGACTTGCGGAAACCATTCTTGATGAAGTCTTCTAACTGGTCGACGTCGGTGCTGAATTCAGGGATGATAGCAGCTTCGGCACCACTTGCAATAGCACCATTCAATGCCAAGAAGCCGGCATCGCGTCCCATAACCTCTACGAAGAAAAGGCGTTCGTGCGAGGTGGCCGTGTCGCGAATCTTGTCCACCGCATCGAGGATGGTGTTCAGTGCGGTATCGTATCCAATGGTGGTGTCGGTACCATACAGGTCGTTGTCGATGGTGCCGGGCAAACCGATGCAAGGCACGTCATACTCTTCGGCAAAGATACGAGCGCCGGTAAGCGAGCCATCGCCGCCAATCACTACCAAGGCATCAATGCCTTCGGCCTTCATGTTGTCGTAGGCAATCTTCCGCCCTTCGGGGGTGGTGAACTCCTTGCAACGGGCTGTTTTCAGGATAGTACCTCCTTGCTGGATGATGTTGCTTACGTTTTGGCTTTTGAACTCCTTGATTTCGCCTGTTACCAGTCCTTTGTATCCGCGATAGATGCCTTTAACCGATAATCCGTTGTAGATGGCCGTGCGGGTGACGGCGCGAATGGCGGCATTCATGCCCGGTGCGTCGCCGCCCGAGGTCAAGATACCGATACAATTTATCTTTGCCATAGTTTGTCCTTTTTATAAATATGGTGCAAAATTACATGAAGTTGAGGGGAAATGCAAGCGAAAACGAAGATTTGACATTCGTTTGCTCCTTTTATGACATTTGCTCGCTTGTCAACAACTTACCTACGGCATCGTGAATCTCTTCCATCAGCCACTTGGGGGTGGAGGTGGCACCGCAGATGCCGATGCTTTGTGCATTGCATAGCCAACTTGGATTTATCTCTTCAGCACTATCGATGATGTGTGCGTTGGGGTTGATGCTGAGGCATTCGTTGAAGAGGATTTTACCGTTCGAACTCTTCTTGCCGCTGACGAACAACACTACATCGTGCGAGGAGGCAAACTTGCGGATATTGGGGATGCGATTGGCCACTTGTCGGCAGATGGTGTCGTAATACTCGAAGGTGACGTTGGGCGAGATGTGCTCTTGGATGTATGCCACGATGCGTTGAAACTCTTCAAGCGACTTCGTTGTTTGCGAGTATAGGCGGATACTTCGGCTGAAATCCAGTTGCTTAGCCTCTTCCAACTTCTCGATGACGATGGCTTTGCCGGCGGTTTGTCCTACCAAGCCCAGCACTTCGGCATGTCCGTTCTTGCCGTAGATGACGATTTGCTTCTCTTCGCCCTCTTGCTGCTGGGTATATTCCTGCTTGATGCGCTTTTGCAGGCGCAACACTACCGGACAGGTGGCATCGATGATTTCGATGTTGTTGCGTTGGGCAATGGCGTAGGTTTCGGGCGGCTCGCCATGGGCGCGAAGCAATACTTTGGCATTTTGTAGTTGGTTGAACTCTTCGTGGTTGATGGTAATCAATCCCATGGTTTTCAGACGTTCAACCTCTCGGCTATTGTGTACAATATCCCCTAAGCAATAGAGGATGCCTCCCTTTGCCAACTCTTCTTCGGCCTTCTTGATGGCCGTTGTCACTCCAAAGCAGAAGCCCGAACCTTCGTCTATTTCAATCCTTGCCATGCTTCTATCAGCTTATCTATACCGCCAACTGCAAATTGGTATTGTTTCATCAGCCACTCCTTCTGTTCGGCAATGGTGAGGTTGCTGTTGTCCAACAGTATCGCGTCGTCTGCCTTTCTCAATGGGCTAACCTCCCGATTCTGGTCGATGAAGTCGCGCTCTTTGACGTTTGCCAAAATCTCTTCATAGCCGGCTTCCTGACCTTTCGCTTTCAACTCGTCGTAGCGGCGTTGTGCGCGCACCTCGGCCGATGCGGTAACGAATATCTTCAGCTCAGCATCGGGGAATACGGTTGTGCCGATGTCGCGGCCATCCATCACAATGCCTTTCTCTTTTCCCATGGCCTGTTGCTGGGCAACCATTGCTTCGCGGACAAAGTCGAGTGTAGCCACCGGGCTGACCAATGACGATACCTCCATGGTGCGAATATTACTCTCTACATTGACTCCGTTCAGATAGGTATCGGGGCGTCCGGTTTCGGCATTCAGTTGGAAACTGATGTTTATCTGATTCATCGATGCTTTCAGCTTCTCCTTATCTATCTCTCCGTTTTCGGCCAGGCCGTTTTCAATGCAATAGAGTGTGACGGCACGATACATGGCACCGCTATCAATATAGATGTATCCAATCTCGCGTGCCAAGTCTTTGGCCATTGTGCTTTTCCCGCACGATGAAAAGCCGTCGATGGCGATGGTGATTTTCTTCATATTTGTTGATGTTTTATTTTATACCTTATTATATTTATGCTTTATGGAAAATCTATTTTCCCTTAAGAGAAAATTATTTTTCCCTTAATGAAAAATATTTTGGCCAAAGATACACGATTTTTAAAATATCTCGCTACATTTGTGGCACAAAAAGCAAAATGGGCCTTTTGAAAGATTAAAAAAACAAAAAAATGCCCTTATTTGCGTAAAAAAACACGTTAGGCGTGGACATTTGTCGGAAAAGTCATATATTTGTTCCCAAATGAGAAACACTAAAAAATAAAAAAGATAAATTATGGAAATTAAGAAAACCAAAAAGGCAGACTTGGAAAACAAAAAGTCTACATGGATGCTCATCGGTTATGTCATCATCCTTGGCATCATGTTTGTCGCTTTCGAGTGGTCGAAACGTGACGTTAAGGTTGACTTGAGCGGTGCGATCTCCGATCTTGTGATTGAAGAAGAGTTGGACATTCCTATCACTGAACAACCAGAAGATGTTCCACCCCCACCGCCACCTCCAGCACCACAAGTAATCGAGGAGTTGACTATTGTTGAAGACGACGTTGAAGTAGAAGAAACAGAAATCATGTCTACTGAAGAGTTGGGTCAACAAGTGGAAATCAAGTACGTTGCTCCTGCTGAAGAAGAGGAAGAACCAGAAGAACAACAAATCTTCGAAATCGTAGAAGAATCTCCTGAATTCCCTAACGGTGGTATGTCTGGCTTGATGCAATACTTGAGCAAGAACATCAAGTATCCTGCTATTGCACAAGAAAACGGTACTCAAGGTCGTGTAATCGTGCAATTCGTTGTTAACAGAGACGGTAGTATCGTTGACGCTAAGGTAATGCGTAGCGTTGACCCATACTTGGATAAGGAAGCTCTCCGCGTAATCTCGGGTATGCCTAAGTGGAAACCTGGTAAGCAACGTGGTAAGGCTGTACGTTGTCGCTTCACCGTTCCTGTAATGTTCAGATTGCAGTAATGAAACAATAATAAGTTGAGAGGCTGCCCCAAAGCAGCCTCTCTTCATATTACACCTTAATTTATATTAGGAAAAGCATGTTCGAACCCAATCATCTGCTCGAAAAGATAAACCAACATATTGCCAACCTGCAATATGCTCGCCCTCCGCACGGTTTGTACGACCCCATCACTTATGTGCTTTCATTAGGTGGCAAGCGCATTCGTCCCGTACTTATGATGATGGCCTATAACCTTTATCGTGAGGATGTAGAGGCCGTTTATGCACCGGCAACGGCTATCGAAGTGTATCACAACTATACATTGTTGCACGATGACTTGATGGACAGAGCAGACAAACGACGCGGCAAGGATACCGTTCACCGCGTTTGGGGAGACAATGCTGCTATCCTTTCGGGCGATGCAATGCTGGTGTTGGCCTATCAGTATATGGCGCAATGCCCTGCCGCTCACTTGAAGGCGTTAATGGATATCTTTAGCCAGACGGCCATGGAAATCTGTGAAGGACAACAGATGGACATGGAATTCGAACAACGCAACGATGTGCAGGAAAGCGAATACATCGAAATGATTCGTTTGAAAACATCCGTCCTCCTGGCCGCAAGCATGAAAATTGGTGCAATCATGGCTGGTGCATCTGAGGAAGATGCAGAAAACCTGTATGACTTCGGCATAAACTTGGGACTTGCCTTCCAATTGAAAGACGACTTGCTCGATGTGTATGGCGACACCGCGGTATTCGGAAAGAATATCGGTGGCGACATCTTGTGCAACAAGAAGACATACATGCTGATTCAGGCATTGGCCAATGCCGACGAAAATCAGTTGCAACAACTGAATGAATGGATTGCCAAAGAGCAATTCGAACCCAAACAGAAAATCCAAGCCGTGACCGAACTCTACAATCAAATCGGAGTGAAGGCCATGTGCGAAGAGAAGATATTGGCCTATACCAAACAGGCAGAAAAGAATCTGTCAGCCTTGAATGTGCCTGATTCGAACAAGCAACAACTCAGAAAGCTGATGAACGATTTAATGAATAGAGAAGTATAAAGCATGCCGTATAGAAGATTGCCAAATACAGACCAGGCGCGAATAAGAGCGTTGAATGCCATCGTGAACAAAGGCGAAAACCTGAATGTTTACGAATTGGCCTTCTCGTTGAAGTCGCTTTCGTTGGTGCGCAACTTCTTGACCAAATTCGACGCGGCACACTCCTTCTACATGGAGTGCTACGAACGGCAGGCCAAAGCCGGCCATAAGCATGCGGCGAATGCTAAAATGGCAAGGCTATACCTTTCGCATTTTATTCAAGTGCTCAACTTGGCCGTTATTCGTGCCGAAATCCGGGCATCTCACAAAGATTACTATGGCCTCGACGCAAGGAATCACGTTGTTCCCGACCTGACTACCGATGCCAATCTTGCCGATTGGGGGACAAAAGTCATAGCCGGCGAACAAAAACGTATGTCCATGGGTGGAGTGCCTATTTATAATCCCACCATCGCAAAGGTAAAAGTTCACTTCGACATCTTTATGCAAAGCTACGAAAAGCAAAAGGAGTTTCAGATGGCTACAACACGTAGCTTGGAAACGCTTGCCGCCATGCGCGAAGAGGCCGATGCCTTGATTTTGGATGTGTGGAATCAAGTGGAGAAGAAATTCGAGGATGTAACTCCTAACGAAAAGAGATTGAACCTCTGTAGGGATTACGGATTGATATATTATTATCGGACAGGTGAAACTAAACCGGAATGACATGTATTTGGTAGATTCGCATGCGCATCTCTTTCTGGAAGAATTCACCCAAGATTTGCCGTTGGTGATTGAACGGGCCAAACAAGCGGGGGTAACACACATATTCATGCCCAATATCGATAGCACAACTATCGAACCATTGCTGAAGACGTGTGATGAATATCCCGATTGTTGCTTCCCCATGATAGGGTTGCATCCCACTTCGGTGAAGGAGGACTATCTGAAGGAACTGGAAATCGTTCAACGACAATTGGAGGAAAACGCCAAACGCTATGTGGCGATAGGAGAGATAGGTCTTGACCTGTATTGGGATAAAACCTATTTGAATGAACAACTGGTGGTCTTTGAAAGACAGATAGAATGGGCGTTGCAATACAATTTGCCAATAGTGATTCATACGCGTGAAGCATTCGAATATATATATAAGGTGTTGGAGCCGTATAGAAATTCCGCATTGAGGGGAGTCTTTCATAGTTTTACCGGCAATGCGGACGAATTGAAGAAACTGTTGGAGTTTGTAAACTTCTACATCGGTGTAAACGGAGTGTTGACCTTCAAGAAATCAACCCTGCCCGATGTATTGGTGGATGCTCCCATTGAACGGCTGTTGATAGAAACCGATGCACCCTACTTGACGCCAGTACCCAATAGGGGGAAACGGAACGAGAGTGCATACGTTAAGGATACGTTGAACAAACTTTCGGAGGTTTGTAAACTGCCACCCGAAAAAGTGGCCGAACAAACCACGAAAAATGCTTTAAAACTCTTCGGAATGGGTCAATAACACCCTCAAAGGTTTTAAAGTTTATTAATTTTTGGTTTTTATTTCATATAAAAATCAAAGAATGGTGCGAGAGATAAAAAAAAAGAATACATTTGTAGCTGAAATTGCTGCTAATTCGTATTTTTTTCGTAATTTGCACCCGATTTCAGAAAAGTGCCCAATGGAGAGGTGCTCGAGTGGTTGAAGAGGCACGCCTGGAAAGCGTGTATACCCCAAAAGGGTATCCGGGGTTCGAATCCCCGTCTCTCCGCATGGAGAATGAAATTTTAGATGGAAACAATAAATAATAGTAATAAATATAATAATAGTAATTTAATTAATTAATCTTAAAATTTAGACACACAATGAAAAAGTTATTTGCAATTGTTGCTGTGATTGGTGCCTTGACATTTGGCACAACTGAATTAGCTATGGCTCAAGATGCTCCTGCAGTTGATCAAACAGAAGTAGTAGCCGCTGATGTAGAAGGTGGTATCCACAAAACTTTGAAGACTAAGTTCATCGAAGGTGACGCGCTCTTCATGTCATTGCCTACTATCGCTTTGGTTATCGGTTTGGCTTTCTGTATCGAACGTATTATCTATTTGAGCTTGGCTGAAGTGAACACTAAGAAGTTCATCGCTTCTATCGAAGAAGCTTTGGGTAAGGGTGATGTTGAAGGTGCTAAGGACATCGCACGTAACACTCGCGGTCCTATCGCTTCTATCTACTACCAAGGTTTGATGCGTTTGGATCAAGGTATCGACGTAGTTGAAAAGTCTGTAGTTTCTTACGGTGGCGTTCAAGCTGGCTACTTGGAAAAGGGTTGCTCTTGGATCACATTGTTCATCGCTATGGCTCCATCACTCGGTTTTATGGGTACTGTAATCGGTATGGTTCAAGCATTCGATAAGATCCAACAAGTAGGTGATATCTCTCCAACAGTTGTTGCTGGTGGTATGAAGGTGGCCTTGTTGACAACCATCCTCGGTTTGATCGTTGCATTGATCCTCCAAGTATTCTATAACTATATCTTGTCTAAGATTGAAGCTTTAACAAGCGAAATGGAAGATTCTTCTGTTACATTGTTAGACTTAGTTATTAAATATGATCTGAAATACAAAAAATAAAGAAAATGGCTAAATTATCTTATAAAGTATCATACTACGTATTGTATGCACTTTTTGCTGCTATCATTGCCGCAGTTGTCCTTTTCTTTACAGGAGGTGACGCTGAAGAAGCAGCAAGAATTACAAGTGTAGATCCTGAAATCTGGCAACCTGCCAATACAGACTTCCTGCTTTATTTGAACTATGCATTGTTCATTATTGCAGCTATTGCAGCAGTAGTTAGTTTCGTATATTTCATGGTATGTAACCCTAAGGCTTCTGCTGGCTCATTGTATGTGTTAGCAGGTTCTGTCATTACACTTGCTGTATGCTGGTTCTTGGGTAGCCCTGAAAAAATCGAAATCTTAGGTTACGAAGGTACAAGTAACGTAGGTTTCTGGAGCCAAGCTGCTGATATGCTTATCTATTCTGTTTACGCTCTCTTCGCAATCGCTGTATTGTCTATTATCGTTGGTAGCGTAAAGAAACTTTTATCGTAAAATTTGAGATTCATCTCAATTAAATAAAGAGATTAAAATGGCAAGAAAGAAAAGAGAAGTACCTGAGGTAAACTCGAGTTCTACAGCGGATATCGCATTCTTGTTGCTGATCTTCTTCTTGATTACGACTTCTATGGATACTGACCGTGGTTTGGCACGTCAATTGCCACCTCCACCAGAAGAAAACCAACAAAACGAAGACGTTAAGATTAAGGAACGTAACATGTTGCCTATCTTCTTGAATTTGTACGACCAGTTGATGTGTGGTAACGACGTCATCTCTGTAGATCAAGTTCGTGAAAGAGCAAAGGAATTTATTGCGAATCCTAACGATGACGAGAATTTACCTGAAAAGCATCTCCAAAACGTTGAGTTCTTTGGTGATGTGATGGTAACCAAAAATCACGTTATCTCTTTGCGTTGCGACCGTGGTTCTTCATATAGTGTATATCTTGCTGTTCAAAACGAGTTGGTAGCAGCTTACAATGAGTTGCGCGATGAGCTCGCTATGAAACAGTTTGGTAGATCCTATGCTGAGCTTAACGAAGACGAACAAAAAGCAGTTCGTGATATCTATCCTCAAAAGATTTCTGAGGCACAACCTAAAAAGTATGGAGAGAAATAAGTATGGGAAAATTTAATAAAACCGGTTCGAGAAAAATGCCGGCGTTGAACACTTCTTCTCTGCCTGACTTGATTTTCACATTGTTGTTCTTCTTTATGATGGTAACAACTATGCGTGAAACTACTTTGAAGGTTGAGTTTAAGGTTCCGCAAGCAACAGAGTTGGAAAAACTTGAAAAGAAGTCATTGGTAACTTACATTTATGTAGGTAAACCGACTGCTGAATTCCGCAAACAACTTGGTGCTGAAAGCCGTATCCAATTGAATGATGCATTCTCTGAAGTAGCAGACATTCAAGACTACATTATCGGTGAACGCGCTAGTATGAGTGAATCAGATCAACCATTGATGACTGTATCTTTGAAGGTTGACCAAGATACAAAGATGGGTATTGTAACAGATATCAAAGAGGCTTTGCGTAAGGCTTATGCTTTGAAAATTAACTATTCTGCTACATTACGTCAGTAATCAGTTAATTCATATATAACAGAAGCGGGTGTCTAATCATAGGCACCCGCTTCTGTTTTTATGATTCTAATGTGTAGTGATATACTTCTTTATAGATGATATTTCTGATATCTATAAACTCTTTATTGCTTATCTCTTTTCCGTATGCCATGATTAGCATGGGTAGCGGTTTATCCTCCTTTCGATAGGGCGGTTGGAAGTATGGCTTGTTGTATAGAGTGAATCCTGCTCTTTCGTAAAACTTGATACGCCTTTTGGTAATTTCATCTTCTGGCATCTCTACTTCAAGCACTATCCTTTCTACTACAAGCTGTTTAAGCTTGCTCAATACCTTTTCTCCATATCCGCTATTCCTTTTACTTTGTTCAATGGCGAAATGCTCCACATAACAGCATGCATCAAGCAACCAATATGTGATGATACCGATGGGAGTATTATCGTCCAAAATCAGGTTGAAATGAAATAGATTGTTGCTGTTGACGTATTTTCTTAATTCGGTCAAATCGCGGTATTCGTTCGTAGGAAATGAATCTTTCAATACCAATTCACCATATTTATAATGCGGATCTCTCCAATTTATAATCCGTTCAATTCTTATCATGATACTATCTGATTTATAACTATTCTTATCTGTTTTGTAATATTCTTAAATTTTAGTATGCTTAATAAATTAAAATCCTTATCTTTGCCTTGTTTGAAAAAATTCTTAATTAAACATGGAAAATTATCGCCTTGATTCGTTAGACGAACAAATACTTAGTTTGATAGCAAATAATGCTCGTATTCCTTTTTTAGAGGTTGCGAGAGAATGTAATGTATCTGGTGCGGCCATTCATCAGCGTATTCAGAAGTTGGTAAATATGGGAGTCATAAAAGGTTCAGAGTTTGTCCTTGATCCGGAAAAGGTGGGTTATGAAACTTGCGCCTATGTAGGTATCTATTTGAAGGATCCCTCTACTTTTGACTCTGTTCTGAATGCTTTGAAGGCTATTCCCGAGGTTGTGGAGTGCCATTTTACTACCGGAAAATATGATATGTTCATCAAGTTATATGCCCGTAATAATCACCACCTACTTAGCATTATTCACGATCAGTTGCAACCATTGGGTTTATCGCGTACAGAAACACTTATATCCTTTAACGAGGCTATCAAGCGTCAGATGCCTATTCAGCGTTTAACCACAGAGTAGCCACTATTTACGAACGTATTCTACAAAAGCATAAGGGCAGGGATGTTTCTCATCGGCAGGATGAGATTCCCTGCTTTTTTCTTTCCATATAGTAGGGTCGATTGCAGGGAAATAGGTATCGGCTTCGGGTGCTTCGGCATCTATCTCGGTAATGCATAATACATCGGCCATTGGTAGTGCCTGCTTGTAAACACTTGCCCCGCCAATAATGAATACCTTTTCCTCTTCAGAGCAATTATTTATAGCCTCTTCCAGCGATGAAAAGGTTTCTGCGCAGGGAAATGAAGCATCCTTCCGCGTAGATAACACGATGTTTCTTCTATTTGGCAAGGCTCCTTTGGGTAGTGAGAGGAATGTGTTCCGTCCCATGATGATGGTGTTGCCAGTAGTCAGTTCCTTGAATCGTTTCAAGTCGTTCGGTAGCCAAAACAATAGTTTGTTTTGGTTCCCTATGGCCAGATTCTTGTCTGTTGCAACAATGATGTATATCATATCTTTTGATTGGATTTATACTGCTACTACGCCTTTGATGTGTGGGTGTGGGTCGTAGTTTACTAATTCAAAATCTTCGAATTTAAAATCGAAAATGCTCTTTACATCCGGGTTTATCTTCATTTGTGGAAGTGGACGCGGCTCGCGTGAGAGTTGAAGCTTTACCTGTTCAAGATGATTTGAGTAGATATGTGCGTCTCCCAAAGTGTGGACAAAGTCACCGGCTTTGAGTCCGGTTACTTGCGCCATCATTTGCAAAAGCAGAGCATAAGAGGCGATGTTGAATGGTACGCCTAAGAATATGTCTGCACTTCGTTGATAGAGCTGAAGACTTAATCGTCCGTTTGCCACATAGAATTGGAAGAAAGCGTGGCAAGGAGGAAGATTCATGTTCTCTATATCGGCCACATTCCATGCACTTACAATGATGCGTCTTGAGTCGGGATTATTCTTCAATGTTTCCACTACTTGGCTTATCTGGTCGATGCTACCCCCTTTATAGTCGGGCCAAGAGCGCCATTGATAGCCATAGATGTGTCCTAAATCGCCGTTCTCATCGGCCCATTCATTCCAGATACGTACGCCGTTTTCTTGTAAATAATGCACATTTGTATCTCCATTCAAGAACCATAACAGTTCGTGAATGATTGATTTCAGATGTAGCTTCTTGGTTGTTAGACAAGGGAATCCGTCTTCCAGATTGAAACGCATTTGGTGTCCAAACACGCTGATGGTGCCTGTACCTGTTCGGTCGCTTTTTTCAGTACCTTCGGTCAGCACTCTATTCAGTAGGTCGAGATATTGCTTCATGATTACTTTCTATTATGTTCGCAAAGATAATAGAAAGTCGGTAAATAATAGCATTCTGTTTGCTGATTTTTATAAGAATGGAGTCAGCAGGTTGCCCAACCATCCCATGAATTTCTTCCATACCGAGCGCTTTTTCCAAAGTTCGTGTGTCATTTCGGTGCTATTCTGTTTGTCTTGTTCGAAGAGCGCAATAAGTTGGTTGGTGGTGTGTGGATGGAAGATGAAAGCATTCGTTTCGTAGTCGTATCTTAAGCTTCGGCTATTCAGATTGGCCGTGCCTACGGTGCAATATGTGCTATCTACCATCATTACTTTCGAGTGGTGGAAACCTCCGTTGAACAGATACACTTTAGCTCCCTTCTTCATCAGTTTGTATCCTATATAAAAGGATGCATCGGGTGTGAAAGGGATGTCAGATACTGCAGGTATCATTATTTCCACTTCAGTACCTTTTTTCAGTGCTTTTTTGATGGATTTCTTGATGCTTTTGGTTGGTACAAAGTAGGGATTGATGATTTGAATCTTTTCTTCGGCATTCTCGATAGCGGCAGAGTAGGCATCGCGTATGCTTGCCGGTGTTTCGTTAGGCATTCTATCCACTATGACGATAGGTTCGTTGATGTTATTGTTATCCTCTTCATAGTTGGGGAAGTATTGAGGCCCTCCGATGTGTTGTCCGGTCTCTTCGTTCCACATGTTCAGGAATATGCTTTGCAGATAGTGTACGGCATTTCCTTGTATTCGGATATGTATGTCGCGCCATTTGCCTATTTCCGGAAGTCCGTGTATGTAGTAGTCGGCAATGTTCATGCCTCCGGTATATCCTGTTACTCCATCGATTACGACTATTTTCCGGTGGTCGCGGCTCCAGACGTGGTTTATCCAAGGAAAGCGGATGGGGTCGAATTTTACTATTTCTATTCCCTTGCTTTGAATTTGCTCCAAATGTTTCTTCTTGAGTGGTTGGTTGTTCGAGCTGTTTCCAAATGCATCGAACATGGCTCTAACTTCCACCCCTTCGGCCGCTTTTTGTGCAAGCAATTCGAAGAGGCTGTTTGCTATGGAGTCGTTTCGGAAGTTGAAGTATTCCAAATGGATGTGATGTTTTGCTTGTCGGATGGATTCGAAGAGGTCTTCAAACTTATCGGCTCCACTGGTAAGCAGAAAAATCTGATTGTGGTGTGTAACAGGCAGTTCTTCCTTTTGGAAATAGTTCAGAAGCAACGAGTCGCTATTGGTTTGCGATAGTGTTTCATTAGTGGGCAACCATGTGAGGATGATTGCCAATATGCAGTATACAACAGATTCTGATATATTCTTCACGTCTTGTAGTTTTTGTTTCAAGTTGCAAAGATACAAAGAATAGCCGGTTTGAGAAATTTTTATTCTATAGATAATACTTTGTGGTAGAATACGAATAATAAAATCACTCCGGTTGCTATTAGGGTAGTGGGTTCTATCTCTATTGCACCGGTTTTTAGTGTTGCAATAATGAAGCCTTGCAGGTTTCCCCACAGTATTTGCCATCCGTTGGCCAGTGTGAACAGAAGCAGTATGGCTATTATGGTTATGATATTCAGTACCTTTGATAAGTGGTTTTGTCTGTAGGGTAGTAGTTGCATGACGCGTTTGCTGAAACCATTATCTTCCAGTTCGAATTTATTCTTTGCCAAGAATTGTTCTATCAGTTTATCGTCATTTTCCATCATATCCATTTTGTTTTAAGTAAGTTGCCAATTTCTCTTTTCCTCTTTTCAAGTGACTTTTGATGGTGTTTGGCGGCAATCCCGTTATGCCGGCAATCTTGTCCATGCTAAGGTCTTCCATGTAGAATAGGGTGATGCATGTGCGCTCTACCTCCTTCAGTTTGCCAAGGGCTTGGTAGATGTCCATTTCCCGTCCCACATCGTTTTGCTCTACTTGGTAGTTGGCATCCACTTGGGCGGAATCGATGTCGTCCGTCTCTTTCTGGGTGCGAATATAGTCATAAAATACATTATATGCAATACGGAAGAGCCAGGTTGAGAAGTTCGATAGGTTTTTGAACGACGACAGACTGGTGTATGCCTTGATAAAGGTATCTTGTGCCAGGTCGTCGCTCAATGGGCCATCGCCGCAGGTCTGGTGAAGAAAGAACCGCCGGATAGGCGATTGATACTTCTTCACCAACTGGTCGAAAGCCCGGTTGTTACCGAACATAACAACTTGCGCTATCAACGATATGTCGTTGAGTTGACTCATCTGCCGGGGCGTGTGTAATAGATGACGAGTTGTCCTATTCCGTTAAGCATAATCAGCAGTCCGATGCAGGCCAAGAATAACACATCGGTCATGGCATAGAAGAAGATGGCCAATCCCAATCCAAGGAAGATGTTCTTGATGCCTTTCACGCGGATGTTATCGTCTTCGGCTTTGGTCTCTCTGACAAACTCTTCCGGCAGAGGCTGTCCCGACTCGATGGCCTTTTCAATCACTTGGTAGCGCTCTTTACGCTTCTTGCTTCGATAGTTAAGCACCAGGAAGATGATGATGGCGGGCAAGGCAAAAATGCTGATGACAGTGATGATGCTGATTAGTACAAAGCCTTTGAATCCATCCATCAGACCATCCATCTGCTTGTTTAGCAACCCTTCCACGTCGATGCCGTATTGTTGCTCATCATTGTCAAATGCAACGTCCGATGCACCGTGGTAGGTTGTAACGCTCAGTGTATCCGATACGCTTTTTCCGCCAATGGTGGTATCGTTCACTTCGATGATGCGCTTGATGTTTCCCAGGCTATCCCTTTCGGTTACTACTCTGTTCTTGCCATAGGCCGTTGTCAAGGTTAATACGGCTAATAATGTAAAGATTACTTGTTTCATATGATATGTTTTTTATTGTTATCTGTGCGTTAGACGTAACTAACATCGTAGAAAGTTGCAAAGAGAAGATATTTTTTTCATCTTTGCAAGGAAAATAGTCAAGATTATGCAATTACCCCAACCATTTATTGAGAATATCCACCGCTTGTTGGGTGCCGAAGAGGGCGAACAACTGCTAAATGCTTTGCTTGCCGAGCAACCCGTAAGTATCCGTATAAATCGGCAGAAGATGGAGAATCTTCCCTCCGATAATATCCTTAAAGAGGTGCCCTGGTGTCCTGGCGGATGCTATCTTGACCATCGCCCCACCTTTACTTTCGACCCCCTGTTTCATGCCGGAGCCTACTACGTACAAGAGGCATCGTCTATGTTTGTTGCACAAGCATTAAAGCAATACGTCTCCCGGCCGGTGTTGATGCTCGACCTCTGTGCAGCCCCCGGCGGTAAATCCACCCTTGCCCGAAGTGTGTTGCCCCAAGGCTCGTTGTTGGTAGCCAACGAGGTAATGCGCCAGCGTTCGCAAGTGCTTGCCGAAAATCTTATTAAATGGGGTCATCCCGATGTAGTGGTTTGCAATAACGACCCTGCCGATTTCTCTTCGTTGGAAGAACTGTTCGGTGTTATCCTTACTGATGTACCTTGTTCGGGCGAGGGAATGTTCCGTAAAGATGAAGTGGCCGTCAGCGAGTGGAGTACGGACAACGTCGAAATATGCTGGCAACGCCAACGCCGCATACTTGCCGATATTTGGCCGGCATTGAAAAGCGGTGGTCTGCTTATTTATAGTACTTGCACCTACAATACACAAGAAAACGAAGAGAATGTGCGTTGGATAGCCGACGAACTGGGTGCCGAAATCCTTCCTCTCACCATTCAAGAGGAGTGGGGCATTACAGGCAACCTCCTTCCGGATGCCCACTTCCCCATCTATCGCTTCATGCCTCATAAGACAGAGGGCGAAGGACTCTTCCTGGCCGTCCTGCGCAAGCATGGCGAATCGGTGGAAAGCGTGCGATTCTCAAGCAAAGAGCGGAAAGGAAAAGGTAAGCCATCCCAACCGCTCTTCAGCAAAGAGCAACTCTCCGAAGCCTCCCGATGGATAGCTGCCGACGGATACGAACTTCAGCCCCTCGGAAATGTGCTGACCGCCTTCCCCAAGCATTGGATGGACGAGTTCAGTGCATTGCGCAATGCACCGCTTCGCATCCTTCATGCCGGATGCCCCATAGCCGAAGCGAAGGGGCGCGATTTATTGCCTCAACATGCTTTGGCCATGAGCCAGTTGCTCTCTGCCGATGCCTTCCCTCGTGTGGAAGTCAGCTACGAACAAGCCATAGCCTACTTGCGTAAAGAGGCCATCGTATTGTCGCCCGATGCCCCTCGCGGCTATCTGCTCATTACTTATCAATCCCACCCATTAGGCTTTGTGAAGAATATCGGCAATCGGGCCAACAACCTCTATCCGCAGGAGTGGCGCATCCGCACGGGCCATATGCCTGAAGAGATAAGGCTTTTAATATAGCACACAGTTTGTATTATCCATTTACCTCTTGCTTTAATCGTTCGTGATTCTCTCTCGATTCCCGAACGATTTTTTTGTTTCTCTTTCGAGTATAAATTACTTCCCTTGCAAGATAAAAACTTTAAGCTGCTGGATAAAATTAAAATATCGGCGGTATTTTACTAAACCACGTCGTGGTTTCTTAAAATCACGTCGGTATTTTATGAAACCGCAGTGCGGTTTCAATTATATATAGGGAGTTGCTTCTTTTTTTAAAGCTGTTTAAATTTTGTTTGCTGACGACATGCAATAAATTTGTTCGTGAATAAATTGGTAAACCGTTTGTTTGGCGCAGTGTCTATACTTATTCATGATGATTAGTATATTGTTGCCGTATTCAATTTTAAATTTAAATAATATGGTAACAAAATTCAAAAGCTATTTGGCCAAGGCAAACTTGGCTGAAAACACTGTGGAATCGTATGTATGGACGGTGCAGTATTTCCTCAATCATTATGAAAAAATCAATCGGAAAAACCTGTTGGCCTATAAAGGCTTTCTGGTAGAGAACTACAAGGCGCAAACAATAAACCTACGTTTGCAGGGCATCAACAAGTATCTTGAATTCATCAATCAAGAGAAGTTGAAAGTGAAGTTTGTAAAAGTACAGCAGAAGAATTATTTGGAAAACGTTATCAGCGATGCCGATTACAAGTTTTTCAAAACGAAGTTGAAAGCGGACGGGCATGATGAGTGGTACTTCATTGTGTGGTTTATGGCTGCCACAGGCGCTCGTGTCAGCGAGTTGCTTCATATTAAAGCAGAGCATGTGCAAGCGGGCTACCTCGACCTATATAGCAAAGGTGGAAAGATTCGTCGTTTGTATATCCCGAAAAACCTGCGGATAGAAGCCGCAAGGTGGCTGAAGGAAAAAGAGGTGTCGTCGGGCTATATTTTTCTGAATCGATTTGGCGAGCGATTCACACCACGCGGCATTGCCTGTCAACTAAAACATTTTGCCGATAAATATGGAATGAACAGAGAGGTGGTCTATCCCCATTCATTTCGCCATCGTTTTGCCAAGAACTTTCTTGAGCGTTTCAACGACCTTGCTCTGCTTGCCGACCTCATGGGGCATGAAAGCATCGAAACCACTCGCATCTATCTTCGCCGTACAGCCAGCGAACAGGCAAGGATTGTGGATGAGGTTGTTGATTGGTGAGAAAGAATAAACCTGAAGTAGTAAAACAATAAACCCTCTTGTCCATTAGGTCGAAACCTTTTAGGCAAGAGGGTTTGGTTTGATTGTTAGTATGCTATGGCCTGCTTATAGCTTGTTTTGATACAGGCGGGCCATGGCCTTTTGATATTGGTTTTCCAGATTGATGAGGTTGGCTTTGCTTTGGAAAACGATGCCTACTTCAACGAAATACTCTATCATACTTATCTCGCCGCCGACGAGTGCCTTTTTAAGCAAATCCAAATCCTGTTGCTGGGCAAATACCTGTTTGTACTCTTCGATAGAGGCATTCAGTTGGTGAGCCTCCTCGTAGAGGTTTCTCAGTCGGGTGGCTGCTTGCAGACGGGCATTGTCCTGCTGATACTCCATCATCGAGGCTTCGGCCTTGGCCACCTTCACCTTGCTACGATTCTCGAAGAGCGGGAAGGAGAACCCTACCACCACACCGTTCAGCGGATGACCGGATTCCGTATTCCTGCGATAGCCTAATTGCAATTTAGGTATCCATCCTTGCTTGCTGATGGATAGTTGCTTACGCATGGCCAATCCTTCGTTGTTGAGCGATTGTAGCGTGGGGCAAAGAGCCAGCAGCTCGTCGCACAGCGGTGCGAAGTCGGCAGGAAGCGGAGTAGCCGGATAGTCGGTCAATCCCAATGCACCGGCCCCATAAGGCGCACCATCGGCCAACGGACGGCCTGCACCCAGCGGTTCTTCGCCGTTGAGGGTAGATAGCTCCTTCAGTTTGGCTTGCAACGTAGTGCTGTTCAGCCGCGCTTCTGTACGGACGTTCAGCAGTTCAAGGTTTATCTTGTTAGTCTCCAATACATTGGCATCCCCCGCTTCGAGGCGTTTGGCGTACATGGCGGCCAGCTCTTCGGCATTCTTCAATCGGATGTCGAGCAAAGCCTGCTGTTGATGCAACATGATGATGTCCAGACAAAGCTCTTTGGCTTGCAGCAACACCTCCTGGCGGAAGGCTTCTGCCTGTGCATCGAGCGCAGTGGTGCGCAGTCGGTTCATCTTTCCACGGCTGATGTATAGGGTGGGGAAGTCGAAGCTTTGAGCCACCACCAGTTCGCCCACCGTCCGTTCGCTATCATCCGAATCCCACAAGTGGGCATACGTCAGCGTAGGGTCGGGCAGGTTGTTTTCTGCCTTGTTCTGCAACTTTTGCGAGCTGATGGCCTCGGCATTGGCCTTCAACTGCGGGTTGTTCTTCTCTATCAGGCTCAAGATGTTTTCGATAGCCCCCTCTTGAGCGTTCAGTGTTGTAGCGATGAACAACGCTAAGATAAACAATACTCTTTTCATACCTTCTTTTCTTTTTTAGCAATCCATAGATAAACGATGGGCACAATGAACCCGTTGAGCAGGGTTGACGAGAGCAGACCGCCCAAGATGACCTGCGCCATAGGACTTTGAATCTCATTGCCCGGCAAATCGCCGTTGATAGCCAGCGGTACCAATGCCAATGCCGATGTAAGTGCAGTCATCAAGATAGGGTTCAGTCGGTCCAGCGAACCGCGCATCACGCTCTCCACAAGTCCCAAACCCTGTTCGTCCTGAAGCGTTTTGTATCGGTTGATGAGCAACATACCATTGCGTGTGGCTATACCGAACAGCGAGATGAAGCCGATGATGGCAGGGATGCTGATTTCGCCCGAGGTGAACAGCAAGGTAAACACACCGCCAATCAACGCCAGCGGCAGGTTGAGCAGGATGATGGCACTCTCCTTCAAATCGTGGAACTCGTGGTAGATGAGCAGGAAGATGACGATGATGGAGATGAACGAGGTGAACAGCAGCGTGCGGCTTGCCGCCTCTTCGCTCTCAAACTGTCCGCCAAACTCCACATGGTAGCCTTCGGGCAGGGTGATTTGCGTATCGATAACCTCTTGGATATCGTTCACCACACTGCGCAGATCGCGTCCGTCCACGTTCGCGCTGACCACCACCTTCCGCTTCACATTTTCGCGGCTGATGCTGTTAGGCCCCATGGTCGAGCGAATCTCGGCCACATAGTTCAGCGGCACCTGTTCGCCGTCGGCCGTATCGATAAGCAAGTCGCCAATGCGCGCTGCGCGGTTCTTGTTCTCATCGTCCACCTTGACGGTCAGGTCGAAAGCTTTACCCTTTTCGTAAACCTGCGATACCGCTTCGCCGGCCAAAGCCACCCGCACAAACTCGGCAAATTGCGGCAGGGTGATGCCATAGCGTGCAAGCATCTCCCGTCGGGGAGTGATGGTGAGCTGCGGACGCTCAATCTGCTGCTCCACGTTCAGGTCGGCAATGCCCTCAATCCCCATCGAAGCCGCCTTTACCTCGTTGCCCAGCATGAACAGGCGGTTCAGGTCATCGCCAAACAGCTTGATGGCAATGTTCGCCTTGCTGCCCGACAATGTGGCGTCGATGCGGTGGCTGATGGGTTGTCCGATTTCCACGTTCGCCCCCACCAGTGTAGAAAGCTTTTCGCGCACCTCGGCAGCCACCTCCCTGCGGCTTCTCTCCTTCAGTTCGTAGGGCACTTCCAGCTCCGATGCGTTCACCCCGAACGAGTGCTCCGCCAGCTCTGCACGCCCCGTCTTGCGCGCCACCGTCTGCACTTCGGGTATGGAGAGCAGCAGCTCTTCGGCCCGTCGGCCAATGGCATCGCTCTCTTCCAGCGAGATGCCCGGCAGGGAAGATATGTTGATGGTGAACGAACCTTCGTTGAATGGAGGTAGGAACGAGCGTCCCAGGGTAAAGAAGCAGACCAGTGCCACTACAAGCAGCGTGGCGGTGCAGCCGATTACCATACGCTTGTGCGCCAGTGCAAAGCCCAAAGCCCGTTCGTAGTAGCCCTTTATCCAGTGCGCCACGGCCGATTCGCTCTGCTCGTTGCTATCCTTCTTGTGCTTCAGCAAGTAAGAGCAAAGCACGGGTGTAACCGTCAGCGCCACCAGGGTAGAGGCACACAACGCCACGATGAATGCAATGCCCAGCGGCACCAGCATGCGCCCCTCCATACCGCTAAGGAAGAAGAGCGGCACGAAGCTCACCACAATAATCAGTGTAGAGTTCAGGATAGGCATGCGCACCTCGCGCGAGGCGTTGAACACCACCTCCAGTATGGGTAGTCGCTCGCCGGCGGGCAGCAGGCGGTTTTCGCGCAGGCGTTTGAACACATTCTCCACATCCACAATGGCATCGTCCACCAGCGAGCCGATGGCAATGGCCATGCCGCCTAAACTCATGGTGTTGATGGTCAGCCCCATGAAGTGAAGCGCCAGCAGCGAGGCAATCAGCGCAAGGGGTAGGGTAACCACCGATATGAGTGTGGTGCGCACATTTCCCAAGAAGAGGAAGAGGATGATAACCACGAAGATACCCCCTTCGATGAGCGAGCGTTGTACATTGTTGATAGAGCTTTCTATGAAGCGGCTTTGTCGGAAGATGTCCGTACTGATGCGCACATCGGCCGGCAGATTCTTCTGTACATCCTTCAGTGCAGCCTCAATCTTGGCCGTCAGCTCCAAGGTGCTGGTGCCCGGCTGCTTGGTTACGGTGAGCAATACGGCCGGCTTTCCCCTCTCCGATGCAGTACCCAGCTTGGGCACTTTGCTGCCAATTTTCACCTCGGCAATATCGGCCAGGGTAACGATGCCACCCCCTTCGGCCGAGCCTTTCACCACGCTTTCGGCTATCTCGCCGATGCGTTCGGTCGATACCAGTCCGCGCAGGATATATTCGTTGCCATACTCGTACAGCACGCCTCCGTTGGCATTCAGGTTCATGCCGCGTGTAGCAGCAAGCACCTCGCCCATGCTGACGCCGTAGTGGCGCATGCGTTCGGGGCTGAGCAGCACCTGATACTCTTTGATATCTCCGCCGATAACCGATACTTGCGCCACGCCGCCGGTGGATAGCAGTCGGGTGCGCAGGGTCCAGTCGGCCATGGTGCGCAGGTCGAGCATCGAGGTAGAGTCGGCCGTCAGTCCTATAATCATCATTTCGCCCAGGATGGACGATTGCGGTCCCAGGGTAGGTTTGCCCACGCCTGCCGGCAGCTCTTCGCTGACGATGGCAATGCGTTCGCTTACAATCTGTCGGGCCAGGTAGATGTCGGTATCCCAGTCGAATTCCACCCAAAGGATGGAGAATCCGTTGGTCGATGAAGAGCGCACGCGGCGCACGTGTGTAGCGCCGTTTACCGCTGTTTCGATGGGGAAGGTAACCAGTTGCTCCACCTCTTCGGCCGCCATTCCGCCCGCTTCGGTCATTACCACCACGGTGGGTGCGGTCAGGTCGGGAAATACGTCCACATCGGTGTGCAGTGCGCTGTATGTGCCTCCCATCATCAGCAGTACCGCTGCCACCAGCACTAACAGGCGGTTGTGCAGCGAGAAGTGTATGATTTTATTTAGCATAATTCAGCACAATTAATGTTCATGACTATGTCCCGGTATGGCATGGCTTGTATTGGCCAGTTTCACTTGATATGCTCCGCGCATCACAACCTTATCGCCGGCGCTTACGCCCGATAGAATCTGTACGCGCGTGCCGTCCGATGCTCCCAGGCCGACCAGCTGCTTCATGTATCGTTCGGGGTGTACCTGCTTGTAGATGAAGTAGCTGCCTTGCTCTTCGGTCAGTGCGCCGATGGGCAGGGCGATGACACCCTCTTGCGGTGCGCCCAGCAGATAGACCTCGACAAACGAGCCTGGCATGGCCTCGCCGCGGTTGTCGAACTCGAAGGTAACGGGAATCATGTTGCCGTTTCCGCTCGAGCTTTTGCCGTACGACAGCAGTCGTCCGTTCAGCGTCTTCAGCTCGTAAACCTTATTGTTATAGGGCGTGCAGAAGTTGGCGCTCTCTACGGTGCGCAGTGCCTGATAGTGGCGTTCGGATACATCGGCGCGCAGCGACAGGCGTTGGTCTTGTGTGATGCTGGCCAGCGGTTGGCCCACGCTGACGTAGTCGCCCTCCTTTACCAGCAGGTTCTTTACATATCCGCCGATGGGTGCCTGTATGGTGGTTCCGCTTGTGGCGTTATGCTTGTTTACGGCCTCGTAGGCTATGCGTGCGTTCTCGTAGCTCTCCTTGGCTTGTGCAAAGGCCTTGGCCGATACAATCTTGTCGGCCACAAGTGCCTCCATGCGTTCGTATTCCGCCTTGGCCACCTCGTAGGCCACGCGCGCCTTCTCTACGGGGTCTCCCGCAGCGATGCTTTTGGCCGATAGTGTCATCAGTGCGGCGCCTTGCCCCACCTTCATGCCCTCGGTCAGTTTGTTGTTGAACTTCACCACTCCGGCAATGCTGGCCACTACGGTGCTTTCGTTGCCTTGTGCAGCCAGAATCTGTCCGCTGCATTTGATTACCTGGTAGAAGGTGGTTGGCTCTGCCACGCCCACCTCTACGCCGGCGGCATGCGCCTTGCTGTCCGACAGGGTTATCTCATCGCCGTGGCCTTCATGCTGGTGTGCATGGCCTTCGTGGGCTTCATGTTCATGTGCTTCGTGCTCATGGGCTTCGTGTGTATGCGCTTGTTTGCTTGTGCAGGAGCCTAACAGGAAGAGTCCTATTACTGCTATGTAAAATAACTTCATATTGATTTTATTGGTTTATGATTTTTTGCGTTGTTTTTGTTTTTACTTTTCCTTTTACTTTTTCTTTGCCTTGATGCAAAGAAAAGTAACAAAAGAAAAATCAAGGCTGCACTTCCGGGGTTACTCCACAACTACTTTTAGCTAAAGCGCAAAAACTCGCTACGCTCAAACAGCCTGCGCTTTTTAACGCTAAAAGCAGCCGTTCCGCTTAACACCCCTACAGTGAGGCCGAAAAGCCATCCGGATGGGTAAACATCCACGCAAACACGCCGCAGGGAAAGGGCCTTGGCGTAGGTGCGTCGGTGAGGGCTTTGCCAGGAGCGGGAAAGGAGCGATTGTTTGAACACGCAGTGTGAGTTTTAGCTCCGTCCGCTAATGGCTTTGCACGAATAGCACCGAAGACACCAGCCCTTGATTTTTTTCTTTGTAACTTTCTTTTTGCATCAAGGCAAAAAGGAAAGTTAGCTATTCAAGACGAAAAAGTAAGTACTACGAATGGCGGCGCACGAAGCCCTATGGCACGCTGTATGGACGTGCTGTGCAGCCACTCTATGTATCCGCAATGATTGCAGTGGTGGCACGATGTGGGCAGTTGTAGGTCGGTAAGTAGGATAGGTGCCACGAAGGGAGTGGAGGGCACCTGCTCGAAGTCTGCCTGGCGTTGGTTGCTTGCAGGCAGTTGTTGGAAAAAGTGTGTGGTGATGCACCCCTTATCGCTGCATCCGTGGTGGTGGCCCTCGTGCTGGTCATCGTGTTGATGCCGGCAGCCGTCGTGCATATCGTCCTTCATGCAAATCTGTCCGTCGGCGTGGTGGTGGTGCGGCACTACCGGCACTACCCACATCAGCGTGCAGAGCATCAGAAACAGATAGGCTATGTGTTCGATTTTCTTCATCGGGGCTTCTATTTTTCCTCTGCAAAGATAGCGTTTGCCGATAATCTGTGCAAATTCTGCATATTTTTTTTCCGAATTGGCTTTACTTGCAAAACTTTTGTTTATTTTTGCACATCCTTAAACCTGATTAAAGAACAAAAAACGAATCGAGATGGATAATGCAATGAACGAAACCGAACGCCCATTGATTCTTGTTGCCGAAGACGACGATAGCAATTTCAAGCTCATCAAGGCCATTGCCGGCAAGAAGTGCAACCTGCTGTGGGCGCGCACCGGAAAAGAGATACTTGATTTGTATAAGCAGCATCGCGGCGAAGCCAGGCTGATACTGATGGACATCAAGATGCCCGAAATGACCGGTTTGGAAGCTACCAAGGCCATCCGCGAAATGGACAAGGAGATTCCCATTGCCATGCAGACTGCCTTTGCCTTTGCGCGCGACCGCGAAGCAGCCCTCGAGGCAGGTGCCAACGAGGTGTTGGTGAAGCCCATTACCATCGGTGTGCTGCGTGCAGCCATCAGCCGCTACATCCCCGAGGTGGCTTGGTGAGCCCGCTCCTTCATCTTTCCCTCGATAAACGCAATCTTCTGCTTCGCCTCTTCGCGTTCTTTGTTCAGTCGGGTTAGGGTAGAGAGCACCTCTGCCAGGCTGTAGATGCCGGCTGCCGCCTCTTTGTCGGCTTTTCCCAACTGCATCCTATGGTTCTTGTCGCCCAGGAATTCCACCTGTATGTTCCGCTCCTTGTTCAGGGCCACAAAGCCCATCACGTTGCCGTCTTCGCCCAGCTTGTAGTCGGCCTTCTCTATCTGCATGCCCAGGTCGCTGGTTTCGTAGCTGTCTTTCGATGGCGGTGTCTGTGCAAAGCTTTCGTCCGTGCAGCTCACCCTTACGGCCGTGTGGTGAATGTTTCGGCTGCCGCAGTAGATGCTTGTCATGCTCATGTTGCCCAGCTCGTCCACCTGGAAGCGCAGGAAGCTGCGGTTCAGGTTCTTTTCAATCACCTGCGAGGGGTGCAGGTATCGTCCGATGGTTTCATACTCCTCGTCCTTTTCGAAGGCAAACTTCCCCTTCATCGCCTCCAGCTCGTTGCGTTTGTCGGCAATCAGGCTGTCCAGGTATGCCAGGCTTTTCTGTTGCTCTTCCAGCTCCACCTGCTGCATCAGTCCGATGCCTGCCTTTCGCGCTTCGAACGCCTTGGGGTAGAGTATCTTTATGCTGTCTATCTGCAGTTTGGCCTCGTTGTAATTGCCTGCGGCAAAGGCTTGTCGGGCCATTTCCAGCCGTTCGGCTGCCGGTTTTTCCACGTTGGTGCAGGCCATGCAGGCCGCCATGCAAGAGAGAAGAAGAAGCTTTTTCATTAGTTCTGAGTTGTGAGTTATGAGTTATGAGCTTTAAGAGTTCTGAGTTCTGAGTTGTGAGTTCACTGGGTGCAAAGATAGAAAATATTTATGAGTTGTGAGTTGTGAGTGCTGAGTTTTGAGTTAATTCTACACTCTTTTATGAGTTGTGAGTTGTGAGTGCCGAGTTTTGAGTTAATTCTACACTCATCACTCAGCACTCAGCACTCAGCACTCATCCCCCCCTCCTACTAACTTCACCGGTGAAGTTGGTGAAGTTAGTTAAGTAGTCAAGTAGTCAGTAGTCAAGTAGTCAAGTAGGATAGTGTGGCCATCACTAATCACTAACCACTAATCACTAATCACTAATCGCTAATCGCTAATCGCTAATCGCTAATCGTTCATCGCTAATTAAAACATTCCCTTGCACGCCGTGGCGCCCAATGCTCCCGCAATGGCCGATGCCACCGCAATGATAATCTTCAAGATTAGTTCAAACGTGTTTTTCTTCTTTTTTTGTTCTTCCATAATTTTGTGTTTTTGTAGGGACGCAATACATTGCGTCCGTAGTAGTTAAGTAGTGAGTAGTCAAGTAGTCAAGTAGGATAGTGTGGCCATCACTAATCACTAATAGCTAATCGCTAATCACTATCCCAGCGGATCAAGCACATCACCACCGTCGCCGCCCGAGGTGTTGCCGCTGCCGCTGCCGCCAGGCGTACCGGTTGCGCTGCCCGTGCGCGGGTCGGTGTAGGTAGGCGCATACTCCAGCGAGTAGTCGGCATTCAGGCGCGTCTTGGCAAAGTTGCCGGTGCCCAAAGCATTCACCTTGATGCCGGCAATGTTCTTCGACACGTTGAACTCCTCGGCCGATGCCGCTCCGCCCTTTACGTTCTCGATGGCTCCCGAGAAGATGGCCAGGTCGTCAATCTTCACCGAGTTGCCCTCCAGCACCAGTTCGCGGATGCAGCTCACCATGTCGCTGATGACGCCGCGGATGGTACCTGCCGAGAATGCCGAGTTGTGGCTGGCCATGTGCTTCACCAGCGCATTCATGTCCACCGTCTTGATGGATACTGCCTGTGCATACCAGTGGCCCTTGTATTCGCCCAAGGCCTCCGAATTGTTTTGTGTAAGAATGTAATACATCGTTTTGTTGGGGTTGGGGGATGGACTGTGCCGCAGAACCTCCTGCAGCTGCCTCCCGCCTTCCGCCTACAAAGATACGACGCCCTGCCGACGGGTTGTCACTTTGCGTCACTTAACGTCACTTATTCTTGTCTGTTTCCCGAATTTTTCCTATCTTTGCATGGCAACGAGGCGGAAAGTATGCCCCTCCTTGCCAACGATTTTCTATGGACACACTACAACGCTCCACCTTCACCGTGCGCACCTACGGACGCACCGAGCTGGCACAGCTCTACAACCCCCACATCGACCCCAAGAACGCCTTCCGCAAGCTGCGGGCATGGATTGCCTACAATCCTGCCTTGACGCAGCAGTTGGCCGCCTTGGGCTACGACGGCCGCGCGCGCACCTTTACCCCGGCGCAGGTGGCCGCCATAGTCCGATTTCTGGGCGAGCCTTAAGGCCGGCGGCGAAAATCCTTTGCGGACGCGAAAATTTTCATCCACCCCTGCCGCGCGAGTTCACTACTTCACCGACTTCACCGGTGAAGTTAGTAGGGTGCGGATAGTTCACTGCCTTTTTTTTAGCGGTCGGGTAGTTACTATAGTAATATAATATTAATATTATATTACTATAGTAAAAGTCAAATCCTCCTTTTTCTTTCTTTCGGTTGGTACTAACTTCACCGGTGAAGTTGGTGAAGTCGGTGAAGATTGTACGTTTTCGGGTGGTGTTTGTACGTTTTCGGGTGGTATTTGAACGTTTTCGGGTGGTATTTGTACGTTTTCGGGTGCAGATTGTACGATATTGCCAAGTCGTTGTACGATTCTGCATGGTCTGTTCGCGGAATATAGTGGTATATTTACGCGCACGCAAGGGTAAAATAAGGTGGAGAAAAATTTACGGAAATCTGCTTGCAGTTCAAAATATTATCCCTACATTTGCAAGCACAACAATTTATTAACCATGGGAATAGCAAAGATATTAACACAAATTAACAAAATGGGGGGGGTAAAAATTCCCACCTCGCCGGCGTGTTGCGTTGCTATTCATAACCCCATAATCCCCCTTACAAGCATTACAGGGCGGTTTGTTGCATTTATCCCCGATGCAGCAGGCCGCCCTTTTTGTGTTGATTGCAAACGATGGGACACCATAAACCGGAACATTTTTAATAGATAAACTAATATAAACAACTAAAAACATTACGGAAAATGAAAGAAACAGTATTTCAAGACTACGAAGCTCCACAGGTGGAGATAGTAGAAGTAGAGGTAGAACAAGGATTTCAAGCATCGGGTACCCCGTATTTTACGCCATTTGGCGGTCCTGGCGGTGAAGATGATTGGGGATAAACAGCATGTATAACAACTAAAACAAGAACGAAAAATGAAAAAGATATTTCTTGCATTGGCAGCCCTTGTGCTTGCCTTTACCGGATGCAGCCAGGAAGAGGATGCCATCCAAGTGAGCGAAAAGAAAGCCATCAAGGTAGTGGTAAATATGGATAAGCCGGGCTTTGGCGAAGATACTCGTACTCCTCGTACCGGTTGGGAAAATGGAGATGAAGTGATAGTTGTGTTGGACGACGATTTTGAGCATCTGATAGCGCTAAAGTATGATGGAACCAGTTGGAAGGAAGTGGTGTTGTTTTTTGATGCTGCTGATGGGGAATGGGAAAATCCCGGTTTGACAGCAACAGATTCATATTTGGCCTCTTTACCCAGCAGCGGTGACTTGAAAGCCATTTATTGCTCTTCAGGTATTAGTTATTTTGCACCAATCCCATTGGCTGCTATACCTGCTGCTCAACTTACCGGTATAAATATTTATTCTAATGCTCGTGATAATGAGGATTACGACTATTACTTAGAAAAGGATATTCCTAATCCTTTAGGCGAATGTATCATGACTTGCGAGGATGGTACTTATAGTGCAAGCGGTGGCGTATTAACTTTGACCATCACCATGATTCCCCAAGTAGCCCAATTCACTATCAAGGATTTAAATGTAGAGGATGATTATACAGTGGAGTATGCGGGAACAATGACAGCCTATGCTGGTGGTACTATTACACCTACCGGTGTTGAATTGAATCCCGTGGGAGAACCCTTTGATCCATATGGTGCTTGGGTTCATGATAATGAAGATGGCATTTCAATCTATGCCAGTCCGTGGCAAGTAGCACCGGATGGAGTTAATCAGTCAAAGCTTGATAAAGTAGGTTTAGGCTATTTTTTGTTTATTTTTTATGATGCTGATGATAATGAATATTACCGTGAATTTCCAGGAAAGACTGACTTGAAAAATGGTGATGCCGTGATTTTTGATGGTCCTACTACCGTTGGCGCTGAAGATAAATGGGTTGAACCAGTATAACCCCTCTCCAAAAAAATAATCTCTTAAAGGTTGCACTTCGGTGCAGCCCTTTTTGTCCTTCGGCCCATTGATGCTGCTCCACCCCGCTCCTGATAGGCTGTAAGAGGGGGTGCTAAAATAGTTGAAACATCGGTTAAAAACTTTCTGCATTTTTTCTTGCAAGAATGAAAATGGCATACTAATTTTGCAAGCAGACGACAGTACACCGAGAGGTGTGCCATTATTAATTTCTTAAAACCTATATAATAAATGAATTGTTTTTCATTTTTTGAGCAGAAAGAACCTATGAAATTCACTGTTTCCGAAGTCGCACAAAAACGCCTTGCGCTCATCACAGAGAAATTTGCAGAGCAAGTAAAAGGCGAAATAGGTCGGGAAACAATGGTGTACTGCCTAAACCGCATCTGTAATGCGGCTTTAGAGCGCAACACCGACACGCAGTTTATCGACCAATTGGCCGACACCATCAAAGACGCATTCTTCGGAGAGGATAATGTGCCCAAAGAGTTTGTGTACATTGTTAATGACATGAAAAAATGCGCCCACGACCGACAGCGAAAACAAGAAGAGAAAGCCCACCAGCGCCAACTGGAGCGGCAAAAGGCAAGCGCACCCATCCTGCAACCCATTCAGAACATGTACACACCCTACTCCATAACCAACGACGGGCAAGCTAACATTGGCGGTGGAACGATAGCGATAGGAGGATAAATTGATGGAAATAACCAATAACTTTCAGCCGGGAGCCATTGTGAACAACGGCCAGATGAACGTGGGCGGAGGCACCATAAACGTATATCAGGACGGCAAGGTGGTACAGACCAGCGCGGAGGACGAACCGCTGGTAGCCGCCCTTACACCCATCTTCTATGGCTACCCCGACGAGGCCGCCCGCTTCCTCGATGCCATCAAGGGAGCCAAGCCTACGCAGATAACCGCCATGGTAGAACAGCTCGTAAAAGAGAGAAAAATAAGCGATGCATCGTGCCACAAACCCCTGTGGCAACTGCTGCACGATGCAGGGCTATATCCGCTTACATTGCAGAACTGGAATAACCAAATTTAACCCCTAAACTTGTCGGAAAACTTGTCCGCACTTGTCGGCCACTTGTTTCTTCTTGTCCACCCATAAAAGATTGCATCCATCGTGATGCAGTCTTTTTTTTATGCACTAATTTCGTCGTGTCGGAGGAAAGAAATCCCCCGAATTAAAACAAACATTAATATGAAAAATGAAATTTACGACGAACTCCCCAAGCGGGAAACAACCGACGAAATCATCATCCACTGCACCGCCACACCGGCAGGACACGACTTCACCGTGCAGGAAATCGACCAATGGCACCGCGCACGAGGCTGGCAGTGCATCGGCTACCACTACGTGGTTTATCGCGATGGCAGCATACACCCGGGCCGCCCGGAAATGGCCGTGGGAGCGCATTGCCTGGATCATAACCATCGGGCTATCGGCATTGCCTACGTGGGCGGACTGGACGAGCATGGCTCCATCGCCATGGATACCCGCACCCCGCTGCAGAAGCTTGCGTTGCATCAGCTGGTCGTAAACCTGCTGAAACGCTATCCCAAGGCAACGGTACACGGACATAAGGAGTTCGACAAATCCAAGGAGTGCCCCTGCTTTTCCGTGAAGAGAGAATTTTATTAACTCACAACTCATAACTCATAACTCACAACTCATATCATGAACATTACAATCCAAATGCCAGACGAATGTGTAGCACAATTGCTGGCCAGCAACCGAGTAGTAAAAGGCTCTATCCGCCTCGTTAACCCAACAACCGGAAACTTCCGCCCCTACGCACCATCGCGCAGCAAGGACGATGCATCGCGCGTGGAGTACCCCCTGAAGTGCGGCAAGGCCGTGAAGACCGACGAGCAGTACGAACTGCACCTGCGCATAAAACGCAGATACACCGAGTTTCCCAAGCTCGTCATCATGGACGATTGCAGCGAAGCGGCCGAATTCTTTGAGAATTAAAAGTTAAAAATTAAAAGTTAAAAATTAAAAATTAAAACTCACAACTCACAACTCATAACTCACAACTCATATCATGTTCGACTACGTAAAATCAGTAAGGAGCTGGGCGCGCCAATGCACGCCCGCCCTATTTGCCCAAACCATCGACTCGCCCCAAGTGGCCGACGTGTGCGCACAGATAGAGGATGCACGCGAACAACTGCTGCGCGGAGAGCTGACAGCCGATGAATATAAGACCCTGAAAGACCAACTGAAGAAACAGTTGCCCGGATTCACCTTTCAGGCACACTACCAAGGCAATGGCCGCCGAATGGACAAGAACGCCCAGGCCAGCGGACTGTGCATCTACGACAAAGACCACGTGGCCAACCCCTCGGAATGGTTCAACAGCCACGTAGCCCCACGCATCGGCGAACTGGGCATTGTGCTGGCACACATCACACCCTCGATGGAAGGCGTGCGACTGGTGTTCAAGGTAGCACCCGGCATCAGCCTGGCCAACGCACAATACTCCCTGGCCAACGCACTGGTCGATGGCGACTACGACGGCTGCGTGAAGGACATGGCCCGCGTCAGCTTTGCCGTGCCCCGAAGCTACCTGCTCCACCTGGACGAAGCCGCCCTGTTTGCACCCATCGACCCCGATTACAAGATGCCCTTCCCCATCAGCCAACCCGCTAACTCACAACTCAGAACCCACAACTCAGCACTCACAACTCACCACCACACTAACTCACTACCACACCACCACACTAACTCACTAAAATGGCCCTGCAAGCGCCCCACCAAGCGCGTAATGATGATTATAGCCAAGGCCATGGAGAAGCGGGGCATCAGCCAGGCAGCACTGGAGCACAAGGGGCAGCGTCACTACATGTTCGTCAACCTGCTATCCACCGGCATCTGCCGCCTGCTGACCAAAGAAGAGCTGATGGGAGGACTGAAGAAGCTGGCACCCAAGTACACCAAAGAACCCGACTGCTGGCAGCTCGTGGCCGACTTCTATGCCAACTACACCGACCCTAACAAGCCCGTGAGCAACGACTTTGCATGGACCTTCCGCGAGGTGATGAACCTGAACGACGACGGCACACCCATCGCCCCAAACGCACAGCACACACCCGCACGCGAAGAACACGCCGCCGACAGCTGGCAGAAAGGCCGCACAGACGAACTGCTGCAACGCCTCGAAGCCATACGCCTGCCCATCGGACTGGACGACTCGCTGGCCGCCCTGCCCCGAACCATGAAACTGCCCGTGCTGACAGGACTGATGCCCGTTGCATCGGCCTATGCCTGCCACGCACAAGCCATCTATGCCGACGGACGCCTGCAACCCATGGCGCTGATGGCCATCGTTGTGGGCGAACAGGCCAGCGGAAAATCGGCATGCAAGAACGTGGTGGAGAAGTGGCTGATGCCCATGGCCGAGGCCGACGCCGAAGAACGCAGGAAAGAAGAGGCGTGGAAGAAGCGGAACAAACAACGCTCGGCCAACGAAAAGGGCGAAGCACCACCCGAAAGCCACATACGCTACGTGCCCGTTACCGTGTCGAACTCCACCCTGCTGAAGCGCATGAAGCTATCCAAAGGCGATACGCTCTACTCCTTCGGCGAAGAGCTGGACACCCTGCTGAAAACCAACGGAGCAGGCAGCTGGAGCGCCAAGTACGACGTGTATCGAATGGCCTTCGACTGGGGAGAGTGGGGGCAGGACTACAACTCGGACAATGCCGAAAGCGGCATCGTGAACGTCAAGTACAACTGGACCATCCTGGGCACCTACGGCGCACTGCAACGATGCTTCAAGACAGGCAACCTGGAAAACGGACTCTCCAGCCGAATCATGCTGGGCGAAATGCCCGACAACCGATTCCAACCCATGACGCGCTTCGAGCAGATGACGCCCGAACAGCAGGAGAACATACGGAAGGCGGTGCAGCTGCTGACCGATGCCAAAGGAACGGTGCAGGCAGACGACGTGGCCGCCGAAATGGACGGATGGGTGGAAGAGAAACGGCTGGAGGCACTCGAAACAATGGACCTGGTGAAGGATACCTACCGCAAGCGGGCCGCCGTAATAGGCTTCCGATGTGGCGTAATCTGCCGCATACTGGAGCAGGCAGACGGACAGGAGCAACCCTCGCAGGCAGCTGCCTTTGCACGGCTGATGGCCGACTATACCCTGATGGAGCAGTGCAAGCTCTTTGGCGAAGGATGGCAGGCCATAGACCAAAGCATAAAGGCATACAACCCCAAGCAGCGGAACATCCTGGATGTGCTGCCCACGGAATTTACCATCGACGATGTACGCCGGGCAAAAGGCGAAGGCTTCTCCGAATCGGCCCTCTCCATGATTCCCATCCGATGGACTGCCATGGGGTGGACAGAGAAACTTCGCAAGGGTGTGTGGAGGAAGTGCAGGTAATGCACTTCACCACTTCACCAACTTCACCGGTGAAGTTAGTAGGGACTAACAAAAAAAAATACTATCTTTGCACCCGCTTACGAAAAATATATGATTGAACTGACTCCCGACGAGCTGAAGGAACGATTCAGCGACAAGATATTCAATTTGATTGGTGCAATGGCCGATGAGCTGGGCATGGAGTGCTACGTGGTGGGCGGATATGTGCGCGACATCTTCCTGCAACGACCGTCGAAGGACATCGACGTGGTGGTGGTGGGCAGCGGCATAGCCATGGCCGAAGCACTGGGCAAACGACTGGGCAGGGGCGCACACGTGGCACTGTTCAAGAACTTCGGCACGGCGCAGCTGAAGTATCGCGGCACCGAGGTGGAATTCGTGGGCGCACGGAGGGAGTCGTACACACACGACAGCCGCAAGCCCATTGTGGAAGACGGCACACTGGAGGACGACCAGAACCGACGCGACTTTACCATCAACGCACTGGCCGTATGCCTGAACAAGGAGCGATATGGCGAACTGGTGGACCCCTTCGACGGCATGCTCGACATGAAGGACCGCCTGATACGCACGCCGCTCGACCCCGACATAACCTTCAGCGACGACCCCCTGCGCATGATGCGGTGCATCCGCTTTGCCACACAGCTGAACTTCTTCATCGACGACGAAACATTCGAATCGCTCTGCCGCAATGTGGAGCGCATCAAAATCATATCCAAAGAGCGCATTGCCGAGGAGCTGAACAAGATTATCCTGGCGCCCACACCCTCGAAGGGATTCATCGAGCTGGACCGCTCGGGACTGCTGCCCCTTATCTTCCCCGAACTGGCCGCACTGCAAGGGGTGGAGACACGCAACGGACGGGCGCACAAGGACAACTTCTATCATACGCTGGAGGTGCTGGACAACATCAGCCGGCAGACCGACAACCTGTGGCTGCGCTGGGCGGCGCTGCTGCACGACATTGCCAAGCCGGCCACCAAGCGGTGGGAGCAGAAGGTGGGGTGGACATTCCACAACCACAACTTCGTGGGCGAGAAGATGATTCCATCCATCTTCCGGAACATGAAGCTGCCCATGAACGAAAAGATGAAGTATGTGCAGAAGCTGGTTAGCCTGCACATGCGCCCCATTGTGATTGCCGACGAGGAGGTTACCGACTCGGCCGTGCGCCGACTGCTGTTCGAGGCGGGCGACGATATAGACGACCTGATGCTGCTGTGCGAGGCAGACATTACCTCGAAGAACATGGAGCGCAAGCAACGCTTCCTGCAAAACTTCCAACTGGTGCGCCAGAAGCTGAAGGACCTGGAAGAGCGCGACCGCATCAGGAACTTCCAGCCACCCGTCAGCGGAGAGGAGATTATGGCTACCTTCGGACTACAGCCCTGCAGGGAGGTGGGCTTGATAAAAAGCGCCATCAAGGATGCAATCCTCGATGGCATTATCCCCAACGAATACGAAGCCGCCAGGGAGTTTATGCTGGCCAAAGCCGCCAAGATGGGGCTGATGCCCGTCTAATCTTCGACGGCACTCTCCAACAGGTTGCACGCGCCCAGGCAATTGCTGCCGCTGATGCTCACGGCATCGGCCTCTATCAGCTCACCGTTCTCGTTGTAAAGCAGCATGTAGCCGCTCTCTTCATTGGGTGTGCCCACCAGTACGGCCACCATCGTTTCGCGCTGGGGATATTGTATCTGCACAACGTCCTGCACCTCGTTGCCCGAGTATTGGCCGGCGGCAAAAGCGTTGAAGATGGCTGCCGGCGCTTCGGACATGGTTTCCCAATCTACCTGCTCCATTACCCAATTGCCCTGGCCGTCGAACCACAGCTTGGTTTCAAACTGATTCTGATTGAAGGTGGCCACATAGTAGCCTTCGTCGGCCGACCAGGCTTCGTCGGCTACATCGGGACACACCTTGTCGAAGGCTGCCTGCACTTGTTGGGGCACTTCGATGGCAAAAACTGCACTCGATGCGGTGCAGACGGCTGCCAGAAATAAAATTTTTAATTCTTTCATAAAGCTATAGGTTTTGTTAAAAATACAAACATCCTAACAAACTTCTGCTGCTTTTGTTTTCATATTATTGCTTTTTTAACAGAATTACTGACGATAATCATTATCTTTTTATTTCCGGCAAACCAAATTTTCTTCAAAAATAGTTGGAGGTATAAAAAGATTCGATATATTTGCAGTGTTGTTTGATGACAAAATGCTTTTTCCGGCATCGGACAACCAACCTTAATAACCTAAATTTGTGTAGTTATGAATATTGAACGAATCATGGCCTCACTCGAGGCGAAACATCCCGGCGAGTCTGAATACCTTCAAGCCGTTAAGGAAGTATTGCTTTCTATCGAAGATATTTATAATGAACACCCCGAGTTTGAAAAAGCGAAGATTATCGAACGATTGGTAGAACCGGACAGAATCTTTACTTTCCGTGTAACATGGGTGGACGATAAGGGTGAAGTGCAAACCAATTTGGGTTATCGCGTTCAATTCAACAATGCCATCGGCCCGTATAAGGGCGGCATCCGATTCCATGCATCGGTAAACCTCTCTATCTTGAAATTCCTGGGATTTGAACAGACCTTCAAGAATGCCCTCACCACATTGCCTATGGGCGGAGGTAAGGGCGGTTCGGACTTCTCGCCACGCGGAAAGAGCCAAGCCGAAGTAATGCGCTTCTGCCAGGCATTTATGCTCGAATTGTGGCGCCATTTAGGCCCCGACATGGATGTGCCCGCCGGCGATATCGGTGTGGGTGCGCGCGAAGTGGGCTACATGTTTGGCATGTATAAGAAACTTACACGCGAGTTTACAGGCACCTTTACCGGTAAGGGACTGGACTTTGGCGGTTCGCTCATCCGTCCGGAGGCAACCGGCTTCGGAGGCTTGTACTTCGTGAACGATATGCTGAAGAACAAGGGCATGGATATAAAGGGTAAGACAGTGGCCATTTCAGGCTTCGGAAACGTGGCATGGGGCGCTGCACTGAAGGCTACCGAGTTGGGCGCCAAGGTGGTTACTATCTCTGGTCCTGATGGATATATCTACGACCCCGACGGCATCAGCGGCAAGAAGATTGATTATATGCTTGAACTGCGTGCATCGGGCAACGATATTGTGGCTCCGTATGCCGACGAATTCCCTGAAGCTACTTTCGTGGCAGGCAAACGCCCGTGGGAGGTAAAGGTGGACATTGCATTGCCTTGTGCTACCCAAAACGAACTGAACGGCGAGGATGCACGCAACTTGATTGCCAACCAGGTGACTTGTGTGGGCGAAATATCCAACATGGGATGTACACCCGAAGCTATCGACCTGTTCATCGAAAACAAGGTGATGTATGCACCGGGCAAGGCGGTAAATGCCGGCGGTGTGGCTACAAGCGGTTTGGAAATGAGTCAGAACGCCATGCACATCAGCTGGAGTGCCGAAGAGGTGGATGCTAAACTGCACACCATTATGCACGGCATTCACGAACAGTGCGTGAAGTATGGCACAGAGCCTGACGGCTACATCAACTATGTGAAGGGTGCAAACATTGCAGGCTTCATGAAGGTGGCCAACGCCATGATGGCGCAAGGCATTGTATAACAGAATACTGTTTTAGTTAATATAGGAAATACTTTGTTTAGTTGTATTTGTATTTGTGGTTAGTGCCGCCCGAGCCTGTGAAGGTATGGGCGGTACTTTTTTTTATAATTTCCATCATTTCACTATCTTTGCCGGCGGAAATTAAGAATAATATCGTATATGCTTTCTACTGAACTGAAAATTCGCCGCGACAAGATTCGCCGGCTGATGTTGCAACAAGGAATTGATGCACTGATTATTGCTACAAATGTAAACATGATTTATGCCAATGGCGCAATGGTCAGCGGCTATCTGTATATCCCCCTCAATGCTCCTTCCATACTGTTTGTGAAACGACCGAACAACGTGGTGGGCGAGCATGTAAAGCCTATCCGCAAACCGGAGCAACTGCCCGAACTGATTGCTCAGTGTGGCCTGCCCATGCCAACCAAACTGGCTTTGGAGGGAGATGAGCTGACCTATAGGGAGTATCTTCGCCTGGCAGCCTGTTTCCCCAATGTGGAGGTAGTGCCATCGGCTACATCGCTTGTACGCGAGGCAAGAAGCATCAAGACCGAGCAGGAGGTGGAGTTGTTCCGCCGTTCGGGAAAGATGCACGCACAGGCCTATGCGCAGATTCCCTCGCTCTATCGGGCAGGGATGACGGATAGCGAACTCTCCATCGAGGTGGAGCGTCTGATGCGTCAATCGGGATGTTTGGGCATCTTCCGTGTGTTCGGACAGAGCATGGAGATTTTCATGGGTAGCTTGTTGGCTGGAGATAATGCCGCCGTTGCCTCTCCCTACGATTTTGCGTTGGGCGGAGAGGGCTTGCATCCATCATTGCCCGGAGGGGCTAACGGCACGTTGCTGAAAGAGGGCGAAAGCTTTATGGTGGATATGGCCGGCAATTACTATGGCTATATGAGCGACATGAGCCGCGTGTATGCCATCGGTTCGCTGAGCGATGAGGCCTACAAAGCGCATCAGGTGTGTATCGACATACAAAACGAGATTGCCGACCATGTAAAGCCTGGTGTGGTGTGCGAATCACTTTATCAGATGGCTTTGGAAAGGGTGCGCCGGGCAGGCTTTGCCGATTACTTCATGGGCGTGGAGCAGAAGGCCCGCTTCATCGGGCATGGTGTGGGATTGGAAATCAACGAATCGCCCGTAATCGCTTCACGCATCTCCACCATCCTCGAGCCGGGCATGGTGTTTGCGCTCGAACCAAAGATTGTATTGCCGGGCGTAGGACCGTTGGGAATTGAGAATACATGGGTAGTAACCGCCGATGGGGTGGAGAAGCTGACAAACGCTCCCGAAGAAATCGTCTTGCTATAAGAACATTTCTTTCGTGGCTATGTTATCGAAATAGTACTTTAAACGATACATGTTATGAAAATAGTAAAAATCATAGGCAGAGAGATTCTTGACTCACGTGGGAATCCTACTGTTGAGGTAGAGGTGTGGTTGGCCTCTGGTGTAATGGGGAGAGCCTCCGTACCATCGGGTGCTTCCACGGGTATTCACGAGGCTATAGAGTTGCGCGATGCAGATAAATCGCGCTACAATGGGAAGGGCGTATTGAAGGCGGTGAAACACGTTAACGATACAATTGCTCCTCGATTGTTGGGAATGTCGGCACTTCAACAAGCCGATATCGACAAGGCAATGATTGCACTCGATGGCACGCCCACTAAATCGAGATTGGGGGCTAATGCTATCCTTGGAGTATCGTTAGCCGTGGCTCAAGCAGCAGCTGCCTATCTTAAGATGCCGCTCTATCGCTATTTGGGTGGTGAGCAAGCGCATGTGATGCCCATTCCTATGATGAACATTATCAATGGTGGTTCGCACAGCAATGCTCCCATTGCTTTTCAAGAGTTTATGATTCGTCCGGTAGGTGCATCTTCCTTCCACGAAGGTTTGCGCATGGGTGTGGAGGTTTTCCACGCATTGAAGAGTGTGCTTGCCAAACGACATCTAAGTACAGCAGTAGGCGATGAAGGTGGCTTTGCTCCCGAATTGACTGGTACAGAAGATGCGCTCGATTGCTTGATGCAAGCCATTCGTAGGGCAGGATATGAGCCAGGGAAAGATGTTCGTATTGCATTGGATTGTGCTTCGTCCGAATTCTTTGTCGATGGCATTTATGATTATAGCAAATTCGAAGGAGAAAAGGGCAAGCGACGCACGTCGGAAGAGCAGATTGATTACCTTGAACAACTGATTAGTCAATATCCCATCGACTCTATCGAAGATGGTATGAGCGAAGAAGATTGGGATGGTTGGCAAAAGTTGACCGAACGTATCGGTCAGCGTTGTCAATTGGTGGGCGATGACCTCTTTGTAACCAATGTAGAGTATTTATCAAAGGGTATTCAAAAGCATTGTGCAAATGCTATTCTGATTAAGGTAAATCAAATAGGTACGCTTACCGAAACCCTTGCGGCTATCGATATGGCTCAACGCCATGGCTATAATTCCATTGTCTCTCATCGTTCGGGCGAGACGGAAGATACTTGCATTGCCGATATAGCCGTAGCCACAAATAGCGGACAGATAAAGACTGGTTCGTTAAGCCGTTCGGAGCGTGTAGCTAAATACAATCAATTGCTTCGCATAGAAGAGATGCTTGGTGCAAAAGCCGTTTATGGTAATGCATAGCAATCAGTAAATATTAAGTGCTTATAGTAATGGGGCATGCATCAAATCGATTTGATGTGATGCCCCATCGTTATATAATGTTATCAAATATGGTATGTTTTGTTTTGAATCGGTATAATTGTTTGCCTATATAAACCAAAACATATATTTTTACGGCAATATTCTTAGAATCATTTATTATCATGAAAAAGTTGAATTACCTATTAGTTGCTTCGGCTTGCTTGTTGGCCGCTTGCACATCGGGCGAGAAGCAGCCCGAATCGGCTTTGATGAAGAACGAAGCCCGTATTACCGAACTTATCGCTCAGATGACGCTCGAAGAGAAAGTAAACATGCTTCACGGCAAGAATATGTTCTCATCGGCAGGCGTCGAACGATTGGGCATTGCCGATATGGAGTATGCCGATGGTCCGTTCGGCATCCGTGAAGAGATGGAACCTCATAGCTGGAATTCATTGAACCTCTCTACCGACTCGGCCACCTTCTTCCCTACAGGGTCGGCTTTGGCCGCTACATGGAGTACAGAGATGGCCTATCTCTATGGCGAAGGCATGGCAAAGGAGGCGCGTCGTCGTGGTAAGGACATGATTCTTGGCCCTGCCATCAACATTCAGCGCATACCTACCGGCGGACGTACATACGAATATTTTAGCGAAGACCCCTTGTTGGCCGGTGCATTGGCCGTTGGCTATACGCAAGGTGTGCAAGATAATGGTGTGGCCGTCTGCTTGAAACACTATGCCCTGAATAATCAAGAGAATCATCGTGGCTATGTGGATGTGCAAGTATCGCCCCGCGCCATGCACGAAATCTACCTGCGTCCGTTCGAAGATGCTGTCCGCAAAGCCGATGCATACGGTGTGATGGCGGCTTATAATAAGGTAGCCGGCTATTGGTGCTCGGAAAACCACATGCTTCAGGAAGAGATTCTGCGCGATATGTGGGGCTTCAAAGGTATGATTATCTCCGATTGGGGAGGCACACACTCTGTACAAGCCGCTGTGAATGGTTTGGAGGTGGAGATGCCAGGTTCTCAATATCTTGGTCAGGCCTTGCTCGACTCGGTTAAGGCCGGTGTTATTGCCGAAAGCATCATAGACAAACGTGTGCGCAATATCTTGCGCGTTCGTCTGGCCATCGAGCCGATACCGGCAAGTGAGGCAAACAAGGAGATGGCTTCTCAGCCCGAACAACAACAAACCGCCTACGAGGTGGCCAAGCGCTCGATTGTATTGCTGAAGAACAAGAATCAATTGCTTCCAATCGACTTGAATAAGTCAAAGAAAATTGCCGTTATCGGTGCAAATGCCACTACCAAGCAAGCGCAGGGTGGGGTAGGCGCCGGTGTGAAGGCGTTGGTGGAAATCACTCCCCTCGAAGGCTTGTTGCAACGCGTTGGCGATAAGGCCGAGGTGCGCTATGCACAAGGTTATCCTGTCTATACTCGCGAAGACCGCTATAAAGGCATTTCGCCGATTCAAGAGGCTGATAAACAACTGATGAAGGAGGCCGTTGCATTGGCCGCCGAGTCGGATTTGGTTATCTTTATGGCCGGTAATAACCGCGAGATTGAAACGGAAGGCTCCGACCGAGATAACATCGGCTTGCCAATGGGACAAGCTGAGCTTGCCGCTGCTTTGAAGCAAGCCAATCCAAACTTGATTACCGTGTTAGTAACGGGTGCGCCCATCGAACTTTACCCTATCGAACCCTATTCCGATGCCATGCTCGTGTCGTGGTTCAACGGCTCAATGGGTGGCTTGGCATTGGCCGATGTACTTCTTGGCGAGGTTTCTCCATCGGGTAAGTTGCCGTTTACCTTCCCCATTACCTTGCAAGATGTACCCGCTTATAAGTTAGGTACATATCCTCAAAAACTTGATGAAGAGACAAGCGATGTGTTTGTCGATCTTGTCAATCGTCAGAAGAATCGCGCCGAACGCAAGTTGCTTGCACACTACGACGAAGGAATCTATGTGGGCTATCGTTGGTACGACACTAAGAAACAGCCGGTTATGTATCCGTTTGGCCATGGCCTTTCGTATGCAACTTTCCAATATACCGATATTCAGGCTCACGCCAAGAAGGATGTGGTTGAAGTAATCTTTACCTTGACTAATCAAGGCACTATGGCGGCCGAAGAGGTGGCTCAGGTATATGCTTCACGTCCGGAGAGTGCCGTCGAGCGTCCGGCTCAAGAGTTGAAAGGCTTCCAACGTGTTGCCCTTGCACCGGGCGAAAGCAAACAGGTGGTTATCAGCATCCCACGCAATGATTTCAAACATTGGGATGAGGCAACCAATGGATGGCAAATAGAAGGCGGTAAGGTGGTACTTCGTGTAGGTAGTTCATCGCGCGAACTCAGTTTGCAAACAGAAACTTTATTATAATAATACTCATCGTATTTGTTAGGGCGGAAGTGGGCTTGTTCATTATTGGCAAGCCTGCTTCTTTTTTATTTCTGCCCTATTCACTCCGCAGGTGCGCCGAATGGTATCCGTGGATGCACCGAACAGAAGGGAAAGAAAATTTTCTGTTAAGGGAAATTTTGTTGGAATCTAATTTTAGATTTCATGTTTTTTTAGTAATATTGCAAGTTGAAATAATGAATCTATTAATACCCCTTTGAATCTGTATGAAGAACATTAAGATTTTGGCCCTGTTGGCAACTGTCTGTTGTCTGGCCGCATGTATGGACAATGGCAAGCCATCGCCCGATTTGAAACTAAACGAAAAAGGCTACTTGGAGACACGTGGCGTAAACGTAATGGTGTATAGCAACCCTTTCTCGGCTATCTTCTACGACGAGAAACGTTCGGGTATCGACATCGTTCACCACGGTGTGCTGACGGTAACAAACGGCGGCGTTCGCTTTAATGAAACACCCGAACAATGGGACTTGGTGCCCGAAATGAGAAGCCGTGAGGTGGATTCAATCTCCGGACAAATCACCGTGCAACTTTACTATAAGGAATACGACTTGGAGCCTACCTTGAAGATTACTCCAAAGGGCAAGGCATTCGGCATTGAGGTATATTTGGAAAAACCTATCCCACAAGAGTTGGTAGGCAAGGCATGTTTCAACCTCGAATTCCTCCCGTCGGCCTATTGGAATCACTCCTACATTGTAGATGGTAAGCCTTGCTACTTCCCGCGCTATGCCGGTTTTGACACCGAAACCAAACCATTGGCCGAGAAAGCCAAGCAAGTAAACGGATTGACTACATCCGACGATAGAGGTACAGGTAAGTTCGTAGCACCAAAGCCATTGGCCGAAGGACGCAAGTTTGTCATGGCGCCCGACGAACCCGAACGCTTGATTACCGTTACCGGCGATACAGACATCCAACTATACGATGGCCGTATCCTGGCACAAAACGGATGGTTCGTGCTGCACTCATTCCTTCCAGCCGATAAGACAGGTAAGGTAATGGAATGGACGGTTGAGCCTAACTCGGTATCTACATGGGTGCGCGAACCGGTTATCGGCTTCTCGCAAGTGGGCTACACACCTTCACAAAAGAAGGAGGCCATCATCGAACTCGATGCCAACGACAAACCGCAATCGGTAGCCAATATCTACCGCGTAAACGAAGATGGTTCGGCTACATTGGCCAAGGCCGTGCAAACCGCTCAATGGGGCAACTATCTGCGCTATAACTACCTGAAGGCCGACTTCACCGACGTGAACGAGCCGGGTATCTACTACATCGAGTACGATGGTCAGCAAACCAACTGCTTCCCCATTGCCGAAGATGCATACGCAAACGTATGGCATCATACCTTGGACGTGTGGTTCCCTGTTCAGATGGATCACATGGCCGTGAAGGAAGGCTATCGTGTTTGGCATGCCGCTCCCCACTTGGACGATGCTGTACAGGCACCTCCTACAATTCCTCACTTCGACAACTTCCAGATGGGCGACGAACTTCACTCGCCTTACAAGCCCTATCAATTCATCCCCGGTTTCGATCAGGGCGGTTGGTTTGATGCAGGCGATTGGGATATCGAAGGCAACTCGCACGCAGGTGTTGTATCTAACTTTGTAGCCACTTGGGAAGAATTCCGCCCCGAACGCGACGAAACCATGGTGGACAAGCAAAACAAGTACGTAAACATCCACTTTGCCGATGGTAAGCCCGATATGTTGCAGCAGATTGAACACGGCATCTTGCCATTGCTGAACATCGTAGAGAAGATTGGACACGCTTGCCGCGGTGTCAACCATGTTCACCTCTACCAATACAACCGTTTGGACGAGCCAAGCACCATTACCGACAACAAACACCTCACCGGCGACGAACGTTGGGTGTTCACCTACTATAACGATGGCATGACCACCGCCTATACATCGGCCTTGGCCGCCGCAAGCCGTGCGTTGAAGGAGTTCAATCCTGAAATCTCCAAACGATGCCTGGCCGCCGCCATCAAACTTTGGAACGACAACCAAGAGAAGATTCGTCCCGCAGCATTCATGCAACCCGGATATCAACTCTTCCTGGCCACCGGCGATAAGAAATACATCCCCAACCTCGAGGAAAACATCCTGAAGTCATTCGAAGGACGCAACGGTGCCATCAACACCCGCAACCTCTCGTTTGCCCTTCAAGCAAGCCCCTACATGAGCGAAGGCTACTTGGAAAAGCTGAAACCCTACGTGGAAGCATACAAGAAACAACTCGACGAGTTGGCCGAACAAAACCCATACGGTGTAAACGTATATGGCACAGGTTGGGGTAGTACAGGCTCAATCGTTGGCCAAGGCATCAATTGCTATTGGGCAAACAAGTACTTCCCCGAAATCATCGACAAGAACGAAATCTACAAGTGTGCCGACTTTATCTTCGGTTGCCATCCACACTCAAACCGCTCTTATGTGATGGGCGTGGGCGTTGTGCCAAAGAATGTATCGTATGGCAACAACCGCGCCGACTTCTCGTTTATCCCCGGCGCATTGGTACCAGGCTTGCTCTTGTTGCAACCCGACTACTTGGAAAACAAGGACGATTGGCCGTTCTTCTGGGGACAAAACGAATCCACCATCGGCGGAAATGCATCTTACTTGCTCTTCGGTAACATCCTGAGCAACTTGAAGTAAACCGATAATCAACATGGAGAAATGAGGAGAAAGCCATCCCTCATTTCTCCTTTTTTATTAATATAAACGTTTAACTATGAAGAAAATCTTAACCATGCTCTTATTGCTGTTTGCCGGCATGACGAGCGCGCAGAAAATCACGGGTGATTACAAGATACCCGATGTGCCCGAATGGGCAAAGAATGCCGTCTTCTACCAAATCTATCCGCAAACCTTTTGCGATTCCGACGGCGATGGTATCGGCGATATCCAAGGCATTATCAGTAAGTTGGATTATGTGAAAAGCCTTGGTGTAGATGCCATTTGGTTTAATCCCTTTTTCGATTCACCCTTCCTCGATGCCGGATACGACGTGCGCGATTACTACAAGATTGCACCCCGATATGGCACCAACGACGATGCCAAGCAACTCTTCGAAGAGGCACACAAACGTGGCTTGAAGGTAATTTTCGACTACGTCATCAGCTATACCGCCATCGACCACCCCTGGTTTGTAGAGTCGGCCAAGCAAGAGAAAAACAAGTATTCAAACTACTACATCTGGACAGAAACCAACTGGGTTGACCCTCCGAAGGAGTTTGCCGGACAATTCATTAAAGGATATGGCAAGCGCAACGGACAATTCATGCGCAACTTCTACTGGTGCCAACCGGCGTTGAACTTCGGATTCTCCAACCCCGACCCCAACCAACCTTGGCAACTCTCGCCCGACCACCCCGATGTGCGTGCCATGAAGGAAGACTTGAAGGATGTGCTTCGCTTTTGGATGAAGATGGGTGCCGATGGATTCAGAGCCGATATGGCCGGTGCGCTGACCAAGACATCCCACACAAGCGGAAACGAGCAATTCCATAACACCCGCGAAAATGCAACCAAACTCTTCTGGCGCGAGATTAGAACATTGCTCGAAGAGGAATTCCCTCACGGATTCATGGTGGCCGAATGGTCGTATCCTGCCGATGCCCTCGACAACTGCTTCCACGTGGATTTCTTCCATTGGTTCGATGGCTACAACGACCTCTTCCAAAAAGAGAGTTGGCGCATCCTGAACGGCGTAAGCGAAGGACATAGCTACTTCGACGCCGAAGGTAAGGGAAACATCACCAACTTCTTGAAGAGCTATATGGATCAATACGAACAAACCATCGGAAAGGGTTACATCAGCCTTCCGTTGGGCAATCACGACAATGCCCGTCTGGGAAACAAACGTTCGGACAAGGATTTGGAGATTATCTACGCCTTTGGATTCACCATGCCGGGTGTGCCGTTCATTTACTACGGTAATGAAATTGGCATGAAACAATTGCCTACACACTGGCCGCAAGTGGAAGGTGCCTATCAACCACGCAATGGAGCACGCACCCCTATGCAATGGACATCGGGCAAGAATCTTGGTTTCTCTACCGTGGACGATGCATCTAAACTTTACTTGCCGGTAGATCCCGATACAAATGCTCCCAATGTGGCGGCACAAGAGGCCGACCCCAACTCGTTGTTGAACAAGACACGCAAACTCATTGCCTTGAAACACAACGAGCCGGCATTGGCCAACTATGCCGAGTTTGTACCCATCTATGCCGAAGAGAATGCCTATCCGTTTGTCTATGCCCGTGCCGCCGGCAACGAAGTGGTATTAGTCATGCTTAATCCACGTGCCGAAGCATCGGAAGCTACTTTCAACATAAACGTCCCCTACAAGCGCACCAAGCTCTTGGCGGGCGATAAGTTCCCCATCAAGCGCGATAGGAAAACCGGAAATGTATCTATTCAAATGCCAGGTCAGTCGTATGCCATTGTAAAGTTGGTGAAGTAACTTATTGTAATATATTAGAAACGGGTGGTTGAAATTCAACCACCCGTTTCTTTATTCTTATTCCGCCAATTCAATCACTTCCAAATCTTTGAAGTTTCCTTCGTCGATGGCGAAACGCACTAATGTGCGCACTTTATGGAAACCATACTTACCCGCCGCACCCGGATTGATGTGAAGCATATCCAAAGTTTTGTCATACTTCACCTTCAATATATGCGAGTGTCCGCTAATGAATAACTTTGGCGGGCGAGTAAAGATGCTACCGGCTATTGAAGGGTCATACTTTCCCGGATAGCCACCTATGTGCTTCATCAATACTTCGGCACCGCCAACTTTAAAGCGTAGTGTTTGTGGATATAGACGGCGAATATCTTGCCCGTCAATATTACCATATACCGCACGCAAGGGTTTGAAGGCAGACAACTTCTCCACTACCTCCATCGAGCCTATATCGCCCACATGCCAAATCTCGTCACACTCGGCAAAGTAGTGCAAATATTTCTCGTCCCAATAGCCGTGTGTATCGGATAACAGACCTATTTTTATCATAAAAACACTCTATTTATTGTTCAATGCGGCGAAATTAGCGAAAAAAGTTTTTCTTTTCGATAAAGATGCCTATTTTTGGGAAAACTTTTGAATGAAAGACGATGCAAAGCAGGTATTTTAAACGAGACATCAGTTGGCTATCCTTCAACTACAGGGTGTTGTTGGAGGCTGCGGATGATACGCTTCCATTGTACGAGCGCATCAATTTTATTTCAATTTACTCTTCCAACCTCGAAGAGTTCTACAAAATCCGTGTGGCCGACCACAAAGCGGTGGCATCGGGTGTAGTTACTTCCGAGGATGAAACAAAAGAGCAAGCGCGCGATTTGGTGGAAGCCATCAACAACGAGGTGAATCGCCAAATGGAGATGCGTATTAAGATATACGAGCAAAGTATCTTGCCCGCACTGAAAAAGAATCACATCATCTTCTATCAAAGTCGCACGGTGGAGCCCGAACATCAGGCATACATCCGCAACTTCTTTCGCGAAGAGATTTTACCCTATCTCTCGCCCGTGCCGGTAACCAAGGATAAGGTTGTATCGTTTTTACGCGACAACCGTCTTTACCTGGCTGTCAGGCTGTTAAAGAAAGAAGAGACGATGCCAAACGACCGCGTGAGACACTTTGTAATGAAGTTGCCCTATAGCAAGGTGCCGCGCTTCATCCAACTCCCCATGATTGGCAAGTTCCACTACATCATGTTCATCGAAGACATCATCAAGGCCAATCTCGATGTCATCTTCCCCGGCTATGAGGTAGATTGCAGCTATTGTATCAAGATATCGCGCGATGCCGATATTCTGATAGACGATGCCGCCAACACCAACGAGATTATCGAACAAGTAAAAAAGAAGGTCAAGAAGCGTAAGATTGGCGATGTGTGTCGTTTTGTTTACGACCGCGCCATGCCACACGATTTCCTTTCCTACCTGATGGAGGCATACCACATCGATAAAAGCGAGTTGGTGCCGGGCGATAAACATTTGAACTTGGAGGATTTACGCTCTCTTCCTAATCCGAATAAACACCTTCCGCAACAAAAGAAACCGCAACCTATGAAGTTGCATTGCCTCGACGAGCGCGAGTCAATCTTCAACTATGTAGCCCAAAAGGATTTGTTGCTATGCTATCCTTATCATAGTTTCGACCACTTCATTCATTTCCTATATGAAGCCGTTCACGACCCTACCGTGCGCGAAATTATGGTGACCCAATACCGTGTAGCCGAAAACTCGGCCGTTATCAATACATTGATTGCCGCCGCACAAAATGGTAAGAAGGTGACCGTTTTCGTGGAGTTGAAGGCGCGCTTCGACGAAGAGAACAACCTGGCAACGGCCGAGATGATGAAGGCGGCCGGTATCAACATCATCTTCAGCATACCAAAACTGAAGGTGCATGCCAAGGTTGCTTTGGTACTCCGACGCGATGAGCAGGGACGCAAGTTGACCAGCTATGCATACGTCAGCACAGGAAACTTCAACGAGAAGACGGCACTTATCTATGCCGATTTAGGTTTGTTTACCTGCAACCCCGTCATTGTGAACGACCTGCACAACCTTTTCCGTACATTGCGCGGAAAGAAGAATCCTGTTTTCCATCGCTTGTTGGTTCCCCGCTTCAATTTGATAGACGAACTAAACAAACTCATTGAGCGCGAAATGGATTTGGCTAAAGCAGGGAAGGAGGGAAGAATTATCCTAAAGATGAATGCGTTGCAAGACCCTGCCATGATAGAACGTCTGTACGAGGCTTCGGAAGCCGGTGTGCAGATAGACTTGATTGTGCGTGGCATCTGTTGTCTGAAACCCAACCAACCTTATAGCAAGAACATCCGCATCACTCGCATTGTGGATAGTTTCCTTGAACACTCGCGCGTGTGGTACTTCGGCAACAACGGACGCCCCAAACTTTTCCTTGGCTCGCTCGACTTTATGCGCCGCAACCTCTACCGCCGCATCGAGGCCGTTACACCGGTGTTGGATAAGGACATCAAGGCGCAACTTATCCGCATGCTCACTATCCAGTTGGCCGACAAGCGAAAGGCCAGTTTCGTTGACGAGCATCTGCAACATCAATGGAAATCGCCCAACCCTCAACAAGAGGCTATTCGCTCGCAATACACCTTCTACGACTATTTGAAGGATTTAAATAAGTAAGGCGTGCCATATGGCACGCCTTACGCTTATCTTTACATTATGCTTTGCCTTTATGCAAACGCATTCAGGTTTTCTTCGTTGTAGATGTTCTTGCCTTCGGCGGTGTAGAGACTTTCGATGCGTGCGCCATAAGCCTTTTCAATCTTGCCGCGCACCATCTTCATCGTACTGTTAATCATTTGGTTCTGCTCGGTAAACGGCTCGGCCAAAACAGCAAATGTGCTGGGCAACCAACGGTCGGGGAACATACCGGCCAATTCGGCATCGCCACCCTTTTTGAACTTGTTGATGTCCGACTCGATAGCGGCTACTGCTGCCTTCTTGCCTTCGGGCGTATTCAGTTTCAAGCCTTGACGCTCGATGTATTTTGCTATGCGCTCCTTGTTGGGCACAATCAGTGCGGTGGTGTAGTTCGATTGGTTGTTGTATAGCATTACCTGGTCGATGCTGGGCGAGTGTTGCACCAATGCCTCTTCGATTCCTTCGGGACTATACTTCTCGCCGTCGCTACCGATGAGCAGACTCTTGAAACGGCCAAGCACATAGAGCAAACCATCCTTGCCCATGTAGCCCAAGTCGCCGGTGTAGAGGTATCCGTTGCGCACGGTTTCGGCCGATGCAACGGGGTTTTTCCAATAGCCGGCCATAACGTTTTCGCCTTTCACTACGATTTCACCCTTTTCGCCTACGGGCAGTTCCTTGCCGTCGGTGTCACAAATCTTTAATTCAAGTGGTTTTACCAACTTGCCGCTCGAACCCAAGCGGAACTTTTCAGGACCATTTGATGAAAGCACCGGAGTGGCTTCGCTCAAGCCGTATCCTTGATACATCGGCATGCCGATTGCCATGTAGAACTTCTGCAAATCCTTGTCGAGCAACGCACCGCCGCCGATGAAGAACTTCAGTTCGCCGCCAAAGTTTTCGCGCACCTTCGAGAAAAGAATCTTGTCGAACAGACTTACTATCGGCTTCAGCAGGATGCGCCATCCCTTGCTTTCCAGATTGGTTTCGCCATGATAGAGTTGTGCGGTGGCCAATGCAAAGTTGAACAACTTCACGGTGTTCTTACCCTTGGCGCGGATGCCCTGTTCAATGTTCTTCTTAAAGGTCTTGGCCAATGCCGGCACGCTGAGGATGAAGTGAGGCTTCACCTCCTTGATATTCAGAGGAATGTTCTTCAATGTTTCCAACGGTGTGCGTCCCACTTGTGTAGTGGCTACAGCTGCACCTACCGAGCACATGATGTAGAAACCAACAACGTGTGCAAAGCAGTGGTCCAGCGGAAGGATAATCAGCGTGCGCCAGTGCTCGTTGATGTCCACCAAGGTAAGCGATTGTTCAACGTTCGAAGTATAGTTACGGTGAGTCAAGATAACGCCTTTCGGGTCGGCTGTGGTGCCCGATGTATAGGTAATGGTAGCATAATCGTCGTTTTGGATAGATTGACCGATGGCCAGGAACTCTTCCATCGAGTGAGTAGCCAGGAACTCGTCGCCCATCTTTTGCACTTCGGCAAGCGAGATTTCCTTTTCTTCGTAGGCAGGCATCTCGTCGAATACGATAATCTTCTCTACGTTAGGAAGTTGTTCTTTGATGAGGCGCACCTTCTTCAGTTGTGTGCCAGAAACCATGATGTATTTCACTTCGCCGTGAATCAGGCGGAAAAGCAAATCGTTGCTCTCTTCCAATTTGATGGACAGGGGCACGTTGATGGCGCCGGCATAGAACATGGCCAATTCGCCGATAATCCACATGTTGCGTCCTTCGCTCAGAAGAGCCATTGTGTCGCCTTTCTTTACACCCAATGCTTGCAAGCCGGCACCTAATTGGTACACCTTCTTCTGCACTTCAGCGTAGGTTGTAGGTTGAAACTCTTTTCCTGTCTTTTCCAGCAGGAAGGTGTTGTTAGCATACTGCTTTACGGATGATTCAAATAAATCAACAAGTGTTCTTTTCATTGATAATCAATTTAATATTCGGGTGCAAAGATACTATAAATCGGGCTAAATACAAAACTTGGCATCGCTTTTCGGTTTTTCACCTCCTTATTATAATCGCTTGTCTCCTGTTTCCCGCACAAATATTCTCTCCTTTGTTTGTAATAAAAACGCTATATGCTGAGAAGAAATTGTTTAGCTGTTGCATAAAATTGAAACCACGCCGCGGTTTTATGAATCAACGGTGCTGATTAATGAAACGACGCTGCCGTTTACTGAATCAGCACCGCCGTTTTATTTTTTATTAGGCACTAAACATTTTTAGTGCTATGGTTGCATTTTTATTCTTTCACGATGCGTAAAAAAATCCTTCGTGAATAGCGGACTAAACGCGCAACGTATCAGTGATAATGGAGTATGAATAAAACTTAAAAGGTGTCACCTACTATTAAATAACATTGTAAAAGATAATTGTTATATCTATTTTTGACGCAAATTAACTGATACATTCTATGATTGCACATTACCTGAAAGTTGCCGTTCGCAACCTGTTGAAGTACAAAGTACAGAGCATCATCAGCATAGTGGGGTTGGCCATTGGCTTGGCCACCTTTGCCCTGTCGAGCATCTGGTTGAAGTATGAATTGACCTACGACACCCATTGGCCCGATGCAGAACGCATTTATGAAGTAGGACGTTTGGAAGAAGGGAAGATTGATAAATTTGAAAATATTCATGCTTTAAGAGATATAAATCCTTTGAAAGAGCAATATCCAGAAATAGAAGAAGTCTGTGCTGTTGTTTCATCTTTAATTTATATCAATGGAGAATATGTTCCTCATTTGAATGTGGACACTGCCTACACCCATATTTTCCCGCTAACAATATTGGAGGGAACCGACCAGTTTATCTATGCTAAAGATATGGCTGCTATCACAGAAGGTGCTGCTTTGCGTCTATTTGGTACTACGGATGTATTGGGTGATACCATAAACGGTTATCCGAATGCCCTCACAATCTGCGCAATCTTAAAAGATGGTGATAACCATACCGACTACCCATATGAGGTTGTCAGTTCCATCTACAACAAACCCGATGTCGAAGATATATATTTGTCGAAGTTCTTTATCAAACTATTCCCGAATACAGATGTTGAGGCTTTTAATGAAAAGTTGAAACAGCATAAAGTGGAATACACGAGTACGCTTGGTAATGGCACAACAACAAAATATTTTCGCGATAATCCCCTTACCATCGCTCCTCTCAGCGAAATACACTATACGCACAACCGAGGTAGCGATGCCATTCGTCTGGAGCATATCCGCATGTTCAATGTAGTGGGGCTGGTAGTGGTGATTTGCGCACTACTCAACTACTTGATTCTATACGTTATCCGTCTCTATATCCGTCGCCGCGAAATGACACTTCGCCGTGTGCATGGTGCCGGTGAGGGTAGCCTGCTACGAATGACCATGACCGAGTTGCTACTATTGATAGGCATTTCTACCTGTTTTGGTTTGCTAATCACCGAACTGCTGTTTGCCCCGTTCAAAGAGATTGCCAAGATTGACGAAAGCAGTGGCTTCCTCTATCGCGAATCGGCTATCTACATGGGCATGGTGATACTGCTCTCCTTGTTGCTTTCGGGCGTTATGCTTTTGTTGCAACAACGTCGTTCGCATCGTGCTTCGCTTTTGCCCATTGCCTCATCGGGCGGCATCTTTACCTTCCGTCGGGTAGCTATGGGCGTGCAACTGTTTATCAGCATCTTTGTGCTGTTTGCCACCTTTACGCTACAGAAGCAGTTGCGCCAACTGCATCATTCTGATGATATGGGCATAAACTTAGATGTAATAATGGCCGAAGGGTGGACTATGTGGGCAGAAAGACCTACAGAAGAGATAGATGGAGTAATGGAAGAGATTCCTTACATCAACTACTATAAAACGGAACATTACCCCTTCGATGCCAGAGCCATAATATATGGAAGTACGAGCATTAGATTTGTAAACGAACGTGACGAAGAACAAACGATAAAGGGTACCGTATATAGAATCAGTCATGATGCCTATCGTGTGTATGGTTTGCAAGTTGTAGCAGGAGAAATACCGGCAGAATCGAACGTTGAAAACGGTTGTTGGATAAACGAGTCGTTTGCTACCCAAATGGGAATAACACCAACTGAAGCAATAGGCCTATCAATAGATGCCAGTTATCATGGTCCTGGTATCATCCGTGGTGTAATAAAGAATATTTCGATTTCACCAATTATCCCATCTCCTCCAGGCGTTTACATAATCTCAGCGAACGATGAAATAGGTATGGGTGGATTCAACTACCGCCTTCGCTTCCTCACTTCCGATATCAAGGATATGAAAGTGTTGGAAGATAGCGTTACCAACCACTTGAAACGGAAATACCCGAACGAAGAAAATCTTTCAATGGATTTCTACACCATTGGCGAAGATATAGAACGAGCTTTGCAATCGGAACGTGTATTGATGAAGCTGCTTGGCATTGCTTCGGGTGTATGTATCTTCATTACGCTGTTCGGCATCTTCTCCATGGTGAGCCTGACGTGCGAGCGTCGTCGCAAGGAGATGGCTATCCGCAAGGTGCATGGCGCAAGGATTCGCGACATCATCGGGCTATTCGCCAAGGAGTATGGTATCTTGTTGTTGCTTTCGGCAGCCGTAGCATTCAGTGTGGGGTATGCTGTGATGAAGCAATGGCTACAGACCTATGTGATACAAACCACTATCTCGTGGTGGATATATGTTGCCATCCTCGCGGCCGTCACCTTGATGATTGTCCTCTGTGTGGGCTACCGCGTATGGAAAGCCGCCAATGAGAATCCGGCCGATGTAGTTAAAAGTGAGTAATTTAAAATTATAAAGATATGAAGACATTGCAATACGCTATTCGTTTTCTTGCCAGAAGCAAGTCGTACACCCTTATCAACCTGTTTGGGCTGGCCCTCAGCTTGGCATGCTGCATCATCCTGATGCGCTACATCCATCGCGAACTAACGGTAGATACACACTGTGTGGATAGGGAAAAGGTGTATGTTTTGATTAAAGAAGAAAACGATGACCGCCTTTTCTTAAATCCAATCGACTTTAAAGATGTGGATTGCAGTAAATATCAGGTAGAAACTTCTACGGAAATAAGATACGTACAAAATAATTACTTTATTTATAACGATAAAACGTTTTCTGAGAATGTGTTGGTAGCAGACAATAACTATCTGGAGTTTTTCAATCACCAACTGATACAAGGAAGTATTCATTTGGAACAACCAGGCAGTGCTGTACTAACTGAAACATGCGCAAAAAGGATATTCGCCAAAGAGAATCCTATCGGGAAAATAATCAAAACCAATACAAATAAAGAGGTAGTGGTAACTGGTGTAATTCGCGACAATCCAAATAAAAGCATCTTTCCTTTCGGTGTTATATTGGATAAGACTTTCAGTCAAGCGGGAACTTTTACCACATTGTTGCGTTTTGCTCCAAACACAGACATCAAGGCAATAAAAGAGAAAATGAAAGCTGATGTCCATTACGACAATTCCAACAAGGATATACCTCCCTACTACTATTCATTATCCAATATAAAGGAACTATATTGGGATTATGCAATACTGAATCGGATGTCGTTGCAAGGAGGCAATAAGGCACAGCTTGGCATCTTGATAGGAATCTGTATTGTGATATTGCTAACGGGCATCATGAATTTTGTCAACCTTTACCTGATTTGCATGCAAAAACGACAAAAGGAATATGGCTTGCGAAAGATATTCGGCATTGGCAAAATAGAATTGTTCTGGCATATTTGGTCGGAAAACTTATTGCTGATTATGGCCGCCTTGTTTTTTGCTAGTCTGCTATTGGAAGTAATCCATGTTCCCATCAACCGATTGTTAGGACTCTCCTTTGAATATACTCGTTTCGATGGTTGGCTTTTTGGTGGTATTCTGTTGCTACTTCCTATGCTGACCAGTCTCTATCCCTTTTTCAAGAGTTGTTTTTCGCGTCCCATTGTTTCGTTACGAAGTATTGGTAGTGGTCGTCAGTCGGTACGCAACCGTATAATACTACTTTGCATTCAATATGTCTTTACATTCCTACTTACTGTATTAGCACTCTATTTCAACAAGCAACTATCCCTATTGGTAAATACAAATCCAGGATTCCGTACCGAGCGTATAATGATTCCACATTTAGGGAGAGTGACTACCAATGTCATAAAGGAACAAAGCGATAATCCATTTCACGGACTTGCCAATAAAGAGGTCTTAATGGAAAAGATTTGCGGAAACCCTATTGTTGAATATTTTGAGCCAAGTTTGATTTTTGAATCTGGCATGTGGGGACAAACATATATCAACGACTGGGGAGAAGAATGTGTATTATATTTCAGCTATGTCACACCCGATTTTTTCAAGATGTTCAATCTGCGTTTTATTGATGGGAAGTTGCCTGAAACGAGTGAGGATGAAGGATTCTACGAAGGCTTGCAGTATGTGGTGAATGAAGCTGCAATGAAAGTACTTGGCTACACTACCCGCAAGGACGGAAAGATAATAGAGAGCTACAAAGCAACACAACCACATGCTGAAGCTTTGCCCATTCGTGCTGTGATTGAAAACTTCTATCCCAGGCACCTTGCGGAAGGAGCAAAACCAATGATTTTTCAAGTTAGGGAGAAAGAGGTCATGCCGTTTATTCCGATGGATGGTTGTCTGATAGCCTATTCGTCTGGGCAATTGAGCAATCTGATAGATTTTCTTGGCAAACTGAATATGGAGTTGTATGGTTCTGCCGATTTCGACTATACGCTGTTGGAAAACGATGTTAAAGCATTATATAAGAACGATCGCATCATTGCCATCATTTATATTCTCTTTGCCGTAATTGCCATCATCATTTCGTGTCTTGGCTTGTTTGGCATTTCGTTGTTCGACATCCGTCAACGCTACCGCGAGATTGGCATTCGCAAGGTGAATGGTGCCGGCATGAAGGATTTGTATCGCTTGCTCTTCCGCAAATACATTGTGGTGTTGGGCATTGCCTTCATTGTGGCTACTCCTATTGCTTATTACTTGATTTACCAATATACCGCCGACTTTGTAGTGAAGGCTCCAATAGGTATTGGCATCTTTGTCATTGCCTTGTTGCTTGTGGCACTTATTTCGCTCGGCACGCTATTCTGGCAAATACGCAAGGCTGCGAATATCAATCCGGCCGATGTGGTGAAAAGTGAGTAATTTAAAATTATAAAGATATGAAGACATTGCAATATGCATTCCGTTTTCTTGCCAGAAGCAAGTCGTACACCCTTATCAACTTATTCGGGTTGGCATTCAGCCTGGCATGCTGCATCATCCTGATGCGCTATATCCATCGCGAGCTGACGGTGGACACACATTGCATAGACAGAGAAAAGGTGTATGGTGTGAATGTAGCCCAGGAGGGAATTAATAGTATCAGTACCTTAGACCTGTATAGGATTGACCCACCAAAGATTGATGAAAGCAAGATAGATATAAAGGTTAATTTCACTTCGTTGGTAGAGGATTTCATCAGGGTGGACAACCAGCGTTTTATATCGCGGACCATTGTGACAGATAGTGCTTTCTTCAAGATGTTCCACTATCCACTGTTGGAAGGCGAGTTGCTGCTCGACAAGCCCACATCCGTTTTGTTGATGAAGGATTATGCCAAAAAACTGTTTGGCGACAAGAACCCCATCGGTCAAGTTATACGCCACTCGAACGGTAAGGAACTTATTGTAGAAGGCATCTTGGACGAACCCGAATGTAAAACAAGCCTCAACTTCGACATTGTGATTTCAAATCATTCTTCCAGAAGCTGGTCACGGATGCCTATCACTTTATATTTGTTCAGACCAGATGTAGATATAGAAGAGATGAACGAAATGGGACGTACACCCCGTTATATGAATCCACCTGAATTTGATCCTCGCCAATATACATTCTCGTTTATGCCTATTAAGGAGATTTATTGGCATGGCGAATTGCAGTCGAAAAACCTGTTTCAATATGGGCAAAAGTCGCACTTATATATCCTGATGGGAGTATGCCTGCTGATTTTCCTTACCGGTTTGCTCAACTTTGTCAACCTCTACTTGGTAACCATGCTTCGCAGAGGGAAAGAGTATGGCTTGAAGAAGGTATATGGAGCCAATGCATTCGACATCTTCCGCCAAATCTGGTTGGAGAACCTGTTGCTGCTACTTGCCTCACTGCTGGTGGCATGGCTGATAGTGGAAGTGACTGCCGTTCCCATCAACCGCCTGCTAAGGGAAGATTTTTGGTCTTCGCCTTTCGACCTTTGGTTATCCTTAGGATTGTTGGTAGCACTACCATTGCTCACCTCCATCTATCCGTTCATCAAGTACAACTATGCTTCGCCCATCCGCTCCATTCGTTCTATTGGTTGGGGCAGCCGTTCTGTCCGCTCACGCATGTGGTTTATAGGCATTCAGCATGCACTGACATTCTTATTGGTGGTATGTGCGCTTTACTTCAACAAGCAATTAAAAATGATGACAAACACCTCACCCGGATTTCGTACTGAGAATATCATGTTGGTTAGGCTTTATTATGAATCGGAAGCAGAAGCAAGAACGGCACGTTCGCAAATGATTTTAGAACGGGTGAAGTCGTGCCCAATCATTGAGAACTACGAATTTGCTTGGGAACGCTTTACAAAAAAGAGTTTCGGTATTAATTATATCACCCCCGAGGGGAATAAGGTGTTGCTTTCTGTCCGTCGTGTTTCGCCAACCTTCTTTGAAATGTTCGATATTGACATCTTGGAGGGAAGCATACCAACCGATTTATCCAATGGGAAAAGCTATGTACTTAATAAGGCTGCATTGAAAGCTCTGAACTTCAAATCGTTCGAAGAAGCCAAATTGGTTGAAGAGGCCAAATTCAGAATGGATAGCCAAACCAGTTATTACACCATATCGGCCATCGTGGAAGACTATTACAACGGTCACCTCGTCATGGGTGCTCAACCCGCCATTTTCGAGGTTGAAAGATATGGTGACGACTCCATGTATATAGCCTATGCCGAAGGAAAGGAGCAGGGACTTATTAGCTACCTGACCGAACTGATGAAGGAGGTATATGGCATCGAAAGTTTAGAGTATAGTTTCTTGAAAGACGATGTAAACAAGCTCTACGATGAAGACCGCAAGGTGACCACCATTTACAACATCTTTGCGGTGATTGCCATCATCATTTCGTGCCTTGGATTGTTCGGCATCTCGTTGTTCGACATCCGCCAACGCTATCGCGAGATTGGCATCCGCAAGGTGAATGGTGCCGGCATGAAGGATTTGTATCGCTTGCTCTTCCGCAAGTATTTCATTGTGTTGGGTATGTCCTTTGTGGTGGCTACCCCCATTGCCTATTACTTTATCTACCAATATACAGCCGACTTTGTCATAAAGGCTCCGATAGGCATCGGTATCTTTGTCGTTGCACTGTTGCTGGTGGCCCTCATCTCGTTTGGAACCCTTTTCTGGCAAGTGCGCAAGGCGGCAAATATCAATCCGGCCGATGTGATAAAAAGCGAATAAATAAAAAATTACTATATTTACAAACCCTTTTAAAAATTTATCATTATGATTAAGACTGAAAATTTGCAAAAAATCTTCAAGACTGAAGAAGTGGAAACATGGGCATTGCACGATGTAAGCCTCGAAATCAAGGAAGGCGAATTTGTAGCCATTATGGGACCTTCGGGTTGCGGCAAATCTACCTTGCTGAACATCCTTGGTTTATTAGACAACCCCAGTAGCGGCAGTTACGAGCTGAACGGAACCGACGTATCGAAGTTTACCGAAGCACAACGCACCAACCTGCGTAAGGGTGTGATTGGTTTCGTATTCCAAAGCTTCAACCTCATCGACGAGTTGAATGTGTACGAGAATATCGAACTTCCATTGCTCTACATGGGTGTGCCTGCTGCCGAACGTAAGAAAAGAGTGGAAGCAGCCATGGATCGCATGGCCATTGCCCACCGTGTAAAGCACTTCCCCCAACAGCTATCGGGTGGTCAGCAACAACGTGTAGCCATTGCCCGTGCCGTGGTGGCCAATCCGAAGATTATCCTGGCGGACGAACCTACCGGTAACCTCGACTCGAAGAACGGCCGCGAAGTGATGGACTTGCTCACCCAGCTGAACAAGGAGGGTACAACCATCGTCATGGTAACCCACTCGCAACACGATGCCGGCTATGCCAGCCGCACCATCAACCTGTTCGACGGTAGTGTAGTGAACGAAGTGCGTATGTAACTAATCACTGATTACTAATCGTTAATTACTAACAACATGATTACCCATTACCTGAAAGTTGCCGTTCGCAACCTGTTGAAGTACAAGACGCAAAGCGTGATTAGCATTGTGGGGCTGGCCATCGGCTTGGCCACCTTTGCCCTGTCGAGCATCTGGTTGAAGTATGAATTGACCTACGACACCCATTGGCCCGATGCGGAACGCATCTATCAGGTGGGACGTTGGGAAGAAGGAAAGATTGATAAATTTGAGAATCGCCATCCTGTTGAGGCTGTTAATGAACTGAAAGGGCAGTATCCCGAAGTAGAAGCGGTTTGTTCTATTGAAGAAACAGGCTATTATATCAATAAAAAATCGACTTCATACCTGATGGTAGATAGTACCTATACCCAAATCTTTCCGCTAACAATATTGGAAGGGACTGACCAGTTTCTATATCAACCCGGTATGGCGAGTATTACCGAGAGTGCAGCCAAACGTCTGTTTGGTACTACCGATGTGTTGGGCGATAGTATCGTTGGATACCCCAACGACCTCGTAATATGTGCGATATTGAAAGATGGTGAAAAACACTCCAACAATCCATATGATGTTATCGCATCTATTTATAATAGGGTGGATTTAAATATTAGTCTTTATACAGCCGAAATATTCGTAAAATTATTTCCGGGAGTTGATGTTGAGGCTTTTAATGAAAAGTTGAAACAGCATAAAGTGGAATACACGAGTACGCTTGGTAATGGCACAACAACAAAAGAATTTATCAATAATCCACTTATCGTTGCTCCCCTTAGCGAAATGCACTACACGCACAACCGAGGTAGCGATGCCATTCGTCTGGAACATATTCGTATGTTCAATGTAGTGGGGCTGGTAGTGGTGATTTGCGCACTACTCAACTACTTGATTCTATACGTTATCCGTCTCTATATCCGTCGTCGCGAAATGACACTTCGCCGTGTGCATGGTGCCGGTGAGGGTAGTCTGCTACGAATGACCATGACCGAGTTGCTACTATTGATAGGCATTTCTACCTGTTTTGGTTTGCTAATCACCGAACTGCTGTTTGCCCCGTTCAAAGAGATTGCCAAGATTGACGAAAGCAGTGGCTTCCTCTATCGCGAATCGGCTATCTACATGGGCATGGTGATACTGCTCTCCTTGTTGCTTTCGGGCGTTATGCTTTTGTTGCAACAACGTCGTTCGCATCGTGCTTCGCTTTTGCCCATTGCGTCATCGGGCGGCATCTTTACCTTCCGTCGAGTGGCTATGGGTGTGCAACTATTCATCAGCATCTTTGTGTTGTTCGCCACCTTTATGCTACAGAAACAGTTGCGTCAATTGCACCAATCCGACGATATGGGCATCAACTTGGATGTGATTATTTCCGAAGGATGGACCACTTGGGCAGAAAGACCAACTGAAGAGATAGATGGAGTGATGGAAGAGATACCTTACATCAACTACTATAAAACAGAGAATTATCCTTTTGATGCCAGAACCATAAGTTGGAGAAGTACGAACATTAAATATGAGAACGAACGTGAAGAAGAACAAACGATAAATGGAACCAGATATAGAATCAGTCATGATGCCTATCGGGTATATGGTTTGCAAGTTGTAGCAGGAGAAATGCCGTCAGAATCGAATACAGAATATGGTTATTGGATAAACGAGTCGTTTGCTTCCCAAATGGGATTAGCACCCGCAGAAACAATCGGGCTATCAATAGACGATATAGGCATCATCCGTGGTGTAATAAAGAATATTTCGATTTCCCCAATTATCCCATCTCCTCCGGCTGTTTACATAATCTCAGCGAACGATGAAATAAACTTAGGTCCCGGATACAACTACCGTCTCCGCTTCCTCACTTCCGATATCAAGGACATGAAAGTGTTGGGCGATAGCGTTACCAATCACTTAAAACGGAAATACCCGAACGAAGAAAATCTTTCAATGGTTTTCTACACCATTGGCGAAGATATTGAGCGAGCTTTGCAATCGGAACGTGTATTGATGAAGCTGCTTGGCATTGCTTCGGGTGTATGTATCTTCATTACGTTGTTCGGCATCTTCTCTATGGTGAGCCTGACGTGCGAACGTCGTCGCAAGGAGATGGCTATCCGCAAGGTGCATGGCGCAAAGATTCGCGACATCATCGGGCTGTTTGCCAAGGAGTATGGTATCTTGCTATTGGTTTCGGCGGCCGTGGCATTCAGTGTGGGCTATGCCGTAATGAAGCAATGGCTACAGACCTATGTGATACAGACCACTATCTCGTGGTGGATATATGTCGCCATCCTTGCGGCCGTCACCCTGATGATTGTCCTCTGTGTGGGCTATCGCGTATGGAAAGCCGCCAATGAGAATCCGGCCGATGTGGTGAAAAGCGAGTAGATTAATTATGAATTATGAATTGTAGGGACGCAATCATTGCGTCCGATAGGTAATAACGAAACATAGCATATATGAAAAGAATAATAATCTGTGGTTTGTTGCTATTGCTGAACATAATTATGCAGGCACAAAACGAAAGGACTATTGAGGGTGGTTTTGCGAGTGTAGACGATATTCACAAAGCTATGGAACAATACGATTACGAAGCAGTGATTCAGAATCTCCCTCCTATGAGTGGAGATACATTGTTTACTCGCTTACGGGCACAAGCATTGAAGTCGATGGGGCGTATGTCGGAAACGCTTGCTGAATGGAACTCCTTACTTCCGGCTGATAGCACGAATGTGAAAGTGATTATGGAGTTGGCTGAATGTTACAGGCAGATGGGTAATACCAATAAAGCACTGGCATGCTACCGGAAGGCAATCGAGTTTAAGCCAAAAAATAAATATTTCCGTTTACAATACATCCGTACATTGTTGAATGTGAAGAGGTATGAAGATGCAAAGAGTGCTTGCCATGAATGGTTAGACATAGATACAGTATCTGCTATAGGGTATAACTATCTGGGACAAGCTTACGAAGGAATGGCGTTAGAAGATACAAATGCACTTTCATTGGCTTTCCTTAGTTATAGTACTGCCTATCTGCGCGATTCGTTGGATGCGCAAATTGTGGCACGAATTGCCAATATGTTCAATAATAACCAGCAGTACCGGGATGCTATTGATGTGACGGAAACCTATCGTTTGACGGATACATTGAACATTGATGTAAATCGGCAGAATGCCAAAGCTTACTGTCTGAATAAAGAATATAAAAAGGCAATAGAACGTTACGAAAGTCTGAAACGGATGGGTGATAACTCTTTCCTTACTTTCTATTATTTAGGTATGAGTTATATTTATGACAATTGGCCGTATGGAGGTTACGATAATTTAAAGGAGGCGCTTCGTCAAAGTCCTCAGGACATTAATGTTCTATATTATCTGGCACGGGCCTGTGCCTATTCTTCGTATAAACAGGAGGGAGTAACACACATGAAAAAAGCGATTGATATCGCAACTCCAAACGATAGCTTGATGGCTCGTCTTTATGGCGGTTTGGCTGAATGTTATTTTCATACCAACGAACCTTACAAACGCATTGATGCGCTGAAGGAACAATATAAATGGGACAAGCACCGGGTGAATTATTATCACATAGCACAAATTTATGATTCAGAAAAGGATTATGCCAATGCCATCTATTACTACGAAAAGTATATGGCGTTAGTTCCTAAAGAGGAACGTATTCTTAAAGATGATAACGGAAATCCTATAGAAAATTCACAAACCTACTATCAGTTGGCAAACAAACGGATAAAGAAAATCAAAGAAGAAGATTTCTTTCGAAATGGTGTAGAAAAGTAACATTGTAAAATAATATTTGTGCGCATATACAATGATACCTACCCCCTCTCAGAAGCTATTCTGAGAGGGGGTAGGATCAGTATATGACAGAGATAGGCTCAGTATATCATCGAGCCTATCTCTGTATATGACTGATTGTGGCTCTGTGATACTTTCATCTTTTCAAGATGAGGCAAAGCCGCAAAAATGTATTTGAATTTTACTCCGGCAACAACACTACACCCAGTTTGCGTTTGCCATCCATCTTGGCAACGATGGGGCTTTCGAAACGGACGTGGCGCAGGTAGTTGGTTTCGAAGAGGGCGGGCTGGTTGTTCAGAAACGCTTGGTTGTAGATGCCATCGTTCATGAAGGCATTGATGGTGAAGTAGCCCACACCAAACGAGGTGAGGTTCTGGAAGAAGTGCGTACCTTGACTGGGATCTACGCGATAGTTTGTCAGGCCGGCTTCGACAATGATACGTGCCGCACTGATGTGTGGCCACTTCACGGGGATGCCAAGCCATGTGTCGCTACTTCCCCAACGGCCGGGGCCTATCAGCACATAGTTTTTGCCTTCGTTCAGGAATTGCAGGTTCAGTTTCTCTATCTCCCAAGCAATTTCCTGGTTGTTCGACGGGCTATAGTTGTCGGTCTTTACATACACCACATCGAATACGTCGTTCACGATGCCGTGTCCAAGCGAGTTTTCCGATTTTAATAGCAATTTGCTTTCGTCAATCTCGGCAATGTTTTCCTCCAACATCTCCTTGCTATCCACAATGGGGCGGATTTGAAGCAGGTAGAAGGTGCCCGACTTCCGCTTGTCGTCGAGTGTGGCGGCAAACTCAATCTCGACGGGGCGGCGCATCTCTTGTTGTCCATGCTTCAAAGCTAATTGTAGGATTTGCGCAAGGGGGAAGACATCGTGCTGAAGGATGTTGGCAAAGGTAATGACTTTTCTGCCGCCGGGGTAGATGCCATCGCGCAACACCTGGTCGTAGGGGTCGAAGGTGGAGGCAATGTAGTTGAGCGAGCCATCTTTTTCGGCCTCCTTTACATGCAGTTTCAACAGGTTGAATCCGTCGTCGATGGAGAAGTTGTCGCCAGAGTTCTTCAAGTCGAGTGCATAGAAACGGGTTTGCGTTTCGCGCAGGGCCATTTCCAGTTCGCTTGTCTGCAACACCTGGTTGGGGTGGTGGGGTGAGAAGCGAAGCGTCAAACCGCCATCCACGATGTATTTACCTAATCCCAATGCCAAGTTTACGATACCCTCTTCGGCCTTCTCTTCGCCCAAGGGGTAGTAGTTGAGCGAGCGTGCTACACCCGACATGTTGGGGTAGTAGCGTTCGCCATATTGGTTGCCCACCACCTCTTGGATGATGACGGCCATCTTCTCTTGGTCGATGACGTTGCTGGTGGCTTGCATATAGGCTTTCGAATCGCGGAAATAGACGGATGCATACACCCCTTTGATGGCATCGGAAAGCATGCGAAGCATTTCGTACTTATCGTCTAAGTAGGGAATCATATAGGTGCTATAGATTCCGGCAAAGGGTTGGTAGTGTGAATCTTCCAATAGCGAAGACGAGCGTATGGCGATGGGCGACTTCACTACGTCGAAGAAGGTGAAGAAGTCTTCGATGAGCGAGTCGGGCAGTTGCGCCTTCAGGAAGTGGCGAAGGATGATTTCGTCATCGGTATCGGAAAGGGCTATCTGATAAAGGTTGTTATGATCCATGAACTCGTCGAAGATGTCGGTGCATAGCACAAGCGTTTTGGGGATGGCTACGCGGGCATTGTCGAACTCTTCGAACTCGGGGTGTTGCTTCACCATGTTGTCGATAAATGCCAAACCGCGCCCTTTACCTCCCAACGAGCCTTCGCCGATGCGTGCAAAGTTTGAATAGCGGTCGAACCTATCGCGTTTGAAGATGGCTACCACACCTTGATTCTTCATCTTACGATACTTCACAATAGCCTCCATGATGATTTGCCGATGGGCATCTACGTCTTGCAAGCTATTCCAGGTGATGGGTTTCAAGAATTCGGCTATGGGGAACATGGCACGCGAGTATAGCCAACGGCTTACATGGTTGCGGCTGATGTGATAGAGGAACGATTCGGCCGGCACGGCAAAGAGGATGTTCTGCAACTCTTTCAAATCCTTTACGCGGGCAATCTCTTCCATGGTTTCGGGGTTGCGGAAGATGAAGTCGCCAAAACCGAAACTATCCGATACGGTGCGACGCAGGTCAACGTCCATCTTCTTCGAATTTTTGTCGATGAAGGCGGCACCATACTTATGGGCATAAACTTCGTTTTTCGTTTCGCTGGATTGAACTATCAAGGGTACAAAGGGGTCTTCCTTGCGAATGGCCGAGATGAGCTTGATGCCGGCAAGGCCATCCTTCTCGCCCCGTTCGGTAAGCGGAAAACGAACGTCGGTAATCACTCCCAACGTGTTGTCCTTATACTTATTGTAGATGTTGATGGCCTCTTCGTAGGTACGTGCCAACACTATCTTGGGGCGGCCGCGCATGCGCAGGGTGCGTTGGTGTCCGTTCAGTGCCTCGGTACTGAATTCCTGACTCTGCTTCAACACGAATTTGTAGAGGTTTGGAAGTGTGGATGAATAGAAACGGATGCTATCTTCTACCAATAAGATGAGTTGTACACCCACCTCCTTCACATCGTGCTCCAGGTTCATCTTGTCCTCTATCAGCTTGATGATGGAGAGAAGCAAGTCGGTATTCCCCAACCAGCAGAAGACGTAATCGAATGGAGAAAGGTCTTCGTTGGCAATACGCTTGGTGATGCCATGACTGAAGGGGGTAAGGATGACCATCGGTGTAGAAGGGTAGCTGCTCTTGATGCTACGCGCCGTGTCGAAACCTTCGCCATCGCCGGTACCGGGCATGCAAATAATCAAGTCGAACGACATGCTTCCGAGCAACTCCATTGCCTCATCATAACTGCTTGCACGTGTGAAACGTGGCGGATAGCGCAGAGAGAGCGATGAGTATTCGTTGAAAATCTTCTCTTCAATGCGTCCGTCGTCTTCCATCATGAAGGCATCGTAGGGGTTGGCTATCAACAACACGTTGAAGATGCGGCGTGTCATCAGGTTCACAAATTGTGTATCCTTTAGGTATAGCTGATTCAGTTTCAGTTTGCTGAGCATGGCGTTTTCTATTTTTTTGCAAAAATAGGAATAAGTTGTGAGTTATTTATGATTTAATTCTCAATTTTCAATTCTCAATTTTCAATTTTCAACGAAGCGATAGCGGCAAGCAGCAACATCACACCCGCCAGAAGCAGCATATTACCTTCGGCCGGAAGGGAGTCGGCACGACTGAGCAGGGTGAGCAGCGAGCCGCCAAGTGCGGCGGCAATGATTTGGGGTAGGCAGATAGTGGCATTGAACAACCCCAAATAACTACCCATGTGTGGCCCACGAAGCGAACTCGTCAGGATGGTAAAGGGCAAGGAAAGCATAGCCGCCCAAGCACAACCAATGAGCACAAACGAAAAGAACAAACCATATGGATGGTGGATGAACCAGGTGGATATAAATCCGATGGCACCCAAAAGGAGGCTGATGCAATAGCTCTGCTTGCGATGGCGGAAATAGGGTAGGCAGACACTCCATAGCATGGAGCCAATGGCCTGCACGGCAAAGAGTACACCTACCCAATCGCCTGCTTTCTGGTATTGAAGGCTGGCGGTGTCGATGAGCATTTTCCCTTCGAAGCTAAGGATGATAGGGGCTTCGAACACATCGGTAGCTATACTGCCGGTAGTGTATGTCCACATCATCATAAAGGCAAACCAACAGAAAAATTGCACCAGGCCAACACTCCAAAATACACGGGGCGCATGCACCAACAGACGGAAAAGGTTGGTGCGGTGATGTTCCTTGGGATGCTCAATGCCGTGATAGATGGCATACTCCTTCGGGGGCATTTCGCGAACATGTGTTACGGTATAAACAACACAAAGTATCAAGATAATGGCTCCGGCATAAAAGCTGTAGATGACCGTATGGGGCACTTCGCCCAAAGGTGCCGTATTGGCCACTCCGATGGCGGCAAGGAAGAAGGGGAAAAGGAATCCCACAAGGCTTCCGGCATTGCTTAGCAGGCTTTGTATGGAGTAGGCCTTTGCCTTCTGCCGATGATTTACCATGTCGCCCACCAACATCTTGAAGGGTTGCATGGCCATGTTGATGGAGGTGTCCATCAACATCAGCGTGAAGAGGGCAAACGTCATGGCGTGGGCGGCCGCTATGCCTATATTGCCGGCATTGGGTAGCAGGGCCATAACAATGACGGATAGGATAGCGCCCACAAGCAGGTAAGGAATGCGTCTGCCCAGGCGACACCACGTCCTGTCGCTGGCGGCACCAACAAGCGGTTGCACGATGATACCCGCCAAGGGCGGTAGTAGCCAATAATAACTAAGGTTGTGTGGGTCGGCACCAAGCGTGGCAAAGATGCGACTGATGTTGGCGCTCTGCAAGGCGTAGGCTATTTGTACGCCGAAGAATCCGAAACTGATATTCCACAGTTGTCGGGTGGTAAGGTTAGGTTGCATGTGTAGATAGTGGTTAGTGAAAACTTAGAACTCAGCACTCAAAACTCAGCACTCATTTCGTTGTCCCCCTTATTAGAAGATTTGTTTTTACAATCCGGTTTTTGCCACCCTCTTTCCCTTCTATTTTTTCAAGGAGAATCTCAAAGGCACTTCTGCCTACTTCTTCGCCTCGTTGCTCTACGGTGGTCAGTTCGGGGTCGGTGCTTCGGGCAATCTTGTCGTCGGAGAATCCGCAGATAGAGACCTCGTCGGGCACTTTCACGCCCAACTGCTTGCACGCATGCAAGATGCCGGCGGCGGTGTCGTCGTTGATGGCGAAGAAGGCATCGGGGCGGTTGTCGCCTTGTAGCAACTTGGGGGTGATTTGCATGGCTTTTTCGCGTGTGTCGCACCACACAATCATATCTTCCGTTACCTCCATGCCATGTCGTTTCATGGCATCCATGTAGCCATTCCGTCTATTTTTGCTTATCTCCAAATGGGGGTCGGCCTGGTAGAAATAGATGCGTTGGCATCCCGTTTGTATAAGGTATTCGGTGGCGGTGTAGGCACCATGATAATCATCCACCACTACCCGTTCGGTTTTCAGTGCCGGGCAGATGCGGTCGTAGAAGACAATGGGGACATTTCTGTCGAGCAACGTTTGGTAGTGATTGTAGCGGGTTGTTTCCTTGGCAAGCGAGGTGATGACACCACACACACGTGCGCTCATAAAGGCTTGTGTGATTTCCACTTCTTGCTTGTATTGCTCGTCCGATTGTGCCACCATGATGTTGTAGCCTGCTTTGCGTGCCGCTTGCTCAATGCCGCTCAATACTGAAGAGAAGAAATGGTGCACTATTTGCGGCACAATTACTCCGATGGTATTCGAGTGGCTTGTACGCAAGTTGGCGGCCATCGCATTGGGCTGGTAATGATGTTTTTTTGCATAATCGTTTACCCGCTTGCGTGTCTCCTTGCTTATCGCCTTGCTATTATTAAGTGCTCGGCTCACCGTGCTGGTGCTTACATCCAATGCACGGGCAATGTCCTTGATGGTTATCTGCGATTTATCCATGACTTTGCAAAAATAGAGAATAATTTTCAATTTTCAATTCTCAATTCATCAGTATCCTTCATTCTGTTTCAAGTTGAGGTTGTTTTCCAATTCATTTGCCGGAAGGGCAAAGATATTCATATAGGCACCGAAGGGTGTACCTTCCAAGGTGCCTCCCATCCATTCCCATCGGTAGTCGCTTTGTCCGCCATAGCACCCGAATCGGATAAGATCCATGCGTCTTCTACCTTCAAACCAAAACTCACGACTCCACTCGTCACGGATTTCGTTCAGTGAATACACCGAGTTTGTTCGGCAGTTGGCCCGAGTGCGTACGGCATTTATCTTCGATGCAGCATCCTCGTTAGGCCCGTTCAATCGGGTAGAGGCCTCGGCATAAGTCAGGTAGGCCTCGGCCATGCGTAGCAAGAAGAGGTCGGTGTTTACAAACGTAATCACGCGGTTGGGTTGACCGTCGCTTCGCACATTGCGAAACTTCACGCAACTGAATCCGGCATTAATGTCGCCTTCATTCTCAATTCGCTGGCTATATCCTTCGCTATAGAAAAGTGCACGATCGTCGTTGGCGGCGTCGGTCATTACTTGGATGCTGGTTGTTTGCGGTGCATCTTCATCAAAAAAACGGCTTACCAACGAACTCCTTACCCGCGTGCCTTTTCCCCAACTGGTGTCGGTGCCCGAGGGCACGTAGTTGTTCATCACACTGCTATAGGTAGATAGCACAAGGAAGTTCATTCCTCCGTAGCTATTTGTATTCACACCGTCGTTTATCACCGGAAGGATGGCCTCGTAGCGGGCATCTGTCTCGTTGTTATCCGCCAGAAACAGCATCTGGTAGGGCGAATACACCTCGCCCGTAACGGGGTTGATGGCACCTGTTTCGTTCAGGTGATAATAGCCGTTCTTTATTACTTTATCGGCATAGGTCAGTGCATCATTCCAACGGGCGATGCCGGTATAGACTTCGGCATTCAGGTAAAGGCGCGACAAGATGAGCCATGCGGCAACCCTATCTACACGTCCATAGCTGTTTCCACCGGGCATGGCCATATCGTTTTCTATCTCTTTTAATTCAGTCTCAATGAAGTCGAAATACTCTTTCCGAGTATAGCGGATGGGCAGCTCGGCACTTACGCGTGTAGTGAAGGCCGCGTTGCCATACAAATCCATCACATACATGTAATTCAGCGCACGGATAAAGCGCACCTCGGCCCGTTGCATCAAGGTTGCGGCATCGGTGCCGGTGGCTTGCTCAAGGAAGAAATTGCATAGGGTGATGGTGAAATACAGGCGGTAGTACATGCCGCTACTGAAGGCATTGCTTTCGCCATAGTTGTTGTGTAATAAGTCGGGCACACCGGCATCGGTGGCCCACACCCAATGTGCTTCGTCTGTGGTAAACTCGTTCAGGTACCACATCATGCGGAAGAACTCCGATTGCCCCTCGTCGCCCGGCACATCGCCATTACCTGCCGGCCCCGTTTGTCCCGTGAGGCAAAAGCTGGCATATATTTTATTGAACACGGCATCCTGGTTGTACTCCATTGTTTGTTGAGGATTGATGGGCGTTACATTCAAATCGTTGGTGCAAGCCGTTAATCCACCTGCTATGCACGCCACCCCACATAGTGTGTTGATGATATCCTTTCGTTTCATATATTATCTTGTTTTAGAAGTTTAAACTGATTCCCATGATACCTGTAAACGGCCGTGGGTAGATGTTTCCGTCGTATCCGCCATTCACTTCGGGGTCAAGTCCTTTATATCCCGTGATGGTAAAGATGTTTTGAGCCGTCATATAGGCGCGCCCGCTTAGGGGAAGTCCAAAGGGCTTGTCGAAACTATATCCCAAGGTGATGTTATCCAATTTTAGGAAAGCGCCATTTTGGATAAAGTAGTCGCTCAAGGCATCCATGCCCGTCACCTCTTGCCATCCTTTTTTTATCGCCATGGTGGCTACGTTGTGGAAGGCCTCTCCGGCATATAGGTTTGATGCCGATAGGTTGGAGCGCGAAGCCTCTACCGCATTGTACACATAGTTGCCCAGGCTTGCCCGCATCGAAATGCCCAAATCCCATTGCTTGTAGGTTACTTTCGAGGTGAATCCCATCAGCACCTTTGCATCGGCCTGTTTATAGAAGTATCGGTCGTCACTATTGATGATGCCATCCTTGTTTCTATCTACAAACTTCCCTTGTATGGGCAATCCTTGCTCGTCGTACACCTGCTGGTAAGTGTAATAGGCCGATGCCGAGTGCCCCTTGCGCCAACCTTTGATGTATTCACCGTTTGCCGTACCCACGGCCGCCCCACCATATTGTATGGTATAGTCGTCGCCCTTGTTGGCAAGCAACTCGTCTATCTGGTTCATATTGTAGGTCAGGTTATACCCCAATTCCCAATACCAATCGTTGTTTTGTATAGGGCGCCATGTTAAGGCCAATTCCATTCCTTGGTTGTGTAGCGAACCGATGTTGCTTACCACCATGGCCGAGAAGTTGCTACCGGCCGACACATATACATTGTTTATCAAATCTTTGGTTTTGCGGTAGTAGTAATCCACACTACCACTGAGTCGGTTATTGAAGAACGAAAAGTCGATGCCGGCATTGAAGGTAGCCGTCTTCTCCCAAGTCAGTTCCTTGTTGTAGGCCGCCGGACGATAGGTAATGCCTTCGCCAATGGCCGGATAGTAGGCTCCTTGCGAGTTGGGTGTATAGGTGGCAAAGTAAGTGTAATCGCCAATACCCTCTTGTTGTCCCGTAACACCATATCCCAAACGAAGTTTCAACTCGTCCAATGCCTCCCAATCCTTCAGAAAGTTTTCCTCGCTCATCTTCCAAGCCAATGCTACGGATGGAAATACTCCCCATCGATGGCCTTTGTTGAATCTGGATGAACCGTCGTTGCGCAAGGTGAATGTCAGTAAGTAGCGGTTCATTAGCGAATAGTTTACTCGCCCGAAGAAAGAAACCAAATAGTTTTCACTCTTGTACAAGGTATTTTCCGATGGATTGTACAACGTACCGGCCAGGCCTTCATCCAAGTTGCTATCAGGGTAGCGTCCGCTATAGAAGTAGTCGGTGCGGATGTGGAAGTGTTGCCACTCGTATCCCACCATGGCATCAATGTGTTGGTTTTTATCCAATTGCTTCATATATTGGGTGTAGAGACTCAGCGTGTGGTTGCTTGTGCGCATGCTATTCCATCCACGGTTGCCATAGTAATACACGCCGCTATCGTAGTAATAGGGCGACTTGTTGCGTCGGCTTTTTCCCTGTCCTAAATCCATACCCATATTTAGGTGTAGGCTTAAGTCTTCCAAGCCATGAATCTGGTAGGTTGCTTCTATGTTTCCCATCCACCTTTGGCTTCGTCCTTTGTCACTTGCCAGATTCACCATGGATACGGGATTGGCCGGTGCCAAAGTATTTACACCATAGCGCCATTCGTTGTCGTTGCGGTTTACCTGGATGGGCCATTGCCAATATCCGGCATAGTTCTTGTTGTAAAACTCCGAATGTGTGGCCCTTATCGGCTTGGTAGGATCCATTGATATGGCGTTTCCTATTACGGCACCTGCATCGGTGTTCGATGTTTCCGAGTACATGCCTTTCAAGTTGATTTTCAGCTTCAGGTGGTTGTCCAGTAGGGTGGGCGACAGGTTCATGCTTCCGGTCAGTCGTTCAAAGTCGCTTCCCTCCAATATGCCATTCTGTATGGTGTATCCCACCGATACGCGGTAGGGCACTTGCCAAACGCTACCCGAGAGGGTGAGGTTATGGTCGGTGTTTACCACCGTGCGGAAAATCTGATTTTGCCAATCGGTATCGGCCAGGTGTTGGTTGCCTTCTGCATCCCTCCATCCCAATGCGGCATACTCGGGGCTGGCCAAAAACTCTTCGTGTGTATAGCCGAAGGCCTTCTCCATGAAGTCGATGTATTCGTTTGTGTTCAGTACATCCAGTTTTTTCTTAACCGTAGAGAATGAGATGTTTCCGTTGTAACTTAATGAGGTTTTGCCTCCTGTGCGTCCACGTTTGGTAGTAATCAGAATCACTCCGTTCGATGCGCGGCTACCATAGATGGCGGTGGCCGATGCATCCTTCAATACGGTGAAGCTTTCGATGTCGGCAGGGTTTACCAGCGAAAGCGGGTTGTTGTTCCCCTCCATGCCATAGCTATCCATTGGTAATCCGTCGATTACAATCAGCGGATCGTTGCTTGCGTTTAGCGACGAGCCGCCTCGGATGCGTATGGTGGCCCCTCCACCCGGTGTGCCTCCGTTGGATTGCACGTTTACGCCGGCTATTTTTCCGCTCATCATGTCTTGTGCGCTGGTGTTAAGCCCTTTGTTCATGTCATCGGGCTTGATGGCACTGACCGAACCGGTCAAGTCGTCCTTGCGTGCGGTACCATATCCTATTACCACTACTTCGTCCAACAACTCCGAGTCGTCTTGTAGCGTTATCACCATCGTTGGTGCGGCCTTTACCTCTTGTGTGACGTAGCCTATGAACGATACCGCCAAAGTGGCGCCATCGGGCACCGTCAGCGTGAAGTTTCCCTCCAAATCGCTGGTTGTGCCGTTTGTAGGATTTCCTTTCTCAATGATATTGGCGCCGATGACCTCCAATCCTGAGGCATCTTTTACGTGTCCCTTCACCGTGATGTCTTGTCCGTTGCACACGGTTGCAACGAGCACGGCCAATAATGTGGCAAGCATTTGTTTCATACTATTTAGTTTTTATGTTTGAACAACTAAACGCACGATAGCCTAAATTGTTTTTTATTTAAGGCTAATTTGTTTTTCCCTTAAGGCTAAATTAATTTTCCCTTAAGGGTAAATGTTTTTTTGTTTGTGAGAAGGATTTTGTGCGTGAATAAGAGAGGAAAAACGAATTATAACGATTGTATGTATATTGGGATAAATAACATTTGATTTGTTTTGTACTATCTTCTATTTTTTTTCTATCTTTGTCAAAGTGTTATTGTCTATATAAGAAAAATTTTAGTGGATTATTTTAATTAAATCAAATATCATGATGATAAAATCTTTTATTACCTATTTAAACACAACAAATAGGAACTATGTATTGACAAATGGTGTTTTGTTGTTTTGTGTGTTTCTATCTAATAGTTGTATGTCAAAGAATTATCAGTACTACATAGAAGAAGGTGATAGAATATTGAATGAATGTTATACGGACGTTGTTAATGTACAATATGAATCTGATGAAATTTGTGTCATTAAAGAAACTATAGAAGGAGAATCTGGAGATTTCTTAAATGTTTATATACAATATTATGATTCTAATAGGAAACTTGTAGCTTATAAACGAATTTCAAACTTTTTTAATAGTATTTGTTATGAAGGAATTTTAAGAGAAGAATCTTTGTATTCAATAAATAATCAAATACTCAAAAAAGAAAAGCATATTATTTATAAAGAAGATGGCTCAATATTAAATGATACCTTAGATTGTGTATTCAATTATAGAAATAATTATAAAGTTTTATTTGAATATCCTTCTAGATAAGAATTATGAAACAAATAATGATATTTTTAGTGGACACTTGTGATTTTAACAAATAAAATATGGGTATAAAAGTAAATCAGATAAAGGAAATCTATAAAGGTCATTATCATATGATTTTGGATTTTCCTACAATTGATATTTTGAATCAGTTATTAGATAGGTCATATCATTATGTTTGGGGAATAAACTATCAAATAATGGGTTGTGAATGGGAAAAAGAATCATTTGACTTATTTGAAATGAATTGTAATGGCTTTTATGTGAGAAATATGAGTATGGATTTTTTAATGAATACTTCAGATTTCTTAGAAAAACTTCCATATTTAAAGAGTAATCTTCATGTTGTTCAAATTAATAAAATACCTCCATGTTATCTAGATCCTAGTCGTATCAAGGGGAAAACATGGTATGATTTATTGAAGAAAGATACAGATTATCTTTTTGAAATAGAGTTCCCTTGTTCGCCTCTTATTGCAGACTATACAGAAATTGTTAGTTCTGATTTTAATTTTTTGGATAGGATTAAGAATAATATTGTTTTATGAGAATGAGATTGTTTATTATCGCTTTTTTTTCAATGTTTTCAAGATGTGTATATGCATAAGTCCTTGGAATGTAGAAAATGGATTACTATATTTCTAAATAACAAGGTGCTTGTAATTGGGTTTATGCTATAACCAATACAGCTTCCTCTCTAAATATATTTGGCTTGCAAAAGTATTTTTCGTCTTTCTGTTATTTTGCACAATTTTTTTATTTGATAGACTATGCCTCAGAAATGCTCAAATAAATTTGGCATTTCATTCGTCTTGCACTATCTTTGTTCACAAATATATTTGCATATGAATAGTTTTTCAGAATTGATAAAGACTCGTCGCAGTATGCGAAAGTTTACCGACGAAGAGTTGACCCAAGAGCAAGTGGTAGAGTTGATGAAGGCGGCGTTGATGGCACCTACATCGAAACGTAGCAATGCATGGCAATTTATCTTGGTGGACGACAAGGAAACCTTGAAGAAGTTGTCGTTGTGTAAAGAACAGGCATCGCAATTTATTGCCGATGCGGCCTTGGCTATCGTGGTTTGTGCCGATCCGTTGGCAAGCGATGTGTGGATTGAAGATGCCTCTATCGCTTCTATCTATATCCAGTTGCAAGCCGAAGATTTAGGCTTGGGAAGTTGCTGGGTGCAAGTGCGCGAACGATTTACCGCCAACGGCACCGATAGCGGTGAGTATGTGCACGGCGTGCTCGACATCCCCTTGCAACTACAAGTGCTTAACATCGTGGCTATCGGACACAAAGGCATGGAACGCAAGCCCTTCAATGAAGAGCATTTGCAATGGGATAAGATTCACTTGAACAAATACGGAGGCAAGTAAATGAACAAGCCGGTTGCGGATATGGATGTGGTGATGGTGGGAGCCGGAAATCTTGCTACGCACTTGGCCAAGGCACTATATGCCAATGGCTACAACGTGTTGCAAGTATATAGCCGCACCGAAAAATCGGCCAAGGATTTGGCCGAGGCGGTTGAGGCCGACTTTACTACCAACTTGGATGAACTGAGCGGAAAGGCAGGGATATACATCTGTGCCTTGAAGGACGATGCCTTGTTGCAACTGATACCCCGCTTGACGAAAGCCAATCCCGATGCCTTATGGCTACATACGGCCGGTAGCATACCCATGCAAGTGTGGGAAGGCCATGCCGAACGATATGGAGTGATTTATCCGTTGCAAACCTTCAGCAAGCATCGCGAGGTGGATTTCAAGCAGATACCGCTCTTTATCGAGGTGAATCACGAAGGCGATTCGGCAATACTCGATTACATGGCGCATAGGCTGACCGACAAGGTGTATCGGGCTACATCCGAACAACGCAAACATCTGCACTTGGCGGCCGTTTTTGCGTGCAACTTCACCAACCACATGTATGCCTTGGCCGACGAGCTGCTTAGCAAATGGGGATTGCCTTTCGAGGCCATCTTGCCGCTGATAGACGAAACGGCAAAGAAGGTGCATCAGCTTGCACCCCGTCAGGCACAGACAGGGCCGGCCGCACGAAACGATCGCGAGGTGATGGATGCACATCTGCAACTATTGGGCGATATGCCCCATCTGCAACACATCTACCGCCAATTAAGTGAAAGCATACAAGAAGACAATAGCCAATAGTTTAACTTCTAATTTATATTTAAGTGAGTACAATCAATTACGATTTAACCAAGATAAAAGCATTGGCGTTCGACGTAGATGGCGTGCTGAGCGCCAACGTAATACCAATGAGCGTAGAGGGCGAGCCCATGCGTACCGTCAACATCAAGGATGGCTATTCCATTCATCTGGCCGCAAAGTTGGGCGTGAAGTTGGCCATCATTACCGGTGGAAAGACTGAAGCCGTGCGCAAGCGCTTTCTGTCGTTGGGAATACCGGCCGAGGACATCTATTTAGGTTCGTCCATCAAGTTGAAGGATTATCACGACTTCCGCACTCGCCACGGGCTGACCGATGAAGAGATTCTTTATGTGGGCGACGATATCCCCGATGTGGAGATTATGCGTGTTTGCGGCCTGCCTTGTTGTCCCAAGGATGCTTGTCCGGAGGTAAAAGCCATTGCGAAATACATTTCGCATGCCGAGGGCGGATATGGATGCGGACGCGACATTGTAGAGCAATATCTCAAGGCAAACGGCCTTTGGATGGCCGATGAAAAAGCTTTCGGATGGTAACTATTAATTCTAAATTCTCAATATCCTAAGTGCTCGACAATTTAAAGAAATATCGCATCATATTGGCCAGTAACTCGCCTCGTAGGAAGGAGTTGCTTGCCGGCCTTGGCGTGGATTATGAAGTACGCACCCTGCCCGATGTAGACGAATCGTATCCCGAAACGTTGCAAGGTGCCGACATCCCTTTGTTCATTTCGAAAATCAAAGCCGATGCCTACAAAACCTTGTTGCAACCCGACGAATTGATGATTACCGCCGATACCATTGTGTGGATGGACGGAATGGTATTGGGAAAACCACGGAACAGATTCGGTGCAATCGAGATGCTACGCCAACTCTCCGGACACACACATCAAGTGTTTACCGGCGTCACCATCACCACCGCTACACGTCAGCATAGCTTTTCAGTAGGTACCGAAGTGTGCTTTGCAAACCTTACCGACGAAGAGATTGTTTATTATGTAGATACCTACCAACCAATGGACAAGGCCGGTGCATACGGCGTGCAGGAGTGGATAGGATACATTGGTGTGGAGAATATTTCGGGCAGTTACTTCAATGTGATGGGATTGCCTGTTCAACGTCTGTATCGCGAATTACTCAATTTTTAAGGCATTATGAACAAAAAAGAGATAGAAAGTCAGTACAAGCAGATAAGCCTTCTGTTAAAAAACAACCGTTTGTTGGAGGCCATGGTGCAATTGGATGCCATCTTGCAAGACTCCAAACTCTATCGCCTTTCCGCCAAACTCGACGAAGTGCGTACATCCTATCGCTACATGCTTCAATACATGAGTCAGGGGGTGGCCGATGAAAACCGTGCACACCTGTTCGGACAACTGAAAGACATGCTTAAGATGTTGCTCGAACAAACACACTTATGGCAATTGGATCAGGTAGGAAACAGCTACTACCACATTCAACGCAAGTTGATGAGCGGTAAAAGTAGTGCATGGTTGGAAGAGCAGATTCGTGTGCTGACCGACTTCTCCGACGAGTTGGCCGTATGCCAACTGATGCCTTCACAAAACCAGCAACAGATATTGCAAAAGCACGAACAAGCCGCCCGCAACCTTTTCATCAGCACCTGGTGTAATAGCGGATGGACGGTGGAAGAACATGCGCAATATCAACGTTTTTTCGAAAGCGAAACCATTCAACCGAACGACCAATGCTTGATAGTCAGTGCCCTCACATTAAGCCTGATGCAATGCGTAGATGCCATGAAGCTATCGCTATTGGCCGAGATTTGCCGCCACAAGGATACACGCATTGCTCAACGGGCGTTGGTGGGAGTTGCCTTGGTGGCTATTGTTTCGCCCAAGCAAGTGGCCTTGCATGCCGATGCATTGATTCCTCTATCCACCATCTTCGACAATCGCATAGCCGGTAGGCTAAACACCGTTTATATACAACTTTTGCGTGCTCAAAACACCGACAAGGTGGACAAGAAGATGCGCGAAGAGATTATACCGGAGATGATTAAGAATGCCAATCAGCTTAATATCTTCGGGCATAAATCAGATGAAAACGATGATGAACTGAATCCCGATTGGCAAAAGCAACCCGACGCGAAGTTCGAGGATAAGATACGCGAGATGGGCGAGTTGCAACAAGCCGGGGCGGATGTATATCTAAGTACCTTTTCGCAACTCAAATCCTATCCCTTCTTCCACGAATTGTCTAATTGGTTCTTGCCTTTTGATCATGCTCATTCAAGTGTTGTATCCATCTTCGGATTGGATGGAAAGGGCGAAAACAACTTGCTTACCTTGCTTTTGCACTCGGGCATGTTTTGCAATAGCGACAAGTATTCGCTTTGCTTCACCATGAACATGATGCCCAAAGAGGGTAGGGAGCAACTCTTTTCCCAACTTACCGACCAAGGTGCCGATATGCTTGAAGACGAACAACGGCTGAAAGGATTGAAAAACTATATCGAACAACCCGAAGTCATCAGCAATACCTATATACACGACCTCTACCGCTTCTTCAAACTTCATCCTCGAAGAGCAGAGTTCAAAGATCCGTTTGCACAAGAAATTGCTTTGCATAGCCTTCCCTTCTTCCGCGATTTGTTGGAAACATCCGAATATCAGAGACAACTTGCCGATACACTATTCCAATTAGAGAAATACGCAGAAGCAAGCGAAGTATATGATTTCTTGTTACTTGGTTTTAAAGGGGTGAAAAAGTCATACATCAATGCCGATTTCTACCGACGTTATGCATATTGCGATCAAAAGATGGAAGCATATTTGAGTGCACTTGATACTTACAAGCATGCCGATTTGATTCAACCAGGCCATATATGGACATTGCGGCAGATGGCTATCTGTTGTCGGATGAGTGAAGATTATGAACAGGCCATTGGCTATTACCGGCAAATAGAAGAGATAGAGCCCGAAAATATACAACTCATGTTGCAGATAGCGGCTTGTTATGCCAACATGGCGGAATATAAAGTTGCGTTGGAATACTTGATTAAAGCCGATTATCTTGATGCCGACAATCCGAAGATTTTGCGTGCATTGGCGTGGTGTAACTTCTTGAAAGGCAACTACGAACGTGCAAGCGAGTATTGTGCCCGTGTATTGCAAATGCAAGCCGATGCTTCCGACTACTTGAATGCCGGACACGTGGCTTGGGTAATGGGAAAAGTAAGCGAAGCAACAGGCCACTATCGACAAGCCGCACAATTGTGTAACCAACGCCAAGAATTCATCGAAATGTTCAATAAGGACATGCAGCTGTTGAAAGAGCGTGGCATAACCACAACCGACATGGCGCTGATGAAAGAACTGACATTGAATTATTGATTCGGATGTACGGAAACAAACGAAAAATAACTGTTATCTGTTATAACTGTTATTGATTAGAAACGCCAATATAGTTGTATGTCGAACGTATTGTAATGTCCGTCAAGTGCATTGCTCTTGTCGCGCGTATAGCTATAATTGGCTTGAAGTTTCAAGTTCTTAAAGAAGTAGTAGTTAGCGCTGAGGCAGTAAAGACTCTTCATGTTTCCCCATTCCTTGGCTTCGCGATACACATCCCATTTGGCATATACCTTGCATTTGTTGTTAAGAGGTGCGCCAACGGCGATGTACCAGGCATCTGCCTTATCGCTTCCACTAACCGTACCATCGGCATTGTAGTTGGAAATCTTATGTCCTTCGCTACTTGCATATTCGGCGCGTACACTCCAATCGGCTTCATACTTCAAACCGAAAGCAAGGCGGTTGCGGTCGGTTGTAACATTGCTTTTAGTGTACGAACCATTCCATCCAAAAGCACCGATAGCCAAATTCTTGATGGGATAGATATAGAGGCCACCAATCAAGTCTTTCCGATTATTCGCATCGGCATGGTTGATGCCTTGTCCGTTATAGATTCCCACTTGATAGTGTAGGAAGTTGTGCCGGTCGTTGCCGATAGGAAGCAAGTCGCCCTGAATTTGCAAGCCAATATCGCGTCCACCGCTACTATGCTCGCCGATGCGGTCGTTCATGCCGGCTAACTTGTCGGTAAGTTGGGAATATCCACCGAAGCCGATGTCCCACGGATTCATGGGATTCTCGAACGTGAAAGCACGCTTGAATTGTCCGAAGCGCACTTGGAAGAAGGGATACTTCACCCACTCGCCGTAAGCATCCACAATGCGTGGGCCTTTCTCCTGACTTGTACCGGCAACTCCGTTTACCTCCATCTGCAAACGATATTTAAAGTCGAGTACCTGACCGTTTACATACACACGGGCAAGGCGTAAGTCGAAACTACTGTGTGTCTTGCCTTCTTGGTCGTTGAAGCCGGCTTTACCAATGACATATCCGCCAAAGGTTGTTTTTTGTACAATATCTTGTTTGGCTTGTTCGCCAAGCGATGTTTGTGCATAGGTAAGTGTAGCCAGGCAACAAACTATGGAAAGGATAAATCTACGCATATTGGGATGATAAAGATAAAAAGAAAGCAGCCCTCAAGATGAGAGCTGCTTCTATGTGTAAGGTGATAATTATTCGTTGATTGCGGCAATACCCGGCAATACTTTTCCTTCGATGGCTTCGAGCAAAGCACCACCACCTGTAGAAACGTAAGATACGCCATTAGCCAAACCGAACTTGTTTACACAAGCTACAGAGTCGCCACCACCTACAAGTGAGAAAGCACCGTTCTTGGTAGCTTCTACGATAGCTTCGCCTACAGCACGTGAGCCGTGAGTAAAGTTGTCGAATTCGAATACACCTGTAGGACCGTTCCAAAGAATAGTCTTGCTACCCTTGATAACGTCGGCAAACATTTCCATAGTCTTAGGACCGATGTCAAGACCTTCCCAACCGTCAGGAATATCGTTTGAAGGACAGATTTGAGTGTTGGCGTCGTTAGAGAATGCATCGGCAACCTTAGAGTCAACGGCCAATACCAAGTTTACGCCCTTTTCTTCAGCCTTCTTCAAGAGGTCGAGAGCCAAGTCAAGTTTGTCGTCTTCGCAGATAGAGATACCAATCTTACCGCCTTGAGCCTTCATGAAGGTGTAAGTCATACCACCGGCGATAATCAGGTTGTCTACCTTGTTCAGCAAGTTTTCGATGATATCAATCTTAGAAGAAACCTTCGAACCACCCATGATAGCGGTAAAAGGACGTTGGATATCGTTCAATACCTTATCAACAGCCTTTACTTCCTTCTCCATCAAGTAACCGAACATCTTGTTGTCCTTGTCGAAGTAAGCGGCAATCAAAGCTGTAGAAGCGTGAGCGCGGTGAGCGGTACCGAAAGCATCGTTTACATAGCAATCTGCATATGAAGCCAATTTCTTGGTAAATTCCTTTTGGCTTTCCTTAACGGCAGCTTTAGCAGCTTTCTTTTCTTCGTCGGTAGCATCTTCGGCCAAACCGCGTGGCTTGCCTTCTTCTTCGGCGTAGAAACGGAGGTTTTCAAGCAACAATACTTCGCCTGGTTTCAAAGCGGCCGACTTTTGAGCGGCTTCTTCGCCCATGCAATCGTTAGCAAATTGTACGGGTACACCCAACTTTTCTGATACGTGGTTCAAGATATGCTTCAAAGAGAACTTCTCGGCTACACCTTTTGGACGACCCAAGTGAGAACCAATAATCAAGCTACCGCCATCGGCCAAAATCTTTTTCAAAGTAGGCAACGCGGCACGGATACGAGTGTCATCAGTAATGTTGAAATTCTCGTCCAGGGGCACGTTGAAGTCCACACGAACGAATGCCTTCTTACCGGCAAAGTTGAATTGATCAATTGTCATAATCTCTATTATTTTAATAAAATGTTATATAATTCGCACTTTTGCCGCAAAGTTATGAATTATCTCTGGAAAAATCTAACGAAAGAAGAAGAAATCAATCTTTCGGCTGATGAATTGCTTTTATCGGGTAGAAGTCGCTATGCAAATATTGTTAAATAATGGCGGATTTATTTTAGCATTTCTCGTCTTTTCTCTATATTTGTCCCCCGTTGAGACGAACAGAATATAATTTGTGAAAACGATACTTAAATACTTGTTAGCAATAGTGGCGCTGGTTGCCTTGTTCGAGGCAAAGGGCAATGCTGCATCGTGTGAAGAGTTTTTAGCCAATCACCTCAACGTAAATGTGGAAACTTGTCTGCTGAATGGTGCCGATGTCTCGGCTTTTGATGCAGAAATCTGTTTCCCTCGAACATACTCCTGTTCAAACGGCATACGTCTGCAAGTCAATGGCAAGAGGTGTTGCCAATCCTATCGTTTCAATTTCGAATGTCTGAAAGCCGGAAAGATACCTTGTACCGGCATCCTGAATTATCATCAATACCAATCCTTATTTTTAGATGCCCATTTTATCAGAGCTGTTCATAAACTGATCAGTTTTGGTAAACTTGTTATTTAGTTTTTGTTGTTTCCCTTGATAACAACACCCTTCGCCGAAGTGTGTTGCAATGGATTATTGTGCACTAATCCTGCACGGATACACATAATATAAAACTAAATGATAAAATACAAATGGAAAATAGATTTATCAGAGTTCGCTCTGTAAAAGATAGCGTTATAGCTATCTCGCTCATTGTTGTGGGCATTATACTCATGTCATTGTCGTTGGGTACTAACGTAAACTTAGCCAGCTTTATCCTGATTGTTTTGGGAGCATTTCTTTTCTTCGTGTTGAAAAGCGGTTATATGGATACAGAAACCGGTGAGGAATTTTTCAAGAAAGAGCACTATTTCGCACCAAATGCAAAGGCAATGCTTACGTTGGCTGTAGCCTCCAATCCCGAAGGTATCGATTTGTCGAAAGCCGGTGAAGGCAATTCGTTAAAACTGGATATTTATTACAATCCTGCCTCGGAAAAGGCCTATCTCTATTTATACGAGTATGTCCCTCATCACTATGTGCTTTGCGGACAGATGCGCGAATACGAGATGGGAAGAGTGGTTCAGCTGCTTTGATAACAGGCAAAATCCCCCTACATTTATTCAATTATAAATTATATGGAATTTTTTCAGATTTTCACGCTTTTAGGAGCGTTGGGCATGTTCCTTTACGGAATGAATTTAATGAGTTCAGGCTTACAAAAGGCGGCAGGCGATAGATTGCGCGGCTTACTTTCCGTAATGACTTCCAATCCTTTAAAGGGAGTATTGACTGGACTTGGCATAACATCCATCATCCAATCGTCATCGGCTACTACGGTGATGGTAGTAAGCTTTGTTAATGCCGGTTTGCTGACATTGGCCCAAGCCATCGGTGTTATTATGGGTGCAAATATCGGTACTACGGTAACCGCCTGGCTTGTAGCATGGTTAGGGTTTAAAGCCGACATTTCAATTCTTGCCGTGCCGTTGATGTTGTTTGGTTTCTTGTTTTCTAACTCGAAGAAGAACCAACGTCAGAACATCGGTGAGCTTATAGTAGGCTTCTGCTTGCTGTTCTTAGGATTGTCATTCATGAAAGAGTCGGTGCCCGATTTGAACGAAACACCCGAGGTGTTGGATTTTGTCAAGACATGGTCGGGACATGGATTCGGCTCGGTACTGATATTCTTGGCATTCGGTACGGTGCTTACCCTTGTCTTGCAATCTTCATCGGCTACAATGGCCATTACGCTCATCATGCTCAGCATGGGATGGATACCATTTAATATGGCTTGTGCAATGGTACTTGGCGAAAACATCGGTACAACCATCACCGCAAATATCGCCGCATCGGTAGGTAACACACAAGCCAAGCGAGCAGCTTTGTCGCACACCATCTTCAATGTGTTCGGTGTAATTTGGGCGTTGGTTTTCTTCAAGCCATTCCTTATGTTGGTAGGTGGCATTATTGAATGCTTCGGCTTACCCAATCCGTCGGCCGAAGGCTTTGTTGTAAGCGGTCCTAATACGGTAGAAGGAACAGCTGCGTTGTATGGTCTTTCCATGCTTCACACCCTTTTCAACACCATCAACACCTTGATATTGGTATGGTTTATCAAGTACATCGAAAAGGCTGTTGTATGGATTATCAAGGCACCGAAGAATCAGGAAAGCGAAGTGTTCCGTCTGAAGTATATTTCTGCCGGCCCATTGGCTACCCCCGAGTTGGCTACCGAGCAAGCCTTCCTGGAGATTATCCATTTTGCACAAATCTCACGCAAAGGACTTGGATATGCCAAGGAAGCTATTAAGGAAACCGATTTGGATAAGTTCGAAGAGCTTCGTCAAAAGCTGGTTAAGTATGAAGAGATTTCAGATAGAATCGAGTACGAGATTGCCGCCTTCCTGAATGCCGTATCGGTGGGAGACATCAGTGCCGAAACATCGGCAAGGATTAAGGCGATGTACAAGATTATCGGCGAACTTGAATCGCTTGGCGATTCGGGCGAAAGCATCAGTCGTATCTTGTCGAGAAGAAACCTTCATAAGAAGCATTTCGACGAGGCTACCATAAGCAAGCTGATGGGTATGGTAGATGAGGTGGATAATTCATACAACGTAATGATTGCCAACCTCGAGGCGGCACACAAAGGCAACTTGGAAGAGATTTCGAATGCCTACAATGCCGAAGACCGCATCAATCAGATGCGAAACAATCTGCGTGATGCAGAGATTGAAGAAATAGACAATAATGGAAAGAATTATCAGACAAGTGTTTACTACATGGATGTGGTAAGCGAATTGGAAAAGATGGGCGACTTTATGATTAACGTGTCGCAAAATCTTGAAAGGGCTTTCGTACAAAAATAACAGACAGACTTAACTAAACGCTATACTATCATTTTTTAGTTCTATAATAATTGCACAACGTTTGTAGGCCGCACTTCTCGCATAGGGGGGTGCGGCTTTTGCATGTGTAGCGTCCGTGCAGGATAAGCCAGTGATGGGCAATGGGAATCTCCTCTTCGGGTATGTGCTTCATCAGTTCTTTCTCTACGCTATAGGGGGTGGTGTGTTGCTTGGATACCAATCCTAAGCGATGACTGACGCGGAAGACGTGTGTATCTACCGGCATAGCTGCTTTTCCCCATACCACCGATTGCATTACGTTGGCCGTTTTCCGCCCTACACCGGGCAGTTGTGTAAGTTCCTCCAGCGTGTGGGGTACTTCGCCGTCGAATCTCTCTACCAGCATCTTCGCCATGCCCACCAAGTGCTTGGCCTTGTTGTTGGGATAGGAGATGTTGCTGATATAGGGGAAAATCTCTTCCGAGGTGGCTTCCGCCAACGCCTTGGGTGTGGGGAAATCCTTGAACAGACGAGGCGTAGTAAGGTTAACCCGCTTGTCGGTGCATTGCGCCGAAAGGATAACGGCAATGAGAAGCTGGAAAGGATTTTCGTAGTGAAGCTCCGTTTCGGCTATGGGCATCTCTTTCCTAAACCAGTCAAGTATCTGTTCGTATCGTTCTTTCTTTCTCATGCTTATCTCAGTCGGTTGGTGTGAAAATGCGGTGCTACCTTATGGTGGAAATAGAATAGAGAAACAACCGTGAGGCAAGCCCCCGCCAGGTAGGCTTTGTCGAACGTACTGATTTCGGCAATGTATCCGCCGCCTATCATGCCGATGCCGATACCTACGTCCCACGAGGTGAGGTAAGTGCTGGTGGCCGTGCCGCGCTGACTATTCGGTGCAAGGTTTACAAACAGTGTGTTGTATGCCGGAAACATGATGCCGAATCCGATGCCCAGCATCAGCGAGATGATGTAAAACAACACGACGCATGCGGCAGGGTTCCATTGAATGACATAAACGCACGCCGATAGCAGGAAGAAACTGATAACCACCAGGTAAAGACCGGCTTGAATGACTTGTGTAATCTTTCCTCTATCCACTTGCCTTCCCGACATCAAGCGCGAAACCGCCATGCCGATAGCCATGAAGGTAAAGAAGAATCCCGTAGGCGCATCCATGCCGATTTGTTGTGCATACATCGCCACATAGTTGGTGGTCATGCCATAGGGGATGGATAGTAGCAGCAGGCTGATGCCGGCAGGGATACCCTTCAGCAAGATGAATCTGTCCAGCGAAACAGGTTCGCGTTTCACGGGTGCTTTATAGGGCGTTTTTACCATTGTAGCGCAGAGGAAACCTAACAAGCAGGCGGCCAGCGAGCAACAGAAGATAAGCGTATAGGATGCCCCTGCTTCGTGTAGAAACAATCCCGTCATCGGGCCGATAGACATAGCGATGTTGTTCGACAAGCCGTAGTATCCCAACCCTTCGCCTCGGCGCGAGGCAGGCATAATGTCAATCACAATGGTGTTTCCGCCTACGGTAGTCATGCCGAAGGAGATGCCGTGAATGATGCGGAAGAGAATAAACAAGGTAAGGGTACCCGATAGCAGGTATCCGCCAAACATGCTGGTAAAGAGGAAGTAAGCCACCAGGTATAGCGGCTTGCGTGCAAAGGTGTCGAGCAGGAATCCCGAGAAAGGGCGTATGCAAAGAGCCGCCACGGTATAGCACGACAAAATCATGCCGATGTGTGCTTTATTGGCTCCGAAAACCTCTTGAAGATAGAAGGGGAGTACCGGCATCAGCAGCCAAAATCCAAAGAAGAAGAGGAAATTGGCTGCAATGATGAGGCAATAACTGGTTGTAACTAATTTATCTTTCATGCCGCAAGCAATCAATGCGCAGCTTCGAATTCTTTTAGGAAGCGTGTGTCGTTTTCCGAGAATAGACGGAGGTCGTTTACGCGATACTTCAGGTTGGTGATGCGTTCGATACCCATACCCAATGCGTATCCGCTATACACCTTGCTGTCTATGCCGTTCAGTTCCAATACGTTGGGGTCGACCATGCCGCAACCCAGGATTTCCACCCATCCTGTACCTTTACAGAAGGGGCATCCTTTTCCGCCGCAGATGTTACAGCTGATGTCCATTTCGGCACTTGGCTCGGTGAAGGGGAAGTATGACGGACGCAGGCGGATTTTTGTTTCCGGTCCGAACATCTCTTGCGCGAAGAGCAGCAACACTTGCTTCAAGTCGGTGAACGACACGTTCTTGTCCACATACAACGCCTCTACCTGGTGGAAGAAGGCGTGAGCGCGGTAGCTGATAGCCTCGTTGCGATACACACGTCCCGGGCAGATGATGCGGATAGGTGGTTGTGTATGCTCCATCACGCGGCTTTGCACGCTACTGGTGTGGGTGCGAAGGATGATGTTGTTGGCCACGTTTGTTTCGCCGCTTTCAATGAAGAAGGTATCCTGCATGTCGCGTGCGGGGTGGTCTTCGGCAAAGTTCATCGACGAGAACACATGCCAGTCGTCTTCCACTTCGGGGCCGTCGGCGATGCTGAATCCCAATCGTGCAAAGATGTCGATGATTTCGTTCTTCACGATGGTCAGCGGGTGGCGTGTACCAAGCTTGGCGGGATATGCGCTACGGGTAAGGTCCAGGTCGTCGCATCCGTTGTCTTGGTTTTCGAACTGCTCTTTCAGTGCATTGATTTTCTCTTGTGCCTTGTTTTTCAGTTCGTTCACCTTCATTCCCACCTCTTTCTTCTGTTCGGCGGGCACGTTTCGGAAGTCGGCCATCAGTTCGTTGATGGCGCCCTTCTTACTGAGGTACTTGATGCGCAAGGCTTCCAATTCTTCTGCATTCGAAGCTGTCAAGGCTTCTACTTCTTGTAGCAATTGTTCGATTTTAGCTATCATATCGTTCTTGTAATTTACGTTTTATGCAAAAAAAGCCCTCTGTGGGCAGAGAGCTTTCGGTGAGGTTCCTGGCGGATTCGAACCGCCGTACACGGTTTTGCAGACCGCTGACTAAGCCACTCATCCAAGGAACCATTTACCCTTTATTTGGGTTTGCGGATGCAAAGGTAGTGCTTTTTCTTGAATCACCAACTATCTTGGCAACTTTTTTCGCTTTTTTAGTATACAAATGGCCGTACATTGCTCGCAAGGGTTGTCTTTCCGCTTGATGCATCGCACCATTTTATAGGTTTTGTATAGGATGATTGCTACGCATATTCCCAAAATGAGTAGCACGGTATATTCTTGCCAGCGAGCTACGTCCATAGGCTACCTATTTGATAGATGGCAAATGCAATGACCCACGCCAGTAGGGTGGTGTATAGCGCGGCGAAGATGGCCCATCGCCAGCTGCCCGACTCTTGCTTGATGGCCACCAGTGTGGCGATGCAGGGGAAGTAGATAAGTACGAACACCATGTAGCAGAAGGCTACGAGCGTCGTGATGGGTATGCGTTCGCGCAGGCTGACGGTGTCGGCTTCGGTGTCGTTGGTGTAGAGCACGCCCAGTGTGCTCACTACCAGTTCTTTTGCTCCTACGCCCGATAGCAGTCCGATGCCCAGCTTCCAGTCGAATCCTAGCGGCTCGATGACCGGTTCGATGGCTTTGCCTATCTGTCCGATGTACGAGTGCTCCTGTTGTTCGGCTACGGTGTTGTATCCGTGGTGGTTAGGATAGTATCCCAATGCCCAGATAACGATGCTGGCCACCAGTATGATGCCTCCCATCTTGCGCAGGTATTGCGCCCCTTTCTCCCAGGTATGGCGCAGGATGGCCTTCATGGTAGGCATTCGGTAGGGTGGTAGTTCCATTACGAAGGGTGTGTCGTCGCCCTTCACCAGGAAGCGGCTGAAGAGTCGCGCCATGACTACGGCCAGCAGGATGCCGATGGCGTAGATGCTGAGCAGCACGATGCTGGCGGTACCGGGGAAGAATGCCCCCACCATCACCAGGTAGATGGGAAGCCGTGCGCTGCACGACATCAGCGGATTGATGAGCATGGTGATGAGGCGGCTCTTGCGGTTTTCGATGGTGCGCGATGCCATGATGGCCGGCACGTTGCATCCGAATCCCATGATGAGCGGTATGAACGACTTGCCGTGCAATCCCATCTGATGCATGATTTTGTCCATGATGAAGGCGGCTCGCGCCATGTATCCCGAGTCTTCCATCAGCGAGATGCAGAAGTATAATATAAGTATGTTGGGAAGGAAGACGATGACGCCTCCCACGCCGCCCACTACGCCGTCTATCAGCATATCCTTTAGTGGTCCTTCGGCCATGTTTGCGCGTAGCAGGTCGCCCGCTTTCTCCACAATCCATTCGATGCCTTGCATGGGATATTCGCCCAGCACGAAGGTGAGTTGGAACATCAGGTAGAGGAAGAGGAAGAAGATGGGGTATCCCCAGATGCGGTGCGTCACGATGGAGTCGATGACGGGTGTGATGTTCTCCTGCTTCTGGTGGTTGTCGGTAAAGGTCTCTTTCAGTGCGCCCGATATGAAGCCGTACTTAGCGTCCATGATGGCCTGTTCGCTATCTTCGTTGATGGCTTTGGCCAGTCGTTGCACCTCCTGTTCGCGCGTCCTGGCTATCTCCTTTCCGTTGGGCAGCTGGCTTGCGAAGCGCATCACCTCGGCGTCGTTTTCCAGCAGTTTGATGGCCAGGAAGCGGGTAGAGAATTTGTGTCGGATGTTCTCGTTGTGGCTGATGACGCGCTTCACCTCGTCGATGCTCCTTTCCAGCTCTGCGCCGTGGTTGATGTGTATGTGGCGGCTATGGCTACGGTTCTGCTCGTCGTCTTCGTAGATTTGTATGATGGTCTTGAACAGCTGTTCGATGCCTTTTCCCGAGCGGCTCACGGTAGGAATCATCGGCACGCCAATCAGCTTGCCCAGGTTTTGGTAGTCCAGTGTGTTTCCGCTTGCCTCCAGCTCGTCGAACATGTTCAGTGCAATCACCATGCGCACGTTCATGTCGATAAGTTGGGTGGTCAGGTATAGGTTTCGCTCCAGGTTCGATGCGTCCAGCACGTTGATAATCACGTCGGGCGTCTCTTCCACGATGTGTCGGCGCACGTATAGCTCTTCGGGCGAGTAGGCCGATAGCGAGTAGGTGCCGGGCAAGTCCACGATGCGGAAGTTGTATCCCTCGAAACTGAAGTGTCCCTCCTTGGCGTCCACCGTCACGCCGCTATAGTTGCCCACATGCTCGTGAGCTCCCGATGCGATGTTGAATAGCGATGTCTTTCCGCAGTTGGGGTTTCCCACCAGCGCCACGTTGATGGTGCGCCGCTTGTCCATCGCCATCCGTTGCAGGCGGTTTTCGGCCTCCTCTTCGTTCAGAATCAGCGAGTTGCCGTTGTTGCTTGCGGCAGGTTGCTGACAGGCTTCGTGCTCGGCCAGCACCTCTATGCGTTCGGCTTCTTGTCGGCGCAGGGATATTTCATAGCCCATCAGCTTGTATTTGATGGGGTCTTTCAGCGGGGCGTTCAGTATCACTTCCACCTCCTTGCCTTTGATGAATCCCATCTCTACAATCCGCTTGCGGAATCCGCCGTGACCCAATACTTTGACAATCACCGCCTTTTCGCCTGTTTTTAGTTCCGACAATCGCATCTGGCTCTTTTTACCTTAAAATTTTTCGGCGCAAAGATAGCGGTTTTTCCGCATACTTGCAATAGTTATTTAGAATCTATTTAAATAGCACCCGCATCTTTTTTCCTTTCGTGTTTATTTCCTTACTTTGCATTATGATTGAACAACGCATATTTACTTTAAAACCTCGCAAGCGCGGATTTCACCTTATCACCGGCGAGGTGCTTGCCCAGTTGCCTCCGCTTCCTCAGACGGGGTTGCTGAATCTTTTTGTGCAACACACCAGTTGCGCGCTTTCCATCAACGAGAACTACGACCCCTCGGTGCGTGCCGATATGGAGCAGATTTACAACCGCTTGGTGCGCGAGGACGAGCCCTACTACCTGCATACCGACGAGGGTTCTGACGACATGCCCAGCCATGCCAAGAGCTCGCTGACGGGTGTGTCGCTCACCATCCCCATCACCAACGGCCGCCTTAACCTGGGCACTTGGCAAGGCATCTATCTGTGCGAGTTCCGCGATTATGGCGGTGCGCGGCGCATGGTGGCGACGGTGGTTGGTTAGTGAGATAGTAGTTGCAATGTTTGTCCACTGTCCACACTGTCCACATTTTCGCGTCTGTCAGACGCTACATGAATTGTGTAATGGCTCTTCGACTATCCACGGGTTTAAAACCCGCGGCTATTGGTATTTCCCGTCTTTTGGCAATTTCGCCACCATTTTCGCTATAAAAATCCCCGATTTCTTGATGTTTTTCGGCGTTTTTGTAACTTTGTGACCGATAATTATAATTGCAACTAAATGACTATGGAAAGTATGTTTACAAAGCAAGAAGAGCAGATGCCCTACGAAGCACCGCAAGTAGAAGTGATTGAGGTAGAGGTGGAACAAGGATTTGAGGCAAGTCCAAATGGTTTTCCTCTGTATCCCGATGATCCCCTTGGATAATTATAATAAGAAAGCATCATGAAGACGATATTCCGATTGCTATGCGGATGGATGGCGATAGCCCTTGCCGCATGCACCGGCGACGAATTGCAACAGATAGAGCCGTTGCAAAAGCCAGTGGCACAGAAAACAATTAGCGTAAAGGCCTATACCCCCAGCGAGCAGGCCGCTACACGCCTTGATTTTTCAGAAGAAACCGACGGCTCGCTCTCTTTGGCATGGTCGGCCGACGATGCCTTTACGGCGGTTATAGACGGAGAGGAAGTGACGTTTACATACAATGAAAGTAGCAAGGAATTTACCGCTAATGTAAACGAAAGTGTAACCTTGACCGATGGCCTCAAAGCCTACTATCCCGCCTACGACGGCGAAAACTTCGAGATGGATTTTTCCCAACAAACCGGCCAGCTGAATGGTGCTACCACCTATATGAAGGGCGTGTATAGCAACGGTGCGTTTCGTTTCACTCACTCCACCGCCATACTGAAGGCTAAGTTTAGTGATTTTCCCCCAAATGCCGTGATTTCGTCCATCCAAATAAGTGGGGGTGTTAATGTCACAATCTCCAATCCCAATGCATCAATAAGCAAGGATTCCATTTACATCAACCTGCCCGTTATTCCGAAAGATGGCCAGCTGAAGTTTATGGTAGAAACAGCTACTGGAAATGTTTACACCGCCACCAAGACGGTAATGGTCGAGGAGGGCATCGAGACAGGTGTTTACTATAACACTTCTGTTGAGTTGCAAGAGGCTTGTTTGTTGCCTACGGGTATTGAATTTAATAGTGCTATTAGAACAGTCAACAGTAATGAAAATGCCACTTCCATTGTTTTCGAAGCAAATGTTGCTGATGAAACTCCTGCTACACGAAGCGATTCCAATTATACTATAGCTCTCGCCGACAATGTGCTGACTATTTCCACCCCATTGTCCGAGTTTGTTTTTAATGCCGATTGTAATTCTATGTTTGCCAGCTTATTCGCTATAACCGCTATAGACTTTAATAATTGTATCAATACGGCGAATGTAATGTTTATGGACTATATGTTCAGCGGTTGCATTGCTCTTACCTCGCTCGATTTGAGTAGTTTCAATACGGCGAATGTAATGAGTATGGACAATATGTTCTATGATTGCCAAAAACTTACCTCGCTCAATTTAAGCAGCTTCAATACGGCGAATGTAGTGAGTATGGACAATATGTTTAATAAATGCTTTTCGCTTACTTCGCTCAATGTAAGTAGCTTCAATACGGCGAATGTAACGAGTATGAGCTATATGTTCAATAAATGCTCTTCGCTTGAATCGCTCGATTTGAGTAGTTTCGATTTTGGAAAAGATGCTAATTTTAGTGGAATGTTTACTGGTTTAGGCATATTTGCTGCTACTGAAAAATCAATACCGGTATATGTAACAATGGCGGGCTATAATGTATTAAGTAAAAAAAGTATAGGCATAGATAATTCCTCTGCTCAATTAGTAGCTCTTTGCGAATTGCTTACGGGTAGTAGTTTCAATAGTGCGGTGAATTCTTTCTTAAACGGTAAATCCTTGACAAAAATAAAGTTTATTGCCAAGAGCCCTGCTACCACGAAATCGGATACTAATGATGAAAATGCAACAGAAGATTATAGCTATAGATTGGTAGCGGATAGCGATAATGAAACCCTCGAAATACATACCGCCGCGGCCGAGTTTGTTTTTAATGAGGATTGTAGTTATATGTTTACCGGCTTATCCACTATAACCGCTATCGACTTTTATGATTGTGTCAATACGTCGAAGGTAACGAATATGAGCTATATGTTCAATAATTGCTCTTCGCTTACTTCGCTCGATTTAAGCAACTTCAATACGTCGAAGGTAACGAATATGAACGGTATGTTCAGAGGTTGCTCTTCGCTTGAATCGCTCGATTTAAGTAGCTTCAATACGGGGAATGTAACGAGTATGACCTATATGTTCTATTATTGCTCTTCGCTTCAATCTATAACTTTTGGCAATAGCTTCAATACGGCGAATGTAACGGATATGAGCTATATGTTCTCGCATTGCTCTGCATTTACCTCGCTCGATTTGAGTAGCTTCAATACGGCGAATGTAACGGATATGAGCTATATGTTCTCGCATTGCTCTGCATTTACCTCGCTCGATTTGAGTAGCTTCAATACGGCGAATGTAACGAATATGACCTATATGTTCAGACTTTGCTCTGCACTTACCTCGCTCAATGTAAGCAACTTCAATACGGAGAAGGTAACGGATATGAGCAATATGTTCGTCGGGTGCTATTCGCTTGAATCGCTCGATTTGAGTAGTTTCGATTTTGGAAAAGTTGCTAATTTTAGTGGAATGTTTACTGATTTAGGCAAAAATGTTAGCCTTCCTCTGGTATATATTTATGTAAAAGATGTAAATGATAAGCAAAAGCTTGATAATGCAAATACATATATTACCAAGAGTAGAGTCATAATCTCTGTAAAGCAACCCTAAAACATAGCCAATCACACCATATTGCGTCTGTAAATGCCGAAATTTGCGCGTTTGCGGACGCATTTTTATGTAAGAAATAATTTGCGTTATTTGCTTTAAACAGTACCCCCTCTCAGAATAGCTTCTGAGAGGGGTAGGATCAGTATATGACAGAGATAGGCTCGATGATATACTGATCCTATCTCTGTATATGACTGATTGTGGCTCTGTGATACTCTCATCTTTATGCTTAGATGAAAATATACTGCAAATGTAATAAAATGTTATTTGTTTGGGTAGCCGGAATACTCAATCACCAACGCCTTCCTCGCCGCCATCTGCAACGGCTCGTCCAAACGAACGATGCGCCCGCTAATCACATCGCGCCCTTGCACGGCCTTGCCAAGCACCTCTTTATAGGGGTGCAGCGGCAAGGTGGTAGGGGCATCGCTACCGTTCAGCAACACCAGCACCGTGCGGCCTTCGTAGTGCCGTGCATAGGCATACACGCCTTGTTGCACAAGGAATTGCGTCATCTCGCCGCGCGCTATCACCTCGTTTCCCTTGCGCCAATGCAACAGGCGTTGGAAGAAGCGGTAGCAATCCCTCTGCAAGCTATCCAATTGGGTGGAAGTAAAGGCATTCGCCTCGTCGCTCGTCCATCCACCGGGGAAATCCTTGCGCACATGACCGTCGGTCGCTTGCTTGGTGCCGTTCATCAGCACCTCGGTGCCGTAGTATAGCTGGGGTATGCGGCGGGTGGTCAGCAGCAGGGTGGCGGCTTGCTTCAGCGCGGCAAGGTTGTTGCCTTCGCCCAGGAAGCGGTCGGTGTCGTGATTCTCGATAAACGCCAGCACGGACAAGGGGTTGGGGTAGAGGAAGTCATAGACAAAGTTGTTGTAGATGCGCCCAAGGCCCGTGTAGTTGGTGCTCTCCTCGCGCATGGCTTGGTTTATCTTGTCGTAGAAGCTGAAGTCCATCACCGTCTTCAGGTGGCTGTTGCGTGGTGCCGATAGCTTGCTGTCCTTTTGCCACCAGGCGGTGTAGGCAGGCTCGGTGACCCACGTTTCGCCCACCACGTTGTAGTGGGGATACTCCGCATTCAGCGCAGCCATCCATCGGCTCATGGCGTCGTAGTCGGCATAGGGGTAGGTGTCCATGCGGATGCCGTCGATGCCGGCATACTCTATCCACCAGAAGCTGTTTTGGATGAGGTATTTCAGTACGTGGGGGTTGCTTTGATTCAAGTCGGGCATGGCGGGGACAAACCATCCGCGGCTCATCTGGTCGAAGTCGTAGGCCGAGGCGTAGGGGTCAACGTAGGGGGTTAGCACGTAGCTGGTTTGTACATAATGCTCTTCGAAATCTGGGTAGTTGAACCAATCTTTCGAGGGCATGTCGCTCACCCACGGATGGCCGGTGCCGCAATGGTTGAATATCATGTCCATCACTATCTTCAGGCCGCGTGCGTGTGCTTTTGCTATCAGCCGGCAATAATCTTCGTTAGTGCCGAAGCGGGGGTCAACGCGATAGTAGTCGGTGGTGGCATAGCCGTGATACGAGCCGCCGGGCATGTTGTTTTCCAATACGGGCGTAAACCATAGGGCGGTTACTCCCAGCTCGCTGAAGTAATCCAGATGCTGCTCAATGCCGGCTAAATCGCCTCCGTGGCGTGCGTCGGGGTTATTGCGGTTCACTTCATACGGTGCCATGCCTTGCAACTGGTCGTTGCTTGTATCGCCGTTGGCAAAGCGGTCGGGCATCAGCAGGTAGAGGGCGTCGGAGGCATCGAATCCTTTGCGTTCGTCTCCCGCCATCGCGCGTGCTTTCAGTTCGTACTCTTTCGTTATCCGCCGCCTTCCTTGCTCGAAGGTCAGCTTCAGGGTGCCTGGCTTTACTTCATTGGATAGGGTGAGATAGAGAAATAGGTAGTTTTCGCTTTCCAGCTTCACCGTGCTGCTTATCCGCACGCCCGGATAGCTTGCGGATACCTTGGCATGGGCTATATCCTTGCCATATATCATCAGTTGCAACTCGTTGTCTTCCATCCCTGCATACCAAAACGGAGGGTCAATCTTCTCGATATTCATGGCCGCAACCGCTTGGAAGGCAAGCAGTAGCGCACTAAAGGAAAAGCATACTCTCTTCATAATCGCTTCTTTTTTTAGAGTTAGTATGCTATAAAACAAATAGCGGAAGGAAAATGTTTCCCTCCGCTATCCGTCGAAAATATATGGTTGAATGGATTATACCAAGAAACCAAGCAATACACCGGCAGCAGTTGCCGAGCCAATAACACCCGCTACGTTGGGGCCCATGGCGTGCATCAGCAAGTAGTTGCTTGAGTCGTATTCCAAACCTACGTTTTGAGAGATACGAGCCGACATCGGTACGGCAGATACACCGGCATTACCGATAAGCGGATTGATTTTGTTCTCTTTGCTCAAGAAGAGGTTGAAGAACTTAACAAACAATACACCCGATGTAGTAGCAATACAGAAGGCACAGAAACCAAGGAAGAAGATGAAGATGGTGTTCCATGTCAAGAACTCAGAAGCTTGGGTAGAAGCACCTACGGTTACACCGAGCAACACGATGATGGCATCGGTCAAAGGACCGCTTGCTGTATCGGCCAAACGACGGGTTACACCACTTTCCTTCAACAAGTTACCAAAGAACAACATACCCAACAATGGCAATGCTGATGGTACCAAGAAACATGTGAGCAACAAACCTACAATAGGGAAGATAATCTTTTCTGTTTGAGACACCGCACGAGCAGGTTTCATACGAATCAATTTCTCCTTCTTTGTAGTCAATGCACGCATGATAGGCGGTTGGATGATAGGTACAAGCGCCATATACGAATAAGCTGATACGGCAATAGCACCCATCAAGTTAGGAGCCAACTTCGATGATAGGAAGATTGCAGTAGGACCATCGGCACCACCAATGATAGCAATACCAGCAGCTTGAGCAGGTTCGAAACCAATGGCCAATGCTACCATGTATGCACCGAAGATACCGAATTGAGCAGCAGCACCTACCAACATCAACTTAGGATTAGAAATCAAAGCAGAGAAGTCGGTCATGGCACCAATGCCAAGGAATACCAATGGAGGATACCAACCTGTCTTTACACCTTGATACAGAATATTCAATACAGAGCCCTCCTCGTAGATACCAATCTCAAGACCAGCATCTGCTTTGAAAGGAATATTACCAATGAGGATACCAAAACCAATGGGTACCAACAACAGGGGCTCGAAATTCTTCTTGATAGCAAGGAACAAGAAGAACAAACCTACCAAAATCATGATGAGGTGCTGGCCGGTTGCTTGCGCAAAACCAGTGTACTCCCAGAAATCGGCGAGGTTATTACCCATGAATGATAAAAAACTTTGTTCTTCCATATCGCTGATTATTCAATGATGATTAAGTCGGTACCTTCAAGAACAGATTCGCCTTTTTGTACTTTAATAGCTGCTACCTTACCATCGCGGTCAGCATTGATGTTGTTTTCCATCTTCATGGCTTCGAGGATGATAACGGGTTGTCCCTTCTTCACCATGTCGCCTTCCTTAACCAAAATGTTGAGGATAACACCTGGAAGTGGAGACTTGATGCCACCGCTCTTAGCTGTTGTTTGACGAGTTACAACTGGTGCACCTGTAGCTGTCTTAGGAGCAGCTGCCGGGCGTGTTATTGGTTTGGGAGCTGTCTTAATAGGTTTGTCCAACTCCACGTTATAGGGAGTGCCGTTTACCTCTACGTGAGCAACATTGTCTTCAATGTCGTTTACGGTTACTGAGTAGAGGTTTCCGTTGATTTTATACTTATATTGTTTCATTTTAGTTTAAAGTTTTAATTATTTGGGTGATTGACGCAAAGTGTAAATCTTTGAACTCCAAGGAGAGTAGTTGCGCTTCACCTTGTTGATAGTAAGGATTGTCTCTTCGAAGTCGTGAACATTCTCTTGGTATTCGTGCAAAGCCATGGCAATAGCTGCAAATATTTCACCGCTTTCGCTACCGATGTTCTTGGCCTTGGCCTCTTTATGGTCGTCGATGCCGTGGTGGCGCATTGCATTGCGCTTAACGATACTTGCACCGATGTTACCGATTAACTTGAAGCTGAGGAAAAGTACTAACAAACCGCAGAATACAACGAGCATAGCCATGATGGCCATACCGAATCCGTGTGGGTCGTATTGCTTGAATCCGTCAATCTTTTCGTTTTTGTCCAAGGTCTTGTTGTTGGTGCTTGGAGTTACATATGTATCTCCCATACCTACAATGTTCCATTCTCCCTTGATGCCGTCCAACTTCAATGCATAAGAGCAGTCAACTGGAAGTGCGGGGATAGAGATAGAGTCAATCAAATCAACGGCATTACCATCGTAAAGGGCAATCCAGTTAGGGCCTACCGAGTCGAGTTCGAAGTTCAAGTGGAAGTTACCGCGCTTGGGTGCAGCATCTGCCCAGAAAAGCAGGTGTTGGCGAGGCGGTATCTTGGTCAAAACATCACCCTTTGGAATAGGGTACATCATTGCCGCACGCTCGGGTGCTGATAATGATTCGTCCAATACGCGCTTATCGTTTGTCAAGTAGCAGCTACGGATATCTACCGTTGCAAAGGTGGGATTGAAGATTTCAATCCAAGCATGATGCAAGCCGTAATCGTCTTGGAAGTTGGTTTGGTTGTTCACCATTACTTCGTTGATGACGAGGCTTGTTGCGCTTTGTGCAAGGAGGCTACCGCTTGCGGCTATGAGGGCCACGATAAGTATTCCTAATTTTTTCATATTCATTTTTTCGTTTTAAATATTACAATGGAATATTACCGTGCTTCTTAGCCGGGTTAGTCAATTTCTTGGTTTGCAATTGTTGCAATGCGCGGATGATGCGGAAGCGAGTGTTACGTGGCTCGATAACATCGTCAATGTAGCCATACTTAGCTGCATTGTATGGGTTAGCGAACAACTTAGTGTATTCGGCTTCTTTTTCTGCCAAGTATGCAGCTGGGTCGGCTTGTTCCTTAGCTTCGCGAGCATACAATACGGCTACGGCACCTGCACCACCCATTACGGCGATTTCGGCGGTTGGCCATGCGTAGTTCATGTCGCCACGGAGTTGCTTACAGCTCATTACGATGTGTGAACCACCGTATGACTTGCGCAATGTAACGGTTACCTTAGGTACAGTAGCTTCGCCGAATGCGTAAAGCAACTTAGCACCGTGAAGGATTACGGCGTTGTATTCTTGTCCGGTACCTGGGAGGAATCCTGGTACGTCGACGAGTGTTACCAAAGGAATGTTGAAGGCGTCGCAGAAGCGTACGAAACGAGCTGCCTTGCGCGATGCGTTGCAATCCAATACACCAGCCAAGAACTTAGGTTGGTTGGCAACGATACCTACTGATTGTCCGTTGAAGCGGGCGAAACCGATGATGATGTTCTTGGCATAATCCTTTTGGATTTCCAGGAATTCGCCGTTGTCCACGATGGCACCGATTACTTCATACATATCGTATGGCTTGTTCGGATTGTCGGGGATGATTTCGTTCAACGAGTCTTCCAAGCGGTCGATTGGGTCGTTGCAAGTTACGATAGGAGCCTCTTCCAGGTTGTTTTGTGGAATGTAGCTGAGCAACTTGCGGATGATGGCCAAACCTTCTTCGCCGGTTTCGGCGGTGAAGTGAGTTACACCCGACTTAGATGCGTGTACGCTTGCACCACCAAGTTCTTCTTGAGTTACGTCTTCACCGGTAACAGTCTTAACAACGGCAGGACCGGTGAGGAACATGTATGATACGCCTTCGAGCATGATTGTGAAGTCGGTCAAAGCAGGAGAGTAAACAGCACCACCTGCGCAAGGACCGAAGATACCAGAGATTTGTGGTACTACACCCGATGCCATAATGTTGCGTTGGAAGATTTCTGAGTAGCCTGCAAGGGCGTTGATACCTTCTTGAATACGAGCACCACCCGAGTCGTTGATACCGATAACAGGTGCACCCATCTTCATGGCCATATCCATTACCTTACAGATTTTTTGTGCCATGGTTTCAGACAAAGAACCACCGAATACGGTGAAGTCTTGTGCAAATACATATACCAAACGGCCTTCGATGGTACCGCAACCGGTTACTACACCATCGCCCAAGAAGTGCTTCTTGTCTTGACCGAAGTTAGTACATCTGTGCTTTACGAACATGTCCATCTCTTCGAAGCTGCCTTCGTCGAGCAATTGGGCGATACGTTCGCGGGCTGTATATTTGCCCTTAGCGTGTTGTTTTTCGATGGCTTTTTCTCCACCACCCAAACGAGCCTGAGCGCGAAGCTCGATAAGCTCTTTAATTTTTTCAAGTTGGTTACTCATAAGAGTTTAATTATGAATTATAAATTTTGAATTAAATTACTTGTTAGGATTTTCGCAAAGCTCGGTCAATACGCCAAGAGTTGACTTGGGGTGAAGGAAGGCAATGTTCAAACCTTCGGCACCCTTGCGAGGAGCCTTGTCAATCAAACGGATACCGGCTGCTTCGGCATCGGCAAGTGCAGTGGCTACGCCATCTTCTACGGCAAATGCCAAGTGGTGCATACCGCCGTTGCCATTGTTCTTTTCGATGAACTTGGCGATGGTGCTCTCTGGGCTTGTTGGCTCAAGGAGCTCAATCTTTACGTCGCCCACCTTCAGGAATGCGGTTTTTACCTTTTGGTCTTCAACGGTTTCGATGTTGTAACACTTCAAACCCAATACGTTTTCATAGTAAGGCAATGCCTCTTCGATGCTTTTTACAGCAATACCTAAATGCTCAATGTGTGAGATTTTCATAATGATAAATTTATAAATGATTAATAATTACTTTTTAGTTATGCAAAAACTCTACAAAGGAACATATTATTCTTTGAATAAAGAAATTTTTCGGCAATTAAATTCACCCTCTTTTCCCTTTCCCTTAATGGAAAAAATATTTTCCCTTAACGGAAGAAAAAATATCCCTTCTTTTCTTGAATTACGAAGGCTTTCGCTTACCTTTGCAGATTGGAATACAGACAAGTAAAAATATGTCACATTTAGCTCCGTTGATAGCCGATTTGGCTCTGATTCTGATTTGCGCCGGCATCATGACGTTGCTCTTCAAAAAGTTGAAGCAGCCGTTGGTGTTGGGTTATATAGTAGCCGGTTTTCTGGCAAGCCCTCACATGCCCTATACGCCTTCGGTGGTCGATTCGGCAAACATACAGACGTGGGCCGACATAGGCGTTATCTTCCTGCTTTTTGCCCTGGGATTGGAGTTCAGTTTCAAGAAGATAGTCAAGGTGGGAGCCACCGCCATCATTGCCGCGCTCACCATCATTGTCTGCATGATTCTTGTCGGCTTTTGCGTAGGCTCGTGCTTCGGTTGGAAGCAGATGGATTGCATCTTCCTGGGGGGTATGATAGCCATGTCGTCCACCACCATTATTTATAAGGCGTTCGACGATTTAGGCTTGAGCAAGCAGAAGTTTGCCGGGTTGGTGCTGAGTGTGCTTATTCTTGAAGATATACTCGCTATCGTGCTCATGGTGATGCTCTCTACCATGGCCGTAAGCAACCATTTCGAAGGCTCGGAGATGCTGGCAAGCATTGGCAAACTGCTCTTCTTCCTGATTCTTTGGTTTGTGGTCGGTTTGTACCTCATACCGGTTTTCTTGAAACGTATGCGCAAACTGATGAGCGACGAAACCATGCTTATCGTCTCGTTGGGATTGTGCTTCGGCATGGTGGTTATGGCGGCTCATACAGGTTTCTCGCCGGCTTTCGGCGCGTTTATCATGGGCTCAATCCTGGCCGAAACCATCGAAGCCGAAACCATCGAACATCTGGTGAAGCCGGTAAAGGATTTGTTTGGTGCCATCTTCTTCGTATCGGTAGGCATGATGGTCGATCCGGCTATGATTGCCGAATATGCGCTACCTATTATTGTCATTACGCTTATTGTTATTTTAGGACAGTCGTTCTTCGGAACATTGGGCGTGTTGCTTGCCGGCCAACCGCTGAAGGTGGCTATGCAATGCGGATTCAGTCTTACGCAGATAGGCGAGTTTGCCTTTATCATTGCTTCGTTGGGCGTTTCCTTGCATGTAACAAGTCACTTCCTCTATCCCATCGTAGTGGCCGTATCGGTAATCACCACTTTCCTCACTCCCTACATGATTCGCTTGGCAGGCCCTGCCTCCGAGTATGCCGACAAGCATCTTCCGCAACGTTGGATGGATTACATCTCGCGCTATTCGCTGGGCGGACAATCGCCTAATCACGAAAGCCTCTGGCGTCAGCTCATCATTGCCTTGGTGCGCATAGTAACGGTCTATACCATTGTTTGTGTGGCTATTATCTTGCTCTCTTTCCGCTTTCTGGTACCCTTCTTGAAGAATCTGCTTCCCGAAACGTGGGCGTCGTTGTTGGCGGCTGCACTCATCATACTGTTCGTTTCTCCCTTCTTGCGGGCCATCATGATAAAGAAGAACCATTCGAACGAATTCCTGACACTATGGCGCGAAAGCCGGTCGAATCGTGCGCCGCTCATAACTATTCAGGTTATACGCGTTGTGCTTGCCGTTTCGTTCGTTACGTTCATCCTTGTATCGTTGTTCCAAGCCTCGGTAGGCGTCGTTTTAGGCATCGCCTTGTTGTTGGTGATTTTCATGGTGTTGTCTCGTCAGTTGAAGAAGCAATCCATCTTGATAGAGCGCACTTTCTTCCAAAACCTCCGTTCGCGTGAAATGCGTGCCGAGTATCTTGGAAACAAAAAGCCTGCCTATGCCGGACGATTGCTTTCGCGCGACATGCACATAGCCGACTACGAGCTGCCGGCCGAATCGGAATGGATAGGAAAGACGTTGGGCGAGTTGTGTTTCGGTCAGCAATATGGTGTGCATGTGGTTTCTATCCTTCGGGGAAGCAAGCGAATCAACATACCCGGTGCATCGGTGCGCCTTTATGCTACCGATAAGTTGCAAGTGATTGGTACCGACGAGCAGCAGATGGCGTTTGGAGAAGCTATGAAGCAATGTATAGAGGTGGTGGAAACCGATACCTTCGAAAAGAGCGAACTGATTCTTCGCCTGTTGCTTATCGACGAAGATTCCGCTTTCTTGGGAAAGACAATCAAGGATTCGGGTATCCGACAGAAGTATCATTGCCTGGTGGCAGGCATTGAGCGCGACGATGAATCGCTACACGATCCTACCCCCAACGAACCGCTTATGAAAGGCGATGTGCTTTGGGTGGTTGGTGAAACGGAAGACGTCGCCCGTTTGCTCGAAGCTTGATGCTTAAATCTTTCCTAAGATTTTGTCCATCACCCAGTTGGTGAGCGTAGCGCTTTCGCCGTCGCAAGTGCAGATGCTCTTCCCTAACAGGTGGTCGACAACTGCTTGGATAAGCGGCTGTTGTACGTATGTAGGATTTTCTACAACAATCTCTTTACGTCCCTCTTCGGTGTGTAGGATGATAGGTTCGTAGGTATAGACAGAAAAACTGATAGAGCCTTTGTCGCCCACAATCACGATGCGGTCTTCCTTTACCGATTCGTGTGCAACGAAACACCATGAGCCGCTACCCACCAATCCGCTTTCGAATTGGAAACAGGCGCTGATGGTATCTTCTGTGTTGTATAATCCGCCTCGGTTGCTTTTGTATCCGCTTGCTTCGAGGATGCATCCGAAGATGTCTTGTAGCAAATCTATCTGGTGGGGGGCGAGGTCGTAGAAATATCCTCCTCCTGCAATATCGGGTTGCAAGCGCCAAGGCAAAATGCCTTCCTTATGGTCGAGGCTTCGTGGAGGTTGTGCGAATTGCACTTGTATGTTGATGATGTTTCCTACGTGACCTTCTTCGACCAGCGATTTTACTTTTTGGAAATAGGGCAGATAGCGTCGGTAGTAGGCTACAAAACAGGGCATGCCCGTCTCTTGCGAAACGCGATTGATGCGGCAGCACTCTTCGTAGGTCACCGCCATGGGCTTTTCGATGTAAACGGCTTTGCCGGCTTTCATGGCCATGATGGCGTAGGTGGCGTGTGAAGAGGGTGGTGTAGCTATGTAAACGGCATTGATTTCGGGGTCGTTCACAATTTTCTGTGCATCGTCGTACCAGCGTGCAATGCCGCGTTCTTTAGCATATTTTTCTGCTTTTTCGAGTTTACGGCTCATCACGGCCACTACTTCCGAGTTGGCTATTTTTTGGAAAGCGGGACCGCTTTTATATTTGGTGGCTTCTCCGCATCCGATAAATCCCCATTTAATTGTCTTTCCCATGTTAAACGCTAATCACTAAACACTATTCACTATTTACTCTTCGTCAAAATCAAAGTCGAAATCAAAGTCGTCCATGAATTCGGGTGTGGTGAATTCTTCCAGGCTTCTTCGGTCTTTCTTGGTTGGTCGTCCGGTACCTTTTGCTCGGTTTACGAATCCGCTGATGCGGCTTATTTCGAGCAATTCGTATTGGTCGGGCGTTGTAACGTTTTCCATCATCTCGGGCACTAATTTGGCGCCGATTCGTTTCTCGATGGCTTGCAGCACTTTGAACGAATAGGTGATGGGTGGTTTCTTTACGGCTATCACATCGCCTGGCTTAACCATCCGTGCAGGCTTGGCTTGTGCTCCGTTAATGGTTACGCGGCCTTTCTTGCAGGCTTCGGCGGCTATGGTGCGTGTTTTGAATATGCGCACGGCCCACATCCATTTGTCTATTCTTGCTTCGCTCATTTTTTGTTGTATTGGTTCATGGTGATGTTGATACCTGCCAGGCAGAAACTTTTGATGATTTCGCCGGCGGTTTCCAGACGTTCGGGCATGGTTTTCATGTCGTCGTCGGTGAAGTGTCCTAATACGTAGTCGACTTGTGTGCCGCGTGGAAAGTCGTTTCCGATGCCAAAGCGCAGACGGGCATAGTTTTGCGTACCCAATATGGCGGCAATGTGTTTCAATCCGTTGTGTCCGGCATCGCTACCTTTGCCTTTTAGTCGGAGGGTGCCGAAGGGCAGTGCAAGGTCGTCTACTACTATCAGTACGTTTTCCAATGCGATGTTCTCTTTCTGCATCCAGTAGCGCACGGCGTTTCCGCTCAGGTTCATGAAGGTGGATGGTTTCAGCAACACCAGTTGCCTGCCTTTTACTGAGAGGGTGGTGGTGAATCCGTATCTTCCGTCCTTGAAGCTGACTCCTGCTTTTTTAGCCAATGCGTCCACTACCATGAATCCGATGTTGTGCCGGGTTTCGTGATATTCGGGGCCGATGTTTCCAAGTCCTACAATCAGGTATTTCATTTCGTTTGTTTCTGCTTTTTTATTTTCCGTTAAGGGAAAATGTTTTTTCCCTACTTGAAAAATATTTTTAAATAATTGTCGAAGCATGCGGTTTGTAAATAAGGAGAGCGGATTGTCGCGGAGGTTTTCCGCGATTAATCCGCTCTCTATTATGGGTTGTTGTTTTCTGGATTATTTTCCAGCAGCAGCTGCGGCAGCAGCACCACGAGCAGCACGAGTCAACTTAACGGCACAAACAACAGCGTCTTTTGCGTTAAGAAGTTCGAGGTTGTCGAATGCCAATTCCTTAACTTGGATAGCCTTACCCAAACCGAGGTGAGAAACGTTGATAACGAGTCTTTCGGGGATGTTTGTGTAAAGAGCTTTCACTTTAAGCTTGCGCATTTGCAATTGCAATTTACCACCAGCTTTCACACCTTCTGCCAAGCCTTCGAGTTGTACGGGTACTTCCATTACGATAGGCTTTTCTTCGCTGATTTGCAAGAAATCTACGTGGAGGATAGTGTCCTTAACTGGGTGGAATTGGATGTCCTTCATGATGGCGGTTACTACCTTGCCATCGATGTCGAGGTTCACTACGTAGATGTGTGGAGTGTAAACCAAGTTGCGCAATCCGTCGGTAGTTACAGTGAAGTGTACGTTTTCACCAGCACCATAAAGTACGCATGGCACACCGTTGTTTTTACGAATAGCCTTAAGGGCTCTAGCTTGTTCCGAAGAACGTTCTGCAATGGTTCTTGCAGTTCCTTTTACGTCGATTGATTTCATAATTTTTTGTGTTACTCTAAAATTAAGTTTTTAATAATTTGCTTAATTTACCATCACACGTTGTGGGTTTCTCCACACGATGTTTGCAAAAAAGCGGTGCAAAAGTACTGCTTCTTTGCGAATATTCCAAGCTTTTGTATTAAAAATCAATATCTATTTTGATTTCTCCCTCTGTAGATAGGGGTTCGCTATCGGCTTCGTCGGTAAATTGGGGCTCGTCCTGGTGGTTGCGGTTATAGTTTCCTTGTACCGATTCGATGTATCCGACGGCTTGTTGCAGTTCGGTCAAGAATTTGTCGAAATCCTCTTTGTAGAGGAAAATCTTATGCTTCTCGAAACTTACTTTTGCGTTTTCGCCTTCGCCGCTGACGATTTTCTTACTTTCGGTAATGGCCAGAAACATATCATCCTTTCGGCTCTTTTTCACGTCGATGTAATAGATTCGTTTCCCTGCTTTGATGGCCTTTGAATAAACGATGTCTTTCTCGTTCATTTCAGCCTCATTTTTCTTCTTCAAGTCTTCCATAATGCTATAGAGTATCTATTATCAATTAATTTTCGGGCTCAAAATTGATGATTTTTTTTCATCCGACAAAAGATTTTCCAATGAATGTCATTTCTTGCAATAAAAAAAGCAAAAACGTTGTGTCAACTCATTTTTAATGCCTACTTTTGTACCCGTTAAAATTACTTATTAGTGTTTATATGATTAACAGAGTTCTTATTCGTCTTAAGATTATACAAGTAGTATATGCTTATTATCAAAACGGCGGAAAAAGCATCGATGCCGCCGAAAAAGAGTTGTCTTTCAGTCTGTCGAAAGCGTACGACCTGTACAACTATCTGCTGCTACTGATGGTCGCTGTGACGAACTACGCGCAAAAGCGTATCGATGCCGGAAAGGCAAAACTGGCTCCTACAGCCGAAGAATTGTATCCCAACATGAAATTTGTGGAGAATGCTTTCATCGCCCAGCTCGAGGTGAACAAACAACTATTGGAGTTTGTTGAAAACCAAAAACGGACTTGGACAAACAACGAAGATTTTGTGAAGGCACTCTACGATAAGATAATCAACTCCGATATCTATAAGGAGTACATGGCCAGCGAAGAGACATCGTACGAGGCCGACCGCGAGTTGTGGAGAAAGCTCTATAAAACCTTCATATATAATAATGAAGATTTGGATGCCTTGCTCGAAGACCAAAGCCTGTATTGGAACGACGACAAGGAAACCGTAGATACCTTCGTGGTGAAGACAATCAAACGTTTCAGCCCTGAAAATGGTGCCAACCAAGAGCTGCTGCCCGAATACAAGGATGAGGACGACCGCATCTTCGCTACCCAACTCTTCCGTCGCACCTTGTCGAATTGCGATTATTACCGCCACCTCATCAGCGAAAACATCCGTAACTGGGATTTGGATAGAGTGGCCTACATGGATGTCATCATCATGCAATGTGCTTTGGCCGAGTTGCTCAGTTTCCCCAATATTCCTATCAACGTAACGCTGAACGAATATGTTGAACTGGCCAAGCTATACAGCACCGCCAAGAGTGGAAGCTTTGTAAACGGTACACTCGACGGCATCGTGAAAATCTTGAAGAAACAAGGTAAACTCGCTAAGAATTAGTCTATAACAAATTAAAAGTACTATAACTAAAAGTAACACATTATGAACGTATTAACTGTAACTTTCGGATCAGCACCTCCTCAAGCCGGAGGTGGAGACATGATGTGGATCATGCTTATTGCTATGTTCGCAATCATGTACTTCTTCATGATTCGTCCGCAACAAAAGAAGCAAAAAGAGTTGAATAACTTCCGCAAGTCGTTGCAAGTAAACCAACGCGTAATCACTGCCGGCGGTATCTATGGCACCGTTAAGGAGATTTCAGATACAGAAGTTGTGCTCGAAATCGATAAGAACGTACGCATCCACATCGACAAGAACAGCATCTATGCATCTGTTGCCGATACTGCTGCCAATCAAGCAAAATAATCAGTTGTAAGCAAGTATGCCGAAAACAGACAAGAAAATAAGGGATATCCTTAAAACAATCTCACAAAAAGCCAAGACCTTCCTGCTGAGCAAATCGTGCAGGGAGTTCTTGGTTTTTATGTTTTTCTTTCTGTTGGCCGGCAGTTTCTGGTTGTTGCAAACACTGAACAACGACTACGAAGTGGAGTTCACAGTTCCTGTTCGCATGAAGGGTGTCCCCAACGATGTAGTCATTATCACGCAACCCACTTCAAGCCTTCGCATCAAGGTGCGCGACCGCGGTACAACACTTGTAACCTACATGCTTGGCAAGGATTTCTATCCTTTGACCATCGACTTTGATGAAAACAACAAAAGTGCCGACAATCATGTCCGCCTGTTGCCCGAGCATTATAGCAAGAAGTTGCACGCGCAACTGAAAAACTCCACCCAACTGCTTTCCGTCTCTCCCGATACCATCGAGTATATCTACTCCAGAGGTTCGCACAAGCGGGTACCCATTCGTTTGCAGGGAAGCATCTCGGCTGCTCGTAGTTACTACATAGCCGACACCCTGTTTACCCCCGATTCGGTAACTGTATATGCTCCTTCTGCTGTTCTCGACACGATAAACGCAGCCTATACCACCCGTTTGGATGCTGCCGACATAGCCGATACCTTACAGCGTAAAGTGCAACTTCATACGCCTAAAGGCGTGAAGTATCTGCCTGCCGAGGTCGATGTGGTTTTGCCGGTAGATGTCTATGTGCAGAAGACAGTCGAAGTGCCCGTTGTTGGCGTGAATTTCCCTTCCAACATGTTGCTTAGGGCATTCCCCTCGAAGGTTAAAGTCACTTTCCAGGTAGGCTCGCGTCAATTCAACGACTTCAATGCAAGCGACTTTTCCATCTATGTGCCTTACGATGAATTGAGACGGTTAGGTTCGGAGAAATACAATCTTAAGCTCAACCACTATCCCGAAGGCGTGAACAATATCCGAATGTCGCCCACTCAAGTGGATTTCCTCATCGAAGAAAACTCGGCAATCTATGGTTATTAAAATAGGTATAACTGGTGGAATAGGTAGCGGCAAAAGTGTCGTTTCCAAATTGTTAAGAGCGATGAGCATCCCTGTCTATCTTTCCGATGATGAGGCCAAGCGCCTGACGGCAACCGATGAAACCATCCGCAAGGAGCTGACAGCTTTATTGGGCGATGAACTCTATCAGGGCAATGTGCTGAACAAATCCTTGTTGGCCGGCTATCTCTTTGCCTCTCCCGAAAATGCCGCACGTGTCAATGCCATCATCCATCCGGTAGTAAAGCAGGATTTCCGTCGTTGGTGCAAGGAAAATGCATCCTCGTTCATCTTGGCTATGGAGTCGGCCATCCTTATCGAAGCCGGTTTTGCTTCCGAAGTAGATGCTGTTGTTATGGTATATGCTCCCAAGGAAGTGCGTATCCGGCGGGCCATGAAGCGCGATGGCGCATCGCGCAAGCAGATAGAACAACGCATCCAAAACCAAATGGACGATGAGGTAAAGCGAGCAAAAGCAGATTATACAATCATCAATGATGATAAAACGCCCCTTATCCCACAGGTTTTTCGGCTATTGTTTTCGGTATCTCAGAAATAATACATACTTTTGCACCTCGTGTTGAAACTCAAAACTCATAACTCAAAACTATTTTATCATGTTGAAGACTATTTTATCCATTTCAGGAAAATCAGGTTTATATAAATTAGTGTCGCAAGGCAAGAACATGCTTATTGTTGAGTCGTTGGCTGATAAAAAGCGTATGCCTGCTTATGGTACAGACAAGATGATTTCGTTGGGCGACATCGCTATGTACACTGACGACGAAGATGTACCCTTGCAAGAGGTATTCCTCTCTATCAAGAAGAAGGAAAACGGCCAGCCCATCAATATCAACATCAAAACCGCTACTCCTGAAGAGTTGCGCCAATACATGGGCGAAGTACTTCCTACTTTCGACCGCGACCGCGTTCACCTTTCTGATATCAAGAAACTCATCTCTTGGTACAACCTTTTGGTAGCAAACAATTTGACCGACTTCGAACCGGCCGAAGAAGAAACTGCTGAAGAAGCATAATACACCTATTATATATATAGGAAACAATAGCCACCCCGTACGCGAGGTGGCTATTCTTGTTTTATAGTTTCATCCAAACTTTGTGTGGCCGTTCTCCTTTCGATGTAATGCCATAATTAGGATTTTTGCAGATAGCCCTTAGCTCGCGCGATGCAGTAGAGAGTGACATTTCGATTAAATTGGCATATTCTTGAAGTGTGATAAAAGGATGTGTCTCCAACCATTTCATGGCAAGGGCAGCATGCTCGTCTAAACAGCCCTTCGATGCCTTGACAACTACAATATCTTGTTGCGACATCACGAATGTGGCCTCTTTACGTAACTCTTCCATGAAATTAGCATCTACTTTCAGGTTTAGTTTGTTGATAACCACCTCATTATTCTCGTCAAATGTCAACGAGAAAGAGAATGTTCCAAATCCATCCAATTTACATGTATGTCCTTCGAGCATAATGTTTTTTAGCGATTTGGGCAACGCATTCAGCACGGCCATAACTGCTCCTTCTTGCAATCCCGATTCAAGGGCGATGCGTTCCACCATCTTTTTGTTGTCGAATACACTATACGTTTCCAACTTCGGAAAAGTCAATTGTTCCTCTCCCCGCATTTTCGGAAGTTCCTGGATGTGATAATTTAGCGACATAACTGGTAATATTTTAAGGTTCTACAAGCAATTCTATATTTCAAGTTTTGTAATATAAATGCCAAGACTTGAAATATATATTGCAAGACTTGAAATATACTTTACCTCGTAGGGCAAATTTACGGCATTCACTTTGTTTATCCAAACAATCTCCCGCTTTTCTTCTTTTGTCCTTTCAAGATTTTTCCCTTTCTATTGTTTTTCTCAAACATACTCTCTATCTTTGTAGTATCGAAGCCGAACAACCTTCGGCATTCGATAAAGACATTTTGAATTTTATAGAAGCGTTATGCTTATCTTGTGAATTGGAAACCTAGGAAATTTCTCAATTACGCACAAGGATGGCATAGTGGTTCTCACGTCTATGCGTGGGCTGCTATTACTACATTCGTGCGTAAAGGTTTTCCTAGGACCTCCAATTTCAGTTTGTAGCATTGCAGTTCCACGTTTCTTTTTTATTTAAGCTTGCTTTGAGGGACTGAAGGTAAAATAACAAATGGTGTATTACATGAAAATCATATGTCTTTAATGTAAAATCGGCATGAAGACGAGCAATAATGTTTCTAATGTTTTAGATTGATTTCTCGAAATTCTAACGATAATTTGCAGATTTAATTATTCAGTTCGTTATGATACATATAGGTCAACTTATAAAGATAGAACTTGAACGTCAAGAACGTACACCTACTTGGCTCGCAAAGAAAATTAATTGCGATCGAACCAATATTTATCGTATCTTTAATCGTGAGAGTATAGATACGGCTTTGCTTTCACGTATATCTACTGCTCTTAATAGAAATTTTTTCGAAGATCTTTCCCAGCAACAACTTTTGTGGCGTGACAAACATGCAACGACATAGTGATTTATATTCACGTTTTGCCTATTGCTTGCTTGTTATGTCTTTTTAACTTTGCAAAAATAAGTTTAATAAATCTTGGCAATAGAGAAGATATAAACAAAGGGTTCTCGCTTCTCATATTGCTTAATTTATAACAATGAGGGCCTTAACTGATTTTATGGTATTATTAATTTTAATTGTTATTGCTGTTATAGCTTACAAAATTTTACATGCACCAGATTCTCAAGCTACTAAAAATGTGCTTAAACAAAAAACTCGTACAGAGGAACAAAAAAGGGTTATTCGTTATTTCTTGAATGATAAAGGCTGCATGGTTGACCATCGTATGAAAGATGATGAATACGATGTTATGGTAAATAGATTCCTTAATCAAGATCATCGTGCAAAAGCATTGGCTAAAATTGGTCTTGATGAGGATGAATTAAAAGAGATTGAACCTATCTGTTTTCATGATTTTAATTATAATAAGGCGTGGGCCCGTAGAGGAGCTGATGGAAAATGGCGTTCTTCCTCTTATCAGATTTCTTGGTTATTCTTTTCTTCGACCCAATTATATCTTTATCAAGAGACAATAAATTTTGATTGTGATGAGAAACGTACTAGTACTGAAGAATTGTATTACAAAGATGTAACAAGTTTTTCTGCAAGTACAGAAACAGAAGAAGTTATTGATGGGTATAATCCTGATGGTACAGAAAAACATTCTAATGTAGAAAGTAATAAATTTAGGATTGTAGTCCCAGGTGATAAGTTCTACGCAGCAATGCAACCAACTGCCGAAAATGAACGCGCTATTCAAGGCTTAAAGAATAAACTACGCGAAAAGAAGAATGTTTAAGTCAACTGTCAATGTGACAGAACAAGAGAAAGAAGCAGAAAACTATTGCTTATATCATAAGTTAGAACGCCCCTCGCTGCGGATTAAGGTGGCTTTGGGGTGTTCCTTCTTGTATATAGTAATTGTTTCAACTTTTATTGCTCTTCTTTATCGGTGGTTTGGTATATCTTTGTTGATTGCTATAGATATTACAATAGTTCTTAGTTTACTAATCGTTGGACGTACGTTCTTAATATATTGTATTCAAGTTTATCAGCATTTTGCATCTGAAGAAGTAAGACGGCGATGTATATGTAAACCTTCGTGCTCGGAATATAGTATAGTAGTACTTAAAAAATACGGACTGTTAAAGGGGTGTTACAAAATCTATATAAGGTTAACAAAAACATGTCGTGGACAAAAATACATTATTGATAATCCTTAATCTAATAATATAATGGGAATAATAAATAAGCTTTTCGGTGCATCGGGTGGTGAAACCTACGATGGACAGGGTGAAGAACGCTCGGGTGGCATTGATGTTATCCAATATAATAGTGAGAATTCTGAATATGTATGGAAGTTTCCATACAACAACATAGTAACGGGGGCTCGCTTAATTGTTAATCAAAGTCAAGAAGCTATATTTGTGTCAGGAGGACAAATTGCAGACGTATTTGGCCCTGGTACACATACGCTTTCAACAGGGAACCTACCTATACTTTCGAGACTTATCAATATCCCGTTTGGAAAAAAAACACCATTTACGGCAGAAGTTTGGTATATAGACAAACGCCCTCATCGTCAAATGCCTTTTGGTACTCCTTCGCCATTATTAGTACTAGATCCATATTTTGGTTCAACTTTACCAATAAAGGCTAATGGGGAATTTGGTATGAGAATAACTGATACTACAATGTTTTATACGGAGGTGGTAGGAACACAACACCTTACTGACGAGAGGGATATCAATAAGATGTTTAAAGCACATATCCAACGAAAGTTGAATAAGGCACTTACTGATTTTGTCAACAAGGGTATTCGTTCTACTCAGTTAATGTCATATTTAGATGATATTTCCGATTATGTAAAGTCTTCATTGGCCGAAGAGGTCGAGAATTATGGATTGTCTGTCGTTAATTTTGACTTGGCAGAAATTGTTCTTGATAGAAATGATCCTCAAGCAATAGCAGCATTGGAACGCGAAAAAGGATTTGCCGATACAGAAATGGAGTCAACAGCAATGGCTCGTAAACGCGCAAGAGAAGGTTATACTTACCAACAAGAACGTCAGTTTGATGTTATGGAAACTGCTGCGGGTAACGAAGGCTCTGCTGGTCAAATGATGGGTGCTGGCATGGGAATTGGTATGGGATTTGGTATCGGTGGAGCAATGGGTAATCAATTTGGTAATATGGCGCAAGGTGTGGCTAATGCACAACCAGTGAATAGTCAGCAAATGGCGCAAAGTCCAATTGCACAACCAACGATGTCCCAACAATTATCTGGTGCACCAGTACCTCCTCCACCGCCAATAACTTCTTTATACCATATATTAATAAATAATGTGCAACAAGGACCATATAGTATTCAACAATTGCAACAATTGGCTCAACAAGGGGCATTTAATGCGCAAACATATGTATGGAAACAAGGAATGAGTGGATGGCAAACAGCATCTACATGTATAGAACTCGCATGTATATTTGGAGCTACACCTCCACCTCCACCAATAATGTAACACTATAAAATCAATTATTATGTCAAATAAAGGTATAGGGATGAATACCAAATTGGTGATGCCCATTGTAGTTATCATTGCAACAATAGTAATCTGTTTGATACTTAAGCCAGAGGAACCAACTACGTTATATTGGATAAATTTAGGTTTTGGTATATTTTGGGAATTTATATTCTTTGGTTGGATGTCTTTGTCACGTTCTGATACGTCAGTTGTTTCTTCTGTCTTTAAAGCGGTATCTGGCGGAATGTCATTGTATTATGTATTCATTTCTTTTATTATAATGCTTGTTTATACTATAGGATTGGCGGAGCAAATACATATTAAATGGTATTTAAGTGTATTGGCTGTTTTGACAATAATATGGTATGTGTTGGGTAGTCTTGTTGCACATTATGATAATGTTATTTCTGATAAACAAGATTCTTTGAATGGATCAAGTGCTATCGTTGCACTTAATTCGTCGAAAATGTCACAATTGGCCGTTCGTTGCAATCAGATATATAAAAATCATGAAACGAAATATGTAACAGAAGCCAATATTAAAAATCCAGTAGAAAGATTATCTCAAAAATTTCAATTTATTACTCCCAATGTATTAAGAAATTCAATGGCTGTATCACAATTGAATATGATGATAAATACTTGTGATGAATTGTTGGATAATTTAGAAGACTCAGTAGATAAAGATACTTTTAAAAAAGCAGAAGAGAAACTTGAACGTTTTGTAAAAACGTCAATTGCAGATATCGACTTCTTGAAAAAAACAACACGGAAATAATTATATTAAAAAAATTAAAACTTCAATGAAATGAATATAGAAGTAATCTCCTTAAAGTGTCCAAATTGTAATAGCGGTGTGGATACTTCTATGAAAGAGTGTCCAGCTTGTGATAAACCAATAATTATCCGTCAGGCATCTCAAACATCTATGATGCCCATGCCTTTGGTGAACAAATATCTAGGTGCATATCGTGCTTTAGAAAATCAGTACCCTGACAATAAAGATATTAATACGGCTATTGGAATCTGTTTTCTTAAATTGAAATTATTTGACAAAGCTCTTGCCGCATTTGAAAAAGCTATGCCTGATAATTTTGATAATGCTGAGCCGTTTTATTTAGCTGCAGTATCTCTATTGCAAGGAAAAAAGGCTTTTCTTACTTCAAGGCCATCAATAGACAAAATAGAGGAGTACCTTAATGCAGCTTCCATGATTGAGATGCGTCCTATATTCTATTATTTCATGTCATATGTGAAGAAGGATTATTTTGAAAGAAAATATTTGAATACTTCACCTTCATGGCAAGAATTACTAGAACAAGCAAAAGAAAATGGATTAAATTCAACTGATATTGAGGAATTCCATTCTTTAATTAATCAACCATTTTAATATTCTATACTCTTTGATGTACTGTTAAATTTGTGGATATTAAAACGTTCTTTTCTGGTAAAAGAGGTTATTCACCTAAAGGCTTAATGTTCATTATCATAATATAGGATGAATCATTTAAGAAAAGAAAGCCGGATTAATTGATCCGGCTTTCTTTTTTAAGTTTCTAAACAACGATCCGTCGTTTCCCTCATCTACAATGATGAGCTTCTTGCTATCTTGTTGCTTGGAATATTCGTTGGATTTGAATAATGAATATTCTTTTGGGGCTGAAAAAATAAGTCCTTTAAAAGATATTTTGTTTAATTGTTTGTTATAAAAATAATACTATTAACTTTGCAGCAGAAATAAGACGTGGGCAGACGATGTAATGGGTAGTGCGAAGTCCCTGCCAGCATGGCATCATACAAGAAAGTGTAATCCTCTCTCACGCAAAAGGGGCAATAATAAAAAAGGGTGCGTCGTTTTGACACACCCTCTTCAATTCATTTTTGAGATAACTTCTCTTTTTTTACTTTTAATTCCTAAACACCAACCCATCGTTTTCTTCATCAACGATAATCGGATGATTCCTGTCAACCGCTTGCGCCAATAGCTTCTTGGAGAGGTCGTTCAGCAGGTAGTGCTGAATGGCTCGCTTCACGGGGCGGGCACCAAACTCCGGATTGTAGCCCACGCGAGTGAGGAAGGCAAGCGCACGGTCGGTCAGTTGCAAGTCGATGCCGTTGCCTTGAAGCATCTTCTGTACACCGGCAATCTGCAACGCCACGATTTTCTTGATTTCGGCCTCGTCGAGTGGCGTGAACAGGATGGTTTCGTCTATGCGGTTCAAAAACTCGGGGCGGATGTGTTGCTTCAGCAGGTTCATCACCTCGCGTTTTGTCTCCTCCATAATCTGTTCTTTGTTGCTTCCGTTCAACTTTTCCATCTGACTTTGTACATAGTTGCTGCCCATGTTCGAAGTCATGATGATGATGGTATTCTTGAAGTTTACCGTACGTCCTTTGTTGTCGGTCAGTCGGCCATCGTCTAATACTTGCAAGAGGATGTTGAATACATCGGGATGCGCCTTTTCTATCTCGTCGAACAGGATGACAGAGTAGGGCTTGCGTCGAACAGCTTCGGTCAGTTGGCCACCTTCATCGTAGCCTACGTATCCCGGAGGCGCTCCTACCAGACGGCTGACGCTATGCTTTTCTTGATACTCGCTCATGTCGATGCGCGTCATCATGGTTTCGTCGTCGAATAGGAATTCGGCAAGCGCCTTGGCAAGTTCAGTCTTTCCTACACCGGTTGTACCCAAGAAGAGGAATGAACCGATTGGGCGTTTCGGATCTTGCAAGCCGGCACGGCTACGACGAACGGCATCGCTGACGGCACGGATGGCCTCGTCTTGTCCAACTACACGTTGATGCAATTCGTCCTCCAAGTGCAATAGCTTTTCCTTTTCGCTTTGCATCATCTTGCTGACTGGGATACCCGTCCAGCGCGAAACAACATCGGCAATGTCTTCGGCATCAACCTCTTCCTTAATCATGGCCGTATCGCCTTGCATATCGTGCAGCTTTTGTTGCGTCTCTTCAATCTCTTGTTGAAGCGCTTGCAACTTGCCATATCGTATCTCGGCCACCCGACCGTAATCGCCTTCGCGTTCGGCCTTTTCGGCTTCGAACTTCAAGTTTTCAATCTCCTCTTTGTTCTGTTGAATCTTGTCAATCAGTTCTTTCTCGCTTTGCCACTTGGCTTTATACGACTTTTCCTGCTCTTTCAGCTCGGCCAATTCCTTGCCGATTTGTTCCAGCTTGGCGGTATCGTTTTCGCGCTTGATGGCTTCGCGTTCAATCTCCAATTGCTTGATTTTACGGCTGATTTCGTCCAACTCTTCCGGTACGGAATCTACCTCCATGCGTAGCTTGGCGGCAGCTTCGTCCATCAGGTCGATGGCTTTGTCGGGCAAGAAACGGTCGCTGATGTAGCGGTTGCTCAGCTCGACGGCCGCAATGATGGCGTCATCCTTGATGCGCACATGGTGATGGCTTTCGTAGCGTTCTTTCAATCCGCGTAGGATGGAGATAGTGCTTAGCGTATCCGGTTCGTTCACCATGACGATTTGAAAACGACGCTCCAAGGCCTTGTCCTTCTCGAAATACTTTTGGTATTCGTCCAAGGTGGTAGCACCGATGCTTCTCAGCTCACCTCGTGCCAGGGCAGGTTTCAAAATGTTGGCGGCATCCATTGCGCCTTCGCCTTTGCCGGCACCCACCAATGTATGGATTTCGTCGATGAACAGAATAATGTCACCTTCCGACTTCTTCACCTCATTAACCACCGCCTTCAAACGCTCTTCGAACTCGCCTTTGTACTTGGCACCGGCCACCAATGCACCCATGTCCAGCGAATAGACTTGCTTGTTCTTCAGATTCTCGGGTACGTCGCCACGTAAGATACGATGAGCCAATCCCTCCACGATGGCGGTTTTGCCGGTTCCCGGCTCGCCAATCAAGATGGGGTTGTTCTTGGTGCGTCGGCTAAGGATTTGTAGCACACGACGAATCTCTTCATCGCGTCCGATAACCGGGTCGAGTTTGCCGTTGCGAGCCGCTTCGCAGAGGTTGATGGCATACTTCTCTAACGATTGGTAGGTGTCTTCGCTCGATTGCGATGTAACACGCTCGCCTTTGCGCAACTCGTTGATGGCTTCGCGCAACTCCTTTTCGCTTACACCAGCATCTTTTAGGATGCTCGATGCAGTGCTCTTTACCACGAGCAGCGCCAATATAATAGGCTCGATGGAGACAAACTCATCGCCCAGTTCCTTGGAAAACTGAACGGCCTTTTGTAATACGTCGTTGCTTTCGCGACTTAAATAAGGACTTCCACCCGATACTTTGGGCTGCGATTCTATCTGTCGGGCCACTACATTGGCTATCTGTTGTCCGTTTATTCCTAACTTCTGAAAGATGAACTTCGTAATATTTTCGCCCACCTTCATGACTGCCTGTAACAGATGAACAGGCTCGATGGCTTGCCCATTGTTTGCTTGTGTCAAGTTTACGGCCTCTTGTACCGCCTCTTGAGCCTTGATTGTAAAGTTGTTGAAATTCATTTTATTCTCCTTTCTTATTATAAATTCGATACACTTACTTGAGTAACAAACTTCGTGCCAAACAGTTTTTGAAGTTGTGGAAATGTCATTTTTGTCAGTATGGGTGACAAAATTGTCATAGTCTATCCAGTAAAAAACTTCCGATTTGTTTTGTGCTCCCTCTTCCTTGCACTATCTTTGCACTATTATTATAATAATGTATTATGCAAAGGCAAAAAGAGATACAATTTGCGGCTAATGTGATGCTGCTGGATGTGGGATTCTTGAACGACACCGCAAGCAAGTTGAAAGCGGTTCTTGAAGATAGGTTGAAGCGAAGCCTTCCGGAAATGGATTTGGTGAAGTGGCTGAGTTATGTGGCGCTCGATTCCGGTTTGCGTGGAGGCGACAACGAGATACAAGTATTCTTGCTTCACGATGTGGGAGAGACGACGCTTGAGGGCTGTCTTCCCGATAGCTTGAGCGAACTTGACGGAAAGGCTTGTCGCGATGCCTTGGGCGAGTTTGTGTTCTATGGTGTCAATCCTGCACAGATAGTGGACAAGGAGCATCTGTTTGCCGACTTGATGGCGTTGGCTATCGACTCGGAAGATGTGAAGCGATTGATGCTGATTCCTCATCATACCAGCTATGGCGGTGGGGTAGAGGCGGCTTTGTGCCAGCTGGCCGAGGAAAAGGAGGGAAATCCTTTCGGTAAAGCCATCTACTTTGCTTTGCAACCTCCTATGGAGGCATTGCCTTGCCGTATAGATTCCATTATCTACTCCCTGGCGCAAACATTCGAAATCAATCCCGATGAATTGTAAATATAAATAGGTTATGAAAAGGTATTCCAAACAGATTTACATCGTATTGGTAGTGCTGATTTCGGTACTGCTTTTAATAGACTATCTTCCGAATGTAGATTCCTATGTGTCGCCTCCGGTAGCACTCTTTCTTGGCCTGCTTTTTGCGCTGATTTGCGGACAAGCCTATCCTAAATTCAATAAAAAAGTTTCGAAAAAGCTATTGCAATATTCGGTTGTGGGCCTGGGCTTTGGCATGAATCTGCAAGCCTCGTTGCAATCGGGTAAAGAGGGCATGGCCTTTACTATCGTTTCGGTGGTGGGCACCATGCTGATAGGTTGGTTTATCGGTAGGAAACTATTGAAGGTGGACCGCAACACTTCCTATCTGATTAGTTCGGGTACGGCCATCTGTGGCGGTAGCGCCATTGCGGCGGTTGGCCCTGTGTTGAAGGCAAAAGATGCTGAGATGTCGGTGGCATTGGGCACGGTTTTTATTCTGAATGCCATTGCATTATTCCTTTTTCCATGGATAGGCCAATTGATGGAGATGACCCAACAACAGTTTGGTATGTGGGCGGCCATTGCTATTCACGACACCAGCTCGGTGGTTGGTGCCGGTGCGGCATTCGGCGAAGAGGCTTTAGAGGTGGCTACTACCATTAAACTTACTCGCGCCCTGTGGATTATTCCGTTGGCATTTGCCACTTCGTTCATCTTCAAAAGCAAAGGACAAAAGGTGAGCATCCCCTGGTTTATCTTCTTCTTTGTCTTGGCGATGGTGTTTAATACTTATGTGTTGAGCCTCTCTGATACTACCCGCGAGATCGGTTCGTTTATCAACGGATTGGCGCGCAAGTCGCTCACCATTACCCTCTTCTTTATCGGTGCATCCTTGTCGCGCGATGTATTGAAAACGGTGGGGATAAAACCGATGATTCAAGGTATAGCGTTGTGGATTGTAATTAGCCTGTCAACATTGGCCTATATCTATTGGTGCTGAGAAGATACTCTATAAAGCAAAAAAGAATTAGGCATAAATTCAAATCGAATTTATGCCTAATTCTTTTTTTATTTAAGTATAAATTATTTTCTATTTATTCTTAAGCGCTTCCGAGATAAGGGCTTCCAATTCTTCGGCCAGTTCGGGATTGTCGGCAATGACTTGCTTGGCGGCGTCGCGTCCTTGCGCCAACTTGGTGTCGTTGTAGCTGAACCATGAACCGCTCTTCTTGATGATACCCAATTCTACACCCATGTCGATGATTTCGCCGCTCAGTGAGATGCCTTCGCCAAACATGATGTCGAATTCTGCACGGCGGAAAGGAGGAGCCACCTTGTTCTTCACAACCTTTACCTTGGTTTGCTTGCCGATTACTTCGTCGCCATTCTTGATGGATTGGCTGGCGCGGATATCGAGGCGTACAGATGCATAGAATTTCAGAGCGTTACCACCGGTGGTTGTTTCGGGATTACCAAACATCACACCAATCTTTTCGCGCAATTGGTTGATGAAGATACAGCATGTGCGTGTCTTGCTGACGGCGGCGGTCAACTTGCGCAATGCTTGCGACATCAAGCGAGCTTGCAAGCCTACTTTATTATCGCCCATATCGCCTTCAATCTCGGCTTTCGGAGTCAAAGCGGCAACCGAGTCCACTACGATGATGTCGATAGCCGATGAGCGGATAAGTTGCTCGGCAATCTCCAAGGCTTGTTCGCCGTTGTCGGGTTGAGAGATGAGCAGGTTGTCCACATCCACACCCAACTTGGCGGCATAGAAACGGTCGAAGGCATGTTCGGCATCGATAAAGGCAGCAATGCCACCGGCCTTTTGTGCTTCGGCAATGGCGTGGATGGCCAGGGTTGTCTTACCGGATGATTCGGGACCGTAGATTTCGATGATTCTTCCGCGAGGATAGCCACCAACACCCAATGCGTTGTTCAAACCGATAGAACCGGTAGGGATTACTTCAATTTCTTCGATGTTCTCTTCGCCCATCTTCATGATAGAACCTTTGCCGAAACTCTTTTCTATCTTGTCCATAGCGGCTTGCAAGGCTTTTAGCTTTTCGTTTGCTGAGCCGGCATCGCCATTTTCTAATTTCAGTTCGTCTTTCTTTGCCATAATGTTATGTTTTTATATTGATATTTCTGTTCGTTTATAGGATTTGCGAAGCATGTTCCTTTGTCTTTACCTCTTTGGGACCGATGATGCGCTCAATGATTCCCTCTTCGTTGATGATAAAGGTAGTGCGGAAGGTGCCCATGTATTTGCGGCCATACATGCTCTTTTCGCCCCATACGCCAAACTGCTCAACCAGTTTTTTGTCGGTATCGGCTATCAATGTAAAGGGCAGATTGTTCTTCTCGATAAACTTCTGGTGCGACTTTTCGCTATCCACGCTTACACCAATTACTTCGTATCCGGCCTTGCGCAACTCGCTATAGTTATCGCGCAAGCTACATGCTTGTGCTGTACAACCCGATGTGCTATCCTTCGGATAGAAGTATAGCACAATCTTCCGGCCTTGATAGTTGCTTAAGCGTATCTCTTCGCCTTTCTCGTTGATGCCCAATATTTCGGGGGCTTTGTCTCCTATGTTCATAGCTTATCAAAATAATATTTCCGCAAATATAATAGTAAAATCGTAAACAAAACGTAAAAAACTGCTAAATACTTTGGTGAAATGTTGCAAAAATAAAAATAAGTAGGGTAGTTGTAGGTTATTTTTCTACCTTTGTCCACGAATTGAATATTAAAAAGAAGAGAGTATGATGAAGAAAGTATTGAATTTAGGATGCTTGGCGGCTCTTTGCATGGGTATCGCTTCGTGTGCATCGACTCAAAATGTAGCAACATTGGATTCGCTTGATGGCGAATGGAATATTGTAGAGATAAATGGTAAGGTAGTGGTTCCTGCTCCTGGACAAACATTCCCTTTCATCGCATTCAATGCGGAAAACGGTGAGGTGTATGGAAATACCGGATGCAATAACTTGACCGGAAGCATTGATAAACAGGCAAAAGCGGGTACAATCGATTTGAGCGGCTTGGGTGCAACAAGCAGAATGTGTGACGATGCCAATACCGAGCAACAAGTATTGCAAGCATTGGCTAAAGTAAAGAAGTATAAACAATTAAATCAAGAAAATATGGCATTGACTGGCTCTTCGAAGAAAGATGTAATCGTTTTGCAAAAGAAACAACCGGAAATAACATTAAACGACCTTGCCGGAAAGTGGATGATAACCGAAGCCTATGGCGAAGCAGTACCCGAAGGCATGGAAGCACAACCCTTTTTGGAGTTCAACCTTATTGATATGAAACTTCATGGCGTGGCCGGTTGCAACATTGTTAATTCTAATTTGAAGCACGATGATGCCGTTGCCAATTCATTGGTGTTCCATAACTTGATTCGCACCATGATGTCTTGCCCCGATATGGCGGTGGAAGACAGAGTAGTGCGTGCATTGCATGCAACCACTACATTTGGTAGAGGTAAGGGAGATGTTGTAGGTTTCTACGATAAGGATGGTGTATTGGTCTTGACGATAGAGAAGGCAAAATAAACGCTCTTCCTATTTCCTTTTTCCGTAAAGTTTGTCTATCAAATCTTGACGATTTATACGGCGCAACTCATTGATGATGTTGCGCCTTTCTTCGTTTTTATACCAGAAGAAGAACATGCGTTGCGCCAACTTTTCGCGTTGCGTTTTTGCGCTGAATACAGGCTCGAGTGTATAGGGATGATAGCCTGTGTACCAAGTTTCGGTGCTGATAGTCATGGGCGTAGGTGTAAAGTCTTGCACTTGCTCCAAATGGAAATCAAGCCCTTTGGTAATGACGGCCAACTCCGCCATGTCTTCGGCTTTGCATCCCGGATGGCTTGAGATGAAGTAGGGGATGAGTTGTTGGTTCAATCCTTCTTCGCGATTGATGCGGTCGAAGATGCGTTTGAACTCTTCGAATTGTTTGAACGAAGGCTTGCGCATGACGCTCAGTACCCTATCGCTGGTGTGCTCGGGTGCTACCTTCAAGCGGCCGCTGACGTGCTTGGTAATCAGCTCGCGTGTATATTGTGTGGTGCTTTTGTTTGTTTCGGCATCCTTGCTTTTATGAAGAAGCAGGTCGTATCGCACACCACTTCCGATAAACGACTTCTTGATGCCGGGCAATGCATCTACAGCATGGTAAATGTCGAGTAGCGGCTGGTGGTTGGTGTTCAGGTTCGGACAGATTTGCGGATGGATGCACGACGGGCGCTTGCATTTCTTGCAAAGGTCGAGGTTGTTGCCGTGCATCTGATACATGTTTGCACTGGGGCCGCCCAAATCGCTTAGATAGCCTTTAAAGTCGGGCAGTTGCATTACCTCTTTCACTTCGCGTAGGATGCTTTCCTTGCTACGGCTTGCAATGAACTTGCCTTGATGAGCAGAGATGGTGCAGAAAGCACATCCGCCAAAGCATCCTCGGTGAATGTTTACCGAGTGCTTTATCATGTCGTAGGCGGGTATTCGCTTGCCTTTATACTTTGGATGAGGTAAGCGAGTGTAGGGTAGGTCGTATGAGCGGTCGAGCTCTTCGGTTGTCATCGGAGGGTAGGGAGGATTGACAACGATGGTTTGCTTGCCTACTTGTTGCAAGATGCGCGAGGCGGCATACTTGTTGCTCTCTTCCTCGATGTGGCGGAAGTTTTCGGCTTGCTTCTTTTTATCTTTCAAACATGCCTCGTGCGAGTGCAGCACAATGTCGCCCTCTTCGGGGTTGATGCACGCAACGCATTGGGCAGTTTGACGGATACCATTCAGTGGCTCTCCCGAACGCATTCGGTGCGCAATCTCTACAATAGGCTTTTCTCCCATGCCATAAACCAGTATGTCGGCATTGCTATCTACCAAGATGCTTGGGCGAACGCGCTCTTGCCAATAGTCGTAGTGCGTTAGTCGGCGCATGCTTGCTTCGATGCCGCCAATCACAACGGGTACGTCAGGGAAGAGCTCTTTCAGTATGTTGCTATATACGATGGTGGGATACTCTGGGCGCATGTCGTTGCGTGCGTCGGGCGTATAGGCATCATCGCTACGCAAACGCTTGTTGGCGGTATATTTGTTTACCATGCTATCCATGCATCCGGCTGATACACCGAAGAATAGGCGTGGCTTGCCCAGTTTCTTGAAGTCGCGCAAGTCATCCCGCCAATTAGGTTGCGGGATGATGGCTACGCGAAAACCTTCGGCTTCGAGTATGCGTCCGATGACCGCCGCACCAAACGATGGGTGGTCAACGTATGCATCTCCGCTGAACAGGATGACGTCCAATTCGTCCCATCCGCGTTGTTCAACCTCTTTTTTGGTGGTTGGAAGCCAATCGGTCGGTTTGTATGCTTTCATATCTCACGCCTCTTCCTCAGAAAGCTGTTGCTTCGATGTCCAATCTAAGTATAGCACGATGAGTTGTTGAAGGCCGAATGCTTTCATGTTGTTGTGATAAATCACGTCGATGCATAGGTCGAGCAACTCTTTCCGGTCGGTTACGTTTCCGGCGATGAGCGAACGTATGTTCAACTTCAGTTTTTCCAGTACGCTTTCGTTTACGATGCCGTTGCTATCAATCAAGTGGCTGAATAGTGCATACTTGCGGATGGTGGCAAGGTTTTCGTCAGAAATCTGTATGCTACGTGTACCGCTTGGGTTGGCCTGAATGGTGTACATAATCTGTCTTGTTTTATTCGTTTACGTCTCCAATGCTGAATTGGTCGGGATTTTTACCTTTGAAATCCTTGAAGTATAGTTTGATTTCGCGCATATCCTTTTCAATGTCGCCGGTGGGCGTCATGGTTTTGGTGGAATAGATTGTCTTCTTGGTGTAGTCGATGCCGATGAGTACGATGGGTACTCCTGCTTTTTCGGCAATGTAGTAGAAACCTCTCTTCCAATTGGGATTCGCCTTTCGTGTGCCTTCGGGGGTGATGGCCAGGTGGAAATGCTTGCTTTCGTCAAACTTCTGTTTCATCTGGTCGACCAATGATGTCCTGCGGCTACGATCTACGGGAATGCCTCCAACGGCTTTGAAAAGGATGCCTAACGGAAAGAAGAACCAATCTTTCTTCATCATGAAACTTGTCTTACGGCCTATGGCACCGTAAAACAATTTGCCGATAAACAAATCCCAATTGCTTGTGTGGGGTGCGGCACAGATGACGCACTTGTCGAAATTGGGCGTGGTTATCTCCGTCTTCCAACCCAGCAGTTTGTAGTATATGAAACTATAAATCTTCTGCTTCATGCACATTATAGTTTGCTGATGGTATCAATCAGTTCGTTCACCTTGGCGTTGAAGTCTTGGATAAGTTTCTTGTAAAAAACCTTCACGTTGCCAGGTTGTGTGTGGCTGATGCGGCTGATGAACTCGTTTTGTGTGTTCAGGATGTCGGCCAATACATCGTTCACCTTTGCTTGGTCGGCACAATTCTTGCCGTTAATCAGACACTCGGCAAACAATTCGCCAACGATATAATTGATTTTCTTCTTCAGTACTTTTCTTTTTGCCATAACAATAATCTTTTTTAAGTGAATAAAATGTTCTAAATGGTATGGCAAAGATACTATATATCTCTGGAAAAATCTAACGAATGAAGGAAAATAATGATGGCGGCACTGGTGTTCAATGACTTATGAGGACTTATGATGAAAGCCTCGCCGATGCGAAAGTGCAAGGAAATGAAAGGTAATGAGGACGGACGGTTTTCAAATCATTACCTGATAAATAGATGAGTTTATAGGTCGTTGGAGTTTATTTCTACTCTCTGCTACATTCTGCATAACAATGTACAACTCGCTGATAACTAATTTTGTAACCAAAAAGAATTGGATTATGCGAAGTACATTTAAGGTGCTGTTCTATGTGAACAGAAGTAAGGAGAAAAACGGTATTGTTCCCATTATGGGACGAGTGACAATCAAGGGCTCGGTGGCTCAATTCAGTTGCAAACTGACCATCGCAAAAACGATGTGGGATGCCAAAGGCAACCGAGCCAAAGGTAAGAGCAAGGAGGCACGAGAAATCAATTTAGCTTTGGATAACATCAAGGCTCAAATCATCAAGCATTATCAGCGCATCTCGGATAGAGAAGCCTATGTTACTGCCGAAATGGTACGCAATGCCTATCAAGGTATCGGAACGGAATATGAAACATTGCTCGGTGCATTTGATAAGGACAACGAATGTTTCAAGAAACGTATCGGCATAGACCGTGCAGCAAGTTCCTACAAGGTGCGTGTAAGGTCGCGAAATCATTTGGCTGCATTCATCAAGAAGTGCTACAAGCGTAGTGATATTTCTATGCTTGAACTTACTCCTGACTTCATCAAGGAGTATGAAATTTATCTCTCTACTGATGCAGGACTACATAATGGTAGTGTATGGGCACATTGTATGTGGCTGAAAACAATCGTTTCTAAGGCTCATTACAATGGACTGACACCGAGAAATCCATTTGCTCAGTATCGTGTTAATCAAAATATCAAGGAGCGACAATATCTTACAGAAGATGAAATCAAGGCTGTAATGACACACGAATTTGCGGATAAGAAGTTGGCTTATATCCGAGACTTGTTCGTGTTCGCAAGTTTTACAGCCTTGTCATTCG
>SUXZ01000028.1 GCA_015060685.1 Mediterranea massiliensis | reverse complement strand
GCTTCAACGGGCATTTTATTGGCTTTTCGTGGCTTCGCCTTATTTCGCCAATATACGATAAATCGCTCGCAGACAACTATTATTCCCCGATTTTCCCTGTCTTTCGATTTTTCTTACTATCTTTGCATAGAATTTTAAACACAATACACTTATGTCACAATTACTCGATCTAATCAAGAATCAAGTTGCTGAATCTATTTCAGACAAGTTGTCTATCTCAGACGACCAAAAGAACGAAGTATTTAGCGGTGTTTCATCGTCAATCTTCGATAGTATCAAGCAAACAGCCTCCGAAGAGGGTGGCCTTGGCCAGTTGATGTCGCTTTTCACCGGCGAAACATCGGCTTCATCAAGCCCGGTAAGCTCGCTTGCCGCAAGCATGTTCAAGAAGAACATCGCATCAAAGCTGGGCTTGTCGGACACCGTTACCAATCTGGTAGTGAAGTTCATCCCCACCATCATCGAGAAGTTCACCAAGAAGGCCAACAATGACGACGGCATCGACGTTGGCGACCTGCTCTCATCCCTGGGCGGTGGCTCATCATTGGCCGACGGCTTGAAGAAAGCAGCCGGCGGCATCCTGGGCGGTTTGTTTAAGTAAGATATGACAAAAGGCGTTGCAATCTCTGCAACGCCTTTTTGTCACGTTTCGGTTCCTGATACCGGACCGGTTTACCACTTCAGTCTGGGCACATCTGCACCCGGAAAGGCAAGCTTATACCCTTCGATAATGGCTTGTGTGGGCACTCTGTTTTTGCTTACCCCACACTCCACACACGTCATGGCCGCCAATATGCGTGCCATGATGGTGGCTCCTTGCAGTGTGCTTGGTGCAGGTAGGTTCTCCATTCCCCCAAGGTTTTTCACTAATGTCAGCACCGTTTGTATATAGTGGCTTGTGTCGTTTTCGTCGGTCGGTGCCCATCGGTGCAGAATGTTGTGCAGGTTGTAGCTTTTTCCCTCTTTGGCCAGTCGCAGTCGGTAGGTATCCATCAGTTTCCATGCTGCCCGGTAGCCCATGTTCATGTCTATAAAGGTTACGAAGTCTGGATCATCCTGCATGTTTGTTCTTCCCTGCCAACGACTGATGCCCTTACGGATGTTCAACGGATTATTGTTTCTGAATCCACGCGGTTGTTTGCTTGTCTGTTTCATATTGCTCTACATTTAATTATTAATTTTCAATTTTCTATTCTCAATTCTTTTCGGCAAATGTAGAGCAAAAGAAAACCCGGCAGCAACGAATTGCTGTCGGGTGAATTTTTCAGTGCAAGAGTGCAATTTTCAGGGAACTTTTCAGTGTATCTTTATTGCTCCAGTTCCTTTTTCAATAACGCTTTCAAGCGTGCGGCTACATTATATTGTTTATAGAAAGTAGTCTTTTGCGGGCCATTATACTTACTCGCATCCCACTCATCGAACGGTTTGTCGAAGCAACCGTCCGACTTCTTCAGTGCATCATATCCACACGGAATCCTTATTTCGTCCATTCCCAGTTCCTCCATTTCGCGATAGAAGGCCATCGGCTCTTTGGCAAATCCGCAGTAGTCGTTCAGTATGCGGTGAATGGCCACCCACTGATTACTATGTTTCATCAGCAACTCTCCCCTTTCGTCTTTCTCCTTCATCAGTTGCTCGATGCACTGCTTCACAATCGCCTTTTTGCCCCTCAATGGCGATTGCTCGTCGCCTTGGTCCTGTCTCAGTTTGCGTTTCTCCTCGTCTATGCGTTGCACAAAGTAGTCATACTTCAGGAACGACAGGATCTTCCGTTTCCAGTCGGCAGTCTCTAATTGGTTCATATAGATGTACCGCCCAACGGCTTGTGCCATCAGTTTCTGGCGTTTATCCAAGGTGGCTTTTCTTTTCAAGAAGTGGTAGTTGAAGAGTCGTTTCAGTTCCGATTCGTCTTGCCCTGTCTCACCGTAATCCGCAATGAATTTGTCTAAGAATCCCGAAGCCTTCAGTTTCCGCCAACATTCATCCTCTTTGTGGCGCAGGGCAGTGAGGCCAATCTCATCGCCATAGGTGTTTATCCAGGTTTCATACTCCCGTTTCGTACTGTTTAGCGTGGATTTGGGATAGTTTAGCAGAAGCCGTTCGTAGAAGTTGGCAAACATTTCGTTCATTTCGGCTTTGGTAAACACCTCATGGGGTGCTTGCAGCAAGGTAGCCATATTCTCCATCTGTGTGGCCAGCTCTTCCATGAACGTTTCCATAATCTCGGCACAGTTTTCCTGTTCCATCGCGTTATTCTTGTCTATGCGGAGATACTTGCCATCGCTTATCACCTCCAACGCCTCCTGGCACTTCTCGCGCAAGTTGTTGGCACGTTCGCCCCAACAGGCATCTACCCCTTCGTTCCCCACGAAAGGTAAATTCTTGTGCCACGACTCGTGTAGCTTGTACAGTTCTTGTTTCAGTAGGCCTGCATTTTCGGTGATAAACATCAATCCATAGTTCAAGGCAATGTAGGTTTCAGCATTCAGCGGAATGTTTTGTAGGGAGTCCATCAGCTTTCCCAAGCGCAGCTCCCAGATGTTTTGGGTTTCTTCTTTCGTTTTCATGTCCGATTTAATTTTATGGGGTTTATACCGATGCCGCAAATATATGCAATCGTTCTCTAATAGCCAAATCTTATTTGTAATGATAAATGATGATATCGCGCCAATCCCTTACAGAGTACCCTACGAGGCAGATTTTTTTTCCTCGTGAGAAAAAATTTTTTTCCCCGTGAGGTCTATATATCTCCCTCACGAGGAAAATTCCATGAGGCAGCATTTTCGGCAAAAACAGGCTTGTAAGGATTTATCACTTTTCTGTTTGTCGCCTCATTTACATTTATTAACACGAATGTGCTTTCTGAGCCTTCTGGTCGTTGTTTGCACCATTGGGCTGTTTGTATTGCAATTTTAGATGTTTGATAATAAGGCGTTTAATGTGTTATCGGTTGTTAAAAACGAAATCAGTCAAACTTAAAATTGGAAACCCCTTTCCGGCCGTTCTATCTTTGCAGTGCAAGCCGCAAGCAGTGCAAAGGCCACGCATCGCTTGCGTGCTTGTCCGCTCCAATCGGCCGTAGGAGCAAATGCGAGAAACTACATTATTTATTTATTCATTTTTAAAACAAACACAATTATGGGAATTAATATTAAAGCAAAACAAACAAAGCAAAACGTGGGCAAATACGAAGGTACTTACCGCTACATCATGTCCGCAGAAATGTACAACAAACTGTCGCAAGACAAAGTATTGGAAGAAGCAGCTATGCGCAGTGGCATATCAAAGGGCACCATCACCGCTGCCTGGGCCGCCATCGGTCAGGTAATCCGCGCTTGGGCCACCGAAGGTCACTCCGTACCGGTGCCGGGCTTGGGCACCATGCGTTTCTCTGTCCGAGCCACATCGGTGGAAGATGTTGGCGATGTCAGTGCCTCACTCATCACCAGTCGTCGTGTTATCTTCACACCCAATGTCGATATCAAGAACGAGTTGAAGAAGACCGCCATCAGCATTACCTGTTACGACAAGGACGGCAAGGTAGTGAAGCAAGTAGTGAGCGACGATAAGGGCGAGGTGGAAGACGAAAACACCAAGACCGACGACGAAGAAGGTGGTGGTAGCAATGCCGGCGGCGACGACAACGATGTCCTTGATCCGCTTGGCTGAAGATAGTGATTAGCAATTAGTGATTAGTGATAAACAAGACCATCCGGATGGCCACTAACCACTAATCGCTGAACACTAAACACTAAATTAAATTTTCAATTCTCAATTATTAATTTTCAATTTATCATGAAGGCGACTTACGAAAAAATCAAATGCATTGTCCGCTTCATCCTGAAACTTCTCCACTGCCTGTGCAGCATGAAAGAGGAGGAAAAGAAGGAAGAAAAGAAGGACGAGGAAACTAACGATTAGTGATTAGCGGTCGTTGCAGGCGGACATTCCGAGGTAGTTCCGCTCTGCAACGATTTCTTTAAGCAAACACAAATTATTCATTTTAAAATCTCAAGAATTTATGAAACAGAACATATTTACACGATTACTTTGCCTATTTATGGCATTGTTTTCCCTTTCGGCTTTTGCCGATAACGCACCAATACCGGTGCTTCCCACTTCACCACAAGCGGAATCTATCAAACGTTATGGTGAATTGGACTTTGATTATTCCATCGGTACACCCAACATTTCGATACCCTTGTTCGACATCGACCATCGCGGTTACAAAGTTCCGGTGAAGCTGCAATACATCCCTTCGCCCTTGAAGCCGGGGTATAACTACGACGTGTATGGTCATGGATGGAACCTCTCCATCAACAGTTGCATTTCCCGTCGCATCAACTACGAACCCGACGAAACTTCCAATTTTGCTTTGGAAACCGACCAGTTCAGTAACATCTATCGCACACACGGCAGCGGCATGATGAATTACAACCTGGCCTACGACCCCTTCAGCGTGACCTTGCCCGATGGCACGGCCTTCGATTTCTATATTGTGAACCGTCTCGGTACAGTGGAATACATCGTTTCCAACGGTCGTTATGTACAAATCAGCCACACAACCAGCAACAGCCAGATAGCCTCGTTCACCATTACCGACGAGCAGGGTATTGTCTATACCTTTGCCGGTGCCGATGCCTCTTTTCAAGGCATGGGTGCCACCAATTCTGGCTATATTAATACCTATGTGTCTTGGAGTCTGACCAACATTAAATTACCCAACAGTAATGAGAATATACGCTTTGTTTATGATAAGACACTGCAGTCTCATTATGCTACATGGGTAAAGGAACCTACCAGTTCGTTTAAACATATCAATTATGTTAATACTCCAGACGAATACTATGCACAAGATGTGGCAGAATATAACTGTTATGCCTACCAGATGAAGTTGTTGACGCAAATCAGTTATGGTACTACTACGGTAGATTTCACCTATACCAAGTCTGATGCCATAACCTATAACAATCATATTTCTACCATTACCTTGAAGGATTATGGTACGGTGGTTCGCAAATTCCAATTCGGCATTACCGATCAATCGTTCAGCTACCCTAACAATGCCAACGATATATTAGGCTTCCTTTATAGTGTAACAGCCCAAGGTCCGGACAGTAGCGAAGAGGGCATGACCTATCGTTGCGAATATCAGGCCAAGAACAGTTTCAATGCTACCGACCATTGGGGTAATTTGAACTATCAGCCTTATACCAGTCAAGTGGCTTTCTTCAACTTCTTCTGTGACTTTGATTTTGAAAACAACATTATCTATCGTCATGTTCCCATGACTTTGTTGGAGAATGATTCTGACGAACTTGCCCCCTATCAGAAAATCAGACTAACGTCGATGAATACCGATCCTCGTCTTCCGGCTTCGCCCAATACGCATGGTGTCATTAAAAGACTTATTTATCCTACAGGTGGCTATACGGAGTTTGTTTTCGAGAATCACAGATTCTATACCCACACCGACAGCAACGGCGATTATATCCACGACGAGGCCAATCGTCGCATCATCGAAGGTGGCGGTTTCCGTATCAGTGAGGTGAGGAACTATACTTCCAACGGTTCTTTGTCCGACAGCCAATACTTCAGATACGGAAAGAGTAGTGGTATAAACAGCATCGACCATAGTGGTGCAGGTGAGCCGGTGGTAGATCCGAATGTGTTGACTTATTTGGGTTTTAATGAATATAGAACCAATACCTCTATCCGTAATATGGTACTTGGACTGAGTCCACAAGGACAACAGACATCGTTTACCAATCCCTTCGATAATTTTATGTTAGAGGGAACAGAATGGGGCTATGAATGTGTATTCAGTGCCCAGAACTTCCGTCGTTTGTTGAACGGCCGTCAGGCAGTAGTCTATCCCGAAGTGACCGTCTATTATGGCAACCCGGGAAATAGCTATTATTACCAACCTCAAAATACGACAGGCAAAGCTGTTTATTACTACGATATTGACGATGTGTTAGCACAAGATACCTCTTTCTTTGAGAAGCCCACTTATCACGGCAATGTATTGAGCTATCGTGCCAAGAAGTATCGTTATGCCAATTTGATAAAGAAGGAAGAGTACAGATACAAGAACGAATCTACCGGTTACTGGATAGCAAGGGAAGAGGATTACGAATGGGCTTATAGTGCTAATGGTGTCAATGATTATATTTATAACAATAGTTACTTCCTTGATTTTGTTTCGCCCACTACCTCGTTAGGCAGTTTCTTTAGCAATCACTATACGGATGTAGGGAAGGCTTATTTGAAGCACAAAAGTGTCAGGGATTATGGTTCTGTTATCTATTCTGTATTGAAGAGAGAGGGCTATAATTACAATACTCGTAACCAAGTGACAGAAATCTACAAAGGTCCGGGTATTCATAATGAGTACGAGGTTGTCCGTTATACCTACCCCGAACTGTCTGGTGATGCATCTTCTTCGTCCTATAAGATGGCACAGCAACATATCTTTACCCCGATATTGAATCAGCACACGCAAACCAATCTCCTCGGCGATTATACTGACATGTCGGGCGTAAAAACTGATTATGCCGCATTCAGTGTAAACAGTAACACCCGTTATCTTCCAAGTAAACTTTACAAATTAGATGCCAACAGTGGTACTTACTTGCTCGACAAAGAGATTGTCTCCTATGCCTCGCAATGCAATCCTCAAGAGGTAATAGGCAGCGACGGAGTACGTACCATCTACTTGTGGAGCTATAACAACCGTTACCTGATAGCTGAAATACGCAATGCTACGTTGTCGCAAGTTACTTCCGCCGTATCGGCAGTATTCGGTACTACTATCAGCGGTTTGGGCAATAGCAGCAGCCCAAGTGCCAGCGGTTTGCAAGCCCTGCATGCCAACAACAACCTAAGCAATGCCCTTGTTACTACCTACACCCACAAGCCATTGGTGGGCGTGACAAGCATCACCGATCCATCTGGTCGCACTACTTATTACGACTACGACGGTTTGGGCCGACTGAAAGAGGCTTACTACTACGAAGGTGGTACGGCATCGACAGCCAACAAACGAGTATTGGAAGCGAACGAATATCATTACGTAAATCAGTGATTAGCGATTAGTGATAAGCGATAAGTGATAAGTGATTAACGAACACTAAATAACTTTTTAAATGTATGAAACGACTATATATTTTAATAACGATGCTGTTGGCTTCGTTGCTGACAGTACAGGCTCAAACGAGCACCCAGAACTATGTGCGCAGCAAGCGTTACATGGACAACTCCACCTATTTGGAGAAGATCGACTATTACGACGGCCTTGGCCGCATCGCCCAAGAGAACAATCGCGGCATTACGCCAGGTGGTAATGACCTGGTTACACTGCACGAATACGACGGCTTTGGCCGTGAAAGCAAGGTTTGGCTACCTACACCTTCGTCCGCTAATGGTGCATGGGTAGATGTAACCACCTTGAAGAATGGAGCCATAAGTGCCTACAACGATGATCTGCCCTATGGCAGTTTTGTTTACGAGCAGTCTCTACAGAATCGTGTTGTGAAAGAATACAAGGCCGGCGAGGCATGGAGTACACATCCGAAGCTGATGAATTATGATACTTCTATGAGCTATTGGTATTTAGATCCTAGCCCAATGTCGTGTATGTTGCCTGTTGCATATGGTGAAGGCTATCTTCGCTGCAAGTTTGCCGGTGTAGGAACCCTTTTTGTTACCCAAAGTACAGATGAAGATGGAAAAGTGAGTTATGAGTTCCATGATAAAAAAGGACGAGTGACAATGACTCGTCAAATGGATGGTGATATTCCTTCCTCCACTTATTATGTATATGACCATCTTGACCGCTTAAGTTACATTCTTCCGCCTCTGGCTGCAGATGCATTAAGAGGAATTAATGAAGTGGTAAGCGACACCCTTTCTTGTCTGCAACAACATGCCTATATCTATCGTTACGATAGGCGAAATAACCTGAAGTACAAGAAACTACCCGGATGCGAACCGATATACTACGTTTATGATAAGGGCGACCGCCTTATCTTTACGCAGACTGGCGAGCAACGCACACGTGGCGAATGGAGCTTCACTTTCCCCGATGCCTTCGGCAGAGTGGTGTTGGAAGGTACTTGTTCGGTGTCGTTGAACTATAACAACAATCCGTTGACGGATTTGGCTATCTCGGCCACACGTAGCAACACGACTAATTCGAACATGGGCTATTTCGTCAATGCGATTCCCGTATCCAACATGCAGATCCATCGTGTGAACTACTACGACAACTACGCCTTTATCGGGCAGAACAGTGTGCCCACTACGTTGGCATACAGCACTCCCGACACCGGCTACGGCACTCGCTACGAAAACCACTACAAGGGTTTGCTGACAGGCAGCATCATTGCCCGTTGGGAGAACGGTGCCGTGAGCGGTTACGACTATGCCGCCTACTATTACGACCAACAGGGCAATGTTGTTCAAGAGAAACGCACCAACCACCTTGGTGGCTTGGAAACCTATCAACACGCCTACGACCGTTTGGGAAATCCACTGAAGCAGAAACATATCCATACAGCAAGCGGAAAGACCACCCGTACCGAGGAACTGGCCTATACCTACGACAGCGGAGCACGTCCTACGAAGGTGACACACAAGCTGAATAGCGGCACGCAAATCACATTGGTAGAATATACCTACGATGAATTCTGCCGCCTTGCCAACAAGAAACTGCACGGCAGTAGCAATAGCAACAACCAACAAAGCTATAACTACAATCTACATGGTTGGCTGACTGGAATCAGCAACGCAAAGTTCAATCAGACCTTGACTTATAACAACGGTACAACAGGTTTTAATGGCAACATAACCGCCATGAACTGGACTACTAACGGCCAAAGCCATGCTTATAGCTTCACCTACGATGGTCTAAACCGCATGCTGAATGCTACACATGGAAGCAGCCAATACACCGAAAAGGTGACCGGTTACGACAAGAACGGCAATATCTTGGGCTTACAACGCTATGGTCAAACCGGTGCAAGCAGCTACGGCCTTGTAGATAACTTGACTTATACCTATAATGGCAATAAACTAACCAGAGTGGATGATGCTGTAACAGCCACATCCTACACCGGTGGAACCAACTTCATTAACGGTGCAAACACAAGCAATGAATACGTTTACGACCAAAATGGCAATTTAACAAAAGATAGCAACAAAGGTATTGCAAATATCACATATAATTTACTAAATTTGCCCCAAGTAGTTACATTCAGTGACGGTAGCACCATCCGCTACATGTACAGTGCCGATGGCACCAAGCTAAGAACAACGCATGTAATAAATGGTGTAACCACCACAACGGACTACTGCGGCAACGTGATCTATGAAAATGGTACAGCCAAACGCTTGTTGAACGATGAGGGTTATGTGGACTTAACCACCAACACCTATTATTATTACCTAAAAGACCATCAAGGAAACAATCGCGTAGTAATAAACAGTAGCGGAACAGTGCAAGAAACCAACCACTACTACCCCTTCGGTGGTATATTCTCTACATCAACCAACGTACAACCATATAAGTACAATGGCAAGGAACTCGACACCAAGAAGGGCTTGAACCTTTACGACTATGGTGCACGCCATTACGATGCTGCATTGGGAAGATGGCATGTAGTTGATCCGATGGCGGAAAAGATGGGTGCTTGGAGTCCTTATGGTTATTGCTTCAATAATCCAATGAAGTTTGTGGATGAGGAAGGAGAACTTCCTTGGTTGGCAGCTTTGGTTGGCGGTGCAGTGGATTATGGTGCTCAAGTTGCAGTTAATCTGTATCAAGGAAAGTCTATTTCTGAGTCTTTAACCCAAGTTGATATGAAATCTGTAGCCGTTTCTGCTTTGGCAAGTGCAACAGGTGTTGGCTTAGGAA
>SUXZ01000004.1 GCA_015060685.1 Mediterranea massiliensis | reverse complement strand
GATAAGGACTTTTTAAAATACAATCCAAATGTTTTCGGAAATATTTTCTAAAATTATCCATCCGATACCTTAACAGCGCACTCCCCTTGCGAAAGCGGGTGCAAAAGTACACACTTTATCATTAACAACCAAACAAAACAAACACTTTTTTATGCTGAAAAACATATTTTTCTGTAAAAGACTGATTACTAATTATGAATTTTGAATTGTGAATTATAAAGTGGTGATGCGGTATATACCTTATTATATTATATATAGGGACAGGTATTAACGAAGGTAGCTTCGCGGGGCCACAGATATAGCTTCGAGAGACAACGAAGATATATTTGTGAAAAACCTATCCTATCTCAAAAAACTTTTTATATCTTTGCATTTGAAAAATCATCAAAATTTCAAAGGTGAATGACTAATGAATATTCTATAGATGGTATTACTCTTAGGCAACGCATAGAAGCGATGCCAGAAGATTGCATTCTGTTTCGGTCCGATTTCCCTGAATACCACACAGAATTTGCGGGAAGCATTTTGTCTGAGTTAACGACAGAAGGTATGCTTGTTAAAATTGCACATGGGATATATGCCAAACCGAGAAGAAGCAAATTCGGTGTTGTACTGCCCTCAGTCGATAAGGTAGTACAGGCAATTGCTACTAGAGATAACGCAAAGGTATTGCCATCAGGCATGACAGCTCTGAATGCACTAGGATTATCAACTCAAGTGCCAATGAATTACACATACTTAACTACAGGAAGCGAAAGAACTGTAAACCTATCCAATAGAAAAGTCGTGTTAAAGCGAGGTGTACCCAAGAATTTCTGTTATGGTACTCGTCTCATCTCTTTACTTGTTCAGGCTCTTAAAGCCCTTAAAAAAGAGAATGTAGGAGAAGAAGAACTAAATATAATCCAACAATTGCTATCGAAAGAAACTAACAAGGAGACACTTGCTAAAGATGTAGATATGATGCCTGCATGGATGAAGCGAATTATAAAACCAATGCTAACCGCTTAAAATAGAAATAGATTATGGGAAAATTGTGGTTAAACAATGAGATAGTGGACCGTTTAGCTATGTTGCAGCACACAGAGGCTGGGCATCCAGGTATTAATCAGGTAGCAATAGAAAAGGATTGGTGGGTAACAGTTACATTAAAGGCATTATTCCAAACAGATTGCCGTGATTCTTTGATATTCAAAGGCGGAACATCGTTGTCAAAAGGTTTTGGCATCATAGAACGTTTTTCTGAAGATATTGACTTGGCAATCAGTCATTCATTCTTTGGTATTGAGAAGACCGGTAAAAGTCAGCGTGAAAAATTACGCAAAATGGCACGAGCATATATTCATGAGACCTTTTCTGCTCAATTAGATGCTCGTTTGAAAGAAATGGGAGTCTTTGGTTACAGTATAGAGAATGTATCTCAAGCACAAGATAGAGATGGAGAATGGCGACCGATAGACTCAGACAAAGATCCTACGGTAATTCTATTACACTATCCGTCAATTCTTGAAGACACGATAAATTATATTCCTCCACGTGTAAAGATTGAGATTAGCTGTCTTTCAATGGATGAACCTACGGAATTACGACCAATTCGTTCCCTTATAGGTGAAAGTTTTGATGGCGAAGATACTGATGCAGAAAGTCTTGTTAGAACAGTAGTTCCTACTCGCACATTCCTTGAAAAACTATTTCTTTTGGCGGAAGAATTCCAAAAAGAAAAACCTCGAAGCGTACGAATGTCACGACATCTGTATGACTTGGAGAAATTGATGGATACAGAGTATGGAAAAGAAGCCTTTTCGAATCGAAATCTTTATAATGCCATTGTTGAGCATCGTAAGGCTTATTATGCTTTGAAGTATGTAAACTATGATTTACACACCCCATCAACCATCAATTTTACGATACCAGAATCGGCTATGGAGGCGTGGCAAGATGATTATGCCGATATGAAGCGTTTCTTCATTTATGGTGAGTCTTTAGAGTTTGATGCTCTTATGCGGAAAATGAGAGAGTTGCAAGAAAGAGTGAGGGTTATGTAAAAAGTCAACCCACCGATAATTCGGTACCAAATTGCTGGAAATATATGAATAACATTTATAAAAATATAATCATATGGCTGAACTTCTAAAAGCAACAGGAATTTACTACCGCAATGAACTTCGTTCTATTCACAAGAATGGTGTAAAGTTGCAGCCCGTATATGAAGCCTTTACCAATTCTTGGGAATCAATACTTGAGAAGTACACAGCGGAACATTTGAATTTAGGTTCGATAGTTATTGAGTTCCATTATAATGGTGGTATATTTGAAGAGGATAAAGAAAACAACTTAAAGAATCTTCAGAAAATAATAATAACAGACAATGGCATTGGACTTAATGAAGAAAGTTTCACAAGACTACTGAATCTACGTGATAATAGTAAATCTATAAACAACAAAGGAACGGGAAGGATTCAATATCTTCATTATTTTGATGATACTATTTTTGAGAGTGTATATAAAGTAGGTGATAATAATTATCGTAAGATATGTTTGACCTTATCAAAAAAAGAAACTTTTTTACAGGCAAATGCAATATTGCGTAAAGATTTTGATGAAGAAACAAGTATTGACAATACATATGCGAAAGTTGAATTGCATACAATCTTAGACTATAAGAATGATGCCAAATTCTACAATGCGTTATTATTAAGCGATGTGAAATCCGAGTTAATAACACATTTTTTGTCACGCCTATGTGAAAGTCGGGAGTTATTACCGAAAATTAAATTAGTTAGATTCGAGAATGATAAAGAAACTGAGTCTTTAACAATAACCAATCAGGATATTCCTATACCTGAGCACTCTGTTGAAGTAGAAGCTCATTACAGTAAACTTGATGATAAAAACAAGGTTCAAGAAATAGATAGGACAGAAAAGTTTACTTTATTAGCATTCGTGCAACCAGAGAATAAATTGAAAAAGAATTCAATATATTTTGTAAGTAATGGTGCTCTGGCACAAGAAGAGAAGGTTGATGGCTTGCCCAAAACGGATGTTATAAATGGCAACAGATATATGTTTCTTCTCAGAGGAGACTATTTTAATGATGTTGATGATGATCTACGTGGTAATCTCCATTTAGTAAAGGAGTCTGAATTCAAAAAACAATCTGAGGGTAACTTATTCCCAGAAGAATGCTTACTCGTTGAAAGCATCAAATCATCAACTAACATAAAGATTGCAAGTTTGTATAGAGAATTTCAAGAAAAGAGAAACCAAGCTATTTTGAATCTTGAACAGCTGCAAAACATGTTTCATTTGGACGAAGATGCCATAACAAAAGTAAGGAAGTCTCTAAAAACCTCTGATACAGACGAACAAATACTTAGGACTATATACGAAGCAGATACAGAAGTTGCCGCTAAACGTGATGCGGAAATTAAGAAGAGGTTCGAACTATTAAAAGGAATATTGCCTACCGAGCCTAATTATCAAGAAAGATTATCTCAAGAAGTGAATGATTTTGTTAAGTTAGTACCATTACAGAATCGTACTAACATAACAAAGCATATCGCACGTAGGCGATTGGTTCTTAAAATCTTTGATATGATTATGAATAAGGAACTTGAGAAACTAAAGCGAGGAGGAAGAGTTGATGAAAACCTTTTACATAATCTAATATTTCAACAACATAGTACAGACACGAAAGATAGTGATTTATGGTTGTTGGACGATCAATATTTGTATTTTGACGGGTGTTCTGAGAAATTTTTGGACAAAATAGAGATAGATGGAGTAAAACTAATTAAAGAAGAACTAACAGAAGAAGAGAAGTCATATAAGGTAAGACAGTTAGGAGATAAAATAATAGATGTAGGTCATAGAAGGCCAGATGTTTTATTATATCCCTCTGAAGGTAAATGCATTATTATTGAGTTCAAGGCTCCAGATGTAGATGTATCAGAACATTTGGATCAAATCAATAAATATGCGATGGTCATCAATAATTTATCCAATGAAAACTTTAAGATACATTCTTTTTATGGATATATAATTGGTGAAAACATTGAGTATGACTTTATCGAAGAAAGAAATTCTTCTTTTAAACAATCACCAAACTTGAAGTTCATATTCAGGCCGTCGTATGATATTCCTGGAAAGTTCGGTAGAGAAAAAGGAGATTTATACACAGAAATTATCAAGTATTCTGACATACTCAAACGAGCACAACTTAGAAATAGAATTCTATTGGAGAAGTTGGATGAGAACAATGCAATCGAGTCAAAATAACTAGTAATAAATAAAATAACCTATAATATCGTGATATGAAAACTCTTTATTTAGACAATTATAAAGGATTTGTAAAAACGTTTATACCATTTTTGGATGTAAACTTTTTAGTTGGTGAGAATAGTACTGGTAAGACAGCTATATTGAATCTGTTAAACATTCTTAGCACCCCAAGTTTTTGGATTTCACCTGAATTTAATAATGAGAGCGTTGAACTTGGATATTTTGATGAAATTGTAAATCAATGTTCGTCAGATAAAACTTATTTTGTTATTGGAATTGAATTCAAAGAAAAGAAAAGCAAAAATGCTCCCAAATATTTTTGGATGAAATTCAAGAAACGAAATAGTCTTCCATATATAGCTGAGTATATGACATTGATAGGTGATAAAAGTGTATTAGTTACTATGCATGCATCATCTGTTGATTATCAGACCATAGATTATAATGGGGAAAAATTTCCTGATTGGGTTCTAATGTATGATAATTTTATCGGACAAAAGAAGAGGCTCTCAACTACACAATTTTCTAAAATGCCACCCTTAGGTATCCTTAGAAATATTATCGAAATGGAGATTAGAGGAGATTCTGAAGGCAAGCCAACAAATGGTATAATAATAACACCTATATTCAATAGGTTATTATGGCTTGCACCAATACGTGCAAAGGCACAACGTACTTATGAGTCATTTAAGCAAGCTTTTTCTCCAGAAGGTGATCATATTCCAAATGTTTTAAGAACAATCATGACTTCTCGCAATAAAGGAAAAGAGAGTAGCATTGTTGACGCTTTAATTAAATTTGGAAAAGAAAGTTCGCTATTTGATAATATTCAAATAGATGAATATAGTAAAGCAAAAGGAGCACCATACGCTATTAATGTTTTATATAATTCATTGCCTGTAAGAATAACTAATGTAGGTTATGGTGTATCACAAGTTATGCCATTGATACTAGAAATAGTAACATCAAAAGGGGATATGTTTGCTATTCAGCAACCTGAAGTTCATTTGCATCCAAAAGCCCAAGCTGCCTTTGGAGAACTAATATATAATTCTGTCATTGAAAATAAAAATAAATTCATTATTGAAACACATAGTGATTTCACAATCAATAGATTTAGATATAAATTATCTCAATCAGAAGAAAAGAGTAAGATGGCGGGACAAATACTCTTTTTTGAGCGGCATAATAAAGGAACACAAGTAACTCCAATAGTAATAAAAGAGAATGGACAATATCCAATAGATATGCCAGAATCTTATGGAAACTTTTTTATTGACGAGGAATTAAAAATGCTAGAAATCTAATTATGTGTGTAATTGTTGATACAAATTGTTTGGCATCTGTTTTTGAGTGTAAATCTGAAAATCATCCTCAATTTGCTCCAGTACTAGAATGGATAATTTCTGGCAAGGGAAAATTGATTTATGGTGGTAGTAAATATATTGGTGAATTAAGTAAAGCTCGTAAATACCTCAAGATAATCAATCTATTAAAGAATAAGGGAAAGGCGATTTGTGTAGAAAAAGAACGAGTTGATAAAGAACAAGAGCGTATTGAAAAAGAAATAACTAATAAGGATTTTGATGACCCTCATTTACCAGCTATAGTTATCGTTTCAAAATGTAAGGTAATTTGTTCGTGTGATACACGTTCTGTTAAATTTGTAACCTTACCTCAGCTATATCCGAAAGGAATTGATGTTCCAAAGTATTACACCAGTAAAAGAAATATAGATTTATTATCAGATAAGTATGTTCATGATTGTTATAAACCATTGAATAAGTGTAATAAGAGTGACCAAGAATCTATAGTGAAATTATTAGCCTAATAAAGTTTTATTGACAGTATCTTATGGCTTGACATAGCAATAGCCTGCAATTGCAGGCTATTGTCGTGTTTATATGCTTTGTTCGATGATTTTTATTTCGGCATCGGTTAGTTTATAAATATCATAAACGATAGTGTCTATTTGTCGTTCTAACGAAGATGTATCGTGATTTGGATTACTCTTTTTAAGAGCAATAATCTCATCGACTATTTCTACTATTGAAATTTGAATATCAGGAGAAGCTTTTTTAATTGGGATTTCTGACAGAGGTTTTTGATACAACTCCAATGTTTCACCCTTACGCTTTCCTTTGTGATATAACCATACATAGTACAATTTTGAGTTAAGAAGTCCTAATATGTATTTTATTTGGTAATCTTTATTCGGGTTTGTAATATAATATACATCTGCACTCGCATACCAATCACATTCATTATAGCCAAATGTGTTGGTTTTACTTCTTTGCGGGCATACGATTTTAGCACACGTAAAGATATGAGGGTGCGCAGTTCCCCTTCTTAATTGATGCCAATACTCGGTCTTTTCATTGTTTATCTCTCGAATCCTTGTCAAAATAGGTTGATATATCGATAGACAAGATTTTATAATTTCTTGTTCACTCAAAGGTGTATCAGATGACGAAAATATCAACTTCTTGTTGGTTGCTTCATTAGTGCAATAACGGCTTATATCTGAATTTTTATAAAAGTCTTTATAGAATGGATAATTCCGAACTAATTGAATAGTTTTGCTATCTCTAATATAGCTACAATCCAATACGAACACTCCGTCATCTTTACGTATATCATTATATTGGATATAGTCAGCATCAGCATATTTCATATTGTGGTTGGTAATACTATCACAGCCGCCCATAATACCTGCATTAACTTCTGCAATATTGCCTAATGTGCTATTACCTAACTGAATTTTATTCAATAATGATGATAATGGATTATCACTACTACTATTTTGTAAACGAATATAATTTTCTTCACCATCGTACAAATCCTCCTGTGCAATTTCAGCATAGGTAGTATCTTCATCTTTGCGACTAATTATTGAAGTAAACATTAGAGGATTTAATGCCCCTTTTTTGTGAACATCAATAACTTGGCATTTACAATCATTTTTCCCTTTAGAGAAAGAGCTAATCATATTATGCTGTCCGGGAGCGTTCTCAAACAGACGCAATTCACCAAGATTAAACAAAGTTCTGATGTTCATTCTATCTTTAATATCTGCTCGAAGTTTTCTTGCTCCTAATGCTGTTGGATAATAGTTTGTTGTAATAAATGTTGCTACACCGTATGGAGATAACATATTGAATGCAAAATGGAAGAAGAAATAAAAATAATCCATTTTGCCTAAGTAGTATTGACCAAGATGGATATCAGACTTTACAGGTTGGAATATCTCTTTATGTCCCTTTTCTCCTATATACGGCGGATTACCAATCACTATATCAAAGCCATTTTTGCCATCTTTTCGATTGAAGACATCGCTAAACCAGGTGTGCCAAAGGAAGAATTGGTTGTTTTCTGCAAGATTAAGTTTTTTGAGTTCGCTAATGATATTGGGACTATAGGCTTGTGCTTCCAACTGCTTATTAATGGTATCGGAAATCTCTTGCTGCAATTTAATCTTCTTGTCGTGGTCGGCACATGAATAGTATATTGAAAGCAAATGTGATACTCTTTTTTGAAGGATGTTTGTTTCATCATCGAACAAGGTCAATGTGATATTACGTTCTTCAGATGTAAGTTTGCTTAAATCCACCCCCATAAAACTTTCGATGAGCGAGTTGCCTTGCATAATCTTATAGTCGAGGTTTGGTAGTGGCGACGGTGTTTCCTCATCAACAACAATGGAAAGCCAGAAGCGGAGGCGGGCAATATCGACTGCACCTTTCTCAATATCCACACCATAGATATTGTTTTGGATAATGCTCTTCTTAATTTCGGCACGATTATAATGTTCGCCACTTAATACCTCACGACAATGCAAGAGTTCGTTTAGTAAGCCCATTGGAAATGCTCCCGAGCCGATGGCTGGGTCACAAATCTTCACCTCTTCAAGTGCTGTAAGTAGTTTAGGTTTCTTGTTCTCCGGAATATCAACAACACCTTCTTCGGGAGAAAGTACGAATTGACGTATCTTCTCTTTAGCAATACTTGTGTTAGTTTCGAGATAAGTAATGAGAGATTCCTGACACATATAGCGTACAATCTCCTTCGGGGTGTAGAATGCTCCTTTATCCTTATTGTCTTCCAATAAGTTCTCGAAGATTTTGCCAAGCATTTCAGGATCGACACCCACTTCGGCATCGTTAGGGTCGTTTTCATCAATAGTGAAGTTGTATTCGCTAAAGAACTGGAATAGGCGTTTGAAGTAGTCGGCAGGGAATACACTAACCGGCTCATCTTCTTCGTCACGTTCGAACAAACCACCATTTAGATATGGTATATCTTTCCATTCTTCAAGCAAGCTCAAATCCCAATTGTATTTATTAAACCAATATTCGCGTTCTGCAGGTTTGGTGTTCAAGATGCCAAAGAACAGTGGTTCAAGCACTGAATCGAGGTAATCGTGTTGATATTCCGAACGGTTGAACATGTTTTGCATATAGTTCAAATCACCACACATCCACCCTTTTCGTTGCAAGAAGTGTAAGAAGGTGATGCGTCCCATCATCTTTTTGATATAGTCACGAATCTTTTTCTCATCATAGCCAAATGCTTGCATCAACGCTGTGTTTGGCGTACCAAGCACTTTCTCTTCCCACTTGCTACCTACTTTCACGAAACGCTTGCCTGTAACATACTGAATAAAGTCGGCATATTGTTCGCGATACTTATCAAAGAATTCATCCGAAAGGGCCTCAACAGAGAAAGCTGTTTTCAGATTCTCGAACGAAATACCTTTCTTTTGCAATATATTGAAACGCTCGATAGGTGTTCGGTATAACAAATCATCACTACCGAAAACGTATGTATATCGTTTGGGCGATGTTGCTTCGCCTTTTATATCACAAATGAATGATAAACGCCAATGGTCGCCACTGTCAAATACCACCAATGCTGCATCAAATTCACCCCAAGTTGGGTTGATAAATGACCTTACGAGATTGCGAAGCCCTACGCGCTTGTTGGCAACAGAGCCTTTGATAATGTTGTATTGGAACAAACCGATACGGTAACTATCGGTGGTATCAATGTTTCCTAAGTAATAGCCATCATCAGAGGTATTTTCTACAATTCTTTCTGGGGTGCTTTTCAACTCCGTTGCATTGAAGAAGTGCTGTAAGAATGAATACCATTGCGCCAAGTTGAATGATGATTGAAATAGATTTCTCAATGAATCAGGGGTATAAATTGTTGCCATAGTAATATTAGATAAAGGTTTCTGAAATAATGATTTGAGGATTGGATATATCTTGAGAATCGTGACGTTGCTCTTTGTTCATTGTATGATACTCACCCATCAAATCCGTTATCTTGTTTTGCAAAACATATTCGTCTTGCTTTATTTTTTGCTTGTCATTTTTATACTTACGCGACAATGTTTTCAAATAGCGAGGTAATTGTGCATAGATACCTTCGTTGATATATCCTGTCAAGATGTCGCATTGTGATTTCAATTCACTATCGGTAGTTATTTGCTTGATAGTACGCAAGAATTTATTGGCTTCAAGCGAAGTCTTGTCAAGGTCTGTACGATTGATAGAAGATGTATCGGCAGCTTCCACATACTCGGTTGTGTATTGTGTCAATGCACTATTTACATGTTTATAGTGTAACTCTTCATTTGCGAACGGTGCCGGCTGTTCTTCGGGCTTTGCTTTCAGAAACTTTACCGCTTCAAGGAAATCAATCACTTCCACACCGGCTGAAGATGCCAAATAGAATTCCGTCTTTACATTGGAAGAGACAAAAACAATAGACTTACCGCTATGCTTACCTGTATCACGCATTACCCGGCTCTTCATAGGTAATGCTTTGATTTTATGATATAGTTTACGGTCGCTATTATATAGTTCGCGCACCTCGCGCAACAGAGCAATCTTCTTATCGATGCTATCCTTCACATTATTGTCGAACATTTGGAATTCCTTTACTATCTCCTCCCTGGAGTATATCTGTGCATCCTCACCAAACGCCGAATGAAAACCTTGCAATTTTACAAGTGCATTCTTATACAAGCGTATCTCTTTATCGCCTTGTTGTGAAGGATAGAACATATAGTTGTAGATATTGGGTGCTACCGAACCGATACGATTCACACGACCGATGCGTTGCATCAATCGGGTGGCATTCCAAGGAGAATCGTAATTGACTATCACATTGGAACGATGAAGGTTTACGCCTTCGGCCAAGACATCGGAAGTGATAATTATGTTATAACGCATTGAATCGCTCTGGTAGTTGGCATCGAAATTCTCTTTTATGGTTTGGCCCAAGCGGTTACGGTTGGCTGCAGTAACCATTAAGACATCGTTTCGCCCCAACTCTTCGGTTAGCCTACCATACAAATAGGTAAGCGTATCCACACTCTCGGAAAAGAGCACTAACTTACCCGATGGATTAACCTCTTTATTAAAGAAGTTCTGCTCTAAGTGCTTGCGGAAAAGGTCGAACTTCTGATCATCGTGTTCCTTTTCCCAATCGGCATTGAGCCGTTCCAATATCTTTCGGTCGTGGTGAAGCATCTCTATGAAATCCGGGTCGAAAGCATCGGCCGTATAAAGAATATCTTCTACCAAATAGCCTTTATCTACAGCATATTCTATAATTTGATCAAGTTCCATGTCTTTGGCTTGAAGGTCTTTTACCTTCAAGTCGGGAGCAATAATTACTCTGTCCTCTTCGAACATCTTTATCATGTCGTTGGTAATGCGAAGCAACGTTTGAAGCGAACGTTTGAATGCATAGAAGCTACTCTCCAATCGCTTCACCATGTGTACACGATAGATACCTGCTAATGTTTGACCAATGTGTACTGCATTTTTGTACTTGGTCCGATATTCGGGTTTCAAGAACTCTACGGCACGATAACGGGCATAGTCAAGTCCTTTACCTTTGGGATTATCTTCCGATTTACTATCGGTGAGTTGTTTTAAGGTTTCATAGAATCGGGAACTTGTATCGGCATCCATCTGATAAACCAATTCGTTAGGTGGCAATATATTGGGGAAGATAATACCTTGCGATTTAATGTCGGCTCTATAATCAGAGTCGTTCAATATATTGTTTCGGGTACGACGAACGGTCACCTTATCAATTACTTTATTACGAATCTGTTCGTAGATTTTATCCACATCAGCGGTCACATCGCGTTGATCGCGTTCGCGCATCAGTTTTCGGTAATCGTAGATGAGTGGAGCAAAGAATCCCTTTAAATTGGGTACACCATCTATGGTACAATTCTGACTGTTTTGGAAGAGCAGCAACAGATTTTGCAAATCGTCAGGACGGTTGTTCAATGGAGTAGCCGAAAGTAACATCACTTTCTTTTGCGAACTTCTCAACAATCCCATATTAGCACAAGGCGACTTGCATATCTTTTGCAACTCATCGTACTTGCCGGAACTATCGCTACGGAATCCATGCGCTTCATCTACGATGATCAAGTCGAATTCTTCCTTGTCCTTATAGTTGTCTTTACCATCAAGTACTTTGGAAAGGCTTCCGTTGGTAATGAATTGCGCCTTCTTATAAATACTGAATAGCTTAAAAGTATTCTTCCAGTTGTCTTCAAGTGCCGGTGGATAGACAACAAGAATATTTGTATTCCTACCGTTTGCTTCCACAAAGCGTTTGGCTATCATGGTAGCAATCATCGTTTTTCCCAAACCTACTACATCGGCAAGGAACAAACCATTGTGCTGCATCAGCATCTGATAGCCTTGGATAACGGCATCTTTCTGATACTTCAAGTCCTTTACGCCATCGGGTAACTGAATGGAAAAATCATCTTCTACCTGGTCGCCAAAAGTGTCAATCAACACCTTTATATATAGCTCGTATGGTGTAGGCTGATAACCTAAGTATGTTTTCTGTTTATAGCTTTCAATATCATCGACAGAAAGAAGTATAGCCTCGTTCCACAAAGTCCAGAACTCATCGGAGCAGTACTTCACATCGTCATAGTCTTTCATTGCCACATTGAGTTCGTATTGTGGCGGTTGCTTGATACCCAACCCGGAATCGGAGATATTGGAAGAGCCCATAATTACCCAGCCATCGCTATGTTCACTATGGTTTTGCGGCAAACAGAGGTAGAACTTTGCATGTAGATTCTTATTTGCATGTATCCTCATTTGCAATCGTTCACAGGCCAAGTCTTCGCACATTTGCAAGATGCCTTCTTCTACATCGGGAGCATATTGGGCATTTACTATATCTTCTTTAAAGTCTTTATGATAGACTTCCTTTGCCTTTTCCTCATCAGCCAGCATCAACAGAGCTTTATTATGCTTACGGAAAATGTCGTCGATGTTTATACCTACTAAGATTTTAATTTCTGATACATCGCCCAGTTCTTTACGCAACTTGAAATAGCCTGATGAGCGAAAGAAACCTACTACAGCCAAGAAACGGTCGAATGTAGCCATCTCAGATGCAATGCCCTTCAACTTATCGAAAAGCGTATTGCCATGTCCGTTATTGAAAAACTTCGTACTCATAGTACAGCTGTTTTTACATACGGCCAAGGCTACACAACCGCAAGTGTTATAATGGTATTAGGACAAAGACATAAAAAAAGTGTGAAGCCCTGCACTGTCGCTCGCTCCACTCTTGAGGCTCCTGAGAATTGCCCTTGTCATTGAAACGAACAACGCCGAAGCCCCACACCGATATGTATAACAACCAACTATACCAAAAGTTGCCATTGGTGCATGGATACACCAATGGCCGTAAGGCATAGAAGGTATGTATATAGCATACCCAGGGACATTCACCGCTGCTTTGTTTTGAATGACAAAATGAAATTTTCTCAGGATTTCAAGAGTCAAAACCAAAGCGTAGTAAACGCCTTTCAATATGTCTTGTTCCCACTCACCCACCCCACATTAGGGGGCTTCGGCACAAGGAACGTTGCAAAAATAAGGATTCTATTTGTAATATATAGGCATCGCCTAAATTATTTTTTATTTATACAAAAATTCATTTGCAATTTATACCTAAATTAATTTCAATTTATGCATAAAGAAAAATTACCGCTTTTGATAAAAATCCAAAAGAAGCTCGACGAAGGAGATATTTTTTCCTCGTGAGAGAAAAAATTTTTTCTCGTGAGGGCTATATATCTCCCTCACGAGGAAAATTATATAAAGGCTCTTTGGGAGAGCGAAAGGGGTTGTTTGGATTTTTAACCATTCAACGCAATTTTTCTGCAAAATTCCTCATTTATTAGGATTGTTTAAAGAAGATTGTGATTGTATCTTTGCAGCCGAAATTTTAAGAATATGAAGAAAGTATTTGCATTGCTACTTGGTGTATGCTTTATGAGCTACGCACAAGCCGAAGAGATTGACACATTAAAAGTTATTGATGTTGAAGAGATTACAATCATCGGTAATCCGAAAGAAACGCAAAAAATGCGTGAATTGCCTACAGGCGTAACGCTATTGTCGCACACCCAACTGAAGGATAATCATGTAGAGGATATTAAGGGATTGAGTAGTGTTGTACCGAACATTTTCATCCCCGATTATGGGTCACGCCTGACTTCGGCCGTGTATATTCGTGGCATTGGTTCGCGCATCAACACACCGGCGGTGGGGTTGTATGTGGATAATGTTCCTTTTATAGACAAGTCGGCTTTCGACTTCAACTACGCTGATGTTGAGCGCATCGACGTGTTGCGCGGCCCTCAAAGCACACTTTACGGACGTAACACAATGGGCGGCCTCATCAAGGTACACACCAAATCGCCTTTCAGCTATCAAGGCACCGACCTCCGCTTGGGCGCCGGTAGTCACAACCAATATCGCGCCTCGTTAACTCATTATCATCGCATCAGTCCATCGTTTGCATTCTCGGTAGGCGGCTTCTACGACTACGAAGGCGGCTTCTTTAAAAATGCTGCTTTAGCGAATGACAAGATTGACCATAGCCAACAAGCTGGAGGACGCATTCGCGCCATTTGGTTTGCCGCAGAAGATTGGAAGATTGACCTAAGCACCAACTACGAATTTAGCAACCAAGGTGGTTATCCATACGGTATATATAATAAGGAGAAGGACGAGGTGGCACAACCGGCCTATAACCGCGAAAGCACTTATCGCCGCCAATTGCTAAACGTAGGACTGAACATTGAGCACCAAGCAAATGCATTTATCTTCAGCGCAGTGACCGGCTATCAACACTTGAACGACAAGATGTTCATGGATCAAGATTTTACGCCGGCCGATATCTTCACGCTTGAGCAATGCCAACGCATTCATACCATCAGCGAGGAGATTGTATTGAAGTCGAAACCTGGTCGTCGTTGGCAATGGACAACCGGCATATTCGGTTTCTACCAAGATTTACACACCAGCGCACCCGTAAACTTCCGCAAAGATGGAATAACCATGTTGGGAAAGAACATTGCAAGTTTTATGCCAGAGAAGATTGAGGTAGCCATGGGACCTATGGCGATGCACATCCTTCCTTCGCTGAACTTAGATAGCAAAGAGATGCCTATCGATGGAGCATTCGACACGCCGATGGCTAATGCAGCCCTTTTCCACCAAAGCACCTTCAACGATTTGTTTGGCGTAGATGGCCTTTCACTTACCGCCGGCTTGCGACTCGACTACGAGAAGATGAAGATTGACTACAACACCGGCACAGCCCTCGACTATAACGTAGGCATCAAAGGAGAAATGATTATGAACGGACAAGTAGTTCGCGAGATTGAGATGATGCCGCCGACTAAACTTGAAGTAGAAAGCCGCTACGACGGTGCATTGAGCAAAGACTACTTGCAGTTATTACCCAAAATAGCGTTGCAATACAACCTATCCAACGAACGTGGCAACCTCTACGCAAGCATAAGCAAAGGATACCGCTCGGGAGGTTATAACATTCAATTGTTCAGCGACTTGTTGCAATCGAGCTTACGCAACGACATGATGCGCTTAACGAAAGAGACAATGCTTGATAAAGTACCCGATTCATACGCCAGCATGGTAGGCAATTTCTTCCCTGATGCAAGTGCCAACCCCGACGAAAAGCATGCTATCGAATTCAAACCGGAAGTGACATGGAACTATGAAGTAGGTACTCACCTTAACCTATGGAATGGCCGCTTGCAACTTGATGGTGCCCTTTTCTTAATGGAGACAGAAAATCAACAGATATCACGCATGCTACTTAGCGGATTGGGACGCGAAACAATCAATGCCGGCAAAAGTCGTAGCATGGGTATGGAAGTAGCAGCTAATGTAGCATTGAGCAAAGCGCTACAAGTAAATGCGGCCTATGGCTACACCTACGCCACCTTCCGCTATTGGGAATTGGGAAATAAAGTGGATAGTAGCGAGATGGCCATCGACTACACCGGCAACTATGTTCCATTCGTTCCGAAACACACATTGAACCTTGGCGCACAATACGCCATCGAATTGCCGAAGAGAATGATTGACCGCATTGTGTTTAGTGCCAACTATGCCGGTGCCGGACGCATCTATTGGGACGAAGCAAATAGTGTGAGCCAATCTTTCTACGGTACATTGAATAGCCGCGTAAGCCTACAACATAAAGATTGTGAAGTAAGTTTCTGGGTGCGCAACGCGCTTGACAAAGAATATGCTACCTTCTACTTCACCAGCATGAACAATGGCTTGAAGCAACTTGGCCGTCCTGTACATGGTGGTGTGGAAATACGGATAGAGTTTTGAGTGCTGAGTGCTGAGTTTGGAGATAAAGGGAGATAAAGGCCGATAGTTCGCTAATCACTAATCGCTAACAGCTAATCACTATCTACACTAATCACTCCTTAAACACCAACATCTGGCAATGCTTGCAATCGAATTGAAGGCGGAAGCGATTGCCATCGGTACTTACTAAATAATAAGGTTCACGATACGGTGAACGTGCGGCATGTTGTTGCGGACACCACCCCATTGAATAGCGCAAGCAATGGCGACAAAACATGAGCGGAACGGATTCCGGTGGTTGTTGTTCATAAGCAGGAGCTATTTCCGCTACACCATGCTGCGCATAAAATGCTTGCGATTGCGCATTCATCACATTGCCAAGATAGGTAAGTTGTTGCGACACAAAAATATGTGTTGTTGGCGTGATGCGTTGCAACGGTTGACGATAGTTTATACGGCGAAGCGCCAATAGCTTTTCTACTACTTGACGACGCCATTCTGCAACAAGCGATGCGGGTAGGAACCACTCTTCGTCGTAAGCTATTTCCACCTCTTCCGGCTTTGCTTCGAATGGTGTATTTCCCAATTTGCATAACAATGCGCACAGATTTGGCTTCTGCGGTGTACGAGCAAGCTGCTTCTCTGCAGGGAAAGTAAGCATAACTGTATTATCATCTTCGTCGGTAGCCGTAAGCGCAAAACCCCACGACATTTGCGACAAACGCCAAGCGATGTGTATGCGTCGTTCGGCCGACGGACGAGCCAACAAGCGTTCGAACTCTTGATCGTAATTGCGATAGATAGGTGTACGAAGTGGGATGCGCGGTATTTGTCCGGCAGGAAAGAGTTTATTTCCCTCTACCCGATTGATGCGAAAACCTTGCAAACGACCATACTCATCGACAAAGCACAAACCATCACCGTTATGAAAGGATTTTACTCCGGCTACGGTTAAGCATCCACCGCGTTGATCCTTCAACGTGCCGACAAACTCGCCCAATGATTTTGGTGTATCAAACGCTTCAATGCCTTGTTGGCGACCATTGATAAAGAAGTGGGTAAAACCGCGATTAAAGCTCTTATCCACTTGAGGAGTAAAGGTATAAGTCGATTTTCCTGATGAAGAACGACGATACTCCGGACGACGACGGAAGATAGCATCGAGTTTCTGGCGATAAGAAGCCGTTACGTTCTTTACATACTCTGCATCCTTCAATCGGCCCTCTATCTTGAACGACGATGCACCGGCATCGAGCAGTTGTTCAAGATTGTCCAACTGATTCAAATCTTTCAACGAAAGCAAGTGCTTGTTCTTAGCGATAAGCTTGCCGTCGGCATCCACCATATTGAACGCCAAACGACAGAATTGCGCACACTCACCGCGATTAGCACTACGTCCGAAACAAGCCTGACTGATGTAACATTGTCCGCTATAGCTGACGCACAACGCCCCATGTACAAACACCTCGAGCAGCGTTTGTGGCGACGCTTGATGTATCGCTCTAATATCGTCCAACGATAACTCGCGCGCCAAAACAACTTGCGAAAAACCGGCTTGCGCCAGGAAACTTACCTTTTGCGGCGTGCGGTTATCCATCTGCGTACTTGCATGAAGCGGTATAGGCGGTAGGTTAAGTTGCGTGATGCCCAAATCTTGCACAATGATAGCATCCACACCTATGCGATATAGTTGCCAAATCAACGCCTCTGCTTCTTTGAGTTGCGCATCGGTGAGCAACGTATTGATTGTAACATAAACGCGCACGTTGTAGATATGTGCATAGTTTACGATGGTTTCAATATCCTCCAAGCTATTGCCGGCCGCTACACGGGCACCAAAACGCGGGGCACCGATATACACTGCGTCTGCACCATGGTCGATGGCGGCCATAGCACATGCCAAGTTTTTAGCCGGTGCCAATAGTTCTATGTTTCGTACTTGCTTCAAAAATTAAAAGTTAAAGCGTAACTATCTAATTTCTTCGATATTATAAGGTGTTTCTTGATATACAAAGTAGTTCAACCAATTGCTGAACAATAAGTTGGCATGTGCACGCCAACTGACGATAACGCCCTGTTCGGGGTCGTCGTTGCGATAGTAATTGCGCGGCATATCAATGGGCAATCCCTTGCTTAAATCGCGACGATATTCTGTATCCAACGTTAACGGCGAGTATTCCGAATGACCGGTTACGAAGAATTCGCGTCCACCACGTGCCATCACCATGTGCACACCGGCTTCCTCCGAATGAGAAAGGATTGTCAATTCCTTATGCTTCAAAATATCCGCTGCACGCACCTCCGTGTGGCGGCTATGCGGCACATTGAATGTATTGTCGAAACCACGGAAAATAGGATGAAGCGGCAATAATGGTTGGTGTGGGAAGATGCCAAACATCTTCTTCTCCAACGGATACTTGGGTACCCCATAATGATGATACAACCCTGCTTGAGCTGCCCAGCAAATGTAAAGCGTAGAGGTGACGTGTGTACGCGCCCAATCGAAAATCTGCTTGATTTCGTCCCAATATCCCACCTCTTCGAACTCCATGTGTTCAACGGGTGCACCGGTGATAATCATACCATCGTACTTCATGTGGCGCATCTCTTCGAAATCGGTATAGAAAGCCTGCATGTGTTCGACAGGCGTATTCTTCGATGTATGACTCTTAATCTTCATCAACGAGATTTCCACCTGCAAAGGCGTATTACTGAGCAAACGAACGAGGTCTGTCTCGGTTGTAATCTTCAGAGGCATCAAGTTAAGAACAGCAATGCGCAACGGGCGGATGTCTTGCTTCGATGCGCGCGAATTGTCCATAACAAAGATATTTTCTTCTTTCAGCAACTCGATGGCCGGTAGTTTATCGGGCAGTTTTAAGGGCATGTTGTCAATCTTTATAATTTGGGCAACAAAGGTAGGTATTTTTTAATTAATAATTAAGAATTGAGAATTGAGAATTATGGCTACACATTATTATTTTATAACTCATGCGGTTCCACATATCCACGCATCACGGCATAAATGGTGAGGCCGGAAAGCGACTTGATTCCCAACTTCTCGGTAATGTTCTTTCGGTGTGTAATGACGGTGGTAAGCGAGATGTTCAGCCTATCGGCTATCTCTTTATTGATGTATCCGCGCGTTAGCAGCACTAATACTTCTATTTCGCGGGGAGATAAATCGTGTTCGACAGCCATTGTTGGGCGATGATTATGGTCATGTCCATGTCCGCGACTATGCAAACGCAAAATGTCGCGCGTCAATGCCTGTTCGCTTTGATTCACATTCAACGTATTGACATCCGAAAGACCGGGCACTGCACCGCCTGAAGTAAGCACAATGGTGCGCGACATGCGTTGAAGAAAGAAGGAAGCATGCTCGAAATAGACAGCAGACGATACAAAATAGTGTCCATACATATCGGGCGTATCATCTGTAAGTTGTTGCATCGAGCCAAAATGACGAATCGTAATAGCCGGCATCATCTGTTGCAACAAATGCCGCAAGCCTAAACCAGCCAATGTATTGGGTTCTATGATAGCAATCTCTTTGTTCATGATTAGTCAAACAAACCTGTACTGAGGTAACGTTCTCCACTATCCGGTAGCAATACCACAATACCCGTAGCATCTGTCATGCTACGCGATAAGCGTACAGCCGCCGCCAATGCCGCGCCCGACGAAATGCCCACCAACAAGCCTTCGGTACGCGCCAATGTTCGTGCCGCTTCAAAAGCCTCTTCATCGCTCACGCCCATCACTTCGTCCACCACCTCCGCGTCGTAGTTGGCCGGCACAAAGTTTGCGCCAATACCTTGCAAGCCATGCGGCCCGGCAACGCCACCTTGCAATACGGGCGATGAAGCCGGTTCAACACCTACCACACGAATGGCGGGATTAAGTTGTTTCAAGCAACGCCCTGTACCACATAGCGTACCACCCGTGCCTACACCCGCCACAAAAGCGGTGATGCGTCCGTCGGTATCCGCCCATATCTCGCGCGCCGTAGTACGTTCGTGAATAGCCGGATTGGCGGGATTATCGAATTGTCCGGGGATGTACGAACCCGGTATCATGCGATGCAACTCTTCGGCCTTGGCGATAGCACCCGCCATGCCTTCGCTACCCGGTGTAAGCACCAATTCGGCACCATAAGCAGCAAGCAACTTTCGTCGTTCTATCGACATTGTTTCGGGCATGGTCAGCATCAGGTGATACCCCTTTACGGTGGCCACCATAGCCAATCCGATGCCTGTATTGCCACTTGTTGGTTCAATGATGGTAGCACCCGGCTTTAACAAACCGGCTTGCTCGGCATCCTCTACCATGGCCAATGCGGCACGCGCCTTTACGCTACCGCTGGGGTTGAATGCTTCTATCTTCACCCACAACGGCGTAGCAAGTTCCATTTGCTTGCTGAATGCTGATACTTGCATCAGGGGAGTATTACCCACCAATTCGAGTAAATTATTCGCTATCTTCATTTAGATAATATTATTTATGTTTACGCGGACGCAGCACGCTGCGTCCCTACAAAAAAACAATTCAAACCGCTAAATAGTTTGCCACTGCCTCGGCGCAACGCTCACCATCTACACCGGCCGAAACAATGCCACCGGCATAGCCTGCACCCTCACCGCAAGGAAACAATCCTTGCAAGCGTACGTGTTGCAACAACTCCCTGTCGCGCAAGATGCGCACCGGCGACGAGGTGCGTGTTTCCACGGCAATCATCGTTGCCTCGTTGGTCAGAAATCCGCGGCTTTGCTTACCGAAATGGCGGAAACCCTTGGCCAATCTGTCCGCTATGAAAGGCGGAAGCCAGAAGTGTAGCGGAGAGGAAACCAATCCCGGTGCATACGAGCTTTCGGGGAGGTCGAAACTGAGTTTCTTGTTGCAGAAGTCGGCCATGCGTTGAGCCGGTGCGGTTTGCTTGCGGTTGCCTTGTTGCCAGCACATCCGTTCAAGTTCTTCCTGGAAGTGCATCACGCGCAACACATCGTCGTCCTGCACACCAAGCGCCGGCATATCCTCGGGACGCAACTCCACCACCATGCCGCTATTGCTCCATCGCGAGCCGCGATTGCTTGGGCTCATGCCGTTCACCACCAACTGCTCGGGGCCACTTGCCGCAGGCACTACAAAGCCACCCGGACACATGCAGAAGCTATACACGCCTCGTCCGTCCACCTGTGTCACCATGCTATACTCGGCCGCCGGCAGAAACAAGCCTCTACCCTCTTTGCGGTGGTATTGTATCTGGTCAATCAAATGCGACGGATGCTCCAAGCGCACGCCCACGGCAATGCCTTTAGCCTCCATCTCGATGCCCTGTGCGGATAGTTGCCGATATACGTCGCGTGCCGAGTGTCCGGTAGCCAAAATGACGGGGCCCATAAACGTTTCGCCCGTATTTGTTTCAATGCCACACACCTTGTCGTCCGCTACAATCAGCGCATCCATACGTGTTTGGAAGTGCACTTCGCCTCCGCACGACAAGATGGTGTTGCGCATGTTCTCGATGACACGCGGCAACTTGTCCGTGCCGATGTGCGGATGCGCATCCACCAGGATGGATGTCGATGCACCGTGTTGACAAAACACATTTAGAATTTTTTCTGTATTGCCTCGTTTCTTGCTGCGTGTATAGAGTTTTCCGTCGCTATAAGCACCGGCACCACCTTCGCCAAAACTATAGTTCGACTCGCTATCCACACGCTGCTCGCGGCCGATGCGTGCCAGGTCTTTTTTGCGTTCGCGCACATCCTTTCCGCGCTCAATCACCACGGGACGAAGGCCTAATTCTATCAGGCGTAGTGCAGCAAACAAGCCACCGGGGCCTGCACCCACTACCACCACTTGCGGGCAACCTTCCACATTATTATATATAGTAGGAACATACTCAAGCTTTTCGGGCATCTCGTTCACATAGACGCGAACGGTCAAGTTAACGAATATCGTGCGTTGGCGCGCATCGATACTCCGTTTCAGTATGCGCACCGCCGTTATATCGTTAGCCCGAAGGCCCTTATCCGCAACGATAAAGGCCTTCAGTTGTTGTTCGCTTCCTGCTATTTCAGGTATTACCCGTAGCTGGTATTCGTGTATCATAAAGTTTCCTGCTTCAAACTTTCAATGTATTTGCTGATGCGCTTCAACTCGCGCGGAATGTTGATGCGTTGCGGACAGTGCTGATTGCACTCCTTGCAATCGATGCAACGATCTGCTTGGCGCACCTTGGGCACTGCACGGTCGTAGCTCACCAAGAAAGCACGACGCGCCTTGCGGTAGTCTTCGTCTTGCGTGCTTTCGGCAATGTTACCTTCGTTTACGCACTTGTTGTAGTGAAGCAGGATGGCGGGGATATCCAATCCGTAGGGACACGGCATACAATACTTACAATCGTTGCACGGAATGGTGGGGTACTGACTGATGAGACGAGCTGTTTCGAAGAGGAACTCCTTCTCTTCGTCGGTCAGCGGCACCATGGGCGAGAAGGTTGCGATGTTGTCTTGCAGATGCTCCATGTATTGCATACCGCTCAGCACGCTCAACACGCCGGGATACGAACCATTGAAACGGAATGCCCACGACGCTACGCTACGTTCGGGTTCTTGTTGCTTCAAGCGTGCTACGATATGGTCGGGCAGTTTGCTCAATCGTCCGCCCAGCAACGGCTCCATAATCAGTGCCGGTATGCCGCGCTTCTCCATCTCGGTATAGACATAATCCACGCCGCTCTGCTTCCAATCCAGGTAGTTCATCTGGATAAGGATAACATCCCAATGCACCTCGTCGTGCATGGCCATCAGCTCGTCGAAAGCCTTTGCCGAGCCGTGGAAAGAGAATCCCAATCGGCGGATGCGTCCGGCAGCACGTTCCTCCTTCAGGTAGTCTATCATGCCGTTATCCACAAAGCGTTGTTGGAATTGGCGCATGTTGCCCACCGAGTGCAACAGATAGATATCCAAGTATTCGGTTTGCAAATCCTTCAGCGATTGCTTGTACATGGCGATAGATGCCTCGCGCGAGTAGTTGCTGAAGTTTGACAACTTAGTAGATAGGTAATATGATTCGCGTGGATACTTCTTCAGCGCCTCTCCCGTAGCCGCTTCCGATTGTCCCTGGCAATAGGCAGGCGATGTATCGTACATGTTTACGCCATGCTCCATGGCATAATCCACCAGGCGGTTCACCTGTTCCTGATCTACAATCTCCCCTCTTCCTTCAGGGTTCTTCATCATGGGCCAGCGCATACATCCGTAGCCCAACAACGATATTTTATCATCTCCCAGTTGCAACGGCTTGTGATAGGTCATCTCACCGGTTGCCATGGCCTCACCGCCACTGGTATTGTTTCCCGTTTTCTTGCCGCATGCCGCCAATAGGCTTGCCGAAGCAGCTACACCTGCCAGTTTCAAAAAGTCGCGGCGATTTATATCTTTGCTCATAAAATTAAGATTTCTGATTTATATTAAAAGTAGTCAAGTAGTGAGTAGTCAAGTAGTCAAGTAGTGAGTAGTCAAGTAGAATAGTGGGGTCTCCCTAATCACTAATCACTTATCGTTCATCACTAATCACTAATCGCTAATCACTATCAAATCTCCCGATGCACTTCGTGTCCTTCCACATAGATGGCCGAAAGCGGACGTACAGGGCAGAGGTGTTCGCACGCACCGCAACCGATGCAACGCTCGGTGTTCACCACCACGTTCTTGCACTTGTTGGGACACGATTCGTTCACCACAATCTGTATAGCGCCTGTAGGACAAGCATCCTTACACTTGCCGCAATCCACCTTATCCTCGTGCATGATACAGTTCTTCTTAATCCACACGGCATGACCGATTTGTCGGCTCGATTTCTCTTCGCGTGTAATCGGTTTGATAGCTCCGGCCGGACACACATCGCCACACTTTGTACACTCTGGGCGACAATAGCCGTTTTCGTATCCCATCTCGGGTTGCATCAGTGTGAGCAAGCCGGTAGATGGACGCAACACGTCGTTTGGACATACCGATACGCAAAGCTGACAAGCCGTGCAATGCTGTTCGAAGTTCTTGATGCTCAACGCACCCGGAGGCACGAGGCGTGTTCCGCGTACAGGTACCACCTTATCTTCGATAACGGCCAATCCGCCGTCGCGTTTCTTCTCTTGCGCCTTCAGCAACGAAGTCGATGCCAAGATAGCGGTAGCAGTCAGCGCACTACGGCGACTCTCATCTACTACCGGTGCAGCCTTGGCTTGCTTCTTGCGCGGACGATAGCTGATAGCCCCCTTGTTGCACTTCTCTATACAATCCATACAAGCCACACAACGGCTGTAGTCTATCTGATGATTCTTGCTGTCGATGCACGATGCCTTGCAATTACGCGCACACAATCCGCAGGCGTTGCACTTCTCGGTATCGATGACCGGTGCCAACCACGAGAAGCGCGAAAGCACTCCCAAGACGGTGCCTACAGGACAGATGGTGTTGCAATAGGTTCGTCCGCCGCGCCATGCCAATACGATGAGCACCACCAAGGTAACCGCCGCAATGATGAAGGTAGGCAGACTGGCTATCCACACCTCGGCTTCGTAGAAAGCATAGCTATCCATGCGCTCGGCAAAGTAGGCCAAGAGGTTGTTTCCCCATCCGTAGAGAGGTGCCAGCAGGTTGCTTGCAATGCGTCCGAACGAGCTATAGGGTGCCAACAACGCTACAAACGAGCCTACACCGGCCACCAATGCAGCGACGAACAAAACAAGCACGCCGTAGCGCAACCAGTTCTTGGCGGGTGAATAACTGTAGCGGTTCTTTTTCTGCTTCTTTCCCATCCATCCGAAGAGGTCTTGCAACACCCCTAACGGGCAGATGACCGAGCAATACACGCGGCCGAAAATCAGCGTCAGAGCCACTAAGAATACAATCACGGCAACATTCAGTGCCAGCACCGCCGGCAAGAATTGAATCTTCGCCATCCATCCGAACCATGCATGTATCGTTCCTGTAAAGTCCAGGAAGAGCAGGGTAATCAGGCCAAAGAAGAGGATGGCCAATGTCAGTCTAATCTTACGCAACATTATTATAAAGAGTGTTAGTTATTTAGTGAGTTAGTGAGTTGGTTAATAAAAACGTTGCAAATATATGATATTTTATTCATTATCCAAACAAGGCGCGGAAGGCTTCTTCCACTTTTCTCACCGGCACTAGTTCGATGTTCCATTTCCGGGTGTCCAGTCCCTGCATGTTGTACTTGGGTAGCAGGAAGCGTTTGAATCCCAGTTTCTCGGCCTCGCCAATGCGTTGTTCGATGCGGTTCACCGGTCGTATCTCGCCCGATAGGCCCACCTCGCCCGCCATGCACACATCGGCATCGATGGCCACATCCATGTTGCTCGAGAGGATGGCGCTAATCACCGCCAGGTCGATGGCGGGGTCATTCACGCGCAAGCCGCCGGCAATGTTCAGGAAGACATCTTTCTGCGCCAGCTTAAAGCCTACGCGCTTCTCCAATACCGCCAGCAGCATGTTCATGCGTCGCGTGTCGAAGCCCGTTGCCGAGCGTTGCGGGTTGCCATACACCGCCGAGCTGACCAGCGCCTGTGTCTCTATCAGGAAGGGGCGCACCCCCTCGATGGCCGATGCAATGGCTATGCCGCTCATGCCGTCGTGGTCTTGTGTCAGCAGCAGCTCCGACGGGTTGCTCACCTGTCGCAAGCCATCCTGTCGCATCTCGTAGATGCCCAGTTCGGCGGTACTACCAAAGCGGTTCTTGATGCTACGCAAGATGCGGTACATGTAGTGTTGGTCGCCCTCAAATTGCAGCACCGTGTCCACAATGTGCTCCAGCACCTTCGGGCCGGCAATGCTGCCCTCCTTGTTGATGTGACCAATCAGGATGACCGGCGTATGGTTCTCCTTGGCAAAGCGCAGGATAGCCGCCGAGCACTCGCGCACCTGCGTAATGCTTCCGGGCGATGAATCCACCAGTTCGGACATAATCGTCTGAATGGAGTCGATAATCACCAAGTCGGGTTGCGTATTCTTAATGTGCACAAAGATTTGTTCGAGCAGCGTTTCGCACACAATCAGGCAGTTGCTTGGCGAAGTAGATAATCTGTCGGCACGCAGTTTCAGTTGTCGGGCACTCTCCTCGCCGCTGACGTATAGCACCTGTTTACCCGTCATGCGCAGCACCGTTTGCAGCACCAGTGTAGATTTGCCTATGCCCGGTTCGCCCCCTATCAGCACCAGCGAGCCCGGCACCAGTCCGCCACCCAATACGCGGTTGAACTCAGCATCGTTCAGGTCGATGCGCGGTTCGTCGCCTGCCTCCACCTCGTGTAGCGGCATTGGCTTCGCTTTGCCCACCTCCACGGCATGCACCGGTCGCACCGATAGCGGTTCCTTGCGCACCACCTGCTCTTGATACGTATTCCATTGTCCGCAAGCCGGACACTTCCCCACCCACTTGGGCGACTCCTGTCCGCAATTGGAGCATACATATAGTGTTTTTTCTTTTGCCATCCTTATTCGTCAAAGGTTAATAATCAGACAAAGATAAGGATAATTTTTCAATCTATAGAGGTATGCCGAAAAAAACTGACCAATTGACCAACTGACCGCATTTTATACTAAAAGGGTGCATCAAAACAGAAACGATGCACCCTTCTAACGATTATTTCACTTTGCGGTAGCGATTATTACCCACCTCGATGATATATCCTCGTCGCACCCAATTTCGGATACTCTCTTTAACTAAACGAGGCTCTTTTCTCAGACGAGCATACAACTCCCTAACTTGTTCAATGCCGAATTCTACCGCAAGAAAATCCAAGTTGTTTTGCGGCCCTCTGCTGTTCGAACGCTTGGCACGTCCACGTTCCTCTTCCGCCTCAATCTCTGCGCCAAAGAAGTGCATCTTGCACCAAAGGTCATACTCCTTGCTCCATCGGATAAACTCGTCGAACGACTCGTCCCAACCGCCATGTGCCACGTGTAGCACGCACGCCTTCAGGTAGGCAATTACGTTGGCTCTGAACGAAAGGTTTTCGTAGGTGCGGTCTTGCGATTTTATCGCCACCTCCGCACTCTCGTCCCTCAACCGTTTGGCCAGGGCGTAGGCTTCGGGGCAATCCACCAATCCGTTGGCCGCCACCAACCGTTCGATGTAGGGTGCCAATTGCTCGTCGAACGCCTCGTCGTACGTGCCATAGATGGGCATCTCTGCGCCAATCTCGCGTTCGGGTATGGTGCAGAAGTTTATGCGACTTATCGGCCCATCCGTCAGCACGCCGTTGAAGTAGCGCACCCCCTTGTCGACGGTGGTCGATGCATTCCAGTTGAATCGGATGGTCACCTTCTCCGTCACCGATTGCGTGCCCACGCGCGTTTGTCCGTAGCGGTTGTTGGGGTCGAATGCCAGGCACATAATTTGGAAGTGCTGCCCCCCCTTGCCGTTACCCTTCAGCGCGTTGAATTGGTCAATCTCGTTCAGTCGCGTGTAGAGGAAGTGGCCGTTTGCCTCCGCCATGCGCATCACGAATGCCGGGTTAGTCATGTCCGCATCAATCTCTTGAATCACAAGCCCTTCGGGGCGCTTCTGCTTATCCTTGTTTGCCCCCTTACGGTTCACCTCATCCTTCCACGCCTTTTCGCGTGCCAAGTTCTCTTCGTCGCGCACGCGGATGTCCGCCATGATGCGATTTATTGGCTCCGTAATGCAATTCTTTCCCGCGCCTGTTGGTGCCATTAGCACGTTCATCAACGTCGCCTCGTGGCGCACGTTATCAATATATCTGAATGTTGTGTTGTGTAGGTGTACGCCCAGCGCTGGAAACACCGCATGCGCCACGGCAGGTTTGTAAATATCGGGGGTGCGCGAGGTGAGCAGCTCAATCAATGGCGGAAGCTTCGAAGGCATCTTGGGAGGAGTGCTGCTGAGTTCTGAGTTTTGAGTGCTGAGTGCTGTGTAATCTCCAACTCTTAACTCAGAACTCATAACTCTTAACTTCGAAAGCGCTGCTTGCAAAACTTTCGTCGTTCCATACTTCAACCCATCCTTGCACGCATTCTGAATAGTCTTCTTCCACTCCTCTTCGGGCAATCCGTAGGTGGGGATGATTTCCATCAGCCACTCGGCGTTGTTGTCGCAGATGTGTCGAAGCGAGCTTGCCATGCGTAGCACCTTCGCGTTGCGCTCACCCTCTTCCGGTTCGCCACCCAATTCTTCGGCGATGGCCGCAAGGATTTCGGAATACGCCACGCCTTTGTAAGTCGTTGGAAATGTATTTGAGTGTTTAGCGGTTAGTGATGAGTGATTAGCGGTTTCCTCACTAATCACTAAACCCTTATCGCTATCTGTCCACATCTCCTCGCTAAACAACAACTCATTATCACAATAGAAAATATCCGCTGTTGTCACCGCATAACTCAACCGCGACAAATCCTTGCACACCTCATCAATCTCTTCCTGCATCATCCCGGCAATCCATCGCTGATCGGCCTCAATCGTGCTGCCGGCACGTCGGCAAAGCACCAACCGCAAGCCGTGTCCACCGGGTGTGCGGTGCGCCAACGCCAAGAAGCCCTTTGTCTCAATGCCCCTTTCGCGCATCGTCTGCATAAACTTCATGTACAGTGCGTAAGCATCCCCTTCGGTGCGGTCGAAATCCATCATAAAGAAGCCCGTAGGCAGCAGAAACTCCTCGCATCGGCTACCCTTCGGTTTGGTGCCATTTGCCTGGCATTGCGCCAAGTACTCCTTGTATCGTGCCTCGTCCAGCCGTCCGGCAAAGAGAAAAGCCGGCAAGCTGCGCTTGGCATTCTTGTTGCCGCCGCGCACAGCGGCGATGGCTTTCGCCACCGATTCGCTGCTTGCAATCTCATAAAACTTCTCCATCGGGCACAATTTCCACTGCTTGTCGAAGTTGTTGTTCAGATAGCCTACCATTGTGTAACCTCCTTTCTGCTCTTGTAGTACGCCTCTATGCGTGGGCGTTCGCGCTCTTTCACCTCTTGAATGTCGCTTAGCGACATTGTTGGGTTAAAGTGCCACGACTCCACAATCAGCCCCGTCTTGCGTGCCCGTTTCACGATACAATGCTCTGTTTCGCATAGGGTGATGTATCGCGTGCCTTGCGAGCCGATATTATACCGCTTCACATGTGCCTTGCCGTCCTCGTCAAGGTGTACACTACCCTTGTAGCATAGCCGCTTCTCCATGATGGGCGCTTTGTGTTGTTCGTAACCCATGGGGAAAATGTTGATGTCCCCATTCATCTGATACACTGTTTGTGTATCCATCTCGATTTTGTTGAAAAGAATATCTTTCATTTTCTCTGAATTTTAATGAGGAAGTTAGGGAAATGGCGGCCACCGTTTACGTTCGAACTAACCCTCACTCAAACCTCAGATTTAAATTTGTTTGTTTGCAGACATTTCTACTTAACTACTTGACTACTCACTACTTGACTACTTATTAATTTTGATTACGTCGCGAGCCGAAATCTCCTGATACATATTCCCGTTATACTCATGCACAGTGAAATAGAGCACTGCATACACCAGCTCGTCCTTGTAGAACTTGCAGCCGGCAAGGTTGCCAAGCAGATTCACCACAAAGGTGTTCTCATATTGTCCACCCACCTCTTGCAATACCAAGGTACATTTCTTGATAGTACCGCCATCTTTCTTTTGCACGTCGAAGGCCTCGCCTTGACTCACTACTTTTAAAATTTTCTTCATTTTCTTTTTGTTTTAAAAATTTAATAATAGAATTACTTCACAACCGATACGTTTTCGTTCGATTGTGAGACAAAAGTAGTGCTGCCAACTGCGTTAGGCAAGCAATCGGAATAGAGCGGAAAAAAATAGGATTATCGGAATAAAATCGGAGGATTATCCGAATAAAATCGGAATTTTACAGCCCAGCCAACGCCTTAAACTCGCTGGCTATGCCATAGAGCGTAGCAATGTTGTTGCGCTTTTGATTGGTTTCCCAATAGGCAAACGATTTATCTTGCGGTAGCCCCTTGCTGATGGCTGCTTTGCCAATGGTATCAGCATTGATGGGTTTGGACAGCAGACTGGCGTCGATGCCTAATGTGGAGTGCACATAGTTTGCCAATTCGGAGTAGTTGTTCACAAGGCCTTCGTCCGCCAAGATGCGGTAGATGGCAAGCCAATGTCCTTTCTGCTTGATGAGCGGTTGCACCTCGAGGATGGCTTGTGCAATGCGCTGTTCTTTGCTTATGCTGCCCGAACGGCTTACGGTTTGATTTGACGTAGCGATTGAGGTGTGTTCGCTATTCATAGCAATGAGCACAAGCAGTTGCAACATCGATTCGAAGGATATCTTGGTGTAATATAGACGCTTGGCAAAGAGCATCTTATTGCCCGACAACCATATACGCCCCAACTCGCAGGGAAATTTCAACAACGCATCGTAACACTGCTGTGTGGTATATTCGGCATAGTTGTTTACGGCGTTTTGCACCTTTGCGTCGGCCAATAATTGCGGCAATTCGCACGCCAGCCAACGCTGCATCAACTCGTCACCACCCATGTGATCGATAAGCGCAAATAGCCTATCGCCCATTTGCTTCCACCGCTCATCGGCTTTGTTTTTACACGCCTCGGCCAGTGCTACTCGCTTACGATACGTTTCGCTCGATAAGTCGCAAAGGGTTGTCTGCATCAAGTTGTCGAACACACGCTGACAGGTATCGTTCCAATCGGCATACTTCTCGGTCATGCCGCTAGCTATGGTCAGCGCTCGATTGGCGTCGGCTAGCTTCTTAGGCCATTTTATGTTCATCTTCGCCACTCCATCAATTTGTATCGTAATGGCGGTGTGCGGCTGCTGCAACTTGGCAACCTCATTTTTCAGCTTTATGATGAGCGAACGGCGCGTAGCATCTACGCCAATTATATTACCTTCGATGATAGAGGTGATGTCGTTCCCCAATTGCTGAGCAACGTGCGGAGCCTCTATGTGACTGATGTGACCAAGCGGCAAGCCGACTTCGTCGCACGCCAAAACAGCGCTATCGTCCTGCTCGCATTCCTTGTCGGTCATTAGATAGACCGGCTTGTTCTGCCAAGGCAATTGCGATGCATCCGTGCAGCTCAACAAGGATGTCAAGAGGGGCTCTTGTAAGTAGTAGCGAAGGCCAACGATATGTGCTGTAGTGAGACTCATTTTTATTGACTAAACTCTTTTTATTCCGTGCAAATATAAATGGAAAATTTCGCTCGCGCAATATAAAATAGGCAGAAGTTTTCAACAAATTTTCAACACCCCTAAACCTTATTCGTAGATGTATCTTTGCAACAAAAAAGCTACCTCCAATGGAAGTAGCTTTTTATGGGGAAATATGATTTTATTATGGAGTTACGGAATAATCTTGTACCGTCCATCCTTCGGGGATGCCGTTTTTACCGGTAGGTAGCGATGTCATTGCTGCGGCTTTGGTAAATGTACCCGTTGCAGCCACATTTTGTACCCATCTCTGCAAACAATCGCTAGCACTGATGTCCGTAGCCAGCATGGTGATACTATTTAGTGAGGTGCAACCATAGAACATACTAGCATAGCAATTATTTGCCAAGGTAGTAGCCGGAAGGGTGGGGGCAGTAGCTAGCGAGGTGCAACCATAGAACATAAGAGCATAGCAATTATTCTTCAAAGTAGTAGCCGGAAGGGCGGGGGCAGTAGTTAGCGAGGTGCAACCTCGGAACATGCCAACATAGCAATCTTCCGCCAAGGTAGTAGACGGAAGAGCGGGGGCTGTAGTCAAATCACTACATCCGAAGAATAAGCCAATGAAGCGTGCACTGCTTGTGACGGCATTTTCATAGTCTTTCCAATCCACCAAGGTACGAATATCGCCTGTACAAGCTACGGGAGTGCTATTTCCAAATTCTATATAACTAAAATCCATATCATCTTTAGCCGTACCTGTGCTGCTCTTTCCACGTAAGCGTAAGTTGCCGTTTGCTCCACCAAAAATGATTGATTCACCTGCAGTGAGTTGTGTCCAAGCGCTACCGCCTACGGAGTATTGCAAAGTATTGGGTAAAGTATAATTTTCCCCATTAATTTTCATCTTAAACGTCTGCTCTCCCTGAGCCGTGAAAGTGAGGTAAGGAATCGCTGCAATAGTAATGGCAGCGGTATAGAACTTACCGGCTTCGATGCTTTTCCCATTAGGGATGGTAAGTGTAGCTTTGTAGTCCTGACCACCAGCGGTAACAATGAAGGTAAAGGTATGGTCAGCTGTATAGCTTTCGAATGCCGGTAGGAAGATGTAAATATCCCCTAAAGCCGATGGCGTTACAGTGATGCTTCCTGATTCAGTTGTTGCTGTCGGGTTCTTAATGCCCTCCATTACGATTTTGGTAATGGTGTTGTTGGCAAGCACTGCATCGTCCACCTTGATGAATGTAGGCTTCAGAATAGCTGTTTTGTGTTCAAAGTCGATGGTGGTGCTAAAGTCGGTAGCCGTAGCTTGCATCAATACATACGCCTCGTTCAGCGTGCCGTCTTGTGCAGAGAGGTTATATTCCTTGTCGCCATAGTAAAGGGTGTACGGAGCTGTTCCGTTCAGCGTGCCTTCGAACAGGTTCTTGCTGTCTTCTGTGTCGGCAGTTTGTGTAAAGACGATAGGTGTTGTTCCTCCTTTCGCATAAGCGTTGAATGTTTCGCCGCTTGCATTCCAATCCACTTTTACGAAAGGTTTAGTGGGGTCGGCATCGTTTTGCGTCAGTGTCACACGTGTAGCTGCATCGCCTTGAATATTGGCGGTTACGGTCACTTTCTTGCCGTTTGTTGTTGCAAGGTTGTTCATTACCTCGTCGTTCTTGTCGCAACCCATTAGAGCTGTCAACGAGCAAATCAATGTGTAGATAAAAAATCGTTTCATAGCTGTCATTGTTTAGTTACTAAAATGGTCGCCATATCCATAATCGCGTGGGTCGCCACTGGCTTGGAAGCCTTGTTCCACCTCTACTTCTACTATCTCCACCTGTGGAGCTTCGTAGTCTTGAAACACTGTTTCTTTCATTTTTTCATTCATTTTTTAGTTGTTTATATTAGTTTATCTATTAAAAATGTTCCGGTTTATGGAGTCCCATCGTTTGCAAATCAACACAAAAAGGGCGGCCTACTGCATCGGGGAAAAGATGCAGCAAACCGCCCAGAAATGCTTGTAAGGGGGATTATGGGGTTATGAATAGCAACGCAACACGCCGGTGAGGTGGGAATTTTTACCCCCCCCCATTTTGTTAATTTGTGTTAATTTCTTTGCTATTCCCATGGTTAATAAATTGTTGTGCTTGCAAATATAGGGATAATATTTTGAACCGCAAGCAGATTCCCGTAAATTTTTATTCGCCTTATTTATTTCCTCGCGTGCGCGGCAATATACCACTTTATTTCGCAAACAGACCATGCAGAATCGTACAAAGACTTGGCAATATCGTACAATTTCGGGGTAAAATGTCACAGTTATCTCAGTTCACAGTTATTTTTTTGCATACCCCCTTTCAATCCCGAAGAAAAGATGAACCCGAATGATTATATAATAATATATATAATATATTATATATAATGAAATATCTTTACAAGTAGTTTTTCGCTGCTTATTGGAGGTGCATAGCGCGAAAAATAAACTGTGAACTGAGATAACTGTGAACTTTTTGTGCTCGGAAGACGACAAGGAAACCACCCATCCACCGAAAGCACAGCGCAGCTCCGCGAAAAAGATTCCGTGCGCGCGCGGTGTGCGTTCGGCAGGCAGAAAGGATTCTTTTAACATTTGGAGCAGGGCAAATGTTAATAAAAAATCTATCCGCCGATTTACTTGACAACCCCCTACCCGATGTTGTATATTTGCAGTGTAGTTAGCGGTTAGCGGTTAGCGGTTAGCGGTTAGTGATTAGTGATTAGCGGTTAGCGGTTAGTGATTAGTGATTAGCGGTTAGTGATTAGTGATTAGCGGTTAGTGATTAGTGATTAGCGGTTAGCGGTTAGTGATGACGGTTAGTGATTAGCGGTTAGCGATTAGTGATTAGTGATGGCCACACTATCCTACTTGACTACTTGACTACTAACTACTTGACTACTTTATTTAACTTTTAATTTTTAATTTTTAATTTTTAATTTAACCGAACTATGGCAGTAATTTACAAAGCACGACAAGCAGTATTTGCAAACAAAGAGGGAAAGAAGTTGTATCATCCCATGATTGTACTCACCGGCAGTGTGAAGTTGGAACAGATTGCCAACGACTTGGCCGAGTTGAGTTCGCTCTCGCCTGGTGATACCTACAACGTGGTGAAGAACCTTCCGGGCGTTATCCAACGCTACTTGGCGAACGGCAACTCGGTGTTCCTCGATGGCCTCGGCTCGTTTGCGCCCACCTTGAACAACAGCGGCAACGGTGTGGAAAAGGCTGAGGATGTGACCGCCAACGGTGCGCGTTTGAAGATTATCTTCCGCCCTTCGGCAAAGAAGAACATCGATGGCACGGTATCTACCCGCGCATTGTCCAACGGCTACAACTTCGGACGCATGGATGGTGTGGCCACGGCTCCCGGTGCCGAGGGTGAACCGACCGATCCGGATACCGGCGGCGATTCCGGCAACGGCGATGACGTTCTTGATCCTCTCGGATAATTTATTCACTTTTCCTTTGTCTTGATACAAAGAAAAGTGACAAAAGAAAAATCAAGGGCTGGTGTCTTCGGTGCTATTCGGGCAAAGCCATTAGCGGACGGAGCTAAAACTCGCACTACGTGCTCAGACAAAACCTCCTTTCCCGCTTCTGGCAAAGCCCTCACCGACGCACCTACGCCAAGGCCCTTTAGCCATGGCGGCGTGTTTGCGTGGATGTTTACGGCGGACGCAGCACGCTACGTCCCTACATGAATTAATTTTTAACTTTAAATTTTTAATTATTATGACAGACGAAAAGAAGAAGGGCACTTGGGAATTGGTGCTAAAGATTATCATTGCGGTGGCATCGGCCATTGCGGGTGCATTGGGTGCAACGGCATGCCAGATGTTGTAGTGGCGGTTTACGCGGACGCAGCACGCTACGTCCCTACAATATTACTTGACTACTTCGGACGCAATGTATTGCGTCCCTACAACAAATTTTTAACTTTTAATTTTTAATTTAAAAGTGGAACTTTTACTGAAACGCAGATTTAAGGGTAAGTATTACACCATCGGCACGCTGAGTGTGGATGGTGTTGCTTTTTGTGATACGTTGGAGCCTACCGACCGCGGCTACTCGCCCAACGAACCACAACGAAAAGTGCCGGGACAGACGGCTATCCCTACAGGGCGCTATCGGGTGGTGCTGACGCACTCGCCACGATTTGGACGCACGCTTCCGCTACTGGTGGGGGTGCCTGGTTTCGAAGGGGTGCGCATACATGCCGGCAACTATCCGCGCGACACGCAAGGGTGCATCCTTGTGGGACACAACACACGGCGAGGGATGCTGACGGACTCGAAACGGACATTGGAGGCACTGATGGCGAAGATGAACGGCGAGGCAGAAATAGTGATTAGTGATTAACGACGCACGAAAAACGCGGTCAGTTGGTCAGTTGGTCAGTTTTTTTTGCAACGCATCAAAGCGTAATTTCGCCCGCAATGGGTTTCTGCATCAGGCGGCGAACCTCTTCGGGGGCATAGTTATGACCAAGCAGGAACATCAGTTTGGTGACGGCCGACTCGGTGGTGGTGTCGTAACCGCTTACCACGCCCACTTGTTGCAGGTAGTAGCCCGTTTCGTAGCGTTCCATCTCCACGCTGCCGGCACTGCACTGGGTGACGTTGACGATAACCATTCCCTCTTGGGTGGCGCGACGAAGGCGACTTAGGAACCATTCGCTAAGGGGGGCATTGCCCGAGCCGTAGGTCTCCAACACAACGGCTTTCAAACCGGGGATGGAAAGGATGGCATCGACTACGTTCTCCTGTATGCCGGGGAAGAGCTTTAGGATGGCCACATTGGTGTCGAGCAGGTAGTGGGGATGCAGACGCAAGGGTGTTTTTTCGCGATGTATCTGCATAAAGTCGTACTTAATGTGGATGCCTATCTCGGCCAAGTGGGGGTAGTTGTACGAACGGAAGGCGTTGAAATTTTCGGCATTGAGCTTGGTGGTGCGGTTGCCGCGCATCAAGTGATTTTCGAACAATACGCACACTTCGGGCACCATGGGGCTGCCATCGGGATGGCAAGCGGCGGCTATCTCGATGCTGGTGATGAGGTTTTCCTTGCCGTCGGTGCGCAACACGCCGATGGGCAACTGCGAGCCGGTAAGGATAACGGGCTTGCCCAGGTCTTCGAGCATGAAGCTAAGCGCCGAGGCGGTGTAGGCCATGGTGTCGGTGCCGTGCAGCACAACGAAGCCTGTGTAGCGGTCGTAATTGTCGCTCACCACCTTCACAATCTTGCGCCAAGCGTCGGGGTTCATGTCCGACGAGTCGATGGGCGGATTGAACTGATAGCTGTCTATACTGATAGGGAACTTCTGCAATTCGGGCACTTGCTTCTGCAATTGCTCGAAGTCGAAATTCTCCAACGCACCGGTTTCGGGATTTTCGAACATGCCGATGGTGCCACCGGTATAAATTAACAAAACGGAAGTATTATTTGGTCTCATAGCCTATTTTGTTATCCTTTTACGGGGGCAAAGTTAGCAATTATAGCCAAGATACGCGACAAAAAGACAGAAATCTTTCGTCATCCTTCCGTCAACATTTCCCCGGCGAAAAAACATTTTTTATCGTTTTAACGCAAAAAAGTAGGAAAAAGTATTAGAATGTCAGTTATAATTGCTACTTTTGCGCCACATTTCAAAAGAATCAGTAGAAACAATAACCCATGAAGAAGTATTCTCATTATACTGTCACATGCACCCAAACCACCACAACCCTTAGGGGTTAGGGCTATTTTTTGTGTTTCTACGTGTTACACCAACTTCTCAATCAGTATTATTTTTTAGATTATCCTACAAGAGTTTTGCTAAGTAGAACTCTTTTCACTACATTTGTACGTTAAAAAACTCACTATAATGAAAGTAATGAAATTCGGCGGAACATCCGTAGGTTCCGCAGACAGCATTTTAAGCGTAAAAAATATCATTGAAGCAGCTCAAGAGCCGGTTATCGTTGTGGTATCGGCCTTGGGAGGAATTACCGACTCGCTGATTGCAACGTCGAAAATGGCCGCAAGCGGAAACGCCGCGTACGTGGATGCCTACAACGAAATGGTGCGCAGACACGTGGAGATGGTGAACGGCATTGGCCTGGACAGCGAAAAGCAAGCCAACTTGATGGCGGCGGTGAACCAACTGCTGGACGAACTGAAAAATATCTTCAAAGGTATCTATCTGATAAAAGACCTTTCGACAAAAACAAGCGATACAATCGTGAGCTATGGCGAACGTTTGTCGAGCATTATCCTGGCAACACTCGTGGATGCACAATGGATGGATGCACGCTCGTTTATCAAAACTGAAAAGAAACACCACAAGCATGTGCTGGTGCAAGATGCCACTTCGGAATTGCTACACAAAGCGTTCGAAGGATGTGCCGAGCGCGTAGTGGTGCCGGGATTCATTGCAACGGACATCAACACTGGCGAGATTACCAACTTGGGACGTGGCGGTTCGGACTACACCGCGGCTATCATTGCGGCCGAATTGGGTGCTGCCGAGTTGGAGATTTGGACCGATGTGGATGGTTTTATGACGGCCGATCCGCGCGTGATTTCGTCGGCCTACGTCATCGACCAACTGAGCTATGTAGAGGCTACCGAGCTTTGCAACTTCGGTGCAAAGGTGGTGTATCCGCCAACTATCTATCCCGTTTGTCACAAGAATATCCCTATCCGCATTAAGAATACTTTCCGCCCAGAAGCACCGGGCACTATCATCAAGCAACAAGTGGACAACCCCGAAAGCAAGGCCATTAAGGGTATCTCGAGCATTAACGACACCTGCTTGATTACCGTGCAAGGTCTTGGTATGGTGGGCGTAATCGGTGTGAACAAGCGCATCTTCCGCGCATTGGCGGAAAGCGGCATCAGCGTCTTCCTGGTGTCGCAAGCCTCATCGGAAAACTCAACCTCAATCGGTGTGCGCAACGACGATGCCGACCTGGCCGTAGAGGTGCTGAACAAGGAGTTTGCCAAGGAGATTGACCTGGGCGAGATTTCGCCAATGGCCGCCGAAAAGGACTTGGCTACCATCGCCATCGTGGGCGAAAACATGAAGCATACACCGGGTATTGCCGGTAAGCTGTTCGGCACACTGGGACGCAACGGTATCAACGTGATTGCCTGCGCACAAGGTGCGTCGGAAACCAACATCTCGTTCGTTGTTGATAGCCGCTCGCTACGCAAGTCGCTGAACGTGATTCACGATTCTTTTTTCCTCTCTGACTATCAAGTGCTGAATATCTTCTTGTGCGGCATCGGAACCGTTGGCGGTAGTCTGATAGAGCAAATTCATAGCCAACGACAAAAATTGCTGAACGAAAACGGGTTGAGAATAAACGTGGTGGGCATTGCCAATAGCCGCAAAGCCATCTTCAACCGCGAAGGCATCAACCTAAGTCAATACAAGCAGCTGATGGACGAAGAGGGCATTGCCTGCACACCCGCATCGTTACTGGAAGAGGTGGTGCGCATGAACATCTTCAACTCGGTGTTCGTGGATTGTACCGCAAGTGCCGACGTAGCAGCGCTATACAAAGAGTTGCTGAAGCACAACGTATCGGTAGTGGCCGCCAATAAGATTGCCGCCAGCTCGGCCTACGAAAACTATCGCGAACTGAAGCAAACAGCACGCAAACGTGGTGTAAAATTCCTCTTCGAGACTAACGTAGGCGCAGGATTGCCTATCATCAACACCATCAACGACATGATTCATAGTGGAGATAAGATTCTGAAAATTGAAGCCGTGCTTAGCGGTACACTGAATTTTATCTTCAACATCATAAGCGCAGAGGTTCCCTTCAGCGAAACCATCAGAATGGCGAAGGAAGAGGGTTACTCGGAACCCGACCCACGCATCGACTTGAGCGGCAAGGATGTTATCCGCAAGCTGGTTATCCTGGCACGCGAAGCTGGCTATCAACTGGAACAAGACGACGTAGAGAAGAACTTGTTTGTCCCCGACAGCTACTTCCAAGGTTCGCTGGACGACTTCTGGAAGAACATCGGCCAACTGGATAGCGACTTCGAAGCCCGCCGACAAGTGTTGGAAAACGAGAACAAGCATTGGCGATTCGTGGCGAAGCTGGACAATGGCAAGGCATCGGTTGGCTTGCAAGAGGTAGATGCATCGCATCCTTTCTACAACTTGGAGGGAAGCAACAACATTATCCTACTCACCACCGAGCGCTACAACAAATATCCTATGATGATTCAAGGATATGGTGCCGGTGCCGACGTTACCGCCGCCGGTGTCTTTGCTGATATTATGAGTATTGCGAATGTGTAATTAGCAACCTGTAATGAAACACATTATTATATTAGGTGACGGTATGGCCGACTGGCCGGTAGAGGAGCTTGGCGGAAAGACATTGCTACAAGCCGCCAATACGCCCTATATGGACAAACTGGCCAAAGAGGGACGAAACGGACAACTGATTACCGTGGCACCGGGATTTCATCCGGGTAGCGAGGTGGCCAACATGTCGGTGTTGGGATACGACTTGCCTACCGTGTACGAAGGACGCGGCCCGCTGGAAGCCGCAAGCATCGGCATCGACCTGCAACCGGGCGAACTGGCCTTGCGATGCAACCTGATTTGCATTGAAGGTGAAAACATCAAGAACCACTCGTCGGGACACATCACTACCGAAGATGCCGACCAACTGGTACAATACCTACAAGAGCATCTTGGTAACGAGCGCGTGCGCTTCCATACGGGGGTGCAATACCGCCACTTGTTGGTTATCAAGGGAGGCGACAAGCGCATTGATTGTACACCGCCCCACGATGTGCCGGGACAACCGTTCCGTCCGTTGATGGTAAAGGCACAAGTGCCCGAAGCACAAGAGACGGCCGACCTTATCAATGAGCTTATCCTAAAGTCGCAGGCGTTGCTCTCGACACATCCCATGAACGAGAAACGACGTGCAGAAGGCAAGGATGCGGCTAACAGCATCTGGCCTTGGGGAGGCGGATACCGCCCCAAGATGGAGCTGCTGAAGGAGAAGTATCCGCAACTGCAAAACGGCTCGGTTATCTCGGCCGTCGACCTTATCCGCGGCATTGGTTACTATGCCGGATTGAAACGTCTGGAGGTGGAAGGGGCTACCGGATTGTATAACACCAACTACGAAAACAAGGTAAAGGCTGCTCTCGAAGCACTGAAAACCGAAGATTTTGTCTATCTGCATATCGAGGCAAGCGACGAAGCCGGACACGAAGGCAACATCGCACTGAAGATGCAAACCATCGAAAACCTGGACAAACGTGCCGTAGGGCCTATCTACGAAGCGGTGAAGCAATGGGATGAACCGGTGGCTATAGCCGTCTTGCCCGACCATCCTACCCCGTGCAAGCACCGCACACACACCGCAGAGCCGGTGCCTTTCTTCATCTGGTATCCGGGCATCGAAGCCGACGGCGTACAGACTTTCGACGAAATGGCGGCCAAGGAGGGGGCGTGCGGCCTACTGAAAGAGGATGAATTTATGAACTTATTTATGCAACAATAATAACAATGAAATACTATAGTACAAACAAACAAGCACCCGATGCAACGCTCGAAGAGGCCGTTGTAAAGGGATTGGCATCGGACAAGGGATTGTTTATGCCACACACCATCAAACCGCTTCCCAAGGAGTTTTACGATAACATCGAGAACCTCAGTTTCCAAGAGATAGCCTACCAAGTGGCCGACGCTTTCTTTGGCGAGGATGTACCGGCTGGCGTATTGAAGGAGATTGTGTACGACACGCTGAGTTTCGATGTGCCGCTGGTAAAGGTGAACGAACAGATTTATTCGCTCGAACTGTTTCATGGCCCCACATTGGCATTCAAGGATGTAGGCGGACGATTCATGGCGCGCCTACTGGGTTACTTCATCCGCAAGGAGGGAAAGAAGGAGGTGAATGTGTTGGTAGCTACTTCGGGCGATACCGGTAGCGCCGTAGCCAACGGATTCCTGGGCGTAGAGGGCATCCATGTGTATGTGCTTTATCCAAAGGGTAAGGTGAGCGAAATCCAAGAAAAGCAATTCACTACACTTGGACAAAATATTACCGCCATCGAAGTAGATGGTACCTTCGACGATTGTCAGGCATTGGTAAAGGCGGCGTTCATGGACAAGGAGCTGAACGAACACTTGCAACTGACAAGTGCAAACTCTATCAACGTGGCTCGTTTCTTGCCGCAAGCATTCTACTATTTCTATGCCTATGCTCAACTGAAGAAGGCTGGCAAGGCCGACAATGCGGTGATTTGTGTGCCAAGCGGAAACTTTGGAAACATTACCGCCGGCTTGTTTGGCAAGTACATGGGATTGCCCGTGAAGCGTTTCATTGCCGCCAACAACCGCAACGATATCTTCTATCAATACTTGCAGACGGGCGTTTACTCGCCACGCCCATCGATAGCCACCATAGCCAACGCCATGGATGTGGGCGACCCAAGCAACTTTGCACGTGTACTCGACTTGTACAAACATAGTCACGAAGCTATCAAGGCAGACATCAGCGGTGCGACATACACCAACGAACAGATAGCCGAAACCATGAAAGCGGTTTGGCAAACAGAGAAATACCTGCTCGACCCTCACGGTGCATGCGGTTATCGCGCGTTGCAAGAAGGATTGCAAGCTGATGAAACTGGTATCTTCCTGGAAACAGCGCATCCGGCTAAGTTTAAAGACACCGTTGAAGAGATTATCGGCGAAGAGATTGCTATCCCCGAAAAGCTTCAAGCGTTTATGCGAGGCGAAAAACAAAGCATCGAGATGAGCAAGCAGTTTGCCGACTTCAAGAGCTATTTGCTTAGTGTTTAGCGTTTAGTGATTTAAGAATAGTAAGTAATCACCATCGGCATCGATGGTGATTACTTTTTTTATGCACTCGTTCAACGTGCCTTGCCACCAATTGGTGAAATCGTAGAGGGGATAGCGCAAACCATCGCTCACGAAATGCTTGGCACCAAAGTTGAAGATGGAGAGTTGCTGCCCCACCCTACAAGGCATTTCCGTCTTGCCGCTACACGGCATAAACATACCATAGTCGGTGTACATAACCACTTTAACACCCATGCGCATATACTCCATCAGCAAACTGATGTTTCCCAACGTATGGTCTTCGCGAAGACCTGTTGCACCCACAATGGCAATGTAGTGCTTGCCAATGGAGCGCAGATAGGTGACGGTCTTCGTTAAATCGTTGGTTTCTTGTTCGCTAATACGATGCAATTTATCGGCAAAGCGATTTCTCACCTCGTCCGAGAGCGAATCACCATCGCCCACAATTACATCGGGAGTCAATCCGTGGGCTACACATGCATTGGCTGCCCCATCGCAACAGGCCAAATAGGTAGCATTGTGTAGTAACGTCAATGGCGTAGCGTGTGTGGGATACTCGCCATTTGCCAATATTATCGCATCGTAGTTCATAAGTTATACATTTAGTAGTCAAGTAGTTAGTAGTCAAGTAGACTAATAGCTAATCAGCAACCATCATTTTCTTCCATTTCAAAAAGCCAAAGATAGCAATTATTGCGTACAAGGCATATAAAATGGAGGTAAAATACAACTCTTTATAGACATAAAGCATGGCGCTAATCACATCGACCACTACCCACACCCACCATTGTTGCAGATACTTGCGAGCCAACATCCACATGCCGATGACACTCAATGCGGTGGTGAAGGAGTCGGTAAGCGGCACGGTGCTATCGGTGTAGTTCACCAACACCCAGCTTATCCCGCCAAAAACCAATAGAAATACCAGAAACAATCCCAACCAATAGCCACGGGGCATGCTGGTAATGAGCAACTCGGTTGCTTGCTTGCCCTTACCCATGCGCCACGCCATCCATCCATAGACAGCCGCCAACAGGTAATAGACATTGATGCCGAAATCGGCATACAAACCGGCTTGATAATAGACAAACAGGTAGATGGCCGGCATGATGATTCCGGCTATCCAAAGGTAGATGCTTGCACGATATTCAAGCCACAGGTAGATTAGTCCTACTATTGTTCCTACTATTTCCAACATATTGCTTTCCGGGGATTAAAAGGTTAAGGAGAGATGCGCCAAGAAGTTGGTGCCTGCCTGAGCGGCATAGCCGGCATAGTCGTAACGCACTTTTTGGTCGCCATCATAATAGAAACCGCTACCGGCATAGCCATTGTTTTCGTACTCTTCGTTGAAGAGGTTGTAAACCGTGCAGCCGATGGTGACTTGCTTTATCTTGGGCAATGCAAACGAGTAGCTTACACTTAAATTGCTGACGAAATAGGCATCGAGGATATGGGCATCGCAATCCAAATTGCTCATGTATTGCTTGCCTACGTATTGCGAGTGCAAGGATGCCTCCCAACCTTTATAGTTATAAACGAATTGGTTGTTCAGTATCACATCGGGCGAGAAGGCAATGTGTGTATCGCCTAAATTGGTTTGCCAAACATCGCCTGAAGGGTCTTCGTTTTCGTACAACGTTTCGGTGAAGTCTTTAATGCGGTTGCGACTTAACGAGGCATTTGCATTCCAACCAAATTGAGGCGTTACTTGCCATGCGGCCATCAACTCAACACCCATGCGATAGCTTTCGGGCATGTTTGCGGCCAACGGCTCGCCTATCTCGTTCAATTCGCCGGTCAGCACCAACTGATCTTTATAATCCATATAGTAGAGGTTTACACCCACGTTCCAATGCTTATTGGCAAAGGCATAGCCTAATTCGTAATCAGTCAAACGCTCGGCCTTCGGATGTATACGGAATTTTCCATCAGTGTAGTTGTTGCGGGTGGGTTCTTTGTGTGCTACGCCCAACGAGGCATAAGCACGATGAGCAGCATTGATTTGCCAATTCAAACCTATTTTGGGATTCAAGAAATCGAATGTTTCGTCCACTGCCAATTGTTGCATGCCAGCAGGTTGCTTTGTCCAATCATACTTATCGTTTTCGCCTTTAATCTGATAGGAGATGTGGCGGTATTGCATATCTGCATATGCACTGACACCCCTGCCCAAGTTGTAGATAGCCTTCAGATAGAGGTTTCCATCTTGCTTCGTACCGGTGTTGCGATAGTAGTCTTGGTCGGGATTCAAGTCGCCCACATAATTCTTTATCCAAAGGATGCGTCCAAAGTGGTCGCCTTCGTATCGGTTCCATCCGCCACCCAACGTTGCATTGATACGTGCGTTGCGATAGGTCAGCGAGAAGATGCCGCCGTAGAAATCGTTATCCATCGCCTTCTTACGCACCAAATCGGTATCATCTCCCTCCAATCCATACTCGGGCAGCCAACGGTCGGTTTTATATTCTTGGTAATAGCCATCGCCTTTGGTGTAGTGCAACCCTACGTTCATGTTCCAATTGTTGTCGAAATTATGGTTCAGCAACAACCATGCGTGCTTTTGCACATAATTGTCGGTTTGGTCGTCGTAATAGTGGTCAACACCATTTTCATCAGTAAACATGTATCCGCACGAGTTATATCGACGGCCATACTCGGCCATCTCCTCTTTACTGGCGTAATTCCAAGCATGATATGTCTCTTCTTGTCCACCAATCAGTATCAGGCGCAGGCTGGTATTGCCGGTATAGTAGCCCGTCTGCAGGTAGTAGCTATTCAGATTAACCGAAGCCCGGTCGATGTATCCATCTGTGCTGATGTTGCTCAAGCGGGCATCTACCGCCCAATGATCGTTCAACAACCCTGTCCCCAACTTCAACGTTTGCTTCATTGTTCCAAACGAACCGGCCGAAGCGGTTATAGAAGCATAAGGCTCGACGGTGTGTCGTCCGGTTTGCATATTCATGCTTGCACCGAAAGCGCCGGCACCATTTGTCGAAGTACCTACACCTCTTTGCAGTTGTACGTCCTTCAGACTTGATGCCAAGTCGGGCATGTTTACCCAAAACACGTTATGACTTTCGGCATCGTTCATCGGGATGCCATTGGCCGTCACGTTGATGCGTGTAGCATCGGTACCGCGCACACGCAAAGTTGTGTAGCCAATACCTGCACCGGCATCGCTGGTAGTGATGGCACTGGGTGTCATGCTGAGCAGATAGGGCAAGTCTTGTCCGTGATTTTGTTTTTCGAGTTGCTCACTCGTCACATTGGTGTAGGCCACAGGAGTGGCTGTTGTGGCTCGAGTAGCCATAATTTCTACTTCTTGCAGCATCTGTATCTGCAAGCTGTCTGTTGGTGTTTGCGCACAAACACTCATTCCTGCCGCCAATAGCCAGCAGGTTGTCATTGCATTTCTTTTCATTGCAATTCAAACTATTAGATTAATAAAGAAAAGGGGCAACTTTTCTTCTCTCTTCCCTACGCCGGCACTACCCGGATCAGGTCAATGGGTATGATCTCAGCCCGTCATATTAGGGCACCCCTTAGTTGAAATCGGAGGCAAAAGTATACTATTCTTATAAAACATGCAAGAAATACGAAAAAAACTTGCTGTATTTCTTGCAGATTGACATCGCAGATGATTATTTTCCATACCTTTGCAAAAACTTAACTAAAGACCAATCATTATGCTAACACTTTTACAAGCAGCTGCGGCATCGGAAGGTACGGCCGCCGCATTGGACAAAGTCCAAAACCTTATTCAGCAACTGACAAATTGGGGAATCAGCACCGGCAAACAAATCATTTCAGCCATCATAATATTCCTCATCGGACGACTACTGATTTCAATCGTCAACAAACTGGTTGCCAAACTATTGGCACGCAGACATGTGGATGCCGGCGTACAAACATTCGTAAAGAGTTTCGTCAACATCATGCTCACTATCTTGTTGATTGTGGCTATCATCAGTAAATTAGGTGTTGACACAACTTCGTTTGCCGCCTTATTGGCATCGGCCGGTGTAGCCATCGGTATGGCACTTTCAGGTAATCTGCAAAACTTTGCTGGTGGATTAATCATCCTTTTGTTACGTCCATTCAAAGTGGGAGATTTCATTGAATGCCAAGGTGTTTCGGGTACAGTTAAAGAGATTCAAATCTTCCATACCATCCTTACTTCGCCCGACAACAAAGTGATATATGTTCCTAACGGTAGTTTGAGTAGCGGCACCGTCATCAACTACAGCCGCGAGGCTACTCGCCGAGTGGATTGGACATTTACTGTTGAATATGGCGAAGACTACGAAAAGGTAGAGAATGTGATAAACAAGCTGATTGCTGCAGATGAACGTATTTTGGATACACCTGCACCTTTTGTAAATCTCATCGCATTGGCCGATAGCAGCGTGAACGTGGTTGTACGCGTGTGGGTAAAAAGCGAAAACTATTGGGATGTATTCTTCTCTATGAATAAAGCGGTTTATGCAACATTCAATAAGGAAGGCATCAATTTCCCATTCCCACAACTTACTGTTCATCAAGCAAAATAAATCAGTTTTTTGATTTTTTAACTTTTAACAACTGCCGGAATATCAACCGTTTATATTCCGCGCAGTTGTTTTTTATGCATATATAGCCCGATTGTCTATGTCAATTTATTTTTTATCTTTGTAAGCAAACAAATTGATAAAAGTAAGATTATGGACAAACTAAAGACAAGGGTAACGGCTCTGTTGCAAGCCAATCAATTACCTATCCAGGAAATGCAACAAATCAACGAGATTATCTTAAAGGCATACAAACTTTCCATCAACGGCGTCGTAGAGGTTTTTCCTAAAGAGGTGGAAATATTTTATGTCAATCCAAAAGGAAGATTTAAGTACATTGACAGCAACATGCATTGTCAACTCGATTCACACACCTACGATGAATTTTGGGCATTGCAAAGCAATCGTTTCGGGAAACTTTATATGCACCGCAAGGGATTAGGCGGCATGGATATTTGCCTGTCGGATAACAAGGAGTATGCTTTGTGCTGCACTATCAAGGCGGCCGTTGTAAACGGAGAGGAGTATTGGAGCCAACTGAACGTACGCAACGCCGTACTCGATGCCTTATGCCGGCATGAGGGTATAGAACCTACCAAAGAAAACCGGATTATTTGGATGAATCGCCTGAACGAGCCGGAAGCTATCTCACTACTATCTCCTCGCGAGGAGACGATTGAAGGGATGGTTTATCACTTACATCGCCACGGACTTCGCCGACGCGATAAATATGTACGTCTGCCTTTGTGCTCGATTATGGATATTTGGAACAAGAAATTCCTGATGAGCAACGTCCAAAAAGTAAATCTATACATGAGCTATCATCCCGATGCCGATGTGTTGGAAGTCTTGCGGCAAAACAATTTCAGATACATCCCTACTGAAATCAAAATGCGCTATCACATTGACAAGAAAGCTAAACTATACGAATAACTATTGCAAATAATTCTTATATATATGCAATAGTACTGATTTTTCTGTAAATCAATTAGGGCTGAATCCATTTGTCGGATTCAGCCTTTTTTATTTATTTAGCAGTTCACTAACCCCCTTAACAAATAATAAATATATGGATAATACTAAAACAATCAGAGAAATTGCCACTCTTTGGAAAGAAGAAAAACGGTTGTATGTTAAACAATCATCTTTTGCGGTTTATGCGCTTACCATAGAGAAACACATTTTACCGAGATTCGGTGACAGAAAAAGTTTAAATGAATCGGATGTACAAAATTTTGTTCTTGAAAAAATCAATGATGGACTTAGCAAAAAATCAGTAAAATTCATTCTCATCGTACTGAAGATGATCCTTAAATATGGAGCAAAGCACCACTATTTACCCAATATAGATTTCTCCGTAAAGTTTCCTACGGAACAACATATGGACTACATAGAAGTATTAAGCGTTGATAATCAACGCAGAATCATGCAATACGTTTTAGAGAATTTTTCTTTTAGGAACTTAGGTGTTTACATTAGTCTCAGTACTGGCATGAGAATCGGCGAAATCTGTGCATTAAAATGGAAAGACTTCAACATCGAAGCCGAAACTATCAGTGTGGCCCGAACCATTGAACGCATCTATATTATTGAAGATGACAAGCGATATACAAAATTGGTGATTGGCACCCCAAAGACAAATAATTCCTTCCGAGAAATCCCAATAGATTGCGAATTGCTAAAAGTCATACGCACCAATGTGACAAAAATAAATAAGGAGTACTATGTTTTGACCAACAAAGCCAAACCTACAGAGCCGCGTACTTATAGGAATTACTACAAAAAACTCCTCAAACAACTCAACATACCGAATTTAAAATTTCATGGCCTCAGGCATAGTTTCGCTACCCGGTGCATTGAAAGTCAATGCGACTACAAAACAGTTAGCGTTATCCTTGGTCATGCCAACATCAGCACTACGTTGAACTTATACGTCCACCCCAACATGGAACAGAAACGGAAATGCATCAACAAGATGTTTGAAAGTTTGAAATAATAAAAAAGGTGCGCCATGAAATGACGCACCTTATTAATATAGTTGCTTAGATAGAATTATTTCTTCTTTGCACTTGCTTCGAGTTGTTCTTTCAAAGCGGCCAAAGCATCGATATCGCCCAAAGTAGTAGAAGCAGCTTGGTTTTGGATAACCGGAGTTTCTTCTTTTGCCTTAGCGGTAGCCTTCTTTGCAGCCTTCTTTTCTGCACGTTCTTCTGCCTTAGCAGCATCTTCGAAGATACGGCTGTGAGAAAGGATGATGCGCTTAGCGTCCTTATTGAATTCGATTACCTTGAAGTCAATCTTTTCTTCAAGTTGAGCTTGCTTGCCATCTTCCTTTACCAAGTGCTTAGGAGTAGCGAAACCTTCAACACCATAAGGAAGAGCAACTACTGCACCCTTATCCAACATTTCGATGATAGTACCTTCGTGTACTGAACCTACAGTAAATACTGTTTCGAATACATCCCATGGATTTTCTTCGAGTTGCTTGTGACCAAGGCTCAAACGACGGTTTTCCTTGTCGATTTCCAATACTTGAACTTCGATATCTGCACCGATTTGAGTAAATTCTGATGGGTGCTTGATTTTCTTTGTCCAAGAAAGGTCTGAGATGTGAATCAAGCCATCAACACCTTCTTCGATTTCTACGAAAACACCGAAGTTAGTGAAGTTGCGTACCTTTGCAGTGTGCTTGCTACCGATAGGATACTTCTCTTCGATAGTTTCCCATGGATCAGCCTTAAGTTGCTTGATACCAAGTGACATCTTGCGTTCGTCGCGGTCGAGAGTCAAAACTACAGCTTCTACTTCGTCGCCCACCTTCATGAAGTCTTGAGCTGAACGGAGGTGTTGGCTCCAAGACATTTCAGAAACGTGAATCAAACCTTCTACACCAGGAGCAATTTCAATGAATGCACCATAGTCGGCCATCACAACAACCTTACCAGTTACGTGGTCACCTACCTTCAAGTCTGCATTGAGAGCATCCCATGGATGAGGAGTAAGTTGCTTCAAGCCAAGAGCGATACGCTTCTTTTCATCATCGAAGTCAAGGATAACAACGTTGAGCTTTTGATCCAACTCAACCACTTCCTTAGGATCGCTAACGCGGCCCCAAGAGAGGTCTGTAATATGAATCAAACCATCTACGCCACCCAAGTCGATGAATACACCGTAAGAGGTGATATTCTTAACAGTACCTTCGAGAACTTGACCTTTCTCGAGTTTACCGATAATTTCCTTCTTTTGTTGTTCAAGTTCAGCTTCGATAAGAGCCTTGTGAGAAACTACTACGTTCTTGAATTCTTGGTTAATCTTAACCACTTTGAATTCCATAGTCTTACCAACGAATACATCGTAGTCGCGGATAGGCTTAACATCGATTTGTGAACCAGGCAAGAATGCTTCAATACCGAATACATCAACAATCATACCACCCTTAGTGCGGCACTTGATGTAACCCTTGATGATTTCTTCTTGTTCCAAAGCAGCATTTACGCGATCCCATGAACGAGTAGCGCGAGCCTTGCGGTGTGACAATACCAATTGTCCTTTCTTGTCTTCCTGATTTTCGATATACACTTCTACAGTGTCACCTACTTTCAGTTCAGGATTGTAACGGAATTCACCCATAGGGATGATACCATCTGATTTGTAACCGATGTTCACAACTACTTCACGCTTGTTCATTGCGATTACGGTACCGTCAACAACCTCGCGGTCGTTAACTTTGTTAAGCGTATTGTCATACGCCTTTTCCATGTCTTCGTGGCTTACGTTTGACAACGATTCGCCGTTTTCATAAGCTTCCCAATTGAAATCTTCGAGGGGAGCTACATTTTTTAAGTTTTCCATTAATAAAATAAGTTGTTAAATAATTAATTAAGTGAGACTTTATGTTGACTCAATAAAATTCGGGCGCAAAGATAGGATGAATTTCTTGAAACACAAAACGTTCAAGACTTTTTTCACTTAAATCCGACCGTTTTTACCACCAAATTACACCTTATAATAAGAAATTGACTGATTAAAGAGACTACCGATTGAACAACTCGAACGTAAATTTACACCCAACCTCCTGATACTTTCCGTTGGCAAAACTGGCAAAGAGTCCGAAATCGAAGATATGTGTTCCTACGCCATATCCAAATTCCAAATAAGGATTCAAGTGAGGCATCGACAACAGATTCAGGTAAAGGCGTTCGTTCAGCACATGTTGTGTCAATCGTTTGTGGGGCAAGAAGATAAAAGGAGATTCGTAGGTAAGATGCCCCCTCACATACCTTCTGGAAGAGTTATACCAACGCCCGTCGAGCAATTGGAACACGCCACCAATTTCATCGTTCCACCCAATCGGAAGGTTCGAACGTTTCAGATTGACAAAATCCACAAAATACATCTCTTCTTGATTGGTAAAGATTCCGCCACCCAGACGATAGTAAATGGTGCGCAAGCCACCTAACGATATGGTATGTTGAAGATCGGCTTCAATGCGTTCGTATTGTCCTGTACTGCCGAAAACGCCTTTAATTCCCCGCTCCATATCAATAGAGACGGTAGGGTATTGCGAATGGAGATTCACTTTACGGTTACCATGCATGTAATAATATTGGCCAGGAGTCCACGACAGACTGATTCTGGGTGCGAAACTGCCGTAAGAATGGCGGAAACGGCTTAACAACTCAGGATCGACATCCACCAATCCCTGCGAGCCGTTAATAGGCACCAAACGCGAGCGGTTCACCTCCGAGCGTTTGTGCATGGAGACACCGATACCCAACGTCAAGCCATTCACAATCTCCCAACGGTGTTGCAAGTCCATGTACAAGTCGTTAAAGTAGTCCAAGTGAATCAGGCTGAAATCGAAAATGCTATCGGGCAATGCTTTCAGGTCGTCAAGTACATCACTGCTATAGATTCTGTTACCCTTTCCTACGTTCAAATGTAGCGAAGCATTCTTCTTAGGCCAATAATAGAGGTCGGTATTTATCCGCCAATAGAACACCTTTTCGGTAAAGTTATAACCGATACGCGGAGTTACTCGCAACAATCGGTCGCCCGAGAAAGTACGTGTATAGCGCAACTCCTGTCGGTATGACCATCCGCGCGAACCACTATAGCTCACCAAGAAAGGATTGATAAGCGGTGATATACGGATGTTAGCCTCATCGCCCAAATCATAGGTATTGCGCGAAATAAGCAAATCACCCACACTGCTCCAGAACTGCCTTTGTTTGTTCTCCTTAGACAACGTCTGTGTACTATCCAACCGATCGTAATGTTCTTTATACAAAACCGTTTCATGGTTGGTCAGCGGTAGTAAACGCAACGAATCAAAGGAATGATAATCGTGTTCAATCCGGCTGGTATCGTTCCGCAACAAATACGAATTGGTCAAGTCATACTTATCCTTTAGGGTTGCAACCTTTTTGACATGCGGAAACTGCACATTTACACTTTCGTATTGAAGCGCCACCTGATAGTTTCCTTCTATACGATTGCCCAAGTAGTCGAAATCGGCTTGCAGTTCATACGAAACCGGGATATACTCCTCCATCCCACCCATCTTACCCATGCGGATGTGGTTATGGAATTGAATCATCTCCGAACGACCGAAGAAACAGAGTTCGCGCACCGACCACACATCGTCGTGTATCACCATGAATCCGCCAACCAATTGGTAACTGCGGTTGCGCGGCATGAAGCGAATCTTATACAAGTTGTACGAGCCACTTCGCATCACCGAGTCGAGGGTAAATCGATAATAGTCGTTTGCATTGGGAGCCAAAGGAGATATCAGTTTATCTTTCAGAAGTGTAGGTTGATAGACATTAATTTGAAAGTATTCGTACAAGCGGCCATCCATCTCCCAGAAGTGGGATGCCGTACCGGTTTGCGCATTGATTTTGTAGTCGTAAATGTCGGGCGTGGTGTAATGCAACTCGCCCATCGTTTCGGTCAAATACTCATTTACCCCCTTCTTCATGCGAAACATAGTGGGCAAGAAACGGATAAGCTGGTTCTTCTTGGGAATCTTCACCAACCCTTTCATGTAGAGTTTGGCTTGATAGGACTTAACAATCTCGCGATAGAATGGCGCATAAAAAGCGACCTGTTTCATCAGCGAATCAACAAACTGCGCTTTGGTTTGTGGCTCAGATACAATATCGGCTATCCTTTCATCGGCCTTCAACTGTGCAAAAAGCAAGCTGAATAGCCCCACCCATATGCATAACAACCTCTTCAAACGCAAATTTCTTAAAATCATTGGCAAATATAGTAACAAACTAACGAGAAAAATGACGGTTGCTCCAATATTTTTCACCATGAATGCAGAAAAAGGACGCAGTTTACTGCAAATTCAACAAAAAAAGAATACTTTTGCAGCCAAAATAAACAAAAGAGAGACAATTATGTCAAAAATGAGATTCTTTGCCCTACAGGAATTGGCCAACCGCCGCCCATTGGAAGTGAATATTCCCTCGAACAAATTATCGGATTACTACGGAAGCCATGTCTTCGACCGCAAGAAGATGCAAGAGTATCTTCCGCGCGAAGCATACAAGGCGGTGACAAACGCCATTGAGAAAGGTACTCCCATCAGCCGCGAAATGGCCGACCTGATTGCCAACGGCATGAAGAGTTGGGCAAAGTCGCTTAACGTGACACACTATACACACTGGTTCCAACCGCTGACCGACGGCACAGCCGAGAAACACGATGGTTTCATTGAGTTTGGCGAAGATGCCGAAGTCATTGAACGCTTTTCGGGCAAGCTGCTCATCCAGCAAGAACCGGATGCATCGAGCTTCCCCAACGGAGGTATCCGCAACACGTTCGAAGCACGTGGCTATACTGCTTGGGATGTCTCTTCACCAGCCTTTGTAGTAGATAGCACTTTGTGTATCCCCACCATCTTCATTTCGTACACAGGCGAAGCACTCGACTATAAGACTCCACTTCTGAAAGCCCTTGCCGCAGTAGATAAGGCAGCTACCGAAGTCTGCCAACTGTTCGACAAGAGCGTCAACCGTGTCTATGCCAACTTAGGGTGGGAACAAGAATACTTCTTGGTGGATTTGGCATTATACAATGCACGTCCCGACCTCTGTTTGACAGGACGTACCTTGATGGGACACTCTTCTGCCAAAGACCAACAACTTGAAGACCATTACTTTGGTTCTATTCCTCCACGCGTAACCGCCTTTATGAAGGAGCTGGAAATAGAGTGTCATAAATTGGGTATCCCTGCCAAGACACGCCACAACGAAGCAGCCCCCAACCAATTTGAGTTGGCACCCATTTTCGAAAATGTGAATTTGGCCAACGACCACAACCAATTGGTGATGGACTTGATGAAACGCATTGCACGCAAGCACAACTTTGTGGTGCTGCTGCACGAAAAGCCATACAATGGTGTGAACGGATCGGGCAAGCACAACAACTGGTCGCTTTGCACCGACACGGGCGTAAACCTCTTCTCACCGGGCAAGAACCCCAAAAGTAACCTGCTGTTCCTTACCTTCCTGGTGAACGTACTGATGATGGTTTACAAAAACCAGAACCTGCTCCGTGCTTCCATTGCCAGTGCCGGCAATAGCCACCGTCTGGGTGCAAACGAAGCTCCCCCTTCAATTTTCTCTATCTTCCTGGGCAAGCAATTGTCGGGCATCCTCGACGAATTTGCCAGCCATGCCGACAGCAAGCAAGCAGGTATTGAAAGCAAGACAACCCTGAAACTGGGCATCGGTCGTATTCCCGAAATCCTGCTCGACAATACCGACCGCAACCGCACCAGTCCGTTTGCCTTTACCGGCAACCGTTTCGAGTTCCGTGCAGCAGGTTCATCGGCCAACTGTGCCGCTTCCATGATTGCCATCAATGCTGCCATGGCCAACCAATTGAATGAGTTCAAGGCCAGTATAGACAAACTGATGGAAGAGGGATTGAGCAAGGACGAAGCACTGTTCCGTGCCTTACGCCAAGCCATCATCGAATCGGAACCCATCCGCTTCGAGGGCGATGGTTACTCGGAAGAGTGGAAACAAGAGGCTGCCCGCCGCGGATTGAGCAACATCAGCCATGTGCCCGAAGCCTTGACTCACTATGTGGACAACCAATCGCGTGCCGTACTCATTGGCGAACGCATTTTCAACGAAACAGAATTGGCTTGCCGTCTGGAAGTGGAACTGGAGAAGTACACCATGAAGGTCCAAATCGAGAGTCGCGTTTTGGGCGATTTGGCACTGAACCACATTGTGCCGACAGCCGTCAGCTACCAGAACCGTTTATTGGAGAATCTGCGCGGACTGAAGGAAATCTTCCCTGCCGAGGAGTACGAAGCCATGAGTGCCGACCGCAAAGATTTGGTGCGCGACATTTCCCGACGCGTAACAGCCATCAAGATGCAAGTAGCTGCCATGACCGAAGCCCGTCGGGTAGCCAACCACATGGAGAATGTAAAGGATAGAGCATACGCCTACGAAGAAACCGTACGTCCCTATCTGGAAAGCATCCGAGAGCATATCGACCACCTGGAAATGGAAATTGACGACGAAATGTGGCCTTTGCCAAAATATCGCGAACTGATGTTTACCAAGTAACCAATACGCTATCAGATTCTTAAAAAATATATATTTTTGTACAAAAGTTGTTTTTATTCAAAATATTATTCCTACTTTTGTGCTCTATAACATAGTTTTTAAACTATAAACGATGAGCAAAACCGACTTTTCAGACATCAATATACCCGAATTGATAGCCGACATGTGGGAACCACTGACGAAGGAACAGCGGGAGTATCTGTCCGACCATTTCACCATCCAGAACTTCAAGAAGAACGAGGTGGTGCACTTCGAGGGCGAGACTCCTACCCATTTGATGTGTCTGCTTACCGGTAAGGTAAAAATCTATAAGGAAGGTGTCGGTGGCCGTAGCCAAATCATCCGCATGATGAAACCGGTTGAATACTTTGGCTATCGCGCCTACTTCTCGGAGCAAGCTTATGTAACGGCTGCTGCCGCTTTCGAGCCATCGGTTATCTGCTTAATCCCAATGACGGTCATCACCCATCTTATCCGTCAGAACAACGACTTGGCCATGTTCTTCATCAAGCAACTGTCCAACGACCTTGGTCTATCTGATACCCGTACCGTCAACCTCACACAAAAACACATCCGTGGTCGCTTGGCCGAATCACTTCTCTTCTTGAAAGAGAGTTATGGTATCGAGGAAGATGGCTCTACATTGAGCATCTACCTATCGCGCGAAGACCTTGCCAACCTCTCGAACATGACTACCAGCAACGCCATCCGCACCCTCTCGCAATTTGCCACCGAGAAGCTCATCGCCATCGATGGCCGCAAAATAAAAATTATAGAGGAAGACCGCTTGAAGAAAATCAGCAAAATCGGATAATCCGCACCTTATTATATTTAAAAGAAAGGGATGTCACATTGGTGACATCCCTCTTTTTATCCAATTATTTTACTAAAATTCGCTTATTTTTCATTTTATCCTCACGAAACAATTATTTTTTTCTCGTGAGGGCCATATATCTCCCTCACGAGGAAAATTCTATAAGCCCATATCTATTGCGGCAAAACAGCTATCAAAACTTTTCGTTTTTTGAAATACATTTTTCGTTTCTGACCTATTTGTTCTTTACGTCTGAAGTATTTGATGTTTACGGCTGAAGTATTTGTTGGTCAGACGAAGGAAATAGGTAACAAAAAAGCCCCGGCCAAATAGTCGGGGCGATTCTATATATAATAAGGAGAAATTATTCCCACTCAATGGTTGCCGATGGCTTGGGCGACATGTCGTAGCATACACGGTTCACGGTAGGAACTTCGGCAAGGATACGGTCGGTAATCTTCATCAAGATGGCCCAATCCACTTGTTCGATAGTAGCAGTCATAGCATCGACAGTGTTCACCGCACGAATAATAACCGGCCAATCGTACGAACGGGCGTTGTTGCGAACACCAACCGACTTGAAGTCGGGCACGATGGTGAAGTATTGCCATACCTTCTTGTCAAGACCAGCCTTGGCAAACTCTTCGCGAAGGATAGCATCAGATTCGCGAACGGCTTCCAAACGATCGCGAGTGATAGCACCCAAACAACGTACACCCAAACCTGGGCCTGGGAACGGTTGACGATATACCATTTCGTATGGCAAACCAAGTTCAACACCACAAGCACGAACTTCGTCCTTGAAGAGTTGTTTCAATGGCTCTACCAATTCAAATTGAAGATCTTCGGGAAGACCGCCTACGTTGTGGTGGCTCTTGACCATCTTGGCAGTTTTTGTTCCACTTTCTACGATATCGGGATAGATAGTGCCTTGACCAAGGAAGTCGATACCATCGAGCTTGCGTGCCTCTTCTTCGAACACACGGATAAACTCGCCACCGATAATCTTACGCTTTTGTTCCGGATCGGCTACATTTTCGAGCTTATTCAAGAAACGATCAGTAGCATCTACATATATCAAGTTGGCTGAAAGTTGGTTACGGAACACTTCAATTACGTTTTCCGATTCGCCCTTACGCATTAAGCCATGGTTTACATGCACGCAAACCAAGTTCTCGCCAATGGCTTTCAGCAAGAGAGCAGCCACTACCGAGCTATCTACACCACCCGAAAGGGCTAACAAGACTTTCTTGTCGCCTACTTGACGACGAACAAGTTCTATCTGGTCGGCCACGAAATTCTTCATGTTCCAGTTGGCTTCAGCCTTACACGTATCGAATACAAACGACTTGACTGCCCCTTTAATAGCCTCCACATCGTCGGTAAATTGCGATAGCTTCACTTCGCACAATGCCTTATCATGACCAGCCGCCATCACGGGATAACCGGCTTGGTAGATTTCAGGGAGAACATCGATAGCTACGCCATCGATTACATTGTTCGGGCCACCGTTGATAATGATACCTTTTACATTAGGCAATGCCTTCAACTCGGCGGCTGTAATGTCGTGGGGATAGATTTCGCTATATACACCCAACGCACGGATTGCTCTGGCAAGCACGGTATTTTCGTGACTTCCCAAATCCAAAATAACAATCATGTCTTGTTTCATACGATTCTAAGTATAAGAGTTTTGCAAATCGAGCGCAAAAGTAGAAAAAATGCAGAAAAAAATAATCGCATATAGAACAAAAAATAACTATAGGTACTAAAAAAAAATCCCATAACCGGTTTTATGGGTTATGGGACGTTTTCTATTCTACTCATTTCTTTTCCTTCAACAGGTCACGGATTTCAGTGAGCAACACTTCTTCCTTGCTGGGTGCCGGAGGAGGTGCCGGTGCAGCAGGCTCTTCTACCTCCTTCTTTTCACTCATCTTCTTAATTAGGCCGACGAAGAGGAAGATTGAGAAGGCAATGATGAGGAAATCGAATGTCTGTTGCAAGAAGTTGCCATACATCATTGACACTTCTGCCACAGCAGGAGCAATCACTTCTCCTGCCTCGTTCACTTGTTCGGGCACAGCCTCTTGCATCACCCACTTCAACTGTTTGAAATCCACACCGCCTACCAACAAGCCGATAGGAGGCATAATGATGTCGTTCACAACCGAGGTTACAATCTTTCCGAATGCGCCACCAATAACAACACCGACAGCCATGTCAACCACGTTTCCCTTCATGGCAAACGCTTTAAAATCCTGTAAAAATGTACTTTTTCCCATTATTAAAGTTATTTAATTATTAATTTGAGTGCGAATATAAAAACATTTTCTTACTTTTGCAGCGCATTTTGGAAAATAAATGCAGATTTTGCAAGAAAAGAGATTTAAAACGAGTTATATAACCCTTAAAAAGTTAAAAACAAATGATTAAAGTAGGTATTAACGGTTTCGGTCGTATCGGCCGTTTCGTATTCCGCGCAGCTCAAACTCGCGATGACATTCAAATTGTAGGTATCAACGACTTGTGTCCAGTAGATTACTTGGCTTACATGTTGAAGTATGACACTATGCACGGCCAATTCGACGGCACTATCGAAGCTGACGTTGAAAACAGCAAGTTGATCGTAAACGGTAAAGCTATCCGCGTAACTGCAGAACGCAATCCGGCTGACTTGAAGTGGAACGAAATCGAAGCAGAATATGTAGTAGAATCTACAGGTTTGTTCCTTTCTCAAGACAAGGCTCAAGCTCACATCGAAGCTGGTGCTAAGTATGTAGTAATGTCAGCTCCTTCTAAGGACGCTACTCCTATGTTTGTATGCGGTGTAAACTTGGACAAGTACGAAAAGGGTACTCAATTCGTATCTAACGCTTCTTGTACTACTAACTGTTTGGCTCCTATCGCTAAGGTATTGAACGACAAGTGGGGTATCACAGACGGTTTGATGACTACAGTTCACTCTACAACTGCTACTCAAAAGACAGTTGACGGTCCTTCTTTGAAAGACTGGCGTGGTGGCCGCGCAGCTGCTGGCAACATCATCCCTTCTTCTACAGGTGCTGCTAAGGCTGTAGGTAAGGTTATTCCTGAATTGAACGGTAAATTGACAGGTATGGCATTCCGCGTTCCTACTTTGGACGTATCTGTAGTTGACTTGACAGTTAACTTGGCTAAGCCTGCTACTTACGCTGAAATCTGCGCTGCTATGAAGGAAGCTTCTGAAGGCGAATTGAAGGGCGTACTTGGCTACACAGAAGATCAAGTAGTTTCTGCTGACTTCTTGGGCTGCACTTTGACTTCTATCTTCGACGCTAAGGCTGGTATCGCTTTGACCGACACATTCGTTAAGGTTGTATCTTGGTATGACAACGAAATCGGTTATTCTAACAAGGTTCTCGACCTTATCGCTCACATGAAGAAGGTTAACGGCTAATATTCAGTTAGAAAATGATAAAAAATGGGCGGCTTCTATGGAAGTCGCCTATTTTTTTTGCACCTTTGCAGAAAATTACAAATAAACTATAAACTATGAATCGTTTAAAAACAATTTTATCCGCATTTTGTGTAATAACATTAATTACATCGTGCAACATGAACAATACAGAGAAGACAAACCCATTTTTCGAAGATTACACTACCCTTCATGGTACTGTACCCTTCGACGATATCAAGATTGAGCACTACGAGCCGGCTTTCATCGAAGGTATGAAACAACATAAGGCCGAAATCGATGCCATCGTGAACAACCCCGAAGCACCGACCTTCGCCAATACCATCGAGCCATACGAAAAGTCGGGCCAATTGCTCAGCAAGGCATCGCGCGTGTTCAGCGTATTGCGCAGTGCCGAAACGAACGACGAGATGCAAGAGCTGGCCATGAAGATGATGCCACTCCTTAGCGAACACAGCAACAGCATCTCACTGAACGAAGCACTGTTTGCACGCATCAAGGCCGTATATGACCAACGCGAAAGTGCCAATCTTACCGGCGAGCAACTGCAATTGCTGCAAGACATCTATAACGGATTTGCCCGTGGCGGTGCCAACCTGCAAGGCGAACAAAAGGAGAAGTACCGCGAACTGAGCCAAAAGCTCAGTCTTTTGACCTTGAAGTTTAGCGAAAACTGCCTGAAGGAGACCAACGCCTACCTGAAAGTAATTACCGACAGCACCTTGTTGAGCGGATTGCCCGAAAGCGCCATCACAGCAGCCAAGGAGACTGCCAAGGAGAAGAACGTAGAGGGTTGGGCATTCACACTGCACGCACCCAGTTACATCCCCGTAATGACTTATGCCGACAACCGCGACTTGCGCAAGGAAATCTACATGGCATACAACACCCAATGCACTCACGACAACGAATACAACAACCTGGATGTTGTGAAGGAACTTGCCAACACTCGCATGGAAGTGGCTCAATTACTTGGATACAAGGATTATGCATCTTATATGCTCGAAGACCGCATGGCACAAAACAGTGAGGCCGTTTACAACCTGCTGAACCAACTGTTGGATGCCTACACTCCTACAGCCAAGAAGGAGTTTGCCGAAGTGCAAGCCCTTGCACGCAAAGAGGCCGGTAGCAACTTCGAACTGATGCCTTGGGACTGGAGCTACTACTCAAACAAGCTGAAGAACGAAAAGTATCAGATAAACGATGAGATGCTTCGCCCCTACTTCGAACTAAGCAACGTGAAGATGGGCGTATTCGGATTGGCAACCAAGTTGTATGGCATCACCTTCAAGGAAAACAAGGATATTCCTGTCTATCATAAGGATGTAACTGCCTACGAAGTGTTCGACAAGGACGGCAAGTTCCTGGCTGTTTTCTATACCGACTTCCACCCACGTGCCGGCAAGCGTTCGGGCGCATGGATGACCAGCTTCAAAGACCAATGGATTGACCAAAAGACAGGCGAAAACAGCCGTCCGCACGTAACCATCGTGATGAACTTCACCAAGCCTACGCAAGACAAGCCCGCATTGCTTACATTCGACGAAGTGGAAACCTTTATGCACGAATTCGGTCACGCCCTTCACGGCATGTTTGCCAACACCAACTACGAAAGCCTGAGCGGTACAGCCGTTTATCGCGACTTTGTGGAACTTCCTTCGCAATTGATGGAAAATTTCTCTACCGAGAAAGAGTTCCTCCACACCTTTGCCAACCACTACGAAACCGGCGAATTGATTCCTGATGAATTGGTACAACGCATCATCGACTCGTCTAACTTCAATGCTGCCTATGCTTGCTTGCGCCAAGTAAGTTTCGGTTTGCTCGACATGGCTTGGTACACTCGCACCGAGGCTTTCGAAGGCGACGTGAAGGAGTACGAACACACTGCATGGCAAAAGGCACAAGTATTGCCAACTGTTGACGACGCCTGCATGAGCGTACAATTCTCTCACATCTTCTCAGGAGGTTATTCTGCCGGCTATTACAGCTACAAATGGGCCGAAGTGCTCGATGCTGATGCTTTCTCTCTCTTCAAGGAGAAAGGTATCTTCAACCAGGAGGTAGCCTCATCATTCCGCGAGAACATCCTTTCAAAAGGTGGTACAGAGCATCCGATGACACTGTACAAACGCTTCCGCGGACAAGAGCCTACCATCGACGCACTGCTCATCCGCAACGGAATTAAAACAAAATAATAATGAGAATTAAACATTATATATATATGTTGTTGCTGACCGCATTGCCACTGCTTTGCGGTTGCAACAACGAAGACGATGTTACAGAGATTTTCACCGGTAAGTTGTGGAAACTCAGCAAGATTTCGGCCGAAGGCTCACACCTCCAAATCAACTATTGGGGTGCCGATGCCGAAGGTGCCGCATTCCAGAAGAGTATGGCCTTGCTGAAGTCCGGCGACAACTTCACCATCAGCTTTACCGGTGGAGAGATAAACAATACTGTAGGCGGCACGTTCAGCGGCAAAGGCGTTACAACCACCTTTAACGGAAAGTGGCAGGCCAATGGCGAAAGCCATAAATTAAGTATGGACACCAACCTGAGCGGTAACGAAACCGACGTCTTGGCAAAGGCATTTATCAATGGCCTGCAAAACGTTATCCGCTACGAAGGCGATGCCAACAACCTGTTCATCTACTTCAGCGACGGACAAACCGTGAAATACATGGGATTTACCCCAAAACGATAAAACACTATTTATATATATGGACAATTCAGCCAACAATAGCAAACAAGCGGCACTTGACAAGCGTTACATACGCATGGCAAACATCTGGGCAGAGAACTCCTACTGCCAACGCAGACAAGTGGGAGCACTTATCGTGAAAGACAAGATGATTATCTCCGACGGTTACAACGGCACACCTTCGGGATTCGAAAACATCTGCGAAGACGAAACCAACCACACCAAGCCTTACGTGCTGCATGCCGAAGCCAACGCCATTACCAAGATAGCACGTTCGAGCAACAGCAGCGAAGGCGCAACCATGTATGTCACCGCATCGCCTTGCATCGAATGTGCCAAACTGATTATTCAAGCCGGCATCAAACGGGTGGTATATTCCGAGAAGTATCGTTTGGAAGATGGTATTGAGTTGCTGAAACGAGCCAATATCGAGGTAATCTATTTGCCTTTGGATGCATGTAAATAATAAAAGACTAGATAATATGACTAACAAACAATCGCGTTTTATCCCGCTGATTTTTGCCGCTTGTGTGGCAGCAGGTATAGCCATCGGTGCCTTTTATGGCAAACAACATCGAGGCATCAGATCCAACACTACTCCCGTCAATAACAAGGTGAGCGCGTTACTTCAAGTAATCGAAGACAAATATGTGGATTCTGTGGATGTATTCGATGTTGTAGAAAAGGCTATGCCACAAATACTTTCGGAACTCGACCCCCACTCCATATATATCCCCGCCAAAGATTTGGAAGAGGTAAACTCCGAGTTGGAAGCCAGCTTCAGTGGCGTTGGTATTCAGTTTTCCATTCAGTCGGATACGATTCATGTAAACAGCGTAGTGCCCGGCGGCCCATCCGAAAAGGTTGGCCTGATGGCCGGCGACCGTATCGTAATGGTTGACGACAGCCTGTATGTAGGCAAAGAGTTGACCAGCGAAAAGGCCATGCGTGCCTTGAAAGGACCTAAAGGAACCGAAGTAAAAGTGGGAATTAAGCGTGCAACCGAAAAGAATTTGCTTGATTTTGTTATTGTCCGTGGCGACATTCCGCAACACTCCATCAATGCATCCTACATGTTGGACAACGACTTTGGCTACATACAAATCAGCAAGTTTAGTCGCACCACTTATCAAGAGATGATCAGTGCCTTGGCCGAACTGGCACACTACAACTGCAAGGGAGTGATTATCGACCTTCGCGACAATACCGGCGGCTACATGGAATCGGCCATCCGCATGGTGAACGAATTTCTTCCTGCCAACCAACTGATAGTATATACCGAAGGACGTTGCTATCCACGCATGCGCGAGTATGCCGACGGAACCGGCAGTTTCCAACAAATGCCACTTATTGTATTGGTAAACGAGAACAGTGCATCGGCCAGCGAAATCTTTGCAGGAGCTATCCAGGACAACGATCGTGGCACCATTGTAGGCCGCCGTTCGTTTGGCAAGGGATTGGTTCAGGAACCCATCGAATTCAGCGACGGTTCGGCCATCCGCCTGACCATTGCCCGCTACCACACACCATCGGGCAGATGCATCCAACGCCCTTACGAGAACGGCAAGGACGAGCACTACACCATGGACTGGATTGAGCGTTACGAAAAGGGTGAGTTCTTCTCGGAAGACAGCATCAAGCTGAACAAGGATTTGCAATACTACACCGGATTAGGACGCGTTGTTTATGGCGGAGGCGGCATCATGCCGGATGTATTTGTACCGCAAGACACTACCGGCGTATCATCCTACCTCGTAGAAGTAAGCAACAAGGGATTGCTGACGCAATACGCCTTCAACTATAGCGACAACCATCGTGCTGAATTGTCTAAACACACAAACTGGAGCGACTTGGCCTCATACTTAGAGAAGCAAAGTGTGGTGCATAACTTCATCCGCTATGCCGACAGCAAGGGAGTGAAACGTCGTAACCTGCTCATCCAACAATCGTTCAAGCTATTGGAGCGCTACTTGTATGGCAACATCATCTACAACATTTTGGGACAAGAAGAATACATTAAGTTCTTGAATCAAAGTGATGACACCGTTCTGCGTGCCTTGAAGATTCTGCAAAAGGGAGAATCCTTTCCCCAAGTGCCCGAAACCGATGGTTTAGAAGAAATTAGCAATGGAGAAGAATGAACTGCGCAAGCACATCAGAAGGTTGAAAAGCCTTCACGCCTCATCCGCTGCGCAGCAATCTGCTGATATTCTGGCTGCTCTCGAAGTGCATCCCGCCTTCGAGAGCGCCAATCTTATACTGCTTTATCACTCGCTTCCCGACGAGGTGAACACACATGCCTTTCTTGAAAAATGGAAAGATTCGAAGCAACTGCTGCTGCCTGTAGTGCTGGGCGACGAACTGGAATTGCGTTGTTTTGCGTCGGCCAACGACCTGCAAACAGGAGCCTATAACATCCTTGAGCCGGCAGGCAAACCCTTTACCGACGTTGACGAGATTGAACTGGCCATTGTGCCGGGAATGGCATTCGACCATGAGGGACATCGGTTGGGCCGTGGAAAGGGTTATTACGACCGCTTGCTACCCAAACTGACAAAGGCTTATAAAATAGGCATCTGTTTCCCCTACCAACTGGTGGATGAAGTACCTACCGACGCATACGACATCCCGATGGACGAGGTACTGACTATCTGATAACAATATTTGTAATGACTTGTGCGCCGGCTTGACGATTCAGTGAGCGCACCAACAAGTCGCGTCCCATCATCAGCTCTTGGCGTAGGGGTGCCGATGTGAGATGTACATAGAGTGTTTGATTCTTGATGTACAGCTCGCGGGTATAGGATGCAATTGTGGGGCCAAGCACCTCCGCCCAGGCATTAATCAATCGCACTTCGTTCAAAGGCGACTCGAGCGATTCCTGGCGCAGGTAGTGACGTACAAGTTCGCCTATCGGTTTGGCATCACGACGTTTCATACCTCTCTTCCTCCCATCATTTCACGCACTTCGCCCCTCTCCACTTCAAAGATGCGATAGTCGCTATTCACCTTCTGAAGAATGTTATCAAGGTGTTCGCGGTTGGTATCGGTTATAAAAATCTGACCGAAGTTGTCGCTTGCCACCAGTTTTACGATTTGCTCTACGCGCATGGCATCGAGCTTGTCGAAAATATCGTCGAGCAGCAGCAACGGCACCTTGTTGGCAATACGTTTCAGGAAGTGGAATTGTGCCAACTTCAAGGCCACCAAGTAGGTTTTGTTCTGTCCTTGCGAACCTTCGCGCTTAATGGGATATTCGCCCAGCTGCATGTTCAGGTCATCCTTATGTACACCATACAGCGAGTGGCCCACAATCTGCTCCTTAAAGCGGTTGGCGCGCATTTTTTCGAGCAGGTTTCCTTCGCTCAGTTGCGATTCATAAGTAAGGTTTACCTGTTCGCTATCCTGCGAAATGGTGGCATAGATGGATTGGAAGATGGGGATGAACTCGCGGATAAAGGCTTCGCGTTTTTGGTAAACCACCTCGGCAGCTTGCGCCATGCCCTCTTCCCAAATCAAGAAGAGCTCTTCATCGACGGGCGTTTCGTTTTTCAGCAATGTATTTCGCTGTAACAGCGCCTTGTTGTAACGGATAAGCGCATCAAGATATGTCTTGTCGTATTGCGAGATGACTACGTCCATGAAACGCCTGCGTCCTTCGCTACCACCGGCAATCAAGTCGCTATCGGCAGGCGAGACCATCACCAACGGCAAGAATCCGATGTGGTCGGACAATCGGCTATACTCCTTCTTGTTACGTTTAAATTGCTTCTTCTGCCGGCGCTTCATGCCGCAATAAATCTCTTCGGGCGTGCCGTCGGCCGTCTCGTAAAAGCCTTGAATCAGGAAAAAGTCGGCTTCGTGGCGGATGTTTTGCGAATCGATGGGATTACCGGCACTCTTGCAAAACGACAGGAAGTAGATGGCATCCAGCAGATTGGTCTTTCCCATACCGTTTTGGCCAAAGAAACAGTTCAACTTTGGCGAAAGCATCAGGTCGGCTTCGGCCAAATTCTTATAGTTCAATATCGACAGACGTTTCAAAATCATAGCGCAAATGTAGGAAGAAAATCGCGTTTTCGGGCATAATTTGAAAAAAGATGTCTCTAAATTTCGTTGGTATGCATAAAAAACGTACTTTTGCAAGTCAAAATATCAAATAACGAATAATAATAATAAAACATAAACTAAAAATGGCAGAAAAGAAACAACAACAAGAAGCCTTGAATGTGGAAGAAGCACTGTCTAAATCGGAAGCATTCCTCATCAAGAACAAGAAAACCATTATCGGCACAATCGTTGCCATTATCGCTATCATCGCAGCAGTAATCCTCTACAAGCAATACTATGCAGAGCCACGCGAAGAAAAGGCATACGCAGCACTTTTCAAAGGCGAAGAGTATTTCGAAGCAGGCGATTTTGAAACTGCAATCGCTGGCGATAGCATCGGTTACTTCGGTTTCCAAGAAGTGATCGACAACTATAGCGGAACAAAGGCCGCCAACTTGGCAAAGGCCTATCTCGGCATCTGTCACGCCCAGTTGGGACAAACCGAAGCCGCTATCAAGGTATTGAGTGAGTTCGATGGCGACGACCAAATGGTAAGCCCGGCATTGAAAGGCACTATGGGTAACTGCTACGCTAAGCTTGGCAACCTCGACAAGGCCGTATCATTGCTGAAAGAAGCAGCCAACGAAGCCGACAACAACAGCCTCAGCCCCGTATTCTTGCAACAAGCCGGCGAAATCCTCCTTTCACAAGGTAAGGGCGAAGAAGCAGCCAAGGTATTTACAACCATCAAAGAAAAGTATTTCCGCTCAATCCAATCAATGGAAGTGGATAAATTCATTGAAAAGGCAAACTTGCTGAAGTAACATATACCATATATATAAGGGAGGCACGGAGCAAACCAACTTCGTGCCTTTTTTATCTACCCTTAACAGAAAAATTATTTTCCTAACTATAAAAATAAAAAAAGCATGGCAACAGCCTATCACAACCTTTCCGAATACGACTTCAATTCAGTACCCGACGCATCCGAAATGAAGTTCGGCATCGTAGTATCCGAATGGAACTACAACATTACCGGTGCCCTTCTGCAAGGCGCCCTCGACACCCTGCAAAAGCACGGTGCCAAGCCCGAAAACATCCTTGTGAAACACGTACCGGGCAGTTTCGAACTGACCTACGGAGCCAGTTGCCTCATCGACAATACCGATGCCGACGCCATCATAGCCATCGGCTGTGTAGTGCGTGGCGACACCCCCCACTTCGACTACGTCTGTCAAGGCACTACACAAGGCATTGCCCACCTCAACGCCACAACCGGCATCCCCGTTATCTACGGCCTCATCACCACCAACACCATGGAGCAAGCCGAAGAACGTGCCGGCGGCAAATTAGGCAACAAAGGCGACGAATGTGCAATAACTGCAATAAAAATGATAGATTTTTCTTGGAGTTTAGAAAAATAGTTGTACCTTTGCAGCGCAATTAAGAAAAGCGATAGCGAAACTTAAGCGCACGGGCGAATACCAGAGTGGCCAAATGGGGCAGACTGTAAATCTGCTGGTTTTTACCTTCGGTGGTTCGAATCCATCTTCGCCCACAAATTAAAATTGCGGAAGTAGCTCAGTTGATAGAGCATTAGCCTTCCAAGCTGAGGGTCGCGGGTTTGAGCCCCGTCTTCCGCTCTTCAGAAAGTCAGATGAATTCATCTGACTTTTTTTGTATTCTCAACGTTACTTTTGTTACCCGTTAATAGGTAACATTAGCGTTTTCGCTTATGCAAAATTTCAGCTTAACTTACGACCAACCCTTATCATAACTTACGACCAACCTCCGTCACTACTTACGACAAAAATATAGTAAAACTTACTGAATACGCATGTTTGTTAACACATTCCCAAAAAAAGTTTGCTAAGAAGTTGATAAATACAAATAATAATTTCTACATTTGTAGCAGTCATTGGCTATCGTGTTAGCCAAATGTGTATTGAAATAGGTGTTATTGAAATTATCTTCATTGATGAAATTCTCGCAAAATTTCCAAGTACCGAAGGTAATGAGCAGTAGCACCGCATCGATGGTTTGTACAGCCATTATTGGCTTCATACATACCCTTTGGTGTGGGCTATTGCTTTATCCGGTACTAAGGCAATGCGAGAAGCCTCATCAATAGGATAAAGCAGATATAGTTCCCACACCTTCTTTTTATATTAACCGCTTACTTCTGGGAATTGGTTTGCATATAATTGTTTGAACTATGAAAATAAAAGATGAAATGTTGGATTATGAAACTCCTAAAGTAGAAGTTATTGAAGTGGAAGTAGAAAAAGGATTTCAAGCATCAGGCGGCACGTACCCCAGATTAGATCCAACAGAAATTCCACTTTAACAAACTGAATAACTAACAGATTAAAACTTTACAAAAATGAAAAAGATTAATTTGGTTGTCATGACATTTGTGATGACAATGTTTGCAAATTGTTCAAACGACGATATACAATCGGAAAGCTACAATGAACTAAAAGTGGTCTTTAGCGTAGCCAACAAGGATGGTTTCGATAATGATACCCGTGCCGTAAAAACAGACTGGGAAAATGGCGACGAAATCTTGATAGCATTAGAAGGGCCTAGCGATTTCGGTTGGTATAGTATAAGCGGCCATAACTGCATGAAGTTAAAAAAAACAGCAGATGGATGGACAACAGATATTTCAAATCTGAATCTGAATTTATTGGAGAACGGGAGAAGTTTCATAGCTTGTTATTATCATGGCTCTGTCGGCTGTGGCAACTGGACAAATAATCGTTCGGGAGATTTTTATTTGTCTGGTTATAAAGGAGGTGAGATTCTTACTGCAGAAGGAATTAACAAAGGTAAATATATTTATATAGGAACCACATTTGATTTGGGTATCATTCAGTTAAGTCGTAACCCTAGAGATTTCCAAATATCCATTAAGAATTTGGCATCAGCAGAAAAACCTGATGGAACATGGAAATTTTATATCTTAGATTCAAATAATGATGCAGCTGATGGATTCGACCATCTAGCAGCAGGAAAAGAACTTATATCTAATGGCAGTTTTGCTTCCCTAACTACTAATTATAGCACAGGTATTAACTATGGTGGTGATGTAGTATTTTATTTTGCCAACTACAATTCAACGGAAACTTCTCTGAAGTTCAAGTTAACAGATGGTACAGATACGTATGTTTACGAAACCACCAACATTCCTCAAGGCGGGAAAGCATATTATTTGCCTGCCATTACTGACACTAAATGGGCTAAGGAATAGTTCCTTAGCTTACATTGATGCGCCCAAGCTATCCGGGCACATCTGCATGCATTGACAAATGGCTGGAACGCAATTGATTACGTAAACGATAATAAAAGAAACGAGGCTACTGAGTAATTACTCAATAGCCTCGTTTTTTGTAGCGGGACCCGGGATTGAACCGGGGACCTCATGATTATGAATCATGCGCTCTAACCAGCTGAGCTATCCCGCCATTGCTTGTTTGCGGGTGCAAAGATAGATGTTTTCTTTGAACTTCCAAAACTTTTCTTGAGATTTTCTAAAAAATCTTTGTGTAGTATAAAAAATATACGTATCTTGCATCCCATAACAAGCATGGCAAATTATGGAAAGAGAAAAAGTACAGATAGAATACCCGCTAAATGCTACGTCGAAGAGCATACTATGGTCGGCCATCAGCACTCCACATGGCCTTGAGGGGTGGTTTGCCGACAGAGTGGACAGTAACGACAAGGTGCTGACCTTCCACTGGGGCAAGCACGAAAGCCGTAGTGCCGAGATTATCGGCCAACGCATGTTCAGTCACACCCGTTTCCGCTGGCTGGACGACCCGAACGAGCAAGAATACTTTGAACTGAAGATGAACTATTCGGAACTGACAAACGACTATGTACTGGAGATTACCGACTTTACTTCGGCCGATGAAGCGGACGATTTGCAAGAATTATGGGATTCTCAAGTAGATACTTTGCGCAGGACGTGTGGTTTTTAGTTTTTTTGTAGTAATTTTGTGCGCTCATTGCTTGAAACAGTAAAATGCTACGCATAAAAAAATTAGATATATTCATTTTAAAGAGTTTTTGTCTGCTCTTTTTAGGCACTTTCTTCATCTGCCTATTCATCTTCATGATGCAATTCCTATGGAGATATGTAGATGACATGGTTGGAAAGGGCTTGGAGATGAGCGTACTGGCTCAATTCTTTTTCTATTCGGCCCTGACGCTTGTTCCGGTGTCGCTGCCCTTGGCCGTACTGCTTGCGGCCTTGATTACGTTTGGCAACTTCGGCGAACGCTTCGAGCTATTGGCCATGAAGGCCGCCGGCATTCCGCTAATCAAGATTATGCGGCCCTTGATTATCCTCATCTCGTTTGTCTGCTGCATATCATTCTACTTCCAAAACGTCATTGCCCCACAAGCGCAATCCAAACTATGGACGCTGCTATTGTCTATGAGACAGAAATCGCCCGAACTGGACATTCCAGAGGGGGCATTCTACGATGAGATTGACGGCTACAACCTTTACGTGAAGCATAAGAACCGAGAAACGGGTATGCTATACGATGTACTTATCTATAACTTCGACAAGGGGTTTGAGAATGCACAAATCATCAAGGCCGACTCGGGACGATTGGAGATGACGGCCGACAAACAACACTTGTACCTGCGTCTGTATAGCGGCGAACAGTTCGAAAACCTGAAGTCACAGAACATGAACCAGAAGAACGTGCCCTACCGCCGGGAGAGTTTCCGCGAAAAGCATGCCATCATAGAGTTCGACTCGGACTTCAACATGATGGACGAGGGCATCATGAGCGGACAATCGTCAAGCAAGAACATGATTATGCTGCAACACGGCATAGACTCTATACGCAACTACAACGATAGTGTGGGACGCTCGAACTACCGCTATGCCAAAGAAACGACTTACCAATACCAACGATTGAATAAGGAAGACAGCACAAAGGTGGTTCAAGCCAAACTGACCAAGTTGAACTTCGACAGCGTGTTTGCGGCTTCCACCTTGGTGGAGAAACAGAAGTTTGTCCAATCGGCCAGCAGCAAGGCCGAGACCATCGGCAACGATTGGAACTTCAAAAGCATCAGCATGAAGCAGAACGACAAGAACCTGCGCAGACACGAAGCTGCCTGGCACGAGAAGATTACCATGTCGCTGGCCTGTCTGGTATTCTTCTTCATCGGAGCGCCATTGGGAGGCATCATCCGCAAGGGCGGATTGGGATTGCCCGTCGTCATATCGGTGCTTATCTTCATCTTTTATTATATTGTAAACAACACCGGCTTCAAGATGGCACGCGACGGCGAGTGGATTGTTTGGATAGGCATGTGGACAAGTACGGCCGTGTTGGCTCCACTCGGTGCTTTCCTTACCTATAAATCGAACAACGACTCAGTGGTGCTGAATGCCGATGCCTACATCAACTGGATAAAGAACTTCTTGGGCATCCGTAGCGTAAGACACCTTGCACGCAAGGAGGTCATCATTGAAGATCCCGACTACCGACACCTGCCCGATGCCCTGCAACGACTTACCGACGAATGCATGGCCTATTCGGAAAAGAAGAAGTTACACCATGCACCCAACTACTTCAAGCTGTGGTGGGCCGAACACCAACGCGACGAAGAGATGGTTCGCATCAACGAGAACATGGAAGAACTTATCGAAGAGATGTCGAACACACACTACTCCGCACTTATCAACTTGCTGAACAACTACCCCATTATACCGGTTTATGCCCATGTCAGACCCTTCAAGCAATATTGGCTGAACCTGTTATGTGGAGCAATAGTGCCGGTAGGATTGTTCTTCTACTTCCGCATCTGGATTTTCCGTTTACGACTGAAGAAGGACGTGGAGAAAATAGTGAAGAACAACAACGACATCATTAATTATATAAAAGAACAGAACCTTTGCTGAAACGAAACAGAATGGAAATGATAAAATTAGATAAAATAGAAGAGGCTATCGAGGAAATCAAAGCCGGTAACTTTGTAGTCGTGGTGGATGATGAAGACCGCGAAAACGAAGGCGATTTGATTATTGCCGCCGAAAAGGTGACACCCGAGAAGGTGAACTTCATGCTGAAACATGCTCGTGGAGTGCTTTGCGCACCCATCACCATGTCGCGTTGCAAGGAGTTGGATTTGCCCCACCAAGTGCAAGACAACACATCGGTACTGGGTACACCCTTTACCGTAACCATCGACAAGTTGGAAGGTTGCACTACCGGTGTATCGGCAGCAGACCGTGCCGCAACCATTCAAGCCTTGGCCGACCCCTCATCTACCCCTACCACCTTTGGCCGTCCGGGACACATCAACCCACTTTATGCACAGGACAAGGGAGTACTTCGACGTGCCGGACATACCGAGGCTGCAGTAGATTTGGCCCGATTGGCCGGGTTGTATCCTGCCGGTGCATTGATGGAGATTATGAACGAAGACGGCAGCATGGCCCGCCTACCCGAACTTCGCAAGATGGCCGACGAGTTCAACCTGAAGCTCATCTCTATCAAAGACCTGATTGCCTATCGCCTGCAACAAGAATCCATCGTAGAGAAAGGCTACGAAGTGGATATGCCTACCGAACACGGACACTTCAGACTGATTCCTTTCCGCCAGAACTCAAACGGATTGGAGCATGTAGCCCTGTTCAAGGGGACATGGAAGGAGGACGAACCCATCTTGGTGCGCGTACACTCTTCATGCATGACCGGCGACATCTTCTCTTCACAACGATGCGACTGTGGCGACCAGCTACACAAAGCCATGCAGATGATTGAAGCTGCCGGCAAGGGAGTGGTGGTTTACCTGAATCAAGAGGGACGAGGCATCGGACTGATGGAAAAGATCAAAGCCTACAAATTGCAGGAGAACGGTATGGATACCGTAGATGCCAACTTGCACCTTGGCCACTTGGCCGACGAACGCGACTATGGCGTTGGTGCACAAATCTTGCGTGAATTGGGTGTACACAAAATGCGACTGATGACCAACAACCCTGTAAAACGTGTGGGATTGGAGGCATACGGCTTGGAAATCGTGGAAAACGTACCCATCGAAATCAAACCAAATTGCTACAACGAACGCTACTTACGCACCAAACAAGAGCGTATGGGACACACCCTGCACTTCAATAAATAAGAATATTAACCATAAATATATAAGGAACGAAAATGAACCTACTATCCAATCGATTGAACAGTTTGTCACCATCGGCAACACTGGCTATGTCACAAAAGAGTGCCGAATTGAAGGCCCAAGGTGTTGATGTTATCAACCTGAGTGTTGGAGAACCCGACTTCAACACCCCCGATCACATCAAAGAAGCCGCTAAAAAAGCAATCGACGACAACTATTCCCGCTATTCTCCCGTACCGGGATATCCAGCATTGCGCAACGCGATTGTTGCCAAATTGAAAAACGAGAACAACTTAGAATATACCGCTGCCCAAATCTCATGTGCCAACGGTGCAAAGCAATCGGTGTGCAACACCATCTTGGCATTGGTAAACCCCGGCGAAGAGGTCATTGTACCTGCTCCCTATTGGGTTAGCTATCCGGAAATGGTGAAGTTGGCCGAAGGTACACCGGTGATTGTAACTGCTGGCATTGAACAGAACTTCAAGATTACTCCTGCCCAACTCGAAGCGGCTATCACACCCCAGACCAAAGCATTGATTCTTTGCTCACCGTCAAACCCAACCGGCTCTGTCTATAGCCAGGAAGAACTTGCCGGATTGGTTGCCGTATTGGAAAAGTATCCGCAAGTATTTGTCATTGCCGACGAGATTTACGAACACATCAACTACATTGGCAAGCACCAAAGCATTGCACAGTTCCCCAGCATGAAGGAACGCACCGTGATTGTAAACGGTGTTTCCAAGGCTTATGCCATGACTGGTTGGCGCATCGGTTTCATCGCCGGTCCGGAATGGATTGTAAAGGGCGTGAACAAATTACAAGGACAATATACCTCTGGCCCATGCTCAGTATCACAAATTGCAGCCGAAGTAGCCTATACCGGCACTCAAGAGCCTGTAGAACAGATGCGTCAAGCTTTCGAACGCCGCAGAAACCTGATTGTTTCGCTGGCTAAGGAAGTTCCCGGATTTGAGGTTAACGTACCCGAAGGTGCTTTCTACCTCTTCCCCAAGTGTAGCTCATTCTTCGGCAAGAGCGCAAACGGTCACACCATCAACACTTCCGATGATTTGGCCATGTACCTGCTCGAAGTAGGCCACGTGGCATGTGTAGGCGGTACTTCATTCGGTGCGCCCGAGTGCATCCGCATGAGTTATGCCACCAGCGACGAGAACATTGTAGAAGCTATCCGCCGCATCAAGGAGGCTTTGGCTTTGTTGAAGTAACCAACAACGATAATTATACATGAAAAAGGCTCGGCAAATTTGCCGAGCCTTTTCATTTCTTTTTCTTTGATTGCATTATTCTGGATGAATTGCTTCAGATGGACAAACATCTGCACAAGTACCACACTCTGTGCAAGCATCTGGATCAATTGAATACTTATCACCTTCAGAAATAGCGCCAACAGGACACTCATCGATACAAGTACCGCAAGCGATACAATCGTCATTAATTACGTAAGCCATAACTTTAAAATTTTAAATTATTCAAATTTGATAGTACAAAAGTACAAGATTTATTGATTCATTATCCACATAAGGGCAACAAAACGCCTAATTTGTAACTTTTCTAAATAACAAAACAATCGGCCTTTATGAAAGTTCAAGTTGAAACAGATTTTTCAAATCGGCCAATGCAGGATTCTTCTTTGCCATTGCAGTAAACTTCTGCCGAGGGGTGATTATAATCTCATTTTGTTGTGTGACAGAGAGTTTTATCGAAATCTTCAGCAGGTTATTAGAAAGTCTTTGCTGCAAATGGCTCTGCACTGTAGGCAGATAGGTCGCAAGTTCCTTATAGACGATTTCATTGTTCACCTCTACTTCGGCCACAAAGTTTGCGCCTAACTTCAGATGCATTGTCTGCATACGTCTGGCCATAGCCACCTGTTCCTGAGGCATAGCAGCCACATATTGTTGCCATAAGAAGTTCAACTTTGATTCATCGAAAGGCTCATTCTTCGGCGCATCCACTTGTGGCATAGCCGATGAGGTAGTAGAAGCCGGTGTCGGTTCACTCTTCATCGACTGCTTGATGGAAACGCTGAACTTGCTTAGCTTTCCCGTTGGCTGACGCTTGGGAGCCTCTGCGTTTGCTTGAGCCAAACTGGCAGGAGCCTTATGCACCGGTGTTGCAACAGGGGGTGTATTGGTCGTTTGTTGGGGCACAACGGCTTGTGCGGTCTGCGGCTGCTGAGCTACCGCGGGCTGCGAGAATATGGGTTTTAATATCTTCTCTGGGCTACGCCCACCAGACACGTCGCCCTCGTCGACGGTAAGTTGTGCTACTTGAATCAGGGTAAGTTCCACCAAAAGGCGTTTGTTCTTGCTTTGACGATAGTTCAAATCACAATCGTTGCACAACTTCATGGCTTTGTACAAGAATGGCAACGGACACTTCTTGGCTTGCGCTTGATAACGCTCTCTGATAGAGGCACCCACTTCAAGAAGCGATAGTGTAGCCTCATCCTTTCCCACCAAGAGGTTGCGGAAGTGCGACGACAAACCACTGATGAAGTGGCTCGCATCAAACCCTTTCAACAACACATCGTTGAGCAGCAACAAGGCATCGGTAACCTTATTGGCAAGGAAATAATCGGTCAGGCGGAAATAGTATTCGTAGTCGAGCACATTCAGGTTTTCGATTACCCCTTGGTAGGTAATGTTGCCACCGGTAAAGCTCACTACCTGGTCGAATATCGAAAGCGCATCGCGCATACCGCCATCGGCCTTCAAGGCAATGACGTTCAAGGCCTCCGGTTCGGCTGTTATACCCTCCTTCTTGGCCACTTGCGCCAAATGTTCGATGGTGTCTTCCACACCGATGCGGCTGAAATCATAGATTTGGCATCGCGAAAGGATGGTAGGCAATATCTTGTGCTTCTCGGTAGTGGCAAGTATGAAGATGGCATGATGAGGTGGCTCTTCCAACGTTTTCAGAAAGGCATTGAAAGCCGAGGTTGAAAGCATGTGAACCTCGTCGATGATATATACTTTGTATTTACCAATCTGTGGTGGGATGCGTACTTGCTCGACCAGTTGGCGGATGTCATCGACAGAGTTGTTCGAGGCGGCATCCAACTCGTGAATGTTGTACGAACGTTGTTCGTTGAAAGCCTTGCACGACTCACATTCGTTACAAGCCTCGCCATCGGCATTGGGCGATAGACAGTTGATGGTCTTGGCAAAGATTCGGGCACAAGTTGTCTTTCCCACGCCACGTGGTCCGCAAAACAGGTAGGCATGTGCCAGCTTACCCGTTGCAATGGCATTCTTTAAGGTAGTGGTCAGCGCGCGTTGTCCCACCACCGAGTCGAACGTAGAAGGACGATATTTCCGTGCTGATACAATATAATTCTCCATATCGCAGAGTTTTGAATTCTTATTTGTGGCAAATGTACAAAAAAAAGTTGTTTATCAATCAAATTCCGCTACATAATACCCACTTTTAGGTATTGCAGGCCTTACGGCTTCGCGCTACCTTTGCACCGTCAGAATTATTAATGAATTAGTTAGTCATAATTACGTAACCACTTTGATTAAGGGAACAGGTTCCGGGTAGTAGTGATACGGCCCGGAATTTGTGTTTTTTGTCAGTTCAGCTTCACCTCTTCTATATCGACTAACTTGTTTACGATGGCATAAATCGTCAATCCGGCAGGAGAGTGTATCTCCAGCTTACGCGCAATGTTGCGGCGATGCGTAATAATGGTATGCACCGACAAGCAGAGGCAATCGGCAATGGCTTTGTTGGTCATTCCCTTCACCACACACCTCAGCACATCTATTTCCCGTTCACTCAAAATTTCCTGCCCCTTAAGGGTAGTTGCATTTGGCTGTTCGGCTCCGAGCTTTCCTTCCTTCAACATTTTCCGTTCAAGAACCGATACGGCCGGGATAAACATACAGTTTTCCACATCGCAATGTACAATCAAATCCTGCTCGCAATTAAATATGTCGAAAAGCACCGCATTCAGCAGGTTGTTGTTTTTCCTTTCAGGGTAGTACTTAATGATGATGTTCTTCAATTCGGTCAGTTTCATCTCCACCTGGCTGTGGTTGCTTGCAAAGGTGGCGATGTCATACTCTTTCGAGCCCCTACCCTCTATCAATCCTTCCACATAAGTAAACACCGTCTTGTCTTCATACTCCATGTGCAGACGCACTTCGCGCACATACTCATCGAAGAATTTCAGAATAAGAAGCGACACCTCATCTTCGCCCGAACAGTTGATGGCCTCAATCAGCTTCCGACGGATAGCCGGCAGGTTAAAATCCAGGAAATAGGTATGCGCCTGCTTCAAATAGTCCATCAACGAGGTCAGCGAGAAAGAGATTTCTTCCTCCTTCAGCGGAAACGTTTCACCTTTGGTAATGAAATTCACTACGGCTAAGAACGTGTTGCAATCCACTCCCTGCATCTCGCAGACTTCACCCACGGTTTTGTCGCCAAAGCCCAGTGAAAGGCCAAAGCGGCTCATCACCATCAGCAGAGAATAATCTTGACAGATTAAATCACTTAACTTATCATTTTCGTCAAAAACAATGCGTTGTTTCATCTTAAACAGGCTTAAACATTACCATGCAAAGTAACAAAATAAATTCGATAAAACGAGCTGTTTCTACACGAATATTGTATATTTGCACATGCAACTTAAAACCTATCTATATATGAAACAATCAATTATCGCAATCGCGTTACTCTCTGCAACATTGTGGCAAGCCTGTACGCCCCAACCTCCTCAGGACATTATCGACATTAAGATTGGCGAAACACCCAAGCTGACAACCGGCGACAACAATCCGCTAATCGACTTCATGTTTACGGCCGACCCCACCTCCGTCGAACACAACGGCCGGTTGTATGTCTATGCTACCAACGACCAAGAGCAATATCAACATGCCGACAAGAACAGTTACGAATTTATCAAATCACTGATATGCATCTCTACCGAAGACATGGTAAACTGGACCTACCACGGACTGATTGAAACCGGCAAGATAGCCCCTTGGATTGTCAACTCATGGGCACCTTCCATCACGAAAAAGGAAGTGGATGGTGTGACTACCTTCTACCTCTACTTCTCGAATAGCGGATGTGGTGTAGGCGTACTGACCGCCACCTCGCCCACCGGTCCATGGAGCGATCCGTTAGGCCAACCGCTCATCTACCAGAACATGCCCGGATTGGGCGATTGCCCGGCACCTTTCGACCCGGGTGTGGTAATCGACGAACATGGCGACGGATGGTTATCATTCGGTGCCGGAGTAAGCAAGAAGGGACGCGACTACATGCCCGGCACCGGACGAATCGTCAAGTTGGGCAAGGATATGCTTTCGTTGGATAGCGAGATAGCCGAAATCCCTGCACCCTATCTGTTCGAAGCCAGCGAGTTGGACTACATAAACGGCACATGGGTATATACCTACAACAACTCCTGGATGCCCCGCGAAGAATGGCCCTACAAAGACATCCGCAAGCCCGCCATCTGTAGCATGGCCTACATGACAAGCAAAACGCCTCTGGTGAAAGAGTCGTGGAAGTATCACGACTATTATTTCAAGAATGCCGGCGAATACATTCCCCCTTTGAGCAACAACCACACCCACCTGCACAACTACAAAGGGCAAGATTACATCTTCTATCATGCCATGTACTTGCAAGATTACTTCGACAAGCCCGGAGGTTTCCGTAACGTAGGTGTAGAGAAGATTCAAATCGACCGCGAGAACATTGTGTATCACGAAGCACAAGCTACCAAGAAGGGTGTGGAGCAAGTAGCAGCACTCAACCCCTACACCTGGCAACAGGCCGAAACCGTAGCGGCCACCTGGCGTCCGCAATTTACACCCGATGGCGAACCGGGCAACATGATTGTATCGGGAAGCAACGAACCGCAATGTCTGATGGTGCGCGGCGTCGACTATGCCGAAGGGGCCGATGCTTTTGTGGCAAAAGTCAAAGGTAAGGGAAGCATTGATGTTTATGCCGATAGCCTGAACAGTCCAAGAATTGCCGCACTTCGTTTCGACGAAGCCAAGTGGACAACCCAAGAATCGCCCATCTACACCAGATTGGAGGGAGTACACGACCTGCTGATTGTGGTGAACGGAGAGGAGTTTGGCTTTGACGAATGGAAGTTTGAACAATAGGGGAAATGATGCATCGCATAAATCTAAATGAATTTATGCCTAAATTATTTTAGATTTATACCAAAATTGCTACACAATTTATATATAAAAAAAATTAGTTAGTCAGTCGTTGCTATATAAGGCAACTGACTGACTAACTAATTTTCATAGGGCAGTAATTACATCAATGTGACTACCGCTTCGGTATATCGACCGACTTCTCGCTCTTTCCTTTCAAGTGCTCGGAGAAGTAATCCACCAATCGCCAATAGAAGTATTCGTTCATGTCGCCAAATCCGTGGCGTTGTTCGGGCAACATCAGCATGTCGAAGCGCTTGCCGGCACGAATCAATGCGTTTACCACACGGGTAGTATTACCCGGATGAACATTGTTGTCTATATCGCCATGCACAAGCAACAGATGGCCCTTCAACTGACGGGCAATTTGCGGATTGGTGGCAATCTTATAGACAAACGTCGTATCGCCTTGCTCGGACACCTGTTCCTTCACACCGTGATGGGTTTCGCTCCACCAACGGTTATAGATGTTGTTGTCGTGATTTCCTGCACACGAAACGGCCACCTTAAAGAAATCGGGATACTGACAGATTGCGGCTGTACTCATGAATCCGCCACCCGAATGTCCGTGGATACCCACCTTCTCGATGTCGATGAAGTCGTATTGGTTGGCCAATTGCTCGATGGCATATTTATGGTCGGCCAACGGATAGTCGCGCATGTTGCCATATCCCCAGTTGTGATACCACTTCGAGCGGCTGGGGTGTCCACCGCGCTGACCAACGGTTATCACGATGAAGCCGGCTTGTGCCAAGCGATCGGTACGCACCGACATGCGGGTAAACGGATAGGTGGTGGCCTCTACTTGTGGGCCGGGATATACATAATCCACAATGGGATAAACCTTGGTCGAATCGAAGTCGAACGGCTTGTACATCACGCCATAGAGGTCGGTCACGCCGTCGGCAGCCTTTACCTTGAAAGGTTCGGGGAATTTATATCCGGCGGCAAAGAGTTGAGAGAAATCGCTCTCTTGCAACTTCATCACTTGATTGCCGTTGTTATCCAACAACACAGCACAAGGCACGGTGTTCACGCGCGAGTAGTTGTCCACAATGAAACGTGCATCATCGTCCACTTCGGTGGTGTGGAAGAAGTCACCTTTAGTCAGTTGCTTCAAACCGCTACCATCCAGATTCACGCGATAGAGGTGCTCGTAGTAAGGATTCTCGTCGGCATTCTTGCCATTGGCGGTAAAGTACACGACCCGTGCCTTCTCGTCCACCTTCAAGATTTCCTCCACATGCCAAGGGCCTTTGGTAATGCGATTCTTCAAGTTTCCTTTGTCATCGTATAGATAGAGGTGTGCCCATCCGTCGCGTTCGCTCCAATGAATCAACTCCTTACCTCCATTCAGTACCTTCAAGTTGCGTAGTTCCTGATAGGTATTCATACGCTCTTCTATCACCGGCACAATGGAATCCTGACCGATGGTATAGCTACATACATCGATGCGGTAGAGGTCGCGGCTGCTACGTGCCAGGAAGAAGCGGTTGTTATCGCCTAACCATACACGCGACACCTCGTCCATATCGCGTTGCTTCTGTTGCAAGGGTTGGTAGAAGAGGTCGTGTGTTTGATGCTTATACGCCTCGGTGCGGATGGTCTTACGGCTATTGTCGGTCAGGTCGAAAAGTTGCAGATACTCTATCGGTGCCTCCATTTCTCCCGGCATCTGATACTTGTATGTTTCGAGTGTCGGGCGCGGTTCGGCCATTGCGTTGATTACCCAAAGTTCTTTTACGGCACGTTCATCGGATGCAATGGTGATGAAACGTTTTGAGTCGGGCGACCAAAGAATATGTGCGGCCCTGCGCTTGCCGTTGCATAGCGTGTCGGTGTTCAACATATAATAAGGTATGCCGTAACCGAAATCTTCCACACCGTCGTGCGTCAACTGAATCTCCACAATCGTGCTATCCTTCTCATTCTTACGAGCCTTTTGATAATCTTCGTAGCTCATCCGATAGAGGTTAAGGTCCTTGGCATACACCACGTTCTTCTTGTCGGGCGAGATGCTTGCCCATCGGGGATGAGCATCCTCCTTCTCCTTATCTTTCAGGTGTGTCAGTTTGCGGGTTGGATAGTCGTACGAGAAGTAGAACACCTCTTTCCCACCCTTTTTCTTATCGCCATCCTTGGGCTTGGCATCTTTGGTAGATTGCACTTCGAAGGTGAATGTGCGCCCATCTTCCTGAGCCTTCAGGTTACGGATGGGCAGTTGGCGGGCTTCGAAGGGGTCTTTTACGATTTCAGTCAGCTGGGCAGCAAGTTCTTCGCGGTCGAAGAGCAGTCTCTTGCTTTTGGTGGCAGGCTCCACTACATACCAGAAGGTTCCTTCGCTGGTTTTGTATTGATACCAAAAGTTATTTCCTTGTTGAAACCAATGCGGATCGACCAATGTGGAGAAAAGCATGGTGTTCAGTTTCTCTTGCGTAAACTTTTCGGCTTGCAGGTATTCGGGCAAGCGTTCTTGTGCCTCGACACGAATGGGTAGGCCCATCAACATGCCAACGGCAACAACTGACAATAGGATTTTTTTCATACGGATTGGGGGTTATCTATATTTCAATTTATTCTTCACACTTAGCCTCCTCGTTGGGTATGCGGAACGAGGTATAGAGTTGTATAAAGGCCGCTATGGTCATGCAGACAATCCACTCGTTGCCGTGCGTGGTAAACATGAAGACACCGGCCAACACCAACAACACGGCACCTAACACCTGTTGACGATGCAAACGCTTCAAGGTAGCCGAATTGCCTGCCGGACGGGTAAGGAACTGGGCGATGCACACCAATACGGCACCGACGGTAAAGATGTAGGGCGATAAGCCCCAATGAGTGATGTAACTGCCCGCACCGGCCAACAACATCAGCGAGCCTATCACGAACGAGGTATTCAGCAATCGTTTCATTCTATCAAGTCCTCCTCAAACACATAAATATCCTCCTCGGGCAATTTCATCATATAGCGTTCGCGTGCCACCTGCTCGATGGCAACCGAATCGGCCGTAATCTCACTAAGCAAGCGGGTACTCTCGTTAAATTCATCGCGATACTTTGCTATCTCTTCGCGCAAGTCGCTCTCTTCCTGGTTCAGTTGCATCCGCCTCAGCATGCTATTCTCGTCGAGGAATAGCATAATCAGCGCAAAGATGCCCAAGGTTACGACATATTTATTCAGGTATTTTTTCATCGGATACACTTATTGCAATAATCGGCTACAAATATAATGATTCTTAGCAAATAAAACCATACATCTACCACGAAAATCAATCACTCATTTACCATACGAGTGCAATCCGCCCATCAGCATGTTTACGCCGAAATAGGTCATCAGTACGGTAAGGAAAGCCAGAATGGCGAAGAGGTGGAAGGCTCTGGGACGGCACAACCAAGGCAAACTGTCGGCATGAAAACCGACGCCATACACCATGAGGCAGATAAGTGCCCATACCTCCTTGGGGTCCCACGCCCAGTAACGCCCCCAACTGACATTGGCCCACACGGCACCCATAAAGATGCCCACACCCAACAACAAGGTAGCGGGATAGAGCAACAACTTGCTGAACACCATCAGCCGTTCGCTACGGGCAGGCAGGCAGAGGCCCATGATGCCGCATACCAACATCATGCCATAAAGGGTATAGGCCACCATGATGAAGGAGACATGAAAACAGAGCCAAGGCGAATTTAGTACGGGTATCAATGGGGTGATGGCGGGATTGCTACCGCTGAGATGGGCAACCAACAACATGAAACCGGACAACAAGAAACCGACCGGAAGCATGAAGCGGAAACGAAACGAACAAAGGAAAGCGGCAAACGAAGCACACAAGGCAACAAACAGCATGGTTTCGTAGCCACCCGTCAGCGGAATGCGTCCGGCAATATACCACCTTGCACCGAACAGTATGAGCAGAAGCACCGATTGCGTTCCGAGCAAGCACCGAACAAATAGGGTGAAACGACCGCCTAAACGGGGCACGAGCAACAATAGAATGGAGAGGAAACCCAACGTCAAACTACCCATAAACATCCACTTGACGTAGGGGTAACGATAGTAGAGCAATTCCACCTTCACCTCGCTATCACTCAATGCATAGCGCGCATCGGCAAGCGGTTGCACCAATTCACCCTGAAGCAATAACGCGATAAGGCCTACCTTCTCATCCAACTGGAAGATAGCCTTTTGCAAACTTTCTTCTTGCCGATAAAGTGCCTCCAGACGATATTGGTCATCGGCATATAGCTGATTGAACGAAGCATAACGTCCCACGATGCCCAACCGGCTACGCAACGCCTCATCCTTAATCAAAATCATCGGTTCATCCTTCCATTCATCGGGATGATTCATCCATCCGCCAACCACTTGGGTAGGCGTAAGGCCCTGATAGGAAGTCTTTCCGTATAGCTTCAGCAAGAAGTCGTGTGCCAACGTAGCAAAAGGCGAAATGCGTCCTTGGTAAACCACTTGCGTATGAGCCAGACTATCGGCTTGCCGAGGTGCAAGAGCCGGCAACTGAGCGGCACGAAGCGACGAATGAAACAATAGGAACAGCACCGCACAAGCCGCACCACGACGTAGCAACGGATGCTTCAACAGCCTACGGAAGGTGCCACGGGGAGAGAGCAGCAACCCCACGGCCGCAAGAGCGAACAACAGGTAGCCCGTATAGGTAACGGCAATGCCCCAAGGGTCGTGGTTTACTGATAGATAGGTGCCGCCATCGGCATCGAACGAAGCCTGACAGAAGCGATAACCGCGATGGCGTAGAATGCGATTCATGGAAACCTCGGCCGGGTGGCCATCTACTTGCAAATAGCTGATATAATCGGCCACGGCAGATGTACCGGGATAACGCTTCACCACAAAACTATCCAAGCGGAGGGTAAAAGGAAGTGGCTTGACGATGTGGTCGTTCTCGCTCACAAACCGATTCTCCACCTGCCCTTGAGCCATGTGCAGGGTGCCCCGCGAGCCAAACAAAAAGGTTATCAACGCACCCGAAAGGATGCATAAGAAGGAGGCGTGAAGCAGAAACACCGGTAACCTATGCCACAACCGTTTGCGGACAATCACCACCAACGTAAGCAACGAGAGGATGCCCCACAACAAACAAAACCAAAAGGAGTGGTAGATATGTCCGGCCACCCACGACGTACCCTTTTCGCGCTCTACAAACGTGGCTATAGCCAAGACAATAGCCAACAGGAAGTAGAGGATGCAAACGAGGCGTTTCATTCCTAAAAGTTCGGATAAGAGGATTGGGTATCTTTCACGGCCATACATTCCATCTCTACCAACCAGCCCGAGCGGCAGACAGGAGCCAACAGGAATACTTTCGGCTTATCAGGGAAACGCTCGTCGTAGAGTTGCTTCACCACGGCATAGTCGGCCGTATCGCGCAGATAGACAAGCATGTGGGCCACATCATCGAAGGTACAATCGGCCTCGGCAAGCAATGTTTCCACATTCTCCCACATACGGAGGGTTTGTTGGCGAACATCGCCTACATGTACCACCTCGCCGCGGTTGTTGATACTGGCCGTACCCGAAATATAGACATGACGACGGTCGCCATACTCCACATAGCTACCGCGTTCAAAAGTCACGCCATACTCGTAAGTAGGATTCAAGTGAGTAGGTGCATACAAGTATTTCACCTGTCCGGGTTGCAAGCCACCGATGGCGTAACTATCCATTTGCACCAACACCTTTGGGTCGGCATGTCGTCCGCCAATACCCGTACTGGCTATATAGTGTGTATTCTCCGTTAAGTTTTGTGTCAAGAACACCTCTTTACGGGCTTTCACCACCCCGCCATAGTTCACATCTACGTTCTGAACAAAGAACCAGGTGCGCACACAATTCTCGGCCAAGGTGCAACCTTGTTCCAACAATTGCATTACGTAGTCGTTCAGCAACAAGCGTGTCTGGTATTCCGAAGTGGCGGCACGGTTAAAGGCACTACCTACCCAATAGTGGCGGTAGTTGCCGTGCGTCACTTCAAACAAGCCGCCTTGCAACGTGCGTGTCTGCACACCCGTCACCAAGTATGCCCAAAGGGCTATTTTCGTTCCATTCAAAGGAGCTTGTTCAACAACCGATACGGCGCAGCCCGATGTTTCGTTGGCCATCAGCGAATCTGCTTGGTTGGCGGCATCGCTTAGGAAATAGCGTTTGAATACAGATACCGCACCGGGCAGTTGCTTCAACGCATCATCATAAGCCGTCAGCAACTCGGCTAATTGCTCTCCGTAGTTCAGCATAGGGTTGATCACCTCCACTATCAGGTGATATTCCGAAGGGCCAACCGAAGATTTATATTCGAATATTGATGTTTTGCTATTTTTCATGGCGCAAATATAGGAAATATTTACCTAACTGCTAACCAATTTGCACAAAAAGGCTCGCAACACTACCAATTAGCGATAACGATAGGCCAGGATAAAGTAAATTACCAAGCATACAAGCATCAATAACGATAGCAACAGAATAACTTTGGGCAAGATTGTTTGATGGGTTTGCGCCACCAACGTCAACACCGAGCATAAAACCATCAGGCTGAGAATGATGTTCAACACCCTGGACAACCGCACGGCCAACAAGTATTGCATGCCCAAGTTCTGCTTGGTGATACGAAACGGAAACGATATCTTCTGCGGCGAAGCATAACCTAAGCGATAGAGCACAAAAGTCATAAGAGGTATTACAAACGGGCAGAGCCACAACAGAATGGGTGGATTTATCGGCAACGAATAGATTCCATAACATGCAAGACCAAAGGCAACCACACTAATCACGATTGCCGCTACCTCAAGAATTCTATCAATAACCGAAGGTGTAAAGCGAATCGACAATTCGTCGTCCACGAAATACCTTCCTAAATTAATCATTGTGTGTTTCCTCTTCATGGTTCGATTGTTTTTTAGATTTCTTCATTCGCCCGCTCTTCTTCAATGCCTCGGCAATAATCCATTGAAGCTGTCCATTGGTGCTACGAAACTCATCGGCTGCCCATTTCTCTATGGCATCCATCGTCTCGGCATCAATGCGCAGGACAAAACTCTTGGTTGTATTCTCTTTCTTTGCCACGGATAATTACTGTTCTTGATGAATGAATTTCACTATATCATCAGCCACATACGCCGGCATGCGTCCGGGCCGATTATACTCTTGTGGAGTAGCCTTCCCCTCTCCTTCCATGAAGAGATGATTCAATGCCGGATAGCTTTGGAAACGCGCCTTTGCATTGAACATCAAAGCCATCTGCCACAAGCTAAGGTCGGTCGTTGTCACTTGATAATCACGTTCACCCTGCATCACAAGGATGGGGATGTTCAGTGTTGCCACCACCTCCAATGGTTTGTAGGCGTTGGCAAACTTCCAATACGAAAGCGGAAGATTCATCAACGGCGGCAACGACTCGTCGTATCCATAAGCACCCAACTTCTTCACATTTGCCGCCTGACGTTTCAAGATTTCAATCTGTGCCTCCACCTCCTTCGAGGGCGATAGCGAGTTGATGTACTCCACCTGCTCAATCAGCAAATCCGCCAACGGACGGGCCGCACCGGCCAAGAGTATCACACCGGCCAATCGACCCGAACGTTGGGCTATGCGAGGAGCCAACGTGCCACCCAAACTATGCCCCAACAGATAGATGCGTTCAGCATCGATTTCGGGATAGATTGCCACCTGTTCAACAATGGCCACGGCATCATCTACCGCTTCCACATCGTAATCGGATTCCCTACCTTCGGGTATGTAGCGTCCACCATACACCTTGGTGCGCTTGTCGTAGCGAATCGTAGCAACTCCCTTCTCGGCCAACAGCCAGGCCAAATCGCGGAAAGGTTTGTTGGGGCCAAGCGTCTCGTCGCGGTCGTTCGGACCCGAGCCATGTACCAGCACCACACACGGCACCTTGTTGGCGGCCGATGCCGAGAGGGGAAGTGTCAAGGTGCCCGGCAACTGAAAGCCGTCGGCACCCACCACCACCTCGCGTTCGGTCATCACCTCCTTGTTGTAGGCAAGGGGCACAACCTGCGCCACCTGTTCGGCCTGCTCTTGTGCAAAGGATGTGGCCGTTGCACCAGGCAACAGGCCAAGAATCCAGAGGTATTTGCTTTTGATACGCATGCAACTCAAGTTATCGGATTAATGATGCAACGTACCTGTATTCACTACCGGTTGGGCAGCCTCATCGGCACAAAGTACAACGAGCAAGTTGCTCACCATAGCAGCCTTCTTTTCATCGTCCAGTTCAACGATTTCGTCGGCAGAGAGTTTGTCGAGTGCCATCTTCACCATCGAAACAGCACCTTCCACAATCTTTTCGCGGGCAGTAATGATGGCCGACGCCTGTTGGCGACGAAGCATCACGGCAGCAATTTCGGGGGCATAAGCCAAGTAGTTGATGCGAGCTTCCACAATCTCTATACCGGCCATAGCCAGGCGTTCGTTCAACTTGGCTTCCAGTTGGTCGTTAATCTCTTCCCCACCCGAACGCAAAGTCAGTTCGCCGGTATGGTTCTCGTTGTCGTCGTAAGCATATTGTCCGGCCACTTGGCGGAGGGCAGCATCACTTTGAATCTTCACGAAGTTTTCGAAGGCATTCATACGATTGGCCACAGCATTACCCACACTCACTTGGTTGCCCTTGGTTGTAGTATCGGCCGCCATGGTTTGCGAGTCGATTTCGAACATCGCCTTATAGGTATCTTTCAACTTCCATACCAACACCAAACCAATCAATATCGGGTTACCGATTTTGTCGTTCACCTTGATAGGCTCCACATCCAAGTTGCGGGCACGAAGCGAAAGTTTCTTCTTATCCAAGAAAGGATTCACCCAAAAGAAACCTGTCTCCTTAAACGTACCGCGATATTTACCGAAGAACACCATTGCGCGCGCTTCGTTTGGCTCCAACTGCATGTAGCCGGCCAGCACAAAGAACCAAGAGATGCCCAAGATCACCGCAATAATAAAGCTCCAAACTTGCATCATACTAAATCCCCAAACCATAGCGGCAGGCATTACCAACAGATGAACAAACAACATCAAGAAACCGTTCATCTTAAATCCATTGTAATCAAATTCCTTTGTCATAATACTATTGTTTTAAGCTAATATCATTTTGATATCACAAAGATTCAGAAAAAGAAATAAAAAAAGCAAGCGTTGCGCTTGCTTTTAACCATATTTAACTACCAATTATCTCAGTGCTTCGGTCAGCTGTAGCAGGGCTTGTTCAAGTAGCGAACGTGGGCAACCCACATTTAATCGCATGAAGCCCTTCCCTTCGGGGCCAAACATACTTCCGTCATTCAGCGCCAAACGCGCCTTATCTATAAACAGGCGCACCAGTTCCTCTTGCGACAAGTTCAACGCACGACAATCCAAATAAACCAGATAGGATGCTTGCGGACGGATGATGCCTATCTGCGGCAGGTATGTTTTCAGATACGCTTCCAGGTAGTCGATGTTCCCTTGTACATAAGCCAACATCTCATCCAGCCATTCGTCGCCCTGTTGGTAGGCCGCTATCGTGCCGACAGTAGCCAAGGTATGCGACCAAGCAAATTCGCCTGCCTCCATAAACGATTGGAAGCGCATGCGGATATCCTCATCCACCGTAACGGCATACGAGCTGGCCAAGCCCGGCATGTTGAACGCCTTACTGGGTGCCATAAAGGTGAGCGAAATCTGTTCCGCCTCCCTGCACACCGACGCAAAAGGCAGATGCTTGTAGGGTGGAAATGTCAAATCGGCATGAATCTCGTCAGAGATTACCATTGTTCCGTTTTCGTGGCAGATACGCGCAATCTGCTCCAATTCCGCCTTGCTCCATACCCGTCCGCCAGGGTTGTGGGGATTGCAGAGTATGAACACCTTGCATCCTTTCACATCACGACGAAAGCGTTCGAAGTCTATCTGATATTGCCGATTGTTCAGCGTTAGCGGACAACGCACCACCTCGCGCCCCATCTTCTCGGTCACCAGGAAGAAGGGATGATACACCGGCGACATCACCAATACCTTATCGCCCGGTTGGGTAAAGCACTGCAAGGCAAAGGCCTGTCCACGCACCACACCCGGCACAAAGGTCAGCATCTCCTCACTGACACACCATTGGTGGCGGCGGTGCAACCACTGCACAATGGCTTGTCCCCACTCCGGATAGGCCGAGGGATAGCCCAACACCTCATGATCCAAGCACTGGCGCAAAGCCTTCATAACAAACGGAGGTGTACGGAAATCCATATCGGCTACCCACATGGGTAACAGGTCGCCGTTTCCGAAATAAGTTTCCAAACCATCCCACTTCACGGAATGGGTATTCTTCCGATTGATTACTTCGTCAAAGTTATAGGTCATCGCTATTTATTATTTAGATAGGGAACCAAATGAATACCGCCACATCCCACAAGGCATGCGACAACAAAATGGCCGAGAAACGTTGTGGATAGAAGCGATACAAAGCACCCCATGCCACACCGGCCACCAAGGCAGCCATAGTCAGCATAAAGTTGCACGAGCCTGCATGCACCAAGGCATAGATAGCAGTTGTTACCAAGAAACCCGCATTGGGCGACCATCGTTCAGAGAGTGTTCGTTGCACATAGCCTCGCCAGAATATCTCTTCGGCAGGGCCTATCAAGAAGAGCATCAAGGCAGTGAGCAACCAAGGCGACTCACCCTCCTTCATGCCATAGATCGTATCCACTTGCGGACGGGCAAAGTCGAACATCCACGCCGACACCTTATCGCCAATCCAGAAGGTGCACCACAAAGCTACGGCAATCAGCACACCCAGCACGATATTTGTAGGTGTCCACTTCAATTGCTTCCACCAATCGGGGCGAAACCATGTAGCAAACAGCGACAAGGTACATGCCGAGGCGGTCATCATCCACCAGAAGTTAACGTGTGGCGCAGTGAGTGGCGAGAACATGATTGTCCACAACACAAAGGCCAACACTATGGTAAAGACTACGCGTTTCATCCGATGAAATAGGCTACAAAGAGAGAAATGGTAAGCAACAAACTGAATATCAACTGCAACTTAGCAGTCAACTCATCCAAGTTGGCAATGGCTGTCATGCCCTCCTTCAAGAATTTGATTGCCATCGAAGCATTCTTCAATGCCGGCATCAAAGCCACCAACACAAGCAACGAATAGTAGGGCAACACACCGGCCACAATACAGCCAATCACCCACACAAAGGGGAATACCATTTCAAAGCAATAGGCATAGGCCGACGCTTTGTTACCCATCAACATTGCAAATGTTTTGATGTTGGCACGCTTGTCGTGCTGCATATCGCGTGTATTGTTGGCATGCAAAATACCTACGGTAATCAGTCCCACAGGAATGGCATTCCACAGTACTTCGTAATGGAAGGCACCGGTAGCCACGAAAGAGGTTCCCAACATAGGCAGAATGGCATACGCACAGAAGATATCGGCATCGCCCAGTGCATTAAATTTCAGCATCGGATAGAGCAAGGTGCAAAGCATGCCGCCTATACCGATATAGAGTAATGGCAAACCGGTGCAAAGCATCAAACCGATGCCTCCCAAGAGGGCTACCGCCAACAACCCCAACGAAAGGTTATATATCTCTTTCGGTGTAAACATCCCACCGGTCAGTGTCTTTACGCCAAAGGTGTCTTCCCTATCCACACCCTTCTTGTAGTCGAAGTAATCACTCCATGTATTACCGGCAGCATGGAAGATAACAATATTGAGCAATGCCCATACACCTAACCACCAATTCACCTGATAACCGGCATAATTCAAATAGGCCAACGTTACTACTACCGGCATAGCAGATGCCGGAAACGACCACGGACGAACAGCTATCATCCACTCCTTAAAACTATGTTTCATTTTTTATTTCATTAAATTATGCGCCAAAGGTATGAATTTAATTCTATTTTTCTTATTTTTGCTGAATAGTAATTGTATTCAATATGATAAAAGCACTCTTTTTCGATATAGACGGCACGCTGGTCAGCTTCCACACCCACCGCATACCCGCTTCCACCATCCAAGCATTAAAGGAGGCAAAAGCGCGTGGTGTGAAACTATTCATTGCCACAGGCCGGCCGCAAGTCATCATCAACAACTTGCAGGCGTTGCAGCAACAGGGACTGATAGATGGCTACATCACCATGAACGGAGCCTACTGTTTTGTAGAAGACGAGGTTATCTACAAAAGCCCTATACCCAAGAGCGACATCGAAACCCTACTGAATTTCTGCGAGGCGCAAGGAAAAGCCTGCATCGTGGTGGGCGAGAAGGACATCTGCGTCTACAACGAAGACGAGGAGGTACGCTTCATCTTCTACGAAACGCTCAGCGTAGATAAGATTCGCGAAGTTACCCGGGAAGAGGCACTGGCCATGCCCGACATCTACCAGATTACCCCCTTCATCAATCAGGAAGAAGAGGCACTCATCAAGCCGCAACTACCCCACTGCGAGATAGGTCGTTGGTATCCCACCTTTGCCGACATCACAGCCAGCGGCAACACCAAGCAACGCGGCATCGACGAGATTATCCATCATTTCGGCTTGAAGATCGACGAAGTAATGGCCTTTGGCGATGGAGGAAACGACATCCCCATGCTTCGCCATGCCGGCATCGGAGTAGCTATGGGCAACGCCACCGACGAGGTAAAGGCCGCCGCCAACTACACCACCACCGCTGTGGATGAGGATGGCATTTTGAACGCATTAGTACATTTTGGAGTAATCGAACACGTGTAGGGACGTTGCGTGCAGCGTCCGGAAAGCAGAAAGAATATTTATGATAGTCAAACTCTACAACAAGAACAACCATCCGCAAGAGTTGCAACGCATTGCCGATGTACTGAACGATGGCGGCATCGTCATCATCCCCACCGACACCACCTACGCCATCGGTTGTCATGCGCTGAAAGAGCGTGCAGTGGAGCGCATCTGCCGCTTGAAAGGCATCGACCCCAAGAAACAACCTCTGCCTATCATCTGCTACGACCTAAGCAGCATCAGCGAATATGCCAAGTTGGACAACAGCACCTTCAAACTGATGAAGCGCAACCTGCCCGGTCCCTTCACCTTTATCTTGAACGGTACCACCCGTCTGCCCAAAATCTTCCGCAACCGCAAGGAGGTAGGTATCCGTATGCCCGACAATCCCATCACGCAAGAGCTGTCGCGTTGGCTCGATGCGCCCATCATGAGCACCTCACTTCCCCTTCCCGACGGCATGGAGAGCGACTACATCACCAATCCCGAGCTCATCGACGAACTCTTTGGCGAACGGGTAGATATCGTCATCGATGGCGGCATGGGCGGCACAGAGGTATCCACCATCATCAACTGCACCGATGGCGAAGCCGAAATCATCCGCCAAGGCATCGGTTGGTTGGAGGAATAAAAAGTATGTGGCGCACAACAAGTTTGTTATGCACCACATTTCTATATAGTCCCCTAATAGGTTCACACAGCTTTTAGAAATAGACACCAAGATTTAATTGTAAAGCCCCGTATTTACCGGCTATATTATCGTTATCAACCTTTACCTCACCGGCATTGGTAAGATCAGCACTAAATGCAAGAGCCAACTCTAAATGCTTGAAAAGCGTTGTACCAACACCAAAGTTTGCACCAAGATTGATTTTATTATGCGACCAAGAGCTATTTTCAGTTTTTACATCTTTCCCATCAAGAACAATTCCGAATTGAGGACCTGCAAAGAGATAGAATCCCAAATTATCCTTAAACAAGCTGAATCCAAGACGCAAATTGGCAGGTATAAGCAGTTGCTTTTGCTCAATCTTATAAAAACGCCATGCGTCACCAGTGGTATTCAAAGCCTCAAAGTCTGATTCTTTATAGTCGTACAAAGCGCCGACCTCAATGTCTAAGCACTTTATTGGCAATGCAAACTTTACAACCGGACCTATAAAGTAATTCCATTGAGCATGTTCACTACTATAATCCTTGCCATCAAAGGACATGGAAGTTACACCAACTCCACTCTTTACACCCCATTCAACTTGAGCGAAACTTTCTGCATTGATAAATACCAAACAGAGAAAAATCAAAATCAAAGCCTTTTTCATAATCGCGTGTTTTTAATAATATACATTTCTATCTATTAGACGCAGAAAGTGTGATTTTACTGCATGGGAAAGAAGAAATTTTTCATTTTTTCTTTCTACCGCCGAAATCGTAGCTGACGCCGATGGTAAAGATTCCGTCCGCATCCTTAACCTTCCAATAGCCAGCCTTAACATTGATATGATTGAAACGGCAACCAATAGAAGGATGGATATTAAATAAGTAGTCATCCTTAATATAGGTTTTTACATCTAAGAATGGAATAAACTTTCCTTTGGAAGTAGCATCAATTCGAACATTAGCATTCAGATTCCATTCATCGCCTGCAGTAGAAGCCATATAGGTAACACCGGCACCGACAAAGATATGAGGATTGAATTGATAGCCATGAGTAGTAGAGAAAAAGATTAATTCATAATCCAATGGTTTATCTACTTCAACAAATCCGCGGTATCCGCGTCCCAAATTGTACTTACCTTCTTGCCCCATTACATTTGACACTAATGAGAAAAGAATAATCGCAACTGTAATAATTTTGGTTTTCATAACTGTTTCATGTTTTATTGGTTAATAACTGATTAGATTAATTAATATTCCGCAAATATAGAAAGATATTTCAAAACCCATATAGCCGTCCTGATTTTTAACATTTCTTTTTAGTTGGTGTGTTCACCCAATTGAATACCAGCCATCATTGGGCGGGCAGACCCCGCCCTTACAAAGGATGTATCTGGGCAAACACATCGGTTTGTCCTCACAAGGATTCAACAAACGATTAACGACAACATAGGTACGGTGGGGCAAAACAATAGGTTGTTCGTTTCTGAACAACAAATACTTCAGACGTGAAGAACAAATACATCAGACGCAAACAACAAATAGTTCAGAAATGGCAAACGAACTTCATCTTTTCACGAATATAGCTTCATGAACTCACAGATATAGCTTCGTGGGCTTACAAACATAGCTTCGCGAACTCGCAAAGGTATGTTTGTGAAATGCTGCGTCACACGCGTCAGATGGTTTTCATAGATTACTATAGAAAAAATAAATAATTCAAGCTATTTTAAATAGCTCAATTTAATTTTTTCCTTTATAAAAGTATATATTTCATGTGACGCGTGTGACGCAAACAAAGAAGTACCCCTTCCAGAAGGTATTCTGAAAGGGGTACACTCAAAAAATATCATATCGCAAGCTTATTTCAACATCTTTTCGGGATCGAGGTTATCGGCTTCGATATCCTTGAAGTAGCGATAGGTGCCCACCTTGAGTTCGTCGGTAGCGGCATCGTCGCACACGATGATGCCCTTTTCGTGCATTTGCAAGGCACTGATAGTCCACATGTGGCTAACACCGGCTTCGATGGCATGGTAGAGGGCACGCGCCTTGTTGTGTCCATTCACGATAATCATCACTTCGCGAGCATCCATCACGGTGCCTACACCAACGGTGAGGGCGGTTTTGGGTACTTGGTTCACGTCGTTACCGAAGAAGCGCGAGTTGGCAATGATAGTATCGGTGGTCAATGTCTTCTGACGAGTGCGCGAAGTGAGCGATGAGCCGGGTTCGTTGAAGGCAATGTGTCCGTCGGGGCCAATGCCACCCATAAACAAATCTACACCGCCATACGACTTGATCTTGGCTTCGAAACGAGCACATTCGGCATCCAAATCGGCAGCGTTGCCATTCAATATATTGGTATTTTCGGGCTTTATATCGATGTGGCTGAAGAAGTTGTTCCACATAAACGAGTAATAGCTTTCGGGGTGCTCCTTAGGCAAGCCTACATATTCGTCCATGTTGAACGTAACGACATTCTGAAACGAAATCAGGCCTTTCTTGTTTAGGTCGATGAGTTCTTTGTACATACCCAACGGAGATGAGCCGGTAGGACATCCTAAAACAAACGGCTTTTCGGGTGTTGGGTTGGCCGCTTTAATCTTAGCTGCTACATAATGGGCAGCCCACTTAGATACGGATTGGTAATCCGGCTGAATAATTACTCTCATTTTAGTAATTTGTTTAGTTTGACTTTTTATTATCTAAATCTCAATTTTGCTGACAAAAATATAGCTTTCCTTGAAAAATACCAAAATTTTTCATCTTTTTTTGCACCAAAGCATTAAATTCGTAATTCTTCATTCCCCAATGGGGCGCTATGCGCAAATCGGCGGGCGATTGTGAAACAAAACGTTCGAGCACCAAGTCGGGACGAAGGTATTGCACATAATCCACCACCATATCCACATACTCATCCAACCCGAAGAGGTGGAAGTCTTCGGGATGCTGCTGATACTCGGCCGCCATGCGTGTGCCTTTTATCAGTTGCAACTGGTGCAACTTCAAGGTGGTAAGGGGCAGTTGCGACAAGCGGCGTGCCTGCATCAGCAACGCATCGTGCGTTTCGCCCGGCAAGCCTAAGATGACGTGTGCGCCTACCAAGATGCCCCGCTCGGCCGTTCTGCACACTGCCTCTTCGGCTTGTTCGTAGGTATGTCCACGATTGATGCGACGCAAGGTGTCGTTGTCGGTACTCTCTATACCATATTCAACAAGCAGGAAGGTGCGTTTGTTCAGTTCGCTTAGGTAGTCCAACAAGGCATCGGGCATGCAATCGGGACGGGTACCAATAACCAACCCCACCACATCGGGCACCGCCAACGCCTCTTCGTACATGCTCTTCAGCACTTGCAATTCGGCATAAGTATTGGTGTAGGCCTGAAAGTAGGCCAAGTATTTCATGTCGGGATATTTGCGTGCGAAGAATTGCTTACCCTCTTCCAACTGCTGAGTGATGCTCTTCTCGGTGCGGCAATAGTCGGGATTGAATGTCTGATTGTTGCAATAGGCGCAACCACCCCACCCCTTACTTCCATCGCGATTGGGACAAGTGAAGCCTGCATTTAACGATATCTTTTGCACTTTATAGGGGAAACGTTGCTTTAGGAAGCTGGAAAAATCGTTGTAGGGAAGTGCTTGCATTTGCCTAAATTTTATGGGCGCAAAAGTAGTTGATGTGGATGGAAATGCCAAAGAAATGAGCCGTTTTTTGTACATTTATTATAAAATGAGTATCTTTGCACTAAAGAACAAACTATATGAAAAAGACAAGTTTTATCGTACTGATGCTGATGGCCGTGCTGACCATTCAAGCACAAACAAACGCATTGACCCTACAAGAGGTAGTGGGCGGTACCTTCCGAGCAGAAAACATTCAAGGTTTCATCCCCATTCCGGGCGATGGCGAACACTATACACAGATGAATGCCGAAGGAACACAAATCATCAAATACTCTTTCAAGACCGGCAAACAGGTGGAGGTGCTTTTCAATGCCACTACTGCACGCGAGTGTCCCTTCAAGAACTTCGATAGCTACACCTTCTCGCCCGACGGCATGAAGTTGCTGATTGCTACCGAAACCACTCCCATCTACCGCCACTCGTACACGGCTGTACACTATCTGTATAGCTTGCGACGCAACACCGAGGGCAAGATAAACAACGTGGTGGAGCGTTTGTCGGATGGCGGACCGCAACAGGCACCGGTCTTCTCGCCCGACGGCAACTTAGTGGCCTTTGTGCGAGACAATAACATCTTCCTGGTAAAGACACACTTCGGCAACAGCGAAAGTCAGGTAACCGAAGACGGCAAGTTCAACGAAGTGCTGAATGGCATACCCGACTGGGTGTACGAGGAGGAGTTTGCCTTCAACTCGGCCCTGGAGTTCAGTGCCGACAGCAAGATGCTAGCTTATATCCGTTGGGACGAATCGGAAGTGCCGTCGTACACCTTCCAACTCTATGCCGGCGAACGTCCGCACTACACCGAATACGAAGCATATCCGGGTGCATACACCTACAAATACCCAAAAACCGGACAGGTAAACTCGAAGGTATCGGTACATACATTCGATATACAGACACGCGTTACCCGACAGATGGATGTGCCGCTGGATAAGGATGGTTACATCCCCCGCATACGCTTTACCAAAGATCCGGAGAAGCTGGCCATCATGACACTGAACCGCCACCAAAACCGCTTCGACCTGTACTTCTGCAATCCGCGCAGCAAGGTATGCAAACTGGTATTGCGCGACGAAACGGACACCTACATCAAAGAGCGTATCTTTGACGAGATTCGCTTCTACAACGATTACTTCAGCTTCGTGAGCGAGAAGAGCGGATTCAACCACCTCTATTGGTACAACATGAACGGCACGTTGATGAAACAGGTTACACAAGGCAACTACGAACTGAAAGAGTTCTTGGGATACGACGAGGCCGACGGTAGCTTTTATTACAGCAGCAACGAAGAGAGCCCCTTGCGACAAGCCATCTACAAGATTGACCGCAAAGGAAAGAAAACCAAACTCTCGGCCCAAGCCGGCACCAACACCGCTCAGTTCAGCAGCAACATGAAGTACTACATGAACCGATTCAGCAACACCACTACGCCCACCGTGGTGACACTGAACAACAATAACGGACAGGTGCTGACTACGCTTATCGACAATGCCGCCTTGAAGGAACGATTGGCCGCACGCAACCTGCCGCAAACCGAGTTCTTCACCTTTACTACCGAAAGGGGTACACAACTGAATGGCTGGATGATGAAACCTACCGACTTCCAGGCCTCGAAGAAGTATCCGGTGTTGTTGTATCAGTATAGCGGCCCAGGCTCGCAAGAGGTGCTCGACCGCTATAGCGTAAGTTGGGAAACCTACATGGCATCGCAAGGCTTCATCGTGGTGTGCGTGGATGGCAGAGGTACCGGCGGACGCGGTGCCGAATTCGAGAAATGCACCTACCTGAACTTGGGTGTGAAGGAGGCGGAAGACCAAGTATCGGCCGCCAAATATGTAAGCGGATTGCCATACGTGGACAAGAACCGCATCGGCATCTGGGGATGGAGCTTCGGCGGATACATGACGCTGATGGCCATGAGTGAAGGCACGCCCATCTTCAAGGCGGGAGTAGCCGTGGCTGCCGTAACCGACTGGAAGTACTACGACACCATCTACGGCGAACGTTTCATGCGTACACCGGGCGAGAACCACGACGGCTACAAGGAGAGCTCGGCCTTTACACGTGCCAAGAACTTACACGGCAAGCTGTTGTTGGTACACGGAATGGCCGATGACAACGTTCACTACCAGAATTGTGCCGAGTATGCCGAACACTTAGTGCAACTGGGCAAGCAATTCGACATGCAGATATATACCAACCGCAACCACAGCATCTTCGGCGGATATACACGCATGCACCTCTACACCAAACTGACGGAATTCTTCAAGAGGGAATTGTAGAAATTGAAAAGAATTCTTAAAAAACGAAAACATTAGTAAGTGCAAGTTTGTTACATGTATAACGAACGAAATTGAACTTACTGATGAAACATATCGACACTATATTATCGCCACGCTACAACCTGGCATTCGGATACATGCCCGGATTGATAGCGATGTTGCTTGCCTACTTCATACCACACGAGCAAGCCATCTACTTCGGTGCGTTAACCGGTATCGTAGCATCGTTGTTTGCACTGAACCTTATCCGCAAAGAGCCCAAGCAAGTATTACTGTTCAGTACCACCTTCATGCTGATACTGATGTCGCTAAGCCATTTCGTAAGCCTATGTAATTGCCCCCACAGTTGCCATGCCGCGGTGATAGAGATGGCCATTCTGCTACCCGCCATCGTGATACTGCTGACACAGAAAGGGCTACGCACCAATCACCCTACCGAAGCCGATAAGAAACATCGCTACCGCATCACTCTGGACACGCTATTGGTTTCGGCGAAGATAAGCTGTATCGTCTTCTCGCTTCAAATTGTCATCACCGCCATCTGCTGGTTAGTAGGTGGCACAACGGACAATTCGCTGAACTTCGTGCTGTTCGGCCTGTTTCCTGCGGTTATGATTGGCTTGACAATGCTGTTCAACCAACTCAGTCTGAACTACTTCAACCGCATGATGCGCCAGGTGGTGGTGTTACCCATCGTGAATGCACGAGGTGATGTTATCGGGAAATGCCTATCGGGTGACAGCCGAAAGAAATACATCCACCCGTTGATTCGTATCAGCGTGGTGTACAACGGCATGGAATTGCTACGCCAACGCTCGGAAAAGCAACTAAGCGACAAGGGGAAACTGGATGCGCTGATAGAGGGACACCTGTTTTTCAAAGAGAGTTTGGAACAAGGGGCTTATCGCATGCTGAGGGAGGGATTCCCTAAGTTGCCGAACGACAACCTGAAGTTTGTCAGCAGGTATTACATGGAGTTCGAAGGGATGAAGCGACTTGTCTATTACTTTGTATTAGAACTGGAGAAGGATGAGAGAATCATCCTTCCGCAACTGAGCCAATACAAGCCCTGGACACTGAAGCAGATTGAAGACAACATCGGGAAGAACCTGTTCAGCCACTATTTTGAATATGAGTTTGATGAGCATCAAAGAGTATTGAGGGATTCGATGCAGCGCAAACGGAAAATCACTTATCAATTGGAAAAAAGCGAGAAGAAGGCCGGCAAATCTCAATAAAAAGGTATATTTTTGCCCTTGGATACAGCCCGATGCTTGCATGAACTATTTGATTAACAGACATACCGACCCTTACTTCAACATGGCCTTCGACGAGTATTGCCTTGAGCATGAGATTGGCGACGGCCCTTTGTGCTATTTATGGCAAAACAGGCCGGCGGTGATTGTTGGGGCCAATCAGCAGATACACACGGAAGTAGATTTGGATTACCTGAAGGAGCACGATATTGTGCTGGCACGCAGGGTGACGGGCGGTGGTGCTGTCTATCACGATTGGGGTAACCTGAACTACACCATCGTGGGAGAGGTCAAAGAGATGGAACGCGACTATCCCGAATATGCATGCCTGATGCAAAAGGCGTTGTGCGAGTTGGGGGTTCCGGCCACACTATCGGGCAGAAACGACATCCTGGTAGACGGACTGAAGGTGTCGGGATTTGCCAAGCGGGTAGCGAAAGGGCGGATAATGGTACACGGCACACTGATGTACGACGTGGATGTGGAGGTGCTATCCAAGGTGTTGACACCACCGGCCGCTAAGTTGCAGACAAAAGGGATTGCATCGGTGAGAAGTCGGGTAGGAAACCTGAAGCCTTACCTTCCACACATTGCGGACATCGATGGAATGCGTTCGGCACTTCTACGGATACTGTCGCGTGGATACACCGACAAAGAGGTGTGCATCGGCGAAAAAGGAATGGCAGAGATTGAGAAACTGGCCAAGGAGAAGTTTGCCGATTGGCACTGGATATATGGACACTCGCCACAAGCCACCTTGACACAATCGGCACGGCTGAAGTGCGGTAACGTTACCGTACATCTGCAACTGAACAAGGGGTTGATTGCGAATTGCACGTTCGAAGGTGACTTCTTAGGCAACCTTCCCATTAACGAGGTGGAAGAGGCATTGGTGGGGGTTGCCTATGAGCATAGTCTCCTCGCCAAACAACTGGCGAAGCTAAACATTGCCGCCTACCTGGATGGGGTAACCGACGAAGAATTGTTGAAGCTGATTATCTGACCTTATTTATATAGTAGGAAAATACAAGGTTTCTTATTCAAATCGGGCAGATGGCCTTTCCAAGCCTGGATGGTGCGCGTACAGATATACTCATCCTCGCAAGTCAGATTGGCCGCAATGGACAGTTTGGTTTGCGGACGACAATTATGTAGGATGTCTTCAAGCATCTTGTTGTTGCGATAGGGTGTTTCGATGAAGAGTTGCGTTTGGTGTTCGGCATAGACACGTTGCTCCAATTGCTTCAACTTCTTGGCACGCTCGGCCGGTTCGATAGGCAGATAGCCGTTGAATGCAAAGCTTTGTCCGTTAAATCCGGAGCCCATCACCGATAACAGGATGGACGAGGGGCCTATCAACGGGACAACCTTCAGCCCTTTCTGCTGGGCAATGGCCACCACATCGGCACCCGGATCGGCCACCGCCGGGCAACCGGCCTCGCTGATAACGCCCACCGACTGACCATTGAGCAGGGGTTGCAAGTATCCGGCCACTGCCTCGACGGGGGTATGTTTGTTCAACGGATAGAAGGTAAGGCCATCGATGTCGATAGATGAATCGACCTTCTTCAAGAAACGACGAGCCGAACGGATATCTTCGACAATAAAATGACGAATGCCGAGAATAACCTCCTTGTTGTAGGGCGGCAAAACCTGCTCGATGGGAGTATCGCCCAATGTAACCGGAATCAAATACAATGCAACATTCATAGGAAATTTATTTGTTGCAAAGATAGCAACTAAACAGCATTAGAATGGCAAGAAATGGCGATTTTAGACGAATTTCACCCTAAAAAAGAGTAAAAATTGAAGGATTTACCAAAAAATACACCTTAACAATCAATTTCTCCACCACTCGTCAACGGATTTGCCTTACCTTTGCCCTCGGTAATTAAGAGGTTTTTTCATAATATTTATTTAAGGTTAGAATTAGGTTAACATGAATCTGTATTATCATCCTTGCCTATCCACTTGGGAAAGCAGATAGGCAAGGGGGTAATATTCCAAGAAAAAAAATCATCCTCCCAAAATTGATACTAACAATCCAATCTATTATTAGGTTATACTTATACTATGATGAAAACAGCAATGAAATGGACTGCATGCTTGCTGGCGGCCCTTACCATAACAGCATGCCAAAACGACAAGCAGACAGACAACCAGAATTGGGGATTATCCAATTGTCCGCAACCCCTGAAAGCAACCATTAATCATTTTGAGACGAGCATTACAGACTTCGGCGCCATGGGCGACGGAAAGACGCTAAACACCGAAGCATTTGCCAAAGCCATCGACCATGCCTACCAACAAGGCGGAGGCAAAGTGATTGTGCCGGCCGGAATATGGCTGACCGGTCCCATTGAATTACGCTCGGGCATTGAACTGCACCTGGAACAAAACGCACTGATTACCTTCAGTGGCGACTTCAATCTGTATCCCATACGCGAAACCAGTTTTGAAGGACTGAACACACGTCGTTGCACATCGCCTATCTGGACCAAAGATGCCGAAAACATCGCTATCACCGGACAAGGCGTAATAGACGGCAACGGACAGGCCTGGCGACCCGTGAAACGCTCCAAAATGACCGAAAGCCAATGGAAGCAACTGCTGAAAGAAGGCGGCGTGGTGAAGGACGACATCTGGTATCCAAGCGAAGCATCGCTGAAAGGTGCCGAGAAATGCCTGATGTTCAACAACCCCATGGGACTGACCACCGACCAGGAGTGGACGGAGGTGCAACAATGGCTTCGTCCGGTGTTGTTGTCGCTGATTTCGTGCAACAAGGTGCTGATTGAGGGAGTTACCTTCCGCAACTCGCCCGCATGGTGCTTGCACCCATTGATGTGCGAAAACGTTATTTTAGATGGTGTAAAGGTGTTCAACCCTTGGTACTCACAAAACGGTGATGCCTTGGATTTGGAATCGTGCAACAAGGTACTGATACAAAATTGTCTGTTTGATGCCGGAGACGATGCCATCTGCATCAAGTCGGGCAAAGACCGCAACGGACGTGAACGCGGCATACCATGCCAGAATGTCTATATCCGCGACAATGTGGTATTGCACGGACATGGCGGTTTTGTGGTAGGCAGCGAAATGAGCGGTGGTGTGCGCAACCTACTCATCGAGAATTGTACCTTCCTGGGCACCGACGTTGGCTTGCGATTCAAAAGTACACGCGGACGTGGCGGTGTGGTAGAAGATATCCACATCAAAGGCATCAACATGATTGACATTGCACACGAAGCCATCATCATGGACCTCTATTATGCCGGCAAGGCGTCGGGCGAGGGAGATGAAAACAATCCTACCGAGAACAGCATCCCTGAAGTAACCGAAGAGACTCCTGCCTTCCGTAACATAACCATGGACAACATTGTGTGCAACGGTGCCAAGATAGCGGTGAAGATAAACGGATTGCCCGAAATGCCTGTCGAAAACGTGACCATCAGCAACGCCATCTTTAACAATTGCAAACAAGAGGCAGAGATAAACAGAGGCAAGAATATTGTCATGGAAAACGTAGTAATCAATGAAAAAATATTCAGTTACAACCATTAAAAACTGCTTGATAGCCGTTTTTGCGCTATGCCTGATGGGGGCATGCGGTACAAAGCAATCCCCACAAGCTGCAGACGAGAGTGCCGTTTGGGATGCAAACCTACCGGAGGGGATGTATCGTAACCCGATTATCTATGCCGATTACTCCGACCCGGACGTGTGCCGTGTTGGAGAGGATTACTACCTGACGGCATCCAGTTTCAACTGCATGCCGGGACTACCTATCCTGCACTCGCGCGACTTGGTAAACTGGCGCATCATCGGTCATGCACTTGGAGAAGAGCACAACACACTACAACAAGATAATGGCGTGGCGCATGGATGCGGCGTGTGGGCACCGGCCATCCGCCACCACAACGGACGCTTCTACATCTTTTGGGGCGATCCGGACAAGGGGGCCTTCATGGTAAGCGCCCGGCAGGCCGAAGGCCCTTGGACCGAACCGGTATTGGTGAAGCCTGGTAAGGGAATCATTGACACCTGTCCGCTATGGGACGAAGACGGACGGGTATATATGGTGCACGCCTATGCCGGTAGCCGTGCCGGTTTGAAAAGCGTGATTGCCGTGTGCGAGCTGTCGGCCGATGCCACAAAGGCTATCACACCCAGCCGCATCATCTACGACGGACACAACGTAAACCCCACTTGCGAAGGACCAAAATTCTATAAGAGAGCAGGAAAATACTACATCTTCCTGCCGGCCGGAGGCGTGCCAACGGGATGGCAAGTGGTGATGAAAGCCGACAACGTGTATGGCCCATACGAAGCCAAAACAGTGATGCATCAGGCAGAGAGCCCCACCAACGGCCCTCACCAAGGCGGATGGGTAGAGACACCACAAGGCGAAGACTGGTTCATACACTTCCAGGACATCGGTGCGTATGGACGAGTAGCGCATCTACAACCCATGATCTGGAAAGGCGATTGGCCGGTGATTGGAGTGGATAGCGACGGAGACGGTATAGGCGAACCGGTGACTTGCTACCAAAAACCGAAGACAAGCTACACCGGTGCACGACCGGCCATACAAGAGAACGATGAGTTTGACCAGAACAGTCTGGGACTACAATGGCAATGGCAAGCCAACATGGATACCCGTTGGTATTATTGCAACGCCACCGAAGGCAAGTTAAGACTCTATGCACATCCCGAAAATGCTGATAGCCAGAATTTATGGGATGCACCCAACCTATTGCTACAAAAGACAACGGCACCCAACTTTACAGCCACCACGAAAGTATCGTTTACACCTTCGGAAAAATATACCGGCGAACGTGGCGGACTGGTTGTGATGGGACGCGACTATGCCGCTATCATATTGGAGAATACACCGCAAGGCATTCTGCTGAAACAGGTAGAATGCCTCAAGGCCGACAAGGATAATGCGGAACAGACTAACGAGGCTATCCCCCTGGCATTGAACGAGGTTTACCTGCGTGTATCGTTTGCATGGAACGGCGAGAAGATTGCTCAAAGCGAGGGCGGACACGACCAACGGGTGATGTGCAGCTTCAGCTATAGCGAAGATGGAGAGACTTTCAAGCCATTGGGAAAGGAGTTCCAGGCAAGAGAGGGACAATGGATTGGCGCAAAAGTGGGCCTCTTCTGCAACAAACCACACATGACGATTAACGACACCGGCTGGATGGATGTGGATTGGTTCCGTCTGTCAGCAAACAGCTATACAGAGAAAATGGTGGAAAGCCACGGACTGGGAGATTTCTATTGCAACAGGAAACATAAGGAGTCGTTGCAACATGCCGGATGGGATTATGTATCGGGATTGGTAGCCAATGCCGTACTGAAAGCATGGAAAAACAATCCGCAAAACGAGCATTGGTATCAAGCGGTAAAGGCCTTTGCCGACAACTCGGTAGTGACAGACGGTAGTGGCATACGCAACGAGGAAGGCGAAGATGCCCTGCGTCCAAGCAATATCGACGACCTGCCGGCAGGAAACATTTTCTTCACGCTCTATCAAGAGGAGATAAAACGTGGAAACACCACCGAAGCAGAGAAATACAAACGAGCGGCCACCGTTATACGCAACAAGTTGAAAAACAATCATCAACGCATTGCGACCGAACTACCCGGTGCTGGCGGATTCTTCCACAAGGCTGTCTATCCTAACCAGATGTGGCTCGATGGACTCTACATGGGGGCAACAATCTATGCCGGATGGCAACACCACTTCGGCAAAAGCAACGAAGAGGATAATATGCAGAGCTGGAGCGACATAGCCCACCAATTCAAAACCATACACCGATACACCTATAACCCCGACAAGCAACTGAATTATCATGCCTGGAGTGCCACGCCCGAGGACGAGAACTCTTTCTGGGCGCGTAAAGAAGGAGCATACAAAGGATGTAGCAACGAGTTCTGGGCAAGAGGCATGGGATGGTACTTTGCCGCACTGACCGATGTGTTGGAATACATGCCACAGAATCATGCCGACTATCCGGCCGTATTAGCCATCTATCAGCAGGTGGCCGAAGGATTGAAACGCTGGCAGGACGAAGAAAGCGGTGTGTGGTATCAACTGCTGCAGTATGATAATTCCAAGACGGCCGATGGCATCGGTGACGAGTGGAATGGCCACTACTACAACAAAGGCAACAAGCCCAATTACCTGGAGGCATCGGCATCGAGCATCTTCACCTATGCCTACCTGAAAGGCATCCGCCTGGGATTGTTAGACAAAGCAACATACATGCCCGTTGCACAAAAGGCATACAACGGACTGCTTGCAACCTTCATCCGGGAAAAGAGCGACAACAACCGTGTGGACATCATACAAAGTTGCGCCTCTGCCGGATTAGGCCCTGCCAAAGATCCTTCAAGAACCGGCACATCCAACTACTACCTCGAAGGCAAGGATGTGACCATCGTAAGCAACGAGGGGAAAGCCATCGGTTCGTTCATCATGGCAGCCACGGAATGGGACATGGCTACATCGCATCAATAGATGTCGTTGTTGGATATTAGTTATTTCTTCGAATCGCGATACTCTGTAGGAGTCATTCCTGTCTTTTGTTTGAAACACTTGCTAAAGTAACGCGGGTCGTTAATACCCACCATATAGGCAATTTGAGTGATGGTATATTCGCCTTGATCTATCAGTTGCTTTGCGCGGTTGATTCTGACTTCCTTAATGAATTCTACAGGTGCCAATCCTGTGAGACTCTTTACTTTCTTGAAAAGTACCGAGCGGCTTACAGCCATCTCCTTTACCAGATCATCCACAACCAAGTCGCCATTATCCATGTTCTGCTGCATCAGTTCCATCAATTTATCCATGAACTGCTTGTCATGAGTAGTCATCTTGGGCGTTTCATCGGCTACAGGCTTGCTTTCGTCCATTTGTTCCCCACCCATGAAGTGAGCATGTAGTTTCTTCCTGCGCTCCAGCAGATTATTAACTCTTGCTTTCAGATAGACCGTGCTGAACGGTTTGGTAATGTAGTCATCGGCCTCATACTCCATACCTTTCAGTTTGCTTTCCATGTCGGTCTTTGCAGTCAGCAAGATAATTGGGATATGGCTTGTGTCGGGATTCTGTCGGATGATGCGTGTCATCTCCAATCCATCGGTACCCGGCATCATCACATCGGCCAGGATTACATCGGGCAACAATTCGGTAGCCTTCTGAATACCTTGATTGCCATCTGCCGCCATTACTATTTGGAACTCATCTTGGAAAATTGTCTTCAAGAAAGCCCTTAGCTCAGCATTATCCTCCACTACGAGCATACTCATCTGTAGTCCTTCGTCTCGATTATCATCATCTACCTCCTCATTTGGAATTAGCGGGAGTGCCGTATCCGTTGTGGAGGTGGTTGCCACATCCACTCTTTTTTGCATGCGGATGATGAAGCAACTTCCTTGTCCTGGCTGACTATCCACATCAATGGTGGCTCCATGCAAATCTACCAGCTCCTTCACCAACGAAAGACCGATGCCCGTGCCTGTTTGTCCTGACAGCGTTTGGTTTTCGAAGCGTTCGAATATAGCCTCTTTCCGTTCCGGCTCGATGCCCACTCCTTGATCTTTGACGGCTATCGTTACCTGTTGTTCATCTTCACCAATCTCGATGCCAATCATCTTCCCATCGGGTGTAAATTTGAATGCATTGGCCAGAAGGTTATAGATGATTTTCTCTAACTTGTCATCATCTGCCCAAAGCGTGATGTGTGGATTCTCTGCTTGAATCCAGAAATCAATGCCCCGACTGGCTGCTTCCGATTGGAAATAGTCCATAATACCCTTCACAAACGGAACTAAATCGATGGGTTGGATATTCAGTTTCATCTTTCCGTTCTGCAATTTCCTCAAATCCAGGATTTGGTTCACCAATCGCAGCATCCGCTCCGTATTGATGTTCACCATCTGCAGTTGGTTCTTTACATTTTCATCCAATTGCTTGTTTTGCAAGATGTTCTCAAGCGGTCCGGCAATCAGGGTAAGGGGCGTTCTCAACTCATGACTCACATCGGTAAAGAAACGTAATTTCATCTCGCTCATACGGTGCTCCATCAGCACTTTATGGCGCAATTTATAGATGGCTGTCAAGGCCAATGTAGCCCCTACCACCAGCACGAGCAATGACAATACATAGGCAGCATAGGCCCAAGGTGTCCGCCAGGGATGTTGGGCCACCACGAGTGTCAGGCTTCGGTTATTTGGAGCCCATACTCCGTCGGCATTGGTCGATCTCACTTCCAAAGTATATTCTCCTGGCGGAAGGTTTGTGTAGGTAGCCGTACGGTTTGCACCCACATAGTTCCAACCAGTGTCCCACCCTTTCAGACGATAGGCATATTGCACCGTTTGCGGATTGGTGAAGTCTATGGCGGCATATTGCAGATGGATGTTGTTTTCATCGTGGTTCAAGTGTAGCACCTGACAGCTATCGGGCTGCAACTTGCGGTTACCTATTCTCAGTTCCGTCCATATCATATTGGGGATATACAACGATTTCCTCATGGCTTCAGGGCGGAACATCAGCAGACCGTCGGAGGTTCCCATCAATATCTGGCCATGATTATCGTGCGCTATGGCAGCTTCGGTCATCCTAAGTCGTGGAGCCAAGCGGTTGAAGTTGCGAATACTGCGCATCGGTATGTTCAGTTGCGAGATACCGTTTTCGGTAGCCATCCAGAGGTTTCCCCATCGGTCGGGACAGATTGCCAACAGAATGTCCGAAGCCACACCCTCTTCCCTACCTATCTGTTCAAACGTTACCCTTCCTTTCTGTTCGCCCTCGGGCTGCATCAGGTTCAATCCTCCACCGAAAGTAGCCATGTAAGTCTCTCCTTGTGGAGTATGCTCTATCCAATGCACATCATTGGCTGAAAGCGAATGTTTCTCTTTGGTATCGCTATAATAGTGCTCGAAAGTAGCTTTCGAGGGGTCTCCATCAACCATATCCATGCGCAGTGCACCGGCCGTAGTAGCAATCCATATACGTCCGCGTGCATCCATGCTGAGGTGGCGCGCCTTGTTGCACGTCTGGATAGGATAACCTTCCAATCCGTTACGCCAGTTCACGAACTCCTGTTTGGCATCTTTTGGATCAAGCATCGCAATGCCTCCACCATAAGTAGCCACCCATATGCGCCCCAAGTTATCTTCCAGCACACTATACACATTATTATGGCACAGGCTTCTCGAGTTATTCGTATCGTGACGGTATCGCATCACACTCCAAGTCCTGTCTGTAAGCTTCTCCAAGCGAATCAATCCGTCTCCTTTCGTTGCAACCCACATACGTTCCTGGCTATCTTGCTTGATGCAATAGGCTACACCTTTTAGCGGTTCGCCTTGCATCACCACCTCTCCACGATTATTCAAGAAGCCTCTATAGCGATATCCGTCGTCATACACATGCACTTTCCCTGCTTTGGTGCCTACCCATGTTTGTCCGTTCTTCAACACGCAGATGGCCCGGACCTCATTGTCGAGCAACCCTTTCCCCTCCTTTTCAATCTCCAGGATGTTTACCTCCTGCCTGTTTTTAAACGACAATTTCTCCAAACCTTTACTATGCGCACACATCCACAGGTTGCCTTGCCGGTCGGCATAAGCCGCATGAAGTTTGTTTGACACCTTGGCCTCGGCCATGCCACTTATCTCATCCAATGGTACCAAGCGTTGTTCGTCTTCGTTCCAACGCCCCATACCTCCACCATACGGATGCACCCACAACTGTCCCAAAGCATCTTCCAACACGCAGAATCGGGGATAACTATCGTCTGTCGCTCCCTCTTCTACCTGCATCTTCACTACTTGAACTTTCCCCGACGCCAGGTCCACACATGTCACCACACCCGGCACATGTTGGTCTATCCAAACCCTTCCGCGTTTATCCACATAACATCCTTCCACGGCTCGCTTTATGGGCATGTCTTGTGCAAGTCGTCTCCATTCATCGCCTAACGCATCATACAGCATCAGCCCTCGATTTCGTGTTACGAGCAATAGCCTCTCATCACCCAAGCACTTCAGTTCCTGTATTTGGCAACTCTCTGGCAGAGCCACACGCCGTTGTTCGCCATTATCGCAATTCATCATCCACATCACCAGGCCGTCTGTCAAAGCCATCCCTTGTTTAAAAGGGGCAACATGCGTCATCACCTGCGCCATTACTTGCTTCAGTTTCTCTTCGCCGGTGCCCTGCAGTTTATATACCCCACTGTCCGTCAAAAGCCATTCACACCCTTTTCCATCTGCCACTACATCGTGTATCCGTTCATCTATCTGCAGGCTCTTTATGGGTTGCCGGCTACCCTGTTCCAACGTCCATTTCGCTCCACCCACATCGGCCAGCAGCCAAATAGTACTATCGGGCATGCCAACCATCCGTTCTACTCCGTCCATTGCCACCGGCCACAATGCATCATGTTCCACATCCAACACATAGGCCCTACTATCATAGGTTCTCATCCATATCCTTCCGGCCGCATCTTCCATTATCTTTTCTATGCGATTGTTGCTCAGCCCCGGTATGGAATCGCTGGCAGTCTTATATTGTTTGAAGTTATACCCATCAAAACTATTCACTCCATCCCATGTAGCCAACCACATCAGCCCTCTATGATCTTGCAACATATCCATCACCGCATTTTGCGACAATCCTTCCTCGGCCGAGTAATGAGTCCATTCTACATTCAGCTGAGCCTGTATCCGGCAACTTGGCAAGCACATGGCCAAACAAGCAAGCCATCCAATCCAAGCATATATTCTATTCATAACAAACATTCAAGTAGAAAAACATTCAATATCATATTTCAGAGGGTAAAGGTAGAGTTTTTTGAGAAGAAATGTTGTATATTTGCCTAAAAATCTGTTTATTTTATGAAGCGATTCTTACTTTTAACCTGTGTTATCATCTGTATATCACTAAACATGCGTGCTCAGAACGACACGTTACGGTATGAAATTACCAAAAGCATGCCGGTTTTCTATCAAAAATTAAAAGAGCAATTAACCTTTCCGATGGCTTGGGGAAAGAGTACTATAAAGGAGTTTTCCGAGTGGCGCAACGAAGCAAGAAACAAACTGATAGCGTGCATGAGTAACTTGCCTCCGAAAGCAAGCGAATATGACACCAGAATTGTAGCAACAGAGCAACGGAACGGATACATAGCACATAAAATAGAATTCAATATTTCAGCATGGAGCCGTATCCCGGCATACCTGCTCATCCCTTCCGGTGACGGACCATTTCCAGCCATAATCATGCTTCACGACCACGGAGCACACTTCAGTATCGGGAAAGAGAAAGTCATCCGTCCCTTCGAAGTTGCGCCAGGAATTATGGAAGATGCCGATGATTGGGTTGAGAAGTGTTATGACAATCAATACATCGGCGATTATTTCGCACAAAACGGCTATGTTGTTTTAGCCATTGATGCTCTATTCTGGGGAGAACGGGGAAGAAAAGAGGGGGTTGATTATGATAGTCAGCAGGCCTTGGCATCCAACTTCCTTCAAATGGGTGCTTCTTGGAGTGCTTTCATCAACATCGATGATGTACGAAGTGGAGAATACCTTGCATCCCTACCCTATGTAGACGAGAAACGAATCGGTTGCTTGGGATTCTCGATGGGAGCATATCGTTCATGGATGATGTCAGCTATATCCGATATTATATCAGCCTCGGCATCGGTTTGTTGGATAAACACCACCGAACACCTGATGACCCTGACAAACAATCAGAACAAAGGAGGTTCGGCTTTCTCGATGTTATTGCCCGACATCAGACGATATATGGACTACCCCCATGTAGCATCGATTGCTTGTCCCAAGCCCACGTTATTCTTCAACGGAAGAGAAGACAAACTGTTTCCGGTAGTTGGTGTGGAAGACTCCTACCGAATACTTACAGATGTTTGGAAGAGCCAAAATGCAGAAGAGAGACTCGTCACCAGGATATGGGACGAGAAACATTTCTTCAATCGCGAGATGCAAGCAGAAACGTTGCGTTTCTTCGACAAATGGTTAAAATAGCAGACTACCTTTTAATTGAAACCAAAGCATTACCATTCTTAACAGGATTCCATCCATCACTACCGGCCAAAACCTGTTCCATATCGTATGCTTTCAAATGCTTTAATTGCTTGCTATACGACACACGTTTTTCAGGATTGGCACCGGCACCTACACTTAGGTACTCAGCATAAAAGGCTGTTTTTTCCTTCTCCTTGCTACCCCAATTGTCCCAACCTTCGGGACGGATGTGTTCACCAAGGTTGCAACGAATGAAGACTGCCTTTGCGTATGGTCGCCATGGACGAGAAAGATAGGCTTTCACACCAGGCTCACCAGTCAGTAAGCAATCGTAGAAGAGGTATCCATATGCCTGCTCCTTATCAGTAGAAGGAGCCGTAACATATCCATCTGCCTTGCTATGTATGTGGCAACGATTGAAAACAGCCGTTGACCATCCAAAGATAAAATCAACAGTTCCTTCGATGTAGCAATCTTCATAATATTGCCTTACGCCTTTTCCGTAAGCGTACAACGTATCTTGAAAACCTAAGAAACGACAATTCTTGAAGAAAATGCGGTCGCTACTATAGTCACCCCCTACGAAACAAGCAACTGCTTGTCCTACAGGACCGGCACTGTTTTCGAACGTAATATTCTCGGCATAGAAGTCGGGGGCATAGATGTAACAGGTAGCCGATCCGGAGGTACCCATTGTCTCGCCCATCCGATTCAGTTTATTGGCATAATCGTCGTTTGTAATGACAGCCCCCTCCTCTCCTATCAACGAAAGATTGATTTTGCTTTCGGGAATGACTACCTTTTCCTTATATGTGCCCTTACGAAGCAAGATAGTTGTGCGCACATTCTTCCTGAAATCGGGTACGGCATCAATAGCCTCCTGAACGGTAAAGAAATCGCCACTACCATCCTTGGCCACCACATAATCGTACTTGCGAACATAACCACTCAATTCGGGAACAACCTTCACGATTTCGTTCAATGTCAATCCGGCAATCAGCCTTGCACCATAGATATTCAGATGAGTATTATCTTCTCTTCCTTTAGGCAGATAGGGCACTTTATTAGCCGGTATCCACATGAATAGTTTCTTCGAGTCTTCCGCGCCCAAACCCTGAACAAGCTGATGGGTCAACCGATTCATATCGACAAAAGGAACATCCAACTCACGGGCTACATTACGTGGTGAGTCGAGGTATGCTCCATGGGTATCAATCAGCACATCTCCCTCTGTCTTATGCGTTACATTCGCCTCTGTACGGGCATCGGGATTCGCACCTTTTTGAATATCATCCTGCGTAATGGCATTAGAGATGGTTTCTCCGTTCTTGACACCGAAGTTACGACGGACAATTGAGTTGAACAACACCGGTTTAGCTCCTTTTTCGCGTGCTTCGTTAACAAAACGCTTAAGGTTTTCGTCGAACGAGCCTCCGGCATCGGTATGACGAGCCGGATCAGTTTTCTCGTCATTATGTCCAAATTGAATGAATAGATAATCGCCCGGTTTCAACAACCTGCGTACTTTCTCCCAACGACCTTCATCGATAAAGCTTTTTGTACTACGGCCATTAACGGCATGATTATCCACAATTATATCTTCGCTAAGCCATCCAGGGAGCATTTGTCCCCATCCACGTTCAGGATTTCCTCCTTCCAGCACCTTATTGGCCATTGTGGAATCGCCAATCATATAAATCACAGGCTTTTGCTCTTCGGTTTTGAAAGCAAACAATGCCCAAACAAGCAATAGGGATAGTATTTTTTTCATCGCCATAAGTTTTTAGGTTATTCTGGTTTCCAATCGCCTAAAATATAACGGATATCATTATACTTTTCAGCCTCTTTCTTTGTAAGTTGTTTAGCCCATTTCACTCTATCTTTTGTATCGGCTCCCTTTCCGGTACAGCCATACTCGGCATATCGGGCTGTCTGCTCATTTTCAGTCTTTCCCCAATTATGCCATCCGGCCGGAAGAATAAAGTCGCCCATCTCGCAATTCATGAAAACCGTAGCGGCATAGGGACGCCACGGGCGACCTAAATGCATTTTGCTCACAGCGTCGGATGCCGTGATTTTGCATCTACGGAAGACATATCCCACTTCTACATCTGCCGGCGTAGAAGCGGCCGTGATGTACGAATCGCGCTTGCAATGGATGTGACAATCATCGAACAAGGCCGTTGATGGGCCGAAGATAAAGTCGGTAGTTCCTTCGATATAGCAATGCAGGAAGTAGAGGCGTGTGCGTCGTCCTCCGGTATAAACAGTATCTTGATTTCCCAAGAAACGGCAATTCACGAACATGAGTTTGTCGCCTTCAGTGTGCAACGCAACGGCCTGTCCCATTTGCGGCGCATTGTTTTCGAAAGTCAAGTTTCTGAATGTAATATTGTGTCCCTCAACCTTAATGGTATAAGTGCGGAAAGTGCCCATACGGTTTATGTTGGCATGGTCATCGTACGTAATGATGGTTTCGTTGGCATCTTCGCCCACAAACTCTATGTTTTCCATCCAAGCAGGCACGATAATCTTCTCTTTATAGACACCTTTTTTAATGAACACATTCACTTTGTAATCCATAAAAGCGCGGATGGCTTCAATGGCCTCGGTAATGGTTCGATAATCGCCAGTACCGTCGCGAGCCACCACGATTTCCGTTTTGTATTCAGTTGGAAGCGGTTGATTCAATATGTTCTTCGATTTCTCGATATGTTCCCATTCCAGCGATGCCATGATAAATGGACCTACTGATTTAGGGTCGTTGTCGCGCACCAACTCGTTGATATAGTAGTCGTAATCGCCCGCCCGATTGTTCTTTCCGCCTAATCCGGCAACGGCACAACAATTCGTAATGGAGACAAGGCCATTCTCATCTACCTTGATAAACTCTTTCAAGTATCCCTGATAACCTTTAATGGCCACTTTCAAGTAGGATGCATCCAAATAACCTAAACGAACGCCCTTGAACAATGTGTAGATAAACATGGCCGAACAGGACGACTCGAGGTAGTTTCCTTCGTCACCACTTCTGTCGAGCACCTGATACCACAATCCGGTTTCCTTGTCTTGCAAGCGTTTCACTTGGTTGGCAATGTTTTTCAGTACCACCAGCATCGAATCGCGTCCTTCCTGATGGGAAGGGATGAAAGGCAATGCATCGACAAAAGCCATGGCATACCACCCTAAAGCACGTCCCCAGCAATGTTTCGACTGTCCGGTTTCCGGATCGCACCAGAATTGCTTCTTACTAACATCGCACGCATGGCGATAGAGGCCATTTGCAGGGTCGTAAGTATGTTTGGCAGCTACCAAAAATTGATTAACAACATCAGCATAGGCATGGGGCAGATTATTGCGATAAGCATATTCGGCATAGAATGGAGAGCCCATATAGACTCCATCCAACCATACTTGATTGGGATAAACCTGCTTATGCCAGAAACCGCCATCGGCATTGCGTGGATGGCCTTCGAACTGGCTATACAACAAATCCAATGCTTTCTTATAACGTTCTTCCTTCTCTTGCTCGTAGATGCGGAAAAGGAATTTGCCCGAGTTGATGCGGTCGATGCTATACTCTTCGCGACGATACATCTTGATACTACCATCGGCATTTACCATCGTGTCGGCATAGGCCAACGCATAATCATAGATTTTCCGGTTACCATAGCGTTCATATACATCGAGCATGGCCTGCAACTCCAAGCCATGACAATAATCCCACTTCAGTTTGGGTTGGAAATCGAGTTGCCACGATTCTGGGCATCGAATCATTTCCGACTCGACCAATCGCACCGACATAGGTTTGTTTGCATCTACTTTTTGAGCATAAAGGTTGCATAGGGGTTGCAACACAAGAAAAAACAGGAACAGTTTTCCGATTAGATTTTTATTCATACTTATATATAGGTATTATAATTTCATGTCCATTCATGGCAAGTGCAAAAGTAGCAATTATTTTGGTTTCGTGCGCGCCAACGGGAAAAATTGTGTGCGAAAACAGTAGTTTTTGGTTTTTTTCCATGTTTTGCCGAATTATTCCGCTTTGCAAATTTGAATAATTCAGAAAAGGTTTTAATTTTGAACCGTTTTTTACGTTAACTATGAAATAACAATCTAAATCATCTATAAAATGGAAACAGTTTTCAGTTATATCATCGGACTTGGTGCGGCCGTTATGATGCCCATTATCTTCACTATTTTGGGCGTTTGCATCGGCATCAAGTTCAGTAAAGCATTGAAAAGCGGCTTGCTGGTAGGCGTTGGTTTTGTAGGATTGTCTGTCATCACTTCGCTTCTTACAAGCAGTCTTGGCCCGGCACTAGAGCAGGTGGTAGAGATTTACAACCTGAAGTTAAAAGTGTTCGACATGGGATGGCCGGCAGCAGCAGCCGTAGCCTACAACACATCGGTAGGAGCATTCATCATTCCCGTTTGTTTGGGAGTAAACATCCTGATGCTTCTCACTAAAACCACCCGTACGGTAAACATCGACCTATGGAACTATTGGCACTTTGCCTTTATCGGTGCCGTTGTCTATTTTGCTTGCGACAACATCTGGTGGGGATTCTTTGCGGCCATCATCTGCTACATTATAACGTTGATTCTGGCCGATTATACCGCCGACAAGTTTCAACACTTCTACGACAAGATGGAGGGAATCTCCATACCACAACCCTTCTGTGCCGGTTTCGTTCCGTTTGCCGTTATCATCAACAAGGTATTGGACAAGATTCCCGGTTTTGACAAACTGAACATCGATGCCGAAGGTATGAAAAAGAAGTTCGGTTTGCTGGGCGAGCCACTCTTCCTTGGCGTATTGATAGGTTGTGGCATCGGTTGCCTGAGTTGCAAAAACGGAGCCGAATTGGTAGATAAGATACCCAATATCCTTGGATTAGGCATCAAGATGGGTGCCGTAATGGAGTTGATACCACGCATCACCGGCCTCTTTATCGAAGGATTGAAACCCATTTCGGATGCTACACGCGAACTGATTGCCCGCAAGTTCAAAGGTGCCGTTGGCTTGAATATCGGTATGAGCCCTGCATTGGTTATCGGACATCCCACTACCCTGGTAGTATCCTTACTATTGATTCCCGTAACACTGCTGCTGGCCGTTTTGCTACCCGGGAATGAATTCTTGCCATTGGCCTCATTAGCCGGCATGTTCTACCTCTTCCCATTGATACTACCTATTACCAAGGGAAATGTGTTGAAGACATTCATCATCGGATTGGTAGTGCTAACCATCGGCCTCTATTTTGTTACAAATCTGGCACCCTACTTTACACAAGCTGCCAACGATGCTTATCAGCTGACTGTTGCCAAGGGTAGCCCCGATGGTGCATTGAAGATTCCCGACGGCTTCGAAGGCGGTGCGCTCGACTTTGCATCCAGCCCATTGGCATGGGTAATCTTCCACCTTACTAAAACCATCAAGTACATCGGTGCCGGCATTCTGGTACTGACCACTCTCTTCCTGATGGTCATGAACCGCCGAGCCATCATCAAGTATCAACAAGAAAACCAACAGAAATAAATCTTTAACAATATGAAAAAAATAACTTTATCACTACTTATGGCTATATCAACATTAGGGGCATCTGCCCAAGTGAACTACACCGTTCAAACCGCTTGCCATCCGCAAGATGTGAAGCACTACGACACCGAACGTCTGCGTAGCGCATTCCTGATGGAGAAAGTAATGGCTCCCGATGAAATCAACCTGACTTATACCTTGTACGACCGTTTGATTTACGGCGGTGTGATGCCCGTAAGCAAGGTTCTGACATTGGAAACATTCGACGAATTGAAGGCCGAGCACTTCCTTGACCGTCGCGAATTGGGCGTTATCAACGTAGGTGGCGACGGCGTTGTAACCGTAGATGGCAAAGAGTATCCCATGAAGTTCAAAGAAGGCCTGTATGTAGGTTGCGGCAAGAAAGAGGTGACTTTCAAGAGCAACGACCCACAAAATCCGGCCAAATTCTACATCAACTCTACACCGGCCTATAAAGAATATGTAACCCAACTGATTACTACCGACAAGAAGGCCGACCCTAAGAAGTATGCCATTGCACAAAGCGATGCCTACGGAAAGATGGAAGATAGCAACGACCGTGTAGTAAACCAGCTTATCGTTAGCTCTGTATTGAGCAAAGTAAAAGGTGGAGGTACCAACCAGTTGCAAATGGGATTGACCGAATTGAAGCCAGGCTCGGTATGGAACACCATGCCTGCACATACTCATACCCGCCGCATGGAGGCATACTTCTACTTTAATGTATCAGAAGGCAATGCCATCTGCCACCTGATGGGCGAACCGAAAGAACAACGCTTAGTATGGATGCACAACGAGCAAGCCATCACCTCACCCGAATGGTCAATCCACTCGGCAGCCGGTACAAGCAACTACATGTTCATCTGGGGCATGGGTGGCGAAAACCTGAACTATGGCGATAAAGACGAAATTCCTTACACCGAAATGAGATAAACTAAAAAAACAAATATCATGAATCAAACAAAAAAAACCAATTGGCGCTGGTGGATTTGCCTGCTATTGTTCGTAGCAACCACCATCAACTACATGGACCGCCAAGTACTCTCTTTGACTTGGAAAGACTACATTGCACCCGAATTTCACTGGACAGATTCCGATTATGGTACCATTACCGGTTTCTTCTCCATCTTCTATGCTGTGGCAAGTTTGTTTGCCGGACGCTTTGTCGATTGGATGGGAACGAAGAAGGGTTACCTTTGGGCCATCTTCGTTTGGTCGGTAGGTGCATGTTTGCATGCCGCTTGCGGATGGGCTACTATGCACATCGAAGGCATTGAATCAATCGAAGCCTTGAAAGCACTCGAAGCCGGCTCACAAGCTGCTTTAGTTGTTGCTACCGTTAGCGTATGGTTATTCTTGGTTTGTCGCGCCATCCTTGCATTGGGAGAAGCCGGAAACTTCCCTGCCGCCATCAAGGTAACAGCCGAATATTTCCCGAAGAAAGACCGTGCCTATGCCACATCGCTCTTCAACGCCGGTTCATCGGTAGGTGCCTTGGCCGCTCCCCTTTCTATCCCCATCTTGGCCGATGCTTTCGGTTGGGAAATGGCCTTCATCATTATCGGTGTATTAGGCTTTATCTGGATGTTCTTCTGGATGTACATGTACGAAAAGCCTCAACAATCGAAGCATGTCAGTGCTGCCGAACTTGAATACATACTTCAAGACGAGAAAAACGCCCCGGTAGAGGAGAAGAAAGTTTCAGGTAAGGAAGAAAAGACTATACCTTTCTTCGATTGTTTCCGCTATCGTCAGACATGGTCGTTCATTACCGGAAAATTCTTTACCGACGGTGTATGGTGGTTCTACCTGTTCTGGGCACCTGCCTACTTCTCTGAATGTGGTTATTCCATGCAAACCACTACCGGTAAGATGCTGGTGTTTGTTCTTTATCTGATTGTAACCGTCGTTTCAATCTTTGGCGGATACTTGCCTAAACTGTTTGTGGAGAAGAAAGGAATGGAACCCTATGCCGGCCGTATGTTGGCTATGCTTATCTTCGCATTCTTCCCCTTGTTTGCTTTGTTTGCCCAACCGCTTCAAGGCATATCTGTATGGTTCCCCGCAATCATCATCGGTTTGGCTGGTGCCGGACACCAAGCATGGTCGGCCAACCTGTTCTCAACCATTGGCGACATGTTCCCCAAATCTACCATTGCAACCATTACCGGTATCGGTACAATGGCCGGAGGTATCGCCTCGTTCTTGATTAACAAGGGGGCAGGTATGTTGTTCGACTATGCCGCCGAATCAAACATGACCTTCCTTGGTTTCGTAGGCAAACCAGCCGGTTACTTCATCATCTTCTGCATCTGTGCCGTAGCATATATCATCGCTTGGTCTATCATGAAGACATTGGTACCGAAGCACAAACCCATCGTATTGGATTGATTGTAATTAAATCGTGCTAAATAAACGACAAGAGGGTGCATTTACAATGCACCCTCTTATTATATGTAAAGAAATATCCACTCCCCATATAGAGCGATTGTACCCCCTCTCAGAATAGCTTCTGAAAGGGGGTACCCTCACATAGTCACTGAGGCTACCTCATATAGTCACTGACCCTATCTCATATAGTCACTGAGGGTGGCTCAGTGACGCTTTGATTCCACATCAACAGAAAAGCCTGCAGACAATGTAATAAGGTTTTACTCTTCCATGTTACTATGTTGCTCACGCCATTCCATAGGAGTGATACCATACAATTCCTTAAATGCCGTAGAGAAGTTATTTGCTCGCGAGAAACCAACAATACGTGCAATCTCCACAATAGAATGACGCTTTTCCTTCAACAGGTTGGCGGCTTGTTGCAAACGGATATTACGAATAAACGTAGTGGTGTTTTGATTAGTCAATTCTTTCAACTTACGATGCAGATGAGCACGGCTAATACCAACTTCTTTCGTTATCAATTCTATTGATAATTCGGGATTATCAAGATTCTTATTAACAACCTTCATAATTCTATCCATCAACCGTTCATCGGGAGTTTCCACGTGTATCTTCTTCAGTTTCGACTCTTGTACTTGCTGGCCTGTATAGGCATTTTGCAACTGTTCGCGGTTTTTCAGCAACCTCTTAATGTTACTAACCAGCAAACTGATACTAAATGGCTTGGATATATAGGCATCAGCACCCGCCTCAAAAGCGGTAATCTGGTCTTGTTCGGAGACTTTAGCCGTAAGCATTATTATCGGAATATGAATCAGATTGATATTCTGCTTGATTTTTTTGCAGAATGTTATTCCATCCATTTCAGGCATCATAATATCACTGACTATCAAGTCCGGAATATTTTTCAATGCATATTCCAAGGCCGTTTTAGGACTTGTACAAGCATGTACATGATATTCCGAGGAGAGTTCATTAGATAGGTATAATAGGATGTCTTCATCGTCCTCTACGATTAGCAGATGTCTCTTCTTCTTCGCAGCCGGATCTTTTGTTTCATCCAATGTAAAATTCACTACCACACTCTGTTCTTTGGTTGCCGTTAGATATTCGCTATCCATTTGTTTTTCATTGGCAAACACGAGTTCGTCTTGCCTCAAATGATCTTTTCCCAATGGAAGCATAATAACGAAACGACTTCCACCTTCAGCTACATTTTCGGCATGGATGGTGCCATGATGCATTTCCACCAACGAACGGGTTAAATGCAAACCGATTCCGGTTCCTGTTTTTGTAGTATTCTGAACTTGATAGAAACGTTCAAATATTTGTTCCAGATTACCGGCAGGAATACCAATACCATTATCAGCAATACTAATTTTCAGATATGCTTTTCCCTGTTGAATCTCACGGTTGATTGACAATTCAATTTTACCACCTATTGGTGTAAACTTTATGGCATTTGAGAAAAGATTGTTTATGATTTTATCAAAATGAGCAGGGTCAATCCATGCGTTCTGACTTTCTATACCTTCGTGAACAAATTCGAAATGAATATTTTTCTCGATAATTGATTGGTCAAACAGTTCTAACACCTCTTTTACATATCCAATAATCTCCGTCTCCTTGAACGAAAGTTTTAGCATCTCCTTGTCTATCTTACGTATATCAAGCAATTGGTTAATCAACTGAAGGATACGATTACTACCCATCATAATCGTCTTATAAGAATTCTGTCTTTGTGCATCCTTATCATTGCTCATCAATTTCTGCATCGGCCCGGTAATCAAAGACATAGGAGTTCTGATTTCGTGCGAAATATTCATAAAGAATTGCAATTTCGCCTCGTTCACCTCTTCTTTATGCTTATGTTCAAGCAACGATTTCCTCATCAGACTTCTTTGTTGCAAATACCTATAAACCAAGTAAACAGCAATCGCAAATAACAAGAAATAGATAAGGTGTGCCGTAGTGGTTTGCCACCACGGATGAAGGATGCAAATCTTAATTTCACCAACATTCGAGGAGTGATTCTTCTCATTAATCCGATATTTCAGGTTATAATTACCTGGCGCCAAGCGATATAAAGAAATACGATTAATGCCCTTTGGCAAAGTTATCCATTCGCCATCGTTGATGCTATAAGCATAGGATATTTGACGGGGAGCATGAGGTTCTACAACCGAAAACTCCAATACAAAAGAATTGTCCTTGTGAGAAAGGGTAATATTTTCAGCCTGATATATCGGTTTATCCAATATTGAATGGCTTGCAGATTCACTACTTGCTGTAATCGATTGATTATTGATGTACATATCTGTCAATCGAACATGCCAAATATCATCATGCGTTTCCGTTAAATCGGGAGAGAAATATGTTATACCATTGATACCACCAAACCATATATTACCCTTATCATCCTTTATAGAAGAGTTTTTCAGAAATTCATTATCTTGTAATCCGCTTTCTCGATAATACTCAGATATAAGGCCTGTTTCTACATTATACAAGATTAGACCATTATTCGTACTCAACCATAATTCACTCTGCTTACCACTTTGAATTCCATACACTGGTTTTGGCTGAAACCCATCTGCTTGAGTAAATAATCTATTCTCGTAAATCTGAGGATTAAAACGATTCAAACCTTTAATACTACCATAATAGATATTTCCCTCTTCATCCTCATTCAAACAATAAACAATATCGGAAGATGTAATTGTTTCAACAGACAATGGTTCTTTGTTAAGGTCTATCCTACACAAACCGTTATGAGTTGCAATATATAATACATTATCTTTGGAGATTAAAAGAGAATTTAGCCACAAACTTAGATATTGATTCTGACTAACCGGATGAACAATCTCTTTTTTCTCCAAATCATAATAAAAAAGGCCACTACCGGAAGTAGCTATCCATACTCTTTTCTGACTATCTTCAGCAAAAGCAAATACACGGTTTACAAACTTGTTTCTAAATTTATCGGTTAAAACCAATGGCTTATATTTTCCTGTTGTCTGATCAATATAGCCTAATCCCTGTTCGAAGGAACCTACCCAAATCCGGTTTTCAGAATCCTCGTACAATCCCATAATAATCTTCGGAATTTGTTTATCATCCGCCGTTGAATAGTGACGTAGTTGAGTTTTTCCATCGGATGAAAGGCAGTAGATGCCATCATTATCCGTACCGACCCACATTCGCCCTAAATGATCACATAACAAAGCAGAAACAGCACAATTTCCTATGATATTGGTTTTTATCGTGCGGTTACCGATATAATTAAAATTACTCTGTTTATCGGGAACCATTATTATACCTTTCTGATAAATCGAGAACCAGATATTCTTATATTTATCAAGCAGAATATTATGGACCTTCAATTCATCTGAATCAAGGAAGAATGCATCGTGCTCATAAGGAGCTATCTGGTTTGTACGGATATTCAGCACCTTCACTCCCTCACCATCAGTAGGTATCAACAACTCATCAGAAGATATCTGGCAAAAAGAGTATAAATATGAGTCTGCTACAGAATGGTGGGTGATTTTCTCAAAAGAATCAGTCTGTGCATTATACTTATAAACTAAATTGCCTAATGAATTAACATAAACACCATCGGGAACAACATGAATATTAGCAACAAGGGCATCTGTGTCTATCTGATAATGCTTACTTGTATTGACACTACCCGACATTTTCCAAAGTTGAGCATCTGTAGTAATCAGCCATATATTATCATCTGCATCCTGCACCATATTTACCACACCAAATTCCAACTGAGGCAGCAATGACTTAGGATTATAAGGCTCTACAATCAGTTCATTATCGGCTGTAATTGTCAATGTCCTCAAACCACCGGCTAAAACTAAATAGTCACCATTATTACGTTCAACAACATTTATTACATGCGAAAGCATTGGTGTCCCATTAGGAGAAGCAGCAATAGAAGAGAATTTATCCGTTATTGGATTATAGATTTGCAAGCCACCAAACGTACCAATAAACAAGCGTCCTTTGGAATCTTCAAATATGGAAGTCACATAATTGTGGCACAATGAGAGCGAATCGCCTTCGACATGCTTATAGGTTTTGATTTTACTTCCATCAAATCTATTCAAACCATTTTCAGTAGCAATCCAAATGATATCATTGCTATCTTGATAGATCTTGTTAAACAAACTACTTGAAAGGCCACTTTCAGAGGTGAAATATTTGTTTCCTTGAGCCGACAGATTAAGGTTGAGAGCAACAAGCAACAAAACAAATAACAACTTTATTCTATACATAATCGCAATTGTTTTTCATGAGACAGAAAGCCCATACATATTAATTTGTTGCAAAATTAATAGAATAATCATAAAAATTAAGACTAAAACGTCACCAACAACTCTTATTATGTCTCATATAAGCATAAAACTCCACATAAACAGACGGAACAAGCAGATTATCCGCTCATAAACAAAGGGAAAGCGCCTCATAAAACAGCACGCTATTCAATCGCCAGACAAAACTAAAAAGGGAATACCCCATTAAACAAACCACTTCTATCCATTTAGTTTATCGATGTTTAACAATTCTCCATGAAACACATTTAGACACCCATGAAACACACCGCAAAACCACGAAACATTGCAAGATTTCTTTGAAATACTAACATTTCTACAAGATTACACAAACCAATAATTTTGCAACCAAATTAATATTAATTATGTATCACCCCCAAAAAACAATGAAAAATGAAAAAGAGAACAAGTTAAGCAAACGACTCCTGATAGACAACGAATCTGTCAGGGCAATCACAGTCATGAATAAGTTTTATTAATTTTTAAACTAATAGTAATGAAGAATTTTGAATTTAAAATTTGGAAAATACCTTTCATTCTATTTCTGATGATGTTTACATGGCAATCGGCCAATGCACAAGGAATGAAAGTGGAAGGTGTTGTCCTTGATGGCAACGGAGAAACTGTTATCGGAGCATCAGTCGTTTTAAAAGAAAACGCATCAGTTGGCACTATAACAGACATTGATGGTAAATTTCAATTAAATGTACCTAACAACAACTCTGTGCTTGTAATTTCGTACGTTGGTATGCGTACCAAAGAGGTTAAAGCCTCAGACAAGCTATTGAAAATTGTATTAGAAGATGACTCGCAACTCCTTGAAGAAGTAGTTGTAGTTGGTTACGGCCAACAGAAGAAAGCATCTGTAGTTGGTTCTATCACACAAACCAACGCAAAAGTTCTTGAACGTGCAGGTGGTGTATCAAACTTGGGTCAAGCACTTACCGGTAATCTTCCGGGTGTAATCACATCAAGTTCATCTGGTATGCCAGGTTCGGAAGATCCACAAATCATCATCCGTACACAAAGTTCATGGAACAGCAGTGCCCCCTTGGTTTTGGTTGATGGTATCGAGCGCGAAATGAGTAGCGTTGATATCTCTTCTGTAGAAAGCATTTCTGTACTTAAGGATGCTTCTGCTACTGCCGTTTACGGTGTTAAGGGAGCTAACGGTGTAATCCTTATCACTACCAAACGCGGACAAGAAGGTAAAGCACAAGTACGTGTTAGAGCCAATATGACTGCTAAAGTTGCATCAAAACTCCCTGAAAAATATGATGCATACGACACATTCTATCTGATGAATAACTCTATTGAACGTGAAGCAGCTATCAACCCATTGGGTTGGGCCAACTACACACCTGCCGACATTATACATAAGTATCGCTATCCGGCTAACACAACCGAATGGGACCGCTATCCTAACGTTGACTGGGAAGAATTCCTATTCAAAGACAGCGCCATTTCATACAATACAAGTGTAAACGTATCGGGTGGTAGCAAGTTCGTAAGATATTTTGCAGCTGTTGATTTCGCTCACGAAGGCGACTTGTTCAAAGACTTCGACAATGGTCGTGGATACGATACAGGTTTTGGATACAATCGCATTAATGTACGTAGTAACCTCGACTTCAACTTGACAAAAACAACTAAGTTCTCTACCAATTTGTTTGCATCGAACGCACAACAAACAGTACCTTGGAACATGGGATCTGGTGATGCCTCTTATTGGAACTCTGCCTACAAGTCAGCTCCCGATGCTATGCGCCCTATCTACTCTAACGGCATGTGGGGATGGTACGCACCACGTAACGCAGATGTTCCGAACTCTGCATACATCTTGGCTACAGCCGGTAACGAAAAGCGTACAACAACCAAACTGACTACCGACTTTGCGTTGAACCAAGACTTATCAATGATAACTGAAGGGTTAAGTTTCAAAGCAAATGTTTCTTTGGACTATAGATTCACAGAAAGTGGCCGTGGTGTAAACGACTTATACCACAATTCACAACGTCTTTGGGTGAATCCAGATACAGGTGAATTCTCTTACGAAACAGACCCCAATATCGGTACCGGATTGGAAGCAACCATCAACCCTATTTATTGGGCACACCAAGCAGGTAGCGCAAGCAAGGGTACTTATCGTAAGTTATACTACTCAATGCAAATGAACTATGCACGCGATTTTGGCAAGCATGGAGTAACAGCTCTTGCCCTTTTCAGCCGCGACAAATATGCAAGTGGCTCGGAATTTGCTCATTATCGTGAAGACTGGGTATTCCGTTTGACTTACAATTGGGCATTACGCTATTTTGCTGAGTTCAACGGTGCATACAACGGTTCAGAAAAGTTTAGTTCTGACAAGCGATTTGCATTCTTCCCATCTGTATCTGGTGGTTGGATGATTAGCGAAGAACCATTTATGGCTTCATTGCGCGAAAAGAGCATTTTGGACATGTTGAAACTCCGTATCTCTTGGGGACGTGTAGGTGATGACAGCATCGGTGGACGTTGGCTGTATCAAGATGCCTATTCTTATGGTGGCAGTGTGGATATGGGTTCTATCAATCCTGGAGCATCTCCTTATACATTCTATAAGATTGCCACATTGGGCAACCCGAACATCGGTTGGGAAACTGTAGAAAAACGAAACTTCGGTTTAGATTTCTCTGTATTCGGAGGGTTGATTGCCGGTTCGGTGGACTACTTCAACGATGTTCGTAACGACATTTTGATTGGTGGCGGTAGCCGTGCGATTCCATCATACTTCGGTGCCACTGCTCCAAGTGCCAACTTGGGTGAGACAAAAAGTAGCGGTTACGAAGTTGAACTTCGCTTCAACCATACATTCAAAAACGGCATTCGTGCTTGGTTGAATTCAAGTTTGACTCATGCTGTCAATGAAGTAGTGTTCAAGGATGACGCTGCTTTGTTACCAGAATACCAAAAAGCTGCCGGTCATGCCATTGGACAGACTTATGCATATATCGACAAAGGAAACTTGTCTTCATGGGACGACGTAATTGGCAGTACTGCATGGACAACAGCCAACAACCTTAAATTGCCTGGCGATTATTACATTATTGACTTCAATGGCGATGGTTTGGTTGATGTTGACGACCGTGCACCTTATCAATATGCTTCCATTCCACAAAACACATTCAATGTAGCATTCGGTGCCGAATGGAAAGGATTCAGCATTATGGCTCAATTCTATGGTGTTAACAATGTGTCGCGTGAAGTAAATTTCCCGACATTCCGTAGTACAGCTCACGTAGCCTATGCAGAAGGCAGCTATTGGACACCCGGTGGAAATGCATCATTGCCTACTCCACGTTGGGGAACCACTATCGATGCTTCGGCTGTGGGTACACGTTATTGGTATGACGGTTCGTTTGTTCGTTTAAAGAATGTAGAATTAGCCTATACATTTAAGAACAATCTGCTCAAGAATCTTGGTATAAACAGCTTGCGTGTATTCTTGAATGGTGACAACCTTTATATGTGGACCGACATGCCCGACGACCGTGAATCTAACTTTGCAGGAGGTTCTGGTGATGGTGCATATCCAACCATGCGTCGTTTCAACTTGGGTATTGACATCTCATTATAATATAAGTATAGTATGAACATGAAATATATTAATCGCTTTTCAATGGTAATCGCCATCATGATGGCAACCATTGTGGGTACAACATCGTGTACAGACTATTTGGACAAGGCTCCAGATAGCGACATTGCACCAACAGACCCATATAAGAACTTCAAGAACTTCCAAGGTTTCGTTGAAGAACTATATGCTTGTATTCCGGTAGTAACCAATAACGAATATCACACATGTTGGAACTATGGAGAAGAAGAGTATTGGGAACCCCAAGAAACCCGTTTGCAAGCTCGCGACGTTGATAATGGCAACTTCTGGGGTTGGACAACTGCTTACTATGGCTACCCTCGTTCGGGCGGTTTTGGCAGCGGTAGACGTGAAAAGGCAAATCTTTGGGCCTCTTGCTGGTATGGCATCCGTAAAGCCAACATTGGTATAGAGAACTTAGACCTGCTGGTAAATGCCACACAAGAAGAACGTAACCTCATTGAAGGTCAGCTCTATTTCTTCCGTGCTTGGTTGCACTTTATGGTGATGGAATGGTGGGGCGGTATGCCTTACATTGACCATGTATTGCCTGCCGACCAAACTCCGACATTGAACCGCCTGACATGGCAAGAATGTGCCGAGAAATGCGCAGCCGACCTGGACCATGCAGCCAATCTGCTCCCTGTTGATTGGGACCAAACAACTGTAGGTAAGAATACGTTGGGCAAGAACGATATGCGCGCCAACAAAATCATGGCATTGGCATACAAAGGAAAAATTTTGCTTTGGGCAGGTAGTCCGTTGATGAACTCCGTATCGGGAGGTGCTAAGGCATATAACACTGAACTTTGTAAGCGTGGTGCAGATGCATTGGCACAGGCCCTGAAACTGACCGAACAAACCGGCAGATATGAATTGGCATCTATCGACCAATACAACGAGCTGTTCTTGATGCATAACTCAGGCGGTAAGATTCCAGGTGTAAAAGAAGCTATTTTCTTGGAAAATCTTGCAGAACTTGCTCATCGCTGGCGTTGGAACATGGTGAACGACTGGCGTCCACAATCAATCGAATCATCGGGTATCAAGTGTTGGCCTACTGCCAACTATGCCAACTATTTCGGTATGGCAAATGGCTATAGACTGCCTGAAGACATTACCCAAGCAGATGCAGAATCTGGTTATGACCCTACTTATCCATGGAAGAACCGCGACCCACGTTTCTACAAGAACTATATGTTCGACGGTGTAAAATGGAAGAGCACCGGTGGCGCTGGCGGTACAGCCGAACTCTTTACAGGTGGTCGTGAATCGGAAGAAGTAAACAACAAGAAAGGTTGCTATACCGGATACATGAACATGAAATGGTGTCCACAATTGATGAATGGTGCAGATGGTTATAAAGAAAACAACCTTGCAGCACTCAGCTTGATGCGTCTGGCCGATGTATATTTGATGTATGCCGAAGCTACTCTGATGGGATATGGCTCTGCTACAAGCACTGCTAAAGATTATAACCTAACAGCCCTGGATGCAATCAACAAGATTCGTCAACGTGCAGGAGTAGCCGATGTATTGGAAAAATATACTACCAACCAAGAATTGCTCCTCGACGAGTTGCGTCGTGAGCGTGCTGTAGAATTGGCATTCGAAGGTATGCGTTTCCACGATTTGCGTCGTTGGTTGTTGCTCGACAAGCAACCATACAACTTGAAAATCGGTATCGAATTCGATCGTAAAGATCCTAACAATTACGATTACGATAATCCGGAAGAGAATCCTATCCAAAACTTGCGCGAAGTGGTATTGTTCGAACGCAAATACACTGATCGCCATTATTGGTTCCCAATCCCTACAAAAGATGCAAATCTTTATGAAGGTTTTTATCAAAACCCTGGATGGTAATCTTGTTGACGTATAAACATAAAAAGATTCGAAAATGAAAAGAATGTATAAATATATTGGCTGTACAATGCTTGCCTTAATGCTTGGTGCCGGAGTACGTGCACAAGATGGTAAGGACAGCCTGATAAACGTAGCCTTTGGTACCGTTGCCCAAGAAGATGTGATTCAAGCAGTTTCGAAGGTCAACACATCAGAGCTGACAAATAAATTGAATAGTTCGTATAGCCTGATTGGCCTGGATATGGTAGGCGGTTATACGGGTAATATTTGGGGGCAAGAAGCCTTGATTATGGTAGATGGTATGCCCCGATCGGCAGCTAACGTACGTGCTTCTGAAGTAGAAAGCGTTACCGTATTGAAAGATGCTGCATCGGTAGCACTCTATGGTAGCCGCGCAGCAAAAGGTGTAATCTTGATTACTACCAAACGCGGTAAGGTACAGGATATGCAAATCGATGTACGTGCAAATGCCGGCATCAATCTGCCTAAAGCATATCCGAAGTATTTGGATGCAGATTGCTATATGACATTGTATAATGAAGCACGCCGCAACGACGGGTTGTCTGATTATTACGATGCTACTACAATCTACCATACTGCAATGGGAACTAACCCTTATCGCTATCCGAACATTGATTTTTATAGCGACGACTATCTGAGAAAGATGTATTATAATGCCGACGTTACAGGTGAAATCTATGGCGGTAATGACAAAACACGCTACTACCTGAATTTTGGCATGGACTACAACAACGACATCTTGAAATATGGAGAAGCAAAGAATGCCTACGACTTGAATCTGAACGTCAGAGGAAATGTTGACATGACCCTTTCTTCATGGTTGAAGGCTACCACCAACGCTGCTGTCATCATCAACAACCAACATGATGGACGTGGTAACTTCTGGGGCGACGCAGCTACATTGCGTCCTAACTGGGTTACCCCTTTGCTACCTATCAGCATGATGGATCCTAATTCAGCAGCTATACAAGAGCACATTACCAATAGTATCCACTTGATTGACGGACAATATCTGTTGGGGGGAACAAATGCTACACAAACAAATGTGTTCTCTGAACTGCTTGCTTCGGGTTATACTAAAGAAAAAGCACGTAAATTCATGTTCGACGTAACACTGCAAGCCGACCTCAGTTCATTATTGAAGGGACTTACCTTCAAGACTGCATATAGTGTGGACTACATTTCATACTATTCGGAAGCTTTCAGTGAAACGTATGCTACTTATGAACCTATCTGGAGCAACGTAAACGGTAAAGACATGATTATCGGCCTGAACAAATATGGTGAAGACAAGAAATCTACTAACGAATATGTTGGCAAATCTACTTATGACCAAACCATGATGTTCAGCGCACAATTTGATTATGTGAATACATTTGCCAAAGACCATAACGTATCTGCCACATTGTTGGGATGGGGATACCAAACACAAGCTTCTGCCGACTCTGACCATGGTAGCAACTTGTACCACCGCACCAGCAACGTAAACTTAGGATTGCGTGCCGCATATAACTATGCACACAAATACTATGCCGATTTCAGTGGAGCGTATGTACACTCTGCAAAATTGGCCGAAGGTAACCGTGGTGCATTCTCACCTTCACTATCTTTAGGATGGAGAATAAGCAATGAAGATTTCTTCCGCAACAATGTAAACTTCGTTGATGATTTGAAGATTACGGCATCTTATGCCAAGTTACACCAAGATTTGGACATCAGCGATTTCTACCTCTACAAAGGCTACTTCATCGACGACTTCGGTTGGTATCAATGGCGCGATGGCGTAGGCGGTGGTTGGACTACCGGTTCTAAGCGCGGTGACAATGCCGACTTGGATTTCATTACTCGTGAAGAGTTCCGTGTAGGTATCGACGCTACACTGTTCAACAAGCTGTTGAAAGTTAATGCGAACTACTTTGTACAATCAACCAATGGTTTGTTGACACAAGGTGCATCAACTCTTTATCCTTCTTACTTTACCGACTTCTTGCCTTGGACAAACTACAATGAAGACAAGCGTACAGGTGTAGATTTTGCATTGAGCGCAAACAAGAAGTTCGGCGATTGGGATGTAACATTCGGTGTAAGCGGTATGTTCTATTCTTCAGAAGCCAAATTGCGTGATGAAGTGTCCGATTACGATTATCTGCTTCGTCAAGGTCGTCCATTGGATGCGGCATATGGATATGTTTGCGAAGGATTCTTCAAAGACCAGGCAGACATTGCCTCGCATGCCCGCCAAACTTTCGGTGAAGTGAAACCTGGTGATTTGAAGTACAAGGACATCAACAATGATAATGTTATCGACTCGAACGACCAAGTTCAATTGGGTAAAAACGGTTGGGCTGCACCTCCATTCTCTTATGCAATGAATTTGACTGTTAAGTACAAAGACTTCACTTTCTATGCACAAGGAGCCGGACAACGCGGTGCTGTTGATTTCAAGAACAGCTCTTATTATTGGAACAGAGGAACAAGCAAGTTCTCGGATGTTGTTTGGGGACGTTGGACACCAGAAACTGCTGATGTAGCAACATATCCTCGTCTGACTACAACTAACGGTGATAACAACTATCGTAATTCTACTTTCTGGATGTACGATCGCAACTATTTCCGTTTGAGCAATGTACAGCTTACTTATGACTTCCCACAACAAATGTTCCAAAACAAGGTGGTGAAAGATTTAAGTGTATATCTTGGTGGCAGCAACTTGCTTACAATCTCTAAAGAACGTGAGCACCTGGATATGAATATCGGCTCAGCCCCTCAATACCGCAACATCTATGTAGGTTTGAAGGCTTCTTTCTAAGTATATAAACAAAGAAACAAGAAGAAAATATGAAAAAGATATTATCATTATTTATTGCTTTAAGCGTGATGTTCAGTAGCTGCGACGACCTTTTCGAACCGGCTATAGAGAACTTCAAGGACGTAGAGCAAATGTATAACGACCCTACCTATGCCTTAGGCATGTTGGTAAATGTATATCGCACGATTCCGGGTGTATATGACAACAGCGAATACGGAACAGACGATGCGGTAACCAACCAAAAGTCGAACACATACCTGAACATGGCTACGGGTTCTTGGACTGCAGCATCATATTCTCCAACCAACCAATGGGGCAATGCTATTGCTGCTATCCAATACATCAATCTCTACTTGGAGAATGTAGATAAGGTAAACTGGTCTACAGACGAAGAGTTGAGCAAACTTTTCAATCGTCGTACAAAAGGTGAAGCCTACGGATTGAGAGGTATGTACATGTATTATCTGTTGCGTGCACACGCAGGTTTCACTGCAGAAGGCGAATTGTTGGGTGTACCTGTATTTACAGAATTCCAAACTGTAAATTCTGATTTCAATCGCGAACGCGACACATTTGAAAAGTGCGTACAACAAGCCTTGGACGACCTGAAGATGGCAGAAGAGTTGCTTCCTTGGGAATATGATGATGTAAATGCCGTTCCTGCAGAATTCACTTCTATCACACAGGATTTCGGTAAGTACAACACTGTAAACGGAGCTAAAGCACGCCAATTATTCAACGGGCTGATTGCTCGTGCTTACCGCACACGCCTAACCATGTTGGCAGCCAGCCCTGCATTCCAAGATGCAAGCAACACTACCACTTGGGAAGATGCAGCCTATGCAGCAGCCGACGTATTGAACTACAAAGGTGGCATTAGCGGATTGGCATCAGACGGAGTAGAATACTATTTGAAAGCTGTTGTTGATGTTGCAGCAGATGGTGTAAACCCCAACGAAATCCTTTGGCGCGAAAACAGAACCAGTGGTGACAACACTCAAGAATCTGCAAACTTCCCTCCATCATTGTATGGTAACGGCCAAATGAACCCATCACAAAACCTGGTAAATGCATTCCCCATGGCCAATGGATATCCTATTACAGATGCAAACAGCGAGTATGACAAGAATGCTCCTTATGCAAATCGCGACCCACGCTTGGCCAAATACATTATTTATAATGGCAGTACAGCCGGTGTGAACAATAGTGTTATCTACACAGGAAGCTCTATGGGAACTGATGATGGCGTTGATGCTGTAGAACAGAAGTCAACCCGTACCGGTTACTACATGCGCAAGCGTTTGCGTATGGATGTAAACTGTAACCCGAACTCTTCATCTAACCAGCAACACTATACCCCTCGTATCCGTTTCACAGAAATGTACTTGGACTTTGCCGAAGCTGCCAATGAAGCATGGGGGCCTAAGGATGCAAAAGTCGGATATTCTGCATACGATGTAATCAAGGCTATCCGTCAGCGTGCAGGTGTAGGTGGCAATGAAGACCCATACTTGGAGGCTTGCGCTACAAGCAAGGATAAGATGCGCGAATTGATTCGCAATGAACGTCGTCTGGAACTCTGCTTCGAAGGACACCGTTTCTGGGACTTGCGCCGTTGGAATGCCGATTTGAACGAAACCGTTCTGGGCATCGATTGGAAATCGGATGGTACATACGAAATCAAGGAAGTAGAAAAACGTCTGTACGAAGACTATATGCGCTATTGCCCGATTCCTTATTCAGAGATGCTGAAATATAGCAACTTGAAACAAAACAAGGGATGGGAGTAATGTAGAATTAAAAATTAAAAACTAAGAATTAGAGTATGAAAAAGAATATATTGAACATTGCAATGGCTACAATGCTGATTGGACTGACTGCATGTGAAAGCCAAAACAATGAATTTGATGATTTCGACTATCAGACTGTATATTTTGCCAACCAATATGCTACACGTACTGTAGAATTGGGCGAAGACGAATTCGTTGACAATTCTATGGACAACGAACACAAGATTAAAATCAAAGCTGTTTGGGGTGGTGGATATAACAATCGCCGCAATGTTATCATCGATTACAAAGTAGATGAATCATTGTGTCAGAACTTATACTTCAAAGGAACCGATACACAAGTATTGCCTATGCCAAGCAACTACTACAACTTACTTAGCAAGCAAATCAACATTCCTAAGGGAAGCATTTCTGACGGTGTTGAAGTAGAATTGACAGATGCATTCTTTGCTGACGAGAAATCATTGAGCAACAACTATGTAATTCCCATTGTGATGACAGACGTTCAAGGTGCTGATTCCATCCTTGAAGGTAAGTCAACCCTTGCATCGCCACGCTTGACAAAAGCTGACGATTGGAGCATCCAACCCAAGAACTTTGTTTTGTACTGTGTGAAGTTCGTCAATCCATGGCATGGTGAATACTTGCGCCGTGGTGTAGACCAAGCAACTATTGCCGGTGCATCAAAGACATTGGTTCGCCATGCATCTCATGTAGAAAAGGACGAGGTAGTTGGCATCAGCACCAATGGCTATCGCAAGAATATCCTCTCGTTGACTACTAAGGATGAAAACGGTAACTCGTTCGGTTACGACCTCCACCTGACATTCGACGAACAAGGAAACTGCACCATTACCGACCAATCGGATGATATTGAAGTATCTGGTTCTGGTAAGTTTGTTGTCGACGGCGAAAAGAACAGCTTAGGCGGTAAAGAGCGTAATGCACTCTATTTGGACTATACCGTTGACTTTGGCAGTCGCAACATGAAGTACGCAACCAAAGACACCCTTGTGCTTCGCACACGCAATGTTTATGGTGCCGGTACATTCGATGTAGAAATAAAATAACCACTAAAAACTGAAAGAACATGAAACATATAAATTGCAAATGGATAGGTTTCGCAATGTTTACCTCATTGTTGGTGGCATGTACCGAAGAGTACGATTGCAACCTGGTGGTTGAAAAACCTGCCGAGGTAACGGCAAGCGAACATTTGAACAGCTTCGATGTACTGAAGTCATATCTTGGTGAATCTGCTTCGCTCCAATTAGGAGCGAGCATTTCGCCCGAAGAATTTGCTAAGAAAGATATTGCCTATAGTACTGTATTGAATAACTTTACTGCTATCGACGTATCAGGTTCGTTCTCTCCTACAGCCAATTTGGCTGCCGACGGAACATACGACTTCAGTGCAATCCAAACAGTAGCCGAAGCTGCAACCGGAGCAGGTCTGTCTGTATGGGGACCGTCGTTGGTATCCAAGCAAGGACAACGCGCCGACTACTTGAACGGACTTCTGGAACCACTGTTCATCCCCTTTGTACCGGAAAAGGGTAAAACAGTGATTGCCGATTTCGAAGCTGACGAATTGGGTACTTCTTACGCCATGACAGGTAACTCTACAGCCGTTGTAGAAGACGACCCTGATGGCAAGAGCGGCAAGGTGCTGCATGTTGGTACAGATGCCGAAAACTGTAATCGTTCATATCCAATTATCAAGGTTAAATTACCCGAAGGCCGTAAGTTGGGCGATTATGTATCGTTGAAATTCGACATGAACCTCTATGCCGGACAATGGGGGTCTGGTATGATTGTACAAATCAACGGCCAGGAATTCGGACTTGGTGCCAATGCCTCCAGTCAAGGAGCCAATCCCGGTGCCGGTTGGGTACGTGGCATCACAGTCAGCTTGAAGGGAGCCTTCACACCCGGCTTCAATCTTCCGGGCTCATTCTCCGACCTTACCGAATTCACCTTGTCTGTCGGTTCTGCTTCCGGTGCATGGCATTGTCACATCGACAACATTGTAATGGACTATGAAGTGGCTGCAGGTGGAAAGACTACCCTGTTCAACTTCGAAAACGATGCCATTGGCACTTCTTATCCGCTTACAGGAAATTCTACTGCAATTGTAGAAGATGACCCTGATGGCAAGAGCGGCAAGGTGCTTCACGTTGGTACAGAAGGTACTCCATGTAATCAATCATTCCCCGAATTCAATGTTAAATTGCCCGATGGATATAAACTGGGTGATTATCACAAGCTGACCTTCGACATGAATCTCTATGCCGGCCAGTGGGGTCAAGGAATGATTGTCCGCATCAACGGCGAGCAAATCAATTTAGGAGCCAATGCTTCCAGTCAAGGAGCTAATCCTGGTGCCGGTTGGGTGCGCGGCATCTCGGTTGATATGACCGGTGCTACTACTCCAGGTTTTGCGCTTACCAATGAGATGAAGGAACTTACCGAGTTCACCTTCTCTATAGGTTCTGCTTCGGGTGCATGGCATTGCCACATGGATAATATCGAATTGCATTGGAAGCAATCGGACAAGATTATCGAAAAGACTCCCGAAGAGAAGGAAGCTATTATCACTGCCGAAATGGAGAAATGGGTAGGCGGTATGGTTGGTAAAGGTGGCGAGGCTGTTACCTCTTACAACATCCTTAGCGAGCCGCTCTCTACACAAGTAGATGGCAATACCTTCGATTGGGGTGCTTACATGGGCGAAACAGCCTATATCCGTAGCGCTATCGAAATGGCACGCGATACTGTATCTCACCCATTGAATCTCTTTGTAAGCAACAGCTTTGTACAAGGTGATGACATGGCCGCCAAGGCAGATCAATTGGTATCATTGGTTGCGTCTGTCGAAGATGGTTCGGCCACTATCGATGGTTTCAACATCCTGCTTAGTGTATGCTATGCCGCCGACGCCAGCACTCAGATAGCCAACGAATCGGCTATCCAGGAGATGTTTGCTGTACTGGCAGCTACCGGCAAGCAAGTACGTGTTTCCGACTTCCGCATCAGTGTAATGAATGCCGACGGAACGTTGCTCCCAACCTCAGGTCTCTCTTCTGACCTTCGTGCCGGTGCAGCCGAATATTGTGCCTATATCATGCAACAATACAGCACGCAGATTGCTACCGACAAGCAAGCCGGATTCTCGTTCGCCATCATTTCAGAGAACCCAAGTCAAACGTACTTGGCTCCTTGGAATGCCAACTACAACCGCACCGAGTTGTATGAAGGCGTTGTGAACGGACTGAACTAATCATTATGTTTTTCATTATACATCGTTAATGCTTTTATAGCCGACAGACCTCAAAATCTGTCGGCTATATTTATTGGAGGCCACAAAATGGATTTACTTGACAAACTATATCGTTTCTGCTTTTATCTGCTGATAGTCACATGCTTTACCTGCTGCAAAGATGAAGGAATACCGGTAGAACTCCCCCAAAACAATTTCAACCATACATCCATCAACGAAATCAATGCAAATCTGCTTGCATTAGAGCAGTTGATTGACAAAGTAAGCAATGAAGAACCGGCAGAACTTTGCACACCATTAGCCAATGAGAGAAGCTACAACATCCAATTTCAAGGCGTATCATCCATGCTCTATATAGACAACTTTGTGATAGATTACCACGAGGAATAACCGCGGCTTTGTAAAGAAATATCCACTCCCCATATAGAGCGATTGTACCCCCTCTCAGAATAGCTTCTGGAAGGGGGTACCCTCACATAGTCACTGAGGCTACCTCATATAGTCACTGACCCTATCTCATATAGTCACTGAGGGTGGCTCAGTGACGCTTTGATTCCACATCTACAGAAAATCCTACGAGTAATGTATCAATGTTTTACTCTTTTATATTATATTGTTCACGCCGGTAATCTATAAATATACAACATTCTTTGCGGTAATTGTATGATTTCTCAAAATAATTGATAACTTTGCCCCCTACAACACGATAATAGTTGTATTATGAAAAACAATTAATTACTAAAATCTAAGTTTATGAAGAAATGGTTATTGGCATTGCCTTTATTGGCATTGTTGGGTTGTACACCCGAAGTGAACAATCCGGTTCTAACAATTGAAGGTGGTCAGGTTCAAGGAGTTCTGGCCGACAATCCAGGTGTTTATGTTTACCGCGGCATCCCTTATGCTGCTGCTCCCATTGGTAATTTGCGTTGGAAGGCTCCCCAACCCGTAGTGGCTTGGGAAGGCGTGAAGATTGCCGACACATTCGGCCATCCAGGCTATCAGGCCGTTCACTATCCCGGCGGATATGCCACCGAATGGGGATATGGCAAGGAAGCGCCTTATAGCGAAGACTGCTTGTATCTGAACGTTTGGACAAAAGCTCCCGGACAAACAGACAAGAAATTGCCTGTTGCTCTTTGGATTCATGGTGGCGGTTACCGCGAAGGATGGGGTTCCGAACCTGAATTTGACGGACAAGAATGGGCCAGCAAGGATGTAGTGCTCGTTTCTATCAACTACCGTTTGGGCGTATTCGGTTTCCTTACCCACCCCGAATTGTCCGCCGAGAGTCCTCAAGGCGTATCGGGTAACTATGGTATCCTTGACCAAATAGAATCGTTGAAATGGATTAAGAAAAACATTGAACAATTCGGTGGCGACCCGAATAACGTAACCATCTTCGGACAAAGTGCCGGTGCCGGTAGTGTGAAGACGCTTTGCGAATCGCCACTTGCACGTGGATATTTCCACAAAGCAGTGATTATGAGTGGCGGTGGCATCAACATTCCCGCTACCGAAGAGGCTAAAGCTGTTCCTGCAATGCCTGCACGCTCGTTGTTTGGCGGTCCTCAAACATTGAAGGAAGCTGAACTCGAAACCAAGAAAGTGATGGACTGGGCAGGACTTACCGACTTGGAAAAGATGCGTAGAGCTTCTACCGAAATGATTTATACCGCCGGCAACTTCTACAATGCAGCCAGTGGCGACCGTGCATTCATCACCGCTCGTCCTATGATTGACGGCTATGTAAGCTTGCAATCGTTCGACGACGCTACTCGCGACGGTTCAATTGCCGATGTCCCCTATATGATTGGCTATACGCTGAACGACATGGGCTCGATGGCTCCCGGTATTGCCGAATTCTGCAAGGTTCGCGCCGAACAAGGCCGCAAGGCATGGGCGTACGAATTTGCCCGTCCACTTCCCGACGATGGCTCACATCCTGAAGTTACAGCCCGTCTGAAGGGTGCTTTCCACTCTTCTGACTTGTGGTATGTATTCAAGTCGTTAAAGCACTGCTGGCGTCCTTGGACACAAGGCGACTGGGATTTGTCGGAAAAGATGCTGACCGCTTGGACAAACTTTGCCAAGTACAGCAATCCTAACGGTGCAGAAGATGGCATCTGGACAACTTGCACCGCTGAAAATCCTAACTTCATGCTCTTTAAGCTGGACGAAAACGATGCCGAGAACTCTGAAATGGGTGCTCCCATCATGCCATAATCAGTAAGGCATAGAAAAAAATAAAAGCATGGCAACCGCCTTCGGTTATTTCTCAATCGGGGTAGTTGCCATGCTTCATTTATCAAAGATAAAAACAGTCAAAATACCTTACACGCCACAACGCAAAAGCAAGGATTCAGACACCTATTTTATAAAAAACAAGCGCACTAATTTTGTTCTCTGCTCAGTTTGCACTACTTTTGCATAGTCAAAATAGAATAAAAACTAACTCAATATAACTCATGAGCAATCAGCGATACATGATGCGCGGTGTCAGCGCATCGAAAGAGGATGTGCACAACGCCATCAAGAACATTGATAAAGGTCTTTATCCGCAAGCCTTCTGTAAGATTATCCCCGACATCTTGGGCGGCGACCCCGAGTATTGCAACATTATGCATGCCGACGGTGCCGGAACCAAGTCGTCATTAGCCTACATGTATTGGAAAGAAACAGGCGACTTGAGTGTTTGGAAAGGCATTGCACAAGATGCACTTATCATGAACATCGACGACCTGCTCTGTGTGGGTGCTGTGGATAACATTCTGGTTTCATCGACCATCGGACGCAACAAGCTGCTTGTACCGGGCGAGGTTATCAGCGCCATCATCAACGGAACAGACGAACTGCTTGCCGAACTTCGCGAAATGGGCGTGGGCGTATATGCCACCGGAGGCGAAACAGCCGATGTGGGCGACCTGGTACGCACCATCATCGTGGATAGCACCGTGACTTGCCGCATGAAGCGTAGCGATGTCATCAACAACGCCAACATCCGTCCGGGTGATGTGATTGTGGGACTTGCCTCTTACGGACAAGCCACTTACGAGAAGGAGTACAACGGCGGCATGGGCAGCAACGGCTTGACAAGCGCCCGCCACGATGTTTTCGCCAAATATCTGGCCGAGAAATATCCCGAAAGCTACGATGCCGGCGTTCCCGAAGAGTTGGTTTATAGCGGTGGATTGAAACTGACCGACGCCGTAGAAGGTAGCCCGATAGATGCCGGAAAATTGGTACTCTCGCCTACCCGCACCTATGCTCCGGTAGTGAAGAAACTGCTCGATGCACTCCGTCCTGAAATTCACGGTATGGTACACTGCTCGGGCGGCGCACAAACCAAGGTACTTCACTTTGTGGGCGACAATTGCCGCGTCATCAAGGATAACCTCTTCCCTGTACCTCCTTTGTTCAAGACCATCAAGGAACAAAGCAATACCGACTGGGCCGAGATGTACAAAGTGTTCAACATGGGACACCGTCTGGAAGTTTATCTCTCGCCCGAACATGCCGAAGAGGTTATCACCATCTCGAAGAGTTTCGGCATCGATGCACAAATCATCGGCCGCATCGAAGAGAGCGAAGGAAAGAAAGAGTTGATTATCCAAAGCGAATTTGGAGAGTTTACATACTAACCCGTTATGAAGAAAGCAATCTATTTCCTGTGCTGCATATTTTGCATCTGCACCTTTGTATATATGGTGTACGAAACCTACCTTGGCATCGAAGCCGGGCATTATAGTTTCCGTTGGCTGATGTGGTGCCTGGGCGCTATCGGTTGGGGTACCATCACCTTCAACGTAGTAACCAAGGAGTACAGATGGGCAGCATACTTATGCAAATAATCAAAACGGATTAGCGTTACCGAATATTTATGGCAGAAAACAATACACTATTAGAGAAATTGGAAGGCCTCGTAGCTCGTTTTGAAGAGGTTTCGACACTGATTACCGACCCTGCGGTAATCAGCGACCAGAAACGCTACGTCAAACTGACAAAAGAGTATAAGGAGTTGGGCGACCTGATGAATGCCCGCAAAGAATACATCCAAGTGCTGAACGGCATTGAGGAAGCGAAAGAGATTATCGCCAACGAAACCGATGCCGAAATGCGCGAAATGGCTCGCGAAGAACTCGATGCATGCCAAACACGCCAACCGCAATTGGAAGAGGAAATCAAACTGCTGCTCATCCCGGCCGATCCGCAAGACGGACGCAACGCCATCCTCGAAATCCGTGGTGGTACCGGTGGCGACGAAGCCGCCATCTTTGCCGGCGACCTCTTCCGCATGTACACCAAGTATTGCGAACAGAAAGGTTGGAGATTGGAAGTGTCAAGTGCCAGCGAAGGCGCAGCAGGTGGCTACAAGGAAATCATCTGCTCGGTTACGGGAGATGGTGTGTATGGTACGCTGAAATACGAATCGGGCGTGCATCGCGTGCAACGTGTACCCGCCACCGAGACACAAGGCCGTGTACACACCTCGGCCGCATCGGTAGCCGTACTACCCGAAGCCGAAGAGTTCGATGTAGTCATCAACGAAGGCGAAATAAAATGGGATACTTTCCGAAGCAGTGGTGCCGGTGGTCAGAACGTGAACAAGGTAGAATCGGGTGTTCGCTTGCGCTATAACTGGAAAAACCCGCTTACTGGTGCTGTAGAAGAGATCCTTATCGAGTGTACCGAAACACGCGACCAACCAAAGAACAAGGAGCGTGCCCTTAGCCGTTTGCGTACCTTTATCTACGACAAAGAACATCAAAAATACATTGACGATATTGCTAGCAAGCGTAAGACAATGGTTTCGACAGGCGACCGTTCGGCTAAAATCCGTACCTACAACTATCCGCAAGGGCGTATTACCGACCACCGCATCAACTACACCATCTACAACCTTGCCGCCTTTATGGATGGCAATATCCAAGATTGCATCGACCACCTCATCGTAGCCGAAAATGCCGAACGACTGAAAGAAAGTGAATTGTAAAAACATACCGATATGACAAAAGAACAATTATTCGAAAACATCAAGCGCAAGCAATCATTTCTTTGCGTAGGACTTGATACCGACATAAAGAAAATACCCGAACACCTGTTGAAGGAAGAAGATCCTATCTTCGCATTCAACAAAGCAATCATCGATGCTACCGCCGATCTTTGCATCGCCTATAAACCCAACTTGGCTTTCTACGAAAGCATGGGCGTAAAAGGATGGATTTCGTTCGAAAAAACCGTTGAATACATCAAGAAGAACTATCCCGACCAGTTCATCATTGCAGATGCCAAACGCGGCGATATTGGCAACACATCGCAAATGTATGCACGCACCTTCTTCGAAGAAATGGACATCGACTCGGTAACCGTAGCTCCTTATATGGGCGAAGACTCGGTAACACCTTTCCTTACATACGAAGGCAAGTGGGTAATCCTTTTGGCACTGACAAGCAACAAGGGTTCACATGATTTCCAACTGACAGAAGATCCACAAGGCGAACGTCTGTTCGAGAAAGTGTTGCGCAAGAGTCAAGAATGGGCCGGCGACGAACAAATGATGTATGTAGTAGGTGCTACACAAGGACGTGCATTCGAAGATATCCGTAAGATTGTACCCAACCACTTCCTGCTGGTACCGGGCGTAGGTGCCCAAGGCGGTTCGCTTGAAGAGGTTTGCAAGTATGGCATGAACAAAACCTGCGGTTTGATTGTTAACTCAAGTCGTGGTATTATTTATGTGGACAAGAGCGAAAACTTTGCCCAAGCAGCCCGCAAGGCAGCACAAGAGGTGCAAGCACAAATGGCCGAGCAGCTGAAAGCCATCCTCTGATATGCAAGCAAGCAAGATTATCAACGACCCGGTATTCGGGTTCATCAACATACCGAAAGGGTTGCTGTACGACATCGTACGGCACCCTATTTTACAACGTCTAAACCGCATTAAGCAAGTAGGATTATCCTCGGTGGTTTACCCGGGGGCACAACACACACGCTTCCAACACTCACTTGGAGCATTCTACTTGATGAGCGAAGCCATCCAACACCTACAGGCAAAGGGAAATTTCATCTTCGATAGCGAAGCCGAAGCGGTGAAGGCCGCCATCTTGATGCACGACATCGGCCATGGACCCTTTTCTCATGTATTGGAAGATACCATTGTCCAAGGAATCAGCCACGAAGAGATATCGCTCATGCTGATGGAAAGCATCAATCGCGAGTTTGCCGGACAATTAACATTAGCCATTCAGATTTTCAAAGACGAATATCCAAAACGCTTTCTACATCAATTAGTCAGCGGTCAGTTGGATATGGACAGGTTAGACTATCTTAGTCGAGATAGTTTCTACTCGGGAGTATCCGAAGGAAACATCGGAGCCGCACGCATCATCAAGATGTTGGATGTCAAGAACGACCAGTTGGTTGTTGAGTCAAAAGGAATCTACTCCATCGAGAATTTCCTTGTAGCCCGTCGGTTGATGTATTGGCAAGTCTATCTGCACAAAACCTCTGTAGCATACGAAAAGATGTTAGTCAGCACCTTGCTACGCGCAAAAGAACTTGCAAACATGGGAGTTGAGTTGTTTGCTTCGCCCGCATTGAAGTTTTTCCTTTATAACGACATCAACCGAGAGCGATTCAAGAACGACCCGGAATGTTTGGAAAAGTTCTTACTATTAGATGACAACGACATTTGGACTGCATTGAAAGTATGGTGTAACCACAACGACATCATTTTGTCAACGCTCAGCCAAGGAATGGTGAATCGAGAAGTATTCAAAGTGGAAGTATCAGCCCAGCCACCCACCGAAGAACAGATTGATACAATCAGCGAACGAATTGCCAATCAACTACATATCAGTAAAAAGGACTCTCACTACTTCATTTCCACAACCAGCATCGAAAAGAACATGTACAACCCTGCCGACGATAGCATTGATATACTCTATAACGACGGGAGCACTACTAATATTGCAGAGGCATCGGACATGCTGAACATATCGGTACTATCAAAAAAGGTAAAAAAGTACTACCTATGCTATTTAAGAGAAAAGAAGTAATTACAAAATAATTAACGTTGAGTAAGGCTATATCAAAAAAAAGTTGTTAATTTGTATTTTGAAATCAATCTACAAACGAATAAAGTATGGAATTTTCAGCAAAACAGATAGCCGCATTTGTTCAAGGAGAAATTGTTGGCGACGAAAACGCAACCGTACATACCTTTGCAAAAATTGAAGAAGGAGTGCCTGGTGCACTTTCATTCCTTTCGAATCCTAAATATACACCCTATATTTACGAGACAAAATCATCCATTGTATTGGTAAACAAGGATTTTATTCCTGAACAACCCATCAATGCTACATTGATTAAGGTTAACAATGCCTACGAAAGTCTGGCAAAACTAATGACTCTTTACGAACAAAGTCACCCGAAGCGTGTTGGTATAGACCCTTTGGCATACGTAGCACCTACCGCAAAAATAGGCAAGGATGTCTATTTGGCACCTTTTGCTTGCGTTGGAGATGGAGCCGTAATTGGAGATGGAACCGCATTGCACCCCCATGCAACAGTAGGTAGCAATGCAAAAGTAGGAGCAAATTGCATCCTTTATGCACATGCTACTGTTTATCACGATTGCATCGTTGGCAACAACTGCATTATGCATGCCGGCAGTGTGGTTGGTGCTGATGGCTTTGGATTCGCACCGTCACCCAATGGCTACGAAAAGATTCCTCAAATCGGCATCGCCATTTTGGAAGATAACGTAGAGATTGGTGCCAACACCTGTATCGACCGTGCAACAATGGGAGCAACCATTATCCACAAAGGCGTCAAGCTTGACAACCTGGTGCAAATAGCCCACAACGTAGAGGTAGGTGCCAATACCGTAATGGCCTCTCAGGTAGGTGTAGCAGGCTCGACTAAGATTGGCGAATGGTGTATGTTTGGCGGACAAGTTGGAATAGCCGGACACATTACAATTGGCGACAAGGTGAATTTAGGCGCACAATCGGGCGTACCGGGAAGTCTCAAGGCAAACCAACAACTCATCGGTACTCCTCCTATGGAAATGAAGCCATACTTCAAATCGCAGGCCATTTTCCGCAAATTGCCAGATATGTACAAAGAGATGAGTGCTTTACGCAAGGAATTAGAAGAACTAAAACAACAATTAAATAAATAGCCCATGCTAAAACAAAAAACTTTGAAGGAAGCCTTTTCGCTCAGTGGAAAGGGCCTTCATACCGGACTTGACTTAACAGTAACATTTAATCCTGCTCCAGACAATCACGGATACAAGATCCAACGTGTAGATTTGGAGGGGCAACCCATTATTGATGCCATAGCCGACAACGTTGGAGAAACTACACGAGGTACCGTATTGGTAAAGAACGGCGTAAAGGTCAGCACCATTGAGCATGCAATGGCAGCACTTTATGCATTCGGCATCGACAACTGTCTGATTCAAGTAAATGGCCCCGAATTTCCCATTCTGGATGGTAGTGCCAAATACTATGTAAACGAAATCGAGCGAGTAGGTATCGTTGAACAAGAAGCAATCAAAGATTTCTATATCATCAAGCACAAGATTGAGTTCCGTGACGAAGCAACCGGTTCGTTCATAACCGTTCTTCCCGACGAGAATTTCAGTTTGAACGTTTTGGTATCATACGACTCTACCATCCTTCCCAACCAATTTGCTACCCTCGAGGACATGAGTAAGTTCAAGGAAGAAGTTGCTGCCAGCCGTACATTTGTATTCGTTCGCGAAATTGAGCCATTGTTGCAAGCAGGCCTTATCAAAGGTGGCGACTTGGACAATGCCGTTGTTATCTACGAACGTGAAATGCCGCAAGACAACCTTGACAAATTAGCCGATTTGCTTGGTGTGCCACACATGGATGCCAAACAATTGGGATACATCCAACACACACCACTTGTTTGGCCCAACGAATGTGCCCGTCACAAACTGCTCGACGTTATCGGCGACTTAGCCTTGATTGGCAAGCCCATTAAAGGCCGCATCATCGCAACACGCCCCGGCCACACCATCAACAACAAGTTTGCCCGCCAGATGCGCAAAGAAATCCGCCAGCACGAAATACAAGCACCTGTTTACGATTGTAACGTAGCCCCAGTTATGGATGTAAACCGCATTCGCGAACTGCTTCCACACCGCTACCCATTCCAATTGGTGGACAAGGTAATTGAGATTGGTGCAAACTACATTGTTGGTGTGAAGAATGTAACCAGCAATGAACCTTTCTTCCAAGGTCACTTTCCACAAGAACCTGTTATGCCTGGAGTATTGCAAGTGGAAGCCATGGCACAGGTTGGTGGGCTGTTCGTACTCAGTTCTGTTGACGAACCCGAACGCTACTCTACCTACTTCATGAAGATAGATGGTGTGAAGTTCCGCCAGAAGGTAGTGCCCGGCGACACATTGATATTCCGTGTAGAGTTGCTCACTCCTATCCGTCGCGGCATCGCAACCATGAAAGGCTATGTATTCGTAGGAGAAAAGATTGTGTGCGAAGCCGAATTCATGGCACAAATAGTTAAGAACAAATAATTAAAACAGATAATTCAATATGATTAGTCCATTAGCCTACATTCACCCCGAAGCAATCATTGGTGAGAATTGCGAAATCGCTCCGTTCGTATATATCGACAAGAACGTTGTGATAGGCAACAACAATAAGATTATGTCTAACGCCAGCATTCTTTATGGTGCACGCATCGGAAATGGTAACACCATATTCCCCGGAGCCGTGATTGGTGCCGTTCCTCAAGACTTGAAGTTCAGAGGTGAAGAGACAACTGCCGAAGTTGGCGACAACAACCTCATTCGCGAAAACGTAACCATCAACCGTGGTACTGCCGCAAAAGGAAAGACTGTAGTCGGTAGCAACAACCTCTTGATGGAGGGTGTACACGTGGCTCACGATGCTATCATCGGCAGTGGCTGTATCATTGGCAACTCGACCAAGATGGCTGGTGAAATCATTATTGACGACAACTCTATTATCAGCGCCAGTGTACTGATGCACCAATTCTGCCGTATCGGTGGCTATGGCATGGTACAAGGCGGCTGCCGCACCAGCAAGGACATTCCTCCTTATATTATTGCCGGCCGCGAGCCCATCTGCTACTGCGGTTTGAACCTGGTTGGTTTGCGCCGTCGTGGATTCTCGAACGAAACCATCGAAGCCATCCACAATGCCTACCGCATCATCTACCAAAGCGGATTGAACACAACCAATGCTTTGGCTAAGATTGAAGCAGAGATAGAGATGATTCCCGAAGTGAAATACATTGTTGATTTCATCAAGGCTTCTACTCGCGGCATTATTCCTGCCGGAAAATAAATGTAACTTCTTACGAATAATCTAAGAAATATGATATACCGCTTTACCATCATCTCCGACGAAACAGAAGATTTCGTACGCGAGATACAAATCGATCCAGACGCAACGTTCTTCGATTTCCACGAAGCAATTCTTGAAAGCGTTGGCTACAGCAACGATCAGATGACTTCATTCTTCATCTGCGACGAAGATTGGGAAAAGGAAAAGGAAGTAACCTTGGAAGAGATGGACGACAATCCGGAAATAGACAGTTGGGTAATGGACGAAACACCCATCAGCGAGTTGGTTGAAGACGAAAAGCAAAAACTGCTCTACGTATTCGACTATCTGACAGAGCGTTGTTTCTTCATTGAACTGACCGAAATCATTACCGGAAAGAGTATCGCCCAAGCTGTTTGCACCAAAAAGATGGGAGATGCACCTAAGCAACTCATGGACTTCGAAGAATTTGATGCCAAAACAGCCGGTTCGCTCGATTTGGGTGAAGACTTCTATGGCGACCAAGACTTCGACATGGACGAATTCGACAAGGATGGTTTCAGCGGTTTCGATGAAGGCATGGGCAACCCCTACGACGACCAATATTAATAATGTATAAGACATTAGTAGTACTTATAGGCCCCACCGGGGTAGGTAAAACAGCGTTGAGCCTTCGGCTTGCCGAAGCGCTCAACGCTTGTATTATATCCGCTGATTCACGACAACTCTATGCCGACTTGAAGATTGGTACGGCAGCCCCTACCGCCGAGGAGTTGCAACGGGTACCTCACCACATGGTCGGCACATTGAAGTTGACCGACTATTACAGTGCCGCCCAATACGAGACAGAGGTAATGGCCTTGCTCGAAAAACTGTTTCAAGAGCGCGACAACGTATTGCTGACCGGAGGCTCCATGATGTACATCGATGCCGTATGCAAAGGAATAGACGACATCCCTACCGTTGATGCCGAGACAAGGCAATTATTAATGCAAAAGTATGAAAGCGAAGGATTGGAACAGCTCTGCTCCGAGCTTCGTCTACTCGACCCGGAATATTATAAGGTAGTGGATTTGAAGAATCCAAAGCGTGTTATCCATGCACTCGAAATCTGCTACATGACAGGCAGAACATACACTTCGTACCGCACACAACAAACCAAGCTACGCCCCTTCAGCATTATAAAGATTGGACTTACCCGCCCGCGTGAGGAACTATACGAACGCATCAACCAACGAGTGCTGCAAATGATGACCGACGGTTTGGAAGCCGAGGCCAGAAGTGTTTATCCCTACCGACATTTAAACTCTCTAAACACTGTTGGATACAAAGAGATGTTCCGATACTTTGACGGCGAATGGACATTACCCTTTGCCATCGAAAAGATTCAGCAAAATTCGCGCATCTACTCGCGCAAGCAGATGACTTGGTTTAAGCGAGACGAAGAAATCCGTTGGTTCCACCCCGACGAAGAGAGTGCCATTTTACAATACCTCTCCCAACAACTATAAGCATCCGCAAACACCCCACCTTATTATATTAGCCAAAGAACGTATCAGTTTTGGTTAATACACTATCAATTTGCCACATCTAAATTAGCAAAATACAGAGATTAGATAAAATAATACTATTTTTTTAAGCATTTAAGTACACCATTTAATATATTTTTATATATTTGCCGCCGATATTCTGATCAAAAGACCTTAAATAACCTTTCCTTAACCGATATACCTTAAATATTATTAACTAAATATATAATGTAGAAACCTTTAAAAACAATTAATTGCCAATGAAATAAAGAACACATTGAACCCTCCTTGTCACCGAATCCAGATATGCCTGTCGGTGAATCCTATTCTGCTATCAAAGCGAATACACAATAATTATTAATCTTAATTACTTATTATTCAATTAAAATTTATGAAAACAAGACTTTTTGCTTTACTGGCATTTGTTGTCATGTGCTGTACTTCAGCATTTGCTCAAATACAGGTAAAAGGTAACATTTCTGACAAGAACTCAGAACCAATGATTGGTGTTGCTATTCAAGAAAAGGGTAATAACCAAAATGGTACTATTACCGATCTTGATGGTAATTTCACTATTCAAGTGAATTCTAATGCAACGCTTGTAATCTCTTACATTGGTTACAAGACTCAAGAAGTTGCAGTGAATGGCCGCACAAACTTGTCTATCGTTATGGAAGAAGATGCACAAGTTTTGGACGAAGTTGTAGTAGTAGGTTACGGTGTACAACGCAAGAGTGACCTTACCGGTTCAGTTGCTTCAGTAAAATCTGAAGACCTTAAGAGCCGTTCTACTACTGACGCTGCTGCTGCTCTCCAAGGTAAAGCTGCCGGTATCCAAGTATTGAACAGTTCTGGTAAGCCTGGCCAAGGCGCAGAAATCCGCGTTCGTGGTTATTCTTCTAACTCACGCGACATCGGTCCCCTTTTGATCGTTGACGGTTTGCAAGTAGAAAGCATCCAATACCTCGATCCTTCTATGATTGAATCAATGGAGGTTTTGAAGGACGCTGCTTCTGCTGCCATCTACGGTGCTGAAGCCGGTAACGGTGTTGTACTTATCACAACTAAGTCTGGTGCAAAGGGTAAAGGTTCTATTACTTACGAAGGTAAGTTCACTAACCAAATGCTCGGTGCTGTTCCTGAATTGCTTAACGCAACTCAATTCAAGGATTGGATGACTATGCAACTTGGTGCTGATGCAGTAAATGCAGCATTGAAGGACGCACAAGATGCTTATGGTTGGAATCCTAACACTAATACTAACTGGTTGGATGAATACTTTGAAAATACTTGGGCTACTCAACACTCACTTACTTTCTCTGGTGGTAACGACCGCGGTTCTTACTTCATGAGTTTGAACCACGTGAACCAAGATGGTATCATTAAGGGTAGCAAAGATAAGTACGAACGTTTGACTGCTCAAATCAATGCTGACTATAAGATCAAGGATTGGTTGCAAGTAGGTACTAACACATCTATCGAAAAATGGAGCTCACGTGGCGTTTCTGAAAACGGTTACGGTACTTCATTCGAAATGTTGCTCCTCATCGACCCATTGACTCCTATGTACTGGACTAAGCCTGAACAAATGTTGGGCGACTATCGCAACTATTATAACGAAATCCAAGCTGGTAACTCTAACTACACTCTCTTCGGTGACGAAAACGGTTACTATGCTACTTCTTACTTCAACCAACGTCTCGCCGGTGGTAACCCCTTCTCACAACGCGACCGCGCTACAGGTAAGAACGAAGGTGTGAACATCAACGGTACTGCTTTCTTGAACATCACTCCTATTAAGTCTGTGACTTTCACTTCTCGTTTGGGTTATCGCCTTTCATTCAGCAATAACTCCAACTGGGAATTCCCATACTACCTCAACGGCCAAACCAAGGGTGACAACTACGCTATTTCTGGTGGTAGCAACAACTCTACTTGGTATCAATGGGAAAACTTTATCAACTACAACGAAATGTTTGGTAAGCACGCTGTAGGTGCTATGGCCGGTATGTCATTCCGTCAATCAAACTCTAATGGTGTAAGCGCTAACGCTTCAGGTCCGGACATCCTTACTTCATACGCTCCTAACTATATCTATTTGAACTATGTAAATGGTAATTCAGATACTTCAAAGAGCTTCAATGGTGCTCCTAATATGACTCGCGCGCTCTCTTACTTCGGTCGTGTAACTTATAGCTACGACAACCGTTATAGCGTACAAGCTAACTTCCGTGCCGACGCATTCGACTCTTCTAAGTTGGCTAAGGACAATCGCTGGGGTAAGTTCTTCTCTGCATCTGCTGGTTGGACATTCTCTAACGAAGAATTCTTCAAAGATCTTATCGATCCATCTATCATGTCATTTGGTAAGCTCCGTGCATCTTGGGGTCAAAACGGTAACGTAAATGTATTGGGTAACTACTCATACACTTCTGGTATCGCTACTAACAGCAAATGGTATCAATATGGTGCTTCTAACTCAGCTACTTATGGTTCAATGCCTAACGGTATTGCTAATCCTAAGTTGACTTGGGAAACTTCAGAACAAATCGACTTCGGTGCTGACTTCCGTTTCTTGAACGACCGTTTGTCTGTAGGTCTCGACTACTATATCAAGACTACTAAGGACCTTCTTATCAATGCTACTGCAATGCCTGAAACCGGTGTGAGCACTATTACAATGAATGCCGGTGAAATCAAGAACAGTGGTTTCGAAATGGAATTGACCTGGAAAGACAGAATTGGTGACTTCAACTATAGCGTATCAGCTAACTTGGCTACATTGAAGAACGAAGTAACTTATTTGGATTCTGACCGCATCCAAGGTGGTGTTGTTGATGGTTCAAGCCCTGAAACAATTAGGTGCTACTTCGAAGAAGGACAACCTCTTTGGTATATGCGTGGTTATAAATATGCCGGCAGAGATGAAAATGGTGCTCCTCAATATTACGATGCTAATGGTGGGTTGACTAACGACCCACAAGAAGGTGATATGACTAACATCGGTTCTGGTCTTCCTTCATTGACTTACGGTATCACATTGAGTGGTGAATACAAAGGCTTCGACCTTACTATCTTTGGTAGTGGTATTGCTGGTAACGATGTATATTATGGTCTCTACCGTACAGGTTGGAACAACTTCGCTAAGGGTATATACGACGACTTCAAGTCTAAGAAACTTCCTGATGCTAACACTGTAGCTGGTTCTGGTACATTCTGGCGTTCTTCTGCAATGGTTTACGATGGCTCATTCTTCAAGATCAAGCAAATCCAATTGGGTTACACATTGCCTAAACAAATCACTAAGAAGGCATTCGTAGAAAATGCACGTGTTTACGTTTCACTCGACGACTTCTTCACATTCACTAAGTATCCAGGTCTCGACCCAGAAACAACTACTTCAAGTTTTAACGGCCCAGGTCTTGACAAGGGTGGATATCCTACTATGAGCAAGGTAGTTTTGGGTGTAAGTGTTACATTTTAATTAATAAAAAACGAATAGAAATATGAAAAAGATAATTTATTCTATCGCTTTGCTTTCGGGTATGATGTTCATGAACTCATGCGAAGACATGCTCGATATTCCACAAAAAGGAACAGACCCTATCGATGGTTTCTATAAGACCGATGCGGATGCTGAATCGGCTGTGACTGCTATGTATACTTCTTATCTTGAAGAAATTGCTAAATGTGAAGGTATTTGGAATGCCTATATCATGGGTTTGAACTACTCGGCTGACGACGTATTTGCTGCCGGTGGTGATACTAGCGACCACGCTGACTTCCGCGTTGTGAATGAATTCAACTATGACCCAAGTTCTGCTCCAATCGGTACACTTTATAATCACATTTATAAGGCTATCTACTCTGCAAACCTTGTAATCAACTATTTTGGTGAATCTGCTGATACTCAAATCAAGAAGCAAGCAGTGGCACAAGCTCGCGTAATGCGTGCATGGGCACACATGTTGGCTGCACAGGTATATTATCGTCCACCATTGGTAGATCACCTTATTGTTGACGACAAACCGGTGAATGCTGAATCACAAAAGGCTATCTTCGATTGGTGTGTTGCTGAATGTGAAGCAGCAATCCCTGACCTTCCTAAACGCAACGGTAAGGATGATAAAGAAGGTGCTTGGATTGCAACAGAAGGTTTTGCTCGTTTCGTTGCAGGTAAGTCTGCCCTCTTTGCCGGTGACAATGCTAAGGTCGTTTCTGTAATGAAGCCACTTGTTGAGTCTTCAAACTACGACCTTGTTCCGGGTGAACGTTTCCGCGACCTCTTCCACGTAGAAGGTGATGGTTGTGAAGAAAAGATTTTCGAATTTAACTTTACTGCAAACAATGACCTTGGCGGTTGGTGGGAAAACATTAACCGTGGTCGTTGGATGGTTGCCAACGTATTGAACTGGCGTGGTGACGACATCGTAGGTCAAGGTCTGAATCCACAAATCTGCTCAACCGGTGGTTGGGGAGGTGGTTCAATCAACCATGAATTTGCTCACAAGATGTTGGCTAACGAAGGTGATAGCTACCGTCGTAAAGCTACATTCTTGACTTCAGACGAATTCTTCTACGATGAAGAACTCTGCGGTTGGAGAAGCGATGCTACTTGCACTACTCGTGAACAAAAGGAATTCGACCCAGAACGTGGTATCAGAAACTCTAACGGTTCGTTCGCTCGTAGCGATGTGATGGAAGTGAAGATGATGTGTCATCCTAACGATGTTGACCTTTCTATCGGCTCTGAATGTAATCAAACTAATTTCTGTCTTGCTCGTTTGGGTGAAGCTTACTTGATTTATGCTGAAGCTTGCTTAACAGAAGCTCCTGCTGAAGCAAAGAAGTACATCAACAAGATTCAACAACGTGCCGGTGCACCTGTTTCAGAATCAGTTAACCTCCAAGTACTTCAAGACGAAAAGCAATACGAACTTTGGTTCGAAGGCTGCCGTTGGCATGATATCGTTCGTTGGGGTATTGCTAAGGAATGCTATGACAAGGTTCTTGACAACATCCCTTATCAATTCGACGAATACTGGACTTCAGGTGGTACTAAGCCTCACAAGTTGGTTTACGAAGTTCGTCATCCTTGGAAAGATATCAAGAAAATTAATATTGAATTTATCAAGAACAAGCACGAATATTGGCCAATCCCACAAAGTATACTTGATGTAAATGATCAAATGCAACAAGTTTGGGGTGGTTGGGTTACTTCTGCTGAATAATGTAACTTCCTCATAAATCAAAAGAGCCTGCATCCACAAGGGTGCAGGCTTTTTTTGCAGGATAATATCCTAATAACAACAACCAGACAAAACATGCCCCTTGCCAGAAAGGTAATCTGACAAGGGGCGTATATAATCAGTATAGGAATGTATTATCCGCAATGGAAGTATTTACGAACCATGCTAAGCATGGCTTCCGGATTCAGTTCCACTTCGGCACGGAGGTATGAGTCATCGTATGCTTTCAACTTCTTGATGATACCATCGATCATCGCCGGGCTGAATACGTTGTATTTCTCATAAACGGCACGTTGTGCTTCCAAGCAATCGGCCGACTCGCTACAACTAACGGGCAATTGTGCCAACTTAGCCAACTTATCGGCATTCTCTGCCTTATGGATATTCACATCCACATAGGTATTAGATGCTACTTCCAATGCATTGTTGATTTCAAAACCATGACGGCAAGCAACGGCCAAACCGGCAATCAGCTGATAGATGTCTGCCGAACCATCCGGTGAGCGCATTTCCACGGTTTGCTTTTGTGTTGTATCCAACACCTTCGGTTCTTCCAACGGATTGGCCAATGCGCACATATCGGTTTTAGCCGTCCAGCCCAATGGTACGCGTACAAGTACCGAACGGTTACGGTCGCCCCAACAGATATTGGTCGGTGCTTCCTGATGAGGAACCAAACGGAAATAGGATGTAGGATTGGTATTACCAAAGGCGGTAATTGATGGTGCAAGTGTCATCATACCAGCAATGGCCTTGCGTGCAGTTTCTGAAAGGATACCGCCCGACAACATTTGGTTTACTCCATCCTTCATGATGCGCATGTGGATGTGCAAGCCCGAACCGGCCTTTCCAGCAGTAATCTTCGGAGCAAAGGTTACATCGTAACCATATTCATAACCCAAGTTACGGATAATCCATTTGGCAATCAATAATTGTTCGGCTGCATATTCGGCATAGATTGGCAAGAATTCTATTTCGTTCTGTTCGTAGATATTCTCTTCGAGCGTAAAGTTACCCACTTCCGAGTGACCATACTTAATCATACCGCCGGCCTTGGCGATATAGGTCATACACTCTTTGCGGAACGCATTGAACTTTGCATAAGGACCCGACTCGTGATAACCCTTTTGGTCAACGGCAGGGAACAATCCGGCATCGGGGGCAATTACATAATACTCCAACTCGCCCATGGCTTGGAATTCCATGCCGGTAACTTCGTTGAAGGCACGGCAAGCTTTGTGCAAGGTATATTCGGGAGAACTTTCCAAGGGCTGACCATCCTTGTTAAAGAATGAACAAAGCATGGCGATGGTCGGTTCGTTGGCAAACGGATCGACGAAAGCCGTACGGAAACGAGGCACAACATAGAGGTCGCTACTACCCGCTTCGATAAACGAGAAGAGGCTTGAACCATCCACACGCTCGCCACAAGTGAGGATCGTGTCCAGATATTCCAGATTATTAATCACGAAGTTCAGTGTCTTCAAACGGCCATCACCTGCCGGATACATGAAGTTCACCATGGTAATTTCATTTTCCTGAATGTAGGAAATAATGTCGGCCTTCGTAAATTGCGTAGCCGGCTTTTTCAAAAATGCCACCAATGGGTTGGCATTCATAATCAGTTCTTGGCTCATAGTATATAAGTATTAGTTAATTTCGATAAAAGTTGCCTCAAAGATAGGAGAAAGCCGAAAAAAGAGCAAATAAGTTTACTATTTTTTCACTTTTACTTGCAAACTATTCATCAAACGCGCATAGATTGGGTTTTGTTCAAGCAATTCGGGCACCCCGGTAAGAAACATCTGCTTGCGTGCCCGGGTAAGTGCGACATTCAGTTTACGGTCAATCAACACACCATCATCCTCGATCAAGTTAGAAAGGAACTTCAATTGCGACGGATGATTGACACAGAATGAGTAGATAATTACATCGCGTTCGCTACCTTGAAAACGCTCTACCGTATCCACATGAATGCGGCACAAGGCTTCGATACCGGTATTAGCCAACTCGCGTCGAATCAATGCAATCTGATTACGGTATGGGGCGATAATACCCAACGTTGTATTGGGTATAAACTCGCCATAGACATCCATATAATGGTGATAGATGGCTACAGACAAGCGGGCAATCCACTCCGCCTCGCACCGATTGTACTTCAAAGGCATCTGTTGCGGTTCGGGGATAGAGGGATGGAAAGCAACACGCTTACCCAGATAATCCGTCAACTCATCTGTAGTCTTAGGCATAGACAATTCGTCGCATTGATGAGGTAGGCCCACAATCTCCAACTTACCGGCATAAAAAGCATCGTTGGGGAAGTATGCCACTTGTGGATTCATCCGCCCTTGCCGGCAAAGCATATCGACCGATCGCGAAGAGGTATGAGGCGAACGATACAAACGTTCGAAAAGCGAATGACGTAAATTGGTCAGGCCCATCTTACGCAAATCCTCGTTGCACACTTCAGTCTGTTCATCGGGTTGCAACACCACCGCCGGAAGTTGTTTGTGGTCGCCAATCATGACAAACTTATCGATAGCCTTTTTGCCGGATGCATCCCGTTGACAAAGCAAACCAAGCAGTTGCGGTTCCAATATCTGTGAAGCCTCATCGATAATCGCTACATCGAAGTGTTTCAAGCGGAAAAGGTCGGGTTTGTTGGATAGTGTTGCCACGGTTCCCACAAAGATGCGACAATCGGACAACCGTTGCTGCACTTGCCGGCGGTTAGCACAATCGGCCAACACCTCCTCTACCAAGTGTGAGCGATAGTGTTCATCGCAAGCCAACTCACTACCCATGCGGATAAAATCCAAAGGAGGCTGAATGGAAGCCAACGCCTTGCATATCTCATCTACCGCCCGATTGGTATAGGCCATCAGCAACAACTGTTTGCCATCGGCATGGAAGAGCTCCACCATCCGGCGCAAAGCACGCGATGTCTTGCCCGTACCCGGAGGGCCTATCAGCAAGAAGTAATCCTGAGCCGCTTTGGCCTTCAAGGCCACCCGCATGAAGTCATCGGTAGCAGAGGCTATCTCATCATCCAAAGAGGAGTCGAACATTGGAGGGCGCACACCCAACAACAAGTCACGACGATCGGCCGGTGCATCCAAGAAGGTTGCCAGGCCTTGATACATGCTTCGGAATGCCGTGTCCATGTAGTCGTGTTCGATGGCATAAAGGCTATCCGGAGACAATACGTGCCTGTTGCGTTGTGGCGAGCGCAAACGCACGCCCACCTCACCATCGGAAAGGATTTCGATGTTACCTTTGAACACCTGTTTATTGGTTACATTATCGGAGGGATGATTGCGTTGATAAAGCACCACGGCATCGCCCAAACGGAAATTGGACAACCATTCGGCGGTATCTGTATCCGTTTGTTGTTTCAACAACAGATAGGGCTTGCGCATCCGATGCGCCTGGTTGTCCACCAACCGCAAGTCGTAAAGTATCTCTCCCGCCATGCACTTCTGTTCCCACGAAGCCAACCACAAAGCCGAAGCACTTGCATAACGCTCATAGTCCGATTCACCGGCCTTGCTTAAGTATAACTCACAAGTAATGAAGTTGTAAAGCGCGCAGAAGTAGTCGTACTCTAAACCCGATAGGGTCTTTATCTTTTCACCAAAGGCAGCTATTTGTGGTGCTTGATATCGTTGCCATAACACACTATTCACCCCTCGTTGGTTCAATACATCGGGGGTGATTTCCTTTATCTTTTCGGCCACATAAGCCGGATTATTCCTTAATTGAATGGCATATTCGTTGGCTACAATGAGATTACGAGCATCAAGCACTTCCGACAGTTTCTTCCACGAAACAGATTCACTTGCCGGACAAAGCAACGGATAGCGAGTGTATAGTAAATAAGGCTTCACATCCGCATGATTCCGTCCCATCGAGTATTGAAGTACAGCCTGATAAAGCAACATCTGCACGCCATTGTTCTCTTTAGGCAACACACCGCCGCGGCGTGAAAACTCATCGGCCTTACCCGACTTCATCTCGATGAACGCACTCATGTCGCGTTGCATATAGTCCAAACGACCTTGCAATCCTAACGGCTCGCAGATAAAGGAGGGCTCCAACAAAGCATCGTGCTTATTCAAACGATAGTCAGGCAACCCAAATGATTCGTTCACGATTTGCCGTATGTGTTCGAAATGCATTTTGCATGCCTGGAAAAATTCTTTTTCCTTAAGGGTATTTTGCAAATCGATGCACGATGCCAATTCAATCGGGTAACTACGGAATGCCTTTTTCATCACCGTCAGGTAATCGGGCTCCTCTTCGCTATGTATCCACTCGTCCAAAAAGAGGTTGGCAATGTTTCCCAATAGCAATGGCATGGTGTTTTCGGACGGTTGCAAGCGGGCGTGCATATAGTTGGCCGGATGGTGTCCATACTCACGGAAACACTCGGCCAGCGAACTGATGTCTAACAAGTAATCGGGCTCTAAAATAAATAAACGAGGTGTAAGAATGCCTTGTTCATCCACCGCCACATCGAGTAAGTTCAACGTAGCACCAGGCCATAACAAATCACACGTTGGCGCAAACGCATCGTTTATGCCCGCTACATTATAGCGAACAGAGAGGCGTGTAGTCGTGTCATCGCCTCTACGCGATACATATAAATAGGTATTGTCTGCCTCGTGAAAGCAAACCCGAAGTCGTTTGATGGTTTCCATCGTCAGGTGGCTGGTTTGCATTTCACCATGCGAATGCTGAGCTCATAAAGCAGGTATAACGGCACGGCTACAATGGTAAGTGTAAAGGGATCGCCCGTAGGAGTAATGACCGCGGCAAGGATAACGAGCAACACAACGGCATGCCGACGATATTTCTTCAAAAACTCCTTATGTACCAACCCCAGCAACGAAAGCAACCAAGTGACTAACGGAAGTTCGAAAGCCAAGCCCATACAAAGCACCAACATCATGAAATTATCGATGTAGGAGTTCAAGGATATCTGATTCTCGATGGCCGTGCTGAGTTGATAGGTAGAGAGGAAACGAAGAGTCAAGGGATAAACCATGAAATAGCCGATAACCACACCGGCAAAGAACATTACCGTGCCCAAGCAGAGAGCCTTCTTCACTCCTTTACGTTCGTTGGGATAGAGAGCGGGGCTGACGAATTTCCACAATTCATAAAAGAGGTAAGGAGTAGCCGTTACCACCGACATCCAAAAGGCGGTGGACATGTGGATAAAGAAGGGGGCGGCAAGATTGATGTTTATCAGCTTTACACTGAATGTTTGTGTAAAGAAGTCGCCCGAAAGGTTGAAATAAGCACCCACGTCGCGCAGTAACTGATAGAAGAAGAAGTCGTTACGGCAAGGGGCAAGGATGACTTGATCGAAGAGAAAAGGCATAGCAACGAAGTAGGCTACGGCCAACACGAGCCATACACCCAAAATGCGAAACAGCACTTGGCGCAACACGTCCAAGTGATCCCAAAAACTCATCTCCGGAGCAGCCATAGACAAAAAATATTTAGCGATTAACGGTTAGTGATAAGTGATAAAATCGGCTAATCACTAAACACTAAAAACGGCTAATCACTTACTTTCCACGTCCTCTTTAATCTCGTCTTTTGCCTTGTTGATTTCGTCTTTTGCTTCGTTCACGCCCTCTTTAAAACTCTTCACACCTTTACCCAATCCTTTCATCAGTTCGGGAATTTTCTTACCACCAAACAACAACAGGATTACCAACAAGAGGATTATGAGTTCTGAAGCACCCAAATTCATAAATAAAAATATGCTTTTCATAACTTTCATTAATTAATTTAATTGCAAATATAATATAAAAATACCGATTTCAGCAACTATCCTTGAAAATAGACGCGCTTTACCCGGTTGGAGATGGTAGTGAGCACCTCGTAAGGGATGGTTCCCAACGCATCGGACAAGTGAGTGATGGGCAGGTTATCGCCAAAGATTTCCACCATATCACCTTCGCGACAATCAATGTCGGTCACATCAATCATGCATACATCCATGCAGATATTTCCCACATAATAAGCCTTTTGTCCGTTCACCAAGCAATAAGCACCACCATTTCCAAGATGGCGATTCAAACCATCGGCATATCCAATGGGCAGGGCGGCTATTCGCGAAGGGCGTTGCAACACCCCTTTGCGACTATACCCCACCGTATCGGCACTTGCTACATCGCGTATCTGCAAGATGGTTGTCTTCAGCGTGCTAACATTATGCAAGATGGTATTGTCGATGGGACTGATGCCATACAAACCTAATCCCAAGCGCACCATATCGTAGTGAGCCTCCGGGAAACGCTCAATGCCGGCCGTATTGCATAGGTGGCGCAATATCTTGTGCGAAAAAGCTTCTTGCAAAGCAGCAGAAGCCTGTTCAAATTTGGCTATCTGTTCGTGCGAGAAGTCATCGAACAGAGGCGAATCGCTACCGACAAAATGCGAGAATACCGAACGTACAATCACGGCACGTTGTGTGCGCAAGCGTTCGATGAGTCGGGGCATCTCTTCGGGTACGAATCCCAAGCGATGCATACCGGTATCTATCTTCACGTGGATAGGCAAGTTGTTTACCCCCTCCTTCTCGGCCGCCTTTATCAATGCTTCGAGCAGGTGGAAGCTATATACTTCCGGCTCAAGTTTGTAGTCGAACATGGTTTTGAAGGCGGTCAGTTCCGGATCCATAATAATGATGTTGGCCGTGATTCCTGCCCGTCGCAACTCGGCGCCTTCGTCGGCTACGGCTACGGCAAGATAGTCCACCCGATGTTCTTGCAATGTCTTTGCCACTTCGTACGAACCGGCACCATAGGCAAAAGCCTTGACCATGCAAGTCACCTTCGTATCGGCCGGCAAGAAAGCACGATAGCGGTTCAAGTTATCCACCATGGCCTGCAAGTTTACCTCAAGGATGGTTTCGTGTACTTTCTTTTCAAGCACCTCGGTCAGTTCGTCGAAACCAAACTTCCGCGCGCCCTTTATCAGGATAATCTCGTCGCGCAACTTCACTTCGCCTTTGTCTATGGCTTGCAACAACTTGGCGGTAGTGGGGAAGAATTGTTTTTCTATCTCGAACATCTCCGTACAAAGAGCAATCTCGCTACCCACCCCGATGATGCGTTCGATGCCACGGCTATGCACCAATTGCGCCACTTGCCTATAGAGTGTTGGGATGTTCTTGCCCGTTTGCAAGATGTCGGATAGGATTAGTGTACGTTTCAGGCCTTTGCTCAACGAGCGGCGATAGAGGAAGTCGAGTGCAATATCGAGCGAAGCCAAATCGCTATTGTAGCTATCGTTTATCAGGAGGCATCCCCGCTTACCCTCTTTTACCTCCAAGCGCATAGCCACCGGCTCGAGGTGCGCCATCCGTTCGGTAATCGCTTCGGGCGGAAGCATCAGGTATAGACATGCCGCCAGGCAATGCAATGAGTTTTCGATGGATGCATCGTCAATAAAGGGTAGTTGGTAGCTATTCTCCATACCCAGATAGACATAGGTGATGCGGGTATATTCGTCGGCCTTTTCGATGCGGCGGATGTATAGCGGACGCTCGGCATCTTGTCTGCTCCAAGCTATCTCACGAGCAGGCAACATACTCTTCTGCACACAATTGGCAATAAACTCATTGTCGGCATCGTATATCACCACGTCGCAATCCTTGAACAACGTCAGCTTTTCGTAACATTTTTCCTGCAACGAGAAGAAATTCTCCTGGTGTGCGCCACCGATGTTTGTCAAAATACCGATAGATGGTTTTAAGATAGCTTGCAAAGCATCCATCTCGCCCGGCTCGGAGATACCTGCTTCGAAAATGCCCACTTCGGCTTGCTCATCGAGTTGCCATACGGATAGCGGCACCCCCACTTGCGAGTTGTAGCTTCGTGGCGAGCGCACCACCATGCGATGGCCGGTGAGCAACTGATGCAACCACTCCTTAACGATGGTTTTACCGTTACTACCCGTAATGCCTACAACGGGCAGATTGAACGAAGCCCGGTGCCACTTGGCCAGTTGTTGGAGGGCTTTCAGAGGCGAATCCACCACCAAGTAGTTCAGGTTTGGCTGGACAGGAAGATGCTCCTTCTCTTTGGTTGCGGCCGAGCGGCTGATGACGAAGTTTCTCACGCCTCGTTCAATCAGGTCGGGTATGTACTTCACTCCGCTATTGCGTTTGCTTACCAACGCAAAGAAGAGTGTCTCTTCCGGAAAACTGAGCGAACGGCTATCGGTCAATAGCCAGGCAATGCTCGCCGGTGCCTCACCTTTTCGGGTGGCACCGATTACTTCTGCAAGTTGTTCAATCGTGTACGACATAGTGTTTTCTCGTTTTGGAAGTCTAAGTACGGATATTTTTCTGAAAGTTCCTCTATATTTAACATTATTTGTTGCAAAAACCGTCTATTTTCTTCACTTTGGGGCTGAAGTGGGCGATGAGACAAGGCTTGAGCAAGGTTATTGCATTGTTTCATCAGTTGCTGTGTATCGGCATTCATAGTGGCTTGTACAAAGCGTTGCCATACCATTTCGACGGCTTTTGGCGACGGATGCACCAAGTCGTCGGCATAGAAACGATAGTCGCGAAGTTCGTCCATCAATAGCTCGTAGGCAGGGAAGTAAAACACCCTTTCGGAGAAGGCTTGTTGCAACTGGTCGATGGCCAGTAGCAGGGTGGCTTTGCTCAGCTGATTGTCGTGCAAGCCATCGCGCACATGGCGGATGGGGCTGACGGTGAGGATGACTTTCAACTTCGGATTGCGAGCCGTCATGCCGGTAAAGAGCGATGTGTATTCGCTTACGATTTCTTCGACGGACAATCGTCGGCGCACAAAGTTACGCTCGGGCAGTTTATGGCAATTGCCTACAATGCGATGCATCTCCTTCTCCTCGTACACCCAAGATGTTCCGAAAGTAAGCAATAAGTAATCAAGCGATTGCAACTCGTCGTGAGCCATCGCAATCCGCCGGTTGATGCCTTGCAACGCCTCATCGGCGGTAGGTGCCGAGAAGTCGCCATGATGCATCGGGCTATGCCAACAATCGGCATGCTGATACAAATCGGTAACTGTATAAACTTTTCCAGACAGCATCTCCTTCAATGCTTGCGAAATGGAGAGGGGGTTGTACAACACGCCATAAGGGTTTACATCGCATGCAAACTTGGCGCGTTGCAATCGCTCGCCCATCTCGGTAGCAAAGCAAGAGCCTATCAGCATCAGCTGGTGGGCATGCGTCAAGGAGGGCAAAGCGGGTATATCGACGGTGGTAAACAAATTCATCATTACAATCTTTTTTGTAGATTGCAAAGATACATTTATTTTTGGGGTAATAGTATAAATCGGGCGATTTTTATTGGTAGTTCGCTATTCCTTCAGCAAACCTTCTTTCAATAATTCTTGTTTTAATTCCCGATACGAATCCAACATTAATTGCCGTTCGGCTTCAACATCATTAAAATTCCTGACGGAGATAGGTTTTGACACCTTCGATTCGTCAATGTTACCAAAAGTGATTGTTATTTCATCGCCAATATGCAAATCAGACTTCAGCCATGATGATTTAATGCCACAACTATGTAGGATGTTTGGTATCTCTGTATAGGATGTTTTATACGGCTCACTCGGGTTGGCGATTCGGCTCACACGGGTTGGCGGTTTGGCTCACTCGGGTTGGCGGTTTGGCTCACGGCCGTGAGCTGATATGACAAACCTACATAGAAAGGGCATCAAGTATGGATAGAAAGGGGGAAGAAGCAGCGTGGAAAGGTGTTGTTGATGGGCAAGGCAAGGTGAAATATGGGGTGAAAAGCGGAAAAAGGCACAAAAAAGGTGGGAAATACAAGGAGTTTTACTACTTTTGTATTCAATTAGGTTGACTATATGATATGGAAGAAGATATATTGAAACATAGTTTGCTTGATACACTGCACAATCCGGAGGAGCTACGCAAGCTGGATATGGAACAATTGCCCGAGGTGTGCAAAGAGTTGAGAGAAGACATCATCAAGGAGGTTTCGTGCAACCCCGGACACTTTGCCGCCAGCCTTGGCACCGTGGAACTGACCGTAGCCTTACACTATATATACAATACACCCTACGACCGCATTGTGTGGGACGTAGGACACCAGGCATACGGACATAAGATTCTGACCGGCCGTCGGGATTCGTTCTCTACCAACCGCAAGTTGGGAGGCATCAAGCCATTCCCCTCGCCCGAAGAGAGCGAGTACGACACCTTTGCGTGCGGACACGCTTCGAACTCCATCTCGGCCGCATTGGGTATGGCGGTAGCCGCCAAGCACAAAGGCGAAACGGACAGACATGTAGTGGCCGTGATTGGCGACGGAAGCATGAGTGGCGGATTGGCTTTCGAAGGATTGAACAACGCCGCATCCACACCCAACAACATGCTCATCATCTTGAATGATAACGACATGGCTATCGACCGAAGCGTGGGAGGCATGAAGCAATACTTGCTGAACCTCACCACCTCGAACCGCTATAACCAACTACGCTTCAAAGCCTACAAAGCACTTTGCAAAGTGGGTATCATGAACGAGAAACGCCGCAAGACCATGCTACGTTTCAACAACAGCTTGAAGTCGATTGTAGCCCAACAACAAAACATCTTCGAGGGAATGGACATCCGCTACTTCGGTCCTATCGACGGACACAACGTGAAGAAGTTGGCACAGGTGCTACACGATATAAAAGACCTTGACGGCCCGAAGATACTCCACCTGCACACTACAAAAGGCAAAGGATTTGAACCGGCCGAGAAGAACCCCGGCGTATGGCATGCGCCCGGCAAGTTCGATCCCGATACCGGCGAACGCATCGTGTCGGACACCAGCGGATTGCCACCGCGCTATCAGGATGTATTTGGCGAAACCCTACTCGAACTGGCCGAACAAAACCCGAACATCGTTGGTGTAACACCCGCCATGCCATCGGGCTGCTCGATGAATATACTGATGAAGGAGATGCCGAATCGTGCCTACGACGTAGGCATTGCCGAGGGACATGCCGCCACCTTCAGCGGCGGATTGGCCAAAGAGGGATTGCAACCCTTCTGCAACATCTACTCAAGCTTCATGCAACGTGCCTACGACCATGTGATTCACGACATTGCCTTGCTGAAGCTACCCGTAGTGCTCTGCCTGGACAGAGCCGGTTTGGTGGGCGAAGACGGACCTACGCACCATGGTGCATTCGACCTGGCCTACTTCCGTACCATCCCCAACATGACCATCTCCTCACCCATGAACGAGCACGAATTGCGCCGGTTGATGTACACCGCACAACTGCCCGACAAAGGACCATTCGTTATCCGCTATCCGCGTGGACGGGGTGTGCTGACCGATTGGAAATGTCCGCTCGAAGCAATACCCGTAGGCAAGGGACGCAAGCTGAAAGAGGGCAACGACGTAGCCGTCATCAGCTTAGGACCTATCGGAAACTTAGCTACACAAGCCATCGCAAAAGCCGAACAAGCAAGCGGTAGAAGCGTCGCTCACTACGACCTCCGTTTCTTGAAACCGCTCGACGAAGAGATGCTGCACGAGATTGGCCGCCAATTCAAGAAAATCATCACCATCGAAGATGGCGCATTGAACGGAGGCATGGGAAGTGCTATCCTCGAGTTCATGGCCGACAACAACTATCAACCCAGCATCGAACGGATAGGCATACCCGACAAGTTTATCGAGCACGGCACGGTGCCCGAACTATATAAGCTTTGCCAGATGGACGAAGAAAGCATAGTAAACAAGATAATAACTATTTAGTTATGAAGATAATCATTGCAGGCGCCGGAGCCGTAGGCACTCACTTGGCCAAACTATTGTCGCAAGAGAAGCAAGACATCATCCTCATGGACGAGGACGAGAGCAAGCTGAGCGCATTGAGCAACAACTTCGACTTGATGACCACCGTTGCATCGCCTACCTCCATCAAAGATTTGAAAGAGACGATAAACGGACATGCCGACCTGTTCATTGCCGTTACTCCCGACGAGAGTCGCAACACCACCGCATGCCTCTTGGCCGCCAACTTAGGAGCCAAAAAAACCGTAGCACGCATAGACAACTACGAATACCTGCAACCCAAGAACAGGGATTTCTTCAAGGAGTTGGGCGTTCACTCGCTCATCTACCCCGAAATGCTGGCCGCCAAAGAGATAGCATCATCTATCCGCATGAGTTGGATACGCCAATGGTGGGAGTTTTGCGGAGGTGCCCTGATACTGATAGGCGTAAAGATGCGTCACGAAGCCGAAATCCTGAACATCCCCTTCCGCGAATTGGGAGGCCCCGAACTACCCTACCACATCGTAGCCATCAAACGCGAAAACGAAACCATCATCCCACGAGGTGATGACATGATAAAGCTGAACGACATTGTTTACTTTACCACCACACGGAATTACGTGCCGCTCATCCGCAAGATAGCCGGCAAAGAGAAGTATCCCGATGTAAAGAAGGTAATGATTATGGGCGGAAGCCGCATCTCAGTACGCACCGCCCAGTACGTACCCGACTACATGGAGGTGAAAATCATTGAAAACGACATCAACCGTTGCAACAAGCTGACCGAACTGGTGGACGACGACGTGATGGTAATCAATGGAGACGGACGCGACATGGACCTGCTTCTGGAAGAGGGAATCAGAAACACCGACGCATTCGTAGCACTGACCGATAGTTCGGAAACAAACATCCTTGCATGCCTTGCCGCCAAGCGCATGGGCGTGGAAAAGACCGTTGCCGAAGTGGAGAACATCGACTACATCGGTATGGCCGAAAGCTTGGACATCGGCACCGTCATCAACAAGAAGATGATTGCCGCCAACCACATCTATCAGATGATGCTCGATGCCGACGTGAGCAACGTAAAGAGCCTGACCTTTGCCAATGCAGACGTAGCCGAATTTGTTGTTAAAGAGGGAGCTACCATCACCAAGTACCTTGTAAAGGATTTGGGACTACCGAAAGGAACAAGCATCGGTGGTTTGGTAAGAAACGGCGAAGGTATCGTGGTGACCGGTAACACACAGATACAAGCAGGCGACCACGTCATTGTATTCTGTTTGAACATGATGATCAAGAAGGTAGAAAAGTATTTCAACTAAGAGATGATACAGAAGAAGATGACATTCCGCATACTGGGGCACTTGCTGTTACTGCTTACGGCTATGATGCTGATTTGCCTGATCTTCCCCATTATCTATGGCGAAGACGACTTGCAAGCATTTGCCATAACGGCGGGCATCACCTCCGCGGTGGGCGGTTTGCTCATGTACCTTGGCCGAGGTGCTTCGCGCAAGCTGACACGGCGCAACGGTTACCTCATCGTATCGTTGGCATGGATTATCTTCTCCATTTTCGGGATGTTGCCTTTCTACCTCAGCGGATATATTCCGAGCATTACCGATGCCTTTTTCGAAACCATGTCGGGCGTAAGCAGCACGGGAGCAAGCATACTTGACAATATCGAAGAGCTACCCCACGGATTGTTGTTTTGGCGCAGTTTGACGCAATGGATAGGCGGCTTGGGAATCATCCTGTTTACCATTGCCGTATTGCCTATCTTCGGTTTCAACGGTGTGCAGATGTTTGCCGCCGAAGCCACCGGCCCGCTTCACGATAAAGTACACCCACGCATCGGTGTCACCGCCCGTTGGATTTGGACACTCTATGCCGGTCTGACCATCATCCTGTTCTTCCTCTTGATATTGGGAGACATGAGTTGGTTCGATAGCATCTGCCATGCGCTTACCGCTACCAGCACCGGAGGTTTCTCTACCAAGCAAGACAGCATAGCCTACTACAACTCACCCTATATCGAGTATGTATTATCCATCTTCATGTTCATCTCGGGTATCAACTTTATCCTGATGCTGACCTTCCTCAAGGGGAAATATAAAAAGGTAATGGCAGATAGCGAGTTGAAATTCTATGCCGCTTGCGTTAGTCTGTTTACGCTATTCATTGCCGTTGTATTGTTCTTCAGCACACAGATGGATGCAGAAACCGCCTTCCGCACATCGTTGTTCCAAGTAATATCCATCCAGACTTCTACCGGATTCATCACAAGCGACTACATGACATGGCCTGCCGTAGCATGGGGCATCATGCCTATCCTGATGTTGATTGGAGCCTGTGCCGGAAGCACCACGGGAGGTATGAAGTGCATCCGCCTGGTGATATTAGGGAAAAGCACCAAAGCCGAATTCAAGCGTTTGCTCCATCCCAATGCCGTTTTGCCGGTGCGTGCCAACAATCAAATCATTGCACCTACGCTCCGTTTCACCGTCATGGCATTTACCATCCTCTTCATCTTCATCGTCTTCCTGAGCATCCTCATTCTGCTTGCGTTGGGCGTGCCGTTTATGGAAGCGGTAGGTGTAGCCTTCTCCAGCATCGGCAATACCGGTCCTGCACTGGGTGCATACGGTCCCGACTACTCGTGGAGCGCACTTCCCGATGCCGCCAAATGGCTATCGTCTATCCTGATGCTGATGGGACGTTTGGAGCTGTTCACCATCATTCTGATATTCACACCTGCCTTCTGGAAGAAGAATTAGCTAAGCCAAGCCGAGAAGAATTCCCAAGCGAAATAGCCGCAAAGCATGCACTTGAGCAACGTGCCGAAAAGGAAACCGAGCAACGAGCCGAAACCCGATTTCAAGGCGAAGTTCGTATCATTTCCACCCAACAACTCGCCTACAACCGCACCTAAGAACGGTCCTAAGATGATGCCATACGGCATAAAGAACAATCCTACGATGGTACCCAGCAGACATCCGCGCGACCCCCATTTGCTACCGCCGATATACTTGCTTCCCCACATGGGAACCAGATAATCGAGCAGTTGTACAATGGCAACCAGCACTAACCAGATAGTGAGCTGGCGCACCGAGAACTCGGCTTGTGAAGTGAAATGCAACAAAATCAGTGCTACGTATGAGATGGGAGGACCGGGCAACATCGGCACAATACATCCGGCCAATCCCAGTACCAAACAGATAATTCCAATAATGACGAATAAGATTTCCATGATTTAAATCAATTTATCGGTTGCAAAAATAGGGTTTTATTCAATACGACACCCAATGTTTAACCATTTTTACTACCTTTGCCAAGAAAATAAGCAGAAAAAAGAATGAATACAAACAGACCTTTAATACTTATCTCGAACGACGATGGCTTCTATTCGAAAGGCATCAGCGAACTGATAAAATTCCTTCGTCCGATAGGCGAACTTGTAGTGGTATCGCCCGATAGCGCACGCTCCGGCTACTCGTCGGCAATGACAACCAACATCCCCATCCACTACCAGTTAGTGAACCGCGAAGTAGGTGTAACCATCTACAAATGCTCCGGCACACCCACCGATTGCATTAAGTTGGCTATGCACACCATCCTCGACCGCAAACCCGATTTGGTGATTGGCGGCATTAACCATGGAGATAACTCCGCGGTAAACGTACACTACTCGGGAACAATGGGCGTGGTTATCGAAGGCGCATTGAAGGGTATCCCATCCATCGGCTACTCCATCACTACCCACGACTTGAATGTAGAATTCGGAGCATGCGGTCCCTACATCCAACAAATCACACGCATGGTATTGGAGAAAGGATTGCCTGCACTCACTTGCTTGAATGTAAACTTCCCCACCACACCATCCTTTAAAGGCATACGCATTTGCGAACAATCCAAAGGTCAGTGGGTGAACGAATGGGAAACCATCACACGCAAAGGTGGTAGCACTCACTATTGGTTGACGGGAAACTTCGAAGATAGCGAACCCGATAACGAGAGAAGCGACCATTGGGCGCTGGCCAACGGCTACGTAGCTATCACACCCGTAACGGTGGATGTAACGGCATACTCACTTATTGACGAACTTAAAACGTGGTTTAAATGAAATACTACTTGATTGTTGGCGAAGCGTCGGGCGACTTGCACGCCTCTCACTTGATGGCGGCATTGAAAGCCGAAGATGCAGATGCATCGTTCCGCTTCTTTGGTGGCGACTTAATGAAAGCCGTAGGCAGCACTATGGTGAAGCACTACAAGGAGCTGGCCTATATGGGATTTGTACCTGTATTGATGCACCTGCGCACCATCTTTGCCAACATGAAGCGATGCAAACAAGACATTGTGGAGTGGCAACCCGATGTGCTAATCCTTGTCGATTACCCCGGCTTCAACCTCAACATTGCCAAGTACATCCACGCCAACACAAAGATACCCGTTTATTACTACATCTCGCCCAAGATATGGGCGTGGAAAGAGTATCGCATCAAGAACATTAAACGCGATGTGGACGAGCTCTTCTCTATCCTCCCCTTCGAGCAAGAGTTTTTCCAAGACAAGCACCACTACCCCATCCACTACGTGGGCAACCCTACGATGGACGAGGTAACCGCTTTCAAGCAAAGCTACACCGAGGATGCAGACACCTTCAAGCAAAAGAACAACTTGAACGAGAAACCCATCATTGCGCTACTTGCCGGTAGCCGCAAGCAAGAGATAAAAGACAATCTACCCGATATGCTGAAGGCGGCAGCCACCTTCACCGACCACCAATTGGTGTTGGCCGGTGCACCGGGCATAGACCCCACCTATTATAAGGAGTATATCGGCAACTACCCCGTTCAGATAGTGTTCGGACAAACCTATCCGTTGCTGTCGCACGCCAAGGCGGCATTGGTAACCTCGGGTACTGCTACGTTGGAAACTGCCCTGTTCCGTGTACCGCAAGCTGTCTGCTACCACACCCCCATCGGCAAGGTGATAGCATTCTTAAAGAAACACATCCTAACGGTGAAGTACATCTCGCTGGTAAATCTCATTGCCAATCGCGAGGTGGTACGCGAGTTGGTGGCCGACACCATGACGGTAGAGAACATCCGCCACGAACTGGATAATCTGCTGAACAATGGCGCGTATCGTCAAACCATGCTCGATGGATACGACTACATGGCTCAACGATTAGGAGAAGCAGGCGCGCCTCAGAATGCTGCCCGCCAAATGATTGCCTTGCTTAAGAAATCGTAGTGAATACTACCTACCACCTCCCCCACAAGGGGTACTCCTCCTTCCAGAAGGAGGAGAATTCAAAATGAGAAGCTACCTGAAATTCCCCTCCTTCCGGAAGGAGGGGTGGCTTTAGCCGGGGTGGTAGGTATAATTACAAAGTAGCGATGAAATAGAGGTAAACCACGGCGGCAGGGATAGCCAGCAAAGCACTATCGAAACGATCCAACCATCCGCCATGTCCCGGCAAGATGGTACCCGAATCCTTGATGCCAATCTGACGCTTCATCAACGACTCGCATAAATCGCCCCACGTACCGAAAACCACTACCACCAGCGCCAAACCAGCCCATTGCCAGGTAGGCATGATGGGGAAAAGATGAGCAAACACCAGCGACGATGCAATGGAAAGCACCGCGCCGCCTATGCTACCCTCCCACGACTTCTTGGGCGAGATACGCTCGAACAGACGGTTCTTGCCGACGAGCGAACCCACCATATAAGCACCCGTATCACTCAACCAGATGAAGACAAATACCGACAACGGAAGAATGGGATTATAGCTGATAACCCCCTCGGCATCCTGATGGTAGGCCAACACGTTGAGCAACGCAAACGGCAACGCCACATAGAGCTGGCTCAACGCCGTAAACGCCCAGTTACCCAACGGATTCTCGCGTTTCAGATAAAGTTCGGCAATCATCAGGTAGAGCAATAATAGCAAGTATGGCAAGAACACCACCGAGTCGGTTGTAGAAGTGCAATAGCTTGTAAAAGCCAGCACCAGGTAGGCACCGGCCAATGCCGAGATGGTGCGGTTGATGGTTACACCGGCATGATTGTTCACCAGATGAGCGAACTCGGCCACCGAGAGAGCCGCTATCAGTGTAAACAACAGACTGAACGACAAGGGGCTATACAGAATAGCACCCACCAATACTACCACAAACAAAACGCCTGTAATGGCTCGTGTTATAAAATTCTTCATCGTTTAAAGCTCGTTTTTGTTTTCATTCTCCTTTGCCTGCTCTTCCGCCTCATCTTCGGCCTCTTCCGCCAACTTTGCTTCCAGTTCCTCTATCTCATCCTCGGCTTCTTCCGCCAACTTCGCTTCCAACTCCTCCAGTCGCTTCAACTTGTCCGATTGGCGTTTGGCCTCCATAATCTCTTCCGAGCGCGAAGTCCACGGACGCTTACCGAAGATTTCTTCTACATCCTCGGCAAAGATAACCTCCTTATCAATAAGCTGTTGCGCCAGGCGGTTATGTCCGTCGCTATGCTCTTTCAGAATCTGCTTGGCGCGTTCGTACTGCTCGTTCACAATGCGCTTCACCTCCATATCAATCAGTTCGGCGGTCTTTTCGCTGTACGGACTTCTGTACGAGAACTCGCTATTGTCGTAGTAGCACAAGTTGGGCAACGCCTCGCTCATACCGAGGTACGCCACCATGCCGAACGCCTGCTTCGTCACGCGCTCCAAGTCGTTCATCGCACCGGTAGAGATGCGACCTAAGAAGAGGTCTTCGGCGGCACGTCCACCCAGTGTAGCACACATCTCGTCCAGCATCTGCTCCTTGGTGGTGATTTGTCGCTCTTCGGGCAGGTACCATGCGGCGCCCAATGCGCGTCCGCGCGGCACTATCGTTACCTTAATCAGCGGGTTGGCATGTTCAAGCAACCACGAGATGCTGGCGTGTCCTGCTTCGTGAATGGCAATGGAGCGTCGTTCCGCCTCGGTGGTAATCTTGGTCTTCTTCTCCAATCCGCCTACGATGCGGTCCACCGCATTCAGGAAGTCCTGTTTGCCTACAAATTTCTTTCCTTGTCGGGCGGCAATCAATGCAGCTTCGTTGCACACGTTGGCAATGTCGGCACCCGAGAAGCCGGGAGTCTGACGTGCAAGCAAATCCACATCCACCGTCTCGTCTATCTTGATGGGGCGCAGGTGAACACCAAACACCTCCTTGCGTTCGTTCAGGTCGGGCAAATCCACGTGAATCTGTCGGTCGAATCGTCCGGCACGCAGCAATGCCTTGTCCAGCACATCCACGCGGTTGGTAGCCGCCAGGATAATCACACCGCTGTTCGAGCCGAATCCGTCCATTTCGGTCAGCAACTGGTTCAGCGTGTTTTCGCGTTCGTCGTTGCCGCCCATGGCCGCACCCTTCGAGCGTGCGCGTCCCACGGCATCAATCTCGTCGATGAAGACGATACAGGGCGATTTCTCCTTGGCCTGGCGGAACAGGTCGCGCACACGCGATGCACCCACACCCACGAACATCTCCACGAAGTCGCTACCCGCCAGCGAGAAGAACGGCACGTTTGCTTCGCCCGCTACCGCCTTGGCAAGCAATGTCTTACCGGTTCCCGGAGGGCCTACAAGCAGCGCACCCTTTGGAATCTTTCCGCCCAGTTCGGTGTAGCGTCCCGGATGCTTCAGGAACTCCACAATCTCTTCCACCTCCTGCTTGGCACCCGCCAATCCGGCCACGTCGCGGAAGGTCACCCGCGAGGCGTTGTCGCCCTTTTCAAAGAGCTGCGCCTTCGACTTTCCTACACTGAAGATGCCGCCGCCCATGCCGCCACCGCTCATGCGGCGCGAAATGAACATAAAGAATCCGATGATAATGATAAAGGGCAATAGCTGCAACAAGATGGTGGTAAACAGGCTACCCTTCTTCTTATAGTTGACGGCGCCGTCAAATTGGCTTGCCTCCTTCTCCTTCTCCAGGAAGTCGCCCAGGTTCTCGCGCGAGGGGGCTTCGGTCAGAATCATCGGCTTCTGTCCCACCTTGCTGGAGTCGGCACCAAACACCTGCGCCACGTTCTCCGGCTTCACGAACGCCTCTACCGAGTTGTCGTCGTAGCCTATAACGTGCTCGATGTATCCCTTCTTTACATAGTCCTGGAACTCGTTGTACGACACCTCCTTGCCTGCTCCCACGCCGTTTTCGTTGGTAAACCATAGCGTGAGCAGCATCAATCCGATGGCCCAATATAGCCAGCTCAAGCTGAAGCGTGGCATGTTGTTCTTCTTATTATCCTGGTTAGTTGGCTTCTTGTTATTTGTTTCCATTTTTAGTGTGGTAGTAAGTTAGTGTGGTAGTGAGTTAGTGATATTGTAGGGACACGGCGTGCCGTGTCCGTATGAGTTAATCAGCTATTTCCGTCAGCTTCGCATCTGCCCAGAGGTGTTCCAAGTCGTAGAACTGCCTCACTTCCGGCAAGAAGACATGCACCAGCACGTCGGCATAGTCCATCGCCACCCACTCGGCGTTTCGCAATCCGTCCACGGCAATGGGTTTCACGCCCACCTGTTCGCGTGTCACGTCGCGCACCTCGTCAACGATGGCTGCAATCTGTGTGGGCGAGTTTCCTTGGCAAATCACGAAAAACTTGCAAATCGTGTCGCCTATGCCGGTCAAGTCGGCCACTACAATGCGTTCCCCTTTTTTATTTTGAATACCTTCTACTATCTGATTTACTAATTCTTTTGTTTCGTTCATTCTACATTATTATATAATACATTCTGCAAATATACGCCGATTTATTCTATCAAACACATAAAAACGGAAAACTCTTTCATTTTTTCATTTTTTTTAGCCATCAGGCTTGCTATTCATAAAATCTTCGTATCTTTGCCGCACGAAAACTGGAGTATGGTGTAATGGTAACACTACAGATTCTGGTCCTGTCATTCCAGGTTCGAATCCTGGTACTCCAACAGCAAAACGGCCGTTAGCATGCTAACGACCGTTTTTTGTTTTCGGCTACGCAAACGCCAGTAGCCACCCCTTGTCGATGTCGTCGCGCGGCACTTCGTCCATCGTGATGCCATTCTCCACGCAAGTCATGGCGGCGATGATTTCGGTCAGCACGCGGCGCCCCTCTTTTGTGTCGGGCGCAGGGAGGTTCTGCTGTCCGCAGATTTTATAACCGGTCAGGCGAATAATGCTACGCACATACTGCGAGGTGTTGTTTTCGCCGGGTGGTGCCCATCGCGCAATGATATTGTTCAGGCAGAACTGCTGCCCCCGGTCGCGAAAGCGTAGCATGTAGCTATGAAGAATCTTCCATGCCGCCCGGTAGCCCATGGCTTTGTTCAGGAAGCAGACAAACTCGGGGTCGGTCTGCTTTTTTGCTTTTCCCTCCCAACGACTATAGCCGTTGCGTATATTCAGGGGGTTGTTGTTTCGTAAACCACGCATAAAAATAACTGTGAACTGAGATAACTGTGAACTATTTTTTCTGTTTTACATACAAACCTTCGTCATTCAGATAGATATACTTTCTGTTCTTCCACATGGATAATATGTGTGATGGCGTAGATTTCTTTCCGTTTCGCTTGATCACTTCTTCCGCTTGCTTTTTGGTGAAACAATCGGGAAGCTGCTCCAACAAGTTGCGCGGACCGCGATGCACGCTGATGTACTCCTGATTGATTTTTGCATTCAGTTCCTCGCCAAAGAAGTGCATCTTGCACCAAAGGTCATACTCCTCGCTCCAGCGGATAAACTCCTCAATCTCTTTCGTCCACTTGTTTTCTGCAATGTAGAGCGTCATCGCTTTCAAGTAGGCTATGACGTTGGCGCGTCGGGATAACACATCGAATGCTTCATCGTCGCTCAGTGCCGCCGTTTCGGCATTTTCCTTCTGCAATTGCTTTGCCAAGTTCACCGCTTTGTCACACTCCACCAAGCCGGTGGCCATGTTCAGGCGGTCGATGTACGGCTTCAGCTTTCGCGCAAAATCGTCGTCGTACGTGCCGTAAACGGGTATTTCGTCGGTCATACTGGGTTCGATGGTGCAGAAGTTCAGTCGGCTCAGCGTGCCGTTTGTGAGCGACTTGCGGAAGAACTCGCGTCCGTTTTGGATGGTTGAGCTGGCGTTCCAATTCCATCGCAGGCGCACCTGTGCGGTGACCGATTGCGAACCTACACGCTCTTGTCCGTACAATCCGCAATCGAACGCCAGGCGGATAATCTGACTCACATTGTTTCCCTTTCCGGAGGTTTTCAGTTGGTCCAGCAACTCTATTTCGTCCATCTGCGTGTAGAGGAACTTGCCTTTTGCATCGGCCAACCGTTGCACGAAAGCGGCATTAGTCATGTCTGCCGAAAGAATTTGTATGCACAAATCGTCCGGTCGCTTCGGCTTCTCCTTGTTCGAACCTTTCGAATTCAGCGAATCTTTCCACGCCTGTTCGCGTTCGCGGTTGTACGCATCGCGTTCACGAATATCTGCCAGGATGTACTCAATCGGTTTGTTTACCGCACTCTTTCCGCTGCTCTGCTTCGCCAGGAGCACACACATAAAGGTGGCTTCGTGCTCCACATTGTCCACGTAGCGGAAGCGGACACCGTTCAGGTGAGCACCCAGTGCGGGGAAGATGGCGTGCGCCACGGCCGCCTTCATCTCTTGCGGCACGTTCTTTGTCAGTAGCTTTATCAACGATGGAAGCTTTGTTGGCATTTTAGGAGCGGTTAGCGATGAGTGATTAGCGATGAGCGATTCCTCATCGTTTAATTTTTCATTTTTAATTTTTAACTTAGCAAGCGCTGCTTGCAGCACTTTTGTTGTTCCATACTTCAACCCATCCTTGCACGCATTCTGGATAGTCTTCTTCCACTCCTCCTCGGGCAATCCGTAGGTGGGGATAATCTCCATCAACCACTCGGCGTTGTTGTCGCAGATGTGTCGAAGCGAGCTCGCCATACGCAGCACCTTCGCGTTGCGCTCACCCTCTTCCGGTTCGCCACCCAGTTCTTCGGCTATTGCGTGGAGGATTTCTGAATACGGGACGCCCTTGTAAGTCGTTGGAAATGTATTTGAGTGTTTAGCGGTTAGTGATGAGTGATTAGCGGTTTCCTCACTAATCACTAAACCCTTATCGCTATCTGTCCACATCTCCTCACTAAACAACCTTTCCTCATCCACAAACAGCAAATACTCGCGCGGCACGAGGAACGACGAACGCGCATAATCCTTTACGCACACATCGTAGGTGGTATCGCCCAACTGCTTTGCCATCCACGCTTGCGCCTCGCCAAGGTTCATCCCTTGCGGCATGATGAAGAACAGGCGAAGTCCCTCGGTGCTGGGTGTGATGTGCGCCAACACAATACCCAGTTCCTCCTTGCGTGGTGCTATCTCTGCCCAACGCTCCTGCGGATTGGGGATATGGTCCAAATCGTACATGGACATGCCGCTGGGTATCGCTTCCGCGTTCAGCCGGCGTTCGTTCTTGAACGTGGCGTGTGGCGTCAGGATGGGCAGGCGTTTCTTCAGCTCCACCTTCTTGGTCTCAAACTCCTCTTTGGTCAGCTCGCCGCGCAGATACATCTCGCGTGCATCGGCTATCTCGGCGCAGACTTGCGCCACTTTTCTCGAATCCACCGCTTGGTGGAAGAGTTCGGGGGTGCATGTGCGCACCACCCGACTCTTTACATTATTACCTATTCCGAAATTCATAGTTTTATTTTTATTGTTAATTCTTACTTTTTCGTCTTTACTAACTTTCCTTTTTGTCTTGATACAAAAAGAAAGTTACAAAGAAAAAAATCAAGGGCTGGAGTCTCCGGTGCTATTCGTGCAAAGCCATTAGCGGACGGAGCTAAAACTCACACTGCGTGTTCAAACAATCGCTCCTTTCCCGCTCCTGGCAAAGCCCTCACCGACGCACCTACGCCAAGGCCCTTTCCCTGCGGCGTGTTTGCGTGGATGTTTACCCATCCGGATGGCTTTTTCGGCCTCACTGTAGGGGTGTTAAGCGGAACGGCTGCTTTTAGCGTTAAGAAGCGCAGGCTGTTTGAGCGTAGCGAGTTTTTGCGCTTTAGCTAAAAGTAGTTGTGGAGTAACCCCGGAAGTGCAGCCTTGATTTTTCTTTTGTCACTTTTCTTTGTATCAAGACAAAGAAAAAGTGAATACCTTACTCTCCTTCAAGCACTAAATCAACGAAATCAGAGGCTTGGCAACTCTCATCCACGATGGCCTGTGCCGGAACGATATTCGCCTCCATCAACCCTACACAGAGCGTCATGCGGACATGCTTCTGGCCTACGCTGACGCGGCCGTGCGGCAGCTTCACATACTTTGTGCCGGGTTTGGGTTGATACGGACGATGCGCGTTGAAGTTTCCCTCTGTTGGACTTACCAATCCGATGGTGCCGCGTACGCGGGCGTTTCCACTTACTAATTTCTTATAAACACTGTCTGCTAATTGAATTTTTATTTCCATAATTTTGTAAAGATTGTGAGCTTGGGAGTTGTGAAGATTGTGCGCACTTTTCACTCCGGGAGACTCCTCTCAAAACCTTTACTCGGGTTAAAAAAATAATTGTTTGTTTTTTTGTAGGTAACGGTATACCGGACACGGCACGCCGTGTCCCTACAATCCTACTTGACTACTACGGATGCAATGTATTGCGTCCCTACAATCCTACTTGACTACTTGACTACTAACTACTTGACTACTTATTAATTTTCAAAACGTCTTTTGCCGAAATCTCCTGATACACGTTGCCATTGTACTCATGAACGGTGAAATAGAGCACTGCATACACCAGCTCGTCCTTGTAGAACTTGCAGCCGGCAAGGTTACCAAGCAGATTCACCACAAAGGTGTTCTCATATTGTCCGCCCACCTCTTGCAATACCAAGGTACATTTCTTGATGGTACCCCCATCTTTCTTTTGTACGTCGAAGGCCTCGCCTTGACTCACTACTTTCAAAATCTTCTTCATTTCGTAAATTTTTTTATGTGAATAATTACTTCACAACCGACACGTTTTCGTTCGATTGTGAGACAAAAGTATGGGCAAAAAAAAAGACTGCATCACGATGAATGCAATCTTTTATATGCGAGGAAAAAGAAAGAAGTGGTGGGGAAGTTCGGGGAATTTTCCGAGGAAGTTTACCCCGAAATTTGGGTGTTCCAGTTGCGGTTTGTAAGCAGATATAGCCCCGCATCGTGTAGGATTTCCCACAGTGTTTTGTTGCACGACATATCGCTAATCTTTTTCTCTTTTACGAGTTGTTTCACCAGGGCGGTTATCTGCGTAGGCTTGGCTCCCTTGATGGCATCGAGGAAGCGGGCGGCCTCGTCGGGGCAGCCATAGAAGATGGGTGTAAGGGCGGCCACCAGCGGTTCGTCCTCCGCGCTGGTCTGCACCACCTTACCATCCTGATATACGTTTATGGTGCCGCCGCCCACGTTCATCTGTCCGTGGTTTACAATGGCACCTTCTGCAAAGTAATTGGTTATTTCCATGGTCATACAGCAACCTCTGTGTGTGTAGATGTGTTGCTGTTCTTCGGATAAAGGGTGTTTCATAAATATTCGTTTTAAGGGGTTTTTAATAGTATAAAAAAGGTTGCACCGAAGTGCAACCTTTTCTATAAACAAATAAATATACACTAATCTCTTAACCACAGTGTTTGTACGGGCATCTTGGTAACCCTACCGCACGCAACGGTCAATGTGCCGTCTAAACTTATTTGGCGACTTCCACCCTCGCAGTTATAATTCAAATCAGGATCGGTATATGTACCGGGAAGCACAGGGATAAATATAGAGGTAGCTTCAGTTGTACTTAATTCTGTTACGCTATTTGCCCATGTATTGGTTGCATCAGAACCAGTTGCCTCTTTAAAATAGGGCGATGCAGGAGTTGCGATGAAATTACCTGAAGTTTTTCCTGCCGCAATATAGAAACCTAAATTATTTAGGGTTGTAAAAGTAGATCTATCGTCCAACAAAACAGGCACTTCTACCACGCCCACGGTGTGGTGCATAGCTGCAATGGTGCCTTCTGTTGTAGCTGTGAATACATCGCTAATCAACGGAATCTCGGTTACATCGTCACTCATACCGGTATAAAGAAATGCCTTGAACTGAATCTGGTCATCAACGATAGTAAAGGGTTCTGCATAATTATTAATATGGTCGACAGCAAAATATTCAGTATCAGCTACCAATGCATCTGCTTCGGTATTGGCTTTGAATGTCTTTGTATTTGCATCGTACTCATATAGCTTGTAGTACTCATCTGGATCATCAGCTTGGAATACATAGAGCTTATCGCCTTCTTGCCAAGCGAACTTCAAGCCATTATCTGCGGTTGCAGTCATACGGGTATCGGCACCAAAATCGGCCTTGAATTCGGTGATGTATTGTGTTTCGTTCAACACTTCGTTGTCGTTGTTGCACGCTGCAAGGATACATGCAACGGCACAGAATAGCATAATCTTTTTCATCTTCGTAATCTTTTTTAGTTGTTGTTTAACTCCATCCGCCACCATAAGGCATGTCATCAATAGGTGTACCCGATGCCTCAAATCCTCGTTCTACCTCTACTTCTACTATCTCCACCTGTGGAGCTTCGTAGTCTTGAAATACTGTTTCTTTCATTTTCGTTAAATTTTTAGTTGTTTATATTAGTTTATCTATTAAAAATGTTCCGGTTTATGGTGTCCCATTGTTTGCAAATCAACACAAAAAGGGCGGCCTGCTGCATGGGGAAAAGATGCAGCAAACCGCCCAGAAATGCTTGTAAGGGGGATTATGGGGTTATGAATAGCAACGCAACACGCCGATGAGGTGGGAATTTTTACCCCCCCCCATTTTGTTAATTTGTGTTAATTTCTTTGCTATTCCCATCGTTCTTAATTTGTTGTGGAGGCAAAGTTAACGATTATATTCGGAAAAACAAGGATGTTCATTAATATTTTTTCATTTTATGGAATGTCACAGTTATCTCAGTTCACAGTTATTTTTTTGCATACCCCCTTTCAATCCCGAAGAAAAGATGAACCCGAATGATTATATAATAATATATATAATATATTATATATATAATGAAATATCTTTACAAGTAGTTTTCCGCTGCTTATTGGAGGTGCATAGCGCGAAAAATAAACTGTGAACTGAGATAACTGTGAACTTTTTGTGCTCGGAAGAGGACAAGGAAACCACCCATCCACCGAAAGCACAGCGCAGCTCCGCGAAAAAAATTCCGTGCGCGCGCGGTGTGCATTCGGCAGGCAGAAAGGATTCTTTTAACATTTGGAGCAGGGCAAATGTTAATAAAAAATCTATCCGCCGATTTACTTGACAACCCCCTACCCGATGTTGTATATTTGCAGTGTAGTTAGCGGTTAGTGATGAACGGTTAGCGGTTAGCGGTTAGTGATTAGCGATTAGTGATGGCCACACTATCCTACTTGACTACTTGACTACTAACTACTTGACTACTGCGGACGCAATACATTGCACTGCTGTCCCAAAGAATATGTTAATATCATTTTTTATTATTTGTATTTCAGTATTTTACGGCAATATGTTTATACGGAGGATTTTGAAATGAATGTATTGTGCTAATTTCGCACAAACTT